>NZ_JALJRD010000001.1:0-926856 GCF_024519875.1 Bradyrhizobium sp. Bra64 | reverse complement strand
CTGCGTGCTGGTGTAGAGCGAGTAGTTGGCGGTCGTCACGGTGATGGAGCCGATCGTGGGCGTGCCACCGACGCGCGAGTACGACGACACGAGGCTGAAGCTCGTGGGCGTGGTGCCGGTCGTCGTGCTCAGCCAGTTCACCCCGTTGAAGGTCGCCGCATTGGCTGTAGCCTTCATCTGCTGCTGGATCTGGGTGACGTCCGCCTGGATCTTGCTGCGGTCGATACCTGCCGTCTTGGCTTCGACCAGCAGCGACTGCAGCTTGGTCAGGCCGGAGTCCTTGTCGCCGATAACCGTGGTCAGAGCAGTATATTCGGTGTCGACGGTCGCGGACGACAGACCGAGCGAGTCGGAGACTGCCGAGAGCGCGGCGTTGTCGGCTCGCATCGAGGTCGCGATCGACCAATAGGCGGCGTTGTCCGAAGCGGTCGCCACGCGCTGGCCGGTGGAGATGCGGGTCTGCGTGGTGGAGAGCTGCGAGCTGACAGACCGCAGGGTCTGGAGCGCCGTCATGGCGGTCGAGTTCGTAAGCAGGCTTGACATTGCGAATGTCCCTTTATGTACGCGTTACATTTTCACGTGGGACATACCGGGCTTTCACCGGTACGGAGGGGCGGCATCATGCCTTTGGACTGACGTGGGTGGGGTCCAACCCGCCGTGACGCATTGCTAGCACGCCGAATCTTGCCCGCAGATTAAGATCGGCTTGAATTGCTTAGCAATATCATATGGTTAATATTACTTTTCGCTAACCATACCCGGCCTACGACCCGCGATCGCGGCTCTTACGAGAACGACCGCACCAGTCCGGAAGCCAACAGATTCCAGCCGTCGATCAGCACGAAGAACAGCATCTTGAACGGCAGCGCGAGGATCGTCGGCGGCATCATCATCATGCCCATCGACATGGTCAGCGTCGCCACGATCATGTCGATGACGAGGAACGGCAGGATGATGAGGAATCCGATCTCGAACGAGCGCCGGAGCTCTGAGATCATGAAGGCCGGAATGATGACGCGCATGTCGATGCGCTTGTCGTCGAACTTCTTGCGAAAGCTCTCCGCGGCCAGCGCCTCGAAGGTCTGGAGATCCTTGTCGCGGACATGGGCCAGCATGAACTCGCGGAACGGATCGGTTATCTTGAGGTAGGCCTCTTCCTCCGAGATTTCGTTCTTCATCAAGGGCTGGACGCCGGTCTCCCAGGCACGGTCGAAGGTCGGCGCCATCACGTAGAAGGTCATGAACAGCGCGAGACTGATCAGCACCAGGTTGGCCGGCGTGGTCTGCAGGCCGAGGCCGGCGCGCAGGAACGACAGCGCCACCGCGAACCGCGTGAAGCTCGTCACCATGATGAGCAGTCCCGGCGCCACCGACAGCACCGTGATCAGGGCCATCAGCTGGATGATCCGGCCGCTGGTCGAGCCGTTTCCGGGCGGCAGCAGCGAATTGAGGTCCGGAATCTGGGCGAGCGCCACCTCGGGCAGCACGACCAGAACCAACGCGAGCAGCAGGACTTTCAATCTCACTGAATCACCAATGTCTCAATGATCAATTCGCGGACCTTGCCCGACGAGCGGATGTTGGCGCGCTCAATCAGGTCGTCGCGCAGATGCTGGAGCCCGCGCGCGCCCTCGAACTGTCCAACCGATGCCGACCTCAGATACGTCACGATGTCCTCGCTGATATGGGCCGCCAGGATGCCGGCATCCTCGTCGCTCATGCTCTCGGTCACCATGGAGGCTTCGATACGAGCCCAGTTGTTGGCGGGCGCGCCGAGATTGGTCACGATCGGGGACAGTTTCCTGAGCCGCGCGCTTCCGGCGTAGATCGAGGCGATCGGCGGCGGCGTGGCGGTTTTCTTCGCATCGGCGACGCGTTCGGCGGCCGCGAACAGATGCAGGCCGGCGAGCGCGCCGGCGCCGATCGCGACGAGGGTCAGCACTACGATGGCCGCAATCAGGCGCATCATGTCCCCTGCCTTCGCGGCGCGGCCCGACCGGCGCGAGTCTCAGAATGGTGCCACGGCGTCATAGATCCGGTGTCCCCATCCAGGCTGCTGCACGTCAGACAGATTTCCGCGACCGCCATAGGAGACGCGCGCCTCGGCGATCTTCTCATAGGAGATGGTGTTGGTTCGCGAGATATCACGCGGACGCACGATGCCGCCGACGTTGAGCACGCGCATCTCCGTGTTGACCTTGAACTCTTGCGAGCCGCTGATCATCATATTGCCGTTCGGCAACACGTCGGTGACGATGGCGGCAATCGACAGCTTGATGTCTTCGGTACGATCGATCTGACCATTCCCCTTGATCTGGGTGTTGGTGTTCAGATTGGCGCTGGTCGAGCCCTTGTCTTGCCATCCAGCAACGTCCATCAGCCAGTCCAGCCCGAACTTGATCTGCGAATCGCGCGAGCGATCGGTCTTGTTGTCGAGCTTGGCCTTGTCCTGCATCGAGATGATGATCGTCACGACGTCGCCGGTGCGCCGGGCACGGGGATCGCGATAGAGATCCGTGCCGTCGTCCCAGGTCGAGCGATAGCTGACGGGCGTGCGCATGCGCGGCGTCACCGGGATCGGATCGGCCTGCGCCCGCAGGCCGCTGCCCACGGGCGACAGTCTCGGGCCGGTCAGGATCTCGGCGGGATCGCCGATGCATCCGGTCAGCATCAGGAGCGGCAGGATGAGGATCAGATTCTTCATCTATTTGGTCTTTCCGTCATCCACGCGACGCATTCCACCGAGCAGGTCGGCGAGGTGCGCCGCGCGCGCCGTATCCATCTCGTTGAAGATCGCGCTCGAGCTCCTCGGGCTGAGCTTGGCGAGCACGGCCGCGGCCGTCTCGTCCGCCATGCCGGCGATCTGCGTCGCCGCGGCGTCCGGCTTCATGCGCGAATAGATCTCGACGACCTGCGCCTCGGCTTTCTTCAGGAAGTCGTCGCGCAACGCCATCCACTTCTCGTATTCGGCCCGCTTTGCCTCGACCTCGGCGATCCGCTCGCGGAGCTGGATCTCGGCCTTCTCCAACTCCTTGAGCTGCCAGGCCAGCCTCGCATCGACCGTGGGGTCGGTGACATTGCTGCAGAACAGAGCGACTTCGCTGTCCGCAGGCACGGCAGCCTGTGCCGGCGCGGGCTTCGGCGGCGCCGTGACGCTGCCGGGCTTGGCCGGGCGCACCGGCGCGGCTGCGGGTGCTGGCGCCGGTGCGGGCTTCTCGGAAGCCGGCACAGCTCCCGTGACGGCGGGACCGGAGTCTTCGGCTGCCCACGCCGTCGCCCGGACCGACGCATTGTCGACCGAGGCCGGCGGATTCGGCTTCTGCGGCCCGGGCGCGCGGGCGCGCGCGAAGGACAGCAGGTTGAGCGGCTTCGACGGCTTGGCCTCGTCCAGAGCAAGCACGGGCGAGGCGCTCGCGAGCATCGAGGCCGCGACCAGGACGAGGAGTTTGGCGTTGTGATCCAGCTTCAACATCGGGCCGCGTACGATTCTCGGTCGAGACCTCAGCATTGAGCGACCA
This sequence comes from Bradyrhizobium sp. Bra64, assembly GCF_024519875.1. NCBI lineage: Bacteria > Pseudomonadati > Pseudomonadota > Alphaproteobacteria > Hyphomicrobiales > Nitrobacteraceae > Bradyrhizobium > Bradyrhizobium sp. Bra64. The sequence continues at coordinate 923,338 of NZ_JALJRD010000001.1, read as the reverse complement.
AGCTTGCACGACGCTTGTGCATCATTGCACGATGACATCGGCCTGGAGAGCGCCGGCCGTCTTGATCGCCTGGAGGATCGCGATGATGCCGGATGGCTTCAGGCCGATCTGGTTCAGCCCACGCACCAGGCGCTGGAGGTCGACGCCGCTGAGGATCGCCACTTGCGATCCGGCCTCGTTGGCCTCGACCATGGTTTGTGGTACGACCACCGTCTGCCCCTGCGAGAACGGCGCCGGCTGCGACACCACGGGCAGCTCGGTGACGCGGACCGTCAGATTGCCGTGCGTCACCGCAACGGTCGATATCCGCACGTCGCGTCCGATCACCACCGTGCCGGTGCGCTCGTTGATCACAACCCGCGCCGGCGTGTCCGGCTCGACAGTGAGCTCGCCGATTTCGGCCAGGAAGCGGACCGGGCCGATATGGCGCGGCTTCGAGAGCACGATGGTTCGGAAGTCGCGCTCAAAGGCGATCTGCGCGCGGTAGCGCCCGCCCGCGAAGCGGTTGATGGCGTCGAGGATTCGTGTTGCGGTGACGAAGTCGGGGTTCCTCAACTCCAGCACCAGAAACTCCATCTCGTGGAGACTTCCCTGCACCTCGCGCTCGACCAGCGCGCCGTTCGGAATGCGGCCGGCAGTCGGCGTGCCCTGGCTGACGTTCTGGGCCTGGCCTCCGACACTGTAACCGGCGACCGTAACCGCTCCCTGCGCGACCGCGTAGACGGCGCCGTCCGCCGCGCGCAGCGACGTCATCACCAGGGTGCCGCCGAGCAGCGAGGTCGCATCACCGAGCGACGACACGGTCACGTCCATGCGCTCGCCGGCACCGATCGAAGGCTGCAGGTCCGCGGTCACCATCACGGCGGCGACGTTGCGCGTGCGCAGCGTCGTCGGACGCGGTGGATTGTTCGTGCTAGTGGTCTCGTTCCTGACATTGATGCCCATGTTCTCGAGCATCGATTGGAGGGACTGCTCGGTGAACGGAGCGTTGCGAAGCGTGTCGCCGGTGCCGTTCAGGCCGATGACGAGACCGTAGCCGACGATCTGGTTCTCGCGCAGTCCCTTGATATCCGCGATGTCCTTGATACGAACGGCGGCCTGGGCGCTGGCGGCCGAAACGAGGAGGACGAGGGCAAGCAGGAATCTCGTCATGACCCGTCCACGACCTTGACGGTGCCGTCCGGCTGGACCACGCCCCTGATGATCACGCCCGTATCGGTGTTTCGCACCGGAATCAGCGCACCGGCCCCACCCGATTGCATCGCCGAGCCGTAAGTGACGATGGACAGGCCGCTGTCTTCCACCACGACCTTGACCATGGCGCCGCGGGCGACGGTCCATGGATCTTCCACCGAATTGGTCGGGATCGGCTGGCCGGGCAGCAGCGTGCGGCGCGCCATCCGGCCGACCAGGATCTGACGTTGCTCGATGAACATGGCAACGCCGAGCAAGTTCGGCGCGAAGGCGCGTTCCGTGATCATGTCGTCCCGGATCAGCTCGCCGGCGCGGATCGAGACGGCCGGCACGGGAAGCCGCTTCTCCTCTGCCGCAGCGACCTGCGCCGAGACGAGAAGCAGCAGCACGGCGGCCAACCCGCGCACGATCAGGCCCACCCTGTTCAACATGGACACACCGGAACTAGCGAAGGCCCTTCGATACGGTCGAAGCCATTTCATCGGAAGCCTGGATGACCTTGGCGTTCATCTCGTAGGCGCGCTGGGCGGAGATCAACTCGGTGATTTCCTTGACGGGGTCGACGTTCGAGGCTTCGAGATATTGCTGGTTGATCTTGCCGTAGCCGGCATCGCCGGGCAGACCGACGACCGGCGTGCCGGACGCCGTGGTCTCGCGATAGAGATTGCTGCCCAGCGGTTCGAGGCCGGCCTCGTTGGCAAAGTTGGCCAGATTGAGCTGACCGATCTGCCGCGGGTTCACTTCCGTATCAAGCTTGGCAAACACCTGTCCGGTCTGGTTGACCGTGACCTGGACCGTTCCCTGCGGCACTGTGATAGCGGGATCCAGCAGGTAGCCGTCGGTCGTGACGAGCTGACTGTTGACATTGGTGTTGAACGAACCCGCACGGGTGTATTGCACCTCGTTGTTCGGGCCGAGCACCTGGAACCAGCCCCGGCCGTTGATCGCGAGATCGTAGGGGTTACCGGTCTGCGTCAGCGCGCCCTGGATGTGCAGCTTGCGGATCGCCGCCGACTTGACGCCGAGGCCGAGATTTGCGCCTTCCGGGATCGGCGACGAACCGTTGACGTTCGCGACGCCTTGCATGCGGTCCATCTGGTAGAACAGATCGGTGAATTCCGCGCGCGCACGCTTGTACGACGTCGAGTTGATGTTGGCGATGTTGTTCGCGATGACTTCGATGTTGGTCTGCTGGGCGTTCATGCCCGTGGCCGCGATGGCGAGCGATTTCACAATGTCATTCCTTCAGGTCAAATCGACATACGGACGACTTCTTGGTAGGCCTGCACGACCTTGTCGCGAACCGCGACCGCCGTCTGCAGGGCCTGCTCGGCCGACATCAGCGCCTCCACGACGCGCCGCGTCGATTCCTTGCCCTGCATCGCCGAGATCGACGCCGCTTCGCCCGCCTTCAGCGTCCCGATCGCGTCCGTCGTCACCTGCTTCATGACTGATTCGAATCCGACATCGTCGGTGGACTGGATCGCGGTCGGAGCGGTGGGCGCGATGGACTGCGTCTCGGTTGCACGGCTCGCCGCCTGCCCGGCGGAGACCGCGGTGGATGAAATCGCCTCAAGCATTGTCAGCTCCTCAACAGGTCGATGGTCATTCCCAGCATCGACCTCACCTGTTTCACGACCTGGAGATTGGCTTCATAGGACCGATTGACTTCCCGCATGTCCGCCATCTCGATCATCATGTTGACGTTCGGCAGCTTGACGTAGCCGGCCTTGTCGGCAGCCGGATGCCCGGGCTCGTACTCCACGCGATACGGCGTGGTGTCGACCCCGATCTCCTTGACTTTCGCCAGCTGCGCGCCCGAGGCGCGGTCCATGGCGGCGTCGAAAGTGATGGTCTTGCGCTGATAGGGATCGGCGCCGGCCGTGCGTCCCGTCGACGTGGCGTTGGCGAGGTTTTCCGAGACGATGCGCATGCGCGTCGACTGCGCTTCGAGCCCGGAGCTCGCGACCGTCAATGAGGCTTGCAGTGAGTCCAGCATGTCAATTCACCTCAGCTCTTCGCGCTCGACAGCAGCATGCGGTGAAACGACCGCACCACCGCCGAGTTCATCGAGTAGTCGCGGCTGACGTCGCTGCCCTTGATCATTTCCTGCTCGAGACTGACGGAGTTGCCGGAGTGGACCACGTCCCAGCTGTCCTTCTTCGCGATCTTCCGCGTGTCGGTCTCGGCTGCAGACAACTGCATGTGCGAGGGCGACGTCGTCGCGAGCCTAACCGGCATGCTGTCGAGCACCTTGTTGAACGGTTCGACGTCGCGCGCCTTGAAGCCCGGCGTATTGGCATTGGCGACGTTCGTAGCGATGGTCGACTGGCGGAGTTCGAGGTACCGCGCCTGCGACGATGCGAGTTCGAAGAGATAAAGCGGTCCCACGGCAGTCCCATTCTGGTCCATTCGGAGAGAGCTTATGGCGGCAAGCTTTCGTCAGGCTGATGGAGCAGAAGCCGTCCTCGGGATTCTACTGGACCTTCTCGGTCCGCGGCGCCTGCTTGGACTGCAGGAAGTAGATGATCTCGGCAACCGGCCGGAAGAACTCCGCCGGAATGACCTGGTCGACCTGAACCGCCTCGTAGAGCGCGCGCGCCAGCGCCTTGTTCTCGATCACCGGAATTCGGTTCTGCTCGGCGACTTCGCGGATCTTCAGCGCGATCACGTCCATGCCTTTGGCCACGACGATCGGCGCCGGGTTTTCCTCGCGCTTGTAGCGCAGCGCGATCGCGAAGTGCGTCGGATTCGCGATCACCAGCGTTGCGCGCGATGCGGAGGCGATCATGCGCTGGCGCGAGCGGTCGCGCGCCAGCGAGCGCAGGCGCGCCTTGATCAGCGGATCGCCTTCGGCCTGCTTGTGCTCGTCCTTGATCTCCTGCTTGGTCATGCGCAGGTCGCGCCGCCAGTGGAAGCGCGACCAGGCGAGATCGATCGCGACCAGGACGATGGTCGCGATGCAGATCGTCGAAACGATCCGCATCGCGATGTTGAGGATCATCTCGGGAAGCGCGACCGGATCGGTGTACATCGCCTCGAACGCCCTGGCTTCCGACGAGCGCAGCACGAAGGCGACGACGACGGTCACCGAGGCGAGCTTGAACAGCGACTTGGCGAACTCGACGAGACCCTGCGCTCCGAAAAGCCGGCTCCAGCCCTTGAGCGGAGAGATTCGCGACAGGTCCGGCATGATGCGTTCCAGCACGACGCGCGGCGCATTCTGCAGCAGCGAGGCTGCAAGGCCGAACACCGCCAGGGTGACGACCAGCGGCACCAGGAACCGCAATGCCTGAAGCCCTACCACGGTGAGGAGATTGAGCGCGTCGGCCCCGGTGCCGAGCGGGAAACCGTCGGGATCGTCGAGAAAGCCCATCAGCGTCGGCGTCAATTGCTGCACGCCCTGGCCGATCAGGAACGCCTGGATCACCATCAGCGCAGCCATCGAGGCGAAGATCGACGCCTCCCGAGAGACCGGGATTTTGCCCTGTTCGAGCGCATCGCGGACTTTCTTCTCGGTCGGTTCTTCTGTCTTGCTCTCCTGATCGGATGTTTCTGCCATGCCCGTTCAGCGGTCAGCGGAAGACCAGCTCATCCTCCTGTTCGGGGTTGAGCTCGATCTCGCCCTTCTCCGCGAGGTCGAGCGCGAGGTCGGTGATGACGCGGCGCGCCTCCAGCACGTCGCGCTGGTTCGACGGCTCGCCGATGGCGAGTTCGTGCTCGACGACGCGGCGGACGCGCGAGGCGACCGCAGACAGGATCAGCTCGCGGAAATGCTTGTCGGTGCCCTTCAGCGCGACGACGATGCGATCGGTCGGCACTTGGTCAAAGATCATGGTGCGCGCCTTCGGCGCCAGGTTGATCACGTCGTCGAAGGTGAACAGCAGCTCCTTCAGCACTTCGGCCGACTTCGGCCGCTTCTCCGACAGGCTCTTCAGCATGTCCTCGATGTGGCCGCGTTCCATCTTGTTGATGATGTCCGCGACGCGGGCATAGGTGTCCGCGCCGAGGTTGCGGGCGAAATTCAGCGTCAGATCCTCGTGCAGCGTCTTCTCGAGAACTTTCATGGCGTCGTCGACGATCGGCTTGAGGCTGAGCACGCGCCGCATCAGCTCGTTGCGCAGGCTCGACGGCAGCTGGCTCATGACCTTGGCGGCACAGGCCGGCTTGACTTTGGACAGGATCAGCGCGGCAGTCTGCGGATGTTCCTTGGACAGATAGGTGGCGAGCGAGTTTTCCGACACCGACGAGACACGGTCCCACACCGACCGGCTCGAATTGCCGAGCAGATCCGACATGATCGCCGAGACCTGGTCGGCGGGAAGCACGTCGCCGAGCACGGCCTCCAGGCCACCGAGGGTGCCGAGGATGTTGGCGCCCATCGAGAATTGCTGGGCGAACTCCTCGACGATCGACTCGAGTTCCTGCGCCGTGATCGGCCGCAGTTCTGCGGCGGCCTTGGTGACGATACGGATATCCTGCGGCTCGAACTGCGCGAGCACGCTCGCCGCCGCCTGCCGGCCCATGGCGAGCAGGAGCGCCGCGACCTTTTCCGTTCCGCCCAGCGTGGCAACGCCTCGTTGCTTGATGGGGGCGATGCCGACCTGTGCCGCCATGGTCAGCTATCACCCTGCCCTAGCGGCCCGACGATCTCCGTGAGCGAGACGCCGAAGCGTGAATTGTCCTCTTCGACCACGACCACCTCGCCGCGGGCGACGACGCGGCCGTTGACGACGACGTCGACGGGTTCGCCGACCCGGTGATCGAGCGGAACCACCGCGCCACGGCCGAGCTTCATCAGGTTCGCCACCGGAATGGTGGCCGAACCCAGCACCACCTGCATGGTCACGGGAATGCGCAGGATGGCATCGACATTGGCGAACTTGCCGGTCTCCTCGGCAGTGCGCGCGGCGATCTCCGCCAGCCGCTCCAGCGGAGATGTGTCGGTATGCCCCTCGTCGGTTGCAGATGCTGACTCGTAGTCGAAGGATTGCGCCATTTGGTATCGCCTCTTGGTATTTCCGCTCCCGGAGCGCCGCGACGTTCCGATCGTATTTGTTCCGCCGGCTTCGACTTCAATGCTTGTTCACGTCGGCGCCGCCCGCGGTCACCGTGGATGCGAGCCCGCTCCTCGCGTCGAGCGCAGCGATCGCCTCGTGGGCTTGGTCGATCTTCGTGCTCAGCACGCTGGCGAGCCGCCCGAGATTTGCGGTAGAATCGTGGGCGGCGGTGATGACCGTGTCGAAGGCGCCCGCGGTCTCGTGGACGATGGTCGAGAATTCACCCTGGTAGCTGCGCAACCGCGCAAGTTCGCGGTGCATCCGGGTCACCCGCATGCTGGTGAAGGCGAGCGCAATCAGCAGCACCGCATCAACGAGATAGGATATCATCGACGAACTCCCGTTTCTGATCGACGGGATCTGCCACCTGCATGGCGTAATAGCCATCAAGCTGGCCGATCTGACACCAGAACAGCACCTGGTTGTTGCTCTCGAGCCGCGCCAGCGTGCGCGGCGTGGCTTCGAGCTCGAGCACTTGCCCGACCTGGAACTTCACGACGTCGCCGAGCGAGATCATCTTTTCGTCGAGCACCGCGCTCAGCGTCACCTCGGTGCGATGAACCTCGCTCTCCATCTGTTCGCGCCAGCGCGGATCGGCTGCGCGGCCGTCGCTGACGACGACGGTGGCAAGCTTCTGCCTCAGCGGGTTGAGCGCGGAGTGCGGAATGATGAGGAACATCTGCCCGCCGCGGTAAAGCGCCTGCAACATGATGTTCGCGCAGATCGACATGTTGCCGCTCCGCCCGATCGCCAGCGAGGCCATGGCGGTCTCGACCCGCTCCACGCGGAAGGTGACGTTGGAGGTGCCGGCGAAGGCGGATTGCAGCGCCTTGGCGAACCGCTCGAACAGCGCCTGGACCAGGCGGATCTCGATGTTCGAGAAGGTGCGCTCGACGTCGAGCGGCGGCTCGGCGCCGTCGGAGCCGAACATCGCCTCGACCATGGTGAACACGAAGTCGCGGTCGAGCATGATGATGATGCGGGAGTCCCACTGCTCGGCATAGAGCACGGCCGCAACCGCGTTGGCCTCGTAGTCCTTGATGATGTCACCGACGCGGTCGTTGGTGATGCCATTGACGGAGAAATAGCACGGCGTTCCGGCAATCGGCTGGAGGCTGTCCGTGCACGATGCCGCCATGCGATCGAAGATCACATTGAGCATCGGCATCCGCTCGATCGAGATGCCGGCGGCGTCCAGCAGGTAGTTCGGCAGCTGCTTGCGCTGATCGACGTCGAGGTCTTCCATCATCATGCGCGGGCGGCCTTGGGTTCAGCCTCGGTCACCACGGCCTTGGGACCCGCAATCGTCTCGTTCTCGACGACGTCGATCGACGGCCGCTCGTTGCTCGAGATCATCTTGCGGCCATGCTCGACGGCGATCTGCGGCATGGCGCCGTTCATGAACGCCAGCAGCGTCTGCTTGACGATGATGTAGGGCCGGCAACGCTTCTCGCGCGTCATCTTGACCTTCAGCGCGAAGGGTGAGATGAGGCCGTAGGACAGGAAGATGCCGGCAAAGGTGCCGACCAGGGCGGCGCCGATGAAGCCGCCCAGCAGCTTCGGCGACTGGTCGAGCGCGCCCATGGCCTTGATGACGCCAAGCACTGCGGCGACGATGCCGAGCGCAGGCAGCGCCTCCGAGACCACCACCAGCGCATGGTAGGGCATCAGCTTGCTCTTCACGATGGTGTGGATTTCCTCGTCCATCAGCGCCTCGATCTCGTGCGTGCGCGCATTCCCCATGATGATGAGGCGGACGTAGTCGCAGATGAACTGGAGCAGCGACGGATCGCCGAGCACGCTCGGGAACGCCTTGAAGATCTCGGAGGAGGCCGGGTCGTCGATATGCGCTTCCACCTCGTTACGACCCTTGCCCCGCAGCTCCCGCATCAGGGCATGCAGCGCGCCGAGTAGGTCGAGATAGTAGCGCTGGCCGGGCACCGCCCCCGTCACAGCCTGCACGCACGCCAGCCCGGTATCGGCGACCACCTTCCACGGATTGGCCATGATGAAGGTACCGGCCGCGGTGCCCATGATGATCACGAACTCCCACGGCTGCATGAGCACGGCGAGATGCCCGCCCATGGCGGCAAATCCGCCCAGCAGTGCCGCTACCGTGATGACGATCCCCACGAAACTGCCCAACGCGCCGCTCCATCACCGATCCCATCGGGAATATCTAGTCGGCGAGCCTTGCGTGGAGCTGGCTATCCGGTCGCCAGCCTCGCACAAGCAATTCACGGCAGCTTGGGACGGTGCCGCAAGGGCGGCCAGAGGGGCGTGTGTCATGCTATCCACCATCGCGGACTACACCAGATTGACCAAGGACATGGGCAAGTCGCTGACGCAGGTCGCGACGCAGCCGGACGTCAGCCGCGACACCGACTATTTCCTCAGCCACATCGGCAGCGTGAAGACCATCGACGATTTCCTGAAGGATTATCGCCTCTACTCCTATGCGATGAAGGCCTATGGCCTCAGCGACATGACCTACGCCAAGGCGTTCATGCGCAAGGTGCTGACGGAGGGCGTCTCGGACAAGGACGCGTTCGCCAACAAGCTCTCCGACACCCGCTACCGTGAATTCGCCACGGCCTTCAATTTCGCCGCCCTCGGCGACCAGGCGACCCAGAGCACCCAGGCCACGACCGGCACGGCGACCCAGTACGTCACGCAGACCATGGAACAGAAAGCCGGCGATCAGAACGAAGGCCTGCGGCTGGCGCTCTATTTCACCCGCAAGGCGTCCACGATCACCAATGCCTACCAGATCCTCGCCGACAGGGCGCTGACGCAGGTCGTCCAGACCGCAATGGGCTGGTCGTCGACCATCAGCTCGTCCGACATCGATGCCCAGGCCAAGATGATAACGGACAAGATCGACCTCACCGATTTCCAGGACCCGACCAAGGTCACCAAATTCGTCCAGCGCTTCGCGGCGATGTGGGATGCCACCCAGGCGCAGAGCGATAGCTCGACCAACCCCGCGCTGGTCCTGATCGGCGGCGCGTCGGCGTCGGCCAGCATGGACACGGACCTCCTCACGACCCTTCAGAACATCCGGTTCAACAGGTAAGTCATGCAATCGGCTCTCTATGTGGGATTGTCGGCGCAGGTCGCCCTCGAAAAGCGCCTCCAGACGATCGCCAACAACGTCGCCAACGTCAACACGGCGGCGTTCCGCACCGACGTGGTGAAATTCGAGACCGTGCTGTCCAGGGCGGGGGCGAACCCGGTGGCTTTCTCCTCGCCCGGCGACAACATCATCTCGCGCGAGCAAGGCAGCATCACCGAGAGCGGCAACCCGCTCGACGTCGCCGTGGTCGGACAGGGCTGGATCGCCTTCGCCGGCCCGAACGGAACGGTCTATACGCGCGACGGCCGCCTCCAGATCGCGCCCAACGGCGACCTTCAGACCGTGGCCGGCTTTCCCGTCATCGATTCCGGCGGCGCGCCGATCACGCTCGATCCGAACGGCGGGCCGATCTCGATCGCGCGCAGCGGCGCGATCACCCAGGACAACAACGAGATCGGCACCATCGGTCTGTTCAACATTCCCGCCGACGCCAATCTCGACCGCTACGGCAATTCGGGCGTCACGCCCGACCGGCCTGCGACCGCCATCGCCGATTTCTCGCGCGACGGCTTCAAGCAAGGCTATGTCGAGGGCTCCGGCGCCAATCCGATGATGGAATTGACGAAGCTGATCGCAGCTTCGCGCGCCTTCGACGGCACCAATTCGATGATCGAGGGCACCGAGAGCTCGCTCCAGAACGCAATCCGGACGCTGGGCGAACCCGGCAAGTAGACTGCGCCTCGCGCGCAATGAGGTTGGACGGTTTCCTTGAACGCTCTTCGGCAACTCGAGTGGGCGCTGCTGGAGCTTCAGCAGAGCACTCCCCTGGCAAGCGTCAGCGGCGCGATCTCCGAGATCGCCCCGACGCATTTCCGCGTCTCCGGCCTGTCGCGCTTCGTCAGGCTCGGTGAACTGATCGGCGTCAACTCCGGCGGCAAGCCCCAGATCGGCGAGGTGATCAGGATCGACAGCGAGGGCATCATCGCCAAGCCGTTCGATCGGCAATTCGCCGGCGGCCTCGGTTCGGTCGCGTACCGGATGCCGCCCCTGTCCTTCGCGCCCGATCCGAGCTGGAAGGGCCGCGTCATCAACGCGCTCGGGGCGCCGCTGGACGGGCAAGGCCCGCTGACGCCGGGATCGCGTGCGGTCTCGGCAGAGGCGGAGGCGCCTTCGGCCATGAAGCGCGCGCGCGTGCACAAGTCGCTGCGCACCGGCGTGCGCGTGATCGACCTGTTCGCCCCGATCTGCGCCGGCCAGCGCGTCGGCATCTTTGCCGGGTCCGGCGTCGGCAAATCGACGCTGCTCGCGATGCTGGCCCGCAGCCAGGGCTTCGACACCGTCGTGCTGGCCCTGGTCGGCGAGCGCGGCCGCGAAGTGCGCGAGTTCATCGAGGACGTGCTGGGCACCGACCGTCATCGCGCCGTCACGATCGTGTCGACGGGAGACGAGAGCCCGATGATGCGGCGGCTGGCACCGAAGACAGCCATGGCGGTCGCCGAATATTTCCGCGACCGCGGCGAATCGGTCCTGCTCATGGTCGATTCGATCACGCGCTTTGCCCATGCCGCCCGCGAGGTCGCGCTTGCGGCCGGTGAGCCCGCGGTGGCGCGCGGTTATGCACCCACCGTCTTCACCGATCTGCCGCGCCTTCTGGAACGCGCCGGACCTGGCGAGGAGGGATCCGGGACGATCACCGGGATTTTTTCCGTGCTGGTCGACGGCGACGATTACAACGAGCCGATCGCCGACACCATCCGCAGCACACTCGATGGGCACATCGTGCTCAGCCGCCACATCGCCGACCAGGCGCGCTATCCGGCCGTGGACGTTCTGGCTTCGGTCTCCCGCCTCGCCCATAACGTCTGGGATCCCGAGGAGCGCGAATTGGTGAGCAAGCTGCGCGCCATGATCGCCAAATACGAGGACACGCGCGACCTTCGCCTGATGGGCGGATACCAGTCGGGACGTGATTCGGGTCTCGATCAGGCGGTCGACATGGTTCCGAGAATCTACGGCGCGATGCGGCAGGACGCCTCGGCTCCGCCAAGCGCCGATCCCTTCCGCGAGCTCCGGGACATGCTCAGGGGCGACTAGCAGGACGAGACGGCGCGCGGCGCCCCCGCAATCGCGCCTTGCTCATTGTTTCGACAGGCAATTGCGCATGCCGCCACGCTCCCGGCGCATGCGCGCGCAGCCGCCACCGGTTTCCATCGCCAGCGCTTCCACCGTTCGGTTGAGCGAATCGGGGCAGCTGATGCCGAAGCGACGGGGCCGGCGATTACTCGATCCGCGCCGCAACAACCGCAACGTGCAATTCCTGTGAGTTCCCTTGGCGATTCTCCGTCAGAACGCACAGGTTGTGGATGACGTGCCGAAGCACAGCGTCATCATGCACAAGCTTCGATCAACCTGCATCAACGACAGACAACAAAGTGCCGTGCAATCAAACCGTCGCACAGTTAAGTGCATGTAACTCGTCGAACGTTGTTCACCATCATGTGTCCCGAAGAGCGGGATTGTCTTGAACGTTACATTCGATTGCAGAGACATCCAGTCTCCGAGAGTGTCTCTACTTGATTTTGTTGAGAAGCTCATTCATCGTTTCGATGGAAGATAAGAAACGTCTGCGTGTGACTTGAACTTCAGGGGCTTCGGTTGAACTTCTCCGATCCATCGTCTGCTGGCGACGGCAACTCGGGCTCCCGTGCGGCGACGACGCCATTGGCATGCCATCAGCGACGCAATCTCTTGCTCCTGACGACGCGACGCCCATTGGTCCCGGTCGTGTCCGCTGCAGTCCGTGCCTTCGAGCAAGACCCGGGCGCGACGTGCTCTTTGGACGCCACAAATCGTCTGACGCCCCTCGAAGAATTCGAGAGCCTGGGCGCATGGCGGCTTCGGGACGCCGCAGACGAAGCTCCGGGGACGAGGTAAATTCATGCCAGTGGCACGAGAAGCCGTGGAGCTGCTGGTTCAGGCGGCGAGGGCCTGGTATTTCGAAGGCAATCAGCATGGATTGCGCGATCGGGAATGGATGGCACTGCGCTTTCTCGGCCGCGCCAACCGGTTTTCGCGTACACCGTCCGCGCTGGCCGGCTTCATCGGCGCCACTAGGGCGACCGCATCGCAGATCGTGAAGACGCTGGAGAGCAAGTCCTACCTCGTGCGAAAGCCGTCGCACGAGGACAAGCGGTCCGTCGTGCTCCACGTCACCGCGCAGGGCGAGAAATGCCTGAACCAGCACGATCCGATCAATCACGTGCTGAACGCAGTCACGGCGCTTGGGACGGACGAGTGCGTGAGATTGCGCGACTCGCTGCGGGAGATCCTCAATCACCTCGACGCAGCACATCAACGCCTCGATGCCAGCATCTGCCGGGACTGCATGTTTCTCGCCGAACGCAGCCCCGGCGCCGGCCCGGGTGCCGGCAAGGGGCGCACAACGGCCGAATTCATGTGCCGGCTGTATCGCGCCCCGGTCTCGCTCGAGGAGACCGAACTGCTCTGCACCAGTTTTGAGCGTACCCGCGACCGCCCGAAGATCGAGGGACACCTCGACCGCACACGCATGGCGAGCCAGGGGTGAGACGCGCAACGACGGAGCAGAATCCCTCGTGGCAGTCTGGATTTTTTCGCTGTGCTCGCAATGACGGGGCATGAGGCGGCAGATATGCTCTTCCAACTCGCATCTTGAATCGCAGGCACGCCTTCGCATCCTCGCGGCGCAATTCGCCCGAGCTTTGCTTGGTCGCTCCACCCTCTTTGAGCCAAGAGGGCGCAGGGAAGGCCGGGTGCCGACTGGCACCCGCGGTCCGCTGCGCGAAAAGCACACGCAGAGAAAACCGCACAGCAGCATACAGGTGTAGCCAATCACTCGGCCTTCCCTGCGCAGTGGTTGGACGGCTTATGCCGTGCTCTCCCGGGAGCCGAGTTCGTTCTGGCCTCCCTCACTCCAGCGAAAGTCGCCGACACCGCGCCGGTTGACGCGATGCCGCATCCGCAAGAGCTTGACCGTAACAACGACGGCCAGGACCACACGGTTTTGCCGTACGCACGGCTCGCTTGTTCACCATTGGTTTCGACGACGTTTGTGCACGTTGCCGCCGACCTGATGGCGAGACGAACCTGACAGCGCCGCTCGTCGGCACGACGTTTGGGCTCACGGAGAGCAATCCGCCCTGCCCGCACTTCTCGTGCCCGACGCTGCCGCGTCCACCGCAAGCCCGGCTCGCGAACATGACGACCACAAGATCGCCCCTCAAGGATGAGCCGGGATGGGCGACACATACGCTAAAACCGAATTTCGGTAAAGAAGAATATTTTTACGCAAGCGGATTGACAGAACGACGACACAGCAAGAGCCCGTAGCGCGGACGGAGCGAAGCGCAGTCGGGGAAGGTCGATGCGGAGCGAGCGCTCCCTCGGTCCCCCGGCTCCGGACGATAGGGGCGCCCCTTGTATGCATTATCCCAGTTGCCATCCCAGGGCACTTCGCTTTACATGCCGGAAACTCGCCCGCGGATGACGGCCGGGGCTCAAAAATCACACACATTTTCAAAGGGACGGAATATGGCGCGTAACATTCTGATTCTCGGGGCTTCCTACGGCTCGCTGCTGGGCACGAAGCTGCTGATGGCGGGCCATAACGTGACCCTGGTCTGCCGCGCCAAGACCGCGGAACTGATCAACCGCGACGGTACCGAGGTCCGCATCAAGTTGCGCGACGAGGCGGTGCACCGGGCCATCTTCTCGCGTGATCTGCCCGGCAAGCTCGACGCGGTGACCCCGGCCAATGTCGACCTCTCACGCTACGACATGGTCGGCCTTGCAATGCAGGAGCCGCAATACACCAACCACACCGTGCGCGTGCTCATGGTCAGGATCGCTGCGGCGAAGCTGCCGTGCCTGTCGATCATGAACATGCCGCCGCTGCCCTATCTCAAGCGCATCCCCTCGCTCGCAGACATGGATCTCGAGGAGGCCTACACCAATGCGCAGGTGTGGGAGCGCTTCGAGCCGGGGCTCGTGACGCTGTGCTCGCCCGACCCGCAGGCCTTCCGTCCGCCGGAAGAGGCTGCGAACGTGCTTCACGTCGGCCTGCCCACCAACTTCAAGGCATCGGTCTTCGCCGACGAGAAGCACAACAAGGTGCTGCGCGAGCTCGAAGCCGACATCGACGCGGTGACGCTCGACGGCCATGACGTGCCGGTGAAGCTGAAGGTGTTCTCGTCCCTGTTCGTGCCGCTGGCGAAATGGTCGATGCTGCTCACCGGCAATTATCGCTGCATCACGCCGCACGAGCCGCAGTCGATCCGCGACGCCGTGCACGGCGACCTGGCGCGCTCGCAGACGATCTACGACCATGTCGACGCGATCGCCCGCCGTCTCGGCGCCGACCCGCAGGACCAGGTGCCGTTCGCGAAATACGCCAAGGCCGCCGAAAGCCTGCTCAAGCCGTCATCGGCCGCGCGCGCGGTTGCGAGCGGCGCCCCCTTCATCGAGCGCGTCGACCTGCTGGTCAAGCTGATCTCGCATCAGCTCGGCACGCCCAATGCCGAGATTGATCGCACGGTCGAGACCGTGGACCTGAAGCTGAACGAGAAGATCGTGCAAGGCGGATCGGGCGCGCAGTAGCGCGCCGCTCCCGGCTCAAGAGCTCCGCCCAAGCGTTCCAGCCCGCACTTCTACGGCGATCACATCGCGCCTGAACTGCGCCGTGGGCAACACGCATGATTCGCGCCGTGGCGCTCGACGCGCCGCGACGGGGTTGATAAGCCCCTGTCCGCGAATGATGGGAATTTGAGTCGGGACATGACGGTTGCGATCGAGATGGGGCAGACTGCGGCGGGCGCCGCGGCGGCCATGGACCTCGAGGAACTCCTGGCGACCCGTCTGCTGGTGCAGGGCAATTCGGGCTCCGGCAAATCGCATCTGCTGCGGCGTCTGCTGGAACAGAGCGCGCCCTGGGTGCAGCAGGCCATCATCGACCCGGAAGGCGATTTCGTCACGCTGGCCGAGCATTTCGGTCATCTCGTGATCGAGGCCGAGGATCACACCGAGCGCGGGCTTCAGGTCGCCGGCGAGCGCGCACGGCTGCATCGCGTCTCCACCGTGCTCAATCTCGAAGGGCTCGACGCGGAAAACCAGATGCGCCGCGCCGCAGCCTTCCTCGGCGGGCTGTTCGACGTGGACCGCGACCATTGGTACCCGATGCTGGTGGTGGTGGACGAAGCGCAGCTGTTCGCGCCGGCGGTCGCCGGCGAAGTTTCCGACGAAGCGCGCAAGCTTTCGCTCGGTGCGATGACCAATCTGATGTGCCGCGGCCGCAAGCGCGGCCTTGCCGGCATCATCGCGACCCAGCGGCTGGCAAAGCTCGCCAAGAACGTCGCGGCGGAAGCGTCGAACTTCCTGATGGGGCGGACCTTCCTCGACATCGACATGGCGCGCGCCGCCGATTTGCTCGGCATGGAGCGGCGGCAGGCCGAAGCCTTTCGCGATCTCGAGCGCGGACAATTCATGGCGCTTGGTCCCGCGCTGTCGCGCCGTCCCCTGCGTTTGCACATCGGTCCGACCGACACCCACGCGCGCAATTCGACGCCGCGGCTGATGCCGATGCCGGAAGCCTCACTCGAGGATATGCGCGCCGTGATCCTGGCAGCGCCGCCGCCCGATGCCAGCCGCCCACAGCGCCGGCCCGCGCCGGACCTGCTCGAACAGCTTCGCGCCGCGAAAGCCGCCGCGCCGGAGATCCGGCCTGAGGCGGTCGAGGTGCCGATCAGCGCCGAGGAGCTCGCGGAGCGGCGCGAGCGCGTCGATCGTACCTTGCGCGCCGTACTCGCGGCGCCCGATGCCGGGTTCCGCGCCGTCGGCGTGCTCTATCAGGAGTTCGTGGTTCGCTGCCGCATCGAGGGCCTCGGCTCCGCGGTGCCCGACCTCACCGAATTCCGCCGCATGCTGACACGCGCACGCGCCGGGCTCGGCGCCGAGCATGCCGAGGACGACGCCTGGCAGGACGTCTCGCTGCGTGCCTCGATCCTGCCCGACGACATGCAGGGCGTGTTCATGATGATCGCGCGCGCGGCGAAGGAAGGCTGGCCCTGCCCCGGCGATGCCGCGATCGCCCGCGCCTACGGCTCGCACTCCCTGCGCCGGGCACAACGCCTGCTCGGCTACATGGAGGAGCAGGGGCTGATCGTGTGCCAGCTCGATGGCGCCGGCCGCAGGTTCGTGACGCTGGTGGAACTGGCCTGGGCCACGGCGCCGGGCGATCCCAATGGCGACGATCTGCCGGCGGAGCCGGCTCCGAGCGCGGCCTCCGTCTGATATGCTCAGAACGCTCCGGCTACGGTGAGGCGGAACGTCAGCGGCTCGACCGGGTGCAGCACGTAGTCCATCACACCGTTCTGGCAGACCGCCGTCGGTGCGACGCCGCCGGTGCAGAGATTGTACAGCGTGTCGGTCTTGAGCAGCGAACCGTAAGCGTAGGTGATCTGGTTCGCCTGCGTGTTGAAGAGATTGAGCACGTCGAGCTGGACGCGCCAGCCGTTGTCGATGCGATAGCCGAGGCGGCCGTTGAAGATGCTGGTCGCGGAGGAGCGGAAGGCATTGTCTTCCGTGAGCGGGCTCGACGCCAGATAGCGCCAGCGCAAGGCCCCGAACCAGCCGGTCTTCTCGCCGAGCGTGACGCCGGCCGAGGCCACCATCGCCGGCGCATTCGGAATGTAATTGCCGGGCGCATTGCCGATCTGCGCCTCTGGATAGCCGGCCAGCGAGGCGTAGACCTCCGCCTGCTCGCTGTCGGTGCCGCGAAAGCGCGCATGCGTCATGGCGAGATCGGCGTCGATATCGATCCACGATCGCGGGCGATAATGGCTGGTCCATTCGAAACCGTAGCGGCGGCTGGCGCGGGTCGCCGAGGTGTCGCCGGCATCACCTGAGAACAGGATCTCGGAATCCTGGTCGAGGATGAACAGGCTGAGCGAGCTGTCGAGGCCGGGAACAATTCTGCTGCGGACGCCGACCTCCGCTCCCCGCGTGCGCACCAGCAGCGGCGACGGCGTCAGCCTTGTGGAGGCATCGCCGGGGTCTTCCGTCGTGGTCGCGCCGCGCGCGTCGTTGGAATGCATGCCGGTGCCGGCGCCGAGAAAGAATTCGGTCTGGTTGAAGGGGCCGAGCACCATCCGGAATTTCGGGCTGCCGAGCGCGGCGTCGGCACGGCCGGAATTGCCGGCATCGAACAGCGAGGTGACATCGGCGGCGTAGTAGTCGCCGCGGAAGCCGATCGTGGTCCTGAGCCAGTCGGCCCAGCGCACGGTGTTCTCGGCATAGAGGCCGACGCTGCCCTCGCCGACCTTGTCGCTGCGGATGTTGGCGAGAAATCCGCGCTGGAACGTGTTGGTGAGCGCAAGGTCGATCGCGTCATAGCGCGATTGCAGGCCGAAGGTGGTCTGCATCGGCAGGCCCGCCAACGAGCCGTTCAGCGTGCGCGAGATGTTGGCGCCAGCCATCAGTCGGTCGTCGTGCTGGTGAAACTGGTCGCCGAGCATGGGATCGCTGAGGTAGTAGGTAAAATTGTTGAAGAGATCGAGCTGGCTCTTCACGACATAAGCGTTGGCCTTCCACGAGCCGAGATCGTCGCTCTGCGCGACGCGGGCCGAGAGCGCGAAGCGGTTGGTGTTGCCGCCATCGCTCGGATCTTCCGAGCCGAAGCGGTCGAGCAGGCCGCTGGTGATCGCGCGCTGCGGCACCTGGTCCGTCGAATTCCATTTATTGACATAGGCCATACCGGTTATGGAGACTCCATCGGTCGCAGTGCCCTGGCTGTAGCGCACGAGGCCGTTGAGCTTTCGAACGTTGTCCGGATTGTCCCAGGGACCGTTATAGGTGCCGAGCTCGCCGGCGACGAGCAGCGAGCCATCGCCGACTGTCGCGGAGTCCATGCCGAGCAGGCGGCGATAGCCAAAGCTGCCGGCGGTCACCTGCGCGAGACCCTTTTCGGTTCGGTCGATCAGGCCGATACGCACGCTGCCGACGGAGGCGAAGTCTCCCTCGTCGGCGAAATACGGCCCCTTGCGCACGTCGATCGCGGCGACGGTTTCCGGAATCAGCCAGTTCAGATCAGCATAGCCCTGGCCGTGCGCGTGGGTCCGCATGTTGACGGGGACGTCGTCGACGGTGATCGCAAGATCGGTGCCGTGATCGAGATTATAGCCGCGCAGAAAATACTGGTTGGCTTTGCCCTCGCCGGAATGCTGGGTCACGATCAGCCCCGGCACGGCTTCGAGCGCCTCGCCCGGCCGGGTGAAGGGGCGCGCGTTGACCGCGTCGCCGGAGACGGTGAGCTCGCTCGCCATTCCGGGCGCGCCTTTCGCGCCGGAGGCGACACCGGCGACATCCGCTGGCGGCGTTGGCGCCGGCTGTGCGACGCTGCTGCCGTCCACCGCCGGTTTGCCGGCGCGTCGCGGCACAGGCGGCTTCTTGTGACGCGGCGTCTCGCCGCGGGTGACCTGGATCGCGGGCAGCTCGCGCGAGGCACCGTTGCTCTGCGCCAAGGCCCTGTCGCAATCCGCGAGAAGGACGAAGGCCGGGAGTGCCGTCAGCGCGCCGCAGCGACGACCGAGATCAGGCCGCCTCGGTCGCATCGGTGCATACCAGGACCCTTGGCGCGGCGCGGTGCCGATCGCCTGCAAACACACGGCGATAGAGCATGACCGAGACGAGCCAGGCGACAACGAACAGCGCAATCACGGCAAAGCCGACATTCGCAAGCGACCCGTTCAGGTGATCGACCAGCGTCCACACGCCGCCGGACAGGCCGAGGCGATCCGCGATCAGGCCAAGCGCCTCGATGCCGCCGATCAACAGCGCCACCGCGACGGAGGCGCCGGTGATCGTGAGGTTGTACCAGAGCTTTCGCAAGGGATCGACGAAGGCCCAGCGATAGGCGCTGACCATCAGCGCGGAGTCGGCGGTGTCGACCAGCGCCATGCCGGCGGCGAACAGCGCGGGAAAGACCAGGATATCGGCGAACGAAGCGCCGCGCGCGGCCTCACCGGCGGAGATGCTGAGCAGGCCGATCTCGGTCGCGGTATCGAAGCCGAGCCCGAACAGGAATCCCAGCGGATACATGTGCTGCGGCTTTGTCACCAGGCGAAACATCGGGCCGAGCAGCCGAGCGAGGAAGCCGCGGCTGGCAAGCAGCGCCTCGAGGCCTTCGGCGTCGTGAACGCCCTGCTCGCGCGCGATACGAAGCGTCCGCCACAGGCTGACGAAGATAGCGAGATTGATGGCCGCGATCACCAGCAGGAACAGCGCCGACACCGAGGTGCCGATGAAGCCGCCGATTTCCCGCAGCAGGCTGTCGCCGCCGAGGCTCACCACGCCCAGCGCAAGCAGCATGGTCGCGACCACGACCACGGTGGAATGTCCGAGCGCGAAATAAAGGCCGACGCTGCGCGGCGTGCCGCCCGCTTGCATCAGCTTGCGCACGACATTGTCGATGGCAGCGATGTGGTCGGCATCGACGGCGTGGCGCAGGCCGAACACCCAGGCGAGCAGCGCGGTCGCCATCACCGTCGGCCGGTCACCGAAAGCAGCGAAGGCCCACATCCACGCTGCGATATTGGCGGCGATGAGCCCGCCGAACAGCAGCACCACACCGGGCTCGACCGCCCGCAAGGACAATTTCGACACAGCAATCATTCCGTCCGCGCGCCATCGCGCCAGCAGTATGATAATTTCATAGAATGATCATACTGACCAGCCCCGGCTGCGTCCTGATGACCGTATATGCGAATTTGCAGGAGTGCCCGGAGTTAAGACGTGGATGGCCGGGACAAGCCCGGCCATGACGAGGCGGAGAGGTCAGCGCATTGCATCAGGCCGCCTCGGAGCCGCCGAGATAGGCGTCGCGGATGCGGGGGTCGTCCTTCAACGCGCGCGCCGGTCCGGAGAGCACGATCTTGCCGGTCTGGAGCACATAGGCCTCGTGCGCGATCTCGAGTGCGAGGCTGGCATTCTGCTCGACCATGAAGACCGAGACGCCTTCCTGGTTGATGGTGCGGATCAGCTCCAGCACGCGATCGACATAGAGCGGCGACAGCCCCATGGTCGGCTCGTCCATCACGATCATCCGGGGACGGCTCATCAGCGCGCGCGCCATCGCGACCATCTGCTGCTCGCCGCCGGAGAGCGAGCCGGCGCGCTGCGACAGCCGCTGGCCGAGCTTGGGAAACAGCCCCAGCATCTTCTCGAGATCCTGCGCGATCGCCTCGTGATCGTTGCGCACGAAGGCGCCCATCAGGATGTTTTCACGCACGCTCATGTCGGCGAAGAGGCGCCGCGCCTCGGGCACCGAGGCGATGCCACGGCGGACGATCTGCGGCGTGGTCAGCCCCAGCAGCGAGGCGCCATCGAACGTCACGTCACCTGATCGCGGCTTCACGAGACCGAGGATGATCTTCATCGTCGTGGACTTGCCGCTGGCATTGCCGCCGAGCAGGCAGACGATGTGGCCGCGGCCGACCGTGATCGACAGATCGAAATGCACCTGCGCCTGCCCGTAGAACGTATTGACGTTGGACAGCGCCAGCAGCGGCTCGGCTGCGCTCGTCGTCATGCCGCGCTCTCCTGCTCAGCCTTCCCCGACAGGCCGTGGCCGAGATAGGCCTCGATCACCTTGGGATCGCCACGCACCACTTCGCCCGGACCTTCCGCGATCTTCTTGCCCTCGTCCATGACGATCACGCGGTCGGAGAGCCGCATCACCATCTCCAGCTTGTGCTCGATCAGGAGGATGGTCAGCCCTTCCGCCTTCAGCTCGGCGACGAGGCCCTGCATCTCGGCGGTCTCGGTCGGGTTCATGCCGGCGGTCGGCTCATCCAGCAGCAGCAGGCGCGGTTTCAGCGCGAGTGCGCGGGCGATCTCGACGCGGCGGCGGTTGGCGTAGGACAGGCTGTAGGCAGGCTGGTCGATCCGCGGCAGCAGCCGCTCGCCGAAGCGCGCGAGGATGGCTTTCACCTCTTCGCGCAGCCGCTCTTCTTCCGCCCTGACACTGGCGGGACGCAGCAGCGCCAATCCCAGCTCCAGCAGCGGGCCGATCAGCGGCACCGCCGGCTTGACCGCGCGCAGCCGCGTGTGGGCGCCGATCAAAACGTTGTCCATGACGCTGAGATTTCCGAAGACTCGGCCCAGCTGAAAGGTGCGCGCGATCCCTCCGGCCGCAAGCCGTTCCGGCGACAGACCCGTGATGTCCTGGCCTTCGAAGCGGACCTCGCCGGCGTCAGGCCGATCGAGCCCGGTGACGAGATTGAACAGCGTGGTCTTGCCGGCACCGTTCGGGCCGATGATGCTGACGAGCTGGCCCTTCGCGAGATCGAGATCAATCGCATTGACGGCGGTGAGGCCGCCGAAGCGGCGCGTCAGCCCGCGCAGGGACAGCATGGTCGTGTGCTGCTCCGCCATCACATCGTCCCCAACAGGCCCTGCGGCCTGAACCGCACCAGCAGCAGGAGCACGATTCCGTAGATCAGGATGCGATACTCCGCCGCGATCCGGAACACTTCGGGCAGGCCGACCAGCGCCACCGATCCAACGATGGCACCGACGACGTTGCCGAGACCGCCGAGGATCACGACCGTCAGCGCCAGGATGGATTGCTGCGTGTTGAAGGTCTCGTGGTTGATGTAGGAATAGAGATGCGCGGCGATGCCGCCGCTGACGCCGGCGGCGAACCCGCCGAAGATGAAGGCGAGCGATTTGTAGCGGTTCAGGCTGAGGCCATAGGCGCGCGCAGCAATGTCGTCGTCGCGAATGGCGCGAAAGCTGCGGCCGAGATGCGAGCCGAGCAGCCGGCCCTGCAGCAAAGCCAGCACGACCATCACGATGAAGCTGAACCAGTAGATCGATGTCGCGCTGATCAGATCATAGCCGAACAGCGCCAACGGCGGGATGCCGGAGATGCCGATGGGCCCGCGGGTGACGCTTTCCCAGTTCAGGATCACCAGCGACACGATCTCGCCGATCGCGAGCGTGGCGATCGACACATAGTGCCCGCGCAGACGGAACGACGGCGAGATCAGCGCGGTGCCGAGCGCGGCGCTCATCAGGCCGCCGCCGATGATGGCGAGGCCGACGGGGACAGAGAAATTCAGCGACAGCAGCGCGGAGGTGTAGGCGCCGATCGCGAGCAGCGCCGCGTGACCGAGCGAGACCTGGCCGATCGTTCCCGCCACCAGCGTCAGGCTGAGCGCGAGCATGCCGAGCAGCCAGGCGTTGATCAGGGTCTGGAGCACATAGAAGGACACCGGAAACAGCGGCAGGATCGCAAACGCAGCGGCGGCGACCAGCAGCGCCCAGCGTGGAATCCGCACCGGGCGGCTCGGCGCGATGAAGGTGCCGGTGAGCGGCTCGGGCGGCGCCTGTCGTGCGCTCACGAACAATCCGTTCGGGCGCAACACGAGCACCACGACGAGCAGCAGGAATGCGAACAGGTTGCGGTAGCTGGTGCCGAACACGGCGACGCCGTAGCTCTCGACCAGTCCCAGAAGCAGGCTGCCGATCACGGCGCCCGGCACGTTGCCGGCGCCGCCGACGACTTCGGCGACGACGCCCTTGAGCGTCGCCTGCAGGCTCATCGCAGTGTCGATCTGGTTGTAGTACATGCCGACCAGCAGGCCGGAGACGCCGCCGAGCGCAGCCGCAATGCCGAACACCGCCTGATTGACGCGGTTGACGTCCACGCCCATCTGCATCGCGGCATCGCGATCCTGCGCGGTCG
Source organism: Bradyrhizobium sp. Bra64 (assembly GCF_024519875.1). NCBI lineage: Bacteria > Pseudomonadati > Pseudomonadota > Alphaproteobacteria > Hyphomicrobiales > Nitrobacteraceae > Bradyrhizobium > Bradyrhizobium sp. Bra64. Next base: position 900,231 of record NZ_JALJRD010000001.1, on the reverse strand, counting down.
CGCGCACCGCCCAGCCGAGCTTGCTATAGCGCAGGAACACGAACAGCAGCAGCGCGCTGGTGATGCCGACGCCGGCAATGAGCAGATCGAGCGGCCCGATCGTGCCGCCACCGACCTGGAAACGCACATCGGGCAACTGGCTCGGCAGCGCGCGCGGGTTGGGCGAGAAGGTCAGCATCACCAGCTGATCGAGCACGAAGCTGATGCCGATCGTCGCGAGCAGCGGTGCGATGCGCACTGAGTTCTGCAGCGGCCGCAGGCCGAACCGCTCGATGACCAGCCCGACCAGCGCGGCGGCCACCGCGACCACGATGATGGTGAGCGGCAGCGGCGTATGCAGCTGCACCACCGCGACCCAGCCGATATAGGCACCGACGAGATAGATCGAGCCCTGGGCAAAGTTGATCAGCCGGCTGACGCCGAAGATCAGCGCAAGCCCGACCGCAACCAGAGCGTAGACATTGCCGACGATCAGCCCGTTGATCGTGTAGTCGAGCCAGGAAGACACGCTGTTGTCACCGCGTAGAGAGAAAAGCGGCCGGAGCGCCCGCTCCGGCCATCATGTCAGGTCGGCTTGCCATCCCAGAGCGCGAACTGACCCTTGCGCACGACGAGCTCGGCATTCATGGCGCCCTTGACGCGGCGGCTCTCGACGTCGAACGTCGCTTGCCCGAAGATCACGCTCGATACGTCCTTCACTTTCGCGAAGGCATCGCGGATGGCGCGCCGGTCGGAGCCGCCGATCCTGATCACGGCGGCCGCCATGTTCATCGCGTCATAGGAGTAGGCGTTGAACGCATCGGGCTCCTGGCCGTTGTATTTCTTCTTGAAGCCCGCGATGAATTTCTTCACCTCGGGGCGCGGGTCTTCCGGGAAGTAGCGCGTGCCGACATGGACGTCCTCGACCGCCTCGCCGCCGAGCTCCAGGAATTTCGGCGAGTAGACCGAGCTCGCGGCGCAGATCACCTGCTTCAGCCCGACCTGACGCGCCTGACGCGCGATCAGCGCACCGTCGGAATAGTACGAGATCAGGATCAGCCCGTCCGGGTTTGCATCACGGACACGCACCAGCGTGGAGCGGAAGTCGCGCTCTTCCGCGATGTAGCCTTCGGTGACCGCGATCTCGGCACCATTCTCCTTGGCCGCCTTGACGAAATAGTCGCGGCTGGTGCGGCCCCAATCGGTGTTGAGATGCAGCACTGCGAGCTTCTTCAGTCCGAGACGCTTGACGGCATAGGCCGCCAGCAGCGGCTGCTCGTCGGCCTGGCTGACCGAGGTGCTCCACATGAAGTCGCCGCCCTTGGTGAAGTCGGGATGAGAATTGGTGAAGCCGAACTGCACCAGCCCGCCGCGCTGATAGATCGGCGAGGCCGCCATCGAAGCGGGACTCGAGAAGTCGCCGAGCTCCATGACGATCCTGGGATCGGAGACGAATTTCTGCGCGATCGCCACCGACTGGCGCGGATCGCTCTGGCTGTCTTCGAAGCTGTAGGCGAGCTTGCGGCCGTTGATGCCGCCGGCCGCCTGGATCTCGTCGAGCGCGAGATCAAAGCCCTGCTTCCACTGCGTGCCATATTGTGCGTTCGGCCCGGTCAGCGGACCGCTGACGCCCAGCAGGATCGGCTCGGACGATTGCGCGAAGGCTGTACGCGAGAATGCTGCTCCCGCCATCATGGCGGCGAGCGAGCTTTTGACCAGGGTACGACGATCGATGTTGCTCATGCAGGGGCTCCATCCTGTCAGGTGTTGAAACAATCAGCAATTTCCATGCCGGTGAGATTGCCTATTTCGAGGGCTCGCCGAGCGACAGCATCAGCCGGTTCGCCCAGTTGAAGAACGAGGCGCCGTTGATGACGTCGACGATCTCCGCATCGTCGAGGCCGGCACGGCGCAGCTCATCGACATTGTCAGGGCCGAACGCAACCGGCGTCGCGGCCAGCGCCACCGACGCCTTGACGACCGCATTCCAGCGCTCGCCGAGATCGGCGCCGACGCCCTCGTCGAGTAGCCGCTGTACGTCGTCGCGGCGCTTGGAATAGGTGCTGGCGAACCGCGCATGCACGGAGGCGCAATAGATGCAGCCGTTGTAGCGCGAGGTCGCCGCGGCCGCGAGCTCACGCTCGGCACGCGGCAGGCCGTCGGCGATGTTGTAGAAGATGTCCTTGTCGGTCTTGGTGCGGGCCTCCAGCACCTCGGGATCGCGCACCAGCAGGCGAAAGTATTCCGATTTGGCGCGGGCGCGATCGACGAGGCCGGCGAAATGCCGCTCGGTCAACTCGGCTTCGGGCAGTGGATCGATCCACGACACCCAGCCGAGCTCGTCCTGGGTGAAGACGACGGGCGGGTTGACTGTGCTTGCAGGGCTCATGGTGCGGTCTCCTCTTACGCGTTCGCTGCTGCGAGCGTTCGCAAGCCGCTGACGACACGCACCTGGAACGACAGGAACGCCACGAGCTGGGAGAAGGTGACGATGCCGGTATTCGACCAGCCCGCCGCCAGCAACGCCTTCATGTCGGACGATGCGGCATCGCGCGGCCGGAACACCAGAAGGTGCGCATGCTCAAACGCCGCCACGAGCCGGGCGCCGAGGTCCGGCCCGCGCTCTGCGCTCACGCGATAGATCAGCCCGGCCTTGTTCTCCACCGACAGCGGGCCCGCCGGAAAGGCGCCGTACGGGCCCGAGGTCTCGCCTCGCGCGATTTCGACCTCGACCGCCTCAACCAGACGCGCGCCATCGGCGGCCGCCGCGAGCTTGGCCCGATAGAAAGCGGCCACGGTAAGCTCTCGGTGAAGGCCGATCACGAAGAACGCGACCGCCGCACGCTCCACCAGCGAAAAATCGCTGGCGTCGATCGGCTCGAACAGCGAAAGATAGCTTGTCTGTGCATTCTCGCGTGCCTGCACGCGGCGGCCGCGGATGGCGTCGAGCGCCGAGCCCGGCTCGATCCCGGCGAGCGTATCGATGATATCCTTCGTTCCCATCATTCAGCCTCGTGCAACGCAACCAGTTTCATGTCGATCAGCCTGCCAGAGCCACATCGGGGGCCGTCCGGGTCCAGCCCAGCGCGGGCGCAACCTTCTCCGCGACCAGCTCGATCGAGCGCAGGATATAGGGATGCGGCGCATCGACCGAATGCGCCTGGAAGACGAGATCGGTGACCCGCTCCAGCGTCGCGTCCGCGCGGAGCGAGGCGATGACCTGGTCGGCCGCGCCGACATGGGTGTCGAACGCCGTGATCATCTCCTCCAGGGTCTCGCCTGGGGGAAGGTGACCACCCTTCATGAATTGCGGCAGCGCGCGCCGCAGCCCGATATCGGCGAGACGCATCGCCTCGGCATGGTCGTCGGCGACGAAGACGCTGCGCGAGGCCATGATGCGCGGCTCGCGTCCCGGCGGCAGCGCTTCGAGATAGGCGTCGATGACCGGGTTCTGGATTTCGGCAAGCGTGGCCTTCGGCGCCCCCCTGGTCCGGGGTTGGGTCCGCGACAGCAAGAGGCCGTCGCCCGCCTTGCCGGCACGGGCGCCCCCCGCGACCGAGAACGTCGCCTGCCAGATCCGGCCGTCCAATTGCGGACGCTGCGGATAGATCGTATCGCCGCCGTCGAGCGGCTTGCCGACCAGCGCCGTGCGAACGACGTCCAGATTGCGAGCAAAAATCTCGTTGCGCCGGGCGCTGTCGAGGCCGAAGGCGGCAAAGGCCGACGGGTTGCCGCCGGTGCCGACGCCGAGCTCGAACCGGCCATTGCAGAGCAGGTCGAGCACCGCGGCATCCTCCGCCACCCGCACCGCATTCTCGAGCGGCAAGGTGACGATGCCGGTGCCGAGACGGATGCGCGAGGTCTGCGCGGCCACATAACCAAGGAAGGTGAAGGGCGACGGCAGGCCGCCCTCGCGCTCGTGGAAATGATGCTGGGCGATCCACGCGGAATCGAGGCCCGCCTTCTCGGCACGCACGATCTGCTCGGCCGCGAAGCGGTAGCGATCGGCGGGCGGGGCCTCGTCGAGAAGCCGGGTGAAGAACCCAAGGCGTTTCAGGTTTGCAAAGCGTTTCATACGACCCCTGTCGGGCGAGGATGGGCCCCGATGATGTCGGTTGCCGCGGCTCCAGACAAGCGGGCATTGTGCAAGGCTGCCCGCCAGATCACTCCCCCTGCGCTGGGCTTTGGCTGGGCAGACTGCCTACCAGCTCGGCAGCACCGCGCCCTTGAACTTGGTCAGGACGAAATCCTTGACCTCCGCCGTGTGGTAGCTTTCGACGAGGATCTTGACCCATGGCTTGTCCTTGTCCGCCGTACGGATGGCGATCAAATTGACATAGGGTCCCATCGGGTCCTCGCGCAGGATCGGATTTTTGACCGGATCGGGGCCCGCCTGGGTTGCGTAGTTGGTGTTGATCGCGGCGGCATCGACGTCGTCGAGCGCGCGCGGCGCCTGCGCCGCGTCGACCTCGATGAATTTCAGCTTCCTGGGGTTCTCGGTGATATCAAGCACCGTCGGTTTGAAGCCCGTACCGTCCTTCAGCTTGATCACGCCCTTGTCGCGCAGGAGCAGCAGAACGCGGCCGCCATTGGTCGGATCGTTCGGGATCGAAACCTTGCCGCCCTTGGGGATGTCGGCGAAAGCCTTGTGCTTCTTGGAATAGACGCCGATCGGAAAGTTCACGGTCAGGCCCACCGACTCGATCTTGTAGCCGCGATCGGCCTTCTGGTTGTCCAGATACGGCTGGTTCTGGAACGAATTGGCCTGGATCTCGCCCGCGTCGAGCGCGGCGTTCGGCACGACATAATCGGAGAACTCGATGAGCTGGATGTCGAGGCCCTGCCTGGCCGCGATCGGCTTCACCGCCTCGAAGATCTGCGCATGCGGCTCCGGCGTCACGCCGATCTTGATGGTCTCGGCCGAGGCGCCCGCCGACCACGCGGCGAGGATGGCGGAAAGGATCAGGGCGGAACGAAACGACATCTTGGTCTCCGCGACTCAGCGTCTTCATGACTCATCGGCAACGATTGGAACCGTATTCGCTTCTCCACGCTGCGAAATCAATGAAATGGAAATCCATATTGAATGCGGGCAGCGGCAAACACCTTCTCCATTCGATGCCCGACGAGAAACGAATTCACGGCGACGACGACGCCGTCCGCAAGCGTGACGCGCATCACGGCGCAGTGACAGCCGGGGAGCGAAAATGGCGGCATCACAGAAACCAATTCAGCCAGGAGATCAGCCATGACCACCCTCACCGCTCCGAAGCTCACAGGCCGGAACCGCCGCGAATGTTTCGTGCTCTACGTCCTGCTCCAGGGTGTGCCGTTCTTTTCCGGCGTCGCGCTGACGATGAAATTGATCGACGCAGCCGAATTCGTCGGCGAACCCTTTGGCGCCGCCATCTTCGTCGCGATGGCGTCAACCCTGCACGCGCTGGTGACGCCGTGGCTCGGACCGAAATTTCCACATTTCTTCGGGCAAAGCTTTGAGCAACTGTTCGCCGATCCGGCGCTGTCCTTCTCCGAGAAGGTCTCGCGCTGGCTGGCGCAGCCGAACACGCCGCTCAAATTGCTGAGCAATCTGCTGCTGCTGTCGGCGCTGGCCGTCGGCGTTGCCGGCCTCCAGTGAGCCTCTTTACTCAGTCCGCCACGTCGCCGGTGACAGCATGATCAGGACGCAGATGGCGGCATAGGCAGCGAGCGACACCGTCACCATGGTGGCAAGCCCCGCCATGCCTGCGCCAAAGCCCGCCACCGCGATCCAGCCGCCGCCCGCCGCAATCAGGATGCGCGCGACGGACGAAACCAGCGGGCCCATCGCGCGGCCCGTGCCCTGGGCGGCGAACGACGTGACGAAGCCAAAACCGAGTGCCGCATAGGCTGGTGCGACGATGCGCAGGTAAGTCATACCCTCGCCCACGACGTCCGCGTCATGGCTGAACAGGTGCAGCCAGGCGGCCGGGAAAATCGCGACCAGGAGGCCAATCGTGCCGGTCATGATCATGCCGACGAGGCCGCTGATCCAGCCGATTTTCCGCGCCCGCGCCGGCTGGCCCGCGCCCATGTTGACACCGACCATGGTCAGTGTCGCCGTGCTGATGCCAAACAGCAGCGGGATCATGATGTAGTCGAGCCGCGAGGCGATGCCGTAGCCGGCGAGCGCGGAGGTCCCGAACAGGCCGACCGCGCCGGTAACGAGGATGACGGTGAGGTTGGTCAGCACCGCGTTGAACGCGGTGGGGATGCCGACCTTGAGCATGTCGCCAAAAATCTTTGCACGCAATGGCACGATGTGCAGCTTGAGGCCGGTGGCGCCAGAGGCCATGTAGCGCAGCAGGAACAACATCGCCGCGCCATAATAGAGGCCGAAGGCGACGCCCGCGCCGCCGATGCCGAGCCGCGGGATCGGCCCGAACCCGAAGATCAGCGCCGGCGAGACCGGAATGGTCACGATCGCGCCGACCAGCGTCACCAGTGCGGGCACCCTGACATTGCCGGAGCCACGCAGCGCTGCGGCCTGGAGATTGACGATCCACACCGGTATGGCGCCGGCGAACAGATAGTTGGAATAGGTGGTCGCCGCCGCCAGCGCATAGCCGGTGCCACCGAGGGCACGATACAGATGCGGACCGCCGACGATGACGCCCAGCGTGAACACTCCGCCGGCGATGATCGCGAGCACCACGGCATGCAACAGCGCCGCTTCGGCGTCAGCGCGGCGGCCGGCACCGACTGCGCGGGCGACGGAGGACGCGACGCCGCTGCCGAAGCCGCCATTCGACATCATGGTCATCAGCATGAAGATCGGGAACACCAGGGCGGCGCCGGCGAGGGCATCGGTGCCGAGATAGCCGACATAATAGGCCTCCGCGATGTTGACCGCGGTCTGTGCGACGAGGACGGTCACGGTCGGCAGCGCCAGCCTGAGCAGCGTCGGCAGGATCGGCGCATGCAGCAACGCCGCACGCCTTTGCTCCGCGGCGCTCGGTGCCGATGCCGCCACCTGGCGAAGCGGCGCCGCGGTGTGGGCCACGAATTGCGTGGCGGACAAGGCCGGCGCGGCGGCATCCTCGACTGACATGGGTACGGTCCTGTGGTTCCCTGAAGGCACGACCGATCGGCCGCCCCTTTGCATTGTGACTATAATGTATTATTATGATCGTAATGCAATAGGACGGCCCTCACGATTTTGTGGCCGGGCGGCGATCGGGTCGCAGGAGGCGGAATTGGCGCGCTACGACAAGGGACACCGGGACACGACGCGGCGGCATATCCTCGATGTAGCCTCGTCGCAGTTCCGCGAGAGCGGTATCGCCGCGGTCGGCCTCGCCGGCATCATGGCGCAGGCCGGCCTGACCAACGGGGCCTTCTACACCCACTTCGCCTCCAAGGAAGATCTGGTTCGCGCGGTGGTGCTCGACGCGCTGGAGCGGCGCGAGCAGAAGCACAAGGACAATCTCGCAAACGGCGTCGCGCTGGAGACGACGATCCGCGACTATCTCTCCCCGCGTCATCGCGAACACGCCGGCACCGGTTGCCCGACTGCGGCACTGGTTGCCGAGATCGCGCGGCATCCGAAGGCGACGCGTGACGCATTCACCGGAAAGACGTCCGAGATCATTGCGCTGATGGCGGCGCAGATGCCGGATGGCTCGGCTACGGACCGTCGGCGACGCGCGATTTCGGTCTACGCGGCCATGGTCGGCGCGCTGCAATTGTCACGCGCGGTGAGCGACGGGCAATTGTCGGAGGAAATTCTCGAGAACGCAATTGGAACAGCGCTGACGATTGCAAATGGACGTTGACGCATTCGAGTCCCCGATGGTCATGTGTGGCATTTTCCCGGCGACTGCAATGAAATTCCGGCCGGAGCAACATTATGAAACTTGAGGCGTCCGCGGCGACCGGGTTAGCGTTCCGGCGCGGCCTTAGAACTTCCCCAAGTTCAGTTAGCTCGCACTGGACCGCCGCCTGAATGCTTCAGGCGGCGGTCCAGCTCCGCTACGCTGCGCAATGTTGGTTCCGTCATCCTGAGGTGCGAGTGGATGCAGAGACATTGCACTGCGAGCCTCGAAGGACGAATGGCCGGGATGCAGCCGGGCCGTCGCCCTTCGAGGCTTGCCCTGCGGCTGCGCCGCAGGGCAAGCGCCTCAGGGTGACGGTGACAGAGCTGCACGCGCCCTGCGGCGTTTCATCGCAAGTACGCCCTCCTTCAAACCGACAACCTCAACTTTGACTCCACGACCCCGGACATCCTGCGCTAGTGTGCACGGTACTTGCATGCCAGTGGCGACTTGTCTTTGCGACGGTGGAGGTCATCCGATGAACGAGAACGAGATTCGCGGGCTTATCGCGGAGGTCAAGCAAGGCACGCTGTCGCGGCGCTCGTTCATGAAGACGATGGCGGCGGTCGGGATCGCCGCGCCGATCGCGAGCCAGATCCTGAGCTGGAACGACGTGGCGATGGCGGACGCCACGCTTGACTACAAACCGACCAAGGCCGGCGGCGGCGGCCCGCTCAAGATCCTGATCTGGCAGGCACCAACGCTGCTCAATCCGCATTTCGCGATCGGCACCAAGGACCAGGTCGCCTCGCGCATCTTCTTCGAGCCGCTCGCCGGCTGGGACAAGGAGGGCAACCTCATCCCCTGCCTCGCCGCCGAGGTTCCGACCAAGGCGAACGGCGGCCTCTCGCCTGACGGCACGACCGTGACCTGGAAGCTGAAGCAGGGCGTCAAATGGCATGACGGCAAGCCCTTCACCGCCGACGACGTCGTCTTCACCTGGGCCTACGCCGCGGATCTGGCGACCGCCGCCTACACCACGGGGTCCTACCAGAATATCAAGGTCGAGAAGATCGACGATCACACCGTCAAGGTGATCTTCAAGGCGCCGACCCCGTTCTGGGCCGACCCCTTCGTCGGCTCGGTCGGCCAGATCCTGCCAAAGCATCATTTCGCCGACTATGCCGGCGCGAAGTCGCGCGACGCACCGGGCAATCTGAAGCCGGTCGGCACGGGCCCGTACAAATTCATCGAGTTCAAGCCGGGCGATCTGATCAGGGCCGAACGCAACACCGACTATCACGTCAAGAACCAGCCGCATTTCGACACGCTCGAGGTCAAGGGTGGCGGCGACGCGGTCTCCGCCGCTCGCGCGGTGCTGCAGACCGGCGAATACGATTATGCCTGGAATCTGCTGGTGGAGGACGAGGTCCTCAAGCGCATGGAGGCCAGCGGCAAAGGCAAGGTGGAATTCACGCTCTCCGGCGGCGTCGAGTTCATCATCCTCAACACGACGGATCCGGGGACCGAGGTCGACGGCGAGCGGTCCAGCACCAAGACCAAGCACCCGTCGCTGTCCGATCCGGCCGTGCGCCGGGCGTTCAACCTCCTGATCGATCGCGAGGCGATCCAGAAATTCATCTACGGCCGCGGCGGCATCGCGACAGCGAGCTTCGTCAACCAGCCCTCGCGGTTCAAGTCGAGCAAGCTGAAATATGAGTTCGACCCCGACAAGGCGAACAAGATTTTGGACGAGGCCGGCTGGACGAAGGGCGCGGACGGCATCCGCGCCAAGGACGGCAAGCAGCTCAAATATGTCTTCCAGACCTCGATCAACGCCCCGCGCCAGAAGACGCAGGCCATCATCAAGCAGGCCTGCCAGAAGGCCGGGATCGAGATCGAGATCAAGGCGGTCACCGCCTCGGTGTTCTTCTCGTCGGACGTCGGCAACCCCGACACCTACTCGAAGTTTTATGCCGACATGGAGATGTACAACACGACGCAGCCGCAGCCCGACCCGGAGCGGTTCCTGAACCAGTGCGTCTCCTGGGAGATCGCCAACAAGGACAACAAATGGCTGGGCCGCAATATCTCGCGCTGGTCCGATCCCGAGGCCGACAAGGCCTACAAGGCCGCGCAGCAGGAGCTCGATCCGGTCAAGCGCGCCGCGCTGCTGATCAAGGTCAACGAGATCTTCTGCGAGGCCAACGTGCTGGTGCCGCTGCTCTCGCGCAACATCGTCGGCGGCGGCGTCAACAACCTCATGGCCGACATCTCGGGGTGGGACGTCACGACCTGGAATCTGGCGAGCTGGTATCGGACCTGACGGTGGAACGTCGTGGATTTCGCGAGTGCTCTGCGCTTGTCGGCGCTGACGCTCGCTTTGCGACATCGATTTTGCGATTGTGCTTCAGATCACAGTCGAATTGGACGCCTTCGCCTAGAATGACCGGGCATGGCCGCAAACAAGGTAACGGCGGTACGCACGATGCTGGGAAGGCGATCAACAGCTACGGACTCTGAAGCCGCGAGGGTGAAGAACTCGGCGGCTTTTTTATCGACCGAGGCAGCGACGTGCTGCGGCCGACACAATCGGTCCGCACGTTCTCTGATGTCCTGCTCGGCCGGGCTCAGGCATTGCATCTTCTGCCGTGAGGCACGGCCCCACCTTGGGGGGTATGCGGGGCTTTGGAGGCGGGACCGTGCAGACCAGCCATCGGCGGCGACGCTGGCCCGCAGATTCAAGCCTCGATCCCGCACAAGAGTTCCTCAGTCGCGCATAGATGAGCGAGCCCGAGCGAAACCAATCATGCTCAGTCCTTGCTCAGTCCTTGCCGGTAAACTGACGGTCGAGGGTTGACGCGGTGTCGGCGCTTCGCAGCCGCTTCAACAGCTCATCCCTCTCCTTGCCGTCCGGCAAGGACTCCGCCTTTTCGCGGATCGTCCTGGCGAACTCCGCAAGCCGCTCCTGAAGGCTGGTGGTTTGCTGAACGCGACGCCGCCTGAGCACGATCGGGTCTCCCTGTCATGGCACTCCACGAACGGAGGTCGTGGTGTACCGATGATAGGGAGAATTCGCGGCGCTTCTGTTCACATGTGAACAGATCGAGCAGTGTTTCAAGGCGCATCAACCGCCCGCGCAGCAATCGACCAGCAGGTGCCAGATCCGCTCCGCCTCGCCCGTCTTGCTTGTGTCCGGTACCTTCTTCGCGCCGGAAGGCGAATGGGTCGCCATTGGGCGAGCCTCGCGCGGCACGATCCATCGCTGCGAGATCGGGTCGTACCATTTTCCGATGATCATCTCAGTCACGCCGATCGACTCACGAGTTTGCCTCAAGGTCGAGCGATGCGGCCCGCGGGATTCTTGCAAACCCGTTTGCAGCGCATCGCGCAATTTACCAATCGGCTTCCCGCGTGATCGTTCCTGCCGTCGCCTCAGCCGGGCCGCGCCGGATGAAGCGTGCGGGGATGCCGCTCGTGCAGCAGGCGCGCGAGCTCTTCCCGCTCCGCGGGACGTCCCTTCATGGCGGCCTCGAACAGCGCTTCCTGGATGTCGCGAGGCATGTCGCCCCACACGTCTATCGCCGCTCGTCCGAGCAGGCCCGCAAGATGATCCGCTGCTTCGCTCATTCGATCCTCCTGATCTGGGCACGGGAATGGAACAGCCGGGGGCCGGGCAGCGTTCCATTGCCATTATCGACGCCTTGACAGCGCAAACCTGCCTCAGGCGTCCAGCAGGTCAAGGAATTCCTCGACCCGGCTGAACGCATCCTCGTCTCGGCGACCGGCGTAGACGACGCGGTCGCCGTCGCGCTGGAGCGACCGCGACTCGGACTTCCCCTCGGACGTCCCCCTGGATTTCCGCAGCCGCCCCGGCAGGAACGTCGCGGCGACGGCCTCGGGTCCGACATCCAGCCTGACGATGCCGCGCCGCTTGCAATCGATCCGGAGTCTTGCGGCTGCGAAGAAGTCGCGGGCCTCCGGCGGCAGCCTGCCGAACCGGCGCGAGATCTCCTCCTCCAGGTCTTCCAGATCGTCGTCGCTTCGGCACCTGGCAGCGCGCCCATAGATTTCGAGGCGAACCGCTTCCGATTGCACGTAACCTGCAGGCAGCATGTCGGCCATCGGGAGATTGAGATCGGGCACCCACAGATCGGTGCCGTTGTCGCTGGCGCGCTCGGACGCCAGCTTCAGGAGATGACTGTAGAGCACGGGTCCGAACACCTGGACGTGCCCGGACTGCTGTTCCGAGAACAGATCGCCGGCGCCCCGGAGATCGAGATCGCGCTCGCTGATGGCAAAGCCGGCACCCGGCTTGCTGAACTCCTCCAGCACCGCCAGACGCTTCTCGGACTGCTCCGAGGTCGATTCCGTCAGCAGATGGGCGAATGCGCGCGTGCCGCCGCGTCCCACCCGCCCCCTGAGTTGATGCAGCTGCGCCAGGCCGAACTTTTCCGGCCAGCACACCACGATGGTGTTGGCGCGCGGAATATCGAGACCGCTTTCCACGATATTGGTCGCCAGCAGAACATCCGCTTCGCCGTCGACGAAGCTCATCATGCGGTCGTCGATGTCCTCGACGGGTAATCTGCCGTGAAGACAGACGATGCGCAGATCGCCCGCTACCGATTGCACCCGTGCCAGCATCGGCTCCAGATCCTGGATGCGCGGACAGATTAGGAAGCTCTGCCCGTTGCGCCTCCGCTCGCGCAGCAGCGCCGCGGCAATCGCGGCCTCCGACAGCGGCGCGATCCTGGTCACGATGGGAAGCCGATGAACCGGCGGAGAGGCGATCACGCTGAGATCCCTGAAGCCGGCAAGACCCGCCGCGAGCGTGCGGGGGATCGGCGTCGCGCTCATCCAGAGCGAATGGGCACCCTTGGCCAGGCCCGACAGCTTCGCCTTCTCCGCCGCGCCGAAATGCTGCTCCTCGTCGATGATGACGAGGCCGAGGTCGGCGAACTTCACGTCCTTGGCGCTGAGCGCCTGCGTGCCGACCACGATTTTCAGCCGGCCGCGCCGCAGCCCTTCCTTGGTCTCTCGCGTCTCGGGGCCTGAATTGGCCCGCGACAGGCTTCCGACCTCGATGCCGAGAGGGCCGAACCGCTTGCGGAAGGTCTCGACATGCTGCCGGGCCAGCACGGTCGTCGGCGCCGCGATCGCCACCTGCTTTCCCGACAGCGCCACCGCGGCCGCCGCCCGCAGCGCCACCTCGGTCTTGCCGAAGCCGACATCGCCGCAGACCACCCTGTCCATGGGATGGCCCGCCGCCAGATCGTCGAGCACGTCCTGGATCGCCTGAGCCTGGTCGACCGTGGGAAAATAGGGGAAGCGCGCGACGAATTTTTCGTAAGCAGCCCCCGGCGGCACCAGCTTGGGGGCACGGCGGCGGCGCCGCTGGCTGATGTGCTTGGCGAGCGCCTTCGCGGCCACCTGGATTTCGGCTTCCGCCGCGGTGCGCCGCGCCCACCAGGTGCTGCCGTCCGCCTTGTCGAGCGCCAGCTTGCCGGGCTCACCGGCATAGGGCCAGATCACCGCAAGATCGGACGGCGGAACGAGCACGGCGTTGTCTGCGACAAAGGCGAGCCTGATCATCTCGCGCCGCGATCCCTTCCCCATGTCGAGGGTCTGCAAGCCATCGAGCACGGCGAGCCCGCGTTGCAGATGGATGATGGCGGCGCCCTTCTCCGGCACGTCGGGATGATCGAACGCCGGATTCCAGGCGCGCGCCATCGGCTGCGGATGATGAGCCCGGCTCCCGAGCACGTCGGAGGCGGTCACGACGACAAGGGGCTTGCGGCCGACGCCGATGAACCCCGCATCGAAATCGGCGAGCAGCGCGCCTTCGCGGCTTCTTCCTTTCGCCACCTCGCTCCAATCGGCAAGGCGCTCCGCCTTGATGCCGCTCATGCGCTCCATCGCGCGCAAATCGTCCTCGATCGCCGCGACGAACAGCAGCCGCGATCCCGCGCGCTGCATGTCGGCGACGAATGCGCGCAGCGCCTTGCGCGGCGAGGCGAGCTTGGAGAATTCGGGCGTCGAGGTGAAGGCGGCCTTTCGCGGCAGCACGCTGATGCGCTTCTTCAGCTTCTTCCAGTCCGCCTGCCCGAGATATTCGCGCTCCGCGTCCCTGCGGCCCGCGGCTTCCTCGATCGTGCCCAGCCAGCTCTCGGCGTGGGCCGACACCCCGGCATCCGCGATCCATCGCGCGCGGCTGCAATAATCCGGCAGCGTCGCCCGCTGTCCGCGCTTGGCGCCCAGCGCGATCCGCTCGGACATGGCGTCGACGATCAACTCCTTCGTCTCGTAGACCACCTCGTGCTCGATCGGATCGACAGCGACGATCTTGCGGATCGTCTCGCCGGAATGCTCGATCCGGAAGGGCGCCAGCGCGCCGGCGGGAAACACTTCGAACGTCTTGCCATGGAACAGGACGCCGCCGGGATATTCCGCCTCCTCGTCGAGATCGTAGCCGAGCCCTTCCAGCCGCGTCTCCAGCTCTGCTTCCGAATAGGCCGCGCCCACCTTCAGCGTGAGGCTCGACCTCGACCAGCTCGCCGGCAGCGGCAGCCGTTCCATGATGGCTTCCGCGGTCGAGACCAGGAAGACGGGTTTTTTAGCCTTGGCGAGACGCCGCAACACGGAGCTGCGCCGGCCCGCGATCTCGCGGGACGGCTCGAGGCCGTCGAAGGGCAGCGTGTTCAGGCGCGGAAACACCAGCACCTCGACTTCAGGATCGAGCCCATGGATCACGCCGCCGAGCCGCTCTGCCCGGCTCTCGTCGTCGCAGAGGAAGACGAGGCCGTCGCGGCCGGCTTTGCTCCACTGCTCCAGCAGGTGCAGCGCCAGCATGCCGAGCGGCGACGAGGACGCGATCGCGGAACGCGTCGCATTCCTGGAACTCATGGAATTCCTCGCCCCCGCGGAATCCCTGGAATTCTTGGAATTCCTGGAATCCTTGGAAGTCCTGGCTTTGGTCCTGGTCGCGCCTTTCGCGGCGCGGGTTTTCGTGGCGGGCGCCAATTTCAATCCATCTTTGTCGGCAGGCAGAATAGAGCGATGACGAGCCATCCGGTCGAGCTCCCTCGACAACGCAATACGGCCCCAAACGCTCGATGAGGTCATTACAATTTTGCGATGGCGTTGGAAAGCAGAGACGCAAGGCGAAGGCAAGCGCCCTGAAGGCGCAGAATCCTACTGCAGCACCTTCGGCAGCACCACGACCACATCGACGCTCTGCGCGAGGATGTGCGACGCGACCACGGCGAGATGGTGCGAGAACTCGTCCTCGATCTCGGACGCGCAGTCTTCGTCCCTGGCGACAGCGAACAGCAGGTTGCCGTCGACCTCGTCGAAGCGGATGCCCAGGAAGAGGCGATCGAACGTCTCGGCGCCTGCGATGAACGCGATTCGCGCCTGGATAGCCTGGTCCTCGACGAGTGACAACTTCCTCATGGCAGCAACATATGGCCGCACGTTGCGAATGCAAGAGCGGGACGGCGCTGGCGCGAGGGCGCCTGCGAACTATATTCACTGCATCGTCCCGCTTGAAGCGCCATTCACCCTTGAGGAAAGTCTTGATTCTCTTTCTGCTGCTGATCTTCCTGCCGATCGGCGTGTCGGCCGGCAGCTATTATCTGCGCGGCGACGGCCGCGGCAATTGGCAGATGGCGGATCGCTCCAGCGCCGGCCTGCTGCCGCCGGCCTCCAGCAATCCGGACGCGCTGATCCGCGTCTTTGCCGCGCGCACCGTGCGCTGGCGCAGCATCTTTGCCGTCCATACCTGGATCGTCGTCAAGGAGAAGGACGCTTCGGCCTACAGCCGCTACGACTACACGGCGTGGGGCGACCCGATCCGCAGCAACGGCTTTGCGCCCGACGGCCGCTGGTTCGGCGCCATACCGGAAACGGTGGTCGCGGTCGACGGCGCGCGGGCCGAAGCGCTGATCCCGAAGATCCGCGACGTCATCGAGACCTACAGGTTCCGCGCCTATGGCGATTACAATGCCTGGCCGGGCCCGAACTCCAACACCTTCGTGCAGGCGGCGCTGGATTCCGTGCCCGAGCTGCGGGCCGTGCTGCCGCCGACCGCGATCGGCAAGGACTATCCCTACAGCGGACGCTGGGCCGGCATCACGCCATCAGGCACCGGCCTCTATGCCTCGCTGTCGGGTTATCTCGGCATGACCATCGGCTGGGTCGAAGGCATCGAGATCAACTTTCTCGGCGCGGTGCTCGGCCTCGACATCCGCCGTCCGGCGCTGAAGCTTCCCGGCATCGGCCGCCTCGGTGTCGCGGCGGGTGCGTAAGCGAGGCGGCGACATCGTCGGTGCCGTGACGATGGGGCGTGGCACTCGCTTTTTCCACATCGTCATAGCGAGCGCAGGAGGCGGCATCCCCATCCTCCAAGCTTCAGTCTCCCAGCGGCCCTTTGGCGTCCCCGTCGCTCCCCTTCAGCAACTCGTATTTGATCCGCCGCATGCGTGCCTGGGCTTCGAGCGGCTTGCAATAGGCCGTGGACGCGGCGAGCAGATCGATGGTGGCGAGAAGCGCATAGCGCGAGGCCGTCGGCTTGAGCGCGTCGGGCGCTTCGGGCACGTGCACGCCAAGCGCAATATCGGCGATTGAAGCCAGCCTGCTTTGCGGCTTGGTGATTGCGACGACCAAGGCGCCGTATTGCCTGGCGATACTGGCTGCCTCGATCACTTCGTTCGCTTCACCCGTGGTCGAGATGGCAACGACGACATCATCCCGCCCGAAGGTCGCTGCGATCATGCGCATCAACCTCGGATCGGAGGCGTGGGACACGGCGATGCCAAGACGAAAGAACCGGTTCTGAACCTCCGCCGCCGCAAGGGTCGAACCACCCCCCACGCCGAACGCCGCGAGTTTCGAACAGCGGGAGATGGCTGCGGCAGCCCTCTCGATGTCCTCCTTCCGAAGCCCCTCCTCGACCGCGGCAATGGCACGGCGAATTTCCTGAAACACCGACCGCCAGAGCGCGGGGCGCGCCAGATCCGTCCCGACATGCGGGGGCAGTTCAACGTAAATTCGCCCAACCGCCATTGCTTGAGCCAGCCTCACCTTGAGGTCACGGACGCCGCGGCAGCCAACGGAACGGCTGAACCGGGTGACCGTCGGCTCGCTGACGCGCGCCCGGCGCGCCAACTCGGAATTGCTGGCGTGAACGGCAAACTCGATATCGGCGAGCAGCACCGTGGCAACGCGCTGCTCCGACGGGCTGAGGCCCGGAGCGCTCTGCCTGATGAGGGAGATGATGTCGCCGGCCACGACATTGTCGTCGCCGGGTGGCTTCGAGACCGCTGCACCAGGGGCTCTCGCCGGGTCATTTCGCTTTGCACGCGGCATTGCCCGCTCTTCCTCAGGTCAGATCAACCCGCGCCCTTGGCACGAAGCTGCCGTAAGAAACCTTCAGCATTGACCAAACCCATATCGGCATGCCGTTATCAAGAGTAGCATTTTCTGCTTGATAATTGCCGAATTCTATATGTAACTTTCAAACAAGCAATAGCGTGCCGTCAGAACCAACAGCTGAAAGGCACATCCCCCTGCACCGGAAGCAGGCGGCTCAACAGGGCGGGAGAAGCGATCATGAGATACGGTCCAGGTGTCTTGATGCGTGGCGTCGTCGGCTTGGCCACCGCGTCGTTCCTGATTGCGCAGGCCAATGCCGCCACCCTGCTACGCGAAGCCACCATCGGAGAACCGCCGCCGCTCGATGTCATGCTGACGACGGCCGACGTCGCATCGGTCATCGGCCGCCATATCTTCGAGACCCTGTATGCGCTGGACTCGACCTACACGCCGCGTCCGATGCTGGCCGAGAGCGATCGCACGGAAGACGGCGGTCGGACCATCGTCATCAAGCTCCGCGAAGGCGTCCTCTTCCACAACGGCAAGGAGATGACTGCGAAGGACGTGGTCGCCTCGATGACGAGATGGGGCAATTTCGGTGCTCGCGGCAAGCTCCTGATGGCCGCGGCCACATCAGTCGAGGCAACCGGAAAGTATGAAGTCACGCTGAAATTGTCAGCGCCGAACGGCGCCTGGAAAGCTCTCATTGCCGACGTCAATGGCGGCCTTGCGATCTATCCGGAAGAGATAGCCGCCAACGCGGGAAACCGGCCGATCGAGCAGAAGGACTATATCGGCACCGGGCCTTACAAGTTCGTGGAATGGCGGCCGAACCGCTATGTCGAGGTGGAGAAGTTCGATGGCTACAAGCCGGTGAAGGAAAAGGGCGACGGCTTTGCCGGTGCCCGCGTCGCCGGCTTCGACAAGATCCGGTTCATTCCGGTGCCTGACGTCGGCACGCGCGTGAGCGGCGTGCAGGCGGGCGACTACGACTATGCGGAAATGGTCTCCGGCGATCTGTACGAATCCCTGAGCAAAGACCCATCGGTTCAGGTGCAGCGCACGAACGCGCCGATCTTCGGCCTTTTCTTCATGAACTCGAAGCAGGGGATCCTGAAGGACAATTACAAGCTCCGCCGCGCCATCCAGGCCGCGCTGGACAAGTCGCAGGCGCTGCGCGTCGCCTTCGGTCCCAAGGACCTGTGGAATGCCGAGGGATCGATCTTTCCCAAGGGCACGCCCTGGTACTCGACGGATGGCGTCTCCAATTACAGCGCCCACGATCCGAAGAAGGCCAAGGAGCTCGCGAAGGAGGCGGACTACACGGGAACGCCGATCCGCCTGCTGGTCTCGACGAATTACCAGGCACACTATGACGAAGCGTCAGTCTTCACCCGCCAGCTGGCCGACGCCGGAATCAATGTTCAGATGATGGTCGTCGATTGGGCGACCCTTTTGAAGATGCGCGGCCAGCCGGAACAGTGGGACATCTTCGTCACCCACCATTCGTTCGCGCCCGACCCGCTGCTGCTGACGTTCCTGAATGCGAGCTATCCCGGCTGGTGGGACAGCCCCGAGATCGGCTCGCTTCGGGCTGAGTTGATCAACACGACCGATCCAGCCGCGCGGAAATCGACATGGGACAAGATCCAGTCGCTGATCTACGAACAGGTGCCGGTCATGAAAGTAGGCGATGCCTACACCTATGACATTGCTTCTCCCAAGCTCAAGGGACTCAACCCGAACGGTCCCGTCTTCTGGAACGTGTCCACGAAATAAGGACGGGCAATGAGGCCGCGAGGACTGTCGAGCGCCGGCGCCGGCGCGCATCGTTGCCGCTGACAGCCGCATAATCACATGTGGTCTTACGCACTCAAGCGCGCAGGAACGACGGCGGTGACGCTGCTGGCAGCGTCCGTCATCATCTTCGCGTTCATCCATATCGTGCCGGGTGACCCCATCTATGTTCTGCTCGGCGACACCGCCACCCCCGACCAGATCGACGCCTTGCGACACCAACTCGGTCTCGACCAACCGATCATCCTGCAATATCTGAACTGGGCCGGACATGTGCTCGAGGGCGACCTCGGGCGCTCGATCTTCTTCCAGGCGCCGGTGCTGTCGGTGATTGCCGATGGTGCCGAGACCAGCACCCTGCTCGCCACCATGACGATGATCTGGGTTGCGGTCATCGGTGTGCCGATCGGCATGATTGCAGCCGTCCGGCACGGCACGTGGCTCGACCAGGGACTGTCCGGCGCGGCGATGCTGGTGGCCTCGATACCCACGTTCTGGGTCGGGCTCTATCTGATCCTGATCTTTGCCGCCTGGCTCGGCTGGTTTCCGAGCTCCGGCTATCCGTCGATCTTCGAAGGCGGTGTCGTCAATCTGCGCTATCTCGTCCTCCCCAGCCTGGCGCTTGCGGCGCCGAACGCTGCTCTGATCCTGCGGCTGACGCGCGCCAGCATGCTCGACGTCTCCCGCGAGGACTACGTGCGCACGGCGCGTGCAAAGGGAATCCGGCCCTGGCAGGTCGTGCGCCGCCACATCTGGCGCAATGCGCTGCTGGCGGTCGTCTCGGCATTCGGCTTCACTTTCGCTGCTCTGCTGTCCGAAGCGGTGGTGACCGAAACCGTGTTTGCCCTGCCCGGCATCGGCCGCCTCGTCGTTCAGTCGATCCTCCGCCGAGACTACCCGGTGATCCAGGGCGTCATCCTCGTCATCGTCGTGGTTTATCTCCTGGTCAATCTGATCGTCGATCTGAGCTACCGTCTGCTTGATCCGCGGGTCGAACTCCAATGAGCACCAACAGCGCCACCTTGTGGCTCAGGCCGTTCATCGCTCGCCCGATCGCGCTGGCCGGGCTCGGGGTCCTTCTGGCGACCGTGCTCGCCGCGGCCTTCGCACCCTGGCTGGCGCCTTACGATCCGTACGCCATCGATCCGCTGATCCGTCTGACGCCCCCGAACGTGACCCATTGGTTCGGCACCGACCAATTCGGCCGGGATACCCTGTCACGCACCATTCAGTCAGCACGGATGGCACTTCTGATCGGCTCGGGCGTGGTCGTCTTCGCCCTCGCCACAGGCGTTCCGGCCGGCGTACTTTCCGCTCTGTTCCCGCGGCTAGGTCACCTGCTGATGCGCATGGTCGACGTGCTGATGGCGTTCCCGACTCTGCTGCTCGCACTTGGTCTGATTGTCATCCTGGGCCCGAGCGTGGCCAATGTCATTCTGGCCATCGGGCTCGGCTACATGACGACGACAACGCGCATCGTTTACGGTCTGACGCTACGCTTGCGCGCGGAAACCTATGTCGAGGCATCCCGCAGCATGGGCGCCGGAACCGTATGGCTCATCAGTCGGCACATCTTGCCGAACCTGGTCTCACCGCTTCTCGTACAGGCCAGCTTCGTCTTCGCCTTCGCGCAGCTTGGCGCGGCCTCACTCGATTTCCTGGGCCTTGGCGCCCCGCCGGAGATTCCAAGCTGGGGCAACATGCTGGCGGAATCGCGCACCTTCATCACGCGTGCGCCGTGGCTGCTCATTTTCCCGGGCATGATGATCGTGGCGACGGCATTCTCGCTGAACCTGGTCGGCGACGCATTGCGCGATCGACTCGATCCGCGGTTCCGTCAGGTCTTTGGTGAGAAGGGTTAGGCCGTGCTGAGTGTTCGCGACCTTACGGTGTCAGTGGGACCGGCAACCGCACCGGTCGACATCGTCGCGGGCGTGTCCTTCGGACTGGCCAAAGGCGAGATCCTCGGTCTCGTCGGCGAGTCCGGCTGCGGAAAGAGCATGACCTCGCTTGCGGTCATGGGATTGCTGCCGCAACCCGGTCCCCGGGTCCGGGTCGGAGAGGTCCTGTTGGAGGGCTGCGACGTAACGCAGTTGCAGCCCTGGCAACGTGTCGAAGCGGGCCACGGCCGCATGGCAATGATCTTTCAGGAGCCGATGACCTCACTCAATCCGGTTCGCCGGATCGGCGATCAGATCGCCGAAGCCGTGCGCGTACATGAGGGGATTTCGGGCGCGGCGGCCCTCTCCCGTGCGTGCGAACTGCTCGAGCTGGTGCGCATGCCCGACCCGAGAATGCAGCTGTCGGCATATCCGCATCAGCTGTCCGGAGGTCAACGCCAGCGGGTCATGATCGCGATTGCGCTGGCCTGCAGGCCGCAGGTGCTGGTCGCCGATGAACCGACCACAGCGCTGGATGTCACCATACAGGTTCAGATTCTCGGGCTCTTGCGCGAGCTGTGCAATCGCCTCGATATGGCAATATTGTTCATTACCCACGACATGGGAGTCGTTGCGCAGCTCGCCGATCGCGTGGCTGTCATGTACGCCGGCCGGATCGTGGAAACCGCAGCGGTCGATCAGCTGTTCGGGAAACCGCGTCACCATTACACCCGTGGGCTGATGGATTGCATGCCGTCGCGAAATTCCGGCGCGCGCCGGCTGCCAACCATTTCAGGTCAGCCGCCGGTGCCGGGTACGATCGCTGCCGGCTGTGTCTTTGCCTTGCGCTGCGCAGCGGTGCGCGACCTGTGCCGCGTGGCGACCCCGCCTCGCATGGAGGTCTCCCAAGGACACGAGGTGCTCTGCGCATTCCCGCTGGGCGGCGGGGAAGTGCCATGAGCGGAGATGCCATCCTCGACGTCCGGGACATCATGGTTTCCTTCAGTGCCAGGCGAGCCGGTCGGAAATACCGGGTGCAAGCGGTGGATGGTGCGTCGCTGTCGCTGGCCGAAGGAGAGGTCCTCGGCATCGTCGGCGAATCGGGGTGCGGCAAGACCACGCTGGGCCGAACCATCGTCGGGCTGGTCCGGCCCGACAGCGGCACCATCAGATTCAATGGAGCCGACATGATCGGAGCCGGCAGCTCCAGTCTCCGCGAGATGCGCCTGAAGGTCCGGATGGTTTTCCAGGATCCCAACGCATCGTTCAACCCACGGCGCGCAATTGGAGACTCGGTGGCGGAGGCGGGCGATATCAGCGGCTTCTTCAAGACCCGTGCCGAGCGCAGCGCAGCCATAGCTGCCACGTTGACGGCCGTCGGCTTGAATCCGTCTTTCGCCGCTCGCTATCCGTACGAACTGAGCGGCGGGCAACGGCAACGGGTCGGAATCGCGCGCGCCATTCTTCCCACGCCGTCCATCATCATCGCGGACGAACCGGTCTCGGCCCTCGACGTTTCCGTGCAGGCGCAGGTGCTCAATCTGATGATGGACCTGCGTGACCAGCTGAGATTGTCGATGCTCTTCATCTCGCACGACCTTGGCGTGATAGGACAGATCAGCAGCCGCGTCGCCGTCATGTATATGGGCCGGATCGTGGAGCACGCCCGGACACGGACTGTCCTGGATCAACCGCTCCATCCGTACACGCGCGCGTTGGTCGCAGCAATTCCGAAGCCGGATCCTTCAAAGCGAATCCTGGGCGCGATCGAAATGGGTGAACCGCCAAGCCTCTTCACACGACCGCGCGGCTGCGCCTATGCACCGCGATGTCCATTAGCCAGCGACCGCTGCTTCGTTGATGCGCCAAAACTTCGGTCTGCCGGCACGGATGGTAGAACAATCGCCTGCCACAACGTATAACCTGCTCGTTCGCGATGCCGATCGCTTCCTCCTCGGTATCGAAAGGAATGATCGACAGAACGGGTCCGAACACTTCCTCCTGGGCGACCGCCATCTTGTTCTCCGCGCCGGTAAAGATGGATCGTCTGGACCAGGATGATTTCCATGCTCACGGGACGACGACTCCAATCGCATCGGCAAGGGGCCGCAACGCGAGTGACGTGCACGAAAGAGACTCAAGCTACGAGGAAGATATTCTGAAACGAAGGGCATGCCGAAAAGCAGGCATGCCTGGACCGTCGCCGCAATTCGCGGCTCAAGCGCGCCAGATCACTGAAAGTACGACAGCTGATCTTCCGTTACGACCCGCTCGACATTCTCCGACTTGCTCTTGATACGGTATCGAAGACGTCCGTCTGCCTCGATGGGCATGCATTGAACGATGGTGTAAACCATTGCTGGATCGGTTGCGGCACGTCCTTGTGGACCTTGCGGCTGGTGGCGAACCTCTTCGTTCGGCTTATAGGCGTATGACATGTGCTTACCTCCAACGTCATCCACGATGGCTCTATCGTAGAGCATGCTGTGACGCAATGTAACCACATTGAATGCGCGCGCATGACCAATTCGGCTCGGCAATTGGGTGCAGCGTTGTTCGGCGGCAAGCTTGGGGCGCCGATCGCCACCGAGGCTCGATGAGAGATCGCGCCCGGTAGCGATTCATCGCTCGCGAACACACTTTCGCCTCCTCGCGGCGCGTTTCGCCCGAGCTTTGCCTGGTCACTCCACCCTCTGAAAGCCAAGAGGGCGCAGGGAAGGCCGGGTGCTGACCTCGCACCCACGGTCCGCTGCGCGAAGATGTAGCGCAAAAAGTCCGCACAGCAGCATACAGGTGGTGCCAATCACTCGGCCTTCCCTGCGCGATGGTTGGACGGCTTATGCCGTGCTCTCCCGGGAGCCGAGTTCGTTCTGGCCTCCCTCGCCCTCGCGAATTGACGATGCTGTCCGCCCGGTTGGGCTCGCACACACCTCCGCGAAAGCTTGACCGTAGCAACGACGGCCAGGACCACACGGTTTTGCCGTACGCACGGCCCGCCATTTCGCCGCAGTTTTCCCGACCCTGTCGACGGAGCCGGAAACTTACAGGCGAGACGAACCTGACAGCGCCGCTCGTCCGCACGCGGCCGCAAGCTCACAGGGACTACCCGCCCTGCCCGCACCTCTCATGCCGACGCTGCCGCGTCCACCGCAAGCCCGGCTCGCGAACAAGACGACAACGAGATCGCCCCTCAAGGTTGAGCCGGGATGGACGACACATACGCCAAAACCGAATTTCGGTAAAGTGGAATATTTTTGCGAGACGTGATTGACGGGGTGGTGGGTGTTTTGCCCGACGGGCAATGGAGAACGACTATTCGCTCAGTCGGATGCTTCGATGCGCAAGGTCGAGAGATTTTTCCTCGAGATTGCGTTAGCACGCTCGAGCGGTGGATAAGAGATTTGTATGAACAGCATGGCTTTTCCCTGCCACCTCAACAGCAAGGGGCAGGTCTCGCTGATTGGAAGAGAGCTCTAGCAATCGGAGCGCAAGGACTCTGTCAGCAAGGGCTATTGGTAGGCACCACTGTCAGTACATCAAACTGGCGGCATGGCTTTCCGCGCAAATATTGCAACCGCAACTTAAGAGTGATGTTCTGGCCGGCCGTAATCTCGGCCTACGGCAGCGAAGCCTCCGGAAGAATTGCAGAGTGCTACAAATGGAGATTTGACAGATATGATTGGTAGCGGGAGAGGGACTCGAACCCCCGACCCCAGGATTATGATTCCGGTATTCTGCGCTCTCAGGCATCCGCCGTTAACTATTTCAAGGATTTAGCCGTCAAAGTGGCCGCAGAACTGCTCCTGAACCCCTTTCCGCCGTCGAGAATCCTTGCGATGGGTGGGTACACGGGTGGGTACAGATTGGCATGGGCTTCCAGCGCGTAGAAATCAAGAAGAAGCACGTCGACGAGGCGACCAAGGCGGCGGCCGGCGACGACGGCGTCGACATCTGGGCCGACACCCTTCTCCCCTATTTGCAGCTCCGGCGCCGGGGCGGCAGCGTCAAATGGATGGTGCGCGCGAAAAAAACGCTGATCACCATCGGCGACGTGCGTGAGCGGCACCCGGACTACCTCTCCGTCAAGGCGGCGCGCGAACGCGCCACGGATGTCTACTCGCAGAAGCGCTACGGCAAGGCTCCTGCCCCCGTTTCCGCCAACGGCGCGCCGCCCCGCTGGACCTGGGGCGATCTCGACCGCGAGTACCAGGCCTTCATCTCGCAGGACCGCTGGATCAACAACCGGAAGAAGCCGCCCTCGAAGGGAACCAGCGACGACGTCCGCCTGGCCTTCGCCAAGCCGTCCTTCGTGGCGTTGCATCCGAAGCTGCTGACTGCGCTCGACGAGGCGACCATCGAGGCCGCCCGCGACGCCATCGAGAGCCACCGGCAGCGGCAGAAGAACGTCTCCTATTTCAAGGCCGCCATGACGTGGGCAGCGAACAAGAAGCGGGTGAAAAGCGGTCTCGTCGTCGGCACCGTCAGGTGGTGGGAACACCTGGACGGCGGCGATCCGGATCCGGCGACCATGCAGGCGATCGAGAAGCGCCGCGCCGTGCATCGGCAACGTAAGACCGAGCTCGACGTGAAGGCGATCGCAGGCGTCCTGGCCGCGCATGAGCGCTACTGCGCCGGCCGCACCGCCAGGGACAAGATCTCGCCCGGCATTCGGTTCGGGCTCTGGTGGGTCTGCCTCACCGCGAACCGGCGGGCGTCGACCGTGCAGCTCCGCCGCGACGACTTCCTCGAGCAAGATCCGCTGCGCGAGCCGGGCTGGGGGCGCGCCGTCTGGCCGCCGGCGGCCATGAAGGCAAAGACGGAATTCTGGCTGCCTCTGCCTCCCGTCGTCAGAAGCATCGCCTCGGGCTCGATCACGGACTACACGCAGCTCGTCGCCAACGAGCACGGCGAATGGGATTCGCAATGGGTGTTCGCGTCGACGAGGCGCTACGGCCGCAATCCAGACAACGACGACGTGTCGGTCTACCCGAACAGCCTGAACCGGCACGTCGCCAGGATGCGCGCGGCCGGCGCTCTCGATGGTCTACCGCACTTCTCGCTGCACCTGGTCCGCAGCGCCATGGGCGACTTCATCGCCGACAAGGTATCTGGCGTGGTGTCGTCGCTGGTGCTGGCACATACGCTGCCGGACGATCCGAACGAAGCGGCCGCAGTCACTAGGGATGTCTATCTGACCGACCAGCGGATGGACGAAAAGGCGGCTGGCATGAAGGCTTGGGCGGACGCCGTGGTGGCCGCGTACGTCGCCGCCGGCGGCACGCTGCCGGCACCCCGCGAGGAGCGTCGCAAGAGCAAGCTCAAACGAAAGCCCCCGGCTTCGCAGCCAGGGGCCATTTCAGGATAAGAACGCACTCGGTTTACCCGCCTGATGGCGGAAGCGCCGCCTCAGGCGGCGATGCTCTTGCGCGCCCACCCCACCTTGCGGGCGAGCTGCTCGTTGAACCGCTCGCGCGTCCACACGTCGAGGCACCAGTCGGCATCGAGCCGGAACGTCATGATCTCCGCGCCGCTCTGGACAACCTGGACGTTCGTACCATCGGAAGCGGTCTCGAACGCGTAGGTCACAAGTCCGAATTCACCGTGGTCCCAGAAGCCGGCAGCCTCGAACGCCGCGACGACCTCGGCAAACGTCATGGTGTTGGTCTTCATCACTTCACTCCTCCAGTTCGGCGAACATCTTGCCCGCCATTTCTTCGATTTTCATGACCGACTTGTGCATGCGCGCGGCCTCCTTCAGCAGCGCCTCGGCGACCTTGAAATAGACGTCATCGCTCACCGGCTTCGCGCCGGTGGTGATGAACGACATCATCTGCTTTGAGATGTCGGCCGCCTTGGCGAGCTTCGTCAGGCCGCGCGGACCGTACGCTACGACGGCGGCGGCCTTGATGCGGGCGGCGCGCGGCGAGAGCTTCGCCATCACAGCGCCGAATAGTCGAAGCCGTGGACGGCCTCGCGGTTGACGACGAACTCGGCGTGACGGCAGGCCGCGAGCTGAGCGCGCCGCGCGGTGATCGCCCTGAACTCCAGGCCGTTGAAGTCGGCGTCGACGCGGTCATGCAGCGTGGCGACGTACCTGAAGAGCCCCTTCCTGACGGGCGGCGGGACGCTGAAGCGCGCGCGGTTGCCGGCGCGCGCTTGCCTCGGGTTGCGGATCGACATGATTCCCTCCTTTCGGCGCCGCGACGGCGGCGCCCTCTGACGCCCCGAGCCCGGTAGGCCGAAGCCGCCGGGCGTGAGGTCGATGTGACTGCGTTCAGGCGACCGCAGCTTCGCGGATCATGGTGGCAAGAACCTTAGCGTAGGGCCGATCCATCGAAGCGTAGATGCCGGCCCACACGCCGCCCTGCACCTTGCGCTTCTCGACAAGCCTGTCCGCGACGTGGCCGAAGTCGACCATGCAGCAGAAGGCGCAGAGCAGATTGAACTGCGCTTGCGAGAGCATGGCCGCGCCGCTCGCGGCGTCTACGGCGTCGACGAAGTGCCGCATTCCGCGCAGGGCGCCGTTCCTGGCGATGACGTTCCGGCGGAAGTCGTCGAAGCTGACGGCCCGGTCGAGGACATCGAGCCACGTGGTTTGGTCGTCGGCGCCGGCGACCGGGCCGAGGCTGTTGACGATGGCGCGGGCGATGCCGTTTTCCTTGAACTGGTCGAACGTGAGCATTGCTGACTCCTGTCGCCGGCGACGGCCGGCTCTGACGCCACGAGCCCGGTAGGCCGAAGCCGCCGGGCGTGAGGTGGATGTTAGGTGAGGGCTTAGACTTGGGCCGGGGTAGCCGCTCGTCGGTCGGCGTCCTTGTCCAGTGTGAGGCACTCGCTGCCAACCACGCGGAACATGTCGCGGGAGACGCTCTGCGCCGCGGCCCATTCGAGGACGAACTGCATCGCAGTCGCGAGGTCCTTGATAGTGCCGTCGATCGTGCCGATCGGGATGGCGCGATGTAGGCTGGCCAAGCGGCGAACGCGCGCGACGATAAGGTCGGCGTCGCCCTCGTCATAGAGCAGGTCTAGGCTGATTTTGGCGATCTTTGGCATCAATGCCGTCTCCTCTCGACGTCGCGGTCATCGCGCCGTCAGTAGTAGACAGCATGTCTACCGTTCAGGAGAATGCAATAGATAATTTGTTGACAGGATTGAAGAATCAGGCGCGCGAAGAATCCTTAGCTTCCCATCGATGGTTAATTTGCCTGCTATAGTAGGCATTTCGGAGAACGAAGCGCGAAAATGCCCAATATACTGGGCAATCGGCGCGGCCGCTCTCCACGATATCAACAGGGCGGATTCGTGTTGCATCACGGCCGCGGCCCTGTAGCCTGCGCTGCTGCTGGGGGGAAGTAGTGCCATGGACGAAAAGAAGCTGCCGCGGGCCAGGATTCGCGATGGCGGGAAGCTCGAGGTCGAGGGGGACAAGCACGCCTTCATCCAGGGCATGATCCGCTCGTTTTCGATCGAGGTTCACGACGTCACCTACCATCGCTACTACGAAGTCTACGAAGAGAAGGCGACGCCGAGCGAGCGCATCAGGGGCACCGCCATCATCGAGAAGGGCGACGCCATCGAGGTCGCTGGCCTGGCGGGCTCACGCACCAATTCGGTGCCGTTCACGCTGCGGCCTGTCGACAAGGAGAAGTATTACTGGACCGCCAGCATCGGCTACCTGCCGTTCGACTGGGAGATCGGCCACGACGCCCAGTTCTATATCGAATGCTACGTGCCGAAGGATGCCTTCGACGACCTCGAGCGCGCCTACTCGTCCGGGCGGGTCACGGTCCTGACGCTGCTGCTCGACACCACGCTATGGGTTCACGAATTCGATTGGCACACGCCGCCCAGCGGCGACGTGGTCGGGTACATGGTCCCCGAGGTCGAGAGGCAATCGGACTCGCCGCAGCATGAGACCGGCAAGATCACCCAGCTCGGCTGGCAGGAGGTGCCGCCGCTGCGATCGAGGCCACCGAGACCTCCGGGCGAGACGCCGAAGGAGGATCATCCCGCTTACAAGCTGGGGCAGCAGCTCGCGCAAGACACGATCCGCGCGGCGATGGATGAGTCCGGCGGCCCGCCACCGATCCCGCAGAAGAAGGCATCGTCCTGGGGCGTCAAGCTCGCTTGGGCAGTCGGAATCCTCCTCGCGATCGTGTTCGTGATCGCGAAGCAGCAGTGATCAGCGCTTGGCGCGCTTCTTCTTGGCCGGCTTGCGCTCGGTCGGCGTGAAGTTGCCGACGTGCAACCAGTCGCGGCCATCGGTGTCGAGATCGCAGCGGAGCATCTCGAGCCGGCCGACGAGGTTGTTGCGGCTGCCCGGAGAGCCGTCGAAGCGCAGCATGTGTCGGCCGCCGATGTCGGAGAACGGCTTCACGGCGCCGATCTGCAGCAAGACGGTCTTTTCCTGATGCCGTCCCATCGCGAGGCCCGCTTCGAACAGGACGTTCGGCCGCGCCTGACCTTGCTGCCGGCCTTCGGTGTTGCGTTCGCTTTTGTCGACGAACACATCCTTGAGCTGCACCAGGTCGTCCGGCGTGAACATCACCAGCACCGCCTGCGCCTGATCCATGACGCGATCGATCACGTCGCCGACGAACGGATTCGCCCCGCGGCGGGCCCGGCGCAGCGCCTGGTCCCATTCGAGCGGTTCGAGCCCGAGCGAGCGCAGGAAAGCGAACATGGATTCCCGCAGCGCGTTGTCGCGCCCGTGCACGACGAAGATCGTCTTGCCTCGCGTCGGTCGCTTCGATTTCTTCGCCGGAGCTGCCGGCCGCCTGGCCGGCTCGGCGGGTGCTGGGGCGGCCTCCGGATCCCGCGGCCGGCCGCCGCCGAGGTGCCCGCGGATCTCCGCCCGCTCCGCCGCGGTCGAGTATTTGTTCAGGTTGATGTCGAGCCTCGCCGCCAGCACCAGCGCGGCATGATGCCGGTCGAGCATGGTCTCGTTGGCGACGCGCGTGATGTGCGGGTAGACCGCCTTCGGCGTGATACGCATGTCGCGCGCAAGGCGATGGATCAGTGCCGGGTTGATGCGTGCCACTAGCGCGCCTTGGCCTTACGGTGGCGGGCGACGTTCACGTAGTTCGTTCCGACGTCGAGGATGCCGGCGATCTCGCGCGCCGAGAAGCCGACGGCGTCGAGCTTGAGCGCGGCCGCGTCCTTGTCGTCGACGTCCTTGGTGTAGATCAGCGCCAGCAGGCCGGCGATCTTGTCGAGCGCCGTCGTGCCGCCAGCCTCGCCGTTCGCCTCAGCGACGGCGGGCCGCGCTTTTCTTGCTGCTTTTTTTGCCATTGCCCTTGTTCCTGCGCTGTCGCTTTAGCTCGGAGACCGATGCCGCCGTAGATCCGGCCGCCTCGGCGGCGTCCTTCGCCGGCAGCCCGAGCGCCTCGAGGAAGTCGACGCGGGCCAGCACGTCTCGGAACTTGTCGCGGTCGCTCTCGGCGGCCTTGGACAGCGCCAGGCGCGCCAGCGCCCTCCCGATCACGGGGAGCCAGGTGGCGAACTCGGGAGCGTCGGCCATGCTGTTACCTGCGGTTGAACGAATCGCGCCCGAATCGTGGCGGTAGCGGTTCCCGATGGCAAC
Organism: Bradyrhizobium sp. Bra64; assembly: GCF_024519875.1. NCBI lineage: Bacteria > Pseudomonadati > Pseudomonadota > Alphaproteobacteria > Hyphomicrobiales > Nitrobacteraceae > Bradyrhizobium > Bradyrhizobium sp. Bra64. Next base: position 869,827 of record NZ_JALJRD010000001.1, on the reverse strand, counting down.
CCGGCAATGTCCGGATAACCGGACTTATCCATCAAAAAGATTTCGAAATCAGGGGCTTGAGTCCTTATCTACGGACTCCAATGGCGGCAGGTAAGCGTAAGAGTTCAGGTCCGAGTGGGTACAACGGCAGGCCGAAACCGGCTGCCGAGCCCGCGAATGTACCCCCGGCCCGACGTAAGAAAATCAGGGCCAAAAGCGATCGCGACCCTGAATTCCTTACCGCCAGACGTAACAAAAATAGGACAGAAGCGGATTCCTGTCCTATTTTCGTTACACCAGAGAGCGCCCTCCCGAAGCCGATGCCCGGATTCATCCCGCCCCAGCTCGCCACGTTGCGGCCCAAGCCGCCCGCCGGCGCCGACTGGATCCATGAGATCAAGTTCGACGGGTACCGCGCCCAGGCCCACGTTTCCGCCGACGGGACCAAGGTCTACACGCGGTCCGGCCTGAACTGGACGAAGCGCTTCCCGACCATCGCCGCCGAGCTGGCCGGCGCCGGCATCGACCAGGCCGTCATCGACGGCGAGATCGTCGTGGTCGTCGGCGAGCGGACCGACTTCGGGGCCCTGCAGGCCGACCTGGCCGCCGGCCGGTACGACAGGATGCTGTTTTACGCCTTCGACCTGCTGCACCTCGACGGCCACGACCTGCGGAAGGTGCCGCTGCGCGAACGCAAGCGGCTGCTGCAGGAGCTGATGCAGCGGCACAAGCTGGCCGCGCCCGTGCTCTACTCCGAGCATATGGATGACGGGGTTTCGATGTTCGCCGGCGCGGAGCGCCTGAACTGGGAAGGCATCGTCTCGAAGCGCGCGGACGCGCCGTACCGATCAGGCGACCGATCGGATAGCTGGCAGAAGATCAAGACCAGCAAGCGCGAGACCTTCCCGATCGTCGGCTTCGTGCCGGCCATGGGCGGCATCGCGGCGCTGCACGTCGCCCGCCGCGACGGCAATAAGCTGACCTACGTCGGCAAGGTCGGCACCGGCTTCACGATGAAGGTCTCGGCCGACCTCCGCCGGCGGCTGGACGCGCTGCCGCCGCCGAAGACGAAGCTGTTCGCGAAGAAGCACATCCGCGCCGTCGAGCCGACGCTGGTCGCCCACGTCGAATATCGCGACATCACCGCGGACGGGTACCTCAGGCACCCGAGCTTCAAGGGGCTGGCGGAGGACTAGAGGGGCAACTCCATCTGCGGATCAGCGGCCCGCTTCGCCCTCTCGATATCGATCATCGCGACTTCCCGGAAGTAGCTCCATGCGCGCGTGCCCGCCGGCGCGCGTATCACGTACGCGTCGGGATCGATGTGGCGTGCGATGCATATCTCGCGGGCGCGGGCCTCCACGGCATCGGACATCACGCCCTCCCGCTCTTGAACCGGCCGTCCTTGCCGCGCGTCCGCGGCGGCTTGCGCCCGAGCAGGCGCAGCGTGGCGGCGTCGACGGTCAGCTCCGGATGCCGGAGCATGACGGACAGGGCGTCGGTGAGGTGGCGCTGCAGCTCGGAGAGCGGGTCGATGTAGGCAACGCGATCCATGATCGGCCGCAGGGACGAAGACCCGTCCACGTTGCGCACTACCTCGCATTCGATCTGGTTGTTGCTTTCGTCGATCGGCGTCCACGTACCGTCGCCATTCTCATTGAACGCCAGGGTCCAGCCGAGGCCGCCGTACGCCCGCCGCCTCCGGCGCCCGTCGACGATCAGCGCGACGCCGAGCGACAGCAGCGCGGCCGCCAGCAGCAGACCGATCGACGCCACGGCGTCGGACTGCGTCAGCACGCGCCGGATCGGAAGGATGGTCGCCGTCACGAAGCCGGCGACGGCGATTGAGACGAGAGCGGCGGCGAACATCGCGACGCGCTCGGAGATGGTGTGGGTGGCGGTCATGCGGGCTCCTTCGGGTTGATGTTTGAGAGCACCGCGAGGATCATTTTGTGCTCCATTGCGCTCGGATGCCGGAGCGCGCCTGGGTAGTCCCTCACGGCGATCTCTCCAACGGAAGCAAACCTTGCTACCTCGAATGGCAGCTTGCCGGTCGAGTTGAGACGGTCGACGAGTTCTTGCGACACCGGCCTGAAGCGTGCCGCATCAACGGCCGCTGCCAACGCGATCAGGTCGACGTTGCCGTCCACCAAGAAGAACTTGGGGTCATCGGTCGGCTCACCGTCTTCGCCGAGGCGAATAAAAACCTCGCCATCCTTGTCCTGGCGCTTAAGCTCTTCGATGATGACGTCGATCGTCTTCATTTCGCCTCCTCCGGGTTCTGCACCCGCTGCTCGAAAACGAATCCCTTTTCCTTGGCGCGGGCGACGGACGAGAAGCCCGCACGGATGAACTCGACGGTCTGCGTGGACTCGACGCCGGTGCCGGTCACCAGCACGATCTCGCGGCCCGAGCCGTCGGTACGCGAGACCCACCAGTAGCCGCGGTCGATGGCGGGGGCGCTCACGGCTTCACTCCATCGTTGTCGAGATCATCGCCGCCCTCGGGATCCACGCGCGGAGGCAGCGTCGCCATGTAGGCCTTGATCTGGTTGAGCCTGAGTGGCGCCGGACCAAACACGTCGACGCCGATGTCGCAGCTCTGCTGGTTGCCGGGGATCTTTCCGTGATGATGGCCGTAGAGTTGGAGTGTCGTCGGCTTGCGAGAACCAGGCCATGACAGCATCGGATAGTGACAGAGCACCAGCTTCGTCGATTCCACGCTGACGTACGCGATGTCCTTGACGTGGGCCCATGGCAAGGCCTGCGTCTCGGGCCCATCATGGTTGCCGATTACAAGCGTCTTGCGGCCCGGCAAGGAATCGAACAGCCGGCGCAGGGCGGCCGGATCGGCGCGATGAGCGAAGTCGCCAAGGCAGATGATGTCGTCGTCCTTCTTCACCATCGCCCGCCAGGACGCAGCCATCGCCTCGATCATTTCGCGGCCGTTGGCGAAGGGTCGGGTCTTGGGGCACATGCGGATGATGCCGTCAGGCTTGTCCGGCGAGGCGTGGAAGAAGTGGGGATCTGAAATGAACCAGGTCGTCACTGAACACTCCCCTTGTCCTCGAACCACATCGCCTTGGCCGCCGCGAAGTCCGACGGGTTGACGTGCATGTCGGTGTCGTCGTCGCCGGCGCCGGCTTCGTAAATCAGCTCCGCGAGCCTGCAGAGCAGGACTTCTCCGGGCTGCATGACGAGCACGTGGCCCTCGGCGATCTGGTCGTTCGAATGCAGCCTCACAGCCCAGCCCTCCGTCGTGCGTCCGCGATGATCCAGCGCTTCACGTGCGGCATGGTGTTAGGATGCGCCCGCAGCTCCTCTCCAACGACGAGAGCGTGGCTGATGAGGACCAGCGCCTCGATGGTCGGCGCGATTGCGATCAGAGCCTCGTCCTTGCGGATCTCGACGCGGCCGCGCGGGAACGTGGGGTCGGCAATCCTTCTCGGCGCCAAACGCGCGCTCATACTCGCGCCACGCCTGCTCGCGCTCGGCGTCGGTCATCTCGCTCCAGCGCACGATGACGTCGCCCTCTACGCCGCGCGTGACGACGTAGAGGGGGTCGTCGATGTCGGGCGCGGCGGCCACGGTCAGCCAGCGATGGCGGAGGTCGCGGCGCCGGCCGCGGCGACGTCGGTCGACGTCATGCGCTCGTCGAGCTTAGCCTCGACGGCGGCGATCTCGGCCTTGGCTTGGGACTCGATCATCTTGAGGTGCTCCACCACGTAGTGGGCGACGTTGGTGGCCGCGCTTCGTGCGTAGTCGAGAAGATGGCTCGTCTCTGTGCTGAGCCTGAGTTGCTCGATGTGTTGGATCAGTTCCGAGACCTTCGCATTCACGGTCTCGACGGTCGGAGCGGTCAGGTCGACGCCGGCCGACATCGCGCCGGCGGCAAGGTTCTCTTTGTCTGCGTCCGTCATGGGTGCCTCTCCCGTCTGGAAATCGGTCGAATGCTTAAAAAGCCATCGACCATCTTAATTTCGTTACCATCTTGTCGTGCGAATGTCAACTATGTCGGACAATTAGTGTCCGGACGAGTCCTTCAGCAAGCGAGGTAGCGACAATGGCAGGCGACAGTCACACCGGTTTCAACAGCGTCGCGTTCACCGCCGGCGCCCTCACCGGCGCAGGCCTCCTGGCCGGCGCCCTGGTCAGCGGCATGCAAGCCGTCGTGCAGGCCAACCGTGCGGCGTGCGAGCGCTGGACGCACGACGAGCTGAAGACCGCGTTTAACCTCAGCGAGCTGCTGCGCTACAAGAAGTGCGAGGAGCTAGCCGAGGCGAAGGCCGAGAACGCCGAGCTGCAGGCGGAGAACGCGAAGCTCCGCCTGCTCCTCAGGTCGGCGACGGTGCGTCGCGCAGCCCCATCGCGATAGACAAGAAGCCCGGCGGCTCCGCGAATACCGGCGCCGCCGGCGGCCACGCCGACACCGCCTCCAGGCGCTGCACGGGGCGCACGCCCTGGATGGAGCGAATGCCCTCGATATGCGCGGAAACCGCTTCTTTTCCAGCGCAAACGATCTCGGCGCACTCCTCACGCAGCAGGCCGGGGAGCCAGTTGGAGACCGCGCGCGAGACCCTGGGCGGCGTCGGCGCAGGCAGCGGGTGGCCGGCGAGCATGCTGTCGGCGCACCACGCCGAGATGATCGCAGCCATCGTCTCGGCGTCTCGGCGCGTGCGGTCTTCCGTCTCGTCTAGCTCAGCCCGCAGGCTCTGCACCAGCTCGCTCGAGCCGGGCTCCGGCGGCGTCTCGATCGAGCCGCCGAGCAGCACGGCGAACAGGCGCCCGGGGATCGAAAGCACCTGGCGGATGACGGCGAACGCGCTCCGCAGCGCGGCACCGATGGACGAAAAGATGGATCGCAGCATGGTCTCCTCCGTGTTTTCCCGCCCCCATGGAAAGGCCGGGGCCCGCAATTGTCAAAACGGAAGGATTCGGAGCCCCGGTTGACAAATGCCGGCGGCCGGACGCATAATGTCCGCCATACGCATCTGTTGTTATCCGTTCGCAAGGAATCGCAAGCAGTGCAGAAGCCCATGAAATCAACGCTTCCCCAGCGCATCGAGATCGTCGGATCGTCGCTCTACGGCGCCGGCCGCGGCTGGACGACCGCGCTCGCCCGGGGTCTGAAGATGTCTCGGAGCCAGCTCTTCGAGTACCGGATCGGCCGCGGCAAGCGGGACAGGGACCTCGACGGCGAGATGCTCGATCTCATCGACCGCGAGCGCGACGCCAACTCGGCCCGTGGCATGGCGCTGACCAAGCTGCGCCACCGCCTCCTCGCCCTGCGCAAGGGAGGCGTCGATGCAGCTTGATCTCCTCGAATGGAGCGTCCCGGCCGTCGTCGCGCCGAACGCGAAGGCCCCGTGGAGCGAGGCCGACATCGACGAGCTGACCGATCTCTATGCGGAGACCGGCAGCAATGTTCGCGCCATCGCGGCGAAGATGGGCCGTTCGACGACGGCGATCTGGACGAAGGCCAGCTATCTCGGCCTCGCCGTCACGGGCAACGACGTCAAGCTGCGCCGGTGCCTCGGCGACGGCTGCGGCAAGATGTTCATGAGCCCCGACAAGGGCTCCGTATCTGCAGCCGCTGCAAGATGAACCGTCATCTTCCCTGGGGGGCGTTCTGATGTCCGACGTGATCAATCTCGACAAACCATCGCAAGCCGGAGGCTGCCGTCGTTCGTGCGATCGCACGCTGACCGTTTTCGGCCGCGAGTACAGCATTCGCCGCAGCTTCTTCAGCAGCAACCCGAAGAGCGGCTGGTTCAGCGTACGCAATGCAGCCGGCGAGATCATGTTCGTTCGCTCCGGAGACCTTCCAGATGCGATGATCGTCGAGCTGATCGGCTGCTGGATCGACGGCTACGGCGTCGGCAGGAAGGAAGCGGCGAAGGCCGCAGCGCGCGGCTACACGGGAGATATAGTATGAACCGCCGACGGCAGAACACCGATCTCTGGCACCGCGTGGTCGCTGCGCTGGAGCTGATCTACGGCAAGTCATGGCGCAGGAAGGGCGAGGAGTTGTTCATGCTCGAGCGCGGAGAACTGCGCCTCGTCGACAACAGCGCGCTCCCGGATAACGCCGTCGCCATCACCGAGGACATGGTCGCGTGGGCCATGCACGACCGTGCCGCCGCGCTCCGCGGGGAGGCCGACGCGCTCGAGCGCGCCGCCCGCAAGTTCGAGTCCGAGAGCGCAGACCGTCGCTTCGAGGTCCGGCTGGCCGCGAGGAAGGTGTACGAAGACGAGGTCGAGGCACTCGTCCAGGAGGCGCTGTTCCTGGCGCTCCGCCCCAACAAGGAGGCCGCATAGCATGGTCGGAGGATTCCCGCAGCGCCGGCCCGCGCCGGCGAAGGTCGTAGAGGTGCCGACGGTCTCCGCAGATGACGAGGATGGCCGACGGCGCATCACCGCGCCGCTGACCCCGGCGCCGACCAGGCCGCCGCCGTCGTTCGCGCGGCCTCTTCCGCCGATGCCCAGCGCCCCGAGGCCCGGTGGCCTGCCGCCGCGGCCCTTGGCGCCGGTCAAGCCGACGACGAAGCGCGAAGGCCCGCTGCCGCCGCTGAAGGCTGCGCCGCCGGCGCCGACCGCCGTCAAGCGCCCGCCACCGCCGACGTACGTGCGCAAGCCGGCGCCGCAGTACCTCGACCCGGAGAGCATCCCGTACGATCCGCCGAAGCGGTGGCGCTGATGGAAGAGCTGGCATGAAGCTTTGGCACGACAGCGAACAGCTCGCGAAGCTGGAGAACTCGGACTCGAAGACCGCTCGCTTGTTACTAGGCGACGATTGGCGACCGCTGTCGGAATACGTCTACGATCGCCGGTACGTCTATGCCGCAGCGATCAACACATACTTCAACTACCGCTGCGTGATCGCCCGCGGCGGGAAGTACGAAACATCCTTCTGGTGGACTCCGGACAACAAGGAAGAGCCGATCCTGGGAATGGCGGGGCTATCGGTGACGCACTGGAAGCCGCTCCCGGAAGGCGTAGACGCATACAACCCGCTGCCGCACTGGGAAGAGCTCACGGGCCACCCGTGGCTGGATCGTAAACTGCGCGAGCCGGAGCCAGAGTATGAGCCGGCTTCGCCGACCGAGCGCCTGATCCCGAGCGCTCGCGCCCTCCTGGTGGCGATGCGCGCCGGCGCCGTGCTGCGCGAGCGCGGCCGCGACTGGTCGTCGTTCACGCTGGCCCATCCAGGCGGTGCGCCGGAGAAGGTTACGGCCAGGCCGATCCGGCCGCTGCTCGAGTGCGTCTTCATCGCCCGCAACGGCACGCTGCCGCCGCGCAAGGATCGCTGGTACGAATTCGAGTGGAAGATCACCGAACACGGCCACGCCTGGCTGGCGGCGAACGCGCCGACGTGAGATCCAAATCGTTCGTTACCCGAGCTAGGTAGTAACGGGGGGCGTCGCCAATAATGGCATCACGGGTGACGGCATCACCGGTGACGCCCCAAGGCATCGAACGGCAGAATGCGGGTAAGATACCGTGCGATAATGGGAAGCTAAATCAGGTTCCCTTCCAGGGATCCAGGCGCAAGCAGCCGGCGGGATGTGACATTCTTGGGTCACGATCGCGCTCCTGACCCAAGAATGTCACATCCCGCGCGCCGGAGCCCGCAGAACATCCCTTACGGCTGCAGAAAAAGCATGATTCCGGATGACGCCGGCAGAGAAAGCCTGATTCCGTGCTGCCCGCGGAGAACGGATCGAATCGGGGTTCCCACGCAGAAAACGCATTTGTCTCGCAGAAACGGGATTGGATCAGGGGTCCCCTGCAGAAAACGGATTAGCGGCCGGCGCCCTCCAGCAGGCGCATCGCGCGGTGGACGATCCGCCGACTTCAAGGCCATTCTCCCGCCTGGCTTCTCCCTGCGGAAACCGCCGGCGCCGCCGTCGATCGACAAGGAGATCCAGGCTGGGACCTCCTACTTCTCACCAACTCAGATTGACAAGCGGATGCGATGATTTTGCAATTCTAGATGCATCGACTTGCCTTTCGTCTGATCAAGAGCGACGCTACTCGGACCAGCCCCTTGGGAAGCAACATGAGAGCATCAAATCATCCCTGTGATCGCTTGTTATCAGATGCAGTTGCTGCTTTCGAGCGTATCGCGAGCGGTAAGCCCGCAAACTGCGCGAAAGAGGTCACTGACGCACTTATCAAATACGACTTAATTCAACCGACCGTTCGGGTGGTCGGGCGAGACTCCTTAGGGCTGGTTCTGCGACATGGGCATTCGTTGATGCCTGACGTCGAAAAGCAGTGGATGTTGTTGCGAAGTAATGGCGCCGAACAAGGACTTTAAGCACCTTTGCTTGCACGACAGCTGCAGCGGCGGCCCGGCTACGAAATCGACGTCGAGAAGGTGCTGCGGGCCTGCGCCACGCACGACGTGGTCGTCGAGATCAACGCCCACCCATGGCGGCTCGACCTTGACTGGCGCTGGCACCAAGCGGCGCTCGAGTTCGGCTGCATGTTGAGCATCAATCCGGACGCGCACTCGATCCCCGAACTCGACCACATGCACTGGGGCGTCCTGATGGCCCGGAAGGGCGGCGTCCCTGCCGACCGGGTCCTCAACGCGATGACGCTTCCGGAGATCACGCGCTACTTTCGCCAGAAGCGGCGCTCGCTCGCCCGCGCCGCCTGATGCCGCAGGCGCACGATCTCTCGCTTGAGGGAAAGGTGGCGGCGGTCGCCGCCGACCCTGGGCACCACTTCAGCAAACCAGTCCAGAACCGCATCGTTCTGGTGGAAGGCCACGGCGTCCAAGGCGACGCCCACGCCGGCCCTTTCGTCCGACACCGCTATCTCGCCCGCCGCAGGCCACGCCTACCCAATCTCCGGCAGGTCCACCTGATCCCGGCCGAGCTCTTTGCGTCCCTCTCGGAAGCCGGCTTCGAAGTCGCAGCCGGGGACATGGGTGAGAACATCACAACGACTGGCCTCGACTTGGAGCGGATGCCGCTCGGCAGCTTCATCGAGTTGGGTCCCTCGGCAATCGTCGAGCTGACCGGTCTCCGGACACCCTGTGTCCTCATCGACCGCTTCCGGGCCGGCCTGAAGCGACAGATGCTCTCGTCGGCGGAAACGGGCCCTCCGTTCAAATCCGGGGTGCTGGGCGTGGTCCGGGCCGGGGGAGCGGTCGTGGCCGGCGACAGCGCGCGGGTTCGCCTTCCATCCTCCTCGTTTCGGCCGTTGCCGGCCATGTAGAGAGCCCTGCCATGGCCCGAAAATCGACCTTGCCTTACCGCCTACAGCCCATGCTGGCCACGCTGACGGATGCGCCGTTCGACGATCCTGGGTGGGTCTTCGAGGACAAATTCGATGGTTTCCGCATGGTCGCGGAAATCCGGCGTGGTCGGGTCGCACTCCACAGCCGCACTCCTATGTGGAGGTCGCGAAAGCACTCGAGGGCGTGAAGACGGATGCCGTGATCGATGGCGAGCTCGTCGCGATCGGCAAGGACGGCGCATCCCATTTCCAGTTGCTTCAGAACGCCCTGCGCCATGAGGCCAAGCTCTTGTACTGCGCGTTCGACCTCATGTTCGCAGATGGTGAGGACCTGCGCGCGCTGCCGCTCCTCGAGCGCAAGAAGCGGCTGAAAGCCATCCTGCCGCGCCACAAGCTGATCGCGTTCAGCAACCACCGCAAAGGCAACGGAACGAAGTTCTTCGCAGAAGCAGAGCGGAGACATCTCGAAGGCATCATGGCCAAGCGGACCGACAGCCAGTATGCGTCCGGACGCCGGACCGCCGATTGGCTGAAGGTGAAGACTGCGCAGCGGCAGGAGGTCGTGATCGCCGGCTTCACGGCGCCGAGGCGGACCCGGCCCTTCTTCGGCGCCATGGTGTTGGCAGTGCGTGAAGGCGATGGGTGGCGGTACATCGGCCACGTCGGCACCGGCTTCAGCCACCAGGTTCTCGAAGAGCTTCACGGCAAGCTCATGAGGCTCAAGACAGCCAAGTCGCCCTTTCCTGTCAAGGTGAAGGACGAGGGCGTCACTACCTGGGTGCGTCCTTCGTTGGTCGCGGAAGTGAAGTTCGCCGAGTGGACCAGCAAGGGCGAGCTGCGCCAGCCGGTCTATCTCGGCCTGCGGTCTGACAAGAAGGCCAAGGATGTGGTTCGCGAGAAGAGTTGGTCGCGCAAATAGCGCCGCCGAGAAGAGACGTCCGACGGGGTCAGCCTGCTTCGCGCTCGGTTGCAGAAGGCCACGGCGGCAGGTGCGGCAACCCGAGAGCCTTGCGTACAGGTCCGAACGACCGACGGTGAGCTGCGCATGCACCAAGCCTGGCGAGCGCCTCATAGTGAGCTGGCACCGGGTAGCCCTTATGATCCGCGAAGCCGTAGCCGGGGTGACGCTCGTCAAGCGTCCGCATGACCGCGTCGCGCTCGACTTTTGCGAGGATGGAGGCGGCAGCGATGCTGGCGGACTTGGCGTCGCCCTTGATGATGGCCTGCTGCGGGATGTCGATTTCCTTCAACCGCTTCGCGTCGATCAGCAAGTGCTGCGGCGTCGATCCCAGTCCCCTGACCGCGCGCTGCATGGCCTGAATGCCCGCCCAATAGATGTTGATCGTGTCGATCTCCTCGACTTCGGCGAACGCCACACACCAACTCTCTGCCTTCGCCTTGATCTCCACCGCGAGTTCCTCGCGAGCCGCAGCGTCCACTTTCTTCGAGTCGTCGATTCCAACTATCCGCGTGCCGGGCTTCAGGATCACGGCGCCGGCGGCGACCGGCCCGGCGAGAGGGCTCATTCCGGCCTCGTCCACGCCTGCCACGGCATGAAGGCCGCTCTCCCAGAGAGAGGTTTCGAAGCTGAGCATCTTGCGGAGGCGCTGCCCTTCCGACCTGTTTTCGAAGCGACGCTTATCGATCGAGGCCAGGATGGCACGGGCTCCCGCGCGGCTGTCGGCGCGCAAGATCTGCTCGACGCTGGCCTCGAGCGGCCTTTTCTCGACGACATAGCGCCGGCGCAGTATCTCGAGTGAATATTGGGACATAACGAGCTTCAAAAGGGACTACCTGTGGGAAGCGTGTCGGTGATCTTTGTGGCGATTGTCTGAATTCAGTCTGTACCGGTCCTCATCGCCTGCGCAGCGCCTTGCAGAAGGAACCGAGCCGGCTCTCATCCGACGCCCCGATCTTCTACCCTGCCGAAATTCACATTCAAGCCACAGCCTGAGAACCAACGGGTGCGTTCATCCTTTAGAAATAGCGGAGCCTCGGCCCAGGGTACTTCGCACTCTGGGATCGACCCGAAGTTTTCGATCCCGCCCGGATCACAGCTTCATGCCGCTCCTCGGTGATGCCACGGCTGCTGATCGTCGCCGCTCCGCAATCTTCAGTCCGGCGGAAACCGACGCGGGCGGATCGACCGACCATCGAATGATACAGACGTTCTCAACCTCTGTGGTACGTATCCGTCGTCCAAGGGCGGATAGGCCGAGCCGGTTGCGCCAATTGGCCTGGTTGGACTGCCGAAGACCGCGACGCCTTTTGTGGCGTCATCCCTTGGGCAGTCCCAAGTCTTCGACGACTCGCCCGCAGATTTCCTGCGGCTCCTTGAGCCCGGTCTGCCCGATCTCAATGATCTTCTTGGCGATCATCTGAGTGAGAGGGTCGTCGCGATCCTTGAGGCCGATGGTGCCTAGCGCCTGTTCGTAGGCTTTGGATAGACGCGCGATCTCTTCGGGCCCAAGGGGCGAGTTTTGCAGATCCGGTAGATGGCCATTGATTGCCCCCCTAGGCCAGCGAGGTCCGCAATACGACGGGAAACTTCGCTGCGCCCGGAGGAACGTTAGCACGCATGCCAAGTTTTCCTGAAGCCCCTGCCCCAAGGGGCGAACCCCGAACTGGCCCCAGCTCAAGTCCCCCTGCCCCCGAGCTGGGGCCTTCATTCGCTCGAAGCGCCGGTTAAACGCATCCTACCGCGAGGTTCTGTCTGCGGTGGCTGAATCATGGCCGCCGAGCAGCTTCAGCGCGGTCTCGATCTTGCCGAGAAGGGCCTGGATCTCGGTGCTCTCGTTCAGGCAGGGATCGGCCGCGAGTCGAGCCCGCAACTGCTCTTTCTGATCCAATAGCCTTGCAACAGCAGACATCTCAACACCGCCATAGGATATCCGTGTCGAAAGGGCCGCTTGGAGAGCGGCCCTTCACTAATCACCAGCTCCGGGTGCCGAAGCTGAACCCGATGCTCGGACCACCGCCGTAGTAGCCGTAGCCGCGGTCGTAGTATCCGGGACCGCCGCCATAGTAGCCGTAGCTCCGGCGGACCACGTAGCCGTCGTCCCCGTCGTAGTAGCGCTGGACATAGCGGGGTCCGCGGGTCCGGTAGCAGCGGCCATACTCGTTACAGACGAGCCGGACCTGCTCGGTGCTACCGAGCTCGGCCGACGCGATGGCCGCAGGCGCGAGCGGGGCCGCATTCGCGGACGCCGCCATCAGGGTCGCCGTGAGCGCTCCCAACACAATGGTCTTCATGGTTGTTCTCCTTCGGTTGCGAGATCAATCGATCTCTTCGATGATGCGACGCTCACGGGGCTCGACGATGTAGGTGCGGCTGTCCCGGTTGATGTACCGGTACTCGCGAAGGGTCGGAGCATCCCGATAGACCTCCTCGGGGAAGGCCTCGATCTCCACGCCCTCGGGCACGCGCTCGCCGGTCCGGATCTCGGTCCGGACCGAGCTGCCGGTGGTCACCCGCTTCTCGCGCTCGACGGGGCGCGCCTTGGCGTGCTTGCGCACGACCTCGCGATCGCGGTCGCTGAACGTCACCTTGCGCTGCTCGGTGCGCGCCGGCGCCGCCGCCGTCGAACGGCCGGAATACGGCAGGACCGTCACGATCTTGTAGGTCGAGGGCTCGATGATCACGATCTCGTCCTTCACCAGCACGAAGTTGTAGCCCCGATACTGCGGCACGATCTCGACGACCTCTGCCGGCAGCGGCTGCAGGCGGATGTCGCGGGGGACGACGGTGCCCACCGACAGGGAGAAGTTCACGTTGGTGAGCGGCTGCACGTTCAGGTGTGAGATTGACGCGCTGATGCGGGTCCGCTGCTGGTCGTTGATGTTCACAGACGCGTTGACGTTGGTGTTCGACGAACGATCCGCCGTGTTCTGCTGATTGCTCGGCTGCTGGGCGGTGTTGGTCGAGCCGCTACCAGAGGGCGATTGCGCCTGGTTGTTGGTCGAGGACGGCGGATTGGCGCTCTGCGTCTGGTTGTTCGTGTTCGAAGGAGTATTGGTCTGCGCCTGGTTGGACGGCGTCGTGGACTGGTTCGACGGCTGATTGGTCTGGGCCTGGTTCGTCGAGTTGCCCGAGGCGGGCGCCTGCGTGGTGTTGGTGCCTGTCCCGGAATTGGACGGCTGGCTACCGGCGGTCGGGCCGGTCGACGACGGAGACTGGGTCTGAGCCGAGTTGCTCGAAGGATTGGTCTGAGCCGAGCCTGACGAATTCGACGGCGTCGACGTCGAAGAGGACGGCGTCGATGTGGAGTCCTTCTGCTGCTGCGTCGCGGACGGGGTGGAGCTCGACGTGCTCGGCGAAGATTGAGCGAAGGCCGAGGTCGCGATCGCGACGGCAGCGGTCGTGGCCAAGAATAAACGCTTGTTCATCTCTGAAACCTCCTAAAAGCAGACGTCGGTTAACCCGAAGGGCCGGTCTCGGTTCCGTTTCGGGAAAATTCGGCAATTTCTTCCGCAGGCCGGATAATTCGTGCTGTAGCGAAATGGCACGACGGGTTAGTGGGCGGGAACAACCGGAACTTCGACGAAGAATCTCCGTTGGCAGTGACTACCTGCGAACACTGAGGAGGACATCATGAAGAAGCTGATCGTGTGCGGCGCGCTCGCCGCTTTCGCCCTCGGCACCCAGGCCGCCAGCGCCGCCGAGTTCTACATCGTGCGCGATGCGACCACCAAGAAGTGCACTGTTGTCGACAGCAAGCCGACCACGACCACCACCACGGTTGTCGGCAATGGCGTCTACAAGACCAAGGTCGAGGCCGAGTCGGCTGTCAAGACCACCAAGGTCTGCACCGAGCAGTAAGCGACCATTCGCGGGCCGACAGGCCCGCGACCTACTGACAGCAATTGGAGGAGAAAATGCCCGTTTTGATTCTTTGGGCCGTTCCCGCCGTTCTCGTTGTTGGCGGCGTCGGCTATTTCCTGGTTCATATGCACTAAACTACTAGCTTTCGCACCAACGGCCCGTCCGTCTCCCCGGACGGGCCGTTTCTGTTTGGCGGGCGTGATCGAACCTCAAAGAAAAAGGGGCCTCCGATGGGGGCCCCTCAATCCGAGAATGCTTGGTCCCTCAGTTGTAGTCCGAATACTTGAACTGCGGCAGCGCCTTCAGCTGCTCCTTGTTGCCGCTCATCACCGCGTGGTCCGGGACCCAATCGTTCGTGTTGCGGTTTGTCGTGCTAGTCGAAGCCGCGCCGGTGGTCGTCGTCTCGCGCGTAGTGGTCGAGTTGCCGGTCGAGCTGGTCCGGACCGGCTCTTCGACGAATTTCAGCTTGTCCATCGAGACCGCGATGTCGTGCTCGCCCATCCCGAGGAAGCCGCCGATACCGATCACCACAGCATTGATCTTGCCGCTCTTGTCGACCAGCAGTTCGTTGATGTCGCCCAGCTTCTCGTTGGCCTCGTTATAGACGTTCAGGCCCATGAGCTTCGAAGCGCGCCAATTGTCCTTCAGCATCATCTTGTCGGCGGGTTGTGCGGTGGCCGCCGGCGCGGCGCGGTCGGCCGGCTGAGCGGATTGCGCGAACGCGGCGCCGCCGATCACGGCAGTGCTCAGCAGAGCGACGGCAAGAAAGCTTTTCATCGAATTTTCTCCTCCAGGTGACGCACCCGTTCGGATGCCCGCCCCAACGCGTATGATTGCCGCTTGTTCCCAGATCGGAACGTGCGACGATCACTTCGATCCTGCGCGCTCGGATGCGCCTCAGGCGAGACAGCCTCCGCGAGCGACCAGCTCGCGATAGCTTTCTTCGTAGCGGCGGGCCATACGGTCGGCTGCAAATCGCTCTTCGAAACGGGCGCGGATCCTACTCCGATCCAGCAGGCCCGCTTTCCCGACCGCCTCGATCGCCTGCTCCTCGCCATTGACTATGAAGCCGGTGACGCCGTCCTCGACCACTTCCGGCACCGATCCGGAGCGGTATGCGATCACAGGCGTACCGCAAGCCATCGCTTCGATCATGACGAGACCGAACGGCTCCGGCCAATCGATCGGAAACAGGAGCGCGACAGCCCCCGCGAGGAAAGGCTCCTTGCGGGCTTCGTCCACCTCGCCGACGAGCTTGATCTCCTTGCCGTCTATCTCCGGCTCCAGCTTCTTTTTGAAGTACGCCGTCTCCGCCCGGGGTATCTTAGCCGCAATCCGCAGCGGCATCCCGACGGCGCGTGCGATGCGTATCGCATCTTCGGGCCCCTTTTCCGCCGTGAGCCGTCCGAGAAACGCAAGATACGAACCGCTTTCGAACGACGGTCGAAACTGGTCCTTGGGAAGCCCATGGGGGATCGTCGCGATCCAGTTCGCATCCGGAAGCGGACGGCGCTGGTTGTCGGAGATGGAGACGAAGGGGGCCTCCGGAAAAGCGCCGATCACGTCCGCCAGGCCGGGAAGGTCGAGGCGTCCGTGCATGGTCGTCAGAAACGGCACTCCCGTGCGTCTCAGGACCGGCAGCGGCAACCAGTCGATATGGGAGTGGATGACGTCGAAGTCGCGCGCGCGCTCGGCTATCGCCTCGATGAGCAGCGCGCAGGCGGCGTTCGGATCGGCGCCCCGCCGCCCCAGGCGCAGCGCGCGCGGCCATGCGGGGTGGAGCTTGGCTTTTGTGCTGGAATCTCCGCTCGCGAACAGGGTGACGTCGTGACCGAGATTGATCAGTTCGTCCACCAGCCAGGCGATCACCCGTTCGGTGCCGCCGTACAGCTTCGGAGGAACGCTCTCGGCCAAAGGGGCAAGCTGGGCGATCCGCATCGAGCTAGGCCCCGAATGCGCTGCGCAAGCCAACCACAAGGACTGCGGAAATGAGAAAGGAAATCGCGAGCAGCGTCCAACTGGGCCGTGTGCTTCCGTTGGCAACGCGCGCGACAAGTATTTTCATGCACGTCAACATTCGTCTTTGGGGAGCCGGTGTAGGTAGGCTATTCCGAAGGTCGCGAGGTCTTCGGTGTCGCTCTGTCGCTCTTCCCATCTCCGATGCAGGTAGCGCTCCATAAGGCAGCGTCGGCCATCATGAGCGTCGACGTCGGGGTGCCGTGCCCGATACGCCGTCCAGGCGGTCTCCGTGGCATTTTTCAAGACGACTTCGTCGACCATCTGCATGCTCCCGGCGACCGATCCGATCGCTGGCAACTCGTCAGGGTCAGCAAAAGTTTCCAGTTTTTCCCGGTTACCCTCGCGAACCGGACAAGCGCGCGTTCAGCAAGCTTTTGCGCGGGCCCGCTCACGTGCCGCACGACGGCGCTGCAGCCGCTGGCTTCGGCCAGAGCGCCTGGCGGCGAGAGGTGGGGACGCCGCTGGACTTGATGCCGGCGGATCAACGGCGGGCGCCGGGCTCTCTGTCCTCGGCTCGGCAGGCTTGGCTTCCATGAGCTCGAGCACGGATCGGCCCTTCTCCGTTATTCGCCATCCGCCATTCAGACGCTCGACCAGTCCTTGCGAGAAGATGTCGAGCTCCGGCACGCGAGCGGCCAGGCGCTTGGTGCGGTCCGCCCAGTCACGCCCGCTCGTCGCCAGGATCGCCATGTCGCGTTTGAGGTCCGCCATGACGGCGAATCCATCGGGATAGCTCACCAGGATCTTGAGCACGGTGACCTGGAAGTTCACCCCGCCTTCTCCTTATCGTCCCGTCGTCGGCGCGTCGTGGAGTGCCTCGCGTCCGACCTGCTTCAGCCTCTCGGGCGAGGTGTCGCCGTCGGTGGCCGCTTCCAGCATTCTCGAGGCAACATGGGTGCGTGCCGCGGTTTCGTGGCGCGAGACGTCCTCGCAGACCTCGTCGAAGACGGCGCGCAAGAGCGCGGTCGTGGCCGGATCGAACATGGGAACCCCCAACGCAAGAAGAGTTAGTCTACTCGGAAACGCTGTACGGTGAACTCAACAAAGTTAACGCGGTCACATCAAGCGAAAGGCCGTCGAGAGCTTCCGCGACGCAACATGAAGAGAACCCAACCGGGACTTGCTGTTGTGGTCCAAGCTCGATCCTCTCGAGCGAAGCTGCCCAGGCGCCGATGTCGGCTCGCCGCCGGGCGAGCGAAACCATTGCCATTTTTTCCCGTTGTCGGTGGGGCGCACGAATAACTTGAAAGGATGCTCAATGAAGAAGATTGCAATGTCGGCGCTGATGGTCGGCGCCCTTGGTCTCGCCTCGGTAGCCACCACGGCCCCTGCCGAAGCTCACTGGCGAGGCGGCTGGGGCCCGGGCATCGCGGGCGGCCTCGTCGCGGGTGCCGTGATCGGCGGCCTCGCCTCTTCGGCATATGGGTGGGGACCGGGTTATGGCTACTACGGGGGCCCTGGCTACTATGGGGCCGGCTACTATGGCGGTCCCTACGCCTACGACTACGGATACGACGAGCCCTATCGCTGGGGCGGCGGCTACACCACGACCTACTACACTGCGCCGGTGTCCTACGGTCATCGCTATCGCCGCGTCGTTCGCCCTGCCTACGCCTACTATCGTGGGTCCTATCCGGTCGTTCGTCATCACTGGCATCGGCACCACCGCCACTGGTGAGTGCGGGCGCACGTGAAAGCGACGAAGGCCGCACGCCGAGGGAGCGGCCTTTTTCCTTAACCCCAGTCACGCTTCCGCTCACCACCATCTGCCGGCAAACGGATCGGTCCGCTCGAAGGCGAGACGCTTGTCTGATGTTCGCTTCTGCAGCTTTGCCGATCGCTTCGGATGTGTGAGGACCGCCGCAGCGCGGGCCGGCGCTTCCTTTCGGGTCTCGCCGGAGGGTGCTGCGGGCACGGCGGCCATGGCTTCTCGCAGCGGCTCTTCCGGGACCGGGTCGGCCTGCGCGAGAATCGGCGCTTCGGCCCGCTGGCTGGTGTCGAAGACAATCTTCTCCGGGATGCTCCTCGCCGATTTTATGCGGATGATGGTCCTGTCGGGGTCGGCCAGGGCGGCGGCTTCGACCGGTGTGGGCAGGTACCGATCCGCAGCGAAAAGCAGCGCCAGCAAGAACCCGCCGACGAAGACGAAATAGCGCAGAATCGGCATGTACGGCCGCTCGCAAATGAAATCAGGGGATCGGCCGGGCCGGATGGGTGGCGGGCCGCTGCGATCAGCAACCCGCCGGGAAACTCATTCGATCTCCTGGACGACCGTACGGGTCGACGGATCGACCAGCATTACGCGCTCGCCCGAGTAGACATAGCGGTACTTGGTAAGCGAAGGACCCCAGTCGGCAGGCACCGCCTCGAGTTCGACTTCACGCGGCACAGGCTGGCCGACCACGATCTTCTGCTGCACCGGACGAACCTTATGCTCGGTAACGTAGGTGCGGATCTTGGTGCGGTATTCCGGCTCGATCTGCACGGCGGCCGCATGACCAGTGCCGGTGGTGGTGACGACGGTCGACTGCGCCATCGCGCTCGTCGAGATCAGCGCCGCCAGCGCGGTCGTCAATAGAAGCTTGTTCATGTTGTTCTCCTCGCCGCCATATGCGGCATCCGAGAACCCGGGAATGATGGCAAGGTTCCGGGAAACGGCAGGATGATTGCTTATTTTTCCCGGAATGATGGCGCGAGCCGTGCGGATAGAGCCATGGTGAAATCAGAACTTGATGACCGACCGCAATCCGACAACGGTCGCATTCTTGAGATGCCTCCCGGCCGATGTCCCGAGGGGATCCGTGGCGCCTCCACCGGGACGGCGGATGAACTGGACATTCGGCTGAATCGTCAGACCGGCTTGAACTTCGTACTGGTAGACGGCCGTCAGGAGCTCTTCTGAAGTCCGCAGCGGCCATCGCAGCCCGGAGGTCGACTGGAAGTCCCGATCAAGTGCCTGCGCGCGACGCGACACATGGGCGTAAGCAGCCGCGATGCCGAACTTGTCGTGGGAACGCGCGTCGGACAGCCCGATGAACTCGAGGCCACCGTCGGCGTAGATATCGATCAAATTGCGATCGGACGGTCCATAGGACCCGCGAGCGAATACGCCGATACCGCGATCGTCGTCGCGGCCGACGCGAAAGAGCTTCTGTTCGAACACGGCGTAGAGGCCGTAGTCGCCTGCGATGCCGGCAGGCGTTCCCGAACTCGCTGGATCCGCCAGCGAAAGGCCTGTCGTATCGAAGCGCAGGTCCGTGAAGCTGCCGAAATGGCGCCAGCCGCCAAGCTTGAGCTTGCCGTCGAGGCCGGGATCACCCTTCTTCGCGTTCCATTGCAATTGCGCTTCGTAGAGAACGAGAGGCGGATCATTCACGCGGAAATTGACGCCGTAGCGATTGCGTAGCTGCGGGTCGTTGAAGCCCGGGCCAGCCGCATTGCCGTCGAATACGGCGCCCAGCACCGAGAGATTGTCGCTCAAGTCGGCACGCAGGCGTGCTCCCATGGCGGCAAGCGGCGGCGAAGGACCGCCGCTCGGGAGATTGAGCGACAGACCGGCCGGCCAACCGAGAGAGGCGTTCGTGAAGACGTCGGTGTACTTCGACGTCATGAATTCCGTATCGGCGGCAAGCTGTCCCGCCCTGAGCGCGATCTTCTCGCCCCATTTCTTTTCGAACCAGGCCTCATAGAGACGGGTCGTCGGCAGCGCCTCGATTCCGCTGACATCCATGAAATTGAACAACGAACCTCGGGACAGTCCGCCGCCGTCGATCTGAAAGACGTTCGCGTGGAAGGTGACCTGCTTAAGCCCGACCAGCTTCTCGAGGTCGGCATCAAAAGCGAAGTTAATGCGATCCTCGTACACGGCACTCTGTTTTGCGCCTCCGGACGGGTTGCCCAGAACTTCGCCGATGTAAGTGACCGCAAACTTGACGCCCTGTCTCTCGAAGGGATTGGGCAGCAATCCCAGCGTCGTCTCCTGCACGGTACTTTCGCCGGTATCAGGATCGGCGGGCTTGAGGTCGTCGGTCTTCTTGTCCTCTTGAGCGAGTGCGACGCCACAAAGCAGTGATGCCCCAAGCAAAATCAACAGACGACGCATGTGACCCATCCAACCATGACAGCATGATGCAGGTTTTGGACGTGGTTACAACTTTGCAGTCCATGCCGACTTGGTCTGGTGGTCAAAACTGCACACGCCGAACCAATAGGCCTGCACGGACGTTATGAGTTCCGGAATCGGATCCAAGGCAGCGAGGAGCGACTAAGTGGCGAGGAGGAAAACGCGCAAGAAGCCGGTCGAGAATAAAGATCAGGACAGCTTCTTGCAGCGCCTGGGGCCCGGCCTCATCACGGGCGCTTCCGACGACGATCCATCCGGTATAGGCACCTACAGCCAGGCTGGCGCTCAGCTAGGATTCGGCATTGGCTGGACCATGCTGATCACCTATCCGCTGATGGCCGCGATCCAGGAGATCTCGGGTCGTATCGGACGCGTCACTGGTCACGGCATCGCCGGAAATGTCTGCCGAAATTTCCCCGCGCCCGTTATCTGGTCCATGATCGTGCTGCTCTTCGTCGCCAACACGATCAACGTCGCCGCCGACCTTGGGGCGATGGGCGATGCGCTCAAGCTTCTGATCGGCGGACCTGGCACCCTTTACGTCGTAGTCTTCGGCGCGGTGTCCGTCATAGCGCAGATTTTCTTCAAGTATGAGCGTTATGTGGCGATCCTGAAATGGCTGACGCTCGTTTTGCTCGCTTATGTCATCGCCCTATTCCTCGCAAAGGTGCCTTGGGGCGAGGCGCTGAATGGACTCCTAATTCCGAAAATCGAATTTAATGGGCCCTTTCTGACGACTTTAGTCGCGATCCTCGGCACGACGATTTCGCCCTATCTGTTCATCTGGCAGTCCTCCCAGGAAGCCGAGGAGCAGCGGATCGATCCCGACAAGAAGCCGCTCAAGCGCGAGCCCGAGAAGGAGGACGAGGAGGTCAAAAGAATTCGGATCGATACGCTCGTCGGCATGGCAGTGTCGAACGTCATCGCCATCGCGATCATCATGACGACGGCGGCAACGTTGCACGCGTCCGGAAAGACCGACATCGAATCGTCGGCCCAAGCGGCAGAAGCCCTGAGGCCCGTCGCGGGGGCAATGGCCGAGTTGATCTTTGCGCTCGGCATCATCGGAACGGGCCTGCTTGCGATCCCGGTGCTCGCCGGCTCGACAGCATACGCTATCGGAGAAGGTCGCAAGTGGCCGGTCGGCCTGTCGCGAAAGCCGAAGGAGGCGGTTGCGTTCTATGGTGTACTCGCACTATCGGTCGCGCTTGGCGTCGGGCTCAACTTCACGGCGCTTGACCCGATCAAGGCGCTCTATTGGAGTGCCGTCATTAACGGCATACTGGCTGCGCCGATCATGACCGTCATGATGCTGCTGGTCCGGCGGAAATCAGTGATGGGCGATCTCATGGTTTCGGGGCCAGTCTATTGGCTGGGCTGGGTCGCGACCGCAGCTATGTTCATGTGCATCATGGGCATGGCTTGCTCGATGGTGTGGTCGTAATCCCGCACGGAGACGACCGCATCGTGCTTCCGGCGTCAGAAAGGGCTGCCAGGCCGTCTTGCGCCCCGGTCAAAGGTCCTGCCGACCTCAGCGAAGGCTGCTGCTGGACTTGTCCCTTCGGGGCTGCATTGGACTGCCTTTTCTACATCCTGTAACCCGAGAACCTTGGGATCACCGTCGGTCCTTCAGGCGTGAAGAGCATCAGGTCAGGCGATGACCGAAGCCTTCGACGCAGCGCTTTGCCATACCAGCCGGCGCGCAGACGCTCGCCGTCATTGCTTCTGCAAAATGGTGGAGAGCGCCGTGCCGTCGTTCAAGATCGAGAAAATCTCTCGCGAGGACAGATGCGCGGCGGCCTCCTGAAAAGTATCGCTGGCATCGACCTTGGCGCGCCCGACCACCAGGTTCGCGTCGACCGTGTCAGGCCGGACGGCGCGAGGAGGCGCCAGCTGAGCGGCGTGAAAGGCCAGCAACTCGGAGTCTTCGCGCAGCGCCACAAGAGCGGGTTTAATGCTGACATCCGCCGCCGCGCTCAATTCGTTGGCCCGGCGCAAGACCGACGGCGGCTCCCGGTCTTCAGGGGTGGCAAACAGTTCGCCGGAAGCGGGATTGGCCGTCAGCGCACCGATGGGCACGGCGAACAGCAGCCCGACGATCACCGGCGACATCCAGAGCAGAAGCGGCAGCGAAACGGCGTAAGCGCTCGCCGCCATCGCAACGCCGCACAGGGTCGGGACGCCGTATTTCCGATACAGCTCCCGGCGCTCCACCGTACCGTCGTCGCGCCTTTGCGTCTGCCAGCCGGCATCGCGGCCAGCCAGAATCTCGATGACCGCGATAGACTGAAAGATCATCATCACAGGCGCCATCAGCGCGGAGACCACTATCTCCGCCAAAACTCCGGCCAAGGTCCGCAAAGCCCCGCCGAATTGGCGTCGCTCCGCGCGCCGTAGCCAGACAAGGACAAGGCTGAGCAGCTTCGGCAGCAGCAGCAGTCCCATCGTGGCGACGAACACCCAGATGGCCAGCACGGGATCCTGGGCCGGCCAGGTCGGAAACAGCGAGAAGCCCTTCGGAAAATACTCCGGACGCACAAAGCGAGCCTGCAGTGAGATTAGCATCCCCAGCATGAGGAACAGCAGCCAAAGGGGCGCCGTCAGATAGGCTCCGATCCCCACCATGAAATGCAGGCGCGATACCCAGTGGAGGCCGCGAGCGGGCACCACTGCGAGATGCTGAAGGTTGCCCTGGCACCACCGCCGATCGCGCGCCGCGAAATCGAGCAGTGAAGGCGGCACCTCTTCGTAGCTTCCCCCGAGCATCGGCAGCATGTAGATGCCCCACCCGGCCCGCCGCATCAGCGCGGCCTCGACGAAGTCGTGGCTGAGGATGTGCCCGCCGAACGGCTTGGGCCCCCGAAGCTGCGGCAGCGCCGCAGCTTCCGCGAACGCCTTCACGCGGATGATCGCGTTGTGGCCCCAGTAGTTGCCTTCCGAGCCGTGCCACCAGGCGACGCCGGCCGCGATCATCGGTCCGTACAGGCGGCCCGCGAATTGCTGGACGCGGCTGAACAGACTTCGCGCATTGACGACCATTGGGAGCGTTTGGACGAGCCCGGCGGTTGGATTGGTCTCGATGGAATGGACTAATTGGACGATGGTCTGCCCGCTCATGAGACTGTCGGCGTCGAGCACGATCATGAAGTCGTACACGGCGCCGAATCGCGTGATCCATTCGGAGATGTTGCCGGCTTTCCGGGCCGTGTTCTCGGCCCGATGACGATAGTACAGGCGTGGCACGCCGACAGCCTGTCGCAGCGCGAGAAGCGCCTTTTCCTCGGCGACCCAGATGTCCGGATCGGTGCTGTCGCTCAGGACGTACCAGTCGAACAACTCCCCGTGCGAGGTCGCCTCCAAGGATTCGATGATCGCACGAAGTCGTGCCGTCAGTCGGTGCGGGTCTTCGTTGTAAGTGGGAAGCAGCATGGCGGTGCGGCTTGCGATCGCAGGCAGTTCCGCGTCCGGCGCGAAGGCGCCCGGGCGATGGGCGAGCAACAGGAAGAAGCCCGCCAGCGCGGAGGCGAATGAAAAGGCGACCCAGGCGAGCAGGATCAGAAAGAGCGCCAGCACCATGGCTTCGAGGACGGTGACGCCGCCGACCTCCAGCACGCGATACATCTCATAACCGCCCGCCCCCGTGAGCGCCGCTGTCGCGAGCAGAATGACGCCGCGTCGCCAGGCCATCGCGGGGCCTACCGCCGCAGGAACGCGGTCGAGGACCCGGCCTTTCCCGAGGTCGCCAGGAGCCATCGAAAGCGGGGACTCGCCGGGCAACAGCCGCTGCGTCGTGATGTCGCCGGCGACCGGGCGGGGCGCCGTGTTCAGGGTGCCCATCGGTAGACCCAGACTTCCGACAAGGGCTTGTCGCCCTCGGTCAGAAACGCCCGCAGCTCGATCGGCTCTCCCTTCACCTGGCACTGGAAGCTCAGCCGCCAGCCGCCGGTGTAGGGATTGGGTTGCGTGACGATGTTCTTCACCTCGGACTTCTCCGCCGTGACCACGCCTTTGACACCCGCCGGATCGATGCCCTTGAGGTTATCGCCGAGCAGATCGAGCACGAACAGGCGTGCGTCCTCGCCCCGCGCCCCTATCCCGCTTCGCGTAAAGCGGGCCAGCGAATGCGGCTTCGGACTATCCGGCCCCCAATGCAGCCGATAGGTGTAGTTGTGTTCGCCCTTGGCCTGCAGCGGGTTCTTCGGCCGCCAGAACGCAGCGATGTTGTCGTGGACCTCCTCTTTGGTCGGGATCTCGAACAGCGTGACGCCGCCCTCGCCCCAATCCCCGATCGGCTCCATCCAGAGACTGGGGCGCTTTTCGAAGCTGGACTCGATGTCCTGGTAGGCGAAGAAGTTTCTCTCCCGCTGCATCAGGCCGAAGCCGCGCGGATTGAGATCCTGAAAGGTGCTGATCTGGAGGTCACGGGGATTGCTGAGCGGCCGCCACAGGCTTTCGCCCTTGCCGTTGAAGATCGCGAGCCCGTCGGAATCGTGAACGGAGGGACGGAAATCATCGATGTCGTTGCGGTCGTTCGGACCGTAGAAAAACATGCTGGTCATGGGCGCGAGCCCGGCGCGCGGCATCTCGACGCGCGGGTAGACCGACATTTCGACGTCGAAGACCGTCGTGTCCCCCGGACGCACGGTAAATCGATAGCTCGCGGCGCAGCTTTTGCTGTCGAGCAGGGCATGGATCACCAACGAGGTCGCACCCGGCGCCGGCCGCTCCAGCCAGAACGTCTTGAAGAGCGGAAATTCCTCGCCCTTGGCTTCGCCGGTATCGATCGAAAGGCCGCGGGCGGAAAGCCCGTAAGTCTGCCCTTTGGCGACGGCGCGGAAGTAGCTCGCGCCCAGGAAGACGCAGACCTCGTCGTAGTAGTCAGGGCGGTTCATCGGCGCGTGGATGCGGAAGCCGGCGAAGCCGAGATCTGTCTCCTCAAACGCCGGCACCTTCTCGCCGAAGGAAAAGTCTTCCTTGCGGTATTTGATCTCGCTGGCCTTTCCGTCCGCGACTTCGAAGATGTTCACGCGGTTCTTGTAGAAGAAGCCGCGATGGAAGAACTGCGCTTGGAAGGGAAGATTCTTGCTGCGCCAGAGCGCGCGATCGGGCAGGAAGCGGATTGAACGGTACTGATCGTAGTCTAGGTCCTTCAAGCCGCCCGGCAGCTTTTCGTCGGGCGCTTCGTACGGCTTGCTCGCTAACGCACGGGCGAGGTCTCTCACAGTGGAAGAGCTGAACGCGCCCTCCGGCGGTCCAGCTGCGGCGAAGCCACTCCGCGCAGCGAGCAGCACCGCCGGCAGCAACGCCGACCCTCGAACAAGCTGGCGTCGGTTCACGGGCTCTCCTACTCGCTACTGCTGTCGCGGCAGGTAACGGCCGCCGAGCCTGCGAGTTCCACCGCCCCGCCATCACTGGCAAAGTGTCTGCCACGACAAGATGGAGTTTTGCGCATTGCGGGCGGCGCTGCCTCCAACCTGCAGTCCCGCAAAAAGTGAGAAAGAAAAGAGCCGCGCTGCGGCGGCTAGTTTCAGATCTTTCTTCTTGTGTCTATTTCTTGAGTGCGTCAGCGGCTTCTCTTGCGGCGTCCTTGACGTCTCCCGCAGCGTTGTGGGCGGCTCCTTTGGCCTTATCCATCTTGCCTTCGGCTTGCAGGTCCTTGTCTCCTGTGAGCTTGCCAGCCCCCTCCTTGATCGCGCCTTTCGCCTTGTCGGCGGCGCCCTTCACATGTTCACGGTCCATGATCTTTCCCTTCTCGTCCATAGAGCGAGCACAACGAAACCGACGCGTGGTCGTTCCTGCGCGACGCGAAGCGATTGGCAGCATGACTTGGCTGTAGCGGTGGACAAAGGACGGAGATTGCTTCTTTCCTGCCAGTTTCTGCACGGAAAGTGTCAGCCATGCAGTCGCAAGTTTTGATCAATTTTGGCGGAAATCTTCTGGAATGCGCGCGTTGACGAAGCGGCGGGGCCTAGATGGAGAATAGCCATGCGATACTTGTCTGCGGCATTGCTTCTCGCACTTCCAATCATGCCGATAGCTACTAAAGCCCAGCAAACAGGGCCGACGTTGCAATCCGGAGCAGCTCAAAACGTGCAGACCGAAGCTGATAAGGGTATCAAAACCCGTAATTCCGGCGAATCGGGCTATGTCGGCAACCAGGACCGGCCCGGCGCGGCTTCTCATGCGCCGGGGGAGACAACCAACACAGTCGGGGCGACAACAGGTAGCAGTGCGTCTGGCAATCAATCACACATCAATAGCTCGCAGGCGGACTACGACGCCTCTTTGAAGGACGGCTCTGCGCCGAAGAAGTAGCGTCGAGGTCGCCTAAGAAAGGACCGGCTGCGATCAGACTGAAGCCCGCCAGAACACTAGGGCGCGTACTCATTAATTTCGACCTGTCTGCTTCGCTCCGAAAGCGGCCGAGATCATGAGGTGGCGCAATATGTCGCACTTGGCATGCGCAGACGTTAACTGCGAGTAGCGAGCTCGCTCCACGCCTGCGCCATTGGATCGAAAACGGCAGGGTTTTTCCGTACGGTGACCGACCATACTGGCATCGTGAACGTCGGGTCTAGGTTCAAGACACGTTCGGCGGCCGATCTCGCCTCTTCGATTCGACCGAGCCGGACCAGGGCGATAGTTTGAAGGACGTGCGGCACACTGAATGAAGGATTGGCTTCGACTGCGCGAGCCGCTGCCTTCAGAGCTTCATCAAACCGATTGGCATAAAGCTCAGTCACCGCGATCGCCATATGAGCAATCAGGGTATCGAAAGGGCTTACCTCGAGGGCGTGTTGCGCCAGTTCAAGCGCACTTTGGCGGTCGCCCATGAACGCATGCGCGAATGCACTGTTCCCCAAGGCAACGATATTTGAAGGACTGATCGACAGGGCCCGGCGAAACACCTCGAACGCGTCACTGAAGTCAGGGTCAGCGAACCAGATCACCAGACCGGCAGCACCGAGCGCGGTCGCGTCATCACCTCTCGTCGCAGCGCGAGCATAGCGGACGGCGGTGGCGCGATCGGCCTCGCTCAGTCCACCGCGGCTGAATCTGATCTGAAAACATCGCGCCAACTGTGCCTGGGCCGCCGAATAATCGGGCTCCAGTTCCAACGCCTTCTCCAATAGCGGAATGGCTTCACCAGCGCCCGTCGGCATGGTCGTGCGCATTGAGGAGAGTGCCCGCAACACGAGGTCATAGGCATCGAGACTGTTGGGTCGCTCTCGTCGAACGCGGCTGATCTCGACCTTGCGTAGATTCGGTTCGAGCGCCCCGATCAGGCTCATCGCAATGGCATCCTGAACCTCGAAAATATCATCAAACCGGCGATCGTACCGTTCCGCCCACAATGCGACACCCGTGTCGGACTCGACCAGCCTCGCCGTGATCCTTATGCGATTGGCGGCCTTGCGCACGCTCCCCTGCACGAGATAGCGGCACCCCAGCTTCCGCCCGATACTTGCCAGGTCGCCGGAGCCGGCTTCGAACAGTAAGCTCGACGTGCTGCCGACCACCGATAGACCGGTGATACGGGACAGTCCCGTGATGATGTCCTCTACGATACCGTCGGCGAAGTAATCCTGGCTGGAATCCCCGCTGAGATTAGCGAACCGCAGCACGGCGACCGTGGTCCCGCGCGCCGGGATGTCTCCGGAGTTCGAATACGGGAGCGTGTCGGGACGATTCTCGACCCCCACCAGGCGATAACCTCGTCCCGGAACGGTAACGACGTAGCTGTGACCGGCGCTTCCGAGTTCGAGTGCCTTGCGCAATGCGGACACGTGCACCTGGATAGCGTTCTCCTCCACCACGCGGCCCGCCCAGATTTTTTCCATCAGGCGATCCTTGCTCACAACCTCGCCTGGGACCAAAGCCAATTCGCAGAGGATATCGAGCGCCCGGCTCGAGAGCTTGACGGGCTGTCCCGAAAAGGTCAGCCGCCGGTCGACAAGATCCAGCACAAACTTTCCAAATCGAACAGTGTCTCGATCCGGTTTCGGATTGAACGCCATGCCTGTTCAGAACTCTTCAGACCCTGAAACAAGGACCTTAAGGGTATCGCGCCGTAGTGTCCATCGAGCCCGACAAACCGCCGTGCCGGCGATCGGGACGAGGAGGTTCCGTCATGCGCACCACGCATTTGGCTTTGGGACTGCTGACAACAATCGCCCTGTCGTTTACCACGCTTCCGGGCAAAGCCCAGTCGTGGCCTACCCAAGTCGTGAAGATCATCACGCCATTTCCGCCTGGCAGCGGTGGCGACGTCACGGCGCGTCCTTTCGCCGAAAAGCTCGCGGAGCGGTGGGGGAAGCCCGTCATCGTCGAAAATCGTCCAGGCGCCGACGGCATCATCGCCGCGACCGCGGTGCTCAACTCGAACGATGGGCATACTCTCCTCTATACGAACGGGGGACCGCTCACGAGCAACCTGCTCGCGCACGCAGGCAGCCTTCCGTACAATCCTGATGATCTGCTGCCGGTTGCGGCTGCCGCTGAAGTCTACGTAGCGATAGCGGTGCCTGCTTCCCTGGCGACACGCTCGCTGTCCGAATTCGTCGCGCAGGCGCGCCTCAAGCGGGGGCAGTTCAATTGGAGCGGAACTCCCGGCAGTCTGGACTATCTGGTGCCGGGTTTTTTGAAGCGCGCCGGCATCGATCTCCCGCGTGTCCCATACCGAGAGGTGAGCATGGCGATGCAGGACCTCTCGCAAGATCGACTCCAATTCTATGCTGCTGCCCTCGCGACTCAGTTGCCGATGGCGCAAACCGGCAAGATCAAGATTATCGCGATCACGAATAGTCAACGATCACCCTTCTTGCCGGACGTTCCCACGGCGCGCGAGTCGGGTTTCCCGGAGCTCGAATACGAAGCGTTCCTTGGCTTTTTCGCGCCCCGCGGGATGTCGGTGGAGCTACGTGAACGCATCGGCGCCGACCTGCACGTGATCGGCGCGGACGCGGACTTGGCGGGACGCTTCAGTGCGATCGGCATGCGGGTGCGCGTCACCTCTCCGGCAGAACTGCAAAAGATCGTCATGAACGAGCGCGCCGCGCTCGCCCGTTACACACAGGCGGCGCCGCGATAGGGACGCGCAAATCATCGAGAAGGAGAAATCCCCATGACCCGCGAGCAACCGCGTACGGATCGGCTTTTCGAGATCGGCAGCGCCTATCGACAGGCGAAAGTCTTCTTGAGCGCGGTCGAACTCGGAGTGTTTACGGAGCTTGCAGCCGGCCCGCTCGATGCCAGGGATCTTGCCGGCCGCATTCAAGTCCACGGTCGCGCGGCTCGCGACTTCTTCGATGCACTCGTCGCGACTGGTCTTCTGACGCGAGACGACGAAGGGCGATATCGTAATAGCGAGGAGAGCGATTTTTATCTAGACCGAGCGAAGCCGACTTATCTCGGCGCCAGCTTCGACCAGTACAACCGACGCGAATACGCATTATGGGGATCGCTGACGCAGTCGCTGCGTACCGGCAACCCGGCGGCCGAAACGCATGGCCAGGATCACTTCGGGTCATTGTACAACGACGCAGCGAGATTCCGGACCTTCGTCACCGCGATGACGTCTGGCAGCTTGCTCGCCGCTCAAGGTATCGCTCACCAGTTCCCCTGGGAGAATTATCAGACACTTTGCGATGTCGGCACCGCTCAAGGTGGCCTGCCGGTCCAGGTTGCTTTGGCGCATCCTCACGTCCGCGCGATCGGATTCGATCTCCCGATGCTGTGCTCGGCATTCGAGGAGTACGCGCTCGAACGCAACGTCGCTGATAGAGTGAGTTTCGCGGGAGGCGATTTCTTCAAGGATCCGTTGCCTCAGGCCGATGTCATCGTCTTGGGTCGCGTCCTCCACAATTGGGACCTTGAAGCCAAGAAGATGTTGCTGGACAAGGCGTATCAATCGATCCGGATAGGTGGGGCTGTCATCGTCTATGATATGCTTATCGATGACGACCGGCGCACAAGCACAACTGGCTTGCTCTCCTCTCTCAACATGCTCCTTTGGACGGCGGGTGGGTTTGGATATACGGCTACGGATTGCACCGGATGGATGCGTTCGGCCGGGTTCACAAAGACGATGGTTCGCCACCTTCCAGGTGGCAACTCCATGATCATCGGCGAAAAATAGGCGGCGCCATATCTTCCGGTGCGGGCTCAGGATCATTTTGACCGATCCAGCCGGATAGTCCCTTGGTTGATGTCCGCTCCGCTCCAAAAGCAGCAGTGACGGGAGGCAAACTAGGCGCATTGTGTTTGGTCAGATGCCTGTGATTCAAGCTGTCAAGCTGGAGCCTCGAATCATGCGCCATGAACTTGCCGATTTTGAATGGGCCGCCCTCAAGCCGATGTTGCCCAACAAGCCGCGTGGCGTTCCTCGGGTAAACGATCGTCGTGTCCTAAACGGCATCTTTTGGGTCTTGAGATCGGGAGCACCCTGGCGCGATCTGCCTGAGGCGTTCGGCCCGTACACCACTTGCTATAACGGCTTCGTTCGCTGGCGGAGGGCTGGGGTCTGGAGCCATATCATAGACGCACTTGCCGCGGCTCATGATGCCGCTGTCCAAATGATCGACACCTCGATTGTCCGCGTGCATCAGCATGGAGCCTGCATCATGCGAAACCAGCGCCAATCGATGGGGCGGTCACGCGGCGGCTTGACGAGC
Source organism: Bradyrhizobium sp. Bra64 (assembly GCF_024519875.1). NCBI lineage: Bacteria > Pseudomonadati > Pseudomonadota > Alphaproteobacteria > Hyphomicrobiales > Nitrobacteraceae > Bradyrhizobium > Bradyrhizobium sp. Bra64. Next base: position 838,963 of record NZ_JALJRD010000001.1, on the reverse strand, counting down.
AAAATTCATGCGGTGGTCGACAGCAATGGTCTGCCGGTACGGCTGGCGTTGAGTCCCGGCGAGGCCCACGACGTTCGACTTGCGGGAAAACTGCTGTCTCGTCTGAAGTCCGGGTCAATGCTGCTTGCCGACCGGGGCTATGACGCCGACTGGATCAGAGCGCTTGCCATGAAGAAGGGCGCGTGGGCCAACATCCCGCCGAAATCGCAGCGATCCTATCTGCTTCAGTCCCTACCTCTACCGGGCTCGCAATCGGGTCGAGCGGTTCTTCAACAGGATCAAACAATGTCGCCGGGTGGCGACGCGCTACGACAGGCTCGCCGCCAACTACCTTGCCTTCGTTCAACTCGCGTCAATCAGGCTATGGCTGGGCCTTAATGAGTCCGCGTCCTAGGGGGCTTCTTTTTTGCGCGAGGCCTTTGGCTGTTTAGGAGATGCGGGCGTTTGCATGAACATGAAGGCCCGCTTGGCGCGGATATGCCCGCTGCGGAGCTCAGAGTGGGCATGTGAGAAGATCGCTACAGCAAATCTGCGGCTTCCTAAGTTACCTCCATCAATGGGCGATCGTGCCATGTGAACGATCCCAATCGTTCCTAGAAGTTCGGCCGCATTCAGATCAGCTGCCACTGAGAGCGCGTCGATCGGTAATCGACCCTGCCGTGAACTGGGTGAGGGCAGTAGCCGCACTTACATCAGCGTCCAGATCCGTCCATAGTGCGACGGGATATCAAGATCTACTCGCCGGAACGAAAGTACGTTCCTCAGGTTGAGAGCGCCGCCATGCAGCTCTTCGACGTAGTCACCTCCCATCGGAAACCAGAACGGGACGGTCCGGCCGGTGTCGCTGAGATTGATTGCGACCAACGTGTACTGGGTGGCTGCATAGCGCGCGAACAGCAGGACTCCGAACTGCTGATAGCGATCCCAATCGTTGAAGAAGAAGTACGTGCCCTGACGAATGTGGTCGCGTCGCCGCCTGATCCGCAGCAGCCTGCGGATCAGGCTCACGATGGGTCGGCCGGACTCATCGTAGAAGAAATCCCATCGCATCGGCCGCAGCAGGGAGACGCGGCCCATTCCAAAGTCGGGCAGAAAGTAGTTCTCGGCAAATTCCTCGCCTTGCCAGAGCATCGGAATGCCTTTGCTCATCAGCAGGCCGATCAAATAGGGCTGCAGCATGTACCAGAGTGTTCGGTCGCCCTCGGCGAACAGCGGATTGACGGCTTCGTCGGGATTGGAGGTCCCGAAATTGCAAAGGAAGCGTTCGTGATCGTGGTTCTCGACGTATTGAAGTGCAGTTTTGGGGATCTCGTCACCGTTGAGCGTCTCCCGGTCGGGGTAGCCGAAGAGGCCCAGCTGCAGACCCAGGTCGGCCAGCCGGCCGCGATCCCCATGGGCAACCGCGCGCGCAGCGCCGTAGGTGCCGTTCTGCCACGTGCAGTTGGAATAGGTCGAGCGCAGCACTTCCTCGGGGCTTCGAGCTGTTCGGCCATTTGCACCAGCGTCAGCGGCTTGCCTGCTCCTGCGTCGAAGCGGCTCCAGTAAGGTCGACCCGACGCGATGTTCGCCTTGGTCAGTTGGTGCGTTTCATAGACGAGGCTTGCATAACCCACGCCCATGGGCCCGTCCCAGTAGTTCGGGACGCAGTCGTAGCGGAAGCCGTCGACGTGATAGACCTCGAGCCAATGGTGATTGGCCGTGAAAAAGAAGTCGCGCGTGATCTCCCGATTGAAGTCCGTGCTCTTCCCGAAATTGCTGAAGTAGTCTTTGGCAAACGGCCCCATGAACGGATTGTCGCGGTACCGCAGCCGCGTGTAGGCGTCGTAGTACGGGAAATCCACGCCCGTATGGCCATAGACGACGTCCACGATCACCGCGATCCCGTGCTGATGGCAAATGTCGACCAATTGCTGGAAATCCAACCGATTGCCGAAGCGCTCGTCGACGCCGAAATAGCCGATCGGCAGATAGCCCCAGTCGACCGAGTTGCCGACGTTGGACAGCGGCATGATCTCGATGGCGTTGATACCGAGGTCAGCTAGGTAGGCCGCGAAGCCGCGGGCCCGATTGAGGTCGCTGCCGAACTCGGCGATGTTCACCTCATAGAGGATCAGATCTGCCAGCGCCGGCGTCCGCCATTGCGCCTCGCCCGCACTCCAGACGTAGGGCTCATAGCCCAGGGTGAAGGCGGATTGCTTGCCGACACCGAACTCGCGTGCGAAGGGATCAATGATCCAGTCGATCGTGCCTACGCTCGGATTCGTGATCGTGTAGCGATAGACGTAGCGGCCCGGATTGCCCCAAGCTGAGCCCGGCACTGCGGGCAGCGTGCCGGCGATGGGTACGGTGGCCGACCAGAAGTCCCCATACGGCGGACGAACACTGTGCGTAAGCTGGAACTCTCGAGCCGGAAAGGCCTGGAGAAACTGATCTGCCTCATGGATGATCTTCACGGTGACGACGTCGCCGTCGGCCGCCGACACCCAGGGGAGCCACAGTCCGAACGTCACCGTTCCGTGTGTTTCGACGGCGCCCAATGATCCGAGTGGCATCAAGTTCATGCCACAGCGCCTTCCAGCGGCTTCCACTGGATGTTGCGAAAGAGCACTCGGCCCGTATGTGTCTGCAGGCCGATGAACCGCGGGTCCTGCGCGGTCGACGGCAGACCGCGGCGCGGAGACTGCGGATCGCCGGCAAAATGGAAGATGTTTACCGTCTGCCCGTTCAGCACGACGGTGATGTCCGCACCATCGACGGTGATTTCATAGCTGTTCCATTCTCCGACAGGATGGACAGTCAGCGGACCGTCGGTCGGCCCCTTGAAGGAGTAGACTGCACCTGTCCTGTGGATCGGTGCCCTGTCCGGTCGGGCCAATTCGTCGATCTGAATTTCGAAGCCGAAGTTGATGCCGACATAGGCTGTGTTGTCGTAACCTTCGTTTCGAGGGTCGGGGAAGCCGATGAAGACACCCGAATTGTCGTCGGGCGCGGTCAACATCCATTGCAGCCGCAGAACGTAGCGAGGAGGCGTGGGGCGCTTCAGCCAGAGGAGCCCAAGGTCCGTTCCCGTTCGCGTCTCGAGCACACCGCGCCGAACCCGGAACGAGCCAGGGTCGTTCCGACCGGGCTGGTTGCTGATCGTCGACATTGTCCAGTCACCAAGAGTATTACCGTCGAATAGCGTCTCGAAGCCCGCATCGGCCACGACAGGTGGCGGCGCCATGATCAAGTCGCCCGTGCGGCGCGACAGCGCGATCCCGGTCAGCATGGGGTTGGGAGAGCCGATGCTCGGGAACAGCGCGGGGCCTGCCGCATAGAGGTTTTCAGTGTGATGGAAGCGTCCGTTGCCATCGGTGACGCTCGCGGCCGGGTCGGTGCCCATCCAAAGCGTCCCGGCTTCATGATGCGTCGTCCCGAGCCCGTCCTGGTTGCTTTGGAGCACCTGCATCGGCTGCCCGCTGGCGAAGGTGGCGGCGACCTTCTGCATTGCCGCATCCATAGCGGCCCAAAGATCGCAATCTCGCTGTGTCGGTGTTAGCGCAATCGATGCGCGACGAACCCCGTATTCGTCGGTGCGCGCGCTCAAATCGACCCGGCTTGGATGAGCGGCGGGATCGGCCGGGTCGGCCGGCTCCATCTCTCCGAGGCCCCTGATTGCAATTGCGATATGCGTATCGGTCGAAGTCCGCAGTTGGTCGTAGAAGTCGACGTCCGGCACCTTGCGATAGAGTTCGTCCTCGCCGCCTACGGTATTGCCGCCGCCGCTCGCAGCAATCTGAAGGTGAAAGTGACCGATCAGGTCACCATTTGGGCGCGTCGCCCGGCCCTTCACGAACATGGCCGCGGTCTGCAGTTCGTTCACCGCCGACGAAAGCCCGGGAATCGCCGAGCGCGGCACGCGGATAACGAGGTTCGAGCGAAGGTGAGCGATCAGGTTCTTGCCGATGAGCGGCAGGGTTGGAAGTCCGGTGGCATCGAACGACGCCAGAGCGAGCCGCGCGTTCTCAATCGTGCCGAGCGCCATGATGACGGCGCCGCCCGGAGCCAGGTCAATCGGGCCGCGGCTCGTCTCGACGCCGGAGATGCGCCATGTCCCTGCCGCGGTCGGCACGGTGCGCAGTGTCAGCACATGCGTATCGGGCAGCACCATGAATTCCTTGACGGAATCATTGCCGTTGGAATCGCTCGCCGCGGTTCGCGCCGCCTTCATGAGCAGCGGAACGACGCTGAACTTGTTGAGCGGGAAGAACCCCGCATGTGGCGGGCGCGCCTGTACGGCAAGCGGCGCTTCGAGCTTTAGCATGTTCAGCAGGTCGTTTTGCGAAAGCCCGCCACTCGACGACAGACCGAGCAACTGTGCGGGGTCCGCGCCGGGCTTCAGCAGCGGCGAGGGCGGGAGCGCGTCGAGCGTAATCGCACCAGGCACGCTGGACAAATTATCGAAGAGCTGACGACGAAGCGCGTTCTGCAGTTCGCCGAAAATGAAGTCGTTCGCCTCGTCGACACCGATCTGCCGCGAACTCTCGTCGAAATAGCGGCTGTTCAGATCGGCTACGGTATTTGCCGGCCAACCCGACATCTCCTCGTCCAGAAGACGAGGCGACCAACCGCCCCAATAGAGTGATCGGCCTCCGAGTGTATACGCCAGTCCCTTGAAGGGAATAGTCGATTTCCAAGGAATGCCCCAAACCTCGTTGCGTGGCGGCTCCGGCTGCGGCAAGTTTTCGTCCAGAAAGAATGGATTGGCCGGATCGCCGAACCCCTGGATCCCCGTGTTCTGGACGTGCTCAGGAACGGTGAACAGCCCGGCGTCTACGACCAGTGTCCGCAATCCGCCGCCACTCTGCTTCTGTCGGAACCACAGATGCTCGGCGATAGCCGAGCCGAACGTACCGCCTCCCACGATGATGAAATCGAATGGTCGCCCGCCTGTGGATTTCCACGCATCAACCTCGGCCAGGTTGTTGCAGAGGTAGCGGCCCTGGATATCTTTGGTGAACGAGGTCCTTTCGGTGGTGATCGCCATTGCCCGCTCCTGGTGCAATCCTCGAACTCGCCTTCCTGTTAGGGCACGATCTCCTTCAATCTAAAATGAGCTAGTTCACAGATTGCTCTCACTTCTAGCGTCGCAGCGGGAGGGGCCTCGCTGGCGATTGGGTCAGGTTCCAATCTACGATACTGGAGCCGCTCCATATCCAGGTCAGAACTCCAGCCTGTCGCGGATGGCGTCGATGCCGTCCCTCGCGCACGCTTCGTCAGCGTCGCCCCCGGAGCTCCGGAGACACCTACCGCTGCGACCAGCGAGCCGGTGGCTTCGACCACCAGTCCCCCTCCTATGATGACTACTCCGGGAAGATGGCGAATGCCCGCCTGCATCATGCCGGGTTGACTGATCGCATTGAGCTCAGTCGTACTGGTCCTGAACGACGCGGCCGTCCAAGCCTTGCCTGCCGCCGTTGGTGGCATGTGAGGACCTGCAAAGCGATCACGCAGCATCACTTGCGTCACGTCGAAACGATTTGACCACGGCGACTGCGACTTGGAATCCCCGGGAGCGGCAGCTATTCAACGCGGCGCGTGCAAGATCGAATGCCAACTCTGGAGCGAGTGATTTGTAGGCGACCAAGTTTTCTTCTGCCCGCAGCGGGCAGACGGAAGCGATCACCAAGGCAGTCGCGACCATCAGGGGTCGAGTGTTCATGGTTATCTCCGGCAACGGGACAGGGACCTATTTGACCTCACCATACGTCAGATCATCAAACAGGGTCACGCTATCCGCCTTGGTCCACAGGCCGATCATGCCCGATTGGGAGATCGTGGCGTCCTCCACATCGAACAACTGCCGTCCGTCGTACGTCACCCTGAACCGCGTTCCTGTGAAATCGCAGCGCAACACGTGCCACTGGCCGGAGGCCACGGGCGCTTTCATGCCATATCCGCCCTTGCGACCTGCGATATCCAGAGACGTTCGAACGCCGTTGAGCGTCTTGTAGAGCACGACATTGTTCTCCAAAGCGTTTGCCCGGACGACGTAGTAGTTGTCGGCATCCTTCGCGCGCCAGATCAGTCCCGCAGCGCGATCCTCGGAGCCGGCGACCGCCTTGAATTTCACCTCGACGAAGCCGTCGCGGATGTCGGTACCCATTTTGAGAGCCACTGGGAAAGTCGCCCTGCCGGATTGCTTGAGGACGTTCGGCTTGCTCGGCGCCGTGTGGTCTGGCTCAACGGTCCAGTTCGCCTCTCCTCGGCCAGTCATCGTAAGGATCCAACCTTCAGGCGACGTTCCCGCGGGAGCGTCATCGAAATTCACGGTCTGAGCCATGGCGGACGCTCCCATCAACGAGATCGACATGAACGCTAGGGCGAGCAGCGGCTTGGCCCGGTAGGACATCGGATCGCCTCCTTTGCGATCTTCGCCTCAGTTCTTCGTGCTCGCCGTCTTGTCCAGGGCAGCGCGCAAGCCTTCGGCAAGCCGGATCGCGTCGTCATTCGCCCAAAAGTGCATGAAGAACAGCCTCGGCTGCTCATCGAGCATGTGACTGTGTAGCGCCGTCACCTCGATGCTGTGTGTCCGCAGCGCCACGATGACGGGGTTGACCTCGTCGGCCGTCAGCACGAAGTCGCCCGTGATGGCGGCCTTCCCGCCGCCGGTCGGCTGGAAATTGATGCCAATCGCCACGCCCATCGGACCGACGGGCGTCAGCGGCATGCCGTCTTGCGTGATCGGGTCGCGTCGCTTCACGTTGAACTGGTAGACCCCGCCGTTTGCTTGGCCTTTAACGCCGATGATCTGGTCGAGCTTCGCCGTATCGAGGTCCACGGCAGGCGGCGGGCTCGCGGGGGCCGCGATAGTCAGCGGCGTCGTGCTCTCAGCCAGCGCATCATGGATCGCCGAGGCCAGCTTGAGGGGGGCGCCGTGGCCGGCCAGGTGCATGTAGAACGTCGCCGGGCTCGCGCGCAGCAGATGATTGTGCACGGCTGTGATTTCGAGACCGCTGGCGATCATCTTCGCCATCACGGGATTGATTTCGGTCTCGAGCAGCACAAGGTCACCCATGACCATGGCGCCACCGTGCCCAGGTTTGAAGGCGACCCATCCGCCAAGCGCCAGCGAAGGCTTGATCGTCACGCCGTCGAGGGTCACCGAAAGGTCGCTGCGTGGAAAGCCGTAGCGGTGGACGTCATCGGAGACCGCGGCCTTCCGGCCGAGGGTCTCGTCGACCTTTTGCCAATCGATCGCTTGCGCGCGTGCCACGTAGACGAAGGGCAAGTAGGCGAGAGCGAGGCCGCTCGCGGCCAGGGACCAGATTTTGCGTTTCATCGTGCGCGTCCTCCATCTCAGTTCCGCTCTTTGATCTGGCCGCTGCTATCGACGACGAGAGTCACCGGCTTGCCGTCCTTCACAGCCTTGGCGGTGATGCCCTCGGCGGTTGATTTGACGTCGGTCACCTGCGAGTAGCCGGCCGCCTGGATCTTGGCGACAAACTCGTCTTGGGTCAGGGCGCGGGCAGGCGAGAGTCCCGCTGCAAGCGCCACGAATATCGCTACCTGATAGATCGTAGATGTTCGCATGTCTGATCTCCTGGTTGTCCCAGCCCCAGAAGTAGTCCTGCTTCCGGCCTCACCTGACCTTTCTGGCCGGCCCGTCGTGCGTCTCTTGATCGCGTCGCGGCAACGTCGGTCGTGTAGGAGAAGACCTGGGTTCACCCGCTCGATGCGCGAACGCCGCGCGAAGCCGCGAGCCGGCCCAGCGCGACCGCCGAGCCTACCGATCGAGAAAGTTTGTCGGGTGAAAGGTAGGTGTACAATGCTGACATGCTGCGCCCTTGGTGATCAGGACGCGATTCTTGAGCATGACGCCTCGCGGGGAGATCGCATATCCCCGTCACGCGACTAAAAACTCACTCGGCGAGGCTGTCAACCCGCGATCGCTCGGGCGCGTGAAACCGACCGTCACGAAAATTTCACCGCCGTCCGGAACGGAAAAGACCTCACCGCCGGGTCAACGCGCCCGCCACGGAAAACCGCCGCTTGAAGGATCCACGCGATCTCACGTAGAGTGCCGGGGCGGGATCAAGCAGACTCCCGGCGAGACTTCGGTCCAAGCTCTGCGCAGCACGCAACACGTGGAGCTCGCGCATGGACACCGAAGAACACTCCTCCGCCCGACGCACGGTAGCCATCCTCTCGCGAGGAGACGCCGCCGCGCGTCGAGATGCCACCCCGAAAAGCGGCCGCTTCGTCGACGTATTCGATGCGCTTGCCGCCGTCGGCATCGAGGGGCGCCCCGTGATTTACGACGAGGGTTTTGCGGAGGCCGCCCGCGAAGAACTGCTCGCGGTTGACGGCGTACTCGTCTGGGTCAACCCCATCCAAGACGGCCGCAACCGCGCCGGTCTCGACGCCCTGCTGCGCGACGTCGCCGCGCAAGGAGTTTGGGTGAGCGCCCACCCGGACGTCATCCTCAAGATGGGCACCAAGGAGGTCCTCTATCGCACCCGCTCCATGGGCTGGGGAGGCGACATGGCGCTGTACCAAACCGCCGCTGCGATGCGTGCCGAGTTGCCGTCGCGGCTCGCCTCCGGCCCACGCGTGATCAAGCGCAACCGAGGCAACGGTGGCCAGGGCGTCTGGAAGGTCGAGAAGCTGGCGACCTCATCCATGATCAGGGCGCTGGAAGCGACCAAAGACACGCCGGAGGAACTGACGCTGGACGATTTTCTCCGCCGCTGTGCGGAGTATTTCGAGAACGGCAGCGTGGTCGACCAGGCGTTCCAGCCCCGGTTAGATGAGGGCGTCGTGCGTTGCTACATGGCCGGCGACCGCTGCGCCGGCTTCGGTCACCACAAGGTCAAAGCTTTGGTGGAGTCGCCGGCCGCGCGCGCCGCGGCCGGGCCGCGGCTCTACACGTCCAACGCCGACCCGCGCTTCCAGCGGCTGCGTCGGCTGATGGAAGACGAGTGGACGCTGCAGCTAACCTCGCTGCTCGATATCGCGCCAAGCGACCTGCCGGCGATCTGGGACGCCGACTTCATGCTCGGCCCCGTCCAGCCTGATGGGAGCGACAGCTACGTGCTCGGCGAGATCAATGTCAGCTCGGTGCATCCGTACCCGGCAGAGGCGCCGTCGGAGATCGCCCGACGGGTCGCCGACCGGCTAAAGCTCAAGCTTTGACGCATGCTGACGGTCAGCGGGCTCAAGCGCCTGCACATCTCCGTGTCATTCGATCTGCAGGACGGCGAATGCGTCGCCCTGCAGGGACCATCCGGCGTCGGGAAGACCTTGCTGCTTCGCTCGATCGCGGACCTCGACCCCAACGAAGGGGCGGTCAAGCTTGACGGAACGCCGCGGGAGGCGGTGTTCGCGCCCGCCTGGCGAAAGCAAGTGACTTATCTCGCCGCCGAGCCCGGCTGGTGGTCCGACATCGTGCAGGAGCACTTCACGGCCTGGGATGATGCACTACCGCTGGTCATGCGTCTTGGCCTTCCGGGCGACTGCGGACCTTGGCCGGTTCAGAGACTTTCCACGGGCGAGAGACAGCGATTGGGGCTTGTGCGGGGGCTGATGCTGCGGTCGCGCGTCCTGCTGCTGGATGAGCCGACTTCGGCGCTCGACTCTGCATCCGCCGCCACCGTCGAGGCATTGATTGCCGAACGTGTCGCGGATGGAACGAGCGTCATCTGGAGCACCCACGATGACGCTCAAGCGCGACGTGTCGGATCAAGGATTTTCGCGATGGGCCCTGACGGCGGCATCAAGGAAAGCCGGCCGTGACGTACATTCAGCTTTCGTACGGCGATCTGGTCCTACCCGCGGTCCTTGTTGTCATGGATGGCGTCCTCTCTCTTGTTCTCCGCCTCAAGCTCGAGAAGCAACTGGCCATCGCGACCGTCCGAATGGTGGTTCAGCTCGTCCTCGTCGGATACGTGCTGACGTTCCTGTTTGCCGCGGTCTCGCCGCTCTGGACCGCACTCGCCGCCTTCGTCATGGTTCTCTTCGCCTCGCGGGAGATCGTCGCGCGGCAGAAGCGACGCCTGAGGGGGGTCTGGAAGTACGGTCTGCGAGCGACATGCACGCTAGTCGCCGCCGGCACCGTCACGATATTCGCGCTCCTCACGGAGCTACGCCCCGATCCTTGGTATCACCCGCGCTATGCGCTGCCTCTGCTGGGCATGATGCTGGGCAACACCATGACCGGAATAAGCCTTGGCCTGGACGTGCTGACGAACAGCTTGGTGCGCGAACGGGCCGCCGTAGAAGCTTGTCTGGCGCTAGGCGGCGGCCGACACCAAGCAATGCTGCCGATCATACGGGACGCCTTGAGAAGTGGGTTCATGCCGATCGTGAACAGCATGGCGGCGATCGGCCTCGTTTCTTTGCCCGGGATGATGACCGGCCAGATCCTTGCCGGCGTCGAGCCGGTCGATGCGGTCAAATATCAATTGCTGATCATGTTCCTGATCGCCGGCGGCACCGGCCTGGGAACGCTGGCGGCCGTCCTTGGAGGCGCTCGCCTGCTTACCGACCATAGACACCGGCTACGTCTCGATCGCATAGAGGCCGGGAAGTCCGGATAGAGCAACGGTCAGGCCGTCCGGCGACCTCAAGCGTCTCGAAATCGTCCGAGATTGACGGCCGAAATGGCCGTCGCGGTGGTACACAGCGGTGGTCACAAAATTCGGCCGGGCTTTTCGGGAATCCTTCTTTTTCGGCTGTTTTTGCGCAATCGCGGCATGGGGGATGGGAGTCCCACTCTCTCCGCCACAGTGCGCAAAGAAGGATGCGCCCAGAGAATGGCCGAACCTTCGACGGCGTGGCCAACCGTTCGGCCGGCTCCAACGCGAATGGCGAAGGGCGGCCCAATCGACGACAAGTGATCTCGATTTAGCTCGCCGCGCTGTCAGAGTCCGCCGCTGGTCGATAGGATCGCCATACCCTCTTGAGGTCTTCCATCACGGCAAACGCCGCGAGGATCTTGAGGACTGTCACCAGAAGTTCACGCCTCCCACCTCGACCAGCGCCCGACTCGGCTTCAATTTCGCGACCGAGGCCTTCCGAGCTACGTTTGTGAGAGAAGAGGCCGCCTTCTTAGGATTCACGGCGCCGAGCAATCGTGCCGTGAGTCCTTGATGGCTTCCTGTCATACAGATCGACAGTTGCACGCTTCAAACCGCGTCCGTCGGAGCGGACTCGCGGGACCACTACAGCAACCAGAAGAACGCTTTGGCGCCTGCTGCGTAGGCCGCCTCCATGTTGGCGACGCCGGACTTGGTCATGCTGTAACCCTTCTCCTCGTCGACATAACGGCCCCCGAAGTGCTCGCACAGCCGGTCAACGCGGGTCTTGATCCCATAGCCATCCTCCGTCGTGCGAACGATGACACGACGAGAACTCGTCTTGATGATCTCGAAGGGGTGAAACATATCGAGCTGGACGCCGTCAGACCGCGATTCAGACATTACTGATACTCCTGTGCTCGCTTCGACCATCGAAGCCATGTCTTCATGCAGCGACTTGAGCGGGCCCGTCGAGAGCCTTCGCAGAGTCGATCAAGGCCATCATGATCGCGGGGCTTTAAAGAGTTCGGGACGGGCCTTCTCGTCGGCGTAAAGCACGATCCTAAACGCAAGGAAGAACCGACTCGAGGGAGACGTCGGCAGCATGGTTAAATTCGTCTCTGAGGAGCCAAAGCGCGGACCTGGCAGGCATCGCCAATTGTTGTGGAAAACCTTGGAGGGTTTGGCGCTTCATTGCGTAGCCCCCGGCCGAAGGAAGTTTCGGCGAATGGGAGGTCGTGAGAGATCTCGAGAAGAACGCCCCGATGATCGGCACCAGCCTGGAGCATGGTGTGGCGCTGCGTCAAGCGGCCGTTAGATGCAGGCCAACTCAAGCATCTGCTTTTGGACTCGACTGCACGCACACTCGGCTCGACCTCGAGAACATGATCCACATCCAGCGATGACGTAGGCGCGGACGAACATGACCAACGGCATCGGGACTATCCCAGCTCGTCATGCAACAGGTGGCTGGTCGGCCTGTCGCCGGAACAGATAGCTTCGGGCTTGATCTCGCGGCCCTCGCCCCGGATCTGCCTGCGAACTTGTGAGCCAGCAAGTGACATGTGCCGGCGCACTCGCCGTCGGTAAGGTCGGCGACCACGACGTTGCGGGCCTTGAGGTCGCTGCGGAAGCGCTTGTCGGCGCTCGCCTCGACATCGAGACGGCGCCGAGCCGCCCGTATACGTGGGCGCCGAGCGCGGTCATCGGCGTGCGGGGCTTCGGCGCCGTCATGCCAGCCTCCAGCGCTGGTTGCCCGGCTGCGTCAGTCGCGCCAGCACGTTGTCGAAGCCTTCCTGGCTGAACTTGCCGTCGGCGATGACGGTCTCCGCAGCGCGCTCGATGAACAGCGCCGGGTCGAGACCGGTCTCGACGTTCATCCCGGCTTCGATGACGGCGGATAGGCATGCGTTGGCGACGACGTAGGCCGGGGGCTCTCGCGACTCCGCGAGGCGTGCCCAGTAAGCCGCTGTCCTGTCCTTGCCTGTGCGCTTGCGCGTGCTGACCATGCGCATTTGTCACCGGTGACAGCGTCAGCAAACGATCCGGTCGACATGCCAGATTGCGAGAAGCCCCGCAGGGGGTCTCACCGGGGGTGAGTGCTGCGGGGCTTCGGGTGCGGTCAGAGTGGATAGCTCGCGACCGGCAAAGCGTACGATCGCTCCCGTTCCGACAAGGGTCGACACCGCAAGCGACGCGTCGTCGAAAAAAAGAAGCCCCGGAGGCTCATCGCCGGCGGGGCTTCAAGGTTGTCAACCCAAACAGCGGGGGGTTGACCTCGCTGCCTGAAAACTTCGCGAGCTGACGATCGCCCGCGGATCTACTCCGGTCAATCCTATGAAATGTTGACGGGTCTGCGGCGCTTAGAACGGCAGCTTGCTCGCGTCGTCCTGCCAGATCGGCGGACCGCAGCCTTCGGACTCCTCGCCGGCACGGTCGGCGGGGTCGACGAGCTTGATGCGCAGACGACGCAGCGTCTTCCGGGTTTCCGTGATGCTGAACCCCCTCGCCTGCAGGTCGTCAAGCGCCCTGCTGAGCAGGTCGTAGTCGAGCTGCGTCAGCCGGTCGCTCCACGACGTGGTCGCCAGCGCCGTCGCGAGCGCCATGCCCACCTGCTCGACTGTCGGAGCCTTGCGCCGGTCCATCTCGCTACGCCATCTTGCTGTTCGCAGACGCGCCTTGGCTCTGCTTACCTCGACCGGCTGCCGTCGACGCGGCTTCACGAAACGGCTGTCTGCTCGATCCGGGTCTCTCTGAAAGTAGCTGCCCTTGGCTGCGTCGAGCTCCGCGATCGTGTCGACGTCCTCCGGGGTCAGTCTGCGTCTCATCGTTGCCATCGTTGCCTCCTGGTCCCGACCGGCTGACCGATCGGCTTCGCCCATGGTTATCCGGGGCTACGCGGCAAGGGTCAACATCAGGAGAGAGCATGGGGCCGGAGGCTTCGCATCATGCGCGCCGCAGGCTCTGCAGCATTGCCCGACGGGGTCTTCGACGATCAGATGGAAGGTTGAAGGCGTTGCGCCGGAGGCCCGGAGGCTATGCCACGGCTGACCGGAGCACGGGATTCTTGATCGACCGATGGAAGTGCTTGACCCCGGAGGCCATGAAGGCTGCGAGGAGCGAGCCCGGCTGACGGGACTGCGTCGCGGCGCGGACTTCGGAGGGCCGCAGGCGCCGACGCTTGGCGTGCTCGATGCGACGGAGCGCGTCGACGATGAAGTCGAACTCGTCAGCACCGGTCGTTCCGACGAGGTCGGCAGGGTCAGGATCGATGGTTTTGTCCCGGATTGCCGGTGCTGAGGCCTCCGGCGGGTTGGACCTCACGGCGAAGACCGGCGCCGCGGCTTGGCCGGGGGCCAGGATATCAGCAGGAAAGCCAGGGTTACTCCGAAACAGCGCCCTTAATTCCACGGGCATGCCCGCATTCGTCCTCGGTGCGGGAATCCTCGATTTCGCGAGAGAATAGGCGGCATCGAAATGGCGGTCGACCGTCTTGCCGCAGCGGATTCCCTTGGCCTTGATGTCGGCGGCGGTCGGATCCCGGCCGCAGAGCATATCGAGGCGGATGGCCTCGGCGAGGGCCTCGACCGTCTTCTCGATGCGCACCGGTCCGGAGAACTCGCCGCCGACGGCGTAGCGCTCCTTGAGCGTCATGACCGACTCGATCAGATGTGCCGCTGCTCCCCGGCGCCGGCCCTTCTTGTCCATCTTGCTCGGATCGAAGGTCTCGGCCGTGTGCTTGGTGACGCGCACGATCAGGGCGGCCAGCTTCGCGGCCTGGTCGGCGTTCGGGCGCAGCGCCGCGGTCAGCGGATCCGTGATCGCCGTGGCGATCTGGCCGGCGAAGCCCTTGCGGTCGGCGAGCTTGGCCCTGCCGGAGTTGTGGATCTCCTTCGCCATGGCGAAAGCGGCTTCGCGGACGCACGGAAACCATCCGCCGCTCTCTTCGCCCAGGGCCGCAGCCTCCATGGCGGCGGCGGCGAGGCCCGGGAGCGTCTTGTTCGGAACGAACGCTCCGCCGACGGCCTCGAACCATTCCTGGAGGTCCGGCATCCGCTCGGGCTCGACGATGCGGCTCTCGACGAGCCAGCTCAGCGGATTCTTGCCCGAGTATGGGTGAGAGTTGCCGCCGCGGTCGCCGCCGAACGCTTCCTGCGTCTTGACGATGACGGACTTCAGCTTGTCGTGCTGGCTCTGTTCGGAGTGCGGCCAGACCGCCGCCCCTTCCGGCAGGATGAAATACAAGTGGGGGTGCAGCACCTGGCCGGGGCGGCGGTCGTCCGGAATCCAGCAGGCGATATGCGGAGCGCATGGCAGATTGTGCTCGCGGACGATATGGTCGATCCAGGACCTAAACTCGTCGTAGGAAGCGAAATCGCGGTCGATGTCGATGCGCCACATGTCGAAGCAGACCGCGCAGAAGAACGCGTAGATCCTGTCGAGCGCGAACACCTTTTTCGAGTGCCGCCAGCATCCGTCCTTGCGGTCGCCGGCGAGCAGGTTGCGGCGATAGGGGCGGCCGCAGGACGCGGCAAAGCGCTTGTAGTGGTGGTGCAGGCTCGATTTGAAGCCCTTCTTCTGGAAGGGCGCGCGGTAGCATCCCGAAGTGCCGACCACGCCACCGGGCCAGACGAACGCGCCGGCGGCGTTGCGGGTGCATTCCTCGGCGCGTCGCTTGGCGAAGAACTGCGCCTGCTCAACGTCGTAGACCAGCTTGACCTGTTCCGGCGTGGCATAGCCCTGGCGGATGGCCGTGTCGGCGGCTTCGTACTCGCGCTGCGCCTGTTCCGCCTTCTCCGCCGCCAGCTCTTTCGGCGTGATGCCACGGGCCTTCGCCTCGTCGAGCTCGCGCTGGGCCTCCCTCTTGGCGCGGGCCTCTCTCGCCAGCTTGCGGTCCTCGGCGACCTCGTCACTGCGCGCCTCGAAGCCGGCCGCGCTGCGCTTCTTCGGGTCGCGCTTCTCGGTGCCAGGGCCACTCTTGCGAGGACCCGGGACGCGCTTCGGCTTTTTAAGAGCCTTCACCGCATCGACGATGCCGGAGACCACCTCGGCCGGCGTCGGGCCGGCTTCCGAGCGATCCGGAAACTCGAAGCTGGCGAATCCTGCGACATGTCGAACGAAATCTACGCCCGCCGAGGCGTGCGTCAAGGATTCGGAACTGGTGTTGGCGGTGTCCATGCGAGCTATCCAGGGAACAGCATAGACCGGACGCGCGCAAGTCTCAAGGAACATCGTCGGACTAGCGCCGACCGGCGCGAATCCTTGAGGACGGCCGGCCGCCGGCGGCATCCGAGGCCTCGGAGCCACGGTTGGAACGCGCAGATGAGTCCGTGGTCGGACTCATCTCGGCCAACGACGTTTCGAGACTCGAATTGTATGGAGCGATGTCAGAGCAGCCGACAATTCGAGTCTTGAACGTCGATATGATGGCGTCAGACGAGATGCAGCGGAAAATCAAGCCGCTGTAAACGCGGCGATTTCTCGAAAAACGACATTACGACTCTTGTAACGTCAAAGAGTCGAATTGTCAGAAGCTTCACTTCCGCTTCAGGCGGTGCTGGTTGTCGATGGGACGGTCCGCCGGATCGGTAGCCTCTCCTTCCGGCTCCGTGTGCCCGCCGACCGGCGCGGGCCAGTAGGAATCGGCATCTTCGAACCAGTCCTTCGGCGGATGCATCCCGAACAGCAATTCGTGAGCTGTGGAAAACTGCTGCCAACGTGATGCCGTCTTCAGAGGATCGCGGGTCCGTAGGTCGTACGGCGTCGTGCCAGGCTTGACCCGGCCCATGGCGTCGAGCTGCGGATTGCGAGGGTCGGCGGTCAGCCATCTGATCAGCAGCCGCTCGATGTAGTGGGACCGGGAGACGCCGGACTCGTCGGCGCGCAGGCTCAGAAGCTTGAGCAGGTCGTCGTGGGCCCGGAGCGTGATGCGCTCCGAGCGGTTCTCGCCGTCGTCGCGGGCGGACGGGCCCGGCTTGCGGCGGAGCTTCCTGTTCTTTGGCAATCCAGTAACCATGATGTAGCCGAACCTTTGCTTTTAGTGCATCTTTGTGCGCACAAGGATGCCCAATGGTGGCAACTCGGCACAGGTGATATATGGCTTCCAAGGATTCGTCGAGAGGCAAGAAGACCGCAGAGCTGCTGCGCCTTATCGCCGAGGACCGAGCAGAGTCCGGCGCCCGCCGAGCGCCGCCGCCCTCGGGGCATCCTGCGCTGTCTTTGTTGCTACAGAGACGCTGGGACGATGCGTTCGGGATCCTGCACTCGCTCTCCGAGGAAACCCTCGGCGCCGAGCGCGCGCAGCGCCTGCTCGATGTCTGTGGCAACCGCCAGGCCGTGCAGGACGAGATCATCGAGACCGTCGACGAGCTCTATAGGCTAGGCACCCGCCAGTCGGGCGAGCTGGCGCTGGCCTGGTCCATGCTGAACTGCCGGCCAAGCTACCCCGCCTCATTCCGCGCCGTGCTGCCGCAGCTCCAGCATGTGCTCGACGCCGCCGATCTAAGCGCCAACGACGACGGCGACGTCCGCGACAGGCTTCGCGTCTGGTGGGCCGCCGGCCGCGGCGACTACGTCAAAGAGAAGCGCTCTCCGTTCGCGCTGGCGGCGGCCGTGCTCGCGGGCGAGATCATGCAGGAGAGTGCACTGGCGCCGGTGCCAGCGTTCGAGCCGGTCGACGTGTCGAAGTTTTTCAGGACGCCGTACGACGGCCCGACGATGACGGTGATGCCGGCTGCACGCGCTACGCGGCTGAACAACCACAACAAGCCGTTCCAGGAAATCCTCGACAAGCCGCTGCCGCTGGTCTGCGCTCGCAACCTTGCCGAGGCGCGGAAGCGCCTGTCGTATGAGTTTCCGCACGCCTCGGCGGCAATCAGCGTGCTGTTCAAGGATCTGCGCGAAGGCGAGCCGATCAAATTCAAGAATACCATCCTGCTATCGCAGCCAGGCACCGGGAAGAGCCGTTTCGTGCGCCGCCTCGCCAGCGCGATCGGTCTGCAGCACGTGACCAGATACGATGGCGCCGGTGCCGCCGATGGACATTTCTCGGGTACGTCCAAGGCTTGGAGCAACACCGAGGCATCCGTGCCGGCTCGCGCCGTGTTGGCGAGCAGGACAGCCAACCCGCTGATTTTCATCGACGAGGTCGACAAATGCACCAGGGTCGGCTCGCAGAACGGCAGCCTCATGACGTCGCTTGCCCCCTTCCTTGAATCCGAAACGGCTGCGCGCTACCGCGATCAGAGCCTTGACTGCGAGCTTCGGCTCGACGCCTGCAGCTACCTCTGCACGGCGAACGACGTCACCGTGCTGCCTGACTTCCTGCGCGATCGCTTCCGCATCGTTAAGGTGCCGGCGCCGCGCCTGGTCGACTTGCCGCTGCTCGCGGCGAGCATCGTCGACGCCATGCTGCTCGAAGAGGGAGACGAGTGGGCCGGCACCGTGGCGCCGTTCGCGCCTGACGAGCTGATGGTCATGGCGAAGGCCTGGGAGCCCCGCGGCTTCTCGATGCGCGCTCTGCAGAAGATCGTGGCGGCGACCCTTGAGGCGCGTGAACAATGCCAGATGAGGCACTGATGTCGAATACAGGATGGAAGGAAGACCTGGCCCGCGACCTCGAGGCCTACACGCTCGGCGAGGTGCCGTCGGCGTTCGAGATGCTCCGCGCGCCGACGATCGAGCACTGGTCGACCGAGGTCCGGCCGCTGGGCAAAGAATATAAGCTGGTCGTCCACGGCGAGGCGCGGAAGCACCCTGACTACCAGGACGGCGAGACGATCACGACCGCCGCCGTGCACTGGTTCGACCGCAAGGGCCTCTTCGTCCGGACGGCGCATAGGCTCTACGTGCTGGGCGAGCAGCGCGGCGATGAGATCGGCGTAGACGGGATCGACAGCGAATGAACGCGCCGGTGAAAGTTGTGCATTCTGAGGTAGTTAACGGTCGCCTGATCATCGTTGTGGAGCGGCGCGGCATGATGCGGAACACGCTGGCGCAGATCGAGCGCGCGGTCTCGGAAGCGCTCGGCGGAGCCCGCGTCGCGGTGCTCACAGAGGCCCAGTGGCAGGCCCCGTAGGATACCGAAGACGAGTTAGCTTCCCATCATGTGCGAAGTTTTCGAAGAACGATTTGGGACTTAGCGGCCCCCAAAAGAAGGATTTGGGACCGGAAAGAAGGATTTGGGACGCCGGCGCAAGATTTCGCTTCGTCCTTGTCGGGGCGCGCGCGATGATTCCCGACATGATCGAGCTTGGTGCGGTTCAATTCCGCCTCGCTGGCCGAGATCTGGTGAGAAGCGTTCGGTTCGATCCCGACGCCTGCGCAAGCGGGCAATGCCGCCACGGAGGCGGGGCCACTCGGGCGTCATGCTTCGGCGTGACGCCCGTTTCAAACGGAGGCTGACATGGACCACCTGTCTGACGCAGAACTCGAGATCATGGCGCGCGCAGCGCACCCTGACTCCGACATCGCCAAGCTGCATGCCTACCGCAACAGGAAGCTCGCGAGCGGATCCACCCAAGGTGAGGTCGATGATCTCTCCGACATGTTGAAGCGAATGGACGCTGCAAAGCGCCAGAGGCGCACCTGATGCACGCCGACCGCCGCCTGTTCGACAGCAGCTCCATGACGCCGCCGCCGGCGCCGGAGATCGACGCCTGGACGTGCACGGTCGACGACGTGATCGAGCGCCGGAAGGCGATCATCAAGCAGGCGCAGATGTCCAGGCTCGACACTATGTTGGACATCGACGTGCCGACGCCGACGATGGGCGATGCCTTAGCCTACACGCTGCTGACCGAACACAGATACAGGGTGTGGTGATGCCAGCTCGCAGCGCCTTCAGAGCGTGGTGCTTTCTCCTCGACGCGGCGACCGCCTGCGATGGTGTTGTGTCGTCAGGAGGAGGCGAGCTCGTTGACGCGTACGTAGCGGGACAAATCACGCTTGACGAATTGCGCGATCAGGCGCCCGCATGCATTCAGCGTAAATCCGGCCAGCACCCGTCCTCTTCGTGACGCCCGGTGCGATGCGCGCAGCCGTCGGCGAGCAGGCGCATCGCGACTTCCTTCCATAAGCTGCCGCCGTCGTAGCGCCGCAGCGCCTCCTCGCGCGCGAGCTGGACGACGCGGAAACACTTCAGGCATTCGACCTTGAGCACCGCGGCCCTGATCTCGGCGAGCGAGCGCTGGCCGATCGGCTTCCGGGTTTCGGCGCGCGGATCCGACAGTACCGACGCCCACCAGGCCTCCTCGTCGTCGGCGGAAACGTGCCGCCGCTGCGCCTCGGCCAAGCGGCGCGCCGTCTCCTCCGCGCGCTGCTGCTTCGGCGTCGGGAAACGCCACTCCGCACACCTTCTTCCGGCCATACGCGAGACTCCAATTGACCGGAGAACGTATAGAGAACAAGATGGTTTCTCCGTCAATCAGGAATCCTTCGCCATGGCCGACCCCGTCGAGCAGCAACCCGTCGTCGACCAGGCCGCCGAGCTGGAGGCCGCCGTCGCCCTGGCGATCGAAGCCTGCGGCGGCGATCCGGTCGATGCGGTGCGCGCGCTGATCGTCATGAACTCGGCGCTCGAGCAGGAGCTGTCGGACGTCTACGCGAAGGCATCGCGCGGCTACTTGCGCGGCCGGCGCGTGCCGAAGCGCAAGGACTCGCCGCCTGCAGAAAAAGCCGAACCTGCGCAGAAAAAACCGAACTCCGGATAGCGTCGGCAGAAAAAGCTGAACTCGGCGCCGAGGTGTAAAAATCCGCATCGTGGTGGAGAAATCCGCATCCGCGGCACCGCGGGTGTAAGAAGTCGCATCGGCCGCGCCGGCGAATCCTTGGGTACAGAAGTGGGTACAGGAGCGATTTGGTGCCGCCGCAGGCAAGAAAAAGGCCCTTGGCGATTACGCCCAAGAGCTTGATTTCATTCATTGAAAGGTTGGTAGCGGGAGAGGGACTCGAACCCCCGACCCCAGGATTATGATTCCCGTGCTCTAACCAGCTGAGCTACCCCGCCACAGGGTCGCGAACGGCTGTTACGGCCGATCTCGCGAACGCGCGGCATATAAGGAAGGGGGCGGCGGGCTGTCAAGCAATGTGGTCCGCCTTCCGCCTATGCAAGGCTTCGGCGGGACACGTCGCCGGGCGGGTGGAAAAGCGGCCGCTTTCAGCGCCGGATTCGCTCATTTCCCAAATCAGACTCGCGGAGAGTCCCCCGCTTGGCGCGGTTTCCGGCCTCTCCCCGGCGGGGAGAGGCGAAGCAACGCGGAGCGGCGAAAAATCCCTATTTCGGCCGGACCGTCGGGTCGCCGCCGGGGCTGCCGGGGGGCGGGATGACGGGGGTGTTGCCGCCGGTCTCGGGGGTCGGGGCGTGCATCTCGGGGTCGACGCCGGAGGGCGGGCAGAGCACGCCGTCGGTCTTGGCGAGCTTGTCGCCGAGCGGTTCCCGGGACTGGCCGGTTGTGGTGGTGCCGTCGGGAGCGGTGGTCATCCGGTCCGAGGGCGCGCAGCCGGGGCTGCGTTGCGGGGATGGCGGCGCGGTCGCTTGCGGCGGCGTCGCCGGGGCGGGCGGAGCCTGCGCGATCGCGCTGCCTGAGGCGGCGATCAGGAGGCTGGCCAGGATGATGTTCGATGGGTTGCGCATGGAAGGGAAATGCGCGGGTCGGGGTCGATGTTCCCCGCCGAAATGCGATGTGATCGGGGACGACCGGGCAAGCGCCTCGTCCTTCGAGACGACCGCTTCGCGGTCTCCTCGGGATGAGGCTCAGCTGCGCAGTCGGCGTTGAAGGCGGTGCCGAGTCCTCCACCCTCATCCTGAGGGCCCGCCAAAGGCGGGCGTCTCGAAGGATGTGCCGCGGGGAAGCCACTCTCGAATGCGGCCGCCCTGAGAAGCGCACGGCCGGTGCCGTTTGCAGTCACGATTTGTGGTAGCGGATCAGCGAAAAGTGCCCCATCGGCGGCATCGGGCGGCGCTCGGCAAGCGTGATGCCACCATGTTTCGACGCCCAGTCGACCAGGCGGGCCCACGGGAATTCCGGGCGCCAGCCGAGACGGCGGGCGATGGGGGCGAAGGCGAGCTCGAACAGCTTTCGCGGGCCGCTCTCGGCGCCGATGTGGTTGACGAGGATCAGCTCGCCGCCGGGCTTGAGCACGCGCACGAACTCGTCGAGCGTGCCTTCGGGATCGGGCACGGCGGTGATGACGTATTGCGCGACCACGGCGTCGAAGAAGTTTTCGGGGAAGGCGAGGTTTTTCGCGTCCATCACCGAGAGCACCTCGACATTGCTGAGGCGCATCGCGCGCACGCGCGCCTGCGCCTTGCGCAGCATCGGCTCGGAGATGTCGACGCCGCAGATCTTCGTGGTGCGCGAATAATCGGACAGCGAGAGCCCGGTGCCGACGCCGACGTCGAGGATGCGGCCGCCGATGCGGTCGGCCTCCGCGATGGTCGACTGCCTTCCGGCGTCGAACACCTTGCCGAACACGAGATCGTAGACCGGCGCCCAGCGGCCATAGGCCTTCTCGACCCCGGCCCGCGAGATGTCTGCTGCCATGTCCCCCTGCCCCGCCCCGGAATTTCTTAGAGTGTCGTGATTGTTGGTGGAATGAGGTCTTGCCCCGAACTCGCTGCACCTCTCCCGCCTGCGGGAGAGGTCGGCGCGTCGCGCCGGGTGAGGGTTTTTTCCTCTCGCGAGATATCGCGAGCGGAGAGACCCCTCTCCCCTACCCTCTCCCGCAGGCGGGAGAGGGGGCGCAACTCCGGTGTCGCAAGAGTGCGGTCCGATCTCATGGATTAGCCGCGCACGGCTTCGGCGAGCGGACGTGCGGCATTGCTCGCGATCTTCGCCGCGGCACTCTGGATGAAGCCGCCGCCGAGCACGCGGGCCTGGCCGCTGGCTGCGTCGTAGAACACGCAGGCCTGTCCGGGCGAGACGCCCTCCTCGCCGGCGACGAGCTCGACCTCGTAATGGCCGTTGCCGCCGCGCAGCCACGCGGGCTGCGGAGCGCGGGTCGAGCGCACGCGCACGAACATTTCGAGGCCATCGCCGATGGCGCGGTCGATGTCGCCGCCGCCGATCCAGTTGACGTCGCGCAGCACGATGCGGTGCATCTTCAGGGCCTCGCGCGGGCCGACGACGACGCGGCGGTTCGCAGCATCCAGCCGCACCACGAACAGCGGCGCGGCTGCCGCGATGCCGAGGCCGCGGCGCTGGCCGATGGTGAAATTGGCGATGCCGTTGTGGCGGCCTAGCACGCGGCCGCCGAGATCGACGATGTCGCCGGGATCCATCGCGTTCGGACGCAGGCGGGTGATGATGTCGGTGTAGCGGCCCGTCGGCACGAAGCAGATGTCCTGGCTGTCGTGCTTGTCGGCGACGGCGAGGCCGAAGCGGCGGGCAAGCTCGCGCGTCTCGGGCTTGGTCATGTCGCCGAGCGGGAAGCGCAGATAGTCGAGCTGCTCCTGCGTGGTCGCGAACAGGAAGTAGCTCTGGTCGCGATCGGCATCGGCCGCACACACCAGGGCGCGCGAGCCGTCGTCGCGGCGGCGCGAGGCGACATAATGGCCGGTGGCGAGCGCCTGCGCGCCGAGCTCGCGCGCGGTCTTCAGCAGGTCGCGGAATTTGACGCTGCGATTGCACTCGATGCACGGCACCGGGGTCTCGCCGAGCGCGTAAGAATCGGCGAAATTGTCGATGACGGATTCGCGAAAACGGTCCTCGTAGTCGAGCACGTAATGGGGAATGCCGAGCTTGGCGGCAACGTCGCGGGCGTCGTGGATGTCCTGGCCGGCGCAGCAGGCGCCCTTGCGATGGGTCGCCGCGCCATGGTCGTAGAGCTGCAGCGTGATGCCGACGACGTCGTAGCCCTCGGCCTTGAGCAGCGCAGCCGTCGTCGAGGAATCGACGCCGCCCGACATGGCAACGACGACCCTGGTGTCCTCAGGACGGCCTTCGAGATCCAGACTGTTGAGCATGGGCCTGCAAGCGTTGTGACGGCGGTGTTGGCGATCCGCTGGTTCGGGACGGGACACCCGGCGATCCCCGGGAACCAAGAGTTCCCGAAGGCCACGGCTTGCCCGGTCGAAAGCAGCTGAGAGCTGTCTCTTTAATATAGGCGGCATTCCGGTGAAGCAATCACGCACGCCGCCGCCTTAGGGCAATTCTTGCCGGGGAGGCAGAAATGGCGGGGTTGCGAAGGGCTGCGCGGCGGCCGCTCCATTTCCTCAAGTAATTGATTTTACGAGATAAAATACATCAAAGAGGGGCTGGCCCGCTCCTTGCTACCCCTTATGCCGAAGATGTTTCCGAGGGGTCGCCTGTGGTCGGTCGTACGTCAGATGTCGCCGCAAGCGTGCAGGTTTCGAGCGCGCAGCAAAAGCCTGCCCGCTCGCAAGCACCGAAAGACAATTCCGCGAGCGACTCCTTCGGCTCGCTGGTCGACAGCAACACCCAGGCAGTCACCGAGAACGCGGCGTCCTCCAACCCGGACACCGCGCCGCGCCGGACCGATTCGTCCTCGTCCGCCTCGGACAGGAGCCCGCGCGATACTTCCTCGACCGATGCCTCCCCGCCGCGCAAGGCCAGCGACGACACCGAGAATTCCGCGCCCGCCAAGGACGATGCCACGCGCGATGCGACGGGCAAGACCAAGGACAAGGCCGAGACCTCCGACGCCAAGGCGTCGGACAAGGCGTCGGACAAGTCTCCAGGGAAGGCTTCGGAGAAGTCCGACGAGACCAAGGCCGACAAGACCGAAGGCACGGACGGGCTCGCCGTCGCCGTCGATGCCGCGGCAGCCGCGCAATCCGGTGCGGCGCAGGCCGCCGTGCCGGATCCGAACGCGATCGTGGTCGCCGTGCCGGTCGTGCCGGTCGATCCCAGCGCGGCCGCGACCCAGGCCGCCACCGACTCTTCGCCGCTGACGATCGCCGCCGCCGGCATCGCCGCCAGCGCGTCCATCGCGGCGCAGATTGCCGGCCCCAAGACCGATACCGCTACGCCGGGCGACAAGAGCGCCAAGACTGCAGGCGCCAAGGTCGATGCCGAGACGTCGGCGACACTGGCCGATGCCGCCACCGGCGCGACCGATGCGTCCGCGACCGACGCCAAGACCAAGGGCGGCCTGATCGCCGCCGTCGACCAGGGCACGCCGAAGACCTCGTTCAAGGCCGTCGCCACCGCGCCAGGCGCCGGCGACGTCTCCAATATCGGCCAGGATGCGGGCAAGGCGAACGCCACGCAAACGCCGACGACGGCCGCAACCGCCGACGCCGCGCATCCGCAGGCCGCCAAGCCGCAGGCCGACATTGGAGCGGCTGACGCGAAGGCCGGTGCCGCCGACCGCGGCGCCGATGCGGCACAAGGCACGCCGGCCACGCACGCGCATGCGGCAACGCAGGCCGCCGCGACGCAGGCCGATACCAGCGCGCAGGCGGCCTCCGCCGTGCAGGCGCCGCTGACCAATACGACCTCGACGGCGACCGCATCGACCGCAACGCTCACCGCGACCGCGGCCACCAACACGGCGGTGCCGATCAGCGGCGTCCCGATCGAGATCGCGGCGGCCGCGCGTGCCGGCAAGACCCGGTTCGACATCAGCCTCGATCCGATCGATCTTGGCCGTATCGACGTCCGCATCAATGTCGACCGCAACGGCCAGGTCACCTCGCATCTCACCGTCGAGAAGCCGGAGACGTTGCAGATGCTGCGCCAGGACGCGCCGCAACTGCAGCGCGCGCTCGACGACGCCGGTCTCAAGACCGGCAGCAACGGGCTGTCCTTCAGCCTGCGCGACCAGAATTCGTCGGGCCAGAACTCAGGCCAGAACAACGACAATGGCGGCAACGCCCGCCGCCTGATCATCAGCGACGAGGAAGCCGGTCCCGCGGCACCGGTCGGGCGCAGCTACGGCCGCATGCTCGGTTCGAGCAGCGGCGTCGACATCAGAGTGTGAGGAGTATTCGACCATGACCACCACGAATGCCGCCACCGCGCCTTCCGTCGTCTCGGGAACGACGCAGACATCATCGTCGTCATCCTCGTCGAATTCCCTGGGCTCGACCACGGGCGCGACGCTCGCCGGCAACTTCCAGACCTTCCTGACGCTGCTGACGACGCAGCTCCAGAACCAGAACCCGCTCGATCCGCTCGACACTAACCAGTTCACCCAGCAGCTGGTGCAGTTCGCAGGCGTCGAGCAGCAGCTCAAGACCAACGATTCGCTGTCCCAGCTCGTCACCCTGCAGCAGACCACGCAGGCGACCCAGGCGCTTGGCTTCGTCGGCAAGACCGCCCTGGTCGACGGCACCACCGCGACCATGACGAACTCGTCGGTGACCTGGCATCTCAACGTCCCCAGCGACTCGACCGTCGACATCACCGTCGCCAATGCCAGCGGCCAGACCGTGTTCACCGGCAAGTACACCGCCGGTGCCGGCACCGACGTTCCGTTCACCTGGAACGGCCAAGGCAATGACGGCACGCAATGGCCCGACGGCAAGTACACGATCTCGGCCACGGGCAAGGACGTGGCGAACAACAATGTCGGCATCGCCGCGCAAGTGCAGGGCACGGTGTCGTCCGTCGACCTGACCCAGTCGCCGCCGCTGCTCACCATCGACGGCGCCAGCTACACCCTGAGTCAGGTCAAGAGTATCATCGCCACGGCCAGCAATTAAAGACGCGCGCCCACGCCACACACGCGGTGTCATCCCGGCGAAAGCCGGGTCCATAACCACAGGAAGAAGTTTGGCGAAGACGCGTGATTAGGAATTCATTCTAAGTACTGCTACCTGCGTCCAATCGATAGATCACGCGGTATGGGTCCAGGCCCCCCCGAGCGCAATTGCGCACCAGGCCGGGACGACCTTGAGAGGCCTTGCAGCGTCGCGCGAGGCCTCGTTCGTTAGTAAAGTCTTAACGAAGAGCCCGCTTGGCCGGCCGAGATCATGTCTCCAGCCCGCCAAGCCGGTCGTGTTCCCGCAAGTTTCAACGAGAATTGTATTGATGCCTTAGGCTTAGCGGATTTTTAAGCCGGCACGCGTAGGGTTCCTGAGTGAGTTCAGTGGTTGAGAGTTTGTGAGTACGCCATGACAGAACCCCATCGCCCGAGGGTAAAATACGTCATCGGGCCGGACGGCAGTCCGTTAACGATCGCGGACCTGCCTGCACCCGGCACCAAACGCTGGGTCATCCGCCGCAAGGCCGAAGTCGTCGCCGCCGTCCGTGGCGGGCTTCTGTCCCTCGAGGAGGCCTGTAGCCGTTATACCCTGACGGTCGACGAATTCCTCTCCTGGCAGTTTTCCATCGACCAGCACGGTCTGGCGGGTCTTCGCACCACGCGCATCCAGCAATATCGCCAGTAGGCAATCCGGAAATCTGCGGCTTTTGACGAAAATCGGTCTCGCCCCGCGAGGCCGATTTTTTTTATGACGCCACTTTTGTCCGACCTCTTAACCTTCGTTAACCATATCGAAACCATCACCTAGGCAATAATTGCCCAGTCGGCCTTTCCAGTGAAAGCAGCCGAATCTGTCGGGGCGGTTGCTTGCAAGGTCTTGCGGACTTCTTAAAGGGTATCGGAGCCGCCCGGTTCGGGGCGATGATCGCGGTGACCGCCGCGCTCATCGGCTTCTTCGCGTTCGTCATCATGCGTGTCACCACGCCGCAGATGACGACGCTGTTCACCGACCTCAGCGTCGAGGATTCCTCGGGCATCATCAAGGACCTGGAGCGCCAGGGCATCCAGTACGAGCTGCGCAATGAGGGCAGCATCATCATGGTGCCCAAGGACAAAGTCACCCGGCTGCGGATGAAGCTCGCCGAGGGCGGCCTGCCCAAGGGCGGCGGCGTCGGCTACGAGGTGTTCGACAAGTCGGACGCGCTGGGCACCACCTCTTTCGTCCAGAACATCAACCATCTGCGCGCGCTGGAAGGCGAGCTCGCCCGCACCATCCGCGCCATCGACCGCATCCAGGCCGCCCGCGTCCATCTGGTGCTGCCCGAGCGCCCGCTGTTCTCGCGCGAGGCGCCGGAGCCGTCGGCCTCGATCGTGGTACGGGTCCGCGGCGCGCTCGAAGCCCAGCAGATCCGCGCCATCCGCCACCTCGTCGCCTCGGCCGTCAACGGGCTGAAGCCGCAGCGGGTCTCGATCGTCGACGAGGCCGGCCAGTTGCTCGCCGACGGCGCCCAGACCGATCCCGACCAGCAGATCGGCGACGAGCGCCGCACCGCCTTCGAGAAGCGGATGCGCAAGCAGGTCGAGGACATCGTCTCCTCCGTGGTGGGGACGGGGCGCGCCCGGGTCCAGCTCTCCGCCGATTTCGACTTCAACAAGATCACCCAGACCTCGGACAAGTTCGACCCCGAAGGCCGCGTGCTGCGCTCGAGCCAGACTCGCGAAGAGCAGAGCATGACCGCCGACAACAACGGCCAGGTCACCGTCAACAACGAATTGCCGGGCAACCAGCAGAACGGCGGCGTCGCGGCCAAGGACCAGAGCAAGAAGAGCGAGGAGACCAACAATTACGAGATCTCCCGCACCACCAAGACCGAGGTGACCGAGGCCGGCCGGGTCAACCGCATCTCGGTCGCGGTGCTGGTCGACGGCATCTACTCCAAGAACGACAAGGGCGATCTGACCTACCAGGACCGCACCAAGGAGCAGCTCGACCGCATCGCCACGCTGGTGCGTTCGGCCATCGGCTTCGACCAGAAGCGCGGCGACCAGGTCGAGGTCGTCAATCTGCGCTTTGCCGATGCCCCCTCCAGCACCCCGATCGCGGAGCCCTCGGGCTTCCTCGGCATGCTCCAGTTCACCAAGGACGACGTCATGTACTTCGTCGAGCTTGGCGTGATGATGCTGCTCGGCCTGGTCGTGCTGTTCCTGGTGATCCGCCCGCTGGTCAAGCGCATCCTGGCGTCCGACGAGGTCGCCGCCGCCATCTCTGGCGTCCTCACCGGCCCGGCCTCGAGCGACGAGGCCGCGCCGGCCGGCCAGCCGCTGCTTCCGAGCGCCGCCGCCAGCGCGATCGACGTCGCCACCATCCAGGGCCAGGTCCACGCCCAGTCCGTTCATCGCGTCGGCGAGCTTGCCGAGCGCAACCCCAACGAGACCGTCGCCATCATCCGCCAGTGGCTGAGCGAACCCGCGAAATGATTCGAGAAGTGATCTGACATGGCCGCAGCCTTGCAAAACGCCAACAGCAACGACATCACCAGCGTGATCTCCACGCTCGGTCAGCGTGCCAACACCCGGTCCAAGGACGGCAAGCCGGCCGAGCAACTGGTCGGACCGAAGCGTGCCGCGATCCTGATGCTGGCGCTGGGCGAGCAGTATGGCGGCAAGATCTGGGGCCTGCTCGACGACGACGAGGTGCGCCAGCTCTCGCTGGAGATGTCGACCCTCGGCACCGTCGAGGTCGACACCGTCGAGGACATGCTGCTCGAATTCGTCTCGCGCATGTCGGCCTCCGGCGCGCTGATGGGCAATTTCGACGCCACCGAGCGGCTGCTGCAGCAATACCTGCCGCCGGAGCGCGTCAACGGCATCATGGACGAGATCCGCGGCCCCGCCGGCCGCAACATGTGGGAGAAGCTCTCCAACGTGCAGGAAGAGGTGCTGGCCAACTATCTCAAGAACGAATATCCGCAGACCATCGCCGTGGTGCTGTCGAAGCTGAAGCCGGAACACGCCGCCCGCGTGCTCGGCATCTTCCCGGAGGACCTCGCGCTCGACGTCGTCAACCGCATGTTGAAGATGGAGGCGGTGCAGAAGGAGGTGATCGAGAGCGTGGAGAAGACGCTGCGCACCGAATTCATGTCCAACCTGTCGCAGACCCGCCGCCGTGACGCCCATGAGGTGATGGCGGAGATCTTCAACAATTTCGACCGCCAGACCGAAACCCGCTTCATCACCTCGCTGGAAGAGGACAACCGCGAATCGGCCGAGCGCATCAAGGCTCTGATGTTCACTTTCGACGACCTCGTGAAGCTGGATTCGGGCTCGGCCCAGACCCTGATGCGCAACGTCGACAAGGACAAGCTCGGCGTGGCGCTCAAGAGCGCCAACGAGGACGTCCGCAACTTCTTCTTCGTCAACATGTCCTCGCGCGCGGCCAAGATGCTCCAAGACGACATGGCGGCGATGGGGCCGGTGCGGCTGCGCGACGTCGACGAGGCCCAGGCGCTGCTGGTCAACCTCGCCAAGGATCTCGCCGCCAAGGGCGAGATCATGCTGACCAAGAACCGCGCCGACGACGAGCTGGTGTATTGATGGCGGCTCCGGCAAAATTCCTGTTCGATACCGACTTCGCCACGCCCGAGCGGACGACGCGCGAGAAGGCCGCGACCGCGGCCGAGATCGCCCAGAAGATCGCCGAAGCCGAGGCGCGCGCCTATCAGGACGGCTTTGCCGCCGGCCAGCGCGAAGCCAAGGCCGAGAGCGACCGCCGCGTCGCCCTCGCCATGGAAGAGATCAACATCGCCATCCGGAGCATCGCCTCCGGCATCGGCAACATCGAATCCAAGATGGAGACCGAGGCGGTCGACGTCGCGGTCGCGGTGGCGCGCAAGCTGTGCGCCGATCTGGTCGCCGCCGAGCCGCTCGGCGAGATCGTCGCGCTGGTCAAGGACTGCTTCTCGCATCTCGTCGCGACGCCGCATCTGGTCGTCCGCATCAACGATGCGCTCTACGAGGCCGCGCGCGAGAAGATCGAACGGCTCGCCAAGCAGAGCGGCTTCGAAGGCCGGCTCGTGATCCTGGCCGAGCCTGAAATTGCCACCGGCGACTGCCGGATCGAATGGGCCGATGGCGGCGTCGTACTGGAACGCGGCGCCATCGCGGCCAAGATCGACGAAATGGTGGGACGCTATGTTGCGTCCCGCAGGGGGAGCTAAGCCATGAGCGACACCGACGGACAGGTCCCGCTGCCCGATCTCAACGGCCCGATGCCGCCGACCGGCACCGACGTCGGCTACACCGAGGACGAATATGCGGCGCGCGCCGCCGCGGACCTCGAAGCCGTGTTCGACGTGCCGGTGCAGGTCTCCGCCGTGCTCGGCCGCTCGAAGATGGACGTCAGCGAGCTGCTGAAGCTCGGACCCGGCACCGTGCTCGAGCTCGACCGGCGCGTCGGCGAGGCCATCGACATCTACGTCAACAACAAGCTGGTCGCGCGCGGCGAAGTCGTCCTGGTCGAGGACAAGCTCGGCGTGACCATGACCGAAATCATCAAGACCGAACGCGCGTAAAGCGAAAATAGGGAATGACGCGCGGCAGCGCGACTAGACGGACAGGAGACTGACATGCGGCTTCTCATCGTTGGCACATTGAAGGGCCAGCTCACCACCGCCACCAAGATCGCGATGGAGAACGGCGCCACCGTGACCCATGCCGAGGATCACGAGCAGGCGATGCGCGTGCTTCGCGGCGGCAAGGGCGCCGACCTCCTGCTGGTCGACGTCGCCCTCGACATCCGCGACCTCGTGATGCGGCTCGAGGCCGAGCACATCCACGCTCCGATCGTCGCTTGCGGCATCACCAACGACGCCCGCGCCGCGGTCGCCGCGATCCATGCCGGCGCCAAGGAATACATCCCGCTGCCGCCGGATCCCGAGCTGATCGCCGCGGTGCTGGCCGCGGTCGCCAACGATTCTCGCGAGCTGGTCTATCGCGACGAGGCGATGGCGAAGGTCGTCAAGCTCGCCCAGCAGATCGCCGGCTCCGACGCCTCGGTGATGATCACCGGCGAATCCGGCACGGGCAAGGAAGTGCTGGCCCGCTACGTACACACCCGCTCGACCCGCTCCAAGCGCCCGTTCATCTCGATCAACTGCGCCGCGATCCCCGAGCACCTGCTGGAGTCCGAGCTGTTCGGCCACGAGAAGGGCGCCTTCACCGGCGCGATCGCCCGCCGCATCGGCAAGTTCGAGGAGGCGACCGGCGGCACGCTGCTGCTCGACGAAATCTCGGAGATGGACGTCCGCCTGCAATCGAAGCTGCTGCGCGCGATCCAGGAGCGCGTGATCGACCGCGTCGGCGGCACCAAGCCCGTGCCGGTGGACATCCGCATCATCGCGACCTCGAACCGCAATCTGGCCGAGGCCGTGCGCGAAGGCTCGTTCCGCGAGGATTTGCTGTTCCGCCTCAACGTCGTGAATTTGAAGATCCCGCCGCTGCGCGAGCGTCCCCTCGACATCCTCGAGCTCGCCCAGCATTTCGTGAAGAAATATGCCGAAGCCAACGGCGTGCCGATGCGCCCGATCTCGGCCGAAGCGCGCCGCGTGCTCTCCACCAACCGCTGGCAGGGCAACGTCCGCGAGCTCGAAAACACCATGCACCGCTCGGTGCTGATGGCGCGGGGCGACGAGATCGGGGCGGACGCCATCCTCACCCCGGACGGCGACCGCCTTGACCTAGCCAAGACACCACCGGCCGTGGCGCATGCCACCATGGCCGCCGAGCAGGTGACGCGCGCTCTCGTCGGCCGCACGGTTGCCGACGTCGAACGCGACCTGATCCTGGAGACGCTGAGGCACTGCCTCGGCAACCGGACCCATGCCGCCAACATCCTCGGAATCTCGATCCGGACGCTGCGCAACAAGCTCAACGAATATTCCGACGGCGGCATCCCGATCACGCCCGCGGGTACGCCGGGCGAGTATCCGCGGATGCCGATGGTCGGCGCATGAGCCCGGCGCCCGGCATTCATGCGAAACGCATGGATGCCCGGGACGACCCGGCCACGGCGTTTGGCTTCATCTCGAAGCTGAGCTCGCGTCGACCTACTTGCCCGGCGGCACGTAGGTACTTGCAAGCTTCGCGGCCTTTTCCGCGATAGTCTTGAACTCACTCATCTTCCAGGCGCGTACCGTCTCGATCTTGGCAATGGCGCCGCTTGCAGCGGCGGCCATTCCGATGGCGACGGCATCCGCCCCGTCGGGCAACTCGGTAACCAGCAACGCGTCATGCGAGCCGGTCGTCATGAACGCTCCCTGGAGCTTCCCGCCGGCCTTCTCGACCATCGCGCCGATGACCGCGGTGCGATCCGCCGGCTTGTCGACCAGTCCCTTGATACCGGAATTCGAGTATGAGACGTACGAGATGAACAACGGCATGTTTCTCTCCGTCGAGGTTACAGCAATGAGAATGCAGCCCTAGAGAAGCCGCTCTGAAACGAGAGCACGGCATGGCCTGCCGACGGCATGCGAGCTGCCTTGAAAATCGAGCTACGGACTTCGGCACGTCCAACTGGCAGCTTGTGCTGACTATAGCCGACCCCACGATGCCGCGCGAACGGTAAGCCAAGCGGACCCATCAGGAGCGCCGCTATTCTGCCGGCCGGGAGCAATCTGCTTCTCGGCGGTCCGGCCGCGGGGCGCCGAGTGAAGCAGTTCACAATCGAAGTACCGCACGATCGCAAGCGTCCTCGATCGGCGCGACGTGATGTCGGCCAAAGCCTCATGCCTCGCGAGACGTCCTTCACATCGAAAGGGCATGCCATGAAGAACTCGTCGTGGACCATCTTCATCGGCGCGCTGACCGTCGCAACGCAGCTTTGCGGTGTGGAAGCGATGGCGGAGCCAAACCGATAAGGTTGTGCATCGCTCGATCCGGCTACTGGGGCGAACACATGGCGGCACCGCATCCGGCGACTAGGTCGCACCGGCGCAAGGCTCTATAACCCCGCGTGAGAACCATGCGAGGATATACATGTCTGAAGCTCAAATCACGGATTGGCTGGCGTCGCAGCGGCAGGCGATGATCGATCTCTTGCGCGATGTCGTGAACATCGATTCCGGATCCTATGACAAGGAAGGCGTCGATGCGGTCGGAGCGCGGTTCGAGCGGCATTTTTCCGAGCACGGCATTCCGTTCCGGCGCGAAAGCCACGCCACATTCGGCGATGCGATCCATGCCGATGTCGCCAAACCCGGCAGCAACGAGAAGCCGGTGCTGTTGATGGGCCATCGCGACACCGTGTTCGGCAAGGGCGAGGCCGGGCGGCGTCCGTTCACGATCCAAGGCACCCGCGCCTATGGTCCCGGCGTTGCCGACATGAAGTCCGGCGTCGTGATGAACATCTTCGTTGCCACCGCCTTCCATAAATTCGGCGGCAGCCCGCATCCGATCAAGGTGCTGATCACCTCGGACGAGGAGATCGGCTCGCCCTCGTCCCGCCCCGTGATCGAGCGCGAGGGACGCGCCGCGCGCGCCGTGTTCAACTCCGAGCCGGGCCGCCCCACCGGCAACATCGTCACCGGCCGCAAGGGCGGCATCTTCATGCATCTTGCCATCACCGGCAAAGCCGCGCATTCCGGCGCCAATTTCGCCGCCGGCGTCAGCGCCATCGGCGAGCTCGCGCACAAGATCGTGCAGATCCATGCACTGACCGATCTCGACAAGGGCATCACGCTCAATGTCGGCCTCGTCTCGGGCGGCCAGTCCGTCAACACGACCGCACCCTACGCAGAGGGGCAGATCGACATGCGCTATGTCGATCCTTCAGACCGGGCCACGGTGATGGCCGCGATCGAGACGATCGTCGCGACCTCCCACGTGCCGGGCACCAGCGCGGCGCTGACGATCAAGGGCGAGTTCGTGCCGGTGGTGCAGAGCGAAGCCTCGAAGGCGCTGTTCGAAGGCTATCAGGCGGCGGCAAGGCAGGCCGGCCTCACCACGCTGCAGGGCGAGTTCTCCGGCGGCTGCGCCGATTCCGGCTTCACCGCCGCGGTCGGCACGCCGACCATCTGCGGCCTCGGCCCGGTCGGCGGGCTCGCGCACACGCCGGAGGAATATCTCGAGCTCGACAGCATCGTGCCGCGCGCGCAGGCGCTCGCGCTGGCGATTCTGCGGGGGTGAATGACGGTGCCGTAGCTATTGCAAGGGTGGGCAAAGCGGAGCGTGCCCACCAACTTCTCGCGGCGCAGGTGCGCCTATGCCCACCCTGCGAGACCCGCCGAGTTCTACGAATAGCTCGGCGCGTCCGGCTTGCGGAAGATGTGGATGGGGTCGCCGGGAACGATCGGCTCGCCGCGGAAGGTCGCATAGGCAAACAGCGCGAGATACGCGATCGCCAGCGCGCCGATGGCGTAGAAGGCGAGGATCGCGACGCGCTTCATGGTTCCGCTCCATGGCCGTCCCGGATGGAAGGCTCAGCGCGCTTCTAGAGCGATGAGGGAAAAAAGGCCAGCCTGGGGGCGGCGATCAAACGCCGCGCCGGCCGCGCGCGGGAACGCTGACGTCGGCTAGCGTGGCCGCGTCTTCTTCGTCCGGGTCGACCGCCACATACTGGCCGTGCCAATAGGCCAACGCGGCATTGCGGGTCGAATTCCTGACGTCCCTGACACGGCCGATGAAGATACCGTGCGAATGGCGCTCGACGATCTCCTCGACCTCGCAATCCACGGCGGACAGTGCGCCGACCAGCAGCGGAACACCCGAGACCGCCGTCACCCATCGGCTGCCTGCGAAACGATCAGCGCCCTTCAGCCCGCCCTTTCCGGCGAAGCGCTCGGCAACGTCGAGCTGGTTGGCCGCGAGGATATTCACGCCGAAGGCGCCGTAGCGGCGGATCAGCGGGAAGGACGAGGCATCCCGGTTGATGCTGACCAGCAGTGTCGGCGGATCGACCGACAGCGAGGTCACCGAGGTCACCGTCATGCCGGTAATGTCCTTGCCCCGCCCGGCGGTGATGACACTGACGCCGCCGGTGAGGTGGCGCATGGCGCCGCGGAAATCGGCGGACGAGACGGGGATTTCGGTCATGAGATCGCGAGGCACTACATTCATGGCGTGGTCCCCGAACGGGGGTTCCCCTTATTTAGGTACGATCATCCGCCGACAAAAGGTAGCCCATGATGGAGCCTTCGAGGCCGGCAAGCTCGGCGGAGCCGTGCTCCCGCGGCCGGGCTGCGTTAACCACGACGTCATGGGCGATCCTGCCCTCCTCGCCCGGCCCGGGACTCAAAAAATCCCGAAAACAACCCCATGCACAGTAGCCGGGCCCGCGAAAACAACGACTTACGTATTATCCGAAGTCGATTTGACACGTCGGGCAAAACAGGGGCAAGATGGCATCATGGCGGCGTTCGGGGTGGGCCGGGCCTTGCCGGACTAATGCAGCCATTTCACCGGCAGATTTTGCAGCCCGCGGAACGCCCAGCCGCCGAGCCGCACCGGCTCGTCATCGGCAATCTCGAGCTGCCTGGCACGCGCGAACACGGTCGGCAGCGCGACGTCGGCGATCATCGCGCGGGAGGCCCAGGCGCCGGCGCAGAAATGCGGTCCGGCGCCGAAGGCGACGCTTTTCGACGTGTCTCGTCTCACATCAAATTGGTCGGCGCGCTCAAAATGCTTCTCGTCGCGATTGGCCGAACCGAACATCAGGAACACGCGCTCGTCGGTTTCGAAGTCGACGTCGCGGATCGACCACGGCTTTGCGATGCGCCGCGGCGACATGCCGATCGGCGAGATCCAGCGGGCATATTCCTCGAACGCCTGCAACCACGACACCTCGCCGCTGCGCACGAGATCGAGCTGCGCGGGATGGGCCAGCAGCGCCCATATCGTGCCGGCGATGGCCTTGCGCGGCTCGTTCTGGCCGCCGGAAATCGCAAGCTTGACGTTGGCGCGCACGCTCTCCATCGGCATGCCGGAGGCGAGCAGCACGCCGAGAATGCTCTGGTCCGGATTCTTCGTGATCACCGGCAGGATGTCGTCGATCGCCGCATCGATGCCCGACGTCGCCGCATGGCAGCGCGCCTCGACGGCGGGATCGCCGGCGTAGTTGGCGATGCCCTCGATCATGCCCTGCGACCACGCATCCATGTCCTGGAAGCCGATGTTGGTAAGGCCGGTGATCGACTTCAGGCATTCACCGGAGAACGGCAGCGCGAAGTCGCGCATGAAATCGATCCGCCCCGGTTCGATACTGTCGATGATGCGGTCGGCATGGGCCTGGAACTGCGCGGTCCAGTGCGCCTTCACCGTCTTCGGCGACACCGTCGGAAACATCGCGCGGCGCTCGACCTGATGCGCCTCGCCGTCCTTGCGCATCATGTTGTGGCCCATCAGCCGGTTCATCAGGCCCGCGGGCTGGTGCGAGGAAAACACGTCGATCTGCTTCTCCGAGATCGAGATATCGTCGCGGCTGGTCAAAAGCGTCGAGCCGAGCTGCGGCACGAAAACGATCGGTGCTTCTTTCCGCATCCGCGCAAGCATCGGGTAGGGATCGGCCCAGAATGCGGCCGGGTCGATGTCGATGCGTGGCGCGGTGCTCAAGGCGGCCTCCCTGGATTCTCGTGTTTTCCAGGCCAGACTAGCGAAATCGGGGGCCGGCGTCTGTCCCTAGGGATAGGGACGGACGGCGTCGGGCGTGTCGTCACGAGCCGGATAACAGGCAGTCGCGATAGCGAGTTCGGCATGGCCAACAACCCCGGACATCGGCAAACGCATAAGCGAACGAAGGGCCGACTACGGACATTTGCCGCGCGTTGGTCTAGGGTTCGTCGGTGCTCCCTGAAGCAATATTAGATAGGTGACGAGGCCACAAGGCGACCAATATGGCGGACTGGCTCTCACGGAATGTTCGGATTGCTGGAGTTGAGCGCGCGCTCAAGGCCGGAGAAGTTCTATTTCGCTCGGAGCAGCGGACTGTCGGGCTCTACGAGGTGATCACCGGCAAGTTACGGCTGGTTCGCGTGGACCGCGCGGGGCGCGAGGCGCTGCTTCATGTTGCCGTGGCTGGTGAAACCCTCGCTGAAGCCTCGCTTTTCGCGCCAGCCTATCACTGCGATGCGATTGCGACGACCAACGCCGTCGTTCGCCTTTATCCCAAGGCGATAGTGCTGACCGAATTCGAGCGCAACCCGGAAACCGCACAAGCCTTCATGGCGATGCTCGCTCGCCAGGTCATGAAGCTGCGTACGCGCGTTGAACAGCGAAACATTCACTCGGCCCGTGATCGTGTCCGGCACTATCTGGCTCTCAATACCGGAGCCGACGGACGCAATGTCAAGCTGACCGGCACCCTCAAAGACCTGGCGGGCGAGCTCGGCCTTACCCATGAGGCGTTATACCGAACACTGGCCGACATGGCGGCCGCCGGTGAAATCGAAAGACTTAAGGGAAAAATCAGGCTGTCGAAGCCATTGGCGTGATCAAGATATGATCGTGATCATATGCGGATGCGGCCTCAATGGCATATTCAGGCAACAAGGGCGCGCACAGGAATGAGGTCGATCATGTCATGGTCATGGAAGTCCGGCCTTGCCGGCGTCGCGATTGTTGCCGCGACTGCGTACGCAGCAGCTCAGATGCCCAACCACACCCGTATGCATGAGCAGATGAATTCGGGAAGTCCTGATCAGCAGCATCCCATGATGCAGCAGGGTGGCCCGATGATGCACGACATGCAAAATGGGATGCATCGGCACGGCATGACGGGAACGACCGGTCAGCCGATCATGCCCGGGCAAGAAGCGTTCGGTACGATCCAGGAAGTCGTAAGTATCCTCGATGCCGATCCGACGACCGACTGGTCGAAAGTGAACATCTCGGCGCTACGTGAGCACCTGATCGATATGGACGAGGTTACGATGCGCGCGACGGCTGCGCAGCGCAATCTTGATGACGGCGTTGAGATCGCCGTGACCGGAGAGGGCCGCACACTTGATGCGATCAAGCGTATGGTCCCCGCGCATACACACGAACTCAGCCAGCTTGGCTGGAACGCCAAAACGGAAGACTTGCCCAACGGGGTCAAGCTCATCGTCACAAGCACGGACGCCAGGCAAGTCGTCAAGCTCAAGGCGCTGGGCTTCATGGGGATCATGGTGCAGGGCGCACACCACCAGCGGCACCATCTGATGATGGCGAAGAGCGAGTTCGCCCACTAAAGCGCGATGAGATTGGGATGAATCGTCATCGCGCTTCAGGTTCTTGTTTGAGCATGTTCTTTTCGGAAAACCGCTTCGCACTTTTCCGGATCATGCTCTAGCCAAGACGCCTCATGCGGTTCACGCTGGCGACATCCGCGCCAGCGTGTTCAGCTCTGTTTTGTGGCTTCTCAAAAGCGCCTCAGCCTGCCGACCATGTGCTGAATTCGGATGGGAAGATCCAATCCTCAGTTCAGGCTGCGCGGCCCGGCGAGCAGTTGCAGCACGATCGCGAACAGCTCGCTCTGCGAGGAGATGCCGAGCCGTTCATAGGCGCGCTTGCGATAGGTCAGCGTCGAATGCAGGCTGATGCCGAGCGCCTGCGAGATCGCCTCCGAGCTGAAGCCTTCGAGGATGCGCCGGCAGACCTCGCGTTCGCGCGGCGTGAGACCGGAAAGCGGCGCGCGCGTTGCGAATAAAACGGCGAGCGATTGCTCGGGCGTTGCCTTCTCCTGAAAATGACGCGCGATGCTCGCCGCGATCGCCGGTGCGATCGTCTCCAGCCGCTGGCGCTGCGCGACGCTGAAGCGGCCCTGCGCGGCGATACGGTAGAAATTGACGTAGAAGCAAGTGTCGCCAGTCCAGATCGCAGCCGCGCATTTGTCGACGATGCCGGAATCGTGGAAGAATATCTTTCGATAACGGGCGCCGTACATGCGCGGTGCGAACGCCGGCAGCATGATCGGCGCGCCGCCTTCGCCTTCGAACAGCGCATCGCGGTTGGGATCGGATTCGTGAAATTGCCCGGCATAGGCGGCGCCGAGATCCCCGCCGATCGGGATGTTGCCGGCATCGAGCAGGCAGTGTGCGGCGCCGGCCCGGCTCAGCGCGAACACCATGCAATGGCCGACATCGGCCTGCCGGCGCAGCGTATCGATCAGCACGTTTGGGAAATCGGGGCGGCCGATGGCGAGGACCGCGGAGGCGACATCGCCGGCCGCCGGATTTGCAGGCGCTCCGTGAGGGCGCATCGTTCTCTCCCTGTCGCGTTTGCCTAGGGTTTATCAGCGATGGCTGCGCGGAGGAAGGCGGGGTCGTCGGGTATCTCCCGCAACGCCGCCGAACGAGGTGGACGAAGGCTGGCGGCTCAGGAACCACTTTTCCGCAAGATCTTGTCCATTGCTTTTCCCTTGGCCAGCTCGTCGATCAGCTTATCCAAATAGCGGATCTCCTGCATCGTCGGTTCTTTGACATCCTCGACCCGGACGCCGCAAACCACGCCTTTGATCAGGGCTCGCGACGGATTGATGTTTGGGGCCTTCGCAAAGAAGGTTTCAAAGTCCGTCTTCTCTTTCAATTGAGCTTCCAGCTCCTTCTGACCATAGCCTGTCAACCAGGAGATGACCTGATCGACCTCTGCCTTGGTCCGTCCCTTCTTCTCTGCCTTCGCAACGTACAGCGGGTACACGCTTGCGAAGCTCGTCGTATAAATCCGGTGTTTTGCCACGATCAGCAGTCCCCTACCCCGCCGCAGCCTTCGCCGGCGCGACGTTGATGGCGAGCTTGCCGTAGCGGTCCGAAAAAGCCTCGGTGTCGATCTCTTCCAGCTTGATCTCGCCGCTCATCACGCCCTGCTTCCAGACAGCCTGTGCCGGATCGTTCTGGAACTCCGGCATCACCTCGCGGCCGAACAGCTCCAGCGATTCGCAGATGTGCTCGTGGCTGTTCTTGCCCGCTTGATTCAGCAGGATGACCTGGTCGATGTGCGAGGACTGGAAGCGCTTCAGCTTCCTGCGGATCGTCTCGGGCGAGCCGATCAGGCCGCCGCGCAGCGCGGCCTCCTGCGCTTCCGGATTGTCGCGCTTCCACTTGTTGTACTCGTCCCACATGTTGACGGTGTAGGGCGCGGGACGCTGGCGGTTCTGCGAGGCGCCGTAGAAGCGCAGCGCGAACTGGAAGAAGGTGGCGCCGTCGGCACGCGCACGCGCCTCCTCGTCGGTCTTCGCGCACATGAAGAACGACACCAGCGCCATGTTCGGGTTGATCTCGTAGTCGGCGAGTTTCTGCAGCCGCTTGGTCATCGCGTTGTAATAGGCATGCACCCAGGCGTGCGCGGCATCCGCGCTGACGAACTGGAAGCCGAGCGCGCCAAAGCCGTGGCGGCCCGCGCGCTCGATGGTCGGCAGCTGCGAGCACGCCATCCACAGCGGCGGATGCGGCTTCTGCACCGGCTTGGGCACGACGTTGCGCAGGGGGATGTCGAAATATTTGCCGTGATGCTCGGAGCCGGCGTCCTTGAACATCGGGAAGATCGCGGCCACGGCCTCCTCGAACACCTCCTTCTTGGTTTCCATGTCGCGGCCGAACGGCGTCAGCTCGGTGATCGAGGCGCTCTCGCCCATGCCGAATTCGCAGCGGCCGTTGGACAAGAGGTCGAGCACTGCGACACGCTCGGCAACGCGCGCCGGATGGTTGGTGGTGAGCTGGAGGATGCCGTGGCCGAGCCTGATGTTTTTGGTGCGCTGGCTCGCGGCGGCGAGGAACGATTCGGGTGATGGCGAGTGCGAATATTCCTCGAGAAAGTGATGCTCGACCACCCAGGCGTGGTCGTAGCCGAGCTTGTCGGCGAGTTCCATCTGCGAGAGCGCGTTCTGGTAGAGATTCAGCTCGTCGCCGGCCACCCAGGGCCGTGGCAGTTGCAGCTCGTAGAAGAT
The DNA here is from genome assembly GCF_024519875.1 of Bradyrhizobium sp. Bra64. Lineage (NCBI taxonomy): Bacteria > Pseudomonadati > Pseudomonadota > Alphaproteobacteria > Hyphomicrobiales > Nitrobacteraceae > Bradyrhizobium > Bradyrhizobium sp. Bra64. The sequence goes on along the minus strand of NZ_JALJRD010000001.1, from coordinate 797,827 downwards.
GCCGAACTTCATGACGCCGTCTCTCCCAAGTTTCTTGCCCGCTTATTTTTTGTTGCAGGCATCTTAATGAGCGGGGCGGCGCTGTCTACGGAGCAGCAATTCCGCCGCGCGGGAGAACGATTCTTCGCGCCCACGTGGCAGTCCGGCGCTGCCCAGGAAGCCGGGCTGCGACATTCCGGCGACCTCGCAGATTGATCCAGATCAACGCGACAGCGGCTTGGCTGCATCTAAAATGCAGCAAGGTAACGGCCCGGATGCCGTCCCAATCCCCACATTTCAGACGAGACCGGATATGTCGGCCCCTGACGACGCGACATCGCGCGTGCGCCGTAAGCGCATGGAGATTTTCGCATTCCTGTTCCTGACCGCGATCTTGATGCCCGTCCTCGCGGTCGGAACGGTCGGCTCCTACGGTCTCGGCGTCTGGATCTACCAGATGTTCGCCGGCCCTCCCGGCCCGCCGCCTTCCCCGCATTGATCATTCGAACAGCGAAAGACAGGCATCATGGCCCAAACCGCATACAACCGCCGTGCATTGATCACCGGCCGGGTGCTCGGCGCCGACCGCGTCGTCGCGCCCCCCGGCTGCGAGATCGCCAGCATCATCGTGCAGGCCCGCCCGGAGCGTCTCGCCGATCTGGAAGCCGCGATCACCGCCCTTCCCGGCTGCGAGATCCACGGCCGCGATCCACGCGGCAAGCTCGTCGTGGTGACCGAGGCGCCGGATTCCGGCAGCCTCGGCACCCTGCTCAACACCATCCAGTCGCTGCCCGACGTCTACTCCGCGGCGCTCGTCTTCCACGCCATCGAAACCGCCTGAGCAAGGAAGAGCCATCATGACATCACCAAAGCTCGACCGCCGCCAGATGCTGAAGCTGGAGGCCGCCGCGATCGCGGCCGCCGCCGCGGGCATGCCAGTCCCGGCGCTCGCCGCGAACCTCGTCACTGATCGCGACGTCGCCGAACTGAAATGGGACAAGGCCGCCTGCCGCTTCTGCGGCACCGGCTGCTCGGTGATGGTCGCGACCAAGGACAACCGCGTCGTCGCCACCCACGGCGACACCAAGGCCGAGGTCAACCGCGGCCTCAACTGCGTCAAGGGCTACTTCCTCTCCAAGATCATGTACGGCCACGACCGCCTGACGCAGCCGATGCTGCGCAAGACGAACGGCAAGTACGACAAGAACGGCGAATTCACGCCCATCAGCTGGACCGAAGCCTTCGACATCATGGAGGTGAAGTGGAAGGAGGCGATCAAGAAGCGCGGGCCGAACGGCGTCGCCATGTTCGGCTCCGGTCAGTGGACGGTCTGGGAGGGCTATGCGGCCGTGAAGCTGTTCAAGGCCGGCTTCCGCACCAACAACATCGACCCCAATGCGCGCCACTGCATGGCCTCCGCCGTCGCCGGCATGATGCGCACCTTCGGCATCGACGAGCCGGCCGGCTGCTATGACGACATCGAGGCCACAGACGCCTTCGTGCTGTGGGGCTCCAACATGGCGGAGATGCATCCGATCCTGTGGACGCGCCTCGCCGACCGCCGGCTGTCCGCGCCGCATGTCCGCGTCGCCGTGCTCTCGACCTTCGAGCACCGCTCGTTCGACCTCGCCGACATCGGCATGATCTTCAAGCCGCAGACCGATCTCTATCTGCTGAACGCGATCGCCAACCACATCATCAAGACCGGCCGGGTCAACAAGGACTTCGTTGCCGCGCATACCATCTTCAGGCGCGGCCAGACCGACATCGGTTATGGCTTGAGGCCCGAGCATCCGCTGCAGAAGAAGGCGACAGGCGCGGCCAAGGCCAACGATTCCACCGAGATGAGCTACGACGAGTACGCAAAGTTCGTGTCGGAGTACACGCTGGAGAAGGCGGCCGAAATGTCCGGCGTGCCGCTGAACCGGCTGGAGGCGCTCGCCGAGCTCTACGCCGACCCCAAGACCAAGGTGGTCTCGTTCTGGACCATGGGATTCAACCAGCACACCCGCGGCGTCTGGTGCAACAACCTCGTCTACAACATCCACCTTCTGACCGGAAAGATCTCCTCGCCCGGCAACAGCCCGTTCTCGCTGACCGGCCAGCCTTCGGCCTGCGGCACCGCGCGCGAGGTCGGCACCTTCTCGCACCGCCTGCCGGCGGACATGGTCGTGACCAACAAGGAGCACCGCACCAAGGCCGAGCAGATCTGGCTGCTCCCGGAGGGCACCATTCCCGACAAGCCCGGCGCCCACGCCGTGCTGCAAAGCCGGATGCTGAAGGACGGCCTGATCAACGCCTATTGGGTCCAGGTCAACAACAACCTCCAGGCCGGTCCCAACGCCAACGAGGAGACCTACCCGGGCTTCCGCAACCCCGACAATTTCATCGTGGTCTCGGATGCCTATCCGTCGGTCACCGCGCTCGCGGCCGACCTGATCCTGCCGACCGCGATGTGGGTGGAGAAGGAAGGCGCCTATGGCAATGCCGAGCGGCGTACGCAGTTCTGGCATCAGCTCGTCGCTGCCCCGGGCGAGTCGAAGTCCGATCTCTGGCAGCTCATGGAATTCTCCAAGCGCTTCAAGATCGAGGAGGTCTGGCCCGAGGAGCTGATCGCCAAGAAGCCGGACGTACGCGGCAAGACGCTGTTCGACGTGCTCTACAAGAACGGTCAGGTCGACAAGTTCCCGGTCTCCGACATCGAGCAGGGTTATCTCAACGACGAGTCCAAGGCGTTCGGCTTCTACGTCCACAAGGGCCTGTTCGAGGAATACGCCGCCTTCGGCCGCGGCCACGGCCACGACCTCGCGCCGTTCGACACCTATCACCGCGAACGCGGGCTGCGCTGGCCTGTCGTCAACGGCCAGGAAACCAAATGGCGTTTCCGCGAAGGCAGCGACCCCTATGTCAAGCAAGGCACCGACGTGCAGTTCTACGGCTATCCCGACGGCAAGGCGCGCATCTTCGCCCTGCCCTACGAGCCGGCGGCGGAATCGCCCGACAACGAATATCCGTTCTGGCTCTCGACCGGCCGCGTGCTCGAGCACTGGCATTCCGGCACCATGACGCGCCGGGTGCCCGAGCTCTACAAGGCCTTCCCCGAGGCCGTGTGCTTCATGCATCCCGACGACGCGCAGGAAGCGAAGATCCGCCGCGGCGACGAGGTGAAGGTGGTCTCCCGCCGCGGCTTCATCCGCGTCCGGGTCGAGACGCGCGGCCGCGACCGGCCGCCGCGCGGGCTGGTGTTCGTGCCGTGGTTCGACGAATCCAAGCTGATCAACAAGGTGACGCTCGACGCCACCGATCCGATCTCGCTGCAAACCGACTACAAGAAATGCGCCGTGCGCATCGAGCGGGTGAACCTGTCATGATGAAACGATTTGCAATCGCCCTGCTCGCGGTCGCGGTCGCCGCAGGCGCGAGCTCGCTGACCGCGCAGACGGTGACATCGGGCCTGCGCGGTCCGACCCCGCTCAATGAAGAGGGTCCGGCGCCTCCGATGCTGCCGAACCGAAACACGTCCGAGCGAGAGGTTCGCAACTATCCGGAGCAGCCGCCGGTGATCCCGCATACGATCGACGGCTACCAGATCGACCTCAACGGCAACAAATGCCTGTCCTGCCACGCGCGGGCACGGATCGCCGAATCGCAGGCGCCGATGGTCTCGATCACGCATTTCATGGACCGCGACGGCCAGTTCCTGGCCTCGATCTCGCCGCGCCGCTTCTTCTGCACGGAATGCCACGTGCCGCAGAACACCGCCACGCCGCCCGTCAGCAACGATTTTACGGATATCGACACCTTGCTGTCGCGTGCAAGTCCGGGTGGCCGGCGATGACGACGACTGCTGACGAGCCAAAAGCCAAGCGCGGCTTCATCCCGCGCTGCCGGGATTTCGCGCTGGAGCTCTGGCAGGTGCTGATCCGGCCGAGCTCGGTGTTCGGGCTCGGCGTGCTGGTGCTGGCGGGCTTTGCGGCCGGCGTGATCTTCTGGGGCGGCTTCAACACCGCGCTGGAATTGACCAATACCGAGAAGTTCTGCACCGGCTGCCACGAGATGAAGGACAACGTCTTCGCCGAGCTGAAGTCGACCATCCACTTCTCCAACCGCTCCGGCGTGCGCGCGACCTGCCCGGACTGCCACGTGCCGCACAACTGGACCGACAAGATCGCGCGCAAGATGCAGGCCTCCAAGGAGGTCTGGGGCAAGCTTTTCGGCACGATCGACACCCGCGAGAAATTCCAGGACCACCGACTCGAGCTCGCCGCGCATGAATGGGCGCGCTTCAAAGCCAACGATTCGCTGGAATGCCGCAACTGCCACAGCGCCGATTCCATGGACATCACCAAGCAGTCGCCGCGGGCCTCGGTGGCGCACCAGCGCTTCCTGTTCACCAAGGAAAAGACCTGCATCGACTGCCACAAGGGCATCGCCCACCATCTGCCCGACATGCGCGGCGTTCCCGGCTGGCAGTAGGGGCGATCCGTTGAGCGCGCGCCTCGTCCTTCGAGACGACCGCTTTGCGGTCTGCTCTGGATGAGGCTAGGCGGCACCTCGCCTGCCGAAACTGCCGCCGCGCACTCCGCCCTCATCCTGAGGGCCCGCAAAAAGGCGGGCGTCTCGAAGGATGGGCCGCGAACAACGGCCTTGAAATGCGATGGCCCCGCGCTTGAACCAGCGGGGCGAATGGTTAGTTTTGTGGATGGCGAATCGCTCCGTTTCGCCCCCCTCCTCAAGACAGACATGGCCACTTTCACCCCGCATCAGGACGCCGCGCTCAAGGCCGTTGGCGACTGGCTCAAGGCAAAACCGGGCCGCAACGGCACGCCGCCGGTGTTCCGGCTGTTCGGCTTTGCCGGCACCGGCAAGACCACGCTGGCGCGGCACATTGCCGAGGGCGTCGACGGCGAGGTGAAATTCGCCGCCTTCACCGGCAAGGCGGCGCTCGTCATGCGCAACAAGGGCTGCGACGAGGCCTCCACCATCCACTCCCTGATCTACCGCGCCCGTGAATCCGGCGAGGAGCAGCCGAGCTTCGAGCTGTGGGACGACGCGCCGGCATCCAAAGCCAAGCTGATCGTGATCGACGAATGCTCGATGGTCGACGCCGAACTCGGCCGCGACCTGATGTCGTTCGACTGCCCGCTGCTGGTGCTGGGCGATCCCGCCCAGCTGCCGCCGATCCAGGGCGGCGGCTTCTTCACCAACACCGAGCCCGACGCGATGCTGACCGAGGTGCACCGCCAGGCCCAGGACGATCCGATCGTGCGGATGTCGATGGACGTCCGCGAAGGGCGCGAGCTCGACATCGGCCGCTATGGCGAGAGCGAGGTGGTGTCGCGCAAGGAGCTCGATCCCGATCGCGTCATGGGCGCCGACCAGGTCCTGGTCGGCCGCAACAACACAAGGCGCGCGTACAACATGCGGGTGCGTCAGCGGCAGAACATCGAGGACGTCTTCCCGGTCGCCGGCGACAAGCTGGTGTGCCTGCGCAACAACCGCAAGAAGGGCCTGTTCAACGGCGGCCTGTGGCGCGTGAAATCGCGCAACACCTCGCGCTCGAAATCGCGCATCCTCAGCATGCGGCTGTCACCCGACGAGGATCTCGGGCACAAGGTGACGAAGGTCTCGGTGCGTGCCGACTGCTTCGAAGGCGGCGTCGAGGCGATCGCCTGGGAGCAGCGCAAGCCCTATGACGAGTTCGACTACGGCTACGTCCTGACCGTGCACAAATCGCAGGGCTCGCAATGGGACGACGTCGTGCTGTTCGACGAGAGCTTTGCGTTCCAGGAGTCGAGGGCGCGGTGGCTGTACACCGGCATCACGCGGGCGGCGAAAAGGCTGAGCATCGTGGTGTGACACGCCGGTGGCGCAGGGTGGGCAAATGCGCAAGGCACCGTGCCCACCCTTTTTGAGACGCACGGCTTTCGCATCCCGACGCAGCCCTCACTTCCCCGCGACGAAATAGAAATCCTCGCGCCCCGGCGGCGAGCCGTAGGTGAACGGCTGCTGGCCGTGCCTGGTCGCGGCCCAGACGTCGTCGCGAACGATGTCGAACAGTTTTCTGATCTCGACGCGGGGCTCCTTGACGTCGCGGGCGAGCGCGGTGGCTAAGGGACTGTTGGCGCTGCCGTCGCCGTCCATCGCAGTCTCGCCGTGCTTGGCGGCGTAGACCACCATGAAGCCCGCGCCGGGCTCGATGTTGGAAAAGCCCTTGTCGACCAGCTTCAGCGACAGCGTGCGCTGCATGGTCGGCGCGAACGGATTGTCGCGGCAGGCGTCCAGCACCACGAGGCGGACTTTTCGCGCGGCACCGACGGCCGCGATCACCTGCTCCAGCGCGACGGCTTCGGTCTCGGCGTCCTTGTCGGCCGAAAGCTTGGCGTCGACCGGCACCAGATAGTTCACGCCGCCGATCTCGAATCCGTGTCCGGCATAGTAGACCATGGCCCAGTCCGCCTTCTCAGCTTCCGCTGCAAAGGCCTGCAAGGCCTGGAAGAACTTGTCGCGGGTCAGGTCGCTGGTCGACATCACGGTCTGGAAGCCGAGATCGTGCAGCACGCTCGCGATCAGTTTCGAATCGCGCGGCGGATTGGGCAGCGCATGGACGTTCTTGTAGGCGCCGTTGCCGATCACCAGCGCCACGCGGCGCCCGGTGGACCCGGCCGGCGCCTGCGGCGTCAGCGCGGCGAGCCGCTCCTGCGCCTTGGCGCGTGCGCGCGCGACGTCGAGCTCGTCGAACTTCGTCAGCGAATAGGCCGCGGCGCGATAGTCGGCGCGCGCCTGGCCGAGATCATGCTTGTGCTCATAGATCTGGCCGCGGCCGGAATGGGCGCGCACACTGTTCGGGTTGAGCTGAATGACCGTATTGTAGTCCTTCAACGCGGCATCGAAGTCACCCTTCATGAGGTTGACTTCGCCCCGATTGTTGAGCGCGTACTGGTTCTTCGGCTGCTTCTGGATCAAGCCGTCGCAGTCGGCGAAGGCCTGATCGAACCTGCCCATCATGCCGTAGGTGATGCAGCGGTTGCCGGCGATCTGCGGCGCGTTCGGATCGATCCTTTCGGCTTCCGCAAAATCCGCGATCGCGCCGTCATAGTCCTTCATCAGGGTGCGCACGCGGGCGCGGTTGGTCCAGCCGAGCAGGAATTTTGGCGCGTACCTGATCGACAGGTTGAAATCTTCGAGTGCGCTTTGCAGCGCGTTCCTGCGCAGATGAATGACGCCGCGGTTGTTGTAGGGGACACCGTAGGTCGGGCGCTTCTGGAGCGCGAGGTTGTAGTCCGCCATCGCGAGGTCGTCCTGGCCGGTCCGCTCATAGGCGAGGCCGCGCAGGTTGAGCGTCACGACATTGTCGGGATCGAGGTCGACGGCCATGGACAGGGTCTCGATCGCGTGGACGTAGTCGCGCTTGTTGATCAGCGTATTGCCGCGCACGGAGAGCGCGATGCCCTTGTCCTTGCCGGTGACGCGGTCGGCGTTGAGCAGGTTGTCGCAGGCCGTCGCGCGGGCCTTGGTCTCCGCCTGGCGGTCATGGCAGGTGGCGAGGTCGTCGCCGGCTTGCGGATCGGCGGCCGCGATCGGGCTCCAGGCGGCCAGCATGGCGAACATGACGACGAGGGTCAGGGATACGACGCGCAGCATGTTTCTCGGACCAGCTCCAGCCATCACATTTCCAAGTCGACCATCGATCGCGCCGGTTCATCTAGCGCGGAGTTCCCCGCCTCGCAAAGCCGCGCTGTCCTGAGCGGCCTTCTTCACGGACCCGTGTCCGTCAGGCCGTAACAATGGCCCGGCCGGCCCGTATCTCAGATGTCTGAAAATGCCGGGCAGGCTGTTCGCCCGGCTCCAACCGCCTTAGACTGCAGGCCTTCCGAAAGAGGATCCACCATGCGCCGCCCCGCCCTCCTGTCCTTGCTCGCCGCCGCCGCAACCACAGCTTTGGCGCTGGCTTACACCATGCCGTCCCGGGCCGCAGAGGATGCGGTCGTGATCCCGGCTCCCGCCGTGGATTCAGCACCCGCAACCGGAATCCAGACTGCCGTGATCGCCGGCGGCTGCTTCTGGGGCGTGCAGGGCGTGTTCCAGCACACCGCGGGCGTCGTCAACGCGGTCTCCGGTTATGCCGGCGGCACCAAGGCGACGGCCGATTACCAGACCGTTTCGAGCGGCCGGACCGGCCACGCCGAGTCGGTCGAGATCAAGTACGACCCGAAGAAGATCAGTTACGGAAAGATCCTCCAGATCTACTTCTCGGTGGCGCACGACCCGACCCAGCTCAACCGCCAGGGCCCCGATAGCGGCACGCAATATCGCTCGGCGATCTTCACCACCTCCGACGAGCAGAAGAAGGTGGCCGAGGCCTATATCGCCCAGCTCAACGGCGCCAAGGTCTTCAGCAAGCCGATCGTGACCAAGGTCGGGGCGCTCGAGGCGTTCTATCCGGCGGAGGCCTATCACCAGGACTATCTGACGCTGCACCCGAACCAGCCCTACATCGCCTACAACGACCTCCCGAAGGTCGAGAACCTGAAAAAGCTGTTCGCGGATAACTACATCGAGAAGCCGACGCTGGTGAGCGCCAGCAAGGCCACCAACTGATCGCAAGATCACTGAACAAGATCACTGAAAACGAGATCACCGAAAAAAACGGGAGACCCATGCCCGACACCAGGACGAAACCCACGGACGACAAGGTCCTCAAGAGCGAAGAGCAGTGGCGGCAGGAATTGTCGCCGATGCAGTATGCCGTGCTGCGCGAGAAGGCGACCGAGCGTCCCTTCTCCGGCGAGTACGAGCATGACCACCGTGCCGGCACCTATGTCTGCGCCGGCTGCGGCAACGTGCTGTTCGAGTCCGATGCCAAGTTCGATTCCGGCTGCGGCTGGCCGAGCTTCACCCAGCCCGCCGTCGAGAGCCATGTCGACGAGGAGCGGGACGTCAGCCACGGCATGATCCGCACCGAGGTGCTGTGCTCCAAGTGCAGCGGCCATCTCGGCCACGTCTTCCCTGACGGTCCCGGGCCGACCGGCCTGCGCTACTGCATCAACTCGGCGGCGTTGAAGCTCGAGCCGAAATAAGCGCTGCGCGGCGCCGGGTTCCGCCATGGAACCCGGCGCCGCGATGTGCTTTCCTTCTGTGGCGGTGCGGCCGATCATCGCGTTGCTGCGGCCGCGAGGGAGGATGCCATGTCGCTCGGGACCATCCTGATCATCCTGGTGATTATTTATCTTCTGGGCGGCATGTCCGGCCGGGTCGGCGGCTATGGCTATGGCATGGGCCATTCCGGCATGGGGATCGGCGGCCTCGTGCTGGTGGTGCTGGTCGTCCTATTGCTGCTCGGCAAGTTGTAAACCAAACAAGACATTGAATTTGCTTGGTTTATTTCTCTTGCGGGGCTGCCATGCGCGGATTCATCATCTCCCATCGCAGGGGTCGCAATTTTGTCAAATCGGCCTATATTAGAGGGCGAAAATGACATGTGCGGCGGGCCCACCCGATCGTGGCCGCAGCCCGTCAAAACCCCACGCGCTTAAAGCCCCAGACAAGATCACGAGGTCTTTGACCATGCGTCCACTGCGTCCGTTCAACTTCAACACCTCCGCCGAGCTCTTCCCCGCCGCGATCCGCAAGAAGAAGCGTGCGGGCTTCACCTATCGCCGGTTCGGCACCGCGGCCGAGGCCGTGCAGTTCGCGATGGAGCAGTTGCCGACGGATTCGCTGAACGGCGCCTATCTGCAGGTCGAGGAAGCGCGCTTCGACCAGAACGGCATCCGCTCGCTGTATGAGAGCGAAGCCTTCCCGCTGCCCCGCCGCCCCAAGCCGGTGGAAGCGACCACCGACGCCGACGCGGCGTAAGTTTTCGCAAGCCTTAAGTTTCGCAAGCATTGCGATGTGCGTTGAAAGCGCGATGTCCGAAGGGCCGTCGCGCTTTTCGCGTTTCCGGGGGAGCTCAGATCCGCGGCTGCTTGTCGAGCCAGCGCCGGAGTAGCCGCACGTTGCGCATGTTGGCGCGGAACATGACGTCGAAGGCATCGCCCGCGAGCGGGACCATGCCGACCACGCCGTCGACGGCCACGTTGCCGAGCATGCGCGCGGTGATGTACCAGGGCGCACCCAGGGCGCGGGCCTCGCGAACCAGCCACAGCGAGATCGCGGTGGTGATGATGTCGCCGACGACGGGGATCAGCCCGATCAGCCCGTCGATGCCGTAGCGGATGTTGGTGCCGGGCAGGATGAAGGCGACGTCGAGCAGCTTTGCGATCGCCTCGAGCCGCGCGATCCGCTGCTCGCGCGTCAGATTGCCGAACGGGCTCCCTTGACCGAATTCGAAGCGAAATTCGCGGAAACCCTGCTCCAGCGTTTCGGGCCGGATCTCGTGGCCCTCCTGATCGATGATCGGCCCGCGCGCTCCGGTGCGCGCAGAAGACGCGCGCGAGCCGCCTTCCGAAGGAGGCCTGCGCGGAGCAAGAATGTCGTCGTCGGGCATGGTCATCGCCTGGAGGAAACGCCGATAGGCCGCCGAGGTTGCAGTGTGCGGGCGAACGTCGCGCGCTCAGGTCGGCGCGGCCACCGGCTGCGGCTCCTCGACATATCGATGGACGAGCCAGGATGAAATCACGGCCGGCACGAAGCCGACGAGGCCGTACAGGATGAACTGCACGGCGCCCGAATCCGGTCCGCGCGAGCTGTAGGTCAGCGAGGCCAGGACGAAGGCGAACAGGCCGACCAGCAGCATCCGCAGCACAGGGCCGATCCGGCGAATGTGCACCAGGATGTCGTCGACCGCGCCGATCATCAGCGACGGCAGGAAGCCGAACAGATAGCTGTACTGCAGGGATTTGAAGAACACGGCGAACAGCTTGCCGACCTCGGCGAGATTGGTCTGGGCCCAATAGCCGGACTGATAGGTCGTCGTCAGCAGCAGCAGAAACCCGCCCACGAACGGGCCCACCAGCGCAAACACCAGATAGCGTTTCATCGAGCACCCTCACCTTTCGCCAGTGTTATAGCAGCGCCGCGGGAACCTTGAATAGCGGGGGGCGCTCTACCCCCGGGGGAACAAGCGGCAAGGCGACGAGTTCAGACAGGACCTGAATATCCATTTTGTCAGATTGGAGCCGCCGATGGCCTGCAAATTTCTCCTGGCGACGATCGCGTTGGCAGCCCTGAGCGGCCTGTCGAACGCGCCTGCTCTCGCACAAGGCCATATGGGCTCGCCGCAGGAGCAGCAGGCCTGTTCGCGGGACGCTTCGCGGTTCTGCCGCAAGGACCTCGGCAATGACGGCGCGGTGCAGGGCTGTCTGCAGGCCAACCGGGCCAAACTGTCGAAGTCGTGCAGCAAGGTGTTCCAGAGTCACGGCATGTGAGGACCGGAACCATTCCCGGTGAACGGAGAGTGAATCCATGTTGCGCGACGAACAGCTTTCGATCCTCAGGGACATCAGCCAATCGGTCGCCTTCGCCGACGATCGGCAAGGCAAGGTGGGACAATTGATCGCCGACGGCTATGTGATGAAGGACGGCGACCTGTTCGAGCTCACGGCCAAGGGCGTGACGGCGGTCGAGGAGCATCCCGCGGCGCTTGGCGCGAGCGACGCCGAACAAGCGAGCGTATCCTCCGATCGTTTGACCTGATCGCGCGCGCCCGCATTGTGCGTGACGTGCGCGCAACAATCGGGAAATCCTTTTGGCTTGCCATTGCAGCTGCGTGACAATGGCGCATACTTCGCTCGGGCGGCGCAGCACTTTTCGATTCGAACATCACGAGAGATCGAGCGACCACATGCGGGATTAATGTTCCCGGCGTGAAGGCTGTAACATGCGGCAGATCAAGCCGCGTGCGGCGCCCCAAAAACCAAGTGGCTCAAGCCCACGGAACTCGGGGACGCATTCCGCATGACACGCTACCAGACAATCGCAACTCTCTTCGCCGTCGCCACCGCCGCCATCACCCTCCAGACATCACCCGGCCAGGCCTTCTCGTCCGAAGCGCAGCAGATGTGCTCGGGCGACGCGATGCGGCTGTGCTCCAGCGAGATCCCCGACATCCCGAGGATCCGGTCGTGCATGGTGCAGAAAAAGGCGCAGGTCAGCCCCGGCTGCCGCGCCGTGATGGACCGTGAGCACGCAGCCGCAGCAACATCGCGCAAGCGGGAAGCGGCTGCACAATAGGCGCGGTTCAATTTCGGTTGGATCGTCGAGAGGTCAGTTCACCTCTCCGGAAGGAGAGGTGAACATCAGCTACCCTAGTCGCCCCACTGCGCGAACGCGTCGTTGAAGGCGCGCTCGCCGGGAGCGCCCTTCTCGATGGCGATGATGGCGCGGCGCTGGTTGGCGTAGACCAGGGGCACGTCGAACCAGGAGCGCTCCTTCAGGAGCTGAACGTTGCGGCTGCGGTCGGCGTCGACATTGGAGAGGCCGACCAGGAAGAAGCCGTCGGTGACCTTGACCGCGAGCCCTGCGAGCGGGGTGCCGCGGGCCTGCTCGTTCGACTTCATCAGGATGCCCGGCACGTTGGAGACGCTGCCGCCCGGAAAATCCTGCGGCAGGATGAAGGTCAGCTCCGCGGTGTGGCTCGCCGGGAGCGACGAATCGGTGTTGCGGCGGAACGACATCGTCATCTTGAACTTTCGGTCGGGAATCTCGATGTCGGCGCGCACGGCGACGTCGGCCTTCTGGGCGCCCGAGGCCTTGATCGGCTCGAGCCGCCACACCACCGAGCCGACATATTGCTTGCCCTTCGGATCGGACGGATCCTCGTCATAGAGCACGACCTTCTGCGCCACCGGCGCGATCGGCTGGTCGCTGGCCGAAGGCTGGCCGACGCGATCCGGAATCTTCGGCTTGCTCTGCGGCTGGGACGTATCCTTCGGCGCTTCCACGACCTGCGTCGGCGAGGACTTGAGCAGGCCGCTCGCGGTCTGGACCAGCTGCTTGCCCCAGAGAATGCCGGCGCCGACCAGGATCAGCACGATGCCGACGGCGATCGCGCTCTTGAACGGAAATACGGAGCCGGTGCGGGCGCGCTTCTTCTTGGGATCGCGGTCGAGAACCGGAATGTGCGGACGCGGCGGCTGCGACTGCGGCGCGTAGCGCTCGGCCTCCTCGATCGATTCGTCGTAGGAATACGGCGCGTCCACCCCGGCGGCGCGATTCTCCAGGCTCGGCTCGAGCCGGTCGAATTCCGGCGAGGGCGAGGGCACGTTGGCGTAGGTGCGGCGCGCGGCACGGTTGGCCTGCGCGGCGGCACCGCCGAGATCGTTGGCGTCGGCCGTGATGTCGCGGAAGCCGCGCACACCCGGTGCAGGCGGCGGCGCGGATCCCATGTCCGGGGAACGGCGCCCACCGGCGCGATCACGTCCGGCAGGCGCCGGCGGCTCGGGCATCGGCGGCGGGGCCGAAGGACCCGGCTGGCGCGGCGCGTCGAAACGGGGGGCGCGCGGCGGACGCTGGGCATCGCCCTGGTCATCGACGTTGAAGGACGGCCGGTCGGCGCGCGGCGGCGGCGGGGCCGGACGAGCGCGCGGCGGGGCAGCGGTTTGGGCGGCGGGCGAGTTGCCATCGGCGGCGCGGGTGCTGGCACGGCGGAAGGCATCGCCACTGCCGCCGCTGCGCGTGCCGCCACCGGGGCGCGAGGCTTCGCGGGCACGCTGGGCAGCTTCCGATTCGACCTTGCGGACGGCCTCTTCCAGCGACAGCCGTTCGCGGGTGATCTCGGATTCGGAGAGCGGCGGCTGCACGCTGCGCAGCTGTGCGATCAGCGCCGTGCGCGCCCGCTCATAGAGCGCGCGACGGCTTTCGCCGGGAGCGTTGGGGTCCAGGGCGGCAATAGCGCGGGCGATCAGCGGATAATAATCAGCCATTTCAACTCAACTAGCGCACGTCCCGGTAAGATATCGTTAAGCCTCGAACGGATTTTGCACCAGGATAGTATCCTCGCGTTCGGGGCTGGTGGAAAGCAGCGCCACCGGGCAGCCCACCAATTCCTCGATCCGGCGGACATATTTGATGGCCTGGGCCGGCAACTGAGCCCAGGACCTCGCACCCGCGGTCGGCTCCTTCCAGCCCTCGATGGTTTCGTAGATCGGCTCGACCCGGGCCTGGGCCCCCTCGCCGGCCGGGAAATGATCGATCTCCTTGCCGTCGAGCCGATAGCCGGTGCAGACCTCTATCGTGTCGAAGCCGTCGAGGATGTCGAGCTTGGTCAGCGCCAGACCGTTGATGCCGCAGGTCCGGACCGCCTGGCGGACCAGAACCGCATCGAACCAGCCGCAGCGGCGCGGACGCCCGGTATTGGTGCCGAACTCGCGGCCGCGCTCGCCGATCTTGCGGCCGGTCTCGTTGTCCTGCTCGGTCGGGAACGGGCCCTGGCCGACGCGGGTCGTATAGGCCTTGCACAGGCCGAGCACATAGCCGACCGCGCCGGGGCCAAGGCCCGAGCCGGTCGCGGCCTGCGCCGCCACAGTGTTCGACGAGGTGACGTAAGGATAGGTGCCGTGATCGACGTCGAGCAGCGCGCCCTGCGCGCCTTCGAACAGCATGCGCTTGCCTTCGCGGCGCTTGATATCGAGCAGCCGCCACACCGTCTCGGCATAGGGCAGCAATTGCGGCGCGAACGCGGTCAACTCCTTCAGGATCTCCTTGCCGTCGAACTCCGGCAGATTGAGGCCGCGGCGCAAAGCGTTGTGATGCGCCAGCAGCCGGTCGATCTTGTGCGGGAGGGTGTCGAGATCGGCGAGGTCCATCAGGCGAATGGCGCGGCGGCCGACCTTGTCCTCGTAGGCCGGGCCGATGCCGCGGCGGGTGGTGCCGATCGCGGTCGCCGCGTTGGAGGACTCGCGCAAGGCATCGAGTTCACGGTGCAGCGGCAGGATCAGGGTGACGTTCTCGGCGACCCGCAGATTGTCCGGGCTGACCGCGACGCCCTGCGACCGCAGCTTGGTGACCTCGTCGAGGAAGGCGGCGGGATCGAACACGACGCCGTTGCCGATCACCGACAGCTTCTGGTCGCGCAGCACGCCGGACGGCAGCAGCGCGAGCTTGTAGGTCTTGCCGTTGATCACCAGGGTATGGCCGGCGTTATGGCCGCCCTGGAAGCGGACGACGATGTCCGCCTGCTCCGACAACCAGTCGACGATCTTGCCCTTTCCTTCGTCGCCCCACTGGGCGCCGACGACGACAACATTGGCCATTCGCGGGTAATCCCTATGCAATCTGTTAGATGCGCCCAGCCCAATCACGGCCGGGGCCGCTCCAACGCGAGGCAGCCACCCGGATAAAGGATGCGGCCTCTGTAAGCAAGCAAGAACGGGGCTTTTTCGGGGCCCAATGCCCTATCCAAGCCCTTGATATCCCCTAAAAATCCGCTTTGTCAGACGGGCTCTACGACGTTAGGCCCGGATGCGGCCGTCGACCACTTCGATGATGCGGTCGCAGCGCCGGGCCAGATCCATATTATGGGTCACCAGCAGGAAGCTCGTGCCGCTGTCGCGGTTGACCTGCCGCATCAGCTCGAACACGGCATCGGCCGATCTGGTGTCGAGATTGCCGGTCGGCTCGTCCGCCAGAACGAGGTCGGGGCTCATGGCGAGCGCGCGCGCCACTGCCACGCGCTGTTGCTGGCCGCCCGACATGTTGTTGGCGAGGTTGCCGGCGAATTTCTCCAGACCCACTTGCGCCAGCAGCCGGTCCGCCCGCGCCTCGATCTCCGCAGACGGATACCCGCGGTCTGCCAGCATCGGCATCATGACGTTCTCCCGTGCCGTGAAGGCCGAGATCAGCAAGTGGTGCTGGAACACGAAGCCGATGGTGTGGCCGCGCAGATGCGTGACCTCGGTATCGCCGAGGACAGCCGTGTCCTGGCCCTTGATCAGCAGCCGGCCCGAGGTCGGCCGGTCGAGCAGGCCGACGATGTTGAGCAGTGTGCTCTTGCCGGAGCCGGACGGGCCGATCAGCGCCAGGAACTCGCCATGATTGAGTTCGAGGTCGATGTCGTGCAGCACCTCGGTCTCCGTCGGCAGACCGACATTGTAGGCCTTGCACACCCGTTCGAGCTTCAGGATTACGCTAGCCACGGATCGCCACCACCGGATCGAGCTTGGCGGCGCGCACCGCCGGGGCCATCGCGGCCAGCAGGCCCGTGACGGTGGCGAGCAGCGCCGTGTACGCGAACAGGCTCCGCTCCAGGATCAGCGGAAACAATTCGGTGCCGTCGGCCTGGCGTGCGACCGAGTGCCAATAGACCAGCGCGAAGGCGCCCATCGCGGCACCGAACAGCGAGCCGACGAAGCCGAGCAGCCCGCCCTGGATCAGGAACACCCGCAGGACCTGGCCGCGTGACGTCCCCATCGCGCGCAGGATACCGATATCCTTGGAGCGCTGGATCACCGAGACGACCAGCACGGCCGCGATGCCGAATGCGACCGAGAGCCCGACAAACAGGCGGATCAGGGTGTTGGTGTTCTGCTGGGCCTGTACTGCGCTGAAGAACTGCGCGTTGGTCTTGATCCAGCTGTCGGCTTCGACCACGTTGGCGGCCTGGATGCGCTGGGCGATGTTCTCGGCCGCGTAGATGTCGTTGACCGTGATGTCGATGGTGGTGATGCCGCCGATCATGCCGAGCAGCGATTGCGCGGTGCGCAGGGCCGCATAGCAGATGCGCTGGTTGGCGCTCTTGTTGCCGAGGTCGACGAGACCGGAGATCGTGAGCACGCGTGTGGCGCCGGACGCGGCGCGAATGTTGAGCTTGTCGCCGACGCTCGCGCCCAGCTCCCTCGCGAGCTCGATGCCGACGATGACGTCCTCGCTGGTCAGGCGGGGCTCGCCGGCGACGATATAGTCGGGCACCTTGACGATCTTGAAGTAGGAGTCCGGCTCGATGCCCGACAGATTCACCGAGCGGCTGGCGTCGCCGCGGATCGCGAGCACCGAGCCGAGAATCGTCGGCGATACCGCGACCACCTCGGGCATCGCCTGCATCTGGTTCCTGATCTTCGGCCATTGATCGATCGAGATCACCCGCTGGCTCGGACGCTGCACCGCCGGATCCTCGATCTCGCCCGGACCGTTGCGCAGCGGGCGCGCAATCTGATCCGGCGCGAGCAGCTGGATCTGCGGCTGCGACGTCAGCACACGTTTGATGAAGTTCGCCTGGAGCCCCGCCAGCATTGCCGACATGAAGACGATGACGCCGACGCCGATCGATATGCCGCCGATGATGAAGATGGTCTGTAGCCGGCCTTCGCGCAGGAAGCGCACCGCCATGGTCCACTCGATCGGCAGCCAATGGTTCATTGCAGGACAGGCCGTACACGCTGCCCGGTCAGGACGCCGGAACTCTGCGGAATCGCGACGTCGCCGGCGGCGAGGCCGTCGACGATCTCGATATGGCTGTTGCCGTGCAGGCCGATCTTCACCGGGCGCCGGCCGGCGCGACCGTCCTTGATGCCGAGCACCCAGGGGTTGGCCGACAGGACGTCGTGCACCGAGCGCAACGGCAGGATCAGCGCATCGTCCCGGGCGGCGACCTCGATATCGACCGACACCGTCATGTCCTGGCGCAGATAGTCCGGCGCGTCGGCGACCGTCAGCTTCACCTCGACCGATGCGCGCGAAATGTCGACGCCGGGATTGATGTAGGTGATCACGGCGGCGAAGCGCCGATCCGGATAGGCGTCGGCCGAGGCGATCGCCTTCTGCCCGAGCGCGATCTTGCCGAGATTACGCTCGTCGATCTGCATGACGAGCTGGGCGTCGCCGGCCGGCGCGAGCACGAGGAGCGCCTTGCCGGGCTGCACCACGGTGCCGCGCTCGACGCTGCGCGTGATCAGGACGCCGTCGCGGGGCGCGGCGATCGTCGCGTAGCCGAGGCGGGATTCGGCAGTGTCGAGATTGGCGCGAGCCTGGTTCAGCAGGGTCTGCGCCATCACATAGTCGCTGCCGCCGGGACTTGCGGTATAGACCTGGAATTCCGCCGAGCGCATCTGGGCGCGGGCGACGTCGAGGGTCTTCTGCGCATCGTCGAGCGCGGCGCGCGTGGCATAGCCGTTGTGTTCGAGCTGCGCGGTACGGTCGTAGGTCTGCTGGGCGTTGCGCAGGGTCGCCTTGGCCTGCGTCAACGCCTCGTTGGCCGAAGGCAACGTCAATTCCTCGAGCTGCCTGATGCGCGCTTCGGCCTGGGCCACCGCACCTTGCGCCTGCACCACGCTGGCTTTCAGTTCGCGCGCTTCCAGCGAGATCAGGGGCTGGCCCTTGGTGACCTTTTCACCTTGCTGCACCAGCACATCCTGCACCGTGCCGGTGAGCTGGCTGCCGATCTCGACCCGGAACGGCGTCTCGACATGGCCGCTCGCCACCACCGTCTCGACCAGGCGGCCGCTCTTGACCGGATCGACCACGACGGCTGGCCCGAGGACCGCACGCACGCTTTGCCAGGCCGCAAAGCCCAGCAGAACGACGACCGCGAGAATGAACCATTTGTGACCGAGAAATCCCGACCACAACGCCGCGACAGAGAACCGGCTCTTGTGCTGCGGCAGAACCATTGCGTGCTCGACCATGAAACGCCATCCGAATCCCGCCGAACCGGCCGGCGGATTCGTCCTTATCTCGATTTCGATTGTCGCCCTGGCGAAGGCCGGGCTTGATTGCCGGCAAAGCTAGCCCGCCCCCCGGCATCCCAGATTGCGGCAGGTCAACAGGCTACCCCGAATTTCGAGGCATCTGCCTCCAACGAGACGCCATGAAGCGGGAGCCTCGCCTTGCCGGACAGTCCAGCGCACGCCGACAACCATTTCTGGCGCCTTTCACCTGACCAGCTTTGCAAGCGACTGGGCTGCGGGCTCACAGGCTTGGCTGCGGCGGACGCCTCCGAGCGCGCCAGGCGCTTCGGGCCGAACAGCGACGCGCCGCCCCGCACCGAAGGCGCGATGCACGCGATCCTGCGCCGGCTGCTGGAGCCCTTGTCTCTGATCCTGCTGCTTGCCGGCATCGTCTCGATGCTCACCGGCGACGAGATCGGCGGTCTCATCATCGTCCTGATCCTGACGCTCTCGATCGGGCTCGACACCATCCAGGAAGGCCACGCGGTCCGGGCTGCGGATATCCTCCGACGATCGGTGGCGCTGAAGGCCGAGGTCAAGCGCGGCGGCGCGTTCGGCCAGATCGACGTCGAGCAGGTCGTCCCCGGCGATATCCTGCGCGTTCGTGCCGGCGACATCATCCCGGCGGATGCGCTGATCCTTCAGAGCACCGCCTTCACCGCCGGCGAGGCGGCGCTCACCGGCGAGCCTTACCCGGTACAGAAACGCGCCGGACCATGCGCCGATCCCGACGATACGTCGAATGCGCTGTTTCGCGGCGCGGTGGCCCAGACCGGCGAGGCGATTGCGCTCGTCGTGTACACCGGGCGCGACACCGTGTTCGGGGCGGCGGCGTCTGCATTGGCAGAGGCCCAGACGCCCTCGCCGTTCGAACGCGACTTGCGCGAATTCGGACTTGTGATCGCGCGCGCCACGCTCGCGCTGGTGCTGATCGTGCTCACCGTCCGCGTGGTGTTCGGCCGCCCGGTGATGGACTCGCTGTTGTTCGCCGTCGCGCTCGCGGTCGGGCTGACGCCGGAACTGCTGCCGATGATCACCACGGTGACGCTGTCGCGCGGCGCATTGCGCATGGCCGGCCGCAAGGTGATCGTCAAGCGCCTCGCCGCGATCCACGACCTCGGCGCCATGACCGTTTTGTGCACTGACAAGACAGGCACGTTGACCTCGGCCGAGATCACGCTGGCCAAGAGCCTCGATGCCGACGGCAAGGACGATCCCCGTGCCGCGCGGCTCGGCGCCATCGCCGCGGCACTCGGCGGCGATCGCGGCTCGCTCGATGCGGCGCTGGTTGCCGGCAAGCCGGATGCCGCGCAAGGCTGGACGCTTGCCGGCAGGCAGGCGTTCGACTTTTCGCGGCGGCTGGGATCGGTGCTCGCGACCGGTCCTGAAGGCGCACTGCTCATCGTCAAGGGCGCGCCCGAGGCGGTGCTCGAATTGTGCACGACGCAGCGCAGCGGCGTGATGGATGGCAACGCGCGAGCCGCTGCACTGGCGCGCGTGCATCAGCTCGCGAGCGAAGGCCTGCGCTGCGTCGCCATCGCCTCGCGTCCCTGGACCGGCGCAACCCGCGAGGTCGAGACCGAGGACGAGACCGGACTCGTCTTCGATGGCCTTTGCGCCTTCGCCGACCCGCCGAAGCCGACGGCTGCAGCAGCCATTGCCCGGCTCGCGGCGGGCGGCGTCCGCCTGAAGGTCCTGTCGGGTGACGATCCCGTGGTGGTGAAACGGCTCGCCGGCCTGGTCGGGCTGAATGCCGAGCGCGTGCTGTCGGGCGCCGACATCGCCGAGCTCAGCGACGATGCGCTGGCCGTGCAGGTGCAATCGGCCGACGCTTTCGGCCGGCTCGCGCCCGACCAGAAGTCGCGCATCGTGAAGGCGCTGCAGGCAAGCGGCGCGGTGGTCGGCTTCCTCGGCGACGGCATCAACGACGCACCGGCGCTGAAGGTCGCCGATATCGGCCTGTCGGTCGAGGGTGCGACCGGCGTGGCCCAGGCTGCCGCCGACATCATCCTGCTCGCCTCCGACCTCGAAGTGGTGGCCGACGGCGTCGAGGAAGGAAGGCGCACCTTCGCCAACATCCTGAAATATGTCCGCATGGGCGCGAGCTCGAATTTCGGCAACATGCTGTCGATGGCGATCGCCTCGATGGCGCTGCCGTTCCTGCCGATGCTGCCGACGCAGATCCTGCTCAACAATCTGCTTTACGATCTCTCCGAGCTCGGCATTCCCTTCGACCAGGTCTCGCGCCAGGCGACCGCGCAGCCGCAGGTGTGGAGCATGAGGCGGCTGGCGCGCTTCGCCGCGATCATGGGGCCGCTGTCGTCGGTGTTCGACTTCCTGACTTTTGGCGCCCTGCTCTATCTGTTCAAGGCTTCACCGGACGAATTCCGCACCGCCTGGTTCATCGAATCCATGGCGACCCAGATCCTGGTCATCTTCATCATCCGCACCAACGGCCGCCCCTGGCGCAACTGGCCCGATCCCGTGCTGTCGGCCTCCTCGCTGATCGCCTTGCTGGTCGCGATGATCGTACCGTTTACGCCGGTCGGCGCCTGGTTCGGCTTTGTTGCACCGCCACCGATGATGATGGCCGGCGTCGCGCTGCTGGTCGTGGTCTATCTCGCCTGTGCCGAGCTGTTGAAGCCGCTTGCGATCCGCGCGTTGCGGAAGCGATGAACGGTCGCCGGTTCCCGCCGCCGCTCGTGCGCATGGACGCGATGCGTCGTGCCCCATTGATATCAGGCAGATTTCCGTGTCTTTGAGCTGGCCGGGCTATGAGCCGGCCCGGACATCGCCGGGCCGGGGCCTCGGCGCATGACGCGGGGCCATAACGATCACAATGTCCGCCACCGGCCAGACCACGCGCGCGGAGACATCCGGCCACAACTGGATCGCCAACCAGCCCTACCTCCTGCTCAGCATCACCGCGCTGTGCTGGGCCGGCAACGCCATCGTCGGGCGGCTCGCCGCCGGCCATATCCCGCCGGTGACGCTCTCCTTCCTGCGCTGGTTCTTCGCTTTCCTGCTGGTGCTGCCGTTCGCCTGGAAACATCTTGCGCAGGACTGGCCCGCCATCCGCAGCAGGCTCGGGCTGATGGTGACGCTCTCGATCACCGGCATCGGCGCCTTCAACACGCTGCAATATTGGGCGCTGGAGCATACCCAGGCGCTCAATACATTGCTGCTCCAGTCGGCCGCGCCGCTGCTCGTGGCGCTGTGGTCGCTGGTCATCCTCGGCATCAGGCTCACGGGCGCGCAGAGTTTTGGTGTGCTGCTGTCGATGTGCGGCGTGCTGACGATTCTCCTGCACGGCGATTTCACCACCCTGTCGAAGATCGACTTCAACAAGGGCGACCTCATCTTCATCGTCGCGCTGCTGATCTTCGCACTCTATTCGGTGCTGAGCCTGAAGCGCCCGCCGATGCACGGCCTGTCGTTCCTTGCCTTCACCTTCGGCGCCGGCGCCGCCTGTCTCATCCCGCTGGAGATCTGGGAACTCTACGCGCGTCCCGTGATGAAGCTCGACGGGCCCAACCTGCTCACCCTGTTCTATGTCGCCGTGTTCCCCTCGACGCTCGCCTATCTCTGCTTCAATCGCGGCGTCCGGCTGATCGGCGCCAACCGCGCCGCGCCGTTCTTCCATGTGGTGCCGGTGTTCGGCTCGATCATGGCAATGGTCTTCCTCGGCGAGCACCCGCAGGCGTTCCACTTCATCGGCTTCGCGCTGGTGCTCTCGGGCGTGTTCGCGGCGTCGAGGAAGCAGGCGAGCTAGTCTAGCTCGTCTTCAAAGGTAGCGCGCCGCACCCATGCGGAGCGCCGTGATGCCGAGCAGCCCCGCCGCCACCCGCTGTGCGGTCGCAATGCGTGCCGCGCCGCTGTGGATGGGTTGACACTGGAGGGGCAGAAAGCGCGTTGAGCGGAAGAAGTAGGCCGACACCCCTCCCGCTTCCTTGCAATTTGTCCGGGACCAAGGTTCAATATCCCCATTGCTGGCTTCCCGATCCAATAACCCAACTGCAATTGTCAGGGAGAGTGGTATGGGCGCGTTGATGGCCGAGGACGATATCTATATCGGTCCGCTTTTCGATCTCTTCAATTTGAGGTTTGGTCCCGAGCAGACAGATCTCGAACTGACCGCCGGGGGCGTGTCCGAAATCAAGGCCCTGCAGGACGAATTCGAAATCTTCCAGCAAGGACGGCCGTTCGTCGAGAGCGCAAAGCTGCTCGGATTGGGCGGCCTGAACAACAACCGTGCAAAGAACCGGTGGTACAGCGTGCTGGCCTGGCTGGCCAAGGTTCCATCGGACCAGGACGGCGAAACAGGCGACCAGCGCATCGTGAACGCATTGATCAAGAACTTTGCGCGCAAGTCGCCGCTGCCTTGCTTCATGAAGGCCCATGATTCCCGCGATACCGGCGGCTACGGACTGCGGGTCGTGGTTCGCGAGGACAACCCGATCTTCTACATCGAGCGAACCTATCTCACGATCTCGGTGCCGATGGCGCCCAAGGTCCCGCCTGGAAGCAAGGACAAGGGCAAGGGCAAGAAGAAGCCGAAGAAATAGGCGGGCCGATGCGCGCCGCCGTTGTCGCAAGGGAGCCAGCCTCTCCGGGCGCCGGAGACCTGGCCCGGATCTACAGCGGCATCGCCGCCTATTATTCGGCGAAGGTCGCACGCTTCGGCGCGACACCGAACGGTGTCGACTGGACCTGCCAGGCCACGCAGGAGATGCGCTTCGTCCAGCTCCTGAAATTGTGCGACTTCGCATCGCCCTTCTCGCTGAACGATCTCGGTTGCGGCTATGGCGCGCTGATCGCCTATCTCGGCCGCCGGCATGGCGGGTGCGCGGTGGACTATCTCGGCATCGACGTGTCGGATGCGATGGTTCGGCGGGCGCGGCGGCTGTGGCGGGACCGCGGCAACACCGCCTTCGCGCTTGGCCATAACAGCCCCCGGATAGCCGACTACGCGGTCGCCAGCGGTATTTTCAACGTCGCGCAGGATCAGCCGCAGCACGACTGGGAGCAGTTCATCGCGGCGAGCTTCGATGACCTCCATCGCACCACCAGGCGCGGCTTCGGCGTCAATTTCATGAAGCGGCCGCCAGGTGCGCCCGCCCGCCGCGGCCTCTACACCACCGACGCCGCATCCTGGGCGCGCTACTGCGCCAGCCGGTTCAATGCCACTGCCGAGGTGCACGACGGCTATGGATTGATGGAGTTCACGCTCATCGTGCGGAAAGTCTAGCCTTCACGCACCGACCGACAGCCGTCGTCGCGTCTCCTCCAGCAGCCGCCGGTAGATGCCCGCCCCCGTCAGCTCGATCAAGGCCTCGGCCCGATCGACGAGGACGGCCACCTCGCCGAGGTGATCCAGGTTGTTGCTCGCCGCCAGCGCGGCGGCGAGCGCGATGGTGGCGCGGCATTCCGGCAGTCGGGCGTGCCGTTCCTGCGCCACCGCGATCGCTTCCCGCGCCTTGTCGATGGCCGCGGCGTGGGCGCCCGAACGAAGCTGATAGTCGGCGATGCTTGCAAGCATCTCCGGTTCGATTTCCATGGCGACGCGCGCCGCGCGCACGAACTCGACGCCCTCCGTCAACGACAGGATTGCGGCCTGATAGTTCTGCGCGATGCCCTGCGCCGTGCCGATGCAGGCCAGCGAATAGGCGCGCAAATACGGACTGGCCTGGCGCGTCGCCAGTTCGATCACGCGCCATGCATGGGTGGAGGCCATCGCGGAATCGCCAAGGCACCAGGCGAGATCGACATGCCCAAGATGCGCGATGAACTGCACCGTCGGATCGATCAGCGTCGGATCGATGGCGAGAATGCGATCGAAGCACCGCCGCGCCTCGTCGAAACGGGCGAGACGAACGAGAATTCGGCCGCGCAAGCCGAGGATCCAGTGCTCGACATTGTAGCCAAGGAACTGGTGCTCGAACTCGGTGATGCCGGGGACACCGGCGAGCGCCGCATCACTCGCCGTCAGGGCTTCGCGCAAAAGGCCGGCCCAGCCATAGGCCTGGCTGAGCGAGGCATTGAGCGTCGCAGCGCGGCTGGTGAGCTGTCGCGATTCCGTCAGCGCCAGGGCTTCCCTGACGGTGTTGACATAGGCATCGGCTTGCCCGCCGCTCGCGCCCGCGATCCGTCCTTCGACGAACAACAGGAGCGGGATCATGGAATCGTCGATCTCCTGCGCCCATTCCAACGCTTCCTGAATGAAGGGCCTTGCGTCCTCCGACGTCATGCCCTCGCGCCAGCCTAGCCAGGCGATCTGGCTGCTGGCCGCGATCCTGAGCACATCGCCCGCGGAACTGCGCTTCTGTCCCCCCTTCAGCGCGCGCACCTTGTGCCAATGCCGGATCGCTTCTGCCGGACTGGTCGAGCCGATCCAGCGCGCGGCGCGCGCGGCGTATTCGGCGGCGGCGTCGACCTCGCCGGCCTGCTCGAAATGGTGCGACAGGAGCGCTGCGAACTCCTCGAGCCGCTCCGGATAGAATTGCTCGATCGCGCGCGCCACCCGCGCGTGCAGAAGGCTGCGCCGCGCGCGGAGCTGGGTCGAGTAGGCGATCTCCTGGATCAGGGGATGACGGAAGCTATAGCCCTGGCCGTCCTCGCCGCTGCGCGCCTGGAGCATCTCGGCGGAACAGAGCCGGGCCAGCGTCGCCTCGAGTTCAGCGGCGGGCAGGTTGGCGACGCTCTGCAGGACCGCGAGCTGAAACTCCTTGCCGATGATCGCCGCCGTGTGCAGGAGGTCGCGATCGCCGGGCGCCAGCCGATCAATCCGCGCGCCGATCACGGCCTGCACGGTCGGCGGCAGCACGTCGGAGACACCGGAGATGCCGCGCCGGTAGCCGCCCTGCTCGCCGACGATGGCCAGATGCTCGACCAGGGAACGAATCAGTTCCTCGGCGAAGAACGGATTGCCGCCGCTGCGCTCGGCGACGCGCCGCCGTACGTCGAGAAGCTCGTCCCCCGGCCCGAGCAGCTCGTTGACGAGATCGTCCGTATCCGTCGGCGAGAGCTCGGCGAGCTCGATCTGCTGGTACAGCGGACCGCTCATCCAGGGCGCGAAATAGGCCGGCCGGAAATTCACGATCAGGACCGTCTTGGTCGAGATCACCGCGTCGACGAGCGTTGCGACGAATTCCTCGCTCGCCTGATCAAGCCAATGCAGGTCCTCGATGATGATCACCGACGCCGACGCGCCGCGCTGGCGAATCATGTGCCGGACGATATCCAGCAGACGAACGTTGCGGGCGCGCGGACCGAGCCAGGAGGGTGGGCCCTGGCCGTGCCTGATGCCGAGGAAATCGCAGACCAGCCAGAGGTCCGCCTCGAAGGTCGAGCCGAGCTCGGCGAGGCGCGTGGCGATCTGCTTCACAGCCAGATCGGGCTCGTCGTCCGGCGAGACGTTGAAATAGGTCGAACGCAAGAATTCCAGCACCGGCTGCAGCGGCGTTGCCGTGCCATAGGGCTGCGCCCGGGCCTCGAACACCGGAATGTGACGCGCGCGGCACCATTCAGCGAACTCGTAGCACAGCCGGCTCTTGCCGGTCCCGGGCGGGCCGACGATGCCGGTGACGCGCGAGCTGCCGGTCTCCACCGCCGCCAGGGTCCGCTGCAGCAGAGCCATCTCCCGCTCGCGCCCGCGGAACGTCGCCAGGGCGACGCCGCGGAATTGCTGGCTGGCGACCGCCGGCTTGAGGTTCTTGAGAAGATACAGTTCGATCGGCTCCGGCACACCGCGCAGGCGATGACGGCCGAGCGGCCCGACATCGCAGAACGAGCGCACCAGGCGGTAAGTCTCGTCGGTCAGGCAAATCTCACCCGGTTCCGCCTTGGCCGGCAGGCGGCTTGCGAGATGAATGGTGAGCCCGTAAGCGCCGTGCTCGGTGACCGTGTCGACGATCGGAGCATCCGCGACGATCTCGCCGGAATGCAGCCCGATGCGTACCGACATGGCATCATCGCGCGCACGAAACGCGTCGCGGATCGCCAGCGCCGCCTCGCACGCCAGCAGGGCGTGGCCCTCCTGCGCGCGCGGTGCGCCGAAGAAGGCGAGGATGCCATCGCCGAGAGTTCGCACCACTGTGCCTTCGAACCGCTCCACGCCATCGCACATGGAATCGAGCGCGGGCTTGAGACGCTGCATGGCATCTTCGGCGGTTAGGCCGGCAACGATCTCGGTCGAGCTGACGAGATCGGCGAACAGCACCGTCACCTGCTTCAGCTCGCCCCGAATCGGCCTGGTGGAATGCCCCGCCACTGCCGGAATTGGCCTGCTCGCGGCATTCAGGGCCGCGCCGCAGGCCCCGCAAAAACCCGAGCCGGGCGGGCTGAGATGATTGCAGGCGGAGCAGGCCATCGGCAGAGCCGAACCGCAGCCGTGACAGAAGCGATTGGTCGCCGGATTGTCACCGCCACAACGCTCACAGAGCATCTGATCCCCAACGAAGCAATAATCGACCAGGAGGAAGCAGCACCGCAACGCGTCACGCTGGGCCTGCAATGCCCGTCATGCGCGCTCACCGGCTAAAGGCACCATCTTTGGCACCCCCAGGCAACCGAATAGTTCACATTTGGCGCGCAACTGCGCCGAAGTCGCGTCCAAGGGTTGCATACTATAGATAAAACACGCACGCATGGTCCGCGAGCCCGGCAGGATCAGCCGGCGCTGAATTTACTATAGGCTTGCTCCGTCGCAACGATCACATGCTCGGCGCAGCCGTTGACGCGGTGCGGATCGGCGTCACGCTCGTAGGCCTCCGACGTCATCATGTCGAGGAAGGCCGCGACCGACGGGTAGGAGACCAGCGCGACGAAATCCCAATCGTTGCCATCCTGCGGACCGAGTGCCACCGTCTTGGCGTCTCCGGTCCAGAGCAGCGTGCCGCCACGTGCCTTGATCATGGGCACGGTGATCGCGCTGTAGCGAAGATAAGCCTCCCAGCCCGAACCGTCGCCGTCGCGCGAGCGTTCGTGGAAGCGCATCAGGTTCAGCATCACCACCGGCGCACGCTGGTCGAGCCCTTGCAGGCCCGCGATGTTCAACATATTGACCGCCAAAGACGCCTCCTCAGATCATGCACGCATTGTAGCATTGCGGCGCCGTGACTTGTGTCACGACGGGAATCCGGCGCAAGGTTGCATCCGACGCCAATGACGATTGCCTCGCCCGCGCCACCGCCCTCGAATCCGGCCAGTTGGCTCAACAACCAGCCTTACCTGCTGCTCAGCCTGAGCTCGCTGTTCTGGGCCGGCAACATCGTGCTCGCGCGCCATGTCGGCGCGCATGTCCCGCCGCTGACGGTGACCACGATCCGCTGGTTCGGCGTGTTCCTGATCCTGCTGCCGTTCTCCTGGCCGCATCTGAAGCGCGACTGGCCTCACCTGCGCAAGAGCCTGCCGCTGATGCTGTTCCTGTCGCTGGTCGGCTTCGCGTTCAACAACGCGATCTCGTACTGGGCGCTGCAATACACGGAGGCGTTGAACGCGCTGCTGATCCAGTCGGCCGGACCGCTGTTCGTGGCGCTGTGGTCGCTGGTGCTGTTCGGCGTCCGGTTGACGGGCGCGCAGCTTGCCGGCATCGCGATCTCGCTTCTCGGCGTGCTCGTCATCATCCTGCACGGCGATTTCGCGGCGCTCGCGAGCATCAGCTTCAACCGGGGCGACCTCATGTTCGCGTCCTCGCTGGTGGCGTTCGGGCTCTACTCCGCCTTCATCCCGCGCCGGCCGAAGGTCCATCAGCTTTCCTTCCTCTCCTTCACCACCTGCTGTGGCGCGTTCATGCTGCTGCCCACGGCGATCTGGGAGACCTGGAGCGGCCGCGTCATGCAATTCGACGCGGTGACGCTGGCGACGCTCGGCTACATCCTGATCTTCCCTTCGACGCTCGCCTACCTCTTCTTCAATCGCGGCGTGGCGCTGATCGGGCCTAACCGCGCCGCGCCGTTCTTCCATCTGGTGCCGGTGTTCGGCTCGGCGATGGCGATCCTGCTGCTCGGCGAAAAGCTCCAGCCGTTCCACCTGATCGGCTACGCGCTGGTCCTCGCCGGCGTCGTGATCGCCTCGCGCCAGGGCTCCGCGGTGAAGTAATTCCACGCCGCGGACGCACAACAAGTCTCGTGTCCCGGGCGCAGCGCACCGCTGAAGAAGCGCTGCGCCGCGTCCAAGGCACGAGAGCAGGTCAATCGCGTCTTCCGGTTTTGATGTGGATTGGCTAGGTTCCCCGCCAACCAAAAAGAGGGAACGTCCAGACATGCTGTCATCACTGATCCGAGCCCTGCGCAACGCCGGCGCGGCCGCGCTGTGTCTCGCCGCCGCAACCGGCGCGCAAGCCGACAACTGGCCGAGCCGCAACATCACGCTGGTGCTGCCGTTCGCGGCCGGCAGCGGCACCGACACCACGACGCGGCTGATCTCGCAGCATCTGTCGCAGGCGCTCGGGGTCGGCATCGTGATCGAGAACAAGGCGGGCGCCAACGGCATGATCGCCGCGACCTATGTCGCGCGCGCCGCGCCCGACGGCTACACGCTGCTGGTGACCACCAACACCACGCACTCGGCCAATCCCTATCTGCTCAAGAGCCTCACTTACGACCCCGTCAAGGATTTCACCCCGATCGCGCGCACCGGCGATTTGCCGTTCATGCTGGTGATTCACCCCGAGTTGCCGGCGAAGACCGTCGGCGAGCTCGTCGCCTATGGCAAGGCCAATCCGGGCAAGCTGAGCTACGCCTCGGGCTCCTCGTCGGCGATCGTGTCGGGCGCGACCTTTGCGCACAATGCCGGGCTCGACCTGTTGCACGTACCCTACAAGAGCTCGCCGCCGGCGCTCAACGACGTCATGGGCGGCCGCGTCTCGATGATGTTCGTGGACATCCTGACCGGCCTGCCGCATGTCAACGGCAACGCGCTGCGCGCGCTCGCCGTCACCACCAATGACCGCTCGCCGCTTGTGCCGAACCTGCCCTCGATGCAGGAGGCCGGCGTGCCGAACTTCGACATCTCGTCGTGGCAGGGCTATTTCGGCCCGGCCGGCATGCCCAGGGAGATCGTGACGCGGCTCAACGCCGAGATCCGGAAGATCGTCGAGAAGCCGGAGATCAAGGCCCAGCTCGCCACACTCGGCATGGACGCGTTTTCGGGCACGCCGGAGCAGCTCGGCACCTTCGTGAACGAGCAGCTCGTGCTGTGGGAAAAGCTGATCCGGGATGCGGGGATCGAGAAGCAGTAATGGGCTGATGCGCGCCGCGGCGCCGCAGGATGGGCAAAGCGAAGCGTGCCCACCGACATTTCAACGAACCGAAAAGAAAAGGTGGGCACGGCGCTTGCGCGCCTTTGCCCACCCTGCGAATTCATCGCGAGATTTAAGCCGCGCGCACCTTGGCGAGGAAGCCGTCGACGGCGCTGCGCAGCGCGCCGGACTGGCTGTCCAGCTCGCGGGCGTTGGTGAGCACGTCGGTGGCCGCCGTGCCGGTCGCTTCCGCGGCCGAGGTGACGCTGCCGATATTGGCGTTGATCTCGTTCGATCCCGCCGCGACCGACTGGATGTTGCGGGCGATCTCGCGGGTTGCCTCGCCCTGCTGCTCGATGGACGAGGAAATGCCGGCGGTGATCTCGCTCATCTCGGCGATGGTCTGGGTGATGCCGGCAATGGCCGCGACGGCATCGCTGGTCGAAGTCTGCATTGCCGCAACCTGAGCGGAGATTTCCTCGGTCGCCTTCGCGGTCTGGTTGGCGAGCGCCTTGACCTCGGAGGCGACGACGGCGAAGCCGCGGCCGGATTCGCCGGCACGCGCCGCCTCGATGGTGGCGTTGAGCGCGAGCAGATTGGTCTGCGCCGCGATCGAATGGATCAGCTTGACCACCTCGCCGATCTTCTCGGCGCCGGTGGAGAGTTCCTGCACCGTGGCGTTGGTGCGCTCGGCATCGTTGACCGCGCGGCTCGCCACTTCGGTCGAGCGCGTGACCTGGCGGGAGATTTCCGCAACCGAGCTCGACAGCTCTTCGGCGGCGGCGGCAACCGTGCCGACATTGCCGGAGGCCTTCTGCGAGGCGGCACCGACAGTGGCGGCGCGCGACGAGGCGTCGCTCGCGGTCGCGGTCATCGACTGCGCCGTGCTCTGCATGCCAGCCGCGGCCGAGGAGACCGAGCGGACGATGCCGTTGACGCTGCGTTCGAAGTCGCTGGCGATACCTTCCATGGCACTGCGACGTTCCGCCGCGGCACGCTCCTTGGCATCGGCCTCGGTCTTCTCGATTTCGCGGATACGGACCGCGTTGTCCTTGAAGATCTGGACGGTCGAAGCCATCGCGCCGACCTCGTCGCCACGGCCGACACCGGGGATGTCGCCTTCGAGCTTGCCGTCGGCGAGATCCTTCATGCGGGCACCGAGCAGCACCAGCGGACGGCTGATGCTGCGGCCGATCAGCCAGGCAACACTTCCGGCGACGATGACGATACCGAGCAAGGCGAGGCCGAGCAGCCAGAACACCGGGCCCATCTTGGCGTCGATGTCGTCGAGATAGGCGCCGGTGCCGAGATACATGTCGAAGCCGGGGACTGCGAGCGCGTAGCCGAGCTTGCGAATCGGCTTCTCCTGACCGGGCTTCACATATTCATAATACAGCAGGATCGAACCATTGGCCTTGACGCCGTCCATCAGTTCGGTCGACAGCTTTCGACCATTGGTCACGACATCCATGCGGTTGGTGCCGATCTGCTTCGGATCGGGCGCGAGCTGGGTGATGCCGTCATAGGACGTGCCGAACAGATAGCCCGAGCCGTTGTCGTAGGTCATCGCGTTGCCGTAACGGCGAAGTTCGGCCAAGGCCGCATCCTTCGTCAGTTCGCCGGCGTCGACCCGCTTCCTGAGGGCGGCGGCGTAGTTCCGTCCCATCTCCACGATCGCCTTGGCTTGATCGATACGCGCGTTCACCATCTCCTGCTTCATCAGGTATCCGGCGAGGACCCCGGAAATGCAGAGACCGAACAAGGTGACGCCGACCAGAATGCCGAGCTTGGGGGCGATCTTCAGATTGCTCAATTTCACGGGATAGCTCCGGCAAATAATGGGATGGGGCACGCGACCAGATCGGTAGAAATCGAATCAACTTTTAGTGCGAGAGGCCTTAGCAAGTTACTTACGTACCTCCGTAGAAGCCCGGAAAACGCAAGGACAACGGGAAATTTATCCTCGTTCGGACAACCGGGAATTGTACGCAAGGGCATCGATTTCGCGTAAAAGACGCAAAGGCCCGTGCGAACGCGGGTCACAACAAGAAACCGGATCGGGAGCAGGACATGCCGAAATACAGGGTGGTGACGCCGAAGGGCGCGAGTTTCACGGTCGCCGGCAGCGACTATTCCTACGAGCGCGAGGCGCTCGATCCGATCGATGCCGAGATCGTCGAGGCGCCCGCCAACGAGGCCGAATTCATCGCCGCCGCGAAGAATGCTGACGCGATCTACGCCAAGGGCATCCCGATCACCAAGACCATCATCGACGCGCTGGAGGGCTGCAAGGTGATCACGCTCGGCTCGGTCGGCGTCGACAGCGTCGACGTGAAGGCGGCCACCGCCCGCGGCATTCCCGTCACCAACATCCCCGACACCTTCATCGAGGAGGTCGCCGACCATGCCATGATGCTGCTGCTCGCTGGATTCCGCCGCCTGGTCGAGCAGGACAAGATGGTGCGCAGCGGCCGCTGGGCCGAGGGACGGCCGGCGCTCCTGAAGGTCCCGCGGCTGATGGGTCAGACGCTGGGCTTCATCTCGTTCGGACGCGTCGCGCGTGCAGTCGCGAAGCGCGCCGCTCCGTTCGGCCTGCGCATGATGGCCTACGATCCCTTCATCCAGGAAACGCTGATGTACGACCACGGCGTCATCCCGGCGACGCTGAACGAGGTGCTGTCGCAATCCGACTTCGTGTCGATGCACGCCCCAGCCCGGCCCGAGGTGCATCACATGCTGACCGAGAAGCATTTCCGGCAGATGAAGAAGGGCTCGGTCTTCGTCAACACCGGCCGCGGCGCCACGGTGGACGAGGAAAGCCTGATCAAAGCGCTGCAGGAGGGCTGGATCGCCCATGCCGCCCTCGATGTGCTGGAGAAGGAACCGCCCTCGCACAACAACCCCCTCCTCAGCATGGAGAACGTGACCCTGACCGCCCATGTCGCCTCAGCCTCGGCACGGTTTGACGAGGCGCGCAAGCGCCGGGTGGGCTACGAATTGTCACTGGTGCTTCAGGGCATGTGGCCGGTAAGCTGCGTCAATCCGTCGGTGCTGCAAGACACCGCGCTCCGCCGCTGGCAACCCGTCAGCATGGACCGCGGGCCGAACAGCTAAGGCGGCCGGCGCAAAGAGCGTCGAGGACCATCAAGGCCCTTCACCGGCGATCAACGCCGGGAAGGGAGACATAACAGGGAGGATCTGATGAGGAACGACATCACACGTCGTGATGCCTTGGCGCTGGGCCTGTCCGCTGCGGCCATCGCGGCAACCGGTGCTCCGGCGAACGCCCAATCCGCGATCAAGGCCGCGGACGTCCCCGCGCCGAAACTGCCGATCGAAAAGGGCGCAACCTTGAGCATGCTGCGGCCGGTACGCTTCGTCCAGGCCGACGAGGACGTGTTCCGCGCCAATGCGGCCAAGTTCACCAAGGAAACCGGCGTCGAGGTCAAGGTCGACTTCGTCGGCTGGGAAGACATCAACCAGCAGACCGCGGTGACCGCCAATTCCGGCGCCGGCCCCGACATCATCATCGGCTTCTCCGATGCGCCGCACATCTATATCGACAAGCTGATCGAACTGACCGACGTGGCCGACTATGTCGGGAAGCGTTACGGCGGCTGGCTGCCCCTGGCGCAGCGCTACGGGAAGAAGAACAAGAGCGACGCCTGGATCGGACTGCCGTTCGGCGCCACCGCAGGCCCCCTGATCTACCGCAAGTCGATTTTGAAATCGGTCGGCTTCGACAAGGTGCCGGAAGACCATGCCGGCATCCTCGACCTGTGCCAGAAGCTCCAGAAGGCCGGCAAACCGGCGGGCTTCGCGCTCGGCAACGCCAAGGGCGACGGCAACGGCTTCGCGAGCTGGGCGCTGTGGTCGCACAACGGCGCCTTGCTCAACGAAGCGGGCGACGTCGTCATCAACAGCAAGGAGACGATTGCGGCGCTGAACTGGGTCAAGCAGCTCTACCCGACCTTCATCGCGGGTACGACGTCGTGGAACGACGTCAGCAACAACCGCGCCTATGCCGCGCAGGAGATCGCGCTGACCGCCAACGGCGTCTCGCTGTACTTCTCGCTGAAGAACGATCCGGCGACCAAGGCGATTGCCGAGGACAGCGAGCATCAACTGCTGCCGAAGGGCGTGGCCAAGGTCTCGCCGATGGCGGGCCTGACGCTGAACGCCATGGTGTTCAAGCACAGCAAGTACCCCAATGCCGCCAAGGCCTTCCTGCAATACATGCTGGAAAAGGACCAGTACGAGCCGTGGCTCAATGCCAATTCCGGCTACTGGTCGCAGCCGCTGGCCGCCTATGCCGAGGCCGCCGTGTGGTCGCAGGATCCCAAGGTGGCGCTGTTCAAGGACACAATGAAGAGCACATACTATGACGGTTACGCGGGACCGATATCGACGGCGACCGGCGCCGTCAGCGCCGACTACGTGCTGATTCAGATGTTCGCGTCCGTCGCGACCGGCGCTGCCACGCCGGAAGCCGCGGCCGCGGAAGCCGAGCAGCGCAGCAAACGGTACTTCCGGCGGCAGAAGTAACGACGGAAGCAACGGCCGTCATTGCGAGGAGCGAAGCGACGAAGCAATCCAGACTGCAACTGCGGAGACAGACTGGATTGCTTCGCTTCGCTCGTAATGACGGCGTGGTGACTTTCGCAGACAGGACAATAAAAACCGATGTCCGTGACCACACTTCCCCCTCTCGCCCTGGCACACCGGCAGCCGTCCTGGCTGGTCCGCCTGTTCGACTACAAGCCGTTCCTGGTCGTGATGTGTCTCGCGCCCGCGATCGGGCTGCTCGCGGTGTTCCTGACCTATCCGCTCGGCCTCGGCATCTGGCTTGCCTTCACCGACACCACGATCGGACGAAAGGGCGTTTTCGTCGGCTTCGAGAACTTCCAGTACCTGCTCACCGATTCCCTGTGGTGGAACGCGGTGTTCTACAGCGTGGTCTACACCGGAATCGCGACCTTCGGGAAGTTCGCGCTCGGCTTCTGGCTGGCGCTGCTGCTCAACAACCATTTTCCGTTCAAGAGCCTGCTGCGCGCGATCATCCTGCTACCCTGGATCGTGCCGACGGTGCTGTCGGCGCTGGCGTTCTGGTGGATCTACGATCCCCAGTTCTCGATCATCTCCTACCTGCTGGTCGACGTGCTGCATGTGCGCAGCACCAATATCGACTTCCTCGGCTCGCCCTGGCCGGCGCGCTTCTCGCTGATCGCCGCCAATATCTGGCGCGGCATTCCCTTCGTCGCAATCTCGCTGCTGGCGGGCCTGCAGACCATCTCGCCCTCGCTCTACGAGGCGGCGATGCTCGACGGCGCCAGCGCCTGGCAGCGCTTCCGCTACATCACCTTCCCGATGATGATGCCGATCCTCGCGATCGTCATGACCTTCTCGATCATCTTCACGTTCACCGATTTCCAGCTCGTCTACGCCATCACCCGCGGCGGCCCCGGCAACTCGACCCATCTGCTGGCCACGCTGGCCTTCCAGCGCGGCATTGCCGGCGGCGAGCTCGGCGAAGGTGCCGCCATCGCCGTGTCGATGATCCCGTTCCTGGTGTTCGCGACGCTGTTCTCCTATTTCGGCCTGGCGCGCCGCAAATGGCAGCAGGGAGAGAGCAATGACTGATACCGTCGCCCAACCGTCCGTCGCCGACGCCAAGGCGGCGCCGGACACGATGGCCTGGGATTCCGGGCTGCGGCGGCTGATGATGATCTACCTGCCGCTCGGCTGCTTCGTGCTGATCCTCTTGTTTCCGTTCTACTGGATGGCGATCACGTCGTTCAAGCCGAACGCGGAGCTGATGAACTACAAGGAGCACAATCCGTTCTGGATCACCTCGCCGACGCTGGCGCACATCAAGCACCTTTTGTTCGACACCGCCTATCCGCGCTGGCTGTGGACGACGATGCTGGTCGCGGTCGGCTCGACCACGCTGTCGCTGATCGCGAGCACGCTGGCCGCCTATGCGATCGAGCGCCTGCGCTTCCGCGGCAGCCCCTATGTCGGCCTCGGCATTTACCTTGCCTATCTCGTGCCGCCGTCGATCCTGTTCATCCCGCTCGCGACCGTCGTGGTGCAGTTCGGCCTGTTCGACTCACCGATGGCGCTGATCCTGGTTTATCCGACCTTCCTGGTGCCGTTCTGCACCTGGCTGCTGATCGGCTATTTCAAGTCGATTCCCTACGAGCTCGAGGAATGCGCGCTGGTCGACGGCGCCACAAGGCTCCAGATCCTGCGCCGGATCACGCTGCCGCTCGCGGTGCCCGGGCTGATCTCGGCCGGCATCTTCTCCTTCACGCTGTCCTGGAACGAGTTCATCTACGCGCTCGCCTTCATCCAGAGCGGCGCCAACAAGACCGTGCCGGTCGCGATCCTGACCGAGCTCGTCACCGGCGACGTCTACCAATGGGGTGCGCTGATGGCGGGCTCGCTGCTCGGCTCGCTGCCCGTTGCGATCTTCTATTCGCTGTTCGTGGATTACTACGTGTCCTCGCTGACTGGCGCGGTGAAGGAGTAGCCAAGCTCCGGGAACGCGTTCAACGGCACCGCCCGAAACACGTCTGGCGCGATTCGCGCCGTTCTTACACGCGCCTGCCTCATGCATAAGCTCCAGGCCATTGCACATTGTTTTCTGGAGCATTTGACATGAAGACATTGGCTTTGATTGTCGTTGCGACTCTGTTCGTCATCCCTGCCACATCCAGCGTGCAGGCCCAGACTGGCAGCTCAAGCGCAACCAAACAGAATAGCAAGCAACCACAGACCAAAAAGCTGCCCCGGTGCAGCCGCGCAATGCAGATGGCCGGCAAGCCGTGTTACGGCGGATAACGCTCGACAGGTGATGCGAGGCCCCGGGCACTGCGCCCGTCTATCAATGGGGTGCGCTGATGGCAGGATCGCTGCTCGGCTCGCTGCCGGTTGCGATCTTCCAGTCGCGGCTCGTGGACTACGACGTGTCGTCGCTGACCGGCGCTGTGAAGGAGTAGCGGGCCACCGCACGGAAACTGATCGTGCAATCCTGATAGACTGCTGTCCGCCTTGGTCGCATTTTGCCGCACCATCGGCAGGGCGACCGTGGTGCCATCGAGACTCGCCCCGGAAAGCGAGATTCGCATGGGAGCGCCAAATCTCCATTCAATGTCGCGACGCGGATTTTGCTTCTGTTGCGTCGGCGCCGCTGCGTTCGCCGCCACAGGCGGATGGCTCAGCCCCCGACAGGCCTACGCCGAGGCCCGCGGCCTCGTCAGCCTGATCAAGGACAGCGCGGCGACGTCACCGATCAAAACTTACAAGCTGCGCAACAACATCAGCGTGCTCGAAGGATCCGGCGGCAACATCGCCGTGCTCACGGGACCTGACGGCAAGCTTCTGGTCGACGGTGGCATCGGCGTCTCGCGCCCGCAGCTCAGCAAGGCACTAGCCGAGCTTGGCAACGAGCCGATCGCGCATCTCATCAACACGCACTGGCATTTCGACCACGCCGACGGCAATGAATGGCTGAGCGCCGCGGGCGCGAAGATCATTGCGCACGAAAATACCCGCAAGCATCTCTCCAGCATTCAGCGGGTCGAAGACTGGGATTACAATTTCCTGCCTCTCGCGACGAAGGCAGTCCCGACGGAGGTCTTCGCCAAGGAGCATCATCTCAAGATCAACGGCGCATCCATCGCGCTGAAATATAACGGTCCGGCTCATACCGATGGCGACATCTCAGTCGTATTTGCCGAGGCGAACATTCTTCACGCCGGTGACACCTACTGGAACAGCATCTACCCCTTCATCGACCATTCGACTGGCGGCAGCATCGGCGGCATGATCGCGGCCTGCGACGCCAATCTGGCGGCCGCCAACAACGACACCATCATCATTACCGGTCACGGCAAGCCCGTAAGCAACAAGGCCGAGCTGCAGGAATTCCGCGACATGCTGGCCGCTATCAGGGACAATGTCGGCAATCTCAAGAAGCAGGGAAGGACACGCGACGAGACGGTCGCCGCCAAGCCGACAGAAGCGTTCGACGCGAGGTGGGGACAATTTCTGATCGACCCCGGTTTCTTCACCAGACTGGTCTACGAGACCGCGTGAGGCGCAGCGCGCGGTAAAGGAATAGCATAACCCTGCGGCGTTTCGCCCGGCATCACAAAACTGCAATGTGCGGTCCGCATAAGACGGCCTCCGATAACAGGAGACGCTCATGCGCGCGACTTTTCTTGGCACCGTCGCAACGATCATTCTCACCGCGAGCGCCGCGCTCGCGCAGAGCGAAGGCGAATTTCCCGCCAAGCTCGCCGGCCACGTGGTGATGCTGGCCGCCACGTTCATCGACGCGCCGGCCGACGCCCCCGCCGATCTCAAGACCTCCGGCAAATACACCACCGGCAAGCGCGTCGATGCGCTCGGCACGGTGATGGGCAAGTCCGCGGAGCGTCCGACCGGCGTGTCGCTGCCGTTCAAGGGCCAGCCGCTCCAGGGCCATTCCGGCATCAAGCATATGCCCGACGGCAGCTTCTGGGTGATCACGGACAACGGCATGGGCGCGCGCGCCAACTCGCCGGATTCGATGCTGTACCTCAACCGCTACAAGATGGATTGGGCGAGCGACAAGATCGAGCGACTGGAAACCGTGTTCCTGCACGATCCCGACAGACGCGTGCCGTTCCGCATCGTGCACGAGGACACGCAGACGCGCTACCTCACCGGCTCGGACTTCGACACCGAAGGTTTCCAGATCATCGGCGACACCTTCTGGATCGGCGACGAGTTCGGCCCCTACATCCTGAAGGCCGACAAGACCGGCAAGATCCTCGGGCTGTTCGAGACCGTGGCCGACGGCAAGCCGGTGCGCTCACCCGACAACTGGGCGGTGGCAACGCCCGGCGCACCGGGCGCGACCTACACCAACGTCAACCTCCGACGCTCCAAGGGCTATGAGGGCTTTGCCTCGTACAAGGACGGCAAGTTCCTCTACGGCCTGCTCGAAGGCCCGCTGTGGGACGCCGACAAGAAGGACTGGGAAAAGGTCGACGGCAAGGAAGCCTCCCGCATCCTCGAATTCGACGTCGCCTCCGAAAAATTCACCGGCCGCTACTGGCAGTACGTGTTCGAGCAGAACGGCAACGCCATCGGCGACTTCAACATGATCGATCAGGCCTCAGGCCTCGTCATCGAGCGCGACAATGGCGAAGGCACGGCCGACAAGGCCTGCCCGCAAGGCACCCGCGGCGAGAACTGCTTCCCCGACGTCGCCAAGTTCAAGCGCGTCTACAAGATCGAGCTCTCGGACGCCAATGTCGGCAAACCCGTGCGCGAGGTCGGCTATATCGACCTGATCAAGATCCAGGACCCCGACAAGAAGGCGCGCAAAGCCCTCAACGACGGCGTCTACACCTTCCCGTTCTTCACCATCGAGAACGTCGTCGCGTCGACGAGACCCATATCATCGTCGGCAACGACAACAATCTGCCGTTCTCGTCCAGCCGCGATCCCAACAAGGCCGACGACAACGAGTTCATGCTGCTCGAAGTCGCGGACTTCCTGAAGGCGGAGTAATCGATTGCTTTGCCCACCTCTCCCCGTCCTTGCGGGGGGAGGTGGGCGTGCCGTCATTAACCCGCCGGTACGATCACCATGCTCTTGTCCTTCGGCCAGCGGATGCGCCAGGCGAAATTGATGTCGCGGGCCTCGCCGGGCTTGGCGTCGAACGACCATTCCAGCACGCCGCGCCGGTCGCGGATGTTGCTCGTGGTCGGCGGGGTGGTCGCGGGCAGCATCTCGACGACGATGTCCTCGTTCTCGCTCACCGGCAACTGATCCTCGATTGCGACCTTGATCGGGAAGTCGTGACCGTTGCGGATAGTCGTCTTGAACGAACGCTCGTCGGTCTTCGACGTCGTGACCAGGAGGCCGGCCGAACCCTCGTTGCGCTTGAGCACCGCGCGCTCGATCTTGACCTTGTCGTCGGCGCCGAAGCCGAGCCGCACGATGTCGTCCTTGGCCGAGGCCGAGAGCTTGCCGCGGCCGACGAAGATTCCGTCGCG
Source organism: Bradyrhizobium sp. Bra64 (assembly GCF_024519875.1). Classification (NCBI taxonomy): domain Bacteria; kingdom Pseudomonadati; phylum Pseudomonadota; class Alphaproteobacteria; order Hyphomicrobiales; family Nitrobacteraceae; genus Bradyrhizobium; species Bradyrhizobium sp. Bra64. The sequence continues at coordinate 757,955 of NZ_JALJRD010000001.1, read as the reverse complement.
ATAGATTGCGACCTTGCCCGGCAACAGCGTCGTGTCGTCGGTCTGCTTGAAGCTGGCTTCGAGGAAGGCGGTGGGGTCCATCACCGGTGCCGCACGCACCATGAGATCGGCCGGCACGTTCATCGAAGCGATGCGCAGGCTCTTGGCGCCCTCGGCGGCGCCGAGGCTGACACGTCCGGGAACTTTGAATGTCGCCTGGAAGCCGCCGATCTCGGCAACCGCCTGCTGCTCGTCGGCGCGCTCGCGGATATCGTCGGCCGCCTTGGCCGCGAAAGATTCCACCTTTCGCTGCAGCATTGGCGCCGCCGCAGGCATTGCGGTATCAGAGACCGACCCCAGCGCCCGCGGCTTCGGCACCTGCGGATACTGCGCAACCAGCGAGTTCAGCTCCGGCGCGCTGCCGCCGCGGCCGATGCGGACCGTGGAAACGCCGAGCGTGACGTTCGACCAGTCCTCGCCGGTCGACTGCGTCACCTCGGCGCGCCGAACCAGCTCGAGCTGCGGCTTGCGGTCCTTGGCGCCGGTGTCGAGCCGGGCGTCGTAGAGCGGCATCCAGCGGGCATTGCGCACCGCGTAGGTTACCCGCAGCGTTGCCTTGGTCGCTGCTGCCGAGGCGACGTCGATCCGCACCTCGAGCTTGCTTGGCGGCTTGGCGGAGCGCTCGGCGTCCAGCTGCGCGATCTGGCGATCGATCTCGCGCTGCTTTCGCGTGGCGTCACGGATCGCAGTGTCGGCGGTCGCGATCTCCTCACCGACTGCGCCGAACGCCGCCCGCCATTCGGTGATCGGACGGGCCTCGCCTTTCTCGCCGAGGCCGACAGGGGACACTTCGGCAAAGCGCTGGGCGAATTTGCGCCGCGCGACCGCCGCATCGATTGCTCCCTGCAAATCGGCGCGCTCGTCCTTGAGCGTTTCGATGCGTTTGTCGAGTTCGGAGAGGTTGACCGGCGGCGCGGCACGGGGCGGCCGCGCATCGATCGTTCCGATGGTCAGCTTGGCGCCCGCCTCGCCCTCGACACGAAGGGAGGACGGATCGAGCGAGAGCGGAAAATCCTTGGCGACCAGCGTTGAGTCGCCGGAGGCTAGGTCCAGCGCGATGATGCGGGTGACGGTGGCGCCGTCGGGATAGACGGTGACGGTGTCGATGGCCGATGTGGCGTCCACATCGGCGGCCCATGACGGCAACGCGACCGCATTGGTCACCAGGACCAGGCTCGTCGTCGCCAGATATTTCGCGATGGTGCGCATGAAATTCCTCCCTGCCGGTATCGCTGCGCCGCCAGCCGGACGCGCGAAAAGATGCCTCGCCATCGTGGTGAGACGCGGCAGGGAAGGAACTGGTTCGATTGGGGTTTCCGTGGGGCGCCGCTGCGGCGGCACCATGGCCCCGGAACGCATCGTCGTTCCGCGGCCAACCCTTCAGGCCTGTGTGGGCGAACCCTGGCCGAAGATGCGGCGGAGCAGATCGGTTACGTTCCTGGCGCCGGCCTTCTTCAGGATGCCGGCGCGGTAGCCCTCGACCGTCCGTGCGCTGAGATGCATGCGCCGGGCGATCTCCTTGTTGGTCAGGCCGGCCGCGAGATGTTCGAGCACGTCGCCTTCACGCGAGGTCAGGGGCTCGCAGCCGGGCAGCCAGCGCTGCCGGTTCGAGCCGGGCTGCGCGAACTCGTCGATGGCGGCGTCGATCCGGCCGACGATGTCATGGGTGCGGAACGGCTTCTCGATGAAGTCGGCCGCGCCGCGCTTGATGGCGTCGACCGCCATGGCGATGCTGCCGTTCGCCGACGTCACCAGCACCGGCGCCATGCAGTTTTCCTCGCGCAGGCGCTTGAGCACGTCGAGGCCGGCGCGATCGGGCGGCAGTTCCAGGAGAACGCAGGCCGGCATCCGCGCCTTGGTTTCCGAGAGCAGAGACGCACCGTCGGCAAAGCAGATCACGTCATAGGCGCTCTGTTGGAGCGCGTTTGAAAGTTGTTCGCGGGAGGCGGCGTCGGTGTCGATGACGAATACCTCACCCTTGGAAACCATGTTCCCCGGCATAATCCCGATCCAATAATGTGTTGGTCAAATGGCCCGAGACGGCCGCGGGCCCCATCGCCCTTTCGTGCCGTCGTGAGCACGGGCATTCCCGCCAGTGCTTCGGTTTCCGATATGTATGTTCCGCCCTGTTCCCGGATTTGACGGATCGGGACAGAAACTTTACATTTCGGGACATCTGCGGGAATGGCTGACCGGAAGGGTTCGCATGGCCGACCTCATTCGCAGCGCAGGTTTGAGCTATTACCCGGAGGTCGCCCGGTCGGTCGGACTCGACCCGAAGCAGATGATGCGCAAGGTCAGGCTGCCGCTGGCCTGCCTCGACAAGCCCGATACGCCTATCGCTGTCACAGGTCTCCGACGCCTGCTTGAATTGTCGGCAGAGGCGTCCGGGGCCGAAGATTTCGGCTTGCGGCTTGCCGAGCGCGGCGGACTGACCAATTTCGGCGCGGTCGGTTTGATCGTGCGCGAACAGGCGACCGTCGGCGAAGCCATCGAGGCGTTCTCGCGCTTCATCCATGTCCATCACGAGGGCATGAAGCTCGACGTCATCAGGGACAAGCAGACCGTGACCGTCACGCTGCATCTGCGCGGCCGGCAGCCGACCGCACCACGCCAGTCGATCGACATGGCGCTCGGCAGCGTCCACCGCATCATCCAGTCGCTGTTCGGCAGCGATTGGCGGCCTCAGGAAGTGCATCTGCATTATCCCCCGCCGCACGACCGCAAGCGCTACCGCGAGTTCTACGGCTGCCGTGTGATCTTCAACGCGGAGGACGATTCGATCCTGCTGTCGGCACACGACATGGAGCGCCGGATCCCGAGCGCGCATCCGCTGATCGCGAGCTATCTGCGCAAGCGCATCGAGGCGATCGAAACCCGGCCGGCAAGCTGGGAGGAGAAGGTCGACGAGGTCGTGCGCATCCTGCTCGCGAGCGGTGACTGCACAGTCGAACGTGTTGCCGAGCACCTCGCCTGCACCCGCCGCACCATCCACCGACACCTTGCCGAAGCCGGCACCAGTTTCTCCGCGATCCTCGACGCGCAGCGAGCCGATCTGGTGATCCAGCTGATCGAAGACCCCGACCGGCCGCTGGCGGATGTCGCCGGACAGCTTGGCTTCTCCGCACAGAGCGCGATGGCCCGCTGGTTTCGCGGCCATTTCGGCTGCACCATCACCGAATGGCGGCGTGGCGTGCGGCCGCTGCCGAAGCCGGACAAGGTGCCCTCGGCGAGCGCGGCTTAGGATCAGCGTGCCGGAGCGGGCACGCCGATGACCGCGAGCGCGCGCCGGCGACTGCCGGCGAGCAGCGGGCCGAACGCGATGGCAAAGCCGAGGAACGCGACGATCCAGCCGCAGGCGGCAATGTGCAGCAGCGCATCGCTGTGCGCCGGCAACACCACCGCAGCGACACGCGCCAGCGCCGCCACAATAATCGCAAGGTAGATGCCCTGGGTCGCCGGTGATGCCGTCAGCGCCTGCCCGGTATGGCCGAGGCTCGCGCGCGTCATCACCGCGAGCGTCATGGTCCCAGCCGCGCCCGCCATCCAGGCATGAATCCCCGCGCTCGGCGGCAACGCGCCGAAGGCAGCCGAGGCGTGCAGCAGGAAACCGATCGGCACGAAGACATAGCCGACATGCAGGATCAGGAGCAGCCGCTCGCGGGTGGTGCGGTCGCCAGCCCAGCGCGCAAGCCGCACCAGATGCAACACACCGACGAACGCCATCACGATACCGGTGACGGCATTCAGCGGCGCCACGATCCATGCGATGAGCGCGAGCGCGCTGCACCCGATCACTGCGCCGTCAAAACGTCCGAACGGCACCGGCAGGCGGCCGGGATTGAACTTGACCAGCCAGTTGCGGGTGAAGCTCGGGATGATGCGGCCGCCGATCAGCGAGATCAGCAGCACGACCACGCCGATGCCGACGCGGATGCTGACATCGGCGGCGCCCTCGAAGTGGGCTTCGAGATGAAAGGCGACATTTCCGGTCAGCAGCACGAGCACCAGCACCACCACGGGCAAATTGCGCCAGTTGCCGCCGGCGACGATCTCGCGCGTTGCGGCCGCGACAACCAGCGTCAGGAAGGCGGCATCGACGACAAGCGCAAACGCCCAGCCGACATCGGCGGACAAGGTCACCGCAGCGCGGCCGGCGAGCCAGACCACCAGCAACGCGCCCAGCGAGGTACCCTGGATCGGCAGCCGCCCGGTCCAGTTCGGGATCGCCGTGAACAGAAACCCGGTGATCACCGCCGGCAGGAAACCGTAGAGCATCTCGTGGACATGCCAGTCGCGCGGCGCGAAGGCGGATGTCACCGACAGTTCGCCATAGAACATCGGCAGCCAGACCAGGATCGACAGCCCGGCCTGGATCGTGCCGAGCAGGAAAAAGGGCCGAAAGCTGTTCGCAAACAGCGGCCAGCCCTCGAAGGTGCGGGATCGGGCGCCAGCCATGGGACTACTCCTGTGAATTCGGATCGTTGCCTGGAAAAATACTGCCGCCCGCCCGGCCCGTTTTGCGCTATCGCAAACTGCCAGGCGATTGCAGGTGCCATCACACTCCCGAGTGCCAAGGAGGCAGAATGGCCAAGGTCGACGCATCGCTGGTTGCGCATTTGCCGCTGTTCGGGGGCGTCAAGCCGGAGGACCTCGAGGAGATCCTGCGCGAGGCCCGCTCGGCGCGCTATTCCAGGAACAGCGCCGTTTTCGAGCAGGGCGCGGACGCGCAATCCTTCTTCCTGCTGCTGCACGGCCATGTCCGCGCGGCCAAGACCACGCCGACCGGCGAGCAGATCGTGGTCCGCTATGTCGCGCCGGGCGAAACGTTCGGTCTCGCGATGGCGATCGGAGCTTCGCGCTATCCGGCCACTGCGATCGCGGTCGACGACAGCGTGGTGCTGATCTGGCCGACTTCCGCCTGGCCGCGGTTGGTCGAGCGGTTTCCCTCGCTCGCCGCCAACACGCTTCAGACCGTCGGCGCGCGGCTCCAGGAGAGCCACACCCGAATCCTGGAAATGTCGACCCAGCAGGTCGAGCAGCGCGTCGCGCATGCGCTGCTGCGGCTCGCCAAGCAGTCCGGCAAAAAACTCGACCATGGCATCGAGATCGACTTCCCGATCAGCCGCCAGGACATCGCACAGATGACCGGCACCACGCTGCACACCGTCAGCCGCATCCTGAGCGGCTGGGAACAGCAGGGCCTGGTCGAGAGCGGCCGCCAGCGCATCATCCTGCGCGATCCGCATGGGATCGTCGTTCTGGCGGAGCGAAACCCCGACAGCGGCGCGGCCTGAGAGCAGCACCGGGACGTCTCCCTGAAGCTCGGGGTGAGAGGCGCTCCGCTTGCGGCGAAGCTATCCCTCACCCGGGAATCCGCGCGCGACCCGCGCGAATTCCAAGCCGCTTCACGCCGGCACGCAATCACACAGCGCAGCGAGGAATTTGTCGCGGTCGATGCCATGCTCGCGGCAGGCGTCATCCACTGTGTGGAACGTTGCGATTGGACAGCCGACACAAGCCATCCTGAAGGCGAGAAACACGCGGATCGTGTGCGGCGCCGTGCGCATGATGTCATCGACCAGATCGTCGGAATCAAAAGGCATGGACAACTCCGTTCTGGACCGACGATAGCGGAGCGGGCCGGAGTTTCTTTGTCGAGGCGCAAGCTGGCGCGAGAACTACACCGCCCTGCTATGCAACTGCTTTCCCGGATCCAGGTGCGCGTCGAACGCGGCCGCGACGCTGCGGACCAGGAAGCGCGAATCCTTTGCGACTGCGATGCGGTCGCCGTCCAGCCTCACGACACCGTCAGAAATCAGCGGCTTCAGCCGGGACGCCGATTTCAGCATCGCCCCTGCCTCTGCACCATGGCGCGCACAGATGTCGCCGAGATCGGCGCTGAACTCGCACATGATGCGTTCGATGATGTCGGCACGCAGCCGATCGTCGTCGGTGAGCCCATAACCCTTGGCGGTGGCGAGGCAGCCGGCGGCAATGCTCTGCGCATAGGCGCCGATCTGCACCTCGTTCTGGACATAGCCCTGCGGCAGATGTCCGATCGCGCTCGCGCCGAAACCAAGCAGAACCTCGCCCTTGTCGGTGGTATAGCCCTGGAAATTGCGCCTCAGCGTCCGTTCCTCGAACGCCACGGCCATGGCGTCGCCGGGCCGCGCGAAATGATCGAGACCGATCTGGATGTAACCGGCCTCCTTCAGCGCGTTGGCGATCGCGCAGGCCTGGTCGTGGCGGGCAAGGCCGTCGGGCAGCACGGCCTCGTTGATCAGGCGCTGGTGCTTCTTGAAATCAGGCACGTGCGCGTAGCCGAACACCGAGAAGCGATCGGGCGCGAGCGCCAGGCTGCGTCGGACGGTATCCAGGCACGAGGCGACGGATTGATGGGGCAGCCCGTAGATCAGGTCGAAATTGAGTCCCTCGATCCCGGCGCTCCTGAGCATGTCGACAACGCAGGCCGTCTGCTCGAAGCTCTGCACGCGGTTGATCGCACGTTGCACGACCGGATCGAAGCTCTGCACACCAAGGCTCGCGCGATTGACGCCGGAGAGCCGCATGGCCTCGACCATGCCGGCGGTCAATGTACGGGGATCGATCTCGACCGCGATCTCGGCCGAAGGTAGCACGAAGAAAGCCTGGCGCATCGCCGCCATCAGTTCGGCAAAGGCCTCCGGCGCCATGATCGTCGGCGTGCCGCCGCCGAAATGGATGTGCTCGACCCTGATGCGGCGACCAATGGTCTCTGCGACCTGCGCGATCTCGCTGCGCAACGTCCGCTGATAGGCCGCAATGAGCTCGTCGCGGCGGACGATCTGGGTGTGGCAGCCGCAATACCAGCACATTTCGCGGCAGAACGGCACGTGCAGATAAAGCGATGCGCTGGCTCCCGCCGGGAGTCTGGCGAGCCACTCTGCATAAGTCTGCGGACCGACCGCGGTCGAAAAGTGCGGTGCGGTCGGATAGCTCGTGTAGCGCGGCAGACGTTCCTCGCCATAGCTTGCTGCGAGATCAGTCCTCATGTCCTGCCCATTCGTAAATTCATGCCGCGCAATGGCGCGGCAAATGCCGATGGCACTGGATTACCCGTTTTCGGACCGGGCACCTTGCGCTCGCTCAAAGTCGGAGCGTCGGATCGGAGCCATGGTGGCGTCCAATCACGTTCCCTGGCGACAAGCCATTACCTGGATATAAGCCATTCTTTGGAGACAAGCCTTGGCGCCGTTCGTGCTCGATCTCGTTCTCTGGCTCACCGGCGTTCGCGGCCGCATTCCGCGTTTCGACGATTACCAGCCCGTGCCCGCAACGCCCGCCGCCGGCGCTGGTCATATCGTCCGGATCCTGACGATTACGGCTGCGGTCCTTACCGCATTGTCACTCGCGGTCTGGGGCCTGGTCTGGATTGCGATCCAGCTTTACTAATCGACGGCCATGCATTCACGATCGTGCGCATCTGAACATGCGAACGATTTGCTGCCGGCGCGGCCGACGTCGCGCGAGGCGTCCGTCGCATTGCCGATGAGATCTTCGGCAAATGTCTTTGGGACTTTACCGGAGGCGAATCCGGCCAAAGCTTGTCGCAGCGCAAACACCCTTGCCGCAACAGGCGCACACTGCATCCGTCATCAAAACCCTTTCACATGAAGGATGCTTCCGATGTTCACCCGCAGAGCCGCATTGATCAGCGCCGCCGTGACCGCGCTGATGTTGGCGACCCCCGCTTTGGCCGCCGATGATCTCAAACTGCCACGTCAGAAAGTCGAGCTGGTCGCGCCGCCCTTCGTCCACGCGCACGAGCAGGCGACCAAGCAAGGTCCCAAGATCGTGGAGTTCAAGCTCACGATCGAGGAGAAGAAGGTCGTCATCGACGAGAAAGGCACCACCTTCCAGGCGATGACCTTCAACGGCTCGATGCCGGGACCGCTGATGGTGGTACACGAGGGCGACTACGTCGAAACGACGCTGGTCAATCCCGCGACCAACACCATGCCGCACAACATCGACTTCCATTCCGCGACCGGTGCGCTCGGCGGCGGCGCGCTCACCCTGATCAATCCCGGCGAGCAGGTCGTGCTGCGCTGGAAGGCGACCAAGACCGGCGTGTTCGTCTATCACTGCGCACCCGGCGGCCCGATGATCCCCTGGCACGTCGTCTCCGGCATGAACGGTGCCGTGATGGTGCTGCCGCGCGACGGATTGAACGACGGCAAGGGTCACGCGCTGAAATACGACAAGGTCTACTACATCGGCGAGCAGGACATGTACGTACCGCGTGACGAGAAAGGCAATTTCAAGTCCTACGACTCGCCGGGCGAAGCCTTCACCGACACCGAAGAGGTCATGAAGAAACTGATCCCCTCCCATGTCGTGTTCAACGGCAAGGCCGGCGCGCTCACCGGCAAGAATGCGCTCACCGCCAATGTCGGCGAGAACGTGCTGATCGTGCATTCGCAGGCCAATCGCGACAGCCGCCCGCATCTGATCGGCGGCCATGGCGACTATGTCTGGGAGACCGGCAAATTCGGCAATGCACCCGAAGTCGGACTCGAGACCTGGTTCATCCGCGGCGGCTCGGCGGGAGCTGCGATGTACAAGTTCATGCAGCCCGGCATCTACGCCTATGTCACGCACAATCTGATCGAGGCCGCCGACCTCGGCGCCACCGCGCACTTCAAGGTGGAAGGCAAGTGGAACGACGATCTGATGACCCAGGTGAAGGCGCCTGTGGAAATACCGGCTCCGAACACCAACTAAGCGCGACAAGGGGCCGGTGGATCACCGGCCCCTTTTTCCTTTCGGGGGACGACCATGCTGATCGCATTCAAGCTGAAACTGGTACTGGCCTGCGCTGCCGGACTTGCAGGGCCGATCGCGGTGGCGCCGCTGGTCTCGGACATGGCGGTCCGCGGCACGGCGGCGGAGCCCGTCATCGTCAGGGTCGCGCCGGGCGGCCTGTCCTATCGCGAGGCCGGCGATTTCACGCGTGCCGGGCGGCAGGCGGAAGCGCCGCTGCGCGCGATGCGCTTCGAGCGACCGCTTCACATCATGCGACATCAGGTCTCGTCATCCGACTATCAGATGTGCGTGCATGACGGCGCCTGCCGCGCGCTCGATCGCGGCGTGGCGATCGCCCCCGATCGGCCCGCGTTGCAGGTGAACTGGCACGATGCCGAGGCCTATGCGGGCTGGCTGTCGCGCAAGACCGGGCACCACTACCGCCTGCCGAGCGACGCAGAATGGGCCTTTGCGGCGGGAGCCCGGTTCAAGGACGACGGCGTGACCGTCGACGCGGACGATCCCTCGAAACGCTGGATCAGCCGCTATGAGCGCGAATCCGAGAGCGATCCGTTCGACACCACGGCCTATCCGTTCGGCAAGGTCGGCCCGAACGAGCACGGCATCGAAGATCTCGCCGGCAATGTCTGGGAGTGGACCTCGACCTGCTTCGTGCGCTCGCGCGTCGACGAGGCCGGCAATGCCGGCCGCCCGACCGTGAACTGCGGCGTGCGCGTCGCCGAAGGCGCGCACCGCGCCTACGTCACCGATTTCATCCGCGACGCCCGCGCCGGCGGCTGCGCACAAGGCGTGCCACCCGCCAATCTCGGCTTCCGCCTAGTCCGCGAAGAGCCGTCGTGGGTCGCGAGCGTGTCGGCGCGATGGAGCAAGGCGTGGGCGGCGAGGTCGTAAGGGCCAACTGGTTGCGACGGACATCCAGGATGCTGGAGCATGATCCGGAAAAGCGCGAAGAGACTTTCGAAAAGGTCACGCTCAAACAATACCCTGAAGCGCGATGACGATTCATCTCCGTCTCATCGCGCTTTAGAACAATATCCCGATCAGCTTCTTCAAAATCTCTTCCAACGACATCATGGTGAGCACCAGCGGCGCTAACGGCGCGACCGTTACGGCCGCGAGCTGGAGGATCGCTTCCTTGGAAAAAGGCATGACGCGCATCGTCCGCACGATCTCGTAGCTGTTGCCGAGATCGGCGAGCGACTGGATGTCGGCGCTGCCGATCAGGGGTTCCTCGGCAGGTGCGCCATCGCGCAGCCACTTTTCATCGAACTCCCGTACGTAACGTTCTGCGAGCGAGCCATACTCGCGTTTTCCGATGCGCTTCACCCGAGCAAGCTGCGGCGAGAACACGAGGAAGGGACCAAGGATCAAGCATATGAGAAAGACAACCAGGACAACGATTTCAAGCATGAAAGAAGGCAGCGTAGCTCCCAGGTGGTAGATGCGATTGCCGAGCAATCCCGCCAGCAATGCGCCGTGCGCAACGAGGAGCGGGACAAACGCATAGACCGTCTCGGATAGAAACCCCAAGCCGCCGACACGATCGGGATGCGTGGGCACCAAGCTCAAACGAATGCGCGAGACCTGCCAGAGAAAGCGCATCCATATGAATATTCGAAAATACCAGCGGCACAGCAGGAATTGGAAGATCGGCAAGCTGACGTAGCCGTACCAGATTCCTGCAAACGAGAGCGTAGAGCCAGCGGCGACGGGGCTCGCATACCATGTCGGTGCATCGAGCGTGAAATAGTGACGCCAAATGATCATGACGCCGGCGATGTACACAACTCCGAGAAGCAATACCTCGGCGAGCGCTGAGTTTCGGAATCGAAACTCCGAAGCAATGACGGCCTTGAATTGCCCAATGGCGTGCTCGGGAATCAGATTTCGCTCCAGAAATTCGACGACCAGAAATCGCATGCGGTGATGCACGACAAGCTCGGCGACGACCAAAAGAGGCATTGCCACCAGGAACCGAGTATAGACTTCGAGGTCCAGCAAGAATGGCACGCTCACGCTGCTACCGAACGCCTTGCCGTCCAACGCCGAAAGGATCAAGAGCGGCAGCCAAGCCGACAACGAGAACACGACGATGCGCTGGCGCACCAGCGTCATCGCGTCGTCGGACAGATGTGCCCGACGCAGAAGCTGAAAGAGCGGGCCGCCCAGGACGAGTGAGAACTCGCCAAAATCCGGCAACACACGATCGCGGCGCATCAATTCTGGCTCACTCAGGAAGTCTGCTGAGGAAAATTATGCTGACCGCGCCATATGCGATTGATCTAGCTCAACAGCTCAGGCCCTGATGCCATTCTGACGTGCGAGAAGGGGGAGCAATGTCGGTGGCTCCCGTCCGTCATTGCGAGCGACCTGCCCGCGCGGCGACATTCATGAGATGTGCCACCAGGGCCCGGTACGGGCGACAGCGATCTGCGCGATGACGTCGCGGCACTGCGCATCGGGCCAGCCGAGGGCAATGTCGAACCAGCCGCGCCGCGTTGGTCCGCGTTACGCGGACAGAATTGCGGAGACGATGAAACCGGCGTCGTCGGGACGCGCAGACCGTATCGTCATGCGCGCCCCTTCGCGAAGACCTTAGGTGTTCTTCAGCGCGACGCGGAATTCGGCTTCGGTCTTGGACTTGACCTCGTCGAGCGTGACGCCCTCGGCCAGCTCGATCAGCGCCATGCCGCCGTCACCGTGCTTGTCGATGGTGAAGACGGCCAGGTCGGTCACGACCATGTCGACCACGCGCTCGCCGGTCAGCGGCAGATTGCACTGCTTCAGCAGCTTGGCGCCGTCCTTGGCCGAATGCTCCATCACCACGACGACGCGCTTGACGCCGGCGACGAGATCCATCGCGCCGCCCATGCCCTTGACCATCTTGCCGGGGATCATCCAGTTGGCGAGATCGCCGTTCTGGGCCACCTGCATGGCGCCGAGGATCGACAGATCCATGTGGCCGCCGCGGATCATGCCGAAGGAATCCGCGCTCGAGAAATACGAGGTCGACGGCAGCTCGCTCACGGTCTGCTTGCCGGCGTTGATGAGGTCGGCGTCCTCTTCGCCCTCATAGGGGAACGGGCCCATGCCGAGCATGCCGTTCTCGCTCTGGAGGCTGACGTCCATGCCGTCCGGGATGTAGTTCGAGACCAGCGTCGGGATGCCGATGCCGAGATTGACGTAGTAGCCGTCACGCAGTTCCTTCGCGGCGCGCGCGGCCATCTGTTCACGGGTCCAGGCCATCTTACTCTCCTGATCTCAAGCTGCCGTGCGCGGGCGGGTGTTGCGGAATTCGATGCGCTTCTTGGCCGTGCCGACCTCGACGATGCGCTTTACGAAAAGACCGGGCGTGTGAATGTGGTCGGGATCGAGTTCACCCGCCGGAACAAGGTGCTCGACCTCGGCGACCGTGACCTTGGCGGCGGTCGCCATCATCGGGTTAAAGTTGCGCGCGGTCTTGCGGTAGATCAGGTTGCCGGCGGTATCGCCCTTCCAGGCGTGCACGATGGCGAGATCGGCGAACAGGCCGCGCTCCATCAGGTACTTCTGCCCGTCGAATTCCTTCACTTCCTTGCCCTCGGCGATCAGCGTGCCGACGCCGGTCTTGGTGTAGAAGGCCGGAATGCCGGCACCGCCGGCGCGGATGCGCTCGGCCAGCGTGCCCTGCGGGTTGAATTCGAGTTCCAGCTCGCCGGCGAGGAATTGCTGGGCAAACAGCTTGTTCTCGCCGACATAGGACGAGATCATCTTCTTGATCTGCCGGGTTTCCAGCAGGCGGCTGAGCCCGATGCCGTCCACGCCGGCATTGTTGGAGACCACCGTCAGGCCCTTGACGCCGGACTCGCGGATCGCGTCCGACAATTCCTCGGCGATGCCGCAGAGGCCGAAGCCGCCCGACATAATCATCATGTTGTCTTTCAGAACGCCCGCGAGAGCCGACTTGGCGTCGGGATAGACCTTGTTCATGCAAATAACCTTCGAGTGAACCTTCGGCTTGCAGGCGTCGCGCCTTATTGGCGGCGATTATTAGGCGAAATCGTCCGAAGCCGTCAATGATACGGGGTTCTCCGCCCGGCAGGCGAGTGATAGAAGCTGCCCACGCCGTGGGCAGAACCGCACGCGGCCTTGAAAGCGACAAGAAAACCCATCAAGTTGCGGGGGTTGGGCGTGGGCGCGCAGGTTTCCCGGCCCGCCTTCCGGCTCCAGCGACCAACCCGATCAGGACACGCCATTGACCATGGCCCAAGGAATGAAGCGCCTCGGGACGCCGATCGCGGCGCTGCTCGGCCTCGCGCTGATCGCCCTGATCGCGACCTCCTGGCTCATCAACCGCGACGCGCTGCGCAAGGCGGTGGAAACGCAGATCCGCGACGTCACCGGGCTCGAGCTCAATGTCGCGGGCGCCATCGACATTTCGTTGCTGCCGGCAAGCTACATCTCCTTCCATGACGTCGGCCTGAAGGGCGGCGGCACCAGCGATCCCGCCCTCCATGTCGACGTGCTCACCGCGAACCTGCGGCTGCTGCCGCTGCTGCTGCAACGCTTCGAGATCGCCGACCTGACGCTGCTGCGGCCGCGCATCCATGTCAGCCTGCAGCCGGACGGCGAGAGCAACTGGACGCCCTTCATCCAGACCATCGCGCGCACCATGAAGCCCGGCGCCGAGAACCAGGTGTCGTTCTCCGAGATCCGGATCCAGGACGGCGTGCTCAACTACGAGGACACCGCCACCCACGGCACCGAGAAGTTCGAGGACATCGACCTGTCGCTGGCCTGGCCCTCCATCTCGCGCTCCTTCGCCGCGACCGGACAGTTCGACTGGCGCGGCGAACGGGTCGACGGCTCGATCAGCTTCGCCGATTTCGTCGCCGCCCTCTCCGGCGACCGCTCCGGCCTGAAGGCGCGGATCGCCAGTGCCCCGCTCAAGCTCGCCTTCGACGGCAGCGTCGCCAACCGCACCAGCCCGATGATGGAAGGCACGCTCACGATCGACAGCCCGTCCCTGCGCAACGCGCTGCGCTGGACCGGCCAGCCGCAACCCGGCAGCGGCGGTTTCGGCCGCTTCGCGCTGAAGGCGCGCGCCAATGTCGTGGGCGCCTCGATCGCGCTCACCAACGTCAATGTCGAGCTCGACGGCAACACCGCCGAGGGCGTGATGACCTACGCCAATAACGGCCGGCAGACGCTGCAGGCGACGCTCGCCGCCGACGCACTCGACTTCACACCTTATATCTCCACCTTCCGCCTGCTCGCGAGCGGGGCGCGCGACTGGAACAGGCAGCTGTTCGATCTCAACGCCCTGTCGACCACCGACCTCGACATGCGCCTGTCGGCAGCAAAGCTGACGGTCGGGCCGACCAAGCTCGGCCGCACGGCGATCGGCGCCAATTTGCGCAACGGCACACTGGCGCTCTCGGTCGGCGAGGCCCAGGTCTATGGCGGCATCGCCAAGGGCTCGTTCGGCATCGCGCGCTCCGACACCGTCGCCGACATCAAGGCGCAATTCCAGTTCACCGACGTCGACCTCCAGGCCTGCGCCTCCGAGCTGTTCGGCCTCAACAAGCTGTCCGGCCGCGGCAACATCAACGTCTCCCTCGTTGCCTCGGGCTCGAGCCCGTTCGGCCTCGTGCAGTCGCTCGACGGCAGCGCCACCGTGACCGGGCATGACGGCGCGATCTCGGGCTTCAATGCCGAACAGCTCCTGAAGCGGCTGGAGCGGCGGCCGCTGTCCGGCGGCGGCAATTTCCGCAACGGCTCGACCCCTTACGACAGCCTCACCATCGCGGTGAAATTCTCCGACGGGGTCGCCACCGCCGAGGACATCCGCGTCGAGGGACCTGCGGCGAAGATCACGATGACCGGCACCGCCTCGGTGCCGACGCGCGAATACGACATGAAGGGCGTGGCCAGCCTCAACAGCGCCTCGGGCTTCGAATTGCCCTTCGTGGTGCAGGGCCCCTGGGACGATCCCCTGATCTTCCCAGATCCGGAAAGCCTGATCCGCCGCTCGCCTGCCTCCGCACCCCTGCTCGACATGCTCAAGGACCGCAAGGGGGGCAACGCCGTGCGCTCCGCGATCGAGCGCATCACCGGTACCGCCAAGCGTCCCGCCCCGGCAGACTCGCCGACGGCGGAGAACGCCAAGGAAGGCGCCAAATCCAACTAGGCTGATAGACATCACTTAGTCAGATTCCTGGTAGCTTGCGCTGAATACTGCGGCCGATTTCATCCCAAGGGTGGAGTTAAGCGGCCGATTGCGTCGTCGAAATCCAGGTTTCGTCCCCCTGCACCACTGCTGCCCCGCCGATCTTCGATCCGGCCGCAGCGTTGGAAGTGCCGCTGCGTCCCAGTTCACGGGCCAACACCTCGCGGTCACAAGCGTCCTCCCACAGCGAAACGGTGATGGCTGCGACGCAGTTGCTGATCATGCTGGTCAGCGCCCGCGCCTCCGACATGAAACGATCGATGCCGACAAGCAGCGCCACGCCGGTCACGGGCAGATCCGGCATGACGGAAAGCGTTGCGACAAGCGCGACGAAGCCGCTGCCGGTGACGCCGGCCGCGCCTTTGGACGTCAGCAGCATCAGCCCGAGCATCGCCGCAATCTGCCCCCACGAGAGGTGAATGTCGCAGGCCTGCGCGATGAAGATGGAAGCCAGCGTGAGATAGATGGCGCTGCCGTCCAAATTGAAGGAGTAGCCCATCGGCAGCACGAGCCCCGACACGCCTTTCCGGCATCCGAGCTGCTCCAGCTTGCGCAGCGCCCCAGGCAGCGCCGGCTCCGACGATGACGTGCCGAGCACGATCAGCAGTTCTTCCCTGAAGTAGCGAATGGTCTTCCACAGGCTGAAGCCGTTCAGCCGAGCCAGAGTACCGAGCACGACGACCACGAAGAGGGAGCAGGCGACATAGAATGTCAGGATCAGCAGTCCTAGCGAGCCGATCGAACGGACGCCGTAGCGGCCCACGGTGAACGCCATCGCTCCAAAGGCACCGAGCGGGGCGAGCTTCATGATGAAGCCGAAGGATACAAACAGCACCTGTGAGAACGAGTCGACTGCCTTTGTCACCACAACACCCCCATCACCGGCACGGCTCAGGCCGAAGGCGATCAGGATCGAGACCAGCAGAACCGGCAGCACTTCGCCATCGGCAAACGCTCCAAAGAAGGAATGCGGGATGATGTGCAGCACGAAGTCCGCGAATCC
Organism: Bradyrhizobium sp. Bra64; assembly: GCF_024519875.1. Classification (NCBI taxonomy): domain Bacteria; kingdom Pseudomonadati; phylum Pseudomonadota; class Alphaproteobacteria; order Hyphomicrobiales; family Nitrobacteraceae; genus Bradyrhizobium; species Bradyrhizobium sp. Bra64. The sequence goes on along the minus strand of NZ_JALJRD010000001.1, from coordinate 741,897 downwards.
GGTCGCACCTGCCTGCTTGGTGAATTTCGCGGCCACCGAGGGATCCAGCGTGCTGACAGAAACATGCATGCCAACGCCTGGCTGGATCAGCGATACGGCGATCAGGCCGGCCAGCAGTGCGAGCACGGTCAGCAGGTAAAACAGCGCCATGGATTTCACCAGCGTGCGACCGATCTCCCGGGAATCGCTGATGCTGTTGATGCCGCTGACGATGGTGCAGAACACGATCGGCGCGATCATCATCTTGACCAGCTTGACGAAGCCGTCTCCGAAGGGCTTCAGCGCGGCGCCAAATTCAGGCCAGAGGTGGCCGGTGAGGACGCCCAGCATGAGGCCGATTAGCACCTGGACGTAGAGAATCCGGTAGAACGGTTTTCGCGGCTCGCTGTTCGCGGGCCCGGCCAGCGCTTGCTTCTGCATTCTCGTTTCTCCCATGGCTCTGATTTTTTTGACGGCTTTGAGAGCGACCCGGCTTCAGGCCGCCAGCACCGAATGAGGCAGGTGCGATCGGCGGGCGAAGACGTGGCCCTCGAAGATTCGCCGGGCTGTCCGCTGCACCCTGGCAACCGGGCCGGGCTCCAACCGAACCACGAGTTGGCCGGAGGGATGGGCAAGCGTGATCGTCACCGGCGGCGCCAGCGGTCCGATCATCTCTGCAGCAATGGTTCCGGGCGTCACACACGCAGTCGCGATCGCGACAGCGCCGGTCACGGCCAGCGCGCTATGGCAGTCGTGCGGCATGAAGTAGCGGGTGTTCAACGTCGCCCCGACCGCGGGCGCAATCAGAACCGGCTTCGGAATCACCATTGACGCGGAATCCGGGAAGCCCATCCGGCGACCGGCCTCAATGCGCAGGTTTTCGAGCCGCGCGCGGAAGCCGCCGTCGGCGAAGGCCGAGGGTGCTTCACGGCCGGTCCATCCCAGATCGGCCGCGCGGACCAGCATGACGGGCATGGCTGCGTCGATGCAGGTCACGTCGATCCCTTCGATGCGATCGACCGGACGTCCTGTCGGCAGCAGGCGACCGGTGCGTGCGCCGGCCGCGTTGGGGAACGACAGTTCGATGGGCGCGGCCGTTCCCGGTACCCCGTCGATCCGCGCTTCGCCCTCATAGGTTACCCGCCCGCCGGGGGTGGCAACCGTCGCGTCAATCAGCTTGCCGGTGTTGACATTATGGATGCGCACGTGGGTGCGATCTGCGGCCGCGGCGACCAGGCCGGCTTCGATTGCGAACGGCCCTACCGCCGCCAGCATGTTCCCGCAGTTCGGTGAGGTATCGACGATCCCTTCACGAACCCGCACCTGGGCGAACAGGTAGTCAATATCGGCGCCTGCCACCGATGCCGGTCCGACGATCGCGACCTTATTGGTAACGGCGTTGCCACCACCGATGCCGTCGATCCCGAAATCGTGCCCACCTCCCATGACAGACAGCAGGATGGCGTCGCGCAGCCTGGGATCGGCCGGAAGATCGCCGGCCAGAAAAAACGGCCCGCGCGAGGTGCCTCCGCGCATCACCACACAGGGAATAGCGATCTGATCGTTCATGGAGCCCTTCCGTTCCCGGACATCTTTGCTCGAACCAGACCATCCCCCGTCCGAACTCTTTTGTGAAATGCAAATATCTGAAGTATTATTCCGTATATCGGTACAACGGAGCCTGCCCATGAATGCAGAACTGCTCGACCTCAAGGCGTTCATCACCGTGGCGGAGATGGGCAGCTTCGTCCGCACCGCGAAGGCGCTGAACCTGTCACAACCGGCGCTGAGCCGGCGCATTCAGAAGCTGGAGGAAAGCCTTGGCGCGCCGCTGCTCGAACGGTCCACGCGCCACGTCAATCTCACCATGACGGGCCGCGACTTCCTGCCGAAGGTGCGCCGCCTCATCGATGAGTTCGAAACCTCGGTGCTGGCCATCCAGGATATCGGCGCGCGAAGTTCGGGTCTGGTTTCGGTGGCTGCCGTGCCGACGGCGGTATTCTATTTCCTGCCGCGCGCGATCGGCCGGTTCGCCGAAGCGTATCCGCGCATTCGCATCCGGATTCTGGATATCGGCGCCAATGAAGGATTGGAAGCGGTCGCGCGCGGAGAAGCCGACTTCGGCATCAATTTCATTGGCGCTTCGCATGCCGAAATTGAATTTGAAAAGCTGGTTGAAGACCCTTTCGTCCTGGCCTGCCGCCATGACCATCCATTGGCATCGCGCAAGCAGGTGAGTTGGTCTGAGATTGTGCCGCACCGTGTCATCACGGTGGGCCGCAACAGCGGCAATCGCGCGTTGATCGACAATGCGATGGCACGGCACGGCTTGCAGCTCAACTGGACGTACGAAGTCGCTCACCTCTCCGGTTCGCTTGGCTTGGTCGAAGCGGGATTGGGCGTCGCCGTGCTACCGAGGCTGGCGACGCCAGCCGCCGGCCATCCGATCATTCACACCATTCGGTTGATCGAGCCGGACGTGTCGAGGACGATCGGAATCGTGCGCAGGCGCGGGGCGACGCTATCCCCTCATGCCAGCCAACTTCTCAAGATGCTCCTCGAGGCATGGCGCTCTCCTTCCCGAGCCAGCGGGCACGGCAAGCCGCGGAACCGCCCCGCTGAGGCAAGTTCGAATGCCGTCCTGACCGACCGGAAGGGGAAACGCCGGTAGCTCGCCGGCGAAGCGGGCAACGCTGGCGGCGAGCAGGTATGTGGAATTGCGGATGGTCGGGCGAAGCCAGCACGCACAAGCTGAATTGATTGCCGCGAATTGATGCGGCGATTGCATCGATGCACGCATTAAGCATCTTCCTTCGCCCGACACCCACGACCTAGGTCTGACAAGAAGCCGCTAGATCGGCTGACGGCCATGCGCTAGAGTTTTGTCGACCGGCTAAAACACCGGCGGCTTGAGGGAGAAAAACGTGAAATCCAAAGTTATTGGCGCACTATCACTCGCGGTCGCCGCGGTCGGGCTGTTTGCAGCCGCCGCACCCGCGTTTGCTCAGCAGAAGACCATTACGGTCTGGTGGGTGAAGGGCTTCTACAAGTCCGAAGATGACGCCCTGCTGGAGACAATCAAGAAATTCGAGGCCAAGAGCGGCATCAAGGTCGAGTTGTCGCAATACGCCGTTCAGGACATGATACCGAAGACAGTGGCGGCGCTCGATTCCGGTACCGTGCCCGATGTCGCCTATTCCGATTCCTACGACGTGCAGGCGGCGGGAAAATGGGCGTTCGAGGGCAAGCTCGAGGACTTGTCCGACATCCTGTTGCCGATGAAGTCGGCCTTTGCGCCGAACACGCTGGAGACGGCGCTGCTCTATGACGACGTTGCCAAGAAGAGGGCCTACTACGGCTTCCCCCTGAAGCAGCAGACCATGCACGTCAACATCTGGAACGACATGCTGGAGAAGGCCGGCTTCAAGCAGAGCGACATTCCGACCAAATGGGAGGATTACTGGTCGTTCTGGTGCGACAAGGTGCAGCCGGGAATCCGCAAGGCGACGGGCCAGCGCATCTACGCCGTCGGCCAGCCGATGGGCGTGGAATCCACCGACGCCTTCCAGTCTTTCTACACGTTCATGGACGCCTATAACGTCAAGCTCGTCGATGACAACGGCAAGCTCCTGGTCGACGATCCCAAGGTGCGTGACGGCTTGATCCATGCCATGAAGGATTATACTGACACCTATATCAGGGGCTGCACGCCGCCCTCCTCCACGACATGGAAGGACCCCGACAACAACGTCGCCTTCCACAACAAGACAATCGTGATGACCCACAACTTCACGATCTCGATCGCGGCGAAGTGGTTCGAGGATTCGACCAACCCGGCGCTGACCCCGGAACAGCGCGCCGCCGGCAAGAAGGCCTACGAGCAGGACATCATCACTGCTGGCTTTCCCAACAAGCCGGACGGCTCGCCGATGAAGTATCGCTCCGACGTCAAGACCGGCGCGATCTTCACGGCCTCCAAGAACAAGGCGGAAGGCAAGGAATTCATCAAGTTCCTGCTCCAGGAGGAAAACCTCAGGCCTTATGTCGAAGGCGGACTCGGCCGCTGGTTCCCGGTAACCACGGCGAGTCAGCAGAGCCCGTTCTGGCAGGCGGACAAGCATCGCAAAGCGGTCTATGCGCAGTTCACTGGCGGAACGCTGCCGTTCGACTTCACCAAGAACTACAAGTTCACGATCCTGAACAACGAGAACGTCTGGGCCAAGGCGATGAACCGGGTGGTGAGCGAGAAGGTGCCGGTGGACAAGGCCGTCGACGAAATGATTGCCCGCATCAAGCAGGTCGCGGGTTGATCTAAATTGCGAGTCGGGCCGGCCGCGGTGACACCGCGGCCGGCCGCTTTCCGGTAGGTATCCGATATGGCGATCACGCTTTCTGGCGATCATGCAATGGCCGCGCCGCCCTTGTCGGCACGGCTAACCCCGGCGCAGGTCTGGGGCATCGTGTTGCTCGCCCCTTATCTCCTCGTATTCTGCGCCTTCGTGATTTACCCCGTTGGTTACGGGCTGTGGCTGGCGCGCCATCCCGCGAGCTACGTCGCGCTCTATCACGATCCCGTCTTCGCACGCGCCGCCGTCAACACGCTGGTCTTCCTGGTCATCGGCATCAATATCAAGATGCTGATTGCGCTGTTCTTGTCCGGTTTCTTCGTTCAGCAGCGCACCTGGATCAAATGGCTTTCCGTGCTGTTCATCCTGCCCTGGGCGGTGCCGTCGATCCCGACCATTCTGTCGGTCCGCTTCATGCTCAATCCCGAATGGGGCGTGGTCAACCAACTCATCTTCAAGTTCACCGGCGACGACGGCCCGAACTGGCTGAACGATCCGACCGTGGCGCTGGCCATGGCGATCGGTGTCCACATCTGGAAGTCGCTGCCGTTCTGGACGCTGATCCTGATCACCGGACGCCTTGCGATACCGCACGATCTGTTCGAGGCCGCGGAGGTGGATGGCGCGAGCTGGTGGCAGAAATTCCGCTTCATCACCTGGCCGTCGATGCAGACTCTTTACATCACCTGCACGCTGCTCTCGATGATCTGGACGCTCGGCGACTTCAACAGCGTCTATCTGCTGACCGGCGGCGGTCCGGCCGACCTCACGCATGTGCTGGCCACGCTCGGCATCCGCTATCTCCGGCTCGACCAGCTCTCGCTCGCGATGGCATCCATCGTCTGCGCGATGCCGTTCGTGTTGCCGCTCGTGTACTTCATGATGAAACGGTTGTCGCGATGAAGCTCCCTACCTTGCGCGAAGTCGCGACCGAAGCGCGGCTCTTGCTGATCGGCATTCCCGTCTTCCTGTGGACGATGATCCCGATCTATCACATGTTCCTGTTCGCGATCTCCCCAAAGGAGGACGCGTTCTCGGGTAAGCTGTGGCCGGACCATCCGACGCTGCACAACTTCTCGATCGTGTTCCATCAGCAACACTATTTCCTTCGCGACTTCTACTTGCAGTTCTGGAATTCGATGGTCATCGCCGCCGCCGTCGGCGTGCTGACGCTGTTCATCGCGACTGCGGCCGCATTCGCGATCTCGCGGCTGCGCGTGCCGGGCGGACGCGTCGTCATGAACCTCGCGCTCTTCACCTATTTCATTCCAGCGGCGTTCCTCGCCGTGCCGATGTACAGGACCATGGGCATTTACGGCCTGCTCAACAATCACTGGTCCCTGATCCTGGCCATGGTGACGATCGCCTCACCTTACGCGATCTGGGTCTTGAAGCAGGCCTCCGACAAGCTGCCGGTCGAGCTCGACGAAGCCGCCGTGATGGACGGCGCGACCACGCCACAGATCTTCCGCCTGATCTATCTGCCGCTGATGATGCCCTCGCTGGTCGCGATCGGCACCTATGCGGTGCTGCTCGCCTGGAACGAATATCTCTACGCGTTCCTGCTGCTGTCGAACGACCGCGATATCACGCTTCCCGTCGCGCTCGGCAACTTCCTCGCCGCCGACGACTCGCCGTGGGAGCTGTTGATGACCACCGGCTTCATCTACGCGCTGCCGCCGGCCGCGATCTACTATGCCTTCCGCCGCTACATGGTGGGCGGGCTGACGGCAGGTGCGGTGAAGTCCTGACGCAGCAGGACGCAACGGGTCGCCACAAGCAGGGCGATCGAGCGATAGCGTGGACAATTGCGGGTTGTCCACGCCTGCTCTAGACTTCGAGCCCTATCAAGGGCTCGTCATGATGCGGGGCAACGACGCGATCCATCTCGGCCTGATGCTGCTGGCGCTCGCGGCGGCCTATGTGGTGCCGTTCGAGCTGTTGCTGCTGGCCTATGTGGTGCTCGGCCCGGCGCACTACTTCACCGAGATCTCCTGGCTGCACGACCGCAGCTACTACCTGCCCCACCGCGGCATCGCGGCTGCGCTCGCGATCCTCGCCGTGGTCGCGGCCCTGATCGACAATGCCTCCTGGTTCGGCTTCGCGATGTGGGGCGCGCTGGTCGTGTGCGCCATGCTGGCGGCGACCGCCTCCGCGATCGAAAGCATGCTGCTGTTCATGGTGGCGATCGCGCTGTCCGCGATCATGTATTCGAGCGGGTCGTCACTGGCGGTCATCGGCATCCTGATTCCGACCCTGATCCACGTCTGCCTGTTCACGCTGATCTTCATGGTGCTCGGTGCCTACCGGTCCGGTAGCCGCGTGCAGGCCGCGCTGGTGGCCGTCTACGTCGGCGCGCTCGCCACGATCCTGCTGCTGCCGCCGACCGCCGAAATCCGGATCGCGAGCTTTGCCCGCGTCGGACAGGATTATTTCGGCAATGTCGGCCCGGCCCTGAGCAGGTTGTTCGGCGTGCCCGGCCTTGTCCTCGACACCAGGCTGACGAGCCTGCTCGCCTTCGTCTACACCTACCATTACCTCAACTGGTTCATCAAAGCCGACGTGATCCGCTGGACGGCGGTGCCGAAGGCCCGTCTGGCAGCGATGGCCGCCGCCAGCGCCGCCTCCACCGCGCTGTACTTCTACGACTACGCGTTCGGCTTCACCTTCCTGCTGGCGCTGAGCCTGATCCACATCCTGCTCGAATTTCCGCTCGACAGCCTTGCGCTGCGGCAGCTCGGTGCGGCGATACAAGGCTCAGCGCGTGGATGGCACGCTGCACGGACCGCTACAGCGGCGCCGCGCTCTCGCCCTGCGCGCTCGACAGTTTCGAGGCGAGCGAAGCGATCACGATGACGACCGCGATCAGGGCGATCACCAGCGTGCAGATCGCGTTGATCTCGGGCTTCACCCCCAGCCGCACCTCCGAATAGATCCGGATCGGCAACGTCGCCGAGCCCGGGCCGGTGGTGAAGCTCGCGATCACGAGATCGTCGAGCGACAGCGTGAAAGCGAGCATCCAGCCGGCGACGATCGCGGGCGCGATCAGCGGCAGCGTGACGGCGACGAACGCGCGCATCGGGTCGCAGCCGAGGTCCATCGCGGCCTCTTCCAATGAACGGTCGAGCGAGCCGAGGCGGGACTGGACGACGACGGCGACGAAGCACATCGTCAGCGTGGTATGGGCGATCGTCACCGTCCAGAAGCCGCGCTCGGCGTTCAGCGCTACGAACAGCAGCAGCAGCGACAATCCGGTGATCACCTCCGGCATCACCAGCGGCGCGTAGAGCATGCCGGAAAACAGCGTGCGGCCGCGAAAGCGCTCTCCGCGCGACAGCGCCACGGCCGCGAGCGTTCCGAGCAGCGTGGCGATGGTCGCGGAGGAAACGGCCACCCGCAAGCTCATCCAGGCCGCCTCGATCATGGCGCGGTCATTGAAGAACTCGTGATACCAGCGCAGCGACCAGCCGCCCCACACCGTCACCAGCCGCGAGGCGTTGAAGGAATAGATGACGAGGATCAGGATCGGCAGATAGAGGAAGGCCAGACCCAGCGCGAGTGAGGCGACGTTGAAGCGGGACAGGCGAGAGACCTTGCGCATCGCCTCAGCGCCCCTGTTCCAGCTGTCGCTTCTGCAGCCGCTCGTACAGCAGCAGCGGCAGCAGCAGCACCACCAGCAGCACGATCGCCGCGGCGGATGCCACCGGCCAGTCCTTGTTGGTGAAGAATTCGAGCCACAGCGTCTGGCCGATCATCAGCGAATTGGAGCCCGCCAGGAGATCCGGAATGACGAACTCGCCGACGATCGGGATGAAGCACAGCAGCACGCCGGCGCCGACGCCGGGCAGCGACAGAGGAAAGGTGACGAGCCAGAACACCTGCCAGCGCGGCGCACCGAGATCGGAGGCAGCCTCTTCCAGCATCGGCTCCATCTTCGCGAGCGTGGCGTAGAGCGGCAGGATCATGAACGGCAGGTAGGAATAGACGATGCCGATATACATCGCGCTGTCGGTGGAGAGCCACACCACCGGCTGGCTGACCAGATGCAGCGCCAGCAGGATCCGGTTGAGCAGGCCGTCATGCTGGAGGATGTTGATCCAGGCATAGATGCGGATCAGGAACGAGGTCCAGAACGGCACGATCACCAGCACCATCGCCACCGCCTGCCAGCGCTTGGGCAGCCGCGCCATGCCGTAAGCGATGGGATAGCCGATCAGAAGCAACAGCACGGTCGCGGTGACGGCGACGGCGAGGCTGCGCTCATAGGCGAACAGGTAAATGTCGTCGGAGGCGAGCAGCCTGAAATTGTCGAGCGACAGCGCGGCAAAGGCGGCCTTGATCGCTCCCCACCCCGCCGCCAGGTCGAACACCGGCTCGTAAGGCGGCTGCGCGATCGCCGTCTGCGACAGGCTGATCTTCAGCACGAAGCCGAACGGCACCAGGAAGAACAGCACCATCCAGACATAGGGCGCAATGGCGGTAAACCGCGCCGGCCGCGCGAAGATGCGACGGGAGCTCATGACGGCAGCACCACGCAATCGTCGGGCGTAAACCAGGCGACGACGTGCTGGTTCAGGCTGTAGGCGTCGACATCGAGGCGCGCGCTGTTGGCGACGGACGCCTGCATCATGCCACCGGTGTCGAGCTTCACCTTGTAGGTGGTGGTGCCGCCGAGATAGCAGATGTCCGCGATCACGCCGTCCAGTCGGTTGATCGCCATTTCATGACCGGCCTCGCTCACAGGGCCGCGGCGCGACAGCTTGACCTTCTCGGGGCGGATCGCGACCGAAAATTTTCCCGCGCCGACCGGTTCGCGCGGCTCGGCCACCACCAGCGCACCCGCATCGCGCGTGCCGATGATCAGACGATGACCGTCGCGCAATTTGGACTCGCCGTCGAACAGATTGATGTCGCCGACGAACTCTGCGATCCAGCGCGAGCGCGGCGCCTCGTAGAGTTCGCGGGGGCTGGCGACCTGGGCGAGCTTGCCGGCCTTCATCACGCCGATCCGGCTCGCCATCGTCATCGCCTCCTCCTGGTCGTGGGTGACGATGATGAAGGTCATGCCGAGCCGGCGCTGCAGCTCCATCAGCTCGTCCTGCGTGCTCTCGCGCAGCTTCTTGTCCAGCGCTGCGAGCGGCTCATCCAGCAGAAGAAGCCGCGGACGGCGCGCCAGCGCACGCGCCAGCGCCACGCGCTGCCGCTGGCCGCCGGAGAGCTGGTCGGGCTTGCGCTTCTCGAGTCCTTCGAGCTTCACCAATGCGACCATCTCGGCCACGCGGCTGGCGATCTCCGCGCGCGCCATGCCTGCACGCTTCAGGCCGAAGGCGATGTTATCGCGCACCGACAGATGCGGAAACAGCGCGTAGTTCTGGAACATCATGTTGATCGGCCGCTCATGCGGCAGCGCCTGCGCAATGTCCTTGCCGCCGAGCAGGATGCGTCCCTCGTCCGGCGCCTCGAAGCCGGCGAGCATGCGGAGCAGCGTGGTCTTGCCGCAGCCGCTGGGCCCGAGCAGCGCAAAGAACTCGCCGGCCTTGATGTCGAGCGAGACGCCGTCTACGGCCCGGAACGTCCCGAAGGTCTTGGCGACGCCCTCGATGCGCAACAGCGGCTGGCCCGCCGCAGGGGGCGCATCCGCGCCAGCCGCATCCGCCGCGACGTCCGTTCCGGGCAACTCTTCCGCCATGGTCCCTGCCAACCCCGATTCCGCCGCACGCTAGCGGCGGATCGGCCTTTGCTCAACCGGCTCGGGGCAGATCGTTCACATCACATTCGCCATGAACGCCGTCATAGCATCGCGGTCAGCCTCCGGCATGGTCAGGCCGAGCTTGGAACGGCGCCACAGGATGTCCTCCGGAAAGCGTGCCCATTCGCGGCTCATTAGATAAAGCACCTCGGCACCGGTCAGGTCGGGGCCGAAGGCGGGGCCGAGCTCGTCGCGGGACTTCGCCTCACCGAGCACAGCCGATAGCCGCGAGCCGTAGGACCCGACGAGGCGCTGGGCTTGCGGCTCCGAGAGAAAGCGCCAGCGGTCGCGCGCAAGATCGACCTCGGTGTCGAAACGATCCCAAGCAAAATCTCCGCCCGGTAGCGCCGATCCAGCGGTCCAGGGCGGCGACATCGGATAGAACTTGGTCAACTTCGTCAGCGCACGCTCCGCGCGCAGGCGGGAGGTGGTGACGTCGCCGCCGAACGTCGTGATCAGCGGCGCCTTGCGCCGGCGGACATGGAACAGCGTCGTGCCATCGCGTCGGCGCGCGGACGCCAGCGTCAGGTTGACGCCTGAGACCGACCGGACCACGTCGGTCGGGGCAACACGCTCGCGGAAATAGCGGCTGGCCGCTTCGCAGAGATAGCTGACGTCGGCTCCCGGCATCGCGACGATCGCGGGATCGCCGGTGAAATCATGCGTGACCGTGCCGATCAGCGTGAAGTCGCGCTCGAGCGGGCTCGCGAAGATCAGCCGTCCATCGCTGTTCTGGAAGACGTAGACGTTATCGGAATAGAACAGCCGCGGGACGATGATCTGGCTCATCTGCATCGCCGCCATGGCGGGCCGCGGCTGCCGCAGCACGGTCTCCGCGACCATCGATGTCCAGCCGCCGGTGGCGTTGGCGAGCGCCCGGGCCGTGATCGTGCGGCGGTGGCCGCGATCGACCACCGCGAGCCGCCAGGTGTCGGTTCGATCGGCGCGCACACAACGTGCTCCGGTCCGGATCGCGGCGCCGCGCTCGGCCGCATCCAGGGCCGTGAGCACCACCAGGCGGGAATCGTCGACGACGCAGTCCGAATATTCGAAAGCCGTGCCGAATGGTCGTTTCAGCGCGTTACCGACCGGATGATGCGTGATGTCGAGGGTCGTCGCGGCAGGCAGGCCGCTCCGGTTCGTCAGCCCGTCATAGAGGAACAGGCCGGCGCGCAATAACCATGGCGGGCGCTCGTCGGAATGTGCCGGAATCACGAAGCGCATCGGCCGGACCAGATGCGGAGCGATCCGGAGCCAGGTCCGGCGCTCGGCGAGCGCCCGGTGCACCCGCCGGAAGCCACGCCGCTCCAGGACCGACAGATCCCCGTGGATCAGCCGCGGCGTCGCCGACGATGCCGCGCCGCCGAGATCGCCCTGCTCCAACAGGATGACGCGCAGGCCGCGGCCGGCCGCATCGCGGGCGAGGCTGACACCATTCAAGCCGCCGCCGATGATCGCAAGGTCGTAATCTGCCATGAAACCGTCGAGAGGGAGCGAAGCGAAACGCTCTCATCCCTAGAGCCATTTCCGTTCCGATGAAATCGGAACGGGCTCTAGATTTTTGTTCTGACGCGTTTTCTTGACACGAACCGGTATTCAGTTCGCTCGAAAACGCTCTAACCGGTCTTGAGCGCAAGCTCCATGGCCTCGGCGCGGCCGACGAGATCAGCATATTTCCCGATCGGCAGGGGCTTGCCGAGCAGGTAGCCCTGCACGCCGTCGCAGCCCTCCTTGGCGAGGAAGGCGAGCTGCTCGATCGTCTCGACGCCTTCGGCGACGATCGACATGTCCAGGCCATGGCCGAGATCGATCACGGCGCGCACGATCGCGGCCGATTGGGGGTTGCGGCCGAGATTGATGATGAAGGCGCGGTCGATCTTGATCTTGTCGAACGGGAACGCCTGGAGATAGCTCAGCGAGGAATAGCCGCTGCCGAAATCGTCCATGGAGATGCGCACGCCGAGCGCCTTCAGCCGGCGCAGCAGGGCCAGGCCCCGGTCGAAGTCCTCGATCAGCACGCCCTCGGTGATCTCGAGCTCGAGCCGGCCGGGTGCAAGGCCCGTCTCGATCAGGATCGAATGGACCAGCCCGACCACGTCGCCGTGCATGAATTGCGCCGGCGACAGATTGACCGCGACCTGGAGCGGCTTCGGCCAGGACGACGCCTCGCGGCAGGCCTCGCGCAGGATCCACTCGCCCATCTCGACGATCAGGCCGCTTTCCTCCGCAATCGGGATGAATTCGGCCGGGGAGACCTGGCCGCGCACCGGATGCTGCCAGCGCGCCAGCGCCTCGAAGCCGATGATCTCGCTCTCCGCGACGCTGTGGCCCGCGGCTCCCTGCGGCTGGAAGGCGAGCGAGAGCTCGCCGTTCTTGATCGCCATCGAGAGGTCCTGGTGCAGCACGCGGCGATCGCGGATCTGCTGGTCCATCTCCGGCTGGAACAGGCTGATCGTGCCGCGCGATTTCTGCTTGGCACGGAACAGCGCCGCGCCGGCATTGGCCAGCAGCGAGGCACCGTCCGCGCCGTTGTGCGGGAAGATCGACATGCCGGTGGTGACGCCGGCGCGGACCGCCCGGCCGTCGATCTGGAAGTCCTCGGCGACAGCATCACCGATCTGCTGTGCCAGTGCGAGACCTGCTTCGGGCTGTTTGCCGTCGATGATCAGGCCGAACTCGTCGCCGGACAGGCGCGCCACCACGCCGCCGCGCGCGGAGTCCTGGAGCCGCTGGGCAACCTCGACCAGAAGCTTGTCGCCGAGCGCGTGACCGAAGACGTCGTTGACCTCCTTGAGGCCGTCGAGATCGACGCACAGAACCGCGAATTCCTCGCCGGTGCCCTCGCAGGCCTCGATCATCTGGGTCAGCGCCTGCAGGAAAGCCGCACGGTTCGGCAAATCGGTGAGGCCGTCGTGGTAGGCCATGTGCGCCATGCGCGACTCGGTCTGCCGGCGATCGGTGACGTCCTCGTGGGTCTTGATCAGATATTGCGGCTCGCCGGCGTCGTTCAGCACGGTGGCGCGGCGGGTGAGGAACAGTCGCAGACCGTCCTTGGTGGAGATCGGATGCTCCTCGGTGATCATCCCGCGCTTCTTGATCGCGGCTTCGTCGCGCGCGATGATCAGCTTGGCTTCCTTGGGATTGAAGATGTCGGACGCGGTCAGGCCCGTGGCTTCCTCGCGCCTGCGGTTGAGGATCGTCTCCGCGCTGCGGTTGGCGAGCAGATAGCGGCCGTCCTTGACCTGTTCGACGATCAGCGCCACCGGGATGTTGTCGACCACGAGCTCGAGGAACTTCTTCGTGCTCTCCAGCTCCTGCGACAGCGAGCGGCGGTCGGTGATGTCCTCGAACACCACCAGCAGGAATTCAGGCTTGTTGCTCTCGTTGCGGACCACGATCCGTATCGAGGCCACCATGCGCTGGGTCGCGCCGCGCTCGACCTCGAACTCGTTGCGGTACTGGCCGGCGGGCGCGATCAGCGCCGCGCGATCGGTCGCCTCGATGCTGGCCGCCGAATTCGGCGCGAACAGCTCGCGCGCGTTCTTGCCCACGACCTGGTCGCGCGAGAAACCCCAGAACCGCTCATAGGCGCTGTTGGCGAAAATGTAGCGCCCGTCCTCGATGTTCTTCGCGGCAACACAGGCCGGCACGTTGTCCAGCACCGTTTCCAGGAACTGCTTGGTGGAGGCGAGCTGTCGCGACAGTCTGCGTTGCTCGCTGACGTCCAGATGCGTCGCCACCGAGCCGCCGTTGGGCAGCACGAAATATTTGACCAGGATGGCGCGCCCGTCCGGCAGTTCGGTAATCAGGCCGTTGGTGCTCGCCGCCTTCTCGTAGAACTCGTCGTCGGAGGCGCCGCCGATTACCCCCCGCTTGCGTCGCAGCTCGAGGAGCTCGTAGCCGTTCATGCCGGTCCAGAGATCGGACCGCGCCAGACCGTAAATCTCGAGATAGCGGTCGTTGCAGAAGATGATGCGCCGCTGCGCATCCGTCATCACCACGCCCTGGTTGAGATTGTTCATGGCGGAGGAGACGAAGGCATTGCGCCGCAACTGCAAACGCCTGGTCCGGCGCAGCGAGGAATGGATCCAGAGCGCGACCGCGGCGAGGAAGGAACAGACGACGACGCCCGCGATCAGGGCTTCCCAGATCACGTTGGGGTCTAGCTTGTCGAGATAGCTCGGAGGGGCGAAGCTGCCCAAGAGGGCAGAGGCGCGCGCGGGCGCGACCGCAGCGGCCAGGCACACGACGGCCTGCACCGCAATCGGAAGCGCGCTGCCCACGTGCCAGTTCTTCTCAACCATCAGCCACCCGCGATTTCAACGTCGGATTGTCTGGCCTCGCGGGTTTGGATCGGGTAAACGCCTGTAAGCGCAACGGAAAAATGTGACGTCAAATACGGCAATTGCCCTGACATGATAAATGCTTGCTTAACGGAAAACGCCCCCGCACCGGCGTTTCCAGGCCCGATGCCACCGCCGCTTCCGGCAAACGTCCCGCACAACCATGGATAGGGTCGACTGCATCGTCATCGGAGCCGGCGTGGTCGGGCTCGCGGTGGCTCGAAAGCTGGCGCAGGCCGGGCGCGAGGTGATCGTGCTCGAGGAAGCCGAGGCCATCGGCACCATCACCTCCTCACGCAACAGCGAGGTGATCCATGCCGGCATCTACTACCGCGCCGGGAGCTGGATGGCGCGCATGTGCGTCAGCGGCAAGCACGCACTCTACCGTTACTGTTCCGAGCGCGGCATCCCGCACCGGAATTGCGGCAAGCTGATCGTCGCGACCAACCCGAAAGAGACCGAGAAGCTGCAATCGATCAGGGCGCATGCCGAGGCCAATGGCGTGCTCGACATGCAGCTGCTCGCGGGCGAGGCGGCACGCGCGCTGGAGCCGGCGCTCGCCTGCGACGCCGCGCTGCTGTCGCCGTCGACCGGCATCATCGACAGCCACGCCTACATGCTCTCGCTGCGCGGTGAAGCCGAGGAAGCGGGCGCCGCCTTCGCGTTTCACACCCCGTTGATCCGCGCCAAGGCGACCGCCGGCGCCATCGAGATCGAGGCGGGCGGCGAAGCGCCGATGACGCTGCAATGCGGCCTCCTCGTCAACGCCGCGGGGCTCTCGGCAACGACGGTGGCGCGCAACATCGACGGCATGCCGCTGGACCGGATTCCGCCGACCTATTTCGCAAAGGGAAACTACTTCAGCTGCAACGCCAGGGCGCCGTTCTCGCACCTGATCTATCCGGTGCCCGAGCCCGGCGGGCTAGGGGTGCATCTGACGCTGGACATGGCGGGGCAGGCACGCTTCGGCCCCGACGTCGAGTGGATCGAGACGATCGATTACGAGGTCGACCCGTCGCGCGCCGAGCGCTTCTACCCGGCGATCCGCAAATACTGGCCGACGCTGCCAGACGGCGCGCTGATGCCGAGCTATTCGGGCATCCGCCCGAAAATCGTGCCGCCGGCGGTGGCCACGCAGGATTTCCTGATGCAGGGCCCGCGCGATCACGGCGTCGAAGGCCTGATCAATCTGTTCGGCATCGAGTCCCCGGGACTGACGTCATCGCTCGCGATCGCGGACCACGTCGCCGAGCTCGCGAATTCATAGAGCGCTTTCGAGCGAATTGGATACCGGTGCGCGGAGGGAACACACGTTCAAACCGAAGCTGGAGCCCCGTTCCGATTCCATCGGAAACGACTCTCGGCGCCGCGCAAAGATCCTTGCACGGTTCGAACCTTCCCGCAGGGATGAGCGCAACAACACTCACCCCTGCCTGAAAGGGTGCGATCAAACTCTACGCTGTTGCGGGGGTACTAGTGGAGCGTGTCGCCGTGCCTCAGACGCTCGATCTGATCCTTGACCAACAACTTCCGGCGCTTCAACTCAACAATTTGCAGGTCGTCTGTTGAAAGGTGCACGAGAGCTTCGTGCAATTCGTTTTCCAGAAGTTTGTGCTTCCGTTCCAATTCAACGAGATGTGCCTGAATTGTCATTCGAAACCTCCTCGGTAGGGGTGAACCTCAGGATTCGATCCGGACAAGGAAGTCTACATCACCGTTTCGTTCTGTCGATGGGTATCCGTCGTCGCAGCGTCATTTTTGAAAATTCATATGTAACGAACCGTGAGTAATGGAACCACACGGGAAAAATCCATGATATCAATGTGCTTGCGCGGTGCCGTAGCGAACCGCAGAAATATCTTGCGGGAGATCGGCGAGCAACGCTCGCAGATCGCTTGCGATCACCTCGCGCAAGGACGATAATTTCCACAGGGCATCCACAGCCTTAATCTCACGCCTTTCGGTTTTTCGGCCACCGCAGACATGACCAATGAAGACGAGCGCGAGCTCGAAGCCGAACTCGCCCGGTTGCAGCAGGAACACCGAGATCTCGATGCGGCGATCGATGCACTGCATCAATCGCCTGCCCCCGACCTGTTGCGGTTGCAGCGACTGAAGAAGCGCAAGCTGTTGTTGCGCGACCGTATCGCGTTCATCGAAGACCAGATCACGCCCGACATCATCGCCTGATCCACAGGGACAATTTTTGCGGCGGCTCGCCGCATGTGAATCCGCTTGACTCCAAAAGAACAAAATAAGAACATCCGGGAGCCCTATGCCCCCAGGAAACCGCCCAAGGAAAAGCAGATGCCGGCAACCGCCCTTCTCGACAACGGCCATTATGAACAAGCCTGCGATCAGGCGATCGCGATGTGCGACGGCAATCTTCGCAGCACCATCAAGGCGCTGATCATGGCCAATGAATATCTCGAGGCCGAACTCGAGGAATTGCAGGCGGCGATTTCCGCCGGCTGCATTCCGGAGACCTCGCGCAGCAAGATGCGGAGCAACAGCAGCGCCGCCTGATCCAAGCTCGGAGCAACGCCATGTCGGACGTGACCTACTACGTTGCAATGCCCTTCCTGATCGATACCGACGGATCGCCGGTGGCGGGCGCCGCCGAGGAATGCCAGAGCTCGACGGCCGCGTTGCGGCGCGCCGAGATCTTGTCGCGCGGTCCCGGCCACATCGGTGCCGTCGCGTTCAGCCGCAGCGGCGATCCGATGACCGGCGAATTCGGTGACGCCACGTTGCTGCGCAAATTCGGCAACGTGCCGGAAGACCTGGCCACGCTGTGAAGACCTGGCCACGCTGTGAAGGCCTGGCTACGCAGTGAATATCTGGCCACGCTGTAAGATCAGCTGCTGACCAGCCTGATCCGCGGCTCGTGCCGCCGGTGCGCCTTGCGCACATACATAGCGGCATCCGCCTCCTCCAGGGCGCGGCTCGCGTCTGACTGCGCCCCCAGCAGCGCGACGCCGGCGGAGGCGCCCGCGCTCACATGCTGACCGCGAAAGACGAAGGACAATTCGTCGATTGCCTGCTCGAAGGCCGCGGCCTTCGCCTTGGCGTCGGTCTCGCTGAGGTTCCAGAGCAGCAGCGCGAACTCGTCGCCGCCGAGCCGGCCGACCACGTCCGAGGCGCGGACCTGCCGCTTCAGCGCAGTGGCAATCGTCTTCAGCACCTCGTCGCCTGCGGCATGACCGAAGGAATCGTTGATCGGCTTCAGACGATCGACGTCGAGCACGATCAGCGCGCCGCTGGCGCGATACCGTTTCATGTAGGCGATGGCGCGCGCGAGCTCGCGTTCGAAGCCGCGACGGTTCGGAATCTCGAGCAGGAAATCGGTGTCGGCGGCCGCCTCGAGTTCCGCGACCCGCTGCAGGGCCTGCTTGAGCTTGCTCCGCAGGCCGCGGACGACCTTGGCGCCGTTGTCGGCCGACGCTTCGCGCCGCGCCGCCTTGGCCGGACGCTTGGCAAGAGGCTTCGCAAGACTCTTGGCAGGACTCTTGGCAGGACTCTTGGCAAGACGCTTGGGGGCGGCTTTGGAGCGGCTGACGCTGGTCTTCGGGCTCTTTTTGGCCTTCGCAGCGTTCGCCCTTTTTGGTTTCTTCATGGGCTTCCTGCTCAATGAAGGCTTGCGGGGATTCACCAAGACAGGATAGTGCATTCCCTTCTCCTTGCCATCGCCTTGCGAGCCGCCGGCCGGAACCGTTAATCTGGCCTATCCTTCTATTTTTTGGGCACAATTGACGTCATGACCGCGCCGATCGCCATCATCATGGGAAGCCAGTCGGACTGGGAGACGATGCGGCATGCAGCCGACACGCTTGCCGCGCTCGGCGTTGCCGCCGACACCCGCATCGTTTCCGCCCACCGTACCCCCGACCGGCTGTTTACGTTCGCCAAGGGCGCCAAGGCGGCCGGTTACAAGGTCGTCATCGCCGGCGCCGGCGGCGCTGCGCATCTGCCCGGCATGGCGGCGGCCCTGACGGAACTGCCCGTGTTCGGCGTTCCCGTCGAATCCAGGACGCTCAAGGGCATCGATTCGCTCTATTCGATCGTCCAGATGCCCGCGGGCATCCCGGTCGGCACCCTCGCCATCGGCAAGGCCGGTGCGATCAATGCGGCCCTGCTGGCGGCCTCGGTGCTGGCATTGTCCGACCCGGCTTTGTCCGATCGCTTGGTCGCCTGGCGCAAGGCGCAGACCGATGCGGTTTCCGAGCGCCCGGAGGACAAGGCGTGACCGACTCGAAGCAGGTGAAGCTGAAACCCGGCGACACCATCGGAATCCTCGGCGGCGGACAATTGGGGCGGATGCTGGCCATGGCGGCGGCGCGGCTCGGCCTGCGCTGCCAGGTGTTCTCGCCCGATCCGGACTCGCCGGCCTTCGACGTCGTCCTGAACGCGACCTGCGCCGAATATGCCGATGTCGAGGCACTCGAGCTGTTTGCGAACGACGTCGACGTCATCACCTACGAATTCGAGAACGTGCCGTCCGCGGCGGCGATGGTGCTGGACGCGCGCCGCCCGGTGCTGCCCAACCGCAAGGTCCTGGAGACCACGCAGGACCGGCTCGCGGAGAAGGACTTCGTGACGCGGCTCGGCATCGGCACCGCAGACTATGCCGACGTCACGTCCGTCGCGTCGTTGCGCGAGGCGATCGTCCGGATCGGCCTCCCGGCCGTGCTGAAGACCCGCCGCTTCGGCTACGATGGCAAGGGCCAGGCCATCATCCGCGAGGGCGACGACATCGCCAAGGTCTGGACCAGCCTCGGGACCAAGCAGGCTATCCTGGAAGCCTTCGTGCCGTTCGAGCGCGAGATCTCCGTGATCGCCGCGCGCTCGGCCACGGGTCAGGTCGAATGCTTCGACGTCACCGAGAACGAGCACCGCGACCACATCCTGAAGATATCGCGCGCGCCCGCGCTCATACCGGACGCCCTTGCGGAAGAAGCGCGCAGCATCGCCGGCAAGATTGCCAGCGCGCTCGACTATGTCGGCGTGCTCGCGGTGGAGATGTTCGTGCTCGCCAATGGCACCGGCCCGAAGGTGCTGGTCAACGAGATCGCCCCGCGCGTGCACAATTCCGGACACTGGACGCTCGACGGCGCGTCCGTCTCGCAATTCGAGCAGCACATCCGCGCCATCGCCGGCTGGTCGCTCGGCAAGCCCGTGCGCCATGGCGAAATGGTCACCATGACCAATCTGATCGGCGACGAGATCAACGACTACGACAAGTGGCTGTCCGTGCCCGGCGCCACGGTGCACATCTACGGCAAGGGTGCACCGCGCCCCGGCCGCAAGATGGGCCACGTCACCGAGGTCAGGCCGACGAAAGGCAAGTAACGGGACCGCAGCAGATGCAGCGATCCCGCTTTGCAATCACGCCGTCTTTGCGCCCGCGACGATGCCGGCGGGCTCCTCGCTGAGCCAGCGATAGATCGCCCCGCCCAGCGCGCCGCCGATCAGGGGCGCGACCCAGAACAGCCAGAGCTGCGCTGTCGCCCAGCCGCCGACGAACAGTGCGGGACCGGTGCTGCGTGCCGGGTTCACCGAGGTGTTGGTGACGGGGATGCTGACGAGATGGATCATCACCAGTGCGAGCCCGATCGCCAGCGGCGCGAAGCCCACGGGCGCCCGGCCGTGGGTGGCGCCCATGATGATGAACAGGAACATCATGGTCATCACGACCTCGGTGAGGAAACACACGATCATGCTGTACTGGCCGGGCGAATGGGCATCGTAACCGTTGGACGCAAAGCCCTTGGTGACGTCGAAGCCGGGAGCTCCACTTGCGATGATGTAGAGGAGCCACGCGGCCACGATCGCGCCGGCCACCTGCGCGATCACATAAGGCAGGATCTGTCCGGCCGGAAAACGCCCGCCGGCCGCAAGACCGACGGTGACAGCCGGGTTGAGATGGCAGCCGGAGATGTGCCCGATCGCATAGGCCATGGTGACCACGCTCAGCCCGAATGCGAGGGAGACACCGACCAGACCGATGCCGACCTGCGGAAAGCCGGCTGCGATCACCGCGCTCCCGCAACCTGCGAATGTGAGCCAGAAGGTGCCGATAGCCTCGGCCGCGTATTTTTTCATATCCATGGTCGTCCCCTGCTTTCAAAGATTCCGGAACGAAGCTCCGGAAACGGCCCCACCCTTGGCGTCGAATCTCCCAAATCGGGGCCGCGCGGAGCTATTTTTGCCTCATTTAATGGCTGAACTTGGCCCGAAAGCCCGCTTGGCCGGTGGACATCCCACGTTTTGTCTGATACATCCGCGCCCTCAAGGTTAAGGGCTTGTGCGTTTCGCCATCCCCTTTGACTTACCAGAATTCAAATCTGATCCACTGAAGAGGATGCCGCGTGCAGGTTCTCGTTCGCGATAACAATGTCGATCAAGCCCTCAAGGCGCTGAAGAAGAAGATGCAGCGTGAGGGTATTTTCCGCGAGATGAAGCTCCGCGGTCACTACGAAAAGCCCTCCGAGAAGAAGGCCCGTGAAAAGGCCGAAGCCGTGCGTCGCGCACGCAAGCTGGCCCGCAAGAAGCTCCAGCGCGAAGGCCTGCTGCCGATGAAGCCGAAGCCGGTGTTCGGCGCCGGTCCCGGCGGTGATCGCGGTGGTCGTAGCGGCCCGGGTGCAGGTGCAGGTCCGCGCGGACCGCGCTGATTTACCGGGTTTAGCAAGACTTCAGTTTTCGATGACGCGGGCCCCAGGCCCGCGTTATTGTTTTGTGAGGGGTGCCTTTCTGGGACAGGGCACTACCGATGCGGCACGAGCGCGAGCGAACCGTAGATGGCCTCCCCTTTCCCCGAGCACCGCTTGGCGCGGTTACGCCAGATCTGGCAGCCGCCGCTCGTGCTGGCTTTGTTAGGGATGGTGCTGTGCGGCTGCTCCTTCGACCTGGGATCGCTGATGCCGGAGAAGGACAAGCCACAGGAGGCGCCCAAGGCGGCCGCCACCGCCGAGAGCGCCGTCAGCCCCGGCAACGTCAGCGAAGCCCAGGCCCTTACGGCAAAGGCCCAGGCCCTGGCAAAGTCCGGCGAGACGGCGGCCGCGCTCGATGAGTTCAATCGCGCGGTCGGGCTCGATCCCTACAATGCGCAGGCGCTCTATGGCCGCGCCCTGATCTATCAGGGCAGCAACCAGCACGACTTCGCGATCGCCGATTTCAGCGCGGCGAGCGGGCTCAACCCGCAGAAGGTGGAGCCGCTGCTCGGGCGCGCCACCAGCTACCTCGCCCTCGGCAAGGTCAAGGAGGCCGCGGCCGATCTCGATGAGGCCTCCGAGGCCGATCCGCTCAATGCCCAGGTCTGGACCACGCGCGGACAGGCCTATGAACGGCTGGGCGACAGGACCAAGGCGGCCGCGTCCTACACCAAGGCAGTCTCGCTCCGACCGCGCGACGACACCGCGCGCAGCGGCCTCGCCCGCGTCGGCGGCTGACGACTTGGCGCAGCGCCGGCGCCGTCTTAATCCGGGGTGACGCTCTTCGGCAGAACGGAATGGAACATGGACTTGACGCCCGACAGCATGTCGTCGGCGACATTGGTCTTCGGCCTCGGCATGGACGCGCCGGCATCGGCGCGCAGATCCAGCGGCGGGGCGATCATCGGGACGGGAATGTCAGCCGGCGGCGTCAGCCGATTCGGGTTCTCGCCGCCGACCGAGGCCGTGTAAGGGGGGGGTGCCTGCGACGAGTCGTTATTGCCATAGGCCTCAGGTGCGGGGGTCGAGACCGTGATCGGCGGTGGCAAGGGGCGCACCATGGACGGCTCCGTCGCCACGACACGCGGCACCTCCGGGGTGCGGGCCGCGTCCCGGACCGCAAACTCAGGGGCCTTCTCGGACGACTTGGTCTCGGTTGATTTGGCCTCGGCGGCTTTGCCCTCAGGCGACTTGCGCAGGCGCTCGATCGCCGCACGCACGAGATCGTTGGCGTCGGGCGTCGCGGCCGGAGCGGCAGCCGCCGAATTGGCCTCGACCACCGGGGCGGCGGGAGCAGGCGCAGTGACGGACGGGGTTGACTTGGCGAGCGCCTTCTCGCGCGCGGACGGCTTGCCGCGCGGGGCAGCCTCGGCCGGTGCCACGTCCGCAATAGCCTTCTCGGTCGTCTTGTCAGCGGACTTATCAGCGGACTTATCAGCCGTCTTATCAGCCGTCTTGGGCTCAGCACCCGAGTGGTCGGCAGCCTTCTCGGCCGCCGGCTTGTCCATCATGCTCTTCTCGGAGATGCCTTTCGCCTTCACGCCGGGTGCCGGGAGGTTGGCCACAGCGGCGGGCTTGCCGTTCTTGCCGGAATCGGCGGGCGCCATCACGGCCGCGGGCGCATCCGCCGCCGGCTTGGCGTTGATGTAATGATTAACGATGTACGCCCCGATGATCGTCGCGAGCACCGAAGGGAAGATATCCATCGAGATTTTAGCGATGTATTTCAGCATTCCGGCCACTCCCCGCGCGATCTGATGCGGGAACTTTGGGGCATTGTAAGGGATCAACTGCGACGGATCGATGGCAAAGGGTAACGCCGGACTTACGGCTTCAGCTCGATCTCAAGGAACACGATCTCGGTTGCGGTTTCGTTAAGCACGTCGTGCTGGACGCCGGCCTTGCGAAAGTAGGATTTTCCAGCCGCGAGCTGAGCCCTGGACCGCTCGCCATTGGGCGCCACGATGGTCATCTCCCCCGCCACCACGGGAACAATGACGTAGTCCATGCCGTGGGTGTGATGCCCGGTGGCGCTGTTCGGAGCAAGCCGCCACTCGGTCACCCGAACCTGCTCGTTGTCGACCTGAACCTCTGACTTGGCGGCAAGCATTGGAACTCTCCTTACGGCAGGATCCGGAAAGAAGGTTTTCCGGAAAGATCATGCCCAGACAATAGCCTAAAGCGCGACCGCGCTTTAGGGCACGAAAACCATGAACACGTAGACGGCAAATACCACCATATGGACCAGCCCGAACAGGACATTGGTCCTGCCTGTACCGAAGGTCAGCATGCTCAGGAAGAAAGTCAGGAGCAAAAGCACACTGCCCTGGTCGCTGAGGCCGAGCTCGAGCTCCTTGTCGAGCGCGTAGGTGGCGACGCCGACGGCCGGGATGGTCAGCCCGATCGTCGCCAGCGACGAGCCGAGCGCGAGATTGATGCTCTTCTGGAGGTCGTTCTTGCGGGCCGCCGAGACCGCTGCGACGCCTTCCGGCATCAGGATCAGGAGCGCGACCAGAAGTCCGGCAAAGGCAGGCGGCGCGCCGATCCTGGCCGCGACGGCATCGACCACCAGGGAGAATTTCTTGGCCAGCAGCACGACCGCCAGCAGCGCAATCAGCAGCAGCACGACGCTGAGCACCAGGGTCCGGCCCGACGGATGCGCCTCGCCGCTCCCACCATCCGCCCGTTCGTGGACGAAGTAATCCTTGTGCAGCACGGTCTGGGTGTAGAGAAACACCCCATACAGCGCGAGCGTGACCACGTCGACGAAGCCGAGCTGAACCGCCGAATAGACCGGGCCCGGCGTGGTGGTCGTGTAGTTCGGCATGATCAGGGTGATGGTCGCGAGCGCGAACAGCACGCTGAGATAGACGTTGGCCCCCGAGAGCTGAAAACCCTGCTCGCGATAGCGCAGGCCGCCGATGAAGATGCACAGCCCGACGAGGCCATTGCAAACGATCATGACCACGGCGAACACGGTGTCGCGCGCCAGTGCCGGGGCAGGCTTGTCGCCCAGCATGATCGTGGTGATCAGCGCCACCTCGATGATGGTCACCGAGAGCGTCAGCACCAGGGTGCCATAGGGCTCGCCGACCCGTTCGGCGATCACTTCGGCATGATGAACCGCGGCGAAAACCGTGCCGAACAGGATGACCAGGAGCACGAGGGCGAAGACGAGCCCGCCGAACGACAGCGTGAACACGTAGCCCGTGGCGCTGACGGCCGCGAACAGCAGCACGGCCAGTGCCGGAAAGACCCAGGCCGACCGGGGCATCGGATCATGCGCGCTCATCCATCGGCTCCAATTATGTCCAGCATGACCCGGAAACGTGTGCCGCGGTCTTGCGAAAAGATCATGCTCGATCGAAAAAGGCTGAGGTGCGATGAAAGTTCATCGCACCTCAGCCGAGCAGTAGCAAATCGGGCGGCAGATTCAATGCCAGTGCAGGATCGGCGCGACCGGCAGCAGCGTCAGCAGCAGGAACAGCGGGATCAGCACGGCACCGGCGCGCAGGAGATAGCCGAAAAAGCTCGGCATCTCGATGCCGTTCTCGCTGGCGATGCTGCTCACCATGAAGTTCGGCGCATTACCGATATAGGTGAGCGCGCCCATATAGACCGCGCCCATGGAGATGGAGGCGAGCGTGCCCGAAAGCTGATGCATCAGCACTTGCGGGTCGCCTCCGGCGAGTTCGAAGAACAACAGATAGGTCGGCGCATTGTCGAGGAACGCCGACATCAGGCCGGTGAACCAGAAATAGGCAACCTCGCGCGGCGTGCCGTCCGGCGCGGTCACGGCCGACAACAGCCAGGCAAACGCGCCGTGATGGCCGGCATCGAGCATCGCAATAACCGGGATGATCGCGACAAAGATGCCGGCGAACAGTTTCGCGACTTCGCGGATCGGCTCCCAGGTGAAGCCGTTGGCCTGCCGGTGCTCCTCCGGCGTCAGCCACACCGACAGGGCCGCAATGGCCAGCAGCGCCGCGTTGCGGGCGATGTCTTCCAGCTCCATCGTGGTTCCGAGAACGTCGAAGGCGACGCCGGACTTCCACATCGCCGAGGCCAAGAGGCTCGCCACGATGGCTGCGATCAGCACCAGGTTGACGAGGCCGCGGATTCGGACCGGCTTGGTGGGACCTGTATCGCCCGGCGGCGGCTCGCTGCGGAAGTGCCAGACGTCGACGGCGACGAAGATCGCCAGCAGCAGTCCGGCGACGATCGCCGTCTGCAGCCAGATGGTCCGCGTGGTCCAGAAGAAGTCGACGCCGTGCAGAAAGCCGACGAACAGCGGAGGATCGCCGAGCGGGCTCAGCGCGCCGCCGACATTGGCGACCAGGATGATGAAGAAGATGACGACGTGGGCGTTGTGGCGCCGTGGCCGGTTGGCGCGGATCAAGGGGCGGATCAGGATCATGGCCGCCCCCGTGGTGCCGACGATGCTCGCCATCAGCGTGCCGAGCGCGAGGATGCCGGCATTCGCCGCCGGCGTCGCCTTGATGTCGCCCGTGACGAGGATGCCCCCTGCCACGACATAGAGCGAGAACAGCAACACGATGAAGCCGAGATATTCGGCGAGCATGGCGTGAACGAGCGCGGCCAGCGTCGCCATGCTCCCGGCAAGGATGACGAGCAAGGCCAGTGCCAGCAGCGACCAGGCCGCGGCGATCTTGCCGTAATGATGGTGCCAGAATTTTGCAAACAAAAGCGGCCCGAGCGCGACCGACAGCAGCAGGCCGGCAAACGGCAGCGCGTAGGGCCAACGCATCGCCGCGCCGTCGAGCCCGGTCGCCGCCCATGCGTGCTGCGGCAGCAGCACGACAAGGATCGCGGTGATCAAACCGGTCCCGCGCCAAACAACAGGCCGCCTAGGAAGCAATGAAGCGCCTCGCCTTTTCGATCGCACCGAAAGCATCGAGATTGTCGTGTCCGCCGCCCGCAAAGCGAACGAACTGCTTCGGTTCATGCGCGAGCGCGAACCGACGCTCTCCGAACACGATCGAAATGGCAAGGTCATTGGTGCCATGCATGACCAATAGCGGCACAGTGACGCGCGCGATGCGGTCGTCGGAGTGGATTGGATCGCGCATCAGCAGGCGGACCGGAACGAACCAGAACGTCGAAGCTGCAACGTCGACCGTCGACGTATAGGGAGCTTCCAGGATGAGTTTTCCAGCGAGATGCTCCGAGGCGATCGCGACTGCCACGCCCGTCCCGAGCGAAAAGCCCCAGGCGACGATTCGTTCCGCCGCGTAGCGCGCGGTGCGACGGGCGGGATCGGAAACAGCATCCCGCGCTGCCTGACATACAGCACGAGAAGACCGGCGCAATAGCCGGTCACGAGCAGGATGGTGATCCACTTGACCATGGTCATGACGATGCGGCCCGGTCCCCGGTTCAGGACTTGGCACCGCTCCGCAGCCATTTCATGACATCGGGCCACATGACATCGGGCTGGAGTCTCGCTGGAACGTCACCCCAGCCGCACGCCGCCTCGTGAGCGGCGTGCCATGCGACGCGCTGGCGCTACATCGCCTTGACGATGTTCTCGGTGACCTTCTTGGCGTCGCCGAGCAGCATCATGGTGTTGTCGCGATAGAACAGCGGATTGTCGATGCCGGCGTAACCCGAAGCCAGCGAGCGCTTGATGAACATCACGGTGCCGGCCTTCCAGACCTGGAGCACGGGCATGCCGTAGATCGGCGAGGTCTTGTCCTCCTCGGCGGCCGGATTGGTGACGTCGTTGGCGCCGATCACGAAGGCGATGTCGGCCTGCGCGAATTCGGAGTTGATGTCCTCGAGCTCGAACACCTCGTCGTAGGGCACATTGGCTTCGGCCAGCAGCACGTTCATATGGCCGGGCATGCGGCCGGCGACCGGGTGAATGGCGTACTTCACCTCGACGCCTTCCTTCTTCAGGATGTCGCCCATTTCGCGCAGCGCATGCTGGGCTTGCGCCACCGCCATGCCGTAGCCGGGCACGATGATGACCTTCTGCGCGTTCTTCATGATGAAGGCCGCGTCGTCCGCCGAGCCGAGCTTGGCGGGCTTCTGCTCGCCCGTAGCCCCGCCCGCTGCGGCGGTCTCGCCGCCGAAGCCGCCAAGGATGACCGAGATGAAGGACCGGTTCATCGCGTGGCACATGATGTAGGACAGGATCGCACCGGACGAGCCCACCAGCGCGCCGGTGATGATCAGCGCGGAATTGCCGAGGGTGAAGCCGATGCCGGCCGCGGCCCAGCCGGAGTAGGAGTTCAGCATCGAGATCACGACCGGCATGTCGGCGCCGCCGATCGGGATGATCATGAGCACGCCGAGCGCCAGCGCGATGATGACGATCAGCCAGAAGTCCACTGCGCTGCCGGTCAGCACGAGGCCGACGATGAAGACCACCAGGGCCACGGCAAGCGCGATGTTGATGACATGGCGGAACGGCAGGATGATCGGCGCACCGCTCATACGCGCGGACAGCTTCAGGAACGCGATCACCGAGCCGGTGAAGGTCAGCGCGCCGATGGCGACGCCGAGCGACATCTCGACCAGGCTCTGCGGATGGATGTTGCCGGGGCTGCCGATATCGAAGGCCTCGGGCGCGTAGAACGCGCCGGCGGCGACCAGCACCGCAGCCATGCCGACCAGCGAGTGGAAGGCGGCGACCAGTTCCGGCATCGAGGTCATCGGCACGCGGCGCGCAACGACCGCACCAATGCCACCGCCGATCGCGATGCCGACGATGACGAGAAGCCAGGCAAGGCCATCCGCCGGCGGATGGTTGGCAAGGGTGGTGGCGACCGCGATCGCCATGCCGATCATGCCGAACAAATTGCCCTGGCGCGACGTGGCCGGGCTCGACAAACCTCGCAGCGACAGGATGAACAGCACACCCGCCACGAGATACAAGACTGCAGACAGATTGGCGCTCATCTCAGGTCCCCATTCGCCAGTTCACCCCGAGGTGACGCTTACTTGGCCTTCTTCTTGTACATCCCCAGCATGCGCTGGGTGACAAGGAAGCCGCCGAAGATATTGATGCAGGCAAAGATCAGCGCCACGAAGCCGAAGGCTCGGGCCCAGCCCGAGCCGCTCGAAACATTCGCAACCCCGCCGGCGAGCAGCGCACCGACCACGATCACCGAGGAGATCGCGTTGGTCACGCTCATCAGCGGCGTATGCAGCGCGGGCGTGACCGACCACACCACGAAATAGCCGACGAAGACGGCGAGAACGAAAATCGACAGCCGGAAGACGAAGGGGTCGACGACCTGTGCAATGTGCTCCATGGCGGCTCTCCTTAAGCTTTCGGCTGGAAGTTCGGGTGGATCACGGCGCCGTCCCTGGTCAGCGCGGTGGCCTTGACCAGTTCGTCGTCCCAGTTCACGGCGAGCTTCTGCTCCTTCTTGTCGACCATGGTCTCGATGAAGGAGAACAGATTGCGCGCGTAGAGGCTGGAGGCCGAGGCAGCGACGCGGCCGGCGACGTTGGTGTAGCCGACGATCTTGATGCCATCGAGGTCGACGACCTCGCCGGGCCTGGCGCCCTCGACATTGCCGCCGCGCTCGACGGCGAGATCGACCAGCACCGAACCCGGCTTCATCGACTTGACCATCTCGGCGCTGACGAGCTTCGGCGCGGGCCGGCCCGGGATCAGCGCCGTCGTGATCACGATGTCCTGCTTCTTGATGTGCTCGGCGGTGAGCGCGGCCTGCTTGGCCTGATATTCCTTCGACATCTCCTTGGCGTAGCCGCCGGCGGTCTGCGCATTCTTGAATTCCTCGTCCTCGACGGCGAGGAATTTCGCACCGAGCGATTCCACCTGCTCCTTGGTCGCGGGCCGCACGTCGGTCGCGGTGACGATGGCGCCGAGACGGCGCGCGGTCGCGATCGCCTGCAGGCCGGCGACGCCGACGCCCATCACGAACACTTTTGCCGCGGGCACCGTGCCGGCCGCGGTCATCATCATCGGGAAGGCGCGGCCGAAGGCCTCGGCGCCCTCGATCACGGCGCGGTAGCCGGCAAGGTTCGCCTGCGAGGACAGCACGTCCATCACCTGCGCGCGCGTGATGCGCGGCATCAATTCCATCGCGAAGGCGGAGACGCCGGCATCGGCGATCGTCTTCAGCGCGGCCTCGTTGCCATAGGGGTCCATGATGGCGATGACGAGCGCGCCGCGCTTGTACTGCGAAAGCTCGGAGGCTTCGGGGCGCTTCACCTTGATGATGATGTCGGCGTCCTTCAGCGCGTCGGCGCTGACGGTGGCGCCGACCGCGGTGAATTCGGAATCCGGCAGGCCCGACTTGAGACCGGCGCCCGGCTCGACGGCGATCTCGGCGCCCAGCGCCTTGAACTTCTTCACCGTATCAGGCGAAGCGGCGACGCGCGGCTCCGACGGATCGATTTCCTTGGCAACGGCGATCTTCATAGGCCCTCCGGCGACGCGGAAAAGCGCGCACGCAACTTAGCGTCACTCCCGCAACGTTGGATACCGGTTTTCAATCCGGCTTGATTGCAAATTTTCTGGGCACCGACGACGCTGGCGGTGCGGTAGGCGATGGATCAGGTCAGGAAGATCGCCATCAGGATCACGATGAGCGCGACGGAAACCGTGCCGTACTTCACCAGCTTGATGAAGCCCTCATAGGTCTGCTCGTGGGCAACGTAGTCGTTGCCGTCGGCCGTGGTGTAGGCCACTTCGCTATGGTCAGCCATGGATTGTCCCCCGTCGAAAGTCGAATTCCCGGCTGGCAATAGCGCAAACCGCCGGGCAGGGCAACGGCGGCCAGGCGCGGTTTCACGCAAATCAGGTCATTTGGAATCCAGATTGTCGCGGATCCAGCGAGTGAGGCTCTGCTCGCTGACTTCGCCAGCGGCGAGCGAGAGGATGATGGTGGTCGCCTCCGCAGGATCGGGACTGAAGGCAACACCGTTCTTGTGGAGGAAGACCATCAACGCCATGAAGGCGATGCGCTTGTTACCGTCGACGAATGCGTGGTTTTTCGCAAGACCGAATGCATATGCCGCAGCAAGCTCTTCCAGCGGGGCCTGCTCATAGCGCCATTTGATCGGCCGCTCCAACGCTGAACGCAACATTCCTTCGTCGCGCAATCCAGGCGCACCGCCAAAGCGCCGGAGTTGTCGACCATGAATAGCCACAGCCTGCTCGTAGGTGATCCAGAGCGGCTCCTCGGGCTCGCTCATTTAAACGAGCCCTTACTTCGCGAGCGCCGCGAGAGTGTCGCGATATTTGTCCATGATCTCGTCGGCGATTTCCATCGTCCGCTCGAAATCGGGATCATACGGCAACAACTGGAAACCACCGCCGGACAATTCCACGATGTGGAGTTGCTGTCCACGCTTGAGATCGAGCCGCTGCATCAACTCGCGCGGCAGCAACAGACCATCCGAATTGCCGATTTTCCTGATCTCGATCTTCATGACTTCACGCCCGCTCGCGTTATACATTTGTATAACATCGGTCGGACGGAAGTTCAACAGATGTTTTACTATCCTTCCGCTGGCGCCAGGACTGAGCCCAGCCCCCCGCCCTCAGCCCATCGCCTCCAGCTCATCGATCATGCCTGCGATGACCGACAGCCCCCCGTCCCAGAATTTCGGATCCTTGGCATCGAGGCCGAACGGCCGCAGCAGCTCGGAATAGTGCTTGGTGCCGCCGGCGGCGAGCATGTCGAGATAGCGTTCGGCAAAACCCTCGGCCGCGTTCTCGTAGACGGCGTACAGCGAGTTCACGAGACAATCGCCGAAGGCATAGGCGTAGACGTAGAACGGCGAATGGATGAAGTGCGGGATGTACATCCAGTAGTTCTCGTAGCCCGCCTTGATCTCGATCGCCGGCCCGAGGCTCTCGCCCTGCACCGAGAGCCAGATCTCGCCAAGCCGCGTTGCCGTGAGCTCGCCGTTCTTGCGCTCGGTGTGGACCGCGCGCTCGAAGGAATAGAACGCGATCTGCCGCACCACGGTGTTGATCATGTCCTCGACCTTGCCGGCGAGCAGCGCCTGGCGCTGCTTTGCGCTCTTGGTCTGCGCCAGCAACCGGCGGAAAGTCAGCATCTCCCCGAACACGCTTGCGGTCTCGGCCAGCGTCAGCGGCGTCGGCGCCATCAGCGCGCCGTTCCTGGCGGCCAGAACCTGGTGCACGCCATGGCCGAGTTCGTGCGCAAGCGTCATCACGTCGCGCGGCTTGCCCTGGTAATTCATCAGCACATAGGGGTGGGCCGACGGCGTGGTCGGATGCGAGAAGGCGCCCGGAGCCTTGCCGGGCCGCACCGGCGCATCGATCCAGCGGTCGGTGAAGAAGCGCTCGGCGATATCGGCCATTTTCGGCGAGAAGCCGCGATAGGCCGTGAGCACCATGCTTCGCGCGTCGGGCCAGCCGATGATGTCGGTCGCCGCAAACGGCAGTGGCGCGTTGCGGTCCCAATAGGCCAGCCGTTTCTTGCCGAACCACTTCGCCTTCAGCCCGTAATAGCGATGCGACAGCTTTGGATAGGCCGCACGCACCGAAGCGACCAGCGCATCCACCACTTCGCGCTCGACGCGATTGTTGAGATGGCGAGAATCCGCGACGTCCCTGAAGCCGCGCCAATTGTCGGAGATGTCCTTGTCCTTGGCGAGCGTGTTGGTGATCAGCGCAAAGGTGCGCTCATTGGCCTTGAAGGTTTTGGCCAGCGCTTCCGCAGCGCTCTTGCGCTTGGCGCCGTCGCGGTCCTGCAACAAATTGAGCGTCGGCTCGATCGCGAGCTCCTTGGCCCCGACCTTGAAGCGCAAGCCCGAGATGGTCTGGTCGAACAGCCGGTTGAAGGCGGAATAGCCGGTCTGCGACTTCTCCAGGAAGAGCTGCTCGAGCTTGTCGTCGAGCTGATACGGCTTCTCCTTGCGCAGATCCTCGATCCAGGGACGGTAGTGCGCGAGCTCGGCGGCCTGCATCGCACGGTTCAAGATATCGTCATCGACACGATTGAGCTCGAGCGCGAAGAACAGCAGATGCGTGGACGCGGTCGTCAGCCGCTCAGAGACATCACCGTAAAACTTTGAAATCGTAGGGTCCACGCTGTCGCCGGCATGGACGAGACCGGCATAGGAGCCGAGACGGCCGGCCAGATCGTCGATCGCCTCATAGCGTCGCACGGCGCCCGCGAGCCATTTTCCGCCATCTTCATTTGCTGTGCCTGTCGCGAGCTTGCCCTTGTAGTCGGTCTCGAACGCGACGCAATCGGCATCCATCTTCTCGAGATCGCGCGCCACTTCCGGCGCATCGATCCCGGAATAGAGGTCGGCGAGGTTCCACTCCGGAAGCTTGCCGGTCTTGATCGCAGGCTTGGCGCGTGAAGATTTGGCGCGTGAAGGTTCGGCGCGTGAAGGTTTGGAGGGCTTTGCCTTGGCAGCGGATTTCTTGGTGCTCGGCTTGCGGACGGCGGCTTTGCTCGGAACGGGCTTCTTGAGAGCAGGCTTTTTAACGGCAGACTTGGAGCGCGAATTCATTGTGTGGGAAACCTGTGTTCAACAATCGCGACGGCGGGCGGGGGCATCAAGGTTTAAGAGTGCGTTAATCGGCTTCGGCCAGAGTGCCCCGATTCGAGACAGATAGTAGTAGCGTGCGGGGAACACCATGGCTGCCAGTATTTTGATCGCCGACGACGACGCTGTAGCCCGCCGGCTGGTCGAGAACATGGTGCAGAAATGCGGCTATGAGACGGTCGTCGTGGACTCCGGCGACGCCGCGATCGCCGCCCTCACCGCCCCTGACGCACCGGCCATCGACGGCGTCATCCTCGATCTCGTGATGCCCGGGCTCGACGGCATGGGCGTGCTGGCGAAAATCCGCGAAGCGGGCCTCAGCATCCCCGTCATCGTGCAGACCGCCCATGGCGGCATCGACAACGTGATCTCGGCGATGCGCGCGGGCGCGGCCGACTTCGTCGTCAAGCCGGTCGGCCTGGAGCGGCTTCAGGTTTCTCTGCGCAATGCGCTCAACGCATCCGCGCTCAAGGGCGAATTGCAGCGCATCCGTCACAGCCGCGAGGGCCGGCTGACCTTCTCCGATATCATCACCCGCGCCGAGGCGATGGCGGGCGTGATGCGGACCGCGCAGAAGGCGGCAGGCTCGTCGATCCCCGTGCTGATCGAGGGCGAGTCCGGCGTCGGCAAGGAGATGTTCGCGCGCGCCATCCATGGCAGCGGCGAGCGCAAGGCAAAGCCGTTCGTCGCGGTCAATTGCGGCGCCATCCCCGACAACCTCGTCGAGTCCATCCTGTTCGGTCACGAGAAGGGTGCCTTCACCGGCGCCACCGAACGCCACACCGGCAAGTTCGTCGAAGCTCATGGCGGCACGCTGTTTCTGGACGAAGTCAGCGAGCTGCCGCTGGCCGCGCAGGTCAAGCTGCTCCGCGCGCTCCAGGAAGGCGCGGTCGAGGCGGTCGGCGGACGCAAACCGGTCAAGGTCGACGTCCGCATCATCTCGGCGACCAACCGCAGGCTGCTGGAGCGGGTGAAACAGGGACATTTCCGGGAAGACCTGTTCTATCGCCTGCACGTGCTGCCGCTGACGATCCCCTCGCTGCGCTCCCGGCGCGAGGACATCCCGCATCTGCTCCGGCATTTCCTGGCGCGCTTTGCCGCCGAGGAGAACCGTCCCATCACCGGCATCAGCGGCGAGGCCGTCGCACACCTGGCCCAGCTCGACTGGCCCGGCAACATCCGCCAGCTCGAAAACGCGGTCTACCGCGCCGTGGTCATGAGCGACGGTGACCAGCTTGGCCTTGCCGACTTCCCCCTTCTCACGTCGCAGCCGCATCACGCGACGGAGATTCCGACCGCGCCGCTGATGCTCGAGCCGATCGCGGCGCCCTCCGTGGTGTCAGGAAATGAAATACCGATTGCGCCGTTCCCCCTGACGGGGACCCTCCCCATGCTGACCGCGACCGGCGACGTCCGCCCGCTGGAGGAGATTGAGAACGAGATCATCCGTTTCGCGATCTCGCATTACCGCGGCCAGATGTCCGAGGTCGCCCGCCGCCTCAAAATCGGCCGGTCCACCCTCTACCGCAAACTCGACGAGGCCGGGGTTCCCGGCCATGGCGGCAAAAGCGGTGAGGAGACGCACTGAGCCTGATGCGAACGGAGGTTCGTTCGGCCGGTGCGCGGCGACTGTAAGCCGTTCGCATGACGACAGAATTCGACTGCGGCGTGAACCGTGACTTGGAAGTGACAGACACAGGGAAAAGCGCGTGGCAGAGACGCACAATCCGTTGCAAACGGGCTTCCTTGAAGTCAGTTTGTCGTGAGTTGTCCCGGGTAGCGCTGGCTGCGAAATCGGGGCCTGTATATCGTCTGCGTAGGATTCGTCTCCGTAGGAATCGTTGCGTGCAGGCGTGCAACTTTCGAGAGGCCGGCGCAGTTTAGCCGAAGCTCAATAGACGATAACGAAGCTGTTCCACGAGGGACAGTTCACCCGAGGGGTGCGACACAATGCGTGACTGTTTGAACCACCGTGCAGGCCTCGACCGTGTCTTGATGACGGTCGCTGCGACCTTCCTCACGGTATCGGCCAGCTCAGCCTTGGCCCAGGATCAGGCGCGCAGCAGCGCTGCCGAGCTTGCGATCGAAGCCGCGATCCCGCGCCCCGAGCCCGCAAACGTCCCGCCTCCGACCGCCTCCGACATCAAGCTCGACGCCACCGCCACGGTTCAGGAACCGGCCAAGGAAGCTGCGAAGGAGCCCGTCAAGGCGGAAGCCGCACCGGCCCCGGACAAGGTCGAGACCAAGCCTTCCGACGTCGCCACAACGCCTGCCGAGGCGCCGAAGAGCGAGACGGCGAAGACTGAACCAGCGAAGACCGAGCCTGCCAAGATTGAGCCTGCCAAGATTGAGCCTGCCAAGGCCGACACCGCGACCACAACGCCGGCCGCGCCCGCCACGGCAGCTGCTCCGGCCTCGGAGCCGGTCAAGGCCGCGAGCAATGTTCCCGCCGCCGACCAGCCGGTCGCCGACAAGCTCAAGGACATCATCGGCGCCAAGACCTCGCGCCATTTCGACCGCAAGAACGAGCGCGCCGCCGTCGAGAAGTTCTACGGCGCACGCGACTTCGCGCCGGTCTGGACGCAAGCCGGCAGCCTGACCGCTGCGGCCAAGGGCGTGATCGCGCGGCTGAAGGACGCGGCCTCCGACGGCCTCAACCCGGCCGACTATCCGGTGCCGGATTTCGCTGCCGCGACGAGCCCCGACGCGCTCGCCGATGCCGAGCTCAAGCTCACCGCCAGCATGTTCGACTATGCGCGCCAGGCCCAGAGCGGCCGCATGCACTGGTCGCAGGTCAGCGGCGACATCCTCTATCCCGAGCATCCGGTCGACCCGAACGAGGTGCTCGCCAAGATCACGACCGCGACTGACGCCTCCGCTGCGCTCGACAGCTACAACCCGCCGCAGAAGCTCTACAAGGAGCTGAAGGCCAAGCTCGCGGAGCTCCGCGGCCAGGGCAACGGCCCGGTGATCGAGATCGCCGATGGTCCCGCGCTGAAATACACCCCGGCCCGCGGCAAGAAGCAGGCTGAAATCGTCGTCGAAGATCCGCGCGTGCCGCAGCTCCGTGCCAAACTTGGCATCGCCGAGAACGCGAGCGACACCCGGTATGACGCGACGGTCGCCGAAGCCGTGCGGAAATTCCAGACCAGCGCCGAGATGAAGGCGACCGGCATCCTCGACGACAAAACCGTCAAGGCGATCAACACCCCGAAGCGCGACAAGCAGATCGACGTGGTGCAGGTGAACATGGAGCGCTGGCGCTGGCTGCCGCGCGACCTCGGCGTACCCTCGCTGGGCGATGCCTATGTCATCCTCAACATTCCCGACTACACGCTGAAGGTCATGCAGCGCGGCCAGCAGGTCTGGACCACCCGCGTCGTCACCGGCAAGCCGGGCACGCACGCGACCCCGCTGCTCACCGAGACGATGAAGTACATCACGGTCAATCCGACCTGGAACGTGCCGCCCTCGATCGTCTACAACGAATATCTGCCGGCGCTTCAGCAGGACCCGACCGTGCTGCAGCGCATGGGCCTCAAGCTCGAGCAGAACCGCGACGGCTCGGTGCACATCTCGCAGCCGCCGGGCGAAGCCAACGCGCTCGGCCGCATCCGCTTCAACTTCCCCAACAAGTTCCTGGTCTATCAGCACGACACGCCGGACAAGAACCTGTTCGCCAGGGACGAGCGCGCCTTCAGCCATGGCTGCATGCGCGTGCAGAATCCGGATCAGTACGCCTCCGTCCTGCTCAACATCACCATGCCGAACGAGAAGTACACGCCGGAGCGCGTGCGCAGCATGTACGGCAAGAGCGAGGTCGACCTGAAATTCCCGACCCCGATCCCGGTCAACATCACCTATCAGACCGCGTTCGTGGATGACGCCGGCAAGCTGCAATTCCGCAAGGACGTCTATGGCCGCGACGCGACCATGATCAACATCCTGAAGAACGGCCGCGGCAAGGATCTCGAGAACGTGGTGGCACACTCCCAGCCCAGCTATTCGCGTCCGTCGACGACGCTGCCGCCCGGCGTGGCGGTGGCCAACAACGGCGGCGGCTTCGGCTCGTCCGGCCCGAACTTCTTCGAGCGGCTGTTCGGGGCTCCGACGACCCCGCCGCCGCCGGCTCCGGTCGGCCGCCGTACGCAGCAACAGCGGGTGTTCACCCGCTGAGCCGGGCCGGCCCGGCGTCTGTTTTTTGAAATTCTGCAATAAAATCAGCGACCTCATCCTCTGGATGGGGTCGCTTAACGTTAACCATTCTCCATCCGACCTCGGGCAGCGGGCGTTTTTTTGCCACACTCAGCCGGTTAGGTTCGTATTCTGACTTGGTTTGGGGGCGGGAAGGTCAACCTCAAATTAACCTTCTCGCTTTAACAAAGCGTTCATCCTCTTTCGCGCGCTAACGGGGTTGGCGGGAGAGTCCATTTTGAACGCTGGTCGACTGGGTGGGCTCTAACGTGCTGACTGGTCTCGCACGCCAATTCGCTGTGCTGTCGTTGTCCCATGCGGGAGTGAAGGCCGGATCCCGGATCGGCCTTGCTTCCGTATTGCTGTTTGCTGCCGCGGGTTCGGTTCATGACGCGGCGGCGCTGAACGAAACCAAGACGCTCTCGTTCCACCACACCCATTCCGGCGAAGACCTCACCGTCACCTTCAAGCGCGAAGGGCGCTACGACGAAACGGCGCTGAAGCAGCTCAACCACTTCCTGCGCGACTGGCGCACCCAGGACGAGACGGTCATGGACCGTCACCTCTTCGACATCCTCTGGGAAGTCTATCGCGACGTCGACGCCAAGCAGCCGATCCAGATCATCTCCTCCTACCGCTCCCCTGCCACCAACGCCATGCTCCGCCGCCGCTCCTCCGGTGTGGCGCGCTTCAGCCAGCACATGCTGGGGCATGCGATGGACTTCTACATTCCGAACGTGCCGCTGGAGCAGATCCGCTTCGCCGGACTGCGCCTCCAGCGCGGCGGCGTCGGCTTCTATCCGACCTCCGGCTCGCCCTTCGTGCATCTGGACACCGGCAGCATCCGGCACTGGCCGCGCATGACGCATGACCAGCTCGCCCGCGTCTTCCCGGACGGCCGCACGGTGCATGTCCCGGCCGACGGCACGCCGCTGAAGGGCTATGAGCTCGCCAAGGCCGACATCGAGCGCCGCGGTAGCGGCGACGATTCCGGCAGCAAGCCGAATTTCTTTGCCGCATTATTCAGGGGCAAGTCGGCTCCGGCCGCCACGAGCAGCGACGAGGATGACGAGGGCGCGCCCGCCGCGAGCGCGAAGCCAGCCGCGCCGACCGTGGTCGCCGCCGCAGCCAGGCCCGCCGATCCGGTGCCGACGCCGCGCGCCAAGCCGTCAGTGGCCGCCACGATCCAGCTCGCTTCGGCCGATGCGCAGATCGTCGCGCCGCCCAGGCCGAAGCCCGCGCCCGTGGCTGACAAGCCGGCAGCCGGCAGACCTGCCGACAGCAAGCCCGAGACCCCCGCCGACATCATCAATGCCCGCGGTTTCTGGGACACCCCGGCCACGCCGCAGCAGGCGACGCCGGCGCAGATCGCCGCGCTGAAGGCACGTCAGGCGCTTGCTTCCGCCACCGATCCGCAAGCAACCGCGAGCGTCTCCAACGCGGCCTATCAGGCGCTGGCCTATGCGCCGGCGTCCGCATCGCCGGTCGACCGCGCCAACGTCGTCGCTGCCTCCGCGCCGATCCCGCGCTCCGGTCGCCCCGCCTCCGCGGCGCGCAACCTTGCGCCCGCGACCGAGATCAACACGGTGGTCGGCAAGCGCATCGACGGCATGGTCGCGACCGCGACCCGGCTCTCCGCGGCCAAGGGCGAGAGCATCTGGCTCAAGATCGTGATGCTGTCGCCGAGCGCCAGCCGCGCGATGTCCGTCACGCTGATGGGCGAGCTCGACACCGCCGCAATGCGCGCCTACTTCGTCAAGCCGCAGTCCGTGATCGCCGTGGGGTTTGTCGACGATCCGATGCAGGGCATGTCCTGCGACAGTTTCACGGGCACTGCGACCGCAAAGCTCGAGACGACGTCGTTCGTCATGCGGACGGCTTCGCTGCGCTGACGTCTTGGAGCGATGCTAAAGCGCGATGAGATTGGGATGAATCGTCATCGCGCTTTAGGTTCTTGTTTGAGCATGATCTTTTCGGAAAACCGCTTCGCACTTTTCCGGATCATGCTCTAGCGCTTCCGCCGCCGATCCAGATGATACGTGAGCGCTAGCGATAGACAGACCGATAGCGGCTGCGTGGACAGCTTGCCCGACATCGGCAACAACAACGCCCTGGTCTGCCGATATTCGAACTGATCGGGAAAGCGCTCGCGGAACGTATCGACCAGCGTCGTCCTGCAATTGAACAGAATGGCGGCGTGCTCGGAATCCTTTACGCGGCCGAGCCGGATGGTGCTGCCGCTTCCGGACTGCTCGGTAAGATAGGCCGGTTCGCCCCATTTCAACGTCTCGGTCAGCGGACCGACGTCGCCATGCGCCTTGGCTGTCGCAAAGATGAGCTTGCGCACGTCGAGAAGGCGCCGGCGGATCGGCAATGGAAAGTCGTCGAAGGCCCGGCTCACCTCGCGCGGCAACAGCGGCTCAGTCACGTTCTCACTCTCGATCGATCGCCAATCGGTCTCCGCTGCGCGCCGGATCAAGCCGGCAGGCCTGCCCTGAGAAGGCCCGCCTCGTAGCGCTGACGATCTACGTCGCGCTTATAATGCTGGGTAGAGAGATGATTGGCCACCGAAAATGCCGGTTCACGCTTGAGAACTTCGGCTGCGTGCGCGCCAGCGGCAATTGCGTTGCCCATTTGCGCGAAGATGCCCGCAAGGAACGCGTGATGGGTGTGATCGGGGCGTGTGATCCGTGAGAGGGCCTCGGCGGCTTCGGCGTATTTCTCGGCACAATAATAGGCGCGCCCGAGATGGCTCCAGAAGCGTTCCGGGTGATACGGGTTGAGCCGCATCGCCTTCTTGATCCAGTCGACGCCCTCTTCAGGTCGGCCCAACCAGGTCAGGAGTTCGCCCTGTTGCACCACGACCAAGTCGTAGTTCGGGTTGAGCGCAAGCGCCCGCTCCTGATGGTAGGTGGCCTTGTCATGGTCGTCGCGGTTCAGATTGAGCGCCGCGAGGATGCGGTGGACGTCGCTGTCATTGTCGTCGAGGACCAGCGCGGTCTCCAGCTCTGAAGCGACCTTCTGGAAGGTGACTTCGCGATCCGCGCACCAGCTATAGACCCAGGTCTGGCCCAGGACGCACGCCTTCCACGCGTGTGCGTGAGCATAGTTCGCATCGAGTTCGAGCGCCCGGTCGAGCAGAAGTTGCGCCCGCGCATTGTCTTCGCGATTGGAACGATGATGCAAGACCTTGGCGGCCAACACGCATTCATAGGCCGCCATGTTGTCCGTGGGCTTGCGGTTCGCCCGATCGTGCGTCGCCGCCTCGACGCGGCCGGGCAACGTGGCGACAATCGCCCGTGTCATCTCGTCCTGGATGGCGAAGATGTCTCTGAGCTCGCCGTCGTAGCGTTCGGCCCAAATGTGCCGGTCGGTTTCCGCATCGATCAGCTGTACGGTGACGCGAACGCGATCTCCGGCCTTTCGCACACTGCCCTCGATGACATAATCGACGCCGAATTCGCGGCCGACGTCCTGCACCTTGACCGCCTTGCCCTTGTACACGAAGGTCGAGTTGCGGGAGATCACCAACAGGTCGTGGAAGCGTGAAAGCTCGGTGATGATGTCTTCGGTCAGGCCGTCCGCAAAGAACTCCTGCTCCGGGTCGCCGCTCATGTTGGCGAAGGGCAGCACCGCGATGGACGGCTTCTTCGACTTGCCTGTCGTCTTTGCAGTGCCCTTCGTGCCGACTGGCGTGCTTGCCGGACCCTCCTCCAGCCGTATCCGGTAGACGCGGATTGGACGGGCGATGTTCTTGACGTTCTGCTCGCCGATATCCTCGAATGCAACGCCATCAAGGCGCTGGCCGAGTTGGTCGCGCACCGCGCTCGAGATGCAGATACCTCCAGGCTCGGCCAGTGCCTCCAACCGTGCCGCGACGTTGACGCCGTCGCCGAAAATATCGTTCTGGTCGACGATCACGTCGCCCAGATTGATGCCAATGCGGAATTGCATCCATCGCGGCGGCGTGACGTCGGCATTGCGTCGCCCCATCCGGCCCTGAATTTCAGCGGCACACAGCACGG
This sequence comes from Bradyrhizobium sp. Bra64, assembly GCF_024519875.1. NCBI lineage: Bacteria > Pseudomonadati > Pseudomonadota > Alphaproteobacteria > Hyphomicrobiales > Nitrobacteraceae > Bradyrhizobium > Bradyrhizobium sp. Bra64. The sequence goes on along the minus strand of NZ_JALJRD010000001.1, from coordinate 701,019 downwards.
CGTCGACGACGCTATGGAATTCGACGAGCATGCCGTCACCCGTCGTCTTGATGATGCGGCCGTGATTTTTGGCAATGGCCGGATCGATGAGCTCGATCCGGTGGGTCTTGAGGCGTGCGAGCGTACCAGCCTCGTCCACCTCCATGAGCCGACTAAAGCCGACCATGTCAGCCGCGAGGACGGCTGCGAGCCTGCGCTCTGGTCCAGGCACGTCCATTGCTCGGTCCCTTCACCGAGCACTCTAGCAGACGTGCGGATTTTGCCCAAGCCGGGTGCGCTGCAAATTGCGGCGGGACGAGGTCCTCCTACCGCTGACGCAGCGGCCTCATCGCCTCAGATCATCCCCAGCGCCTGCATATAGGTTTCGAGAATCGTCTCGGCCTCGGCGCGCTCGTTGGGATCCTGCTTGCGCATCCGCACGATGGCGCGCAGCGCCTTGACGTCGTAGCCGTTGCCCTTGCTCTCGGCATAGACGTCGCGGATGTCGTCGGAGATCGCCTTCTTCTCTTCCTCCAGCCGCTCGATGCGCTCGATGATGGATTTGAGCTGGTCCTTGGCAAATTTCGTCGCGGGCTCGTCGTCGCGGACGGCGGCGGAGGTGGCCATCTTGGTACTCCCAATGGAACTGGCAAAACGAGGTGACGCCGGCATCCGTCACCGCGCGTGCTGGGTAGACCCTTAGGGTTGGTGTCCCCTGCGTTCAAGCAAGCATCGCGCTCGTCCACAGCGCGCCCACACCTTCCTTCGGCAAGGCGAAGAAAGCTGTTGTGTGGTGCGACTCAGGCCGCGCGAATTCAGTGCCCGGGATGGACCTTCTTCATGGCCTCGATCTGCTCGGCCGTGGCCGTGCCCTGGTATTTCGACTTCCAGGTCTCGTAGGGCATGCCGTAGACGGCCTCGCGGCTCTCGTCCTTGCTTAAGGGCACGCCTTGCGCGTCCGCAGCATCCTTGAGCCAGTTGGACAGGCAATTGCGGCAGAAGCCCGCCAGATTCATCAGGTCGATGTTCTGGACGTCCGTCCGCGTCTTCAGATGATCGACCAGGCGCCGGAAAGCGGCGGCCTCGAGCTCCGTTCTGGTTTTGTCGTCGATTGCCATGGCTGGATCCCTCGGCTTGCGAATTGGACTGACCCGGATGGTGGTCACCATTACGGGATCAGGTGGGGCCTTGTCACAGATTTTGCCATATCGCGGGTCAAACGGAGCTCGAACCCGGCTTTGGGGCCGTTCCCTGGGCCCTACGCCAAATCGTCAATGATCTGATATAGCTTCCGCGACAATGATCGCCGAATCTCCCCGCTCCCCCCTTCGCCTGCTCGCCCGGTTGGTCCCGGTGCTGGTGGTTGGCCTGCTGTGCCTCTGGGCCAGCCCGGCCTCCGCCGATTTCCGGCTTTGCAACAACACATCGAGCCGGGTCGGCATCGCGCTGGGCTACAAGGATGCCGAGGGCTGGACCACCGAGGGCTGGTGGAACATCTCCTCCCGCTCCTGCGAGACCCTGCTGCGGGGAACGCTGGTCGCCCGCTTCTATTACATCTACGCCATCGACTACGACCGCGGCGGCGAATGGTCAGGCCAGGCCTTCATGTGCTCGCGCGACAAGGAATTCACCATCCGCGGCACCGAGGATTGCCTGGCGCGCGGCTACGACCGGACCGGCTATTTCGAGGTCGATACCGGCGAGCAGCGGGCCTGGACGGTGCAGCTCACCGACGCCAATGAGCAGCCGTCACAACAGCAGCGCTTGCCCGGCATGCCCGGCCCCGTCGGTCCGGGTGGCGGCGTTCCGGGTTTGCCCAATGGCCCGCCCGGTGCTACCCCCCCGGGCTCGCCCGGCCTGCCACCCCCGCCTGGAAATAAGCCATGAGGCGTCTTCGCCGTATCAAGATTCTCGCGACCCTGGGACCTGCCTCTTCAGACCTCGCGATGATCCGCCGCCTGTTCGAGGCCGGCGCCGACCTGTTCCGCATCAACATGAGCCACACCCCGCATGACAAGATGCGGGAGCTGGTGGCGACGATCCGCAACGTCGAGAGCAGCTATGGCCGGCCGATCGGCATCCTGGTCGACCTGCAGGGGCCGAAGCTGCGGCTCGGCGCCTTCGCCGAGGGCGCGGTCCAGCTCCAGAACGGCCAGACCTTCACGCTGGATTCCGACAAGACGCCGGGCGACACCACCCGCGTCCAGCTCCCGCATCCGGAGATCCTGGCCGCGCTGCGGCCGGGCCATTCGCTGCTGCTCGACGACGGCAAGGTGCGCCTGATCGCCGAGGAGACCTCGAAGGAACACGCGGTGACGCGCGTCGTGGTCGGCGGCCGGATGTCCGACCGCAAGGGCGTCAGCCTGCCCGACACCGACCTGCCGGTCTCGGCGATGACACCGAAGGACCGCGCCGACCTCGAGGCGGCGCTGGTCACCGGCGTCGACTGGATCGCGCTGTCCTTCGTGCAGCGCGCCGACGACGTCATCGAGGCCAAGAAGATGATCCGCGGCCGCGCTGCCGTGATGGCCAAGATCGAGAAACCGCAGGCGATCGACCGCCTCGCCGACATCCTCGAGGTCTCCGACGCCCTGATGGTGGCGCGCGGCGACCTCGGCGTCGAACTGCCGCTGGAGCGCGTGCCGAGCCTGCAGAAGCAGATGACGCGGATGGCGCGCCGCGCCGGCAAGCCGGTGGTGATCGCGACCCAGATGCTGGAATCGATGATCCAGTCGCCGGTGCCGACCCGCGCCGAGGTCTCCGACGTCGCCACCGCCGTCTATGAGGGCGCCGACGCCATCATGCTGTCGGCGGAATCGGCAGCCGGGAAATTCCCGGTCGAGGCGGTCTCGACCATGAACCGCATCGGCGAGGAGGTCGAGCGCGACCCGATCTACCGCTCCGTCATTACAGCTCAGCGCCCGGCGCCGGAAGCCACCGCCGGCGACGCCATCGCCGACGCCGCGCGGCAGATCGCCGAGACATTGGATCTGCCTGCCCTGATCTGCTGGACCAGCTCGGGCTCCACCGCCGTGCGCGTGGCGCGCGAGCGGCCGAAGCCGCCGATCGTGGCGATCACGCCCAACATCACCGCCGGCCGTCGGCTTGCGGTGGTCTGGGGCGTGCATTGCGTGGTGGCGGAAGATGCGCGCGACCAGGACGACATGGTGAGCCGCGCCGGCCAGATCGCGTTCCGCGACGGCTTCGTCCGCGCCGGCCAGCGCGTGCTGATCGTCGCCGGCGTGCCGCTCGGCATTCCCGGCACGACCAACATGGTGCGCATTGCCTCGGTCGGCCCCGATGGCGGCGCCGATATTTAGGTCCGCCGGCACGCGGCAAGACAAAAACGTCGAAAACAACCCCATGCACAGTAGCCGGCTGGTCCGGCGAAGTTGCCTGGGTTTCCCGAAAAGACGCGCTCAGCCAATGGCCTGAGCGCGATCAGGCCTCCAGCCCCGGCCTGCCCGGGCTCTACGCCCCGACCAGCGCTTTCGCCGCCGGCAGCAACGTCTGCTGCACGACAAGACCACGGGCGCGGGCGTCCATGACGCCGACGGCACGCAGCGCCAGCAGCGTCACGGTCTGCACGGCATCGCGCATCCGGGCTGGATCTTCGAGATTATCGGGCGCGAGCGGACCCACCAGGGCCTCCTGCAGCGCACCGAGCAGCGCGGTGGCGGCGAGCGCGGTGTCCTGCGCGGGCAGGTGACCGGCACGCACGGCGGCGTCGATCCGCGAGGCGATCTCGCCGGCGATCTCGCGGCGGCTGGCCAGGCGCGAGGCGCTGACATCGACGTCGACAGGCTCGGCCACGATGCCCCACGCCAGCCTGCGCTGCGACAGGGTATGGACCGCCACGGTGGTCACCGCCGCCGCCAGCGCCGAGGATGGCCCCGGCGCGGCATCGGCCGCCCGGCGGATCGCCGCGAGCTCGTCGCGGGAAACTTCGGCGATCAATTCGGAGATCAGCTCGGCCTTCGAGGGAAAGTAGCGGTAGACCGTGCCCGCCGCGACATTGGCCCGGACCGCCACCGGCGCGATCTGCACGGCGGCCATGCCCCCTTCCGACGCCGCCTCACGCGCGGCCGCCAGAATGGCGCTCCGTCGGGCCGCGAGGCGCTTAACAACTTGATGCGTCCGCCGATAAACCATGGCGCGCTACCTGTCCCCAGCTCCCGGTCCCGTGCAAAGCCCGGCCGGATGCTTCTTCACTTTCGCCCAAATCGCCCTCAAGAACTGAACAACTATTCACGGCGCATGACAAGATGCAAATCAGCATATGTGCGCCACGCAGCTCCGAGGCGCAGGTGCGCAGGTAAACGCATCCTTGCACGGCGCGGCGGCCGCGCGACGCTCCGGTTTACCCCAACTTAAAAGCGATCATGCTCAGGTGCCGATGCTCGCGCGCTGTTGCGCGTTGTCGTTCAGCCCCGAGAGTGCCATGTCGATTTCGATCACAAGCAGCCTGCCTGTCCGCGGCGTTGCGCGCTGGCTTTTGCCGCTCTGCATCGGCGCCGGCGTCTACCTCTTCTTCCTGGGCATCGGCGACATCATGCTGCGGGATTCCGATACGCTGTGGCAGATCACGATCGGGCAATGGATCCTCGAGCACCGCGCACTGCCCTATACCGACATCTATTCGTTCACGCGAGCCGGCGAGCCCTGGATCTCGAGCTCCTGGCTGTCGCAAGTCCTGTTCGCGCTGGCTTACGAGCCGTCGAACTGGTCGGGCGCGGTGATCCTGACCTCGCTCGCGATCGGCGTGACCGCGGCGATCTTCGTCTATCTGCTTGAGCCCTATCTGGAGCCCGCGCGCGCCTTCCTGCTCGTCACCCCGCTTCTCTTCATGTCGATCGGCCACTTTCTCGCCCGCCCGCACATGCTGGCGCTGCCTGTCATGGTGGCCTTTGTCGGCGGGCTGCTGGCGGCCGCCGACCGGCGCACCGCGCCCTCCTGGCTGCTGCTGCCCTTGATGGCGCTGTGGGCCAACCTTCACGGCGGCTTCGTCATGGGACTGGTCCTGATCGGACCGATTGGCCTCGATGCGATCGTATCCGCCGATCGCAAGGACCGGTTTGCACTGGCCTCGCGCTGGGCCTTGTTCGGCGTTGTTGCGCTCGCCGCAAGCTGCTGTACGCCCTATGGCTGGAACACGCCGCTCGCATCGGCGAAAATCCTCAGCCTGGGCAAGCTGCTCTCGCTGATCTGGGAGTGGATGCCGGCCGATTTCAGCTCGTTCGATTTGTTTGGCGCCAGCCTGCTCGGATTGATCGCCATCGGCTTTTACAGCGGCTTGGTGCTGCCATGGACCCGTATTCTCCTGCTGCTCGGCCTGGTCTGGGCGGCACTCAACCACGTCAGAAACATCGAGGCCTTTGCGCTGCTGACACCGCTCGTGCTGGCAAAGCCGTTCGCCGAGCAATTGGGCGTGACGAGAGCGGCCGCGCTCGCGCGGACCGAAGCGCGGTCCTCCTTTGCAGTGACCGCGATCGCGGCGCTCGCGATCGTCGCGGCCGCCTGGAGCATCACGCGGTCCTATGCCACGCCGACCCGGTATGCCTTTATCGGCAACCAGTCTCCCGTGGCCGCGGTCGACCTGCTCGAGCGGCGCCACGCACAGCGCATCTTCAGCACCGCTCCGATCGGGGGTTATCTGGTCTCGCGCAACGTCAAGACCTTCATCGACGGCCGCGCCGAGCTGTACGGCGAGCAGTTCGTGCTCGACTATTTCGACGCCGTCGAGGGCAAGAATGCGGAGACCCTGCTGCGCCTGCTCGACACCTACCAGATCGACGCGACGCTGCTGAACGGCTGGATCCCCGCCGCAAGGATCATGGACCATCTGCCGGGCTGGAAGCGGATCTACACGGATGACATTGCCGTGGTCCACGTGCGCGACGACGCAGCGGCGAAGCCCTCCTCCACATCGCGATGAGGCACGAAATCAGGCGTTAACTCGCGCGGCCCTTGCGCGGGCGCGAGGGCTTCGCCGCGTCCTCCAGGCCAAATCGGTTCAGGACGGAGATTTGCCGAGACCCATGCGGCGTAGCGGACCATGGCCACGCGGCGACGACGAGCGCTCACACGGTCGATGTCACATTGCGGGAAGCTCGCGCGGTCGTCCGGCTCGCAAACTCTCCGCACAAAAGAAGAAGAGCCCCGTCCAGGACGGGGCTCTCTCAATTCCCGGTTCGTCCGGCCTTACTTGAGGCTGGTCGAGATCGAGGTGAACTTGGTGTTCAGCGTGGTGCCGAGGTTGTTGACGACGGTGATGATCGCCAGCGCGATGCCGGCGGCGATCAGGCCGTATTCAATGGCGGTGGCGCCGGATTCGTCCTTCATGAAACGCGAAACGAGGTTCTTCATAGACTGCTCCCAAAGAGTACACGAGGCTACAACTGGTCTGGTCATTCCGGCTTCCCAGCGCCGCCCGACCATGGAACCGAACGTAGTGACAAAGAATTGCGCCGCAGTTAATTCGACTGCGTAAACACAGAGCGGATTGCACGTATTCGCCGATGGTAAACCGAAATCTAAAACAACCGGTTAAATGATCCGGACATGAAGCCGGCCCGCCAGACGGATTTACCCGAAGTTATGTCCGCCGTGCTCCACTGCCGACGAACCCGGCAAGAACTACGGCAAGAACAACGGCAAGAATAACGGAACGACGAGGCGGCATGTCCCTTTCCTTTGCCAACAGCATCGCGATGCAAAGCCGCGCGAGAGCCCTGGTGCCTCTATGCGTCGGAGCGGGCACCTATCTGTTCTTCCTTTATGTCGGCGACACGCTGCTACAGGACTCCGACTCGTTCTGGCAGATCAAGATCGGGCAATGGATCCTCGATCACGGCGCCATGCCGTACACGGACATCTATTCCTTCACGCGGCCGGGCGCGCCGTGGATTTCGACGTCGTGGCTCTCGCAGGCCATGTTCGCGTTTTCCTACGCGCAATGGGACTGGGCGGGTCCCGTCATCCTCACCGCGATGGGCGCCGCGCTCACGGCCGCGATCTTCGTCTATCTGCTCGACGCGCAGATCGAGGCGCCGCGCGCCGTGCTGTTTGCGATGCTGGCGCTGCTGCTGTCGCAGCATCACGTCCTGGCGCGTCCGCACATCCTGGCGCTGCCGGTCATGGTGGCGTGGGTCGGCCTGCTGATGGCGGCCGCCGATCGCAGGCGCGCGCCGTCCTGGACCTGGCTGCCGCTGATGGCGCTGTGGGCGAATTTGCACGGCGGCTTCGTGCTTGGCCTCGCCCTGATCGGCCCGATCTCGCTCGAAGCGGTCGAGCATGCAGAGAAGGGTCGGCGGCTTTCGCTGTTCCTTCGCTGGGTTCTGTTCGGCATCGGCGCACTGGCCGCGAGCTGCTGCACGCCTTACGGCTGGCGCACGCTGCTGGGCGCGACCAACATCCTCAGCCTCGGCGAGCTGCTCTCGCTGATCTTCGAATGGATGCCGGCCAACTTCGCCACCTTCAGCTCGTTCGAAGGCGCCCTGCTCGGCCTGATCGCATTCGGCTATTATCGCGGCCTCGTGCTCTCGGCACCCAGGATCTTCCTGATCCTGTTCCTGACCTGGAGCGCACTGACCCATGTCAGGAGCATCGAGGCCTTCGCCTTCCTGGTGCCGCTGGTTCTGGCAAAACCGCTCGGCCAGCTGGCCTCGCGCCCGCAGCCGGACGCAACCGGTGCCGACCGCTGGCCGGCCCGCTATGTCACCGCGCTCGGCGCGCTGATGATCGTGGCCGCAAGCTGGACCTCGACCTCGCTCTACATGAGGCACCACCGCTTCGCCTTCACGATGGCGCAGACGCCGGCCGCGGCGGTCGATCTGCTCGAACAACGCAAGGTCCAGCGCGTCTTCAACGCCTATCAGTTCGGCGGCTATCTGATCTCGCGCGGCATCCCTGTCTACGTCGACGGCCGCGCCGAGCTCTACGGCGAGAAATTCGTCATGGACTTCTTCAAGGCGACGGAGGGCAAGCAGCCCGAGCTGCTTCCGCGCCTGCTCGACGAATACAAGATCGATGCGACGCTATTGGTTGCCGACGCGCCGGGCCCGCAGATCCTCGACCAGCTCAAGGGCTGGAAGCGGATCTATGCCGACGACATCGCGGTGATCCATGTGCGGGAGAATGCGGACGGCGCGGTGGCGACGACCCCGAAGTGAGGACGAAAGCTCCGGGCAGATGTCCGCTTTCAAATGTGAGGCGGACTTGAGCAGGCACGCCGGGCATTTCGCCAGTTGACCCATAGCGGTCTTGGCGCCTCCCACTACGCCAGGTTACATTTTGCTGAAATTTACAACCGGTTAAAGCTGACAGTGGTAGCATAGGGAGATGCACTTAACCGTTGCGTCCATCGTTAGCGTCATCGGGCTCGTCTCGCCCCTACTCGCGTTCGTCGTAATCGTAACTTTGGCGTGGCGAAAGTCGCAGACTGAAGAAGTGAGACGAGCTTTACTAATCAAGCTTACGCGACCAAGTCTGCCAGACTTAATGCTGCTTCTCAAACGGCTTATCGCTGGCACGATCATCGCGGCATTCACAGTCGTCACTGCGATCGGCCTGTTTGCGCTCATCGCATTTTTTCCAACAATTACCTGCCATGGCGGTGGTTCGGGCGGAAATTGCGGTGAGGGATATCTGGCTTCGCTTCCAATTGCTTTGCTTACCATCCCACTCGACCTTGTGGCGGCGTTTTTTGTCTGCAAACTCTTAGCCAGTGGTCTTTGGCCAGAGCGATAGCGGACCCCGCCTAAACAACAACATCAGCCTCTTTCTTCGTCTGCTTGTGGCCCTTCGGCGAAGTGGCAGCATCGCTCCACGAGGTCCGCTTGTTGAGGCATGGCGGACAAGATTTGCTCAGGTTGAGTTCTTCGCATTTTGACCCGAAGCGGCCCCAGCAGCCAATATCGCTCGCGCCTAAGCGATCACGGCCTCCACGATGCTCGCAGCCGAATTGGTCGGCACGACCCGGGTTAGTCGGAAACCTCCCTTGCTCAAGAGTGACGCGTATTCGACTTCGGTTCGCTCCTGACCTCCCATACTGACGAGCATGGTCATGTCGAGCATCTTCCCTGGATGCGGGATGTCGCCGATGGGCAGTACCATTTCAACGAGGAGCAGACGCCCGACCGAATTCATTGCCTTGCGGACATTGCCGAGGATAGTCAGACACTGATCCTCATTCCAGTCGTGGATGATGTGCGAAAGGACGTAGGCGTCGGCGCCCGCGGGGACGCCCTTGAAGAAATCGCCAGGCTCAATCATCACTCTGTCGCTCACGCCTCTGGCTTTGAGCAAATTTGGTGCATCGGTCACAACGTGCGGCCGGTCGAACAAAATGCCGCGCGGCCCGGCATGTTGAGAGAGGACAGCCGCCAGCATGTTGCCGGTCGCGCCGCCGACGTCGACAATGGTCCTGAAGACTGAGAAATCATAAGCCGTAGCAACCGCAGCAGGCTCCTGATGATGGATGCCGACCATCATCTCGCTGAATAGCGATGCTTCCTCGGGATGACGAGCAAGGTAGTCGAAAAACGCGACGCCCTGCGCCTTTTCAAACCCGGGCCGTCCCGTTTCAATGGAATAGACAACGTGGTCCCAACCACTTTGAGACGACGGGTTGCCGGAAAAAATTACGGATGCTCGTGCCGAGCCGGGCGCGCCGGTTTTCAGCGCCTCACCCAATGCGGTGAGGGCAAAGCGTTGTCCTGTGCGCTCGGTCAGAATGCCGAGGCTCGCCAGGGCACGCATCAGCCTGTGCAATGAAGGCGCATGTACGTGCAACAGTCCGGCAAGTTGTGCAGCGGTCTTCGGTCCGGAGGCGAGTTGATCTGCCACCCCCAACTTGGCCGCCGCGTAGACCGTTCTCGCGACGACGTGGGCACGACCCATTTGAATTAATTGAATGTGCGGCGGAGGTTCGTCCGGCCCGGTAACTGCCATAACAACTCCCCTCAAAGACGAGCAACATACAAGACAATCCAGGAGCGGGCTACTTCAGCCAATGGCCCCATCTCCGATGTGCTCATCAGAGGTGAAGCTCTCTTGGCGCAGGTAATGAGGTGCGCGATTGCGCCTCTTACAGCGGAGACTTGTGACATTAATGCGCCACAGCGGATGTCCTTTGGACCTATCGGACCGCCGGCATTGCCTTGCGACGCCAAATCATGCGGGAATAACCGGCAATAGGGACGAAGACTTGGAGGACGAATGCAACGCGCCGGTTCTAGATCACAAGGTGCATGGCTGACAGCCTGTCTCGTTAGCGCTGGCCTTCTTGCCGCCTCCGTTGAAAGCGCCAGGGCCGATGAAAACGGCATTTCGTTCTGGCTTCCGGGTCAGTTTGGCAGCCTCGCGGCCTTGCCGATGACACCGGGTTGGTCGCTAGGCACGGTTTATTACCACACCTCCGTCGCAGGCTCGGGTGGTGTCGCTGCATCGCGGGAAATCACGGTCGGCAAACTTCCGGCGACGGTCAATGTCAACCTGAACGCAAGCCTCAATGCGCAAGCCGACATTCTGATCCTGGCGCCGACCTATACGTTCGCCACGCCAGTGCTGGGTGGACAATTGGCCGTGGGTCTCACCGGCACATTCGCGCGAAGCGCAGTCGGCATCGATGGAACGCTGACCACCAACGTCGGCCCGTTCGGCACGACGCGGACCGGCAGTCTTTCGGACACACTTGTGTCGGTCGGCGATCTCTATCCAGTGATGTCGCTGAAGTGGCACAACGGCGTTCACAACTGGATGACCTATGCGACCGGCGACATTCCCGTCGGAGACTACCAACCGACCCGTCTGGCCAACACCGGCATCGGTCACGGCGCCATCGATGGCGGCGGCGGCTACACGTATCTCGATCCCGCTACCGGGCAGGAATTCTCGGGCGTCGCCGGGTTCACCTACAATTTCAAGAACCCAGACACGCAGTACCAGAGCGGCGTCGATTTCCATTTCGACTGGGGCGTATCGAAGTTTCTTTCCAAGCACGCGTTCGTGGGCTTCGTCGGATATGCCTATCAGCAGGTCACCGACGATTCCGGTCAGCACCCTATTCTCGGGTCATTCCGCTCGCGCGTGTTGGGCGTAGGTCCGCAATTCGGCTACCTGTTTCCGGTCGGAGACATGCAGGGCTATCTGAACGTGAAAGCCTATGGGGAATTTGACGCGGCGAACCGGCCGTCGGGCTGGAATACCTGGCTGACGTTCTCCATCTCACCTGCGCCGCCGACGAGCACGGTCACGCCGACTCGCCACATGGTGACGAAATAAGGATCGATCTACCTTGTTCGACGACGCCGGGTAGGAAGCAGCGACGTTGAATTCATGGGGCGCGTGCTGCCGCTTGCAGAGCATCTGGCTGCGATTCAAACGCATCGATTTCCTTGAGTTATCTCAACATTAGCCCGAGGCAGTCCTCTTATAGATGGTCCAAGCGGACGGCTCGCGCGGCGTCCGGACCTACGAGGAGGGATCGTGCCCAAATTTTCCTTATCTGTTGTGGCATTCAGTTTGTTGGCTACGCTGGCGACGGAATCTGCCGCCCAAACATTGCCTGCCGATATTCCTCTCGGAATCGTTTGCTACAGCCAAAAGTCCCAGACCTGGACGGTGGGGTACCTAAATACGATCAACGGAAATGGTACCGCGACCTATCGGGCCTGCACACGGCGACCTTGAATGCAGATCACGTGTTGGAGCCACCCAAGGATCGCGCGACTGTGCTCGATTGCTACGGCAAATCGTTGGATCAGCTCCGGACCATGGGGCGTCTCGTTCCTTTGCAGCGCATGCCTGCAAGCCAATGACATTGCCGCTGACATTGGTGTCGGGCAGAGAGAGGATCATAATGCGCAAGCTGTTATCCGCGATGGCATTCCTGTTCATGGCAACGGCCGTCGCCACGACAGGTGCGCAGGCCGCGCCCTGCATGGTCGTCACATTGACCGGCACCAGCGGTCCGCCGCCCTACAACGACCTCGCCGGGCCCGGGACGTTCGTGCGGTACGGTGACGACACAAACGACTGCAGGTCCGTGCTGATGCAGTTCGACGCCGGCCGCGGAACGCTCATGAGACTGGCGCAAATCGGCGTCCAGGCCGCGCAGCTCAACGGCGTCTTCTTCACACACATCCACTCGGACCATACGGAGGGATTCTCCGATATCGTGCAGATGCGCTGGTTCTTCGGCGTCCCTCAAGGCCCGAAGCTCGACGTCGTCTGCAGCACCGACGAGAAATCGCAGCTTGGATTCACCGTGAGTTGCAGCAAATTTGTCGCCCATATCGACGACGCCTATGAGCAGTCAGGTGAGACCGCCTACCGGGCCGCCGAAATGAAGGGCCTCGTCGACGCAGCCGGTCCGGTTGCGGGGATGAAGGTTGTCACCTTCGATCCAAAGGACGACGCACAAGTCGTTTGGACGTCAGGTGACGTGAAGGTCAGCGCGATCCGGACGACGCACATCCCGGGTTCTGCAGCCTATCGCGTCGACACGCCGGCCGGCAGCGTGGTGATTGGCGGGGACGCATCCAACGACGTGCAGGCTCCGCCGCGCAAGACCTCGACGTCGGATCAAGTCGAGAAGCTGGCCAAGGGTGCCGATATCATCGTGCATACGACCATCCACCCCGTGCTTTCGCCGGAAAGAGGCAGTGGAGCGCCGCCTCCGGTCTACTATCGCCAGAGCAATGCGACCGATCTCGGTGCCATGGCTCAACACGACGGGGTGAAGTACCTCATGCTCACCCATCTCGCGCCGTCACTCGGTGCTCCTACTCAGGGGACCGTGAAGGTCCCCGGTGGCCCGTTGACGGAGCAGGACTACCGGAAAGCCGCCGAGGACGGCGGCTACACCGGCAACATCATCGTGGGCACCGATCTCGCCAGCGTGAGGTTGCCAGCTAAATGAGGAGCACGACACCTAGGTCGCCTATTGGCCCTTAGCTGGACCACGTTGAGCCCGTTATGTTGTCTGCTATCGTCGGAACAGCGGACGCGGGATGGCGGGGACGGCGCCTGGGCGCCTTTGCCCACGCTACTTTTCTTCCGTCATTGCGAGCGTAGCGAAGCAATCCAGAATCCTGCCGCGGTGACAGTCTGGATTGCATCGCTACGCTCGCAATGACGAGGCGCCGAAAGTGTCCACACTCGTAACTCGTCATCGACAATAAAAAAACGCGGCGTGTCCGCCGCGTTTTCCAATTTCATCTGCCGCTTGCGATTACGCCTGCGGCTGCGGCTCCAGGCCGGGATCCGGATCGGGCCGCGGGCGCGACTTGCCGGCCGGGGGCACGGCGGAGGCGCGCGGCGTGGTCGGCTCGAGCACGGATTCGCGGTTCGGCTTCTTGCCCTTGAGCAGATCGACGATCTCGTCGCCGGACAGCGTCTCGAACTCGAGCAGGCCCTTGGCGAGCGCTTCGAGGTCGGCGCGCTTCTCGGTGAGAATGCGCGTCGCTTCGTTGTAGCCTTCTTCGACGAAGCGCCGGATCTCGGTGTCGATCTTCTGAACCGTCGCTTCCGACGCGTTCTGGGTGCGCGACACCGACATGCCGAGGAAAACCTCGTCCTGATTTTCGCCATAGGAGACGGTGCCGAGCGCCTCGGACAGGCCCCAGCGCGTCACCATCATGCGGGCCAGGCGCGTCGCCTGCTCGATGTCGGAGGACGCACCGGAGGTCACCTTCTCGCGGCCGAAGATCAGCTCTTCGGCGACACGGCCGCCCATCATGATGGCGAGCCGCGAGGTCATCTGCTCCAGCGACATCGACAGCTTGTCGCGCTCAGGCAGCTGCATGACCATGCCCAGCGCGCGGCCGCGCGGAATGATGGTCGCCTTGTGGATCGGGTCGGTCGCGACGACGTTGAGGCCGACGATGGCGTGGCCGCCCTCGTGATAGGCCGTCAGCAGCTTCTCTTCCTCGGTCATGACGAGCGACTTGCGCTCGGCGCCCATCATCACCTTGTCCTTGGCCTCTTCGAACTCGGCCTGCGTCACCATTCGCTTGTTGCGGCGGGCGGCGGTCAGCGCGGCCTCGTTGACGAGGTTCATCAGGTCGGCGCCGGAGAAGCCCGGGGTGCCGCGCGCGATGGTCTTGAGGTTGATATCGGGGGCCAGCGGCACCTTGCGGACGTGAACCTTGAGGATCTGCTCGCGGCCGACGACGTCCGGGTTGGGCACCACGACCTGGCGGTCGAAGCGGCCGGGACGCAGCAGCGCGGGATCGAGCACGTCGGGACGGTTGGTCGCGGCGATCAGGATCACGCCCTCGTTCGCTTCGAAGCCGTCCATCTCGACCAGCAGCTGGTTCAGCGTCTGCTCGCGCTCGTCATTGCCGCCGCCGAGACCGGCGCCACGGTGACGACCGACCGCATCGATTTCGTCGATGAAGATGATGCAGGGCGCGTTCTTCTTGGCCTGCTCGAACATATCGCGCACACGAGAGGCGCCGACGCCGACAAACATCTCGACGAAGTCCGAACCGGAAATGGTGAAGAACGGCACGTTGGCTTCGCCCGCGACCGCACGCGCGATCAGGGTCTTGCCCGTGCCGGGAGGGCCGACCAGCAGAACGCCGCGCGGAATGCGGCCGCCGAGGCGCTGGAATTTGCCGGGGTCGCGGAGGAATTCGACGATCTCCTGCAGGTCCTGCTTGGCCTCGTCGACGCCGGCGACGTCCTCGAAGGTGACGCGGCCATGCGCTTCGGTGAGCATCTTGGCGCGCGACTTGCCGAAGCCCATCGCCTTGCCGGCGCCGCCCTGCATCTGCCGCGACAGGAATATCCAGACGCCGATCAGCGCGATGAAGGGCAGCCAGGAGACCAGCAGCGAGACGAACCACGGCACGTTGTCGCCGGGCGGCTTCGCGGTGATCTGCACCTTGCTGTCATAGAGGCGCTTCACCAGCGTCGGGTCGCTCGGCGCATAGGTCTGGAAGCTCGAGCCGTTCGTGAAGGTGCCGTGGATGTCCGGCCCCTGGATCACGACGTCGCGCACGTTGCCGCGGTCAACTTCGCTCAGGAGCTGGGAGAAGGCGATGTCCTGCGAGGAGGCGCGCTGACCCGGATTCTGGAAGAGCGTGAACAACGCCAACAGCAGCAAGACAATGATGACCCAGAGGGCGAAATTGCGCAGATTGGCGTTCATCGATCTTCCTTCGTGGTCGCGCGGATCGCGGCCTGATCCTTGGGCGGTTAGCTAGTTGGGGCAGTACGAGGAAATCCCAAGGAATCCTCTCGGTTGGACGCATACAATTTAGGTGCCGCCCCGGTCGCTGCCAAGGGAACGAGATGGGACTATTTATCCCATCTTAGAGCGATTCCCGCTGAAATAATGGCGGCCTGACAGGGGTTTTTCCTGCCTGGTTAAGGTGGCCTGACGGCGCGCCACCGAAACGGCCGGTGCCATGATCCGCGCTCAGCTCCCGTGATCCGCGCTCAGCGCCCCTTGGGCCGCCGGGCCGGCGCCGGCGCGACGTGGATACGCCCCCCGGCAAGGCTGATCAGGGCTCCCGCGAGGGTCTGTCGCAGCACCGGCCGGCCATTTGCGGCCGCGGGCCCCGCAGCCATGGCCTGGTCGAGCGCTGTCATCAGGGTTTCGACCTTGCCCAGTTCCGCCGGCCCTTCATGGCCGAGCGCATTGACCGCCCGCAGCAGGAGCCGCAGCCGGACCTCCTCCGGCAGGGCGGCAAACGCTTGGGCTTCGAAAAAGATTTGGGCCTCGAAGCTTCGAACGCCCGCCTGCGGCGCATCGCCGCGCGCCCGGAGTTGAAGGAAGCGCTCGGCGCCATCGACCATCAGTTCGACCGCCGCATTGGCGCGCGCCAGCCTGCCTGCGAGCCGGGCCAGCGTGCGGGCGTCGCCGCCCTCCGCCGCAAGCTGCGGCAGCAGCGCGCGCAGCCGCGGCCGGGTGAAGGCGGTGTCGCGGTTGGTGGGATCATCGGCAAACCCGATCTTGGCCCGCTGCAGGGTCGCGACCAGCTGCGACTTCGGGACATCGAGCAGCGGACGCGCAAGGACGACGCCGTCGCGCTCGGTGAGGCGGGCCATCGCCGACAGTCCGGCAAGTCCGCTGCCGCGGACAAGACGCATCAACAGGGTCTCGGCCTGGTCGTCGCGGGTATGGGCGGTCAGCACATGGCTCGCGCCGGCCTTGCGCGCAGCCTGCGCGAGCAGGCGGTAGCGGGCCTCGCGCGCGGCCGCAGGCAATCCCGTCTCCGGCTTTGCGCCACGCCAGCGCAGGGTCCGGTGGGTCAGGCCGAGCCCGGTCGCCAGATGCTTGACCTCGCGCGCCTCGCGCGCCGCTTCCGGCCGCAGGCCGTGATCGACGGTGACGACGGTGAGATGCGGACCGCGCGCAAGGCCGCGCCGCCAGCGCGCCGCGAGCCACATCAGGGCAACGGAGTCAGGCCCGCCGGAGACCGCGAGCACCAGTGCCGGCGCGCCTTTGAGCTCGGCGAAGAGCTGCTTCGCCGCGCGCGCCGAGATCGGTGAATTGTCGTCGTCTGACATGACGCGGCCCTGACGGTCGCAAGCGGATGCTGCAATGTTTAGCGCAGCGCCGTCAGCATTGTCAGGACTTAAACGCTACGCGTCAGCACTTCACCCGCTTCTGCTCGCGGTCCACGGCCGCTTTGACGCCGGCGGAGGCGCGCGGATATTTGCGGCCGATTTCGCCAAAGGCGGCGCAGGCGGCCTCCTTCTCCTTCAGCGCGGCCAGCGACTGGCCGAGCCGCAGCAGGGCATCCGGGGCCTTGGCGGACTTGTCGTATTTGGTGGTGACGGCGAGGAAGGCTTCCGCGGAGTCGCGGTATTGCTGGCGCTGGAAATAGCTCTCGCCGAGCCAGTATTGCGCGTCGCCAAGCAGCGGATCGTTCGGAAATTTCTGCGAAAAGTTCTTCATGGTCTGCTCGGCGAGCGCGTAGTCCTTGCGCTGCATGTAGCCGATGCCGAGGTCGAACTCGTCGCGCGGCGTGGCCGAGGGCGGCAGGGTCGCAAGGCCCGTGCCGCCTGATGGCGCGGGATTGCCCTGTTGGGCCGGCGGATAAGCGGGCTGCGCGGGGGCCGCTGCCTGCGGATAGCGGCCGCCATTGTTGGAGAGATCGAGCGGCTCGCCGTAGCCGCGCCCGCCGGGCGCGGCTGCCTGACCACCACCTGCCGCGATCGGCTGCTGCCCGCCGCCGAGCGCGCGCGGCGCACCCGGGGCACCGGGATTCTGGTTCGGGTCAAACGCATCGCCGCGGCGACGACTGCCGGGCGCGCCGGGCGCAGGCGGCTCCTGAACGATCGGCGCGGGCGAGGCGATCTGCGGCTGCTCGTAATTCGGCTGGGCCGGTTGCTGTTGCGGCGGCTGCTGGCGATAGGCCGGCGCGGCCTGCGCGGGCGGCATGGCCGCGACGTTGGGCTGGCCCTGTCCGGGCGCAGCCTGCGCGCCGCCCTCGAGCGCCCGCAGCCGCTCCTCGAGCTGGCGGTTGCGGTATTGCAGCTCCTCGTTCTGGCCGGTGAGCTGGCGCAGCTGGTTCTCCAGCCGCTCGATCCGCATCTCGGGGTCGGCATCATCCGATTGCGCGAAGACGGGCGAGCCGAAAGAGAGCAGCGCGGCGATCGCCACGGTGCCGGTAATTGCCTTGAATCTGGATGACATCTTGCCCTGACGACGAAAGCGAAATGGCCTGCGACGGATCATTCGACGCGCCACACATTGAAGTGGAGTACGCCAAAAATGTGACTGGAACAAAGGGGTTTCTGTCACAGATCGCTGAAACGAAACCGGCGCCCGAGAGGGGCGCCGGCATATTCGGTTTCTGAAGATGAACGGCGCCTGACCAATCGCCAGGGACCTGACTGAGCGTCAGGAGCTCGCGTTCAGCACGGTGACGGCACGGCGGTTCTGCGACCAGCAGGAGATGTCGTTACAGACGGCCACCGGCCGCTCCTTGCCGTAGGAGATCGTGCGCATGCGGTTCGGGTCGATGCCGCGCGAGGCGAGGAACGAGCGCACCGACTGGGCTCTGCGGGCGCCGAGCGCGATGTTGTATTCGCGGGTGCCGCGTTCGTCGGCATGGCCTTCGATGGTGAAGCTGTAGCGCGGGTAGCTCTGCAGCCACTGGGCCTGCTTCTCCAGGGTCACGATCGCCTGCGGGGTCAGATCGGTCTGGTCGCTTTCGAAGAACACGCGGTCACCCACGTTGACGACGAAATCCTGCTGGCTTCCGGGCGTCGCCGCATTGGCCATCGCATCCGTGGCAGAGTTCTTGTTGGCGCAGGCGCCCATCGACAGCGCGACGGCAAGCACCGCGACCAGCTTCAATCCCTGGAGGATACGCATAGGATGTTTCATTCCGGAGCCTCCACGCTCACGTTCAGTCCACTGCTGTCCGGTCTACAGGGGGTTGGTTAAGCGAACGTTCCGTCAACCTTGACGGAACCTTGCCTCAGCCGGTCAAATGCCCCCAACCAGCGAAAAGCAACCGTCATGGTTAATGGGTTGTAAATGTGGCGCGAGGGTGAAGGCAAGCCGCGCCGGCCGGCAAAAACGCTGGATCCTGCCGGAATTTTGGGCCCCGAGGATATGTCAGGCGACCGGGGCCCCCCGCCGAAAGGCGGCGGCCTCGGAACATGCCCAGCCCGCCCTCAGGCGTGAGCGGCGTCCGCCACCAGCACCGGCTGCGGGACGGGCCGCTGCGGGACCTCGCGCTGGCCGCCGCGCCCGAACAGCATCCGCCGCTCGAAGGCGGTGGACCGCATGATCGGATAGCGCTCGAACACTTTCTTGCGGAAGGTCGGGAAGTCCGCCGCCATCAGCCCGAACGGCTTGGTCAGTCCCGGAACCAGCCGGGGCTCGGCGATGGTCTCGTGCAGGAACACCCGCCGGTAGAAGGCCTGATGCTCGGGACGCACGATCGCAAGGCCCAGATCGGCATTGAAATGCTCGCAGGCCATGTAGGCGAGGCGCGTCGTCAAATAGGGCAGTTCCGGAACCCGCTTGACCTGGTCGGGATCGGCGACGAAGCGCGTCGGATCGATCATGACCTCGCCGCGGTCGAGCCGTGGCAGCAGAATATCGGGAAAGACGTCGGCCGAGGTGGACTCGCGCCATTCCGAGGTCAGCACGCTGATGCGCACCGAGCTGCAGAGCTCGCCGTGGAGATAGACACCGAAGGTCCACGCGTTCGGCAGCTCGTCATAGCGGTCGGTGACCCGTGCGTCCGCCGACTCCCTGACGGCGCCTTCGCGCAGATAGGCGCGGTAGCGGAGATTGTAGATCTCCTCCTTCTCGGCAAACGTCTCTGCGAGATGATAGTCGACGTCGGTGAGGAGTTCCGCCCCTCGTCCAACAGCCGAAATGACCGCTCTGGCTGAGGACTGCATTCCAACTCCTTACTCACCGTTCACGACGCGCTGCCCAAGGCAACTCCTGCGGGACAACCTGCGCGCGCGTGATCATTTATTAACAGCTCCTTAACAAGTATGCAAAGCAATCGAAGGGTTAGGGTTAATCACCCGTAGGACTACGGTGCCCGGCAACAGACTGAAACGACAGGAAATTCAGCGAAGCGGCGTCAGGCGAAGGAGCGCGTGCCGACGACCTGGAGCAGGCCGTCGCCGCGCCGTCCATAGGAGGCGTTGAGGAGCTGGCGCATCCGCACGGCGGGCACCGGACGGCTGAACAGATAGCCTTGCGCCTCGGAGACGGTGCCGTCGGCGCTGATCAGCTCGAGCTGCTCGTTGGTCTCGATGCCCTCGACCACGACCGACATGCCGAGATCGGCGGACAGCCGCGCCACGCCGCGCAGCAGCGTCAGCGGCCGGTCGGTGTCGATGCCTTCGAGGAAGGAGCGGTCGATCTTCACCTTCTGCATCGGGAAATTGTGCAGATAGCTGAGGCTCGAATAGCCGGTGCCGAAATCGTCGAGCGAAATGCGCACGCCGAGCGCATGCAGTTGCGACAGGATGTCGTGCGTGAGCTGGGTGTTGCGCAGCAGCGAGGATTCGGTGATCTCGATCTCGAGCCGGTGCGCCGGAAGCCCCGAGACCTCCAGCGCGTAGCGGATTTCGCTCAGGACGTCGCGCTGGTGGAATTGCTGCGGCGAGAAGTTGACGGCGACGCTGACGCCGTCCGGCCATTTCATGCATTCCATGCAGGCGCGGCGCAGGATCCAGCGGCCGAGATCGACGATCAGGCCCATGTCCTCGGCGACCGGGATGATGTCGACCGGCGAGACCGTGCCGCGCACCGGATGATTCCAGCGCAGCAGTGCCTCGCAAGTGGTGATCTTGCCGGACTTCAGATTGACCAGCGGCTGGTAGAACAGCTCGAACTCCTCGTTGGCCAGCGCCTTGCGCAGATCGAGCTCGAGAATGCGGCGCGCCTCGACGGTCGCCGCCATCTCGTCGCGGAAGAAGCAGAAGGTGCCGCGGCCGTCGGCCTTGGCGCGGTACAGCGCCATGTCGGCGTTCTTGAGCAGCGTATCGGCGCTGACGCCGTCCGGCGCGGTCAGCGCGATGCCGACGCTGGCGCCGATCTCGACCAGGTGATTGTCGATGCGGTAGCGCTCGCTGAGCCGCTCGACGATGCGGCGCGCCAGCGCGGCGGCGTCCTCGGGCGACGCGATGTTCTGCTGGAACACGACGAATTCGTCGCCGCCGAAGCGCGCGACGAAATCCTCGGGACGCAGCATCTCGCGCAGCCGGTTGGCGACCGCACACAGGAGCTGGTCGCCGCAGGGATGGCCGAGCGTGTCGTTGACCTGCTTGAACTGGTCGAGGTCGATGAACAGCAGCGCCGAGAGGCGTTCCGAATTGTGCGAAATCGCCAGCAGCCGTTCGATCTCGTCGCGGAAGCTGACGCGGTTGGGCAGCGCCGTCAGCTCGTCGTAACGGGCAAGATGGCTGATGCGGGCTTCCGCGTTGGTGCGTTCGGTGATGTCTTCCAGCAGCAGCACGGTGCCGCCGCCGGCCATCGGCTGGAACGTCCAGGCCAGCGTGCGGCCGCGCGAGGGGTCCGGGTCGGCGGTGACGATCTCGCAGATCCGCGCGTGTTCGATCTCGGCCATGATCTGGTTGCCGCTGTCCGCCGAGATCGACCGCGCGGCGACGCAGGCCGACACGATGTCGGCGGCGGTGGCGCCGCGCTTGACCAGATCTTCAGGCAAGGCCATCAGCTCGCCGAAGCGATGGTTCATCACCGCAAGGCGGCTGTCGGCGCGAAACATGCACAGGCCATGAGGCATGTTGTTGAGCGCGGTGTCGAACTGGCTCGCCAGCGCGGATTCCCGGAAGCTCGAGGTCAGCGCCTTGACGAAGATCGCATGCAGGCCGAGGTTGATGTTCTTCAGCGCGATGAAGAACAGCCCGAGCAGGATCGCGAGCCCGATATAGTAGAACCCGCCATGCAGCATCAAGGCGAGCGACATCGGACCGCAGGCCAGCGCGACGTGCCACTGGATCACCCGGGGCTGGCCGTAATTGCGGGCGGCGCCGCCGGCGGTGTAGCCGACCGTGACGGAGACGCAGAGCATGTTCGCGACCGCGTCGTCGTTGTTGAAGATGACGACGAAACACCACAGGCCGATGATGCCGGCATAGACGAGCGCGCCGAACCAATAGCGCGGCTCCAGATGCTTGGCCTCTGCAAACGTCAGGGCCGGGATCCGGTTTTCGTAGCGCCGCATCTGAAACGCGCGCGCAGTGCCGATGGCGATGATGAGAAACGCGATCGGCCACAGCAGGACGTCGCCGGTCTTCAAGGCAGTCATGACCGCAGCCACGGCGGTGCAGGCCGATCCGAGGAAGATCGCCCAGAAATTCTGCACCATGGAGTTGACGAGAGCGGCGTAGAGTATCGGCTCCAGCTCGTCTCGATCGCTCTGCTTCTGGTCGGCCAGCTGCATCGGCTTGCTACGCGTCCTGTTTAGCGCGTACTTTTACCCAAGCCAGATGAAGCCTTTCTGAGGGAACATCGTTAAGGTCGGGTTGTTTTTCGGCAATAGCGAACCCATTTCTGCTGATATATCAAGCAGCTAGGCAGGCCTTGCCGGGCACAAGGTGAAGGAAACCTTGCATTCTCCGCCGAACGCGAAAAAATCGGCGCGTTTTTTCGGAAACATCGCGTGTCTGGAGACGCGATGTCTTAGCCGCCCTGTGTCGAGGACAACAGCGGCGACCATGCCGGGTCGGAGGCGAAGCCCGGCGTCGGCACCTTCAGCTCGTTGCGGCCCGAGATGTCGACGGAGAACAGCGACGGCCCGCCGCTGCCGCCGGGATCGCGGAAGAACATCAGCACGCGGCCGTTCGGCGAAAACGTCGGGCCTTCGTTGTGAAAGCCGGAGGTGAGCAGCCGTTCGCCGGAGCCGTCCGGCTTCATGACGCCGATCGAGAACTGTCCGCCGCCCTGCCTGGTGAAGGCGATGTAGTCGCCGCGCGGCGACCATACCGGCGTCGAATAGGTGGCGTTGGTGTCGTCCTTGGAGAAGGAAATGCGCTGCGCAGCTCCGCCGCCCGCCGCCATCACATAGATCTGCGACCTGCCGCCGCGATCGGACTCGAAGCAGATGCGGGTGCCGTCCGGCGAGTAGGACGGAGATGTGTCGATCGCCGGCGTATCGGTGAGGCGCGTGGTCGAGCGCGAGCGCAAATCCATCACGAACAAATTGGAATTGCCGCCCTGCTGCAAACTCATGATGACGCGCTGGCCGTCCGGCGAGAAGCGCGGCGCAAAGGTCATGCCCGGGAAATTGCCGACGATCTCGCGCTGGCCGGTCTCGATGTTGAAGAGATACACCTTCGGATCGCCCTGGCCGAACTCCATGTAGGTGATCTCTTGCGAGTTCGGCGAGAAGCGCGGCGTCAGCACGAGGTCGGCGCCGCGAGTCAGATAGCGCACATTGGCGCCGTCCTGGTCCATCATCGCGAGCCGCTTGACGCGGCGCTCCTTCGGCCCGGACTCGTCGACGAACACCACGCGGCTGTCGAAATAGCCCTTCTCGCCGGTCAGCTTCTCATAGATCTGATCGGAGATGATGTGGGCGATGCGGCGCCAATATTCCGGCGAGGTGAAATATTGCTGGCCGGCGAGCTGCTGGCCGGTGACCACGTCCCACAGGCGGAATTCGGCCTTGAGGCGGCCGTCCGGCTGCCGCGTCATGCGGCCGGTGACCAGGGCCTGCGCGTTGAGGGTCTTCCAGTTCTCGAATTGCGGCGCGACGTCGATGTTGCTGATGCGCTCGATGAAGGCGGCCTGGTCGACGGGGGCAAACAAACCCGAGCGCTTCAGATTGTTGGTGATGACCTGCGTGACGCCGTTGCCGACGTCGCCGTCGGCGGGTGAGCCCGGCACGAAGTTGGTGATCGCGATCGGAATCGGCCGAAACTCCGTGGGATCGATGCGGAGCCGCCCCTGCGGCTGCTGGGCGAAGGCCTGTCCGCCCCCCAGCATCGCGAGCGTCGATCCGGTCAGGGTCATGAAGCGGCGGCGGTTCATCGATCGAACGTCATTCATCGCAAAATTCTTTTGTTCGGATGTCACAACATGTCTTTCAGGCCGAAAGTCATCGGAATGAGCTTCCAGCTCTCGTATTGCTGCTTCGGCAGGAACGAATAGACCTGACACTGCACGATGGCGCGCTTGGCGCTCTCGGCCACAGCCTGGGCGATCGAGCGCGACGGCCCTCTCACCGCGACGACGACCGGCTCGGACGCGAGCGATCCGTCGATCTTCATGGGAATGTCGATGTCGGCCTCGTACTGATCGGCGTCCTGGCCGTTATAGGTCGGCGTGAAGCAGCGCTTCACCGCGCCCTGGAACGCACCCCGCCAGGTCGCGACGTTGTTGGCGGCCGTTCCGATCGTCGATCCCAGCGAGGCCGACGCATTCAGCGTCGAGCCGGCGAGCTCGTGCCGGGTCGCGGCGCGCTTGTCGAGGTCACGCTGGATCTGCGCGGGATCGAAGCTGCGCTCCTTGGGCTTCGGCTGCTGCTGCGGCTGCACCGCCGCGACCTTCTGCTCCGGCTTGGGCGGCGGCTTCTTGGTTTCGAGCTTTTTCTGCAGTTCGGCGATCGGATCTTCCTTGGCCGGATCAGGCTTCTTTTCCGGCGGCTTCGGCTCTTCCTTCGGCTTGGCTTCCGCCACGGGCTTGGGCGGCTCGGGCTTCTTCTCGACCGGCTTCTCGACCGGTTTTGGCGGCGGCTCGGGCGTCGAGTTGGTCTTGATCAGCTCTTTCTTCTCGGTGACCTTGCCGACGGCGTCTTCCTCGGGCTTGGCCTCCGCGATCTTCTCGACCTTGGGCTTCGGCTCTTTCTTGTCGCCGGTCTTCTGCCCCGACATCATCTGCGCGAGCTGGTCGGTGGAGATGATGTCGATCGGCAGCGACTCTTCCGCCGGCACGAATGCCCTGCTGCTAAAGGTGACGAGCCCCCATCCCAGCACGAGGACGTGGAGGGCAATCGACGCAACGAGTGTCTTGTCGACCTTCACCTTCACCGCTTACCCCTGATCCGCTTCCGTAACGAGGGCGAGCTTCTTGAATCCCGCGCCGGACAACAGGCCCATGACCTTGGCCACCGTGCCGTAATCCGCCTTCTTGTCGGCACGCAGATAAATGCGCTCCTCGAGCCCGCCGCGCGCGTCGGTGATCGCCTTCAGCTTCGGGATCAGCTCGTTGATCGCGATCTCGGCATCGTTGATGAACACCTTGCCCTTGATATCGACCGACATCTGGATCGGCTTCTGGTCGTTGTTTTCGAGGCTCTTGGCCTGGGTCTGCGGCAGGTCGAGCGGCACTCCGACCGTCAACATCGGCGCCGACACCATGAAGATGATGAGCAGCACCAGCATCACGTCGACCATCGGCGTGACGTTGATCTCGGCCACGACCGGCTTGCGCCGGCCACGGCGCCCGCCGCCTCCGGACGAACTCGCGACGTTCATGCCCATGGTCTGGTGCCCAAATTGCCCTTCACACTATACATGCCGTCCGTCAGCCCCGCTCGTCGATCTGGCGCGACAGGATGGCTGAAAATTCATCGGCGAAACCTTCGAGCCGCTGGGCCTGCCGGTTCACCTCGGACGTGAACTTATTGTAGAAAATAGTGGCAGGAATGGCGGCGATAAGGCCGACGGCGGTCGCAAACAGCGCCTCGGCGATACCGGGGGCCACCACCGCCAGAGAGGTATTTTTCGACGCTGCGATCGACTGGAAGCTCGACATGATGCCCCAGACCGTGCCGAACAGGCCGACGAAGGGGCCGGCGGAGCCGACAGTGGCGAGCACCAGCAGACGCCGCTCCAGCCGCTCGACCTCCCGCGCGATCGAGACGTTCATCACCTTGTCGATGCGCATCTGAAGGCCTGCGACCGAGCGCGCATGGCTCTCGAACGAACGCTTCCACTCGCGCATCGCCGCGACGAAGCAGGCCGCCATCGAATGCGTCGGCTTGGCCGAGAGCGTACGATAGAGTTCCTCGATCGACTCGCCGGACCAAAACGCCTGCTCGAAGCGGTCCATCGAACGCCGGGTGCGGGCGAACAGAAAGATCTTGTCGATGGCGATCGCCCAGACCCAGACCGAGCAGGACAGAAGTCCCAGCATCACCGCTTTCACGATCCAGTGAGCCTGCCAGAACAGCGCGATCAGCGACACGTCCGCGGAAGCGGCAACCGGAAGGGCTGACTGAGCCACGTCGGCCGGATTCATAAGCGGTATCCTCTCAAGGCGATCGTACCTCATGTCCCGGCCAGCAAATGGCCGCCGGTTCCCCAACAGCCGCGCTACAAACCGGCGTGGCCGGCAAGCCCGCTCAAAGCCTTGTCTTTCTGGGGTGCAGGGCTCGTCCAAAGCCGGCCGCCTGCATTCCCTGCCAAGATGTCAAAACTATGGGCCTTGACCGCAGCTTTGGGCGCGATTGTCCGCAATTACCAGAGCCCGGCGATAGTTAATGCGGGGTTACCGCGGACGAATTTGGCTGGCGGAAAGGTAGGCAACGCAGGGAGTTGGGTCACTGCGCCGGGGCGGGCTCGGGGCAATTGGTTAGCCGCGCGGGAATACCGACCGCGGTGCAGCCGGCCGGCACGTCCGATGCCACGACCGTGCCGGCACCGATCTTGGCGAAATCGCCGATGCTGATATCGCCGAGAATGGCCGCACCGGCGCCGATATAGACGCCGCGGCCGATGCGGGGCGAGCGCGCCGGCATTTCGCTGCTGCGGCCGATGCTGACATTCTGGAGGACGGTGGTCCCCTCGCCGATGACCACGTTCGCGCCGATCACGATACCCGTGGCATGGTCGAGATAGACCGACGCGCCGATGCTGGCGGCGGGATGAATGCTGACCTGCAGCAAATTTGAAGACTCGTTCTGAAACAGCAGGGCGGCATCGACATGGCCGCGGTGCCAGAGCCAGTTCGAGACGCGCCAGGCTTGCAGCGCGACATAACCCTTGAAATGCAGCAGTGGCGGCAACAGCTCGGCGATGGCGGGATCGTGGATCGCGATCGCCTGCAAATCGCGGCCGGCTGTCTCGATCAGGTCCGGCGAGTCGCTGAAGGCATCGAGGGCGAAGGCCGTGAAGCGCGCTCGCTCCGCTGCAGAGCCGCCTAGTCTGCGCCCGATCAGATCGGCCAGTGCGGCAGCAAAATCGTCATGGACGAGGACTGTATCGGCGAGGGATCTGCCAAAGACAGGATCGGCCGCGATCGCACGTTGTGCCTCACCGCGAATCTTCTGCCAGAGACTCTCGTTCGCCGAGGTCGCAACCGCCGTCATCGCCGCCTCTTTCTTCTCGCGTCTCGAATATAGGCCGGGGGCCGTCCGCGCGCCACGCCGCGCCGGCGGCACGATTGGTACCCCCGAGCAACATGCCGCAGCCCCTCCGTGAGGCTACGAGCTTGCATGCCAGGCAGCCGGGACCATATAGTCCGGCGAACTTCAGGCCAGCTCTGCTTCGGCCGGGGATGTCCAGGCAAAACATCTCGTTCAAGCCCCCGCGATGGTCCGCCATCCGCGGGTTTTTCGTACCCGGCGGCCTTCGGCGCTGCCGCAACGAATTCCGGATCCCTCACCCAAGGTCATGCCAAGAAAGGTTACGCCAAGACATGTCGCCCAACGCGCCCGCCGACGACCAGCACGACGACGTCATGTACCCCTCCGCAATACCGTTCGTGCTGGTCCATCTCGGCTGCGTGGCGGCCGTCTGGACGGGCATCACGTGGCAGGCCGTCGCGATCTGCGTGTCACTGTATGGCGTGCGCATGTTTGCGATCGGAGCAGGCTACCACCGCTATTTCTCCCATCGGGCTTTTGCGACCAGCCGGGTGTTTCAGTTCATCCTGGCCTGCCTTGCGCAAAGCACCGCGCAGAAGAGCGTATTGTGGTGGGCGGCCAAGCATCGACACCATCATCTGCATTCCGATACCGAAATCGACGTGCATTCCCCACGACACCGCGGCTTCCTGTACAGCCATCTCGGCTGGATCTTTTATCGGGAGCACGACGGGACCGACCTCGTGAAGGTCGGCGACCTCGCGCGTTACCCGGAGCTGATGTGGCTGCATCGGCTCGAACTGCTGCCGGCGATCGTGCTCGCAGTGCTCTGCTTCCTGGTTGCGGGCTGGTCGGGCCTGGTCGTGGGCTTCCTGTGGAGCACGGTGCTGCTCTATCACGCGACTTTCTGCATCAATTCCCTCGCCCACGTGCATGGACGCAAGCGCTACGTGACCGGCGACGATTCCCGCAACAACTGGCTGCTGGCGTTGTTCACCCTGGGTGAGGGCTGGCACAACAATCACCACGCCTACCAGAGCAGCGTGCGACAAGGTTTTCGCTGGTGGGAAATCGACGTGACCTATTACATCCTGAAGGTCCTGTCCTGGTGTGGCGTCGTCTGGAACATGAAGGCGCCGCCCGAACAGGTGCTGCGCAACGAGCAGCCGCTCGGCGCACGCGTCATCAACCGGGCGGCGCGCGAGCTTGCCGCCCGGTTCGATGCTCAGAAACTCGCGCACGCGATTTCGTCGGCGCGGCGCCGGGCCGACCTCGCCCAAATGCAATTGCCGACGCTGCACGACATCCTCAATCGCGCGCATGAAGGCGTCGACGCGCTGACGCATCTGCATCTGCCGGCGATCCCGACCCGCGACGAGTTTCTCGCCGAGGCCAGGGCGATGTTCGCGCGGACGCGGTCACTCAACGAGATCGTGGACCATGCCTACGAACACTTTTTGACATCGGTTCGCGCGCAGCTCGCCACGGCGCGCTGAACCTCACGGCCGGGTCTGCCGGCGCAGGCTGAGCGCATAGAGCCAGCCGCCTGCCGCGACGAGGACGGGAAGGACGAAGAGCGCGAAATCGCGGAGCAGGATCATGGGGCAAGGTCCGGTGCCGCGAACGAGATGGCGCGCCTGAGCGCGAACGCAGCGAGCTGGTAGAGGGCGAGGCTGAGAAAAACCTTCCACGCGTTGCCGACCACAAGCTCCGGATAGAATTTGATCTCCGTCGGCCATCCGTTGAGGAACGCGATCGCGAGCGGCACCGATGCACCGTACCGGTCGAACAGCGCAGACGCGCGTTCGAGAAGAGCGATCCGCTGCCCGATCGGCTTGCGTCCGGCGTTCGTCATGGCATTACCCGTGGATGCGCGAGCAAAGCGCGCGCTCAGGGCTTAGTCGGGGCTCGAGCTGATCCGGTTCTATCGGCTCCCACTCCCCGTATGAGATCGTCGCGAGACCTGTACTTCCTCACCCGGATTGCATCTGCGATGCAATCCGACCTCTCCCCGCACGCGGAGCGAGGTGAAAAACCAAACCGCCCGCCTGCGGGATGCGCAGGCGGGCGGCTCGGGGCCATCAGGACTTTGGGGGCATGTGCCTGAAGGCTTTGAGAGGTCCCCGGATCAGCCTTGCTGCTGATCGGTCGGCGGCGGGGTCGGACGCGTCTTGTGCTGCGCCATGAACTGGTCGAACTCTTCCTTGTCCTTGGCGTGACGCAGGCGGTCGAGGAAGTTCTTGAACTCGACCTGCTCTTCCTCGAGCCGCTGCAGCGTCTCGGTGCGGTACTCGTCGAAGGCGCGGTTGCCGCTCGAGGGCGGGCCGAAACCAAAACCGAAGCCGTGGCGCTCCATGCGGCCGCGCATGCGGTCCATCTTGTACTGCATCCGCTCCATCTTGTTCTGCCAGCGATCCTGGTGGTTCCAGCAACCCATTTTTCTGCTCCCGAGTGTGAAAAAGAGAAGGGCGAGTCCGATCGGCCACCAGATGATGAAGCCGAGGATGGTCACGGCGATCCAGCCGGGATGCCATGGCGTGTCGAGCATGCGGGGACGCTCGTAGTATTGGTTTTGGTCCGAAGGGCCGCGCCAGCGATTGACATCAGCGGTGTAGGCCATTTCCCATCTCCATGACGGCAACAGTGCCGTTGTGAATGTAAATAACATTTACATAGCTAAATCATCCCGCGATTTTGTCAAGCCGGCCGCCCGACAGGGTCTCGGAATTATTTGCGCAACTTTATTTCGGCTTGCCCCAGGGACCGCCGGGCGGCACGCCGGAACCGGAGGATGCCTCCGGCGGCACCGGGGGCGGCTCGGCGCTCTTGGCCGGCGGACGGCGGTCGGTCGGGAAACCGAGACCGCGCAGATAGATCAGCACCTCGGCTTCGAGCAGCTCATCCGGCGACATCGGCAGCTTGCGCCGCGCAGCATCGCCGCGCGAGAACAGCGAGGCAACGCCGTGCGCCATCGACCAGATGTGCAGCGCCATCATCATCGCCGGCGGCCGCGGCGTGCCCGGCGGCGCCAGCGCCGCCAGGCGCTCGGCCGCGGCGCGAATGATGTTGAAAGCCCGCTCGCTGGCGGCCTGAAGCGCCGGATTGGCATCGACCGGAAGGCCGGATTCGAACATCGCATTGTAGAACGCGGGCTCCTCGCGTGCGAAGGCGAGATAGGCCCGGCCGACACGCTCGAACGCCGTGACGGTATCGGGCCGCCCGTCATCCCAGGCCGCGGTCAGGCGCGCCTCGAACTGCTCGAAACCGCGTTGCGCGATCGAGGACAGCAGCTCGTCGCGGTCGCGGAAATGCCGGTACGGGGCTGCCGCGCTGACGCCGGCCATGCGCGCGGCATCGGCAAATGTGAAGCCGGCTGCGCCCTTCTCGGCAATCAGCCCGAGGGCGGCCTGCAACAGGGCTTCCTTCAGATTGCCGTGGTGATAGCCGCGCTCGGCGCGGCGCTGCTCCTTGCGCCAGCTCATGTGAACGAGCTTTACATGAGCCGGGCGCGAAGGTCACTAGCGGCGACCGGGATGGTTAACCGTATTCTCCCGGTCCGGGGCGACGGCCGAAGTCCTAGCCGCCCGGGATCGGCAGGACCGGCATGATCTCGACGCGTTCGCCGGGGAAGATCGCGAAGTGCGGATGGTTCTCGAACATCTTCGCCGCGGCTTCATGGGACGCGGCGCGCACCACCGTGAAGGCGCCCATCTCGTTGGCGATGTCGGCGATGCCCTTGCCATCGACCTGCTTGGTCTTGCCGAGCGGACCTCCCATGGCCTGGATCGCGCCCTGGTGCTTTTCGACCCAGCCCTTCCAGCCCGCAATGCCCGCCTGCTCCTTCGCCTTGCGCTCGGCCTCGGGCATCGCGTTCCACGCGGCCCATTTGGGGCTGGTCTTGCTGCCGAGGAAAACGGCGAGATAGGTGTCGGTGCTCATCGGTTCTCTCCTTTGTTGATGGATTGACGAAGCCGCGATTTCTTCGCGACCGCTGTGGTTACCTCTTCAGATCGCCGAAACCGGCGGCGGCCTCCTGCAGGTCGGGCGGAAAGTCGCTCATCTCCTGCACCTGGCGGATCTCGATGATTTCGTTCGGCGAGGCCGGGCACTTCCTGGCCCAGGCAATCGCCTCGGCGCGCGAGGCAACCTCGATCATCCAATAGCCGCCCAAAACTTCCTTGGCATCAGTGAAGGGACCATCGGTCACGAGCGGCTCGCCGGCCGCAAACGAGACGCGCGCGCCCATCGACGGCGGATGCAGGCCGTCGAGCGTGATCAGCACGCCCGCGTCCTTCAGCACCTCGTTGTAGCGCATCATCGCCGCGACCCGCTCGGGATCGAGTTGAACGTCGGGCGGCGCGGTCTCGTAGCCGAGCGGGATCATCAGCATCATGAATCGCATGAGCATTCCTTGCTTGCTTTGTCGTCCGGGTTGCACGGCGAGGCGCCACTCCGGAAGGACGGGGAGCGACGGCCCGAGCCGCCTGCCCTCACCTCCAGCCCTCACTTGCAAGACGAACCAACCCTGACGGAACCGACAGGCTGTCGGGAATTATTTTGCGCCGGCCGCTAGCGCGACTGCGGCAGGAAGCGCCCATCCTGCCGGGCAGCGCCGAAATAGACTTCGATACGGCGAACCTTGCCGCCGGCGAAGCTGAAGAACTCCGTGTTGCGAAAGCTCCTGCCATCCGTCGCCAGACAGAGATAGGTGACAAAGGCCTCGTCGCCCCGGACGAAAATCCGCTCGATGTCGTGCCGCGCGATCCAGCCGGTGTCCTTCCAGCAGCGCCCGAAATAGGCCGCCTTGTCGAGGTCGTCGTCGAACGGGCTGGTGAAGCGAAAATCGTCCGCCAGTGCGTCGGCGACCCGTTGCCGGTCGTTGCCGAGATAGGCGGCGAAGAGGTCTCGAATCAGGCGCTCGGGGTCGGTCATCGATTTGTTCCGTGAGCAACATCGTCCTGAAGACGATCGAGGCGCGGCCGAGCCGACATCGCGCACGAGTATTCCGGGCACCGCGACGCGAAAAATATTGCGATCTGCTCCGTACAAATACTGCCCGGCCTATGAACTCCGCTGTGCACATGAATCCGGAATGCCTGCAACCAGAGCGACATGGCCGCGCACGTGGAACTACGGAACAGGCGCAAACTGCTGCAAGGGTTTACAATTGCTCAACACGCTCGTGCAACTTTTCTAAGCAGGCGCGACGGCGCGGCGACCCCGCCGCTTCGCTCCGAAGAACATTGCGCGGAGCATCACGTGTTCAATTTCCAAAGCAGCAAGACCCGACACGCGATCGCGGAAGTCGAAGCGCTCGATCGCTCGCAGGCCGTGATCGAATTCGGCCTCGACGGCACCATTCTCGATGCCAATGAAAATCTCCTCAGGATGAGCGGCTATACGCTCTCGGAGATCAAGGGCAAGCATCACAGCATCTTCGTCAGCCCGGCCGAACGCGAGAGCGCCCGCTATCGCGACTTCTGGGCCAGCCTGAACCGGGGCGAATTCCAGACCACGCAATACAAGCGCTTCGGCAAGAACGGCAAGGAGGTCTGGGTCCACGCCTCCTACGCGCCGCTGCGCGACCCGAGCGGCAAGGTGATCAGCTTCATCAAGTTCGCCACCGACATCACGGCGTACAAGGTCAAGACCATGGAGGATGCCGGCAAGATCGCCGCAGTCAACCGTGCGCAGGCCGTGATCGAATTCAAGATGGACGGCACCATCCTCACCGCCAACGAGAACTTCCTGGGCGCGATGGGCTATTCGCTCGACGAGATCCAGGGCAAGCACCACAGCATGTTCGTGACGCCCGAGGACCGCGCCAGCGCGGCCTATGCCGCGTTCTGGGCCAAGCTGAACCGCGGCGAGTTCGAGGCTGCCGAATACAAGCGGCTCGGCAAGGGCGGCAAGGAGATCTGGATCCTGGCGACCTACAACCCGATCCTCGACGAGACCGGCAAGCCGTTCAAGGTGGTCAAGTTCGCAACCGACGTCACAGCGCAGAAGATGAAGGCGGCCGACAATGACGGTCAGCTCGCCGCGATCCAGAAATCGCAGGCGGTGATCGAGTTCAACATGGACGGGACGATCCGCACCGCCAACGAGAACTTCCTCAAGGCGATGGGCTATTCGCTGGAGGAGATCAAGGGGCGGCACCACTCCATGTTCGTCGAGCCGGATGAGAAGAACGCGGCGTCCTACCGCCAGTTCTGGGAGACGCTCAACCGCGGCGAATACCAGGCCGCCGAATACAAGCGCATCGCCAAGGGCGGCCGCGAGATATGGATCCAGGCCTCCTACAATCCGATCCTCGACCTCAACGGCAGGCCGTACAAGGTGGTGAAATACGCCACCGACATCACCGCGCAGGCGATCGGCCGCAAGAAGGCCGACAATGCGCGCGGACTGATAGAGGCGGTCGCGGCCGGCAGCGAGCAGATGAGCGCCTCGATCCGCGAGATCTCCGAAACCATGGCGAAGTCGCGCGAGACCTCCAAGGTCGCGACCACCCGCGTCGAGGCCGCGGACGGCCAGGCGCAGCGGCTGAACACGGCGGCGCAGGCGATGAGCGGCATCGTCGAGATGATTTCCGGCATCACCGGCCAGATCAACCTGCTCGCGCTCAACGCCACGATCGAATCGGCGCGCGCGGGCGAGGCCGGCCGCGGCTTCGCGGTGGTCGCCTCCGAGGTGAAGAGCCTCGCCAACCAGGCCAAGCAGGCAACCGACACCATCACCTCCGAGATCGACGCGCTGAACACCATCTCCGGCGACGTGGCAAGCTCGCTCACCGCGATCAAGGTTGCGATCGCCGGCGTCAACGAGTTCATCGCCTCCACCGCCGCCGCGGTCGAGGAGCAGAGCATCGTGACCTCGGACATGTCGGCCAACATGCAGCGCGCCTCGGCGGAGCTGTCATAGGCAAGAACTGTGCACCCGCACTCGCCGTGCGCAGCACGGTGAGCCTCGCAGGGTGACGGACGTGGATCGTCCGCGCAGACGCATTCGCTCGAGGGGTATGATCTGGTCTTCCTCGCCGGCATGAAAGCGAAGTAAAAGGAAGGCGTGCTCACGCACGACCAGCCTTTTCGACACAGGACAGATCAGCCGATGCCGCAAGCCCCGCAAAAAATCGCCCTCGTCACCGGAGCCGCGCGCGGCATCGGGCTTGCGACCGCGAAGAAGTTCCTGGCCGAGGGCTGGCGCGTGGCGCTGCTCGACGTCGAGGGCGAGCTGCTCGGCCGCGCGGTCGCCGGGATCGGCCAGGCCGAGGCGACTCTGGCGATCACCTGCGACGTCTCCGACGCAGCGGCCGTGGGAGCTGCGATGGCCGCGGTCATGAGCCGCTTCGGCCGGCTCGATGCCCTCGTCAACAACGCCGGCGTCGCCGTGTTCGCGCCGGTGCTGGAGACCAGCGACGCCGATTGGAACAGGATCATGGCGGTCAACCTCACCGGCCCGTTCCTCTGCACCAAGGCGGCGGTGCCGCTGATGCGCGACGGCAATGGCGGCGCCATCGTCAACATCACCTCGATCTCGGCGGTGCGCGCCTCGACACTGCGTTCGGCCTACGGCACCAGCAAGGCGGGTCTCGCGCATCTCACCAAGCAGCTCGCGGTCGAGCTCGCCGCCCTCAACATCCGCGTCAATGCGGTCGCGCCGGGGCCGGTCGACACCGCGATGGCGAAGCAGGTACACACCCCCGAGATCCGCGCCGACTATCACGACGCCGTTCCGCTCAACCGCTACGGCCTGGAAGAGGAACTCGCTGAAGCGATCTTTTTCCTGTGCTCGGACCGATCGAGCTACATCACCGGCCAGATTTTGGCCGTCGATGGCGGCTTCGATGCGGCGGGCATCGGCCTGCCGACGTTGCGCGGGCAGCGCCGGAACGGATAGATTATTTGCAGGGATCAAGCTTGTGGAGTGCTCCATGCGACGCGTGTTCCTGCTCAAAGCCCTGACGCTCGCAGCGACCATCCTCGCCTCGGCACCGGCGTCAGCCGAAATCCGCATCATCCAGTCGCCGGGCGGACGGGTCGGACCATTCCTCGATTTGTTCGAGAAGGTGCGCGAGAGCGGCGAGCGCGTGGTGATCGACGGTCCCTGCCTCTCCGCCTGCACGCTGGTGCTGAGCATCGTGCCGGGTGAGCGCATCTGCGTCACGAAGCGGGCCGTGCTCGGCTTCCATGCAGCGCGCTCGGTCGACCGGCATGGACGCTTCTATGCCGAGCCGGAAGCATCCGACGCGGTGCTGGAAGCCTATCCCGGTCCGGTGCGCGACTGGATCAGCCGCCGCGGTGGCCTCTCGTCGCGGCTGCTTTTGTTGAAGGGGCGCGACCTCGCCGCAATCTATCCGCGCTGCCGGTGAGGATCAGGCGAGTCCGCGCAGCCTGACCATGTTGCATCCGCCGCTGTCCGACGATTAGGCAATCTCGCGATATTCCGGCTCTGCGGGTGCCAAATTCGCTCAAGCGCTTCGCAATGCCTGCCAAATTTATGCGGTTTCCGGCCTTTCCTGAATCTCTATGATGGTGCCGTCCAGATTGAGGCCGCTGCCGGATCGCGATGGCCGCGGGGCCGTCACAATCCCAGCAGTGGTCGCAGACTACGATGGCTCCGCATTTTCGGGATTACTCATTTTCAAACGGGTCGCAGGCTATGCAGCCCCTCGATTTCCACTACCGCCTCTCGGACCGGGGACGCATCGTCCTTGGCCAACTGAGCTCCGAAGAAACCGTCGAATTCGAATTGCTGTCGCGGCGCGACCGCGAGGGCCTGATGGATTTGGCGTCCGAGCTGCGACTGCTCGAGCTTTATGTGAAATATATCGGCTCGGGCGCAGAGGCCGGGGGCGCACCGACGGAGCCGGTCCGGCAAATCAGCGAGCCACCGCGACGGCAGCAACCGCCCGCGCGTACGGCTCAGCCGCGCAACTACATCGTCTCGATGATCGTGATCGCAAGTGTCAGCTTCACGCTCATCGCACTGCTCGTGAGCTAGCACGCAAGCGGGCTGGCAAGATTGCGCCGGTCTCGCGCCTGGTCAGGCCCTAATAGAGCCTCTGGATCGCCTGCGCCAATTCCAGACTCGCGCAGATGAGCATGCCCCAAAGTGCAAAATTGATTTGTAGCGCCGCCGCCATCGGTCGCTCCCTTCCAAGTTACGCCCACCCCAGTTTGTAGAATTTATGAAGAAATTATTAGCGATTCTGTCTCGGGGTTCACAGCCCAATATTGCGCCAGTTGTTGTGCGATGCGGTCCACATCATTTCACGAAGCGGCCGCACTGCTCTCGCAATGTGATGTCAGAGCAAGAATCATATTCAGCCATTCCGGCCACGCGTTTCCCTTAGGTTCCATTTAACGGTCACGATGCAAGTATCCGCATGCGGAGTTTGTGTGTCGCGTACCGCACCAGGGGTCCGCCATGATGCGACACGGCTTCATCTTGCTTACTTTTTGCGCAACGCTGATGGGATGCGCAGTCGCGTCTGCGCAGGAGCGCCGTCCGATTGCATGGGACGGCCTCGGTCAGGATCCGAATCGACCCTCTGTCACAAAGCGTCGTGTGGCGAGCCAAGCTCCTGTGGAACGTAATTCAAACCAGGAGCGGGAAAGAGTGCTCGGCACCTTGCGCCCGTACTCCGAGGCGTGGTGGGTGGTCCATGACGAGATCGAAGCGGAAAACGACAGGCAGCTCGGCACCAAGCTTGTGATCTGCCCTCGCTGCGTTCCGTCAGCCCCGTCACCGGGAATCGACGTAACCGGGTCGGTCCGCTGAGCGAGCACGCGGGCCGGATCCGCCGCACGTTACAAGTCTCCCTCTCCCGCAACGGCAAAGAGAGGGATGACCTGTTCGCGCGTCAGGCGATCGCGTCCGTCACATTCCCTCGGCGGGGCAGTTCACCATCCAGGGAATGCCGAACTTGTCGACGCACATGCCGAAGCCCTTGGCCCAGAACGTCTTGCTGAAGGGCATGGTGACGCTACCGCCATCGGCGAGCGCGTTGAACTTGCGCTCGCCTTCCGCGGGGTCCGCGACCGTCAGCGAGACCGAAAAGCCCTGGGCTTTCTTAAAATGCTCGGGCGGCGCGTCCGAGGCCATCAGCACGCTGCCGCCGGGCAGCGACATACGCGCATGCATGATCGTCTTCTCGCGGCCGGGCGCGGCCGCCATGTCCGGCGGCGCCTCCGACGAACGCATCATCGCTTCGATCTTGCCGCCGAGAGCCTTGGCGTAATAATTGAACGCCGCTTCGCAGGTGTCCTGATAGAAAAGATAGGGATTGAGCATCGTTTCTCTCCTCTTCTTCGCTTCCTTGGGCCGTGAGGGTGCTACTTCTCGGTGAGCTTCTTCAGGCTGGCCAAGCCCGCCTCGAAATCCTTGCCGATCATGGTGTCCATATTGATGAACACCTGCATGACCTTGGACAGGATCGGGGCCGGGCCGGACATCGCCCACGTGACCAATGTGGCATCGCCTTGCGGCACAAAGGTGAACTCCGCGGTGTTGTGGCCTTCGAAGGGACGCTCGAAATCGAGCTTGATCCGAAGCCTTGACGACGCACTGGCCTCGAGGATCTCCATATGACCGGAGCCGACGTTGTTGTTGCCGTCCCACGCATAGGTCGCGCCCTTTCCTTCCGCAGTTCCGCCGAAGCTGCGCTTCATCGCGGGATCGCGGCCCTCATAGGGTGACCAGGCCGTCCAGCGATGGAAATCGGCAACCAGGGGATAGATCGCATTGGCCGGCGCCTTCACGGCGAGGCTGCGCTCGACGCGGAATGTGTCGGGCTTCGTCAAGGCAAAGACGAGTACGCTCACGATTCCGGCCGCGAGCAGGATGGCGATGATGGCAATGGCTTTCAGCATGAATGGCTCCCTGGATACGGGCTTAGGACGAAGAGAGCCGGTTGCGCCCGACAAGACGAAATGAATAATTTTGAAGACCGTCATGGCCGGGCTTGTCCCGGCCATCAACGTTCCCGGTGCCGGCGGAGGGCATGGATGCGCGGGACAAGCCGGGCATGACGGCGGAGACGGTATGCCTACTTCGCCTTCGCGCCCTGCCTGGCGCCGCCATTGGCGCCCTTCGGCTGGCTGTCCCGGATCAGGCGATCGAGATGCATGCGGATGTGGGCAGCTTCCGCGGACGTGTTGGCGAGAGCGATGGCGCGGTCGAAGGCGACGCGGGCTTCGTCGCTGCGGCCGAGCTGCATCAGAAAGGCGCCGCGCACGCCGTAGAAATGGAAGTAGCTGGCGAGTTTCGGCGCCAGCGGCTCGATCAGGTCGAGCGCGGCTTGCGGTCCGCGCACCTTGGAGACCGCGACCGCGCGGTTGAGCGTCACCACCGGCGAGGGCTGCACCACCTCCAGCGCACCATAGAGCAGGTCGATCTGGGCCCAGTCGGTTTC
Source organism: Bradyrhizobium sp. Bra64 (assembly GCF_024519875.1). Taxonomy (NCBI): domain Bacteria; kingdom Pseudomonadati; phylum Pseudomonadota; class Alphaproteobacteria; order Hyphomicrobiales; family Nitrobacteraceae; genus Bradyrhizobium; species Bradyrhizobium sp. Bra64. Next base: position 662,853 of record NZ_JALJRD010000001.1, on the reverse strand, counting down.
CTCCGGCGTTGCTGCGCGCGCATGCAGCGCGGCGATCGCAGCCTGGATCTGGTAGGGCCCGCTGCGGCGGTGGCGCATCGCCTTGTCGATCAGCGCGAGGCCTTCCGCGATCATGGTGCCGTTCCACAGCGAACGGTCCTGGTCGTCCAGCAGGATCAGCGTGCCGTCCGCGGCAAAGCGCGCGGCGCTGCGGGCATGCTGCAGCAGGATGAGCGCGGTGAGCCCCATGATCTCCGGCTCGCTCTGGAACAGCCGCAGCAGCAGCCGCGCCAGCCGGATCGCCTCCTCGCAGAGCGGCTTTCTGATTTCTGCGGTGTCGCCGCTGGCCGAATAACCCTCGTTGAAGATCAGGTAGATCATCGCGGCGACACCGGCGAGCCGCTCGGAGCGCTCGACCGCGCCCGGCGTCTCGAACGGCGTCCCGGCCTCCGCGACCTTCGCCTTGGCGCGCGTGATGCGCTGCTCCATCGCCGCGTCCGAAACCAGGAAGGCGCGCGCGATCTGCTTCACGGTGAGACCGGAGACGATGCGCAGCGCCAGCGCGATCTGCTGCGTCGCCGGCAGACCTGGATGGCAGCAGATGAACATCAGCCGCAGGATGTCGTCGCGGTAATGCGAGCCGTCGAGCCTTTCGGCGAGCGCACCTTCGGCATCGTCGAGGTCGGAGATGGCCTGGTCGTCCTCCGGCAACGGCGTCTGCTTGCGGGCGCGGCGCACCTCGTCGATCGCGACGTTGCGGCCGACAAGGATCAGCCAGGCCGCGGGATCGCGCGGCGGCCCGTTCTGCGGCCAGGTCTTCAGCGCGCGCAGGCAGGCGTTCTGGAAGGCCTCTTCGGCGGTGTCGAGATCGCGGAAATAACGGAGCAGCGCGCCTACCGCCTGCGGTCGCGCCGAGGTCAGCGCGGTCTCGATCCAGGCGGTGTCGGCCTCGCTCACGTGAGATTTCCTCCGGGCCTGAACACGCCGACGGGGCGCACCTCATAGGCGCCGCCGGGATTGGCCGAGCCGAGGTCGCGCGCAACGTCGAGCGCCTCGTCGAGGCTCTTGCAGTCGACGATGTAGAAGCCGAGCAACTGCTCCTTGGTCTCCGCATAGGGCCCGTCGAGCACCAGCGGCGGGTCCTCCTTGCGCAGCGTCGCCGCGGCCGTGGTCGGCAGCAGCCGCGCCACCGGACCGAGCCTGCCCTGCTTGGCGAGACCTTCCTGCACCACGGCGAGCTTCTTCATTACGGCTTCATCCTGGTCCTTGCTCCAGGAGCCGACGAAGTCTTCATCGTGATAGCAAAGGATCGCGTAAAGCATGGGCAGTACCTTCCCCGAACTCTTGTTTTGAAGACGATCCAATATGCCCCGCCCCGACAGGGCTGCGGAAAAAATTTGCAAGAAAAATCCGGCAGATCGTGCCAAGGAGGGCCTTCTTGAGCGGAACCCGGCGAGGCACTTCGAATGACCAAAGGCACACTGGCCGTCCTGATCAACAGCACGCAGCAGAACTGGCTGCCCGAGCGCTGGAAGGCCCGGTTCGATGCCGTCTGCGGCGGCCGCCGCGTGGTGCTGCTGCCGGATGCCGGGCTCGATCCGGCCGAGGTGCACTACGCCGCGGTGTGGAAACCGGTGCCGGGCGACCTCGGCGCATTCCCCAATCTGCGCGCGATCTTCAATCTTGGCGCCGGCGTCGATGCGCTGATGGCGGACATGAGCCTTCCCGGTGTGCCGCTGGTGCGCGTCGCCGTCCCCGATCTGACCAACCGCATGACAGAATACGTCGTGCTACACGTGCTGATGCACCACCGCCAGGAGCTTTATCTGCGTGACTCGCAGCGCGCGAAGCGCTGGGAGCCGCAATATCAGTGGCCGGCGAGCGCTGTGACGGTCGGTGTGATGGGACTGGGCACGCTGGGCGCCGATGCGGCCGACGTGCTGCGCCGGCTCGGCTTCCGCGTCGCCGGCTGGAGCCGCAGCCCGCGGACGATCGAAGGCGTCGAGTGCTTTCATGGCACGGCCGGAATGGATGCGTTCCTGCGCAAGACCGACATCCTCGTCAGCCTGCTGCCGCTGACGCCCGATACGCACAGCATCCTCAACCGCGACGTCTTCACCAAGCTCAACCGCAAGAGCCCGCTCGGCGCGCCCGTGCTGATCAATGCCGGCCGCGGGGGCCTGCAGAACGAGGCCGACATCCTGGCCTGCCTCGACGACGGTACGCTGGGCGCCGCCTCACTCGACGTCTTCGTGCAGGAGCCGCAGCCAAAGGAAAGCCGGTTCTGGACCCATCCGAAGGTGCTGCTGACCCCGCACAACGCCGCCGACACTGATGCGGACGCAATCTCGGCCTATGTCGCCGAGCAGATCGCCCGGTTCGAGGCGGGCGGGACGCTGGAGAACGTCGTGGACCGGACGCGGGGGTATTAGGGCTCGCCGGCGATGCGGCCTTGGCCGATAGCCGGCACCCCACAAGCACACCGCTCCGCCGGTATCCCGTTCATCCTCTCTTAGCGAGAAGTTGATAGTCGTTCTTTACCAACAGTCAAAGAACGAGTCGGACATGCGGACGAGCCTCGGCCTCAGGATGCGGATTACGGTTGCGCTGGCGGTGACGGCGGCGGCGACCGCCCTGTTTGCCGTGCTCGGGGCAATGTGGATCATCTCAGGGATCATCGACCGCGCCGACCAGCGCGAGTTGCGCAGCCATTACGACGCGCTGCAATCGCGGATCGCGGAAGAGTCCCACCGCGCCGCCGCCATGAGCGCCATCGTCGCCGCGATGCCGGCGACGCAGGACGCAATGGCCAAACAGGATCGCAACGCCCTGATCGGCCTGTTCGGGCCGGTCTTTGCCGCAACCAAGTCGGAGTACGGCGTCGATCAGTTCCAGTTCCACGTGGCGCCGGCGACCTCGTTCCTGCGCGTGCATCAGCCCGCCAAATTCGGCGACGACTTGTCCGGCTTCCGCAAGACCGTCGTCGTCGCCAACCAGGAGCACAGGGTCGTGGTCGGCCTCGAAGGCGGCGTGGCCGGGCTCGGTATCCGCGGCGTGGTCCCGATCGCGCAAGGGGCTAAGCATCTCGGCTCGGTGGAGTTCGGCCTGACCTTCGGCCAGTCCTTCCTCGACGACTTCAAGACCAACCGCCATGTCGACGTCGCCTTCCATCTCGCCGACGGCGCGGGCTTCAAGCTGTTCGGCGGCACGCTGAAGGGCAAGAGCTTCTTCGACGCTGCCGACTACGGCCGCGCCACCGGCGGCGACTTCACGGTCCGGCAGGCCAGGCTCGACACCACGCCGGTGGCCGCGCTGCTCGGACCGATCAAGGATTTTTCCGGCAAGCCGCTCGGCGCGGTCGAGCTGGTGATGGACAATGCCGACTATGTGGCCTCCGCCGACCGTGCCTGGCTGCTGGCATTCGGCATCGCCGCGATCGGGCTCGTGCTCGCCGCGATCGTCGGCTATCTCATCGCCCGCAGCATTTCGCGCCCGATCCTCTCCATCACACGCGTGATGCGCGAGCTCGCGGACGGACACCTCGACGTCGCCGTCCCCACCAGCAAGGCCAATGACGAGGTCGGTGAGATGGTGAAGGCGGTCGCGGTCTTCCGCGACAACGCCGTCAACTTCAATCGGCTCCAGGCCGATCAGCTCGAGGCCAAGGCCCGGTCCGAATCGGAGAAGCGGCGCGTCTTCGCCGCGCTCGCCGACAATTTCGAAGCCAGCATCCGGGACGTCGTCACCACGGTTTCCTCGGCCGCGGTCGAGATGGAGCACACGGCGCGCTCGATGTCGGCCATCGTCGAGCAGTCGCGGCAGCAGACCGGCACGGTATCGTCGGCCTCGGCCCTCGCATCGGAAAACGTTCAGACGGTCGCAGCCGCTGCCGAAGAGCTGTCGTCGTCGATGACCGAGATCAGCCGCCGCCTTGCGCATGCGACCGAAGTCGTCGGCAGGGCCGCCAGCGATGGACAAAGGTCCAACGCACGGGTGCAGAGCCTGGCAGATGCCGCGCAGAAGATCGGCGACGTCGTCTCCTTCATCAACGGCATTGCGGGGCAGACCAATTTGCTCGCGCTCAACGCGACCATCGAGGCGGCGCGCGCGGGCGAAGCCGGCCGCGGCTTTGCCGTGGTCGCCTCCGAGGTGAAGGCGCTGGCGACCCAGACCGCGAAAGCGACCGAGGAGATCGGCGCGCAGGTGACGGCCGTGCAGGGCGAGACGACCGGCGCGGTGGACGGTATCCAGTCGATCTGCGCGACGATCCAGCAGGTCGACGAGATTTCGGCGGCCATTGCGGCGGCCGTCGGCCAGCAGGGCACGGCGACACAGGAGATCGCGCAGAACGTCCAGCAGGCAGCCGCCCGCACCGGCGAGGTCTCGCAGAACATCGCGGGCGTCACCGCCGGCATCGCCGCGACCGGTACGGCGGCGCAGGAAGTGCTGGGCTCGGCGATCGAGCTGTCAAAACAGTCGCAGCGGCTGCGCGACGAGGTGGATCGTTTCCTGGCGCATATCCGCGCGGCGTAGCGGGCGCGGGATCGCGCCGCATACTCGCCGTCATCCCGGCTCAGGATTTAGCGCCCACCATCACGTCGATCGCGCCCTTGACGATCGCTTCCAGATCCTTCCGCGACACCCGCGCCCGCGAACGAATGGCGATCGAGTGCACGGTTGCGGACGCGACTTGCGCCAGCACGGCCGGATCGGCGCTCTCCGGCAGTTCGCCTTTCTCTTTTGCGCGGCGGAAGCAGCTCGCAAACGCCTTGTCGAGCTCCGACAGGCCATCGAGCACCATCGCGCGGATCTCGGGATCGCCGACGGCTTCGGATGCCGCCGTCACCACCGTGAAGCAACCGCGCGGGCCGGTTTCGCCTGAGAGATAAATGTTCAGCGCGGAGGCAAAGATGCGCTCCAGCCGCTGGCGCACCGGCATCTCCTGGCGAAAAATCTCCACCATCGAGGCACGCGCTTCCTCGCGGTAGCGCTGGTAGCTTTTGATGTAGAGCTCACGCTTGTCGCCGAAGGCGCCGTAGAGGCTTGGGCGATTCATGCCGGTGGCTTCGCTGAGATCGTCGAGCGAGGTCGCGGCGAACCCCTGCCTGCGAAACAGGTCGAGCGCCTTGCCGAGCGCGATCTCGGGCTCGTAAGTGCGCGGACGCCCACGGCGCTTGGGTTCGCCGGCAGCAGTTGGCGGTTTCGATTTTTGTACCATTTCGCAAAATAATCCTTGACCCGCCTTATATTATGCAAGACAGTACAAAAATCAATCTGGCCAGGTTGAGCGACATCCAAAAGTCACATCGAGGAATTGCCCAAGGAGGCTACAGATGGATCTCTATTTCTCGCCGCTCGCCTGTTCGATGGCGACCCGCGTCGCGCTGTACGAAGCCGGTGCCGAGGCGAACTATCTCGAAGTCGATCCGCCGACCAAGAAAGTGCTGAACGACGGCACCGATTTCCGCACCGTGAACCCGATCGGCCTGGTGCCGACGCTGCGCACCGACGAGGGCGTGGTGCTGACCGAGAACGCCGCCATCCTGCAATATGTCGCAGACCGCTTCCCGCAATCCGGGCTCGGCGCGGCAGCGGGCATCGATCGCACCCGGCTGCATCAATGGCTCTGCTTCATCGGCACCGAGCTGCACAAGGGCCTGTTCATCCCCGTGCTCGACCGCAAGGCGCCGCAGGAAACCAAGGCGTATGCGCTGGAGAAGAACCTGTCGCGGCTCGACTATCTCGACAACTACCTGAAGGGGCGCGACTTCCTGCTCGACCATTTCAGCGTCGCCGATGCCTATCTCGTCACGGTCATCAACTGGACCATGGCGACGCCGCCGATCGAGCTCGCCAAATGGCCGAACGTGAAGGCCTATTACGAGCGCCTGCGCCAGCGGCCGTCGGTTGCGAAGGCGATCGCAGAGGAATTCGAGCTGTACAAGGCCGAACAGGCGCGGAAGAAGGCCGCGGCGTAAGGACTGAACGATCGAGACGCTGTCCCGGCCTCACGGCCGGGGCGGCGCTATCCGTACAGCACTCTTGGCAGGATCGTGACGATGCCGGGCCACAGCGTCAGCAGCAGCACGAAGCCGACCATGATGATGAGGTAGGGCATGGTGACGCGCGCGATGTAGCCGAGGCCATCGTCGGTCAGGCCCTGGATGACGAACAGGTTGAAGCCGACCGGCGGGGTGATCTGCGCCATCTCGACCGCGAGCACGATGAAGATGCCGAACCAGATTTCGTCGAAGCCCGCGCCCTTCACGATCGGCAGCACGATTGGCAGCGTCATCACGATCATCGAGAAGCCGTCGAGGAAGCAGCCGAGGACAAGATAGAAGACGATCAGCGCCACGATCAGCATGAAGGGCGACAGCCCCAGGCCCTTGACGAAGGCCGCGACCGCCTGCGGAATGCCGAGGAAGGCGGCCGCGTTGCCGAGGATCGAGGCGCCGAGCACGATCAGCGCGATCATCGAACAGGTGACGACGGATCCGATCAGCACGTCGCGCACCACCTGTTGCGACATCGAGCCCTGCGCCCAGGCGACCAGCGCCGCGCCGAGCACACCGACGGCGGCAGCCTCCGACGGCGTCGCCAGCCCGCCATACATCGAGCCGAGCACGCAGGCGATCAGGAACAGCGCCGGTGCGAGATCCTTCAGCGCCGCGAAACGCTCGCCCCACGACACCTGCGAGAGCTTTGCTTCCGACTCAGGCACCAGCGTGCGGTTGAAGGTCGTGTGCAGCATCACCCAGCCCATGAAGGTGGCGGCCAGCAAGAGGCCGGGCAAGACGCCGGCGGTGAAAAGCTTCAAGATCGAGACGTCGCCGAGCACGCCGTAGATGATCATGATGTTGGACGGCGGGATCAGAAAGCCGAGCGTGCCGGCGCCGGCGAGCGAGCCGATCGCGATATCTCGCGAATAGCCGCGGCGTGTCAGCTCGTTGAGCGACATGCGGCCGATCACCTGCGTCGTCGCGGCCGACGAGCCGGAGATCGCCGCGAAGATGGTGCAGCCGATCACGTTCACATGCAGCAGGCGGCCCGGCAGCAGCCCGGCCCAGGGCGCGAGGCCCTGGAACAGCGAGCGCGACAGGCGGGTGCGAAACAGCAGCTCGCCCATCAGGATGAACAGCGGCAGCGCCAGCAGCTCCTGCGTGGTCAGGATGTTCCAGGCATATTGCGGCAGCAGCTTGTCGAGCGGGATCGAGCGGAACATCGCCAGCAGCAGCGTGGCGGTCAGCGCGAGCGTGAGGCCGATCCACACGCCGCATGCCAGCAGCGCAAACAGGATCGCGAACAGGGCGACGACTTCGATGGTCATGCGATCTTGAATCCGGTAGCGGGCAAAACGATCATTCGACGGGCGAGGCCTTCATGCGGTGATCCTCCAGCGGCAGGCCGAGCGTGGCCTGGATCGCGCGCGCCAGGAACTGCAGCGTGAGCAGCAGCATGCCGAAGGCGACGACGGCTTGCGGAAACCACAGCGGAGTATCGCTCGAGGTCGAGACTTGGCCGCGGATGAAGGCACCCCAGGCGAATTTTGCCATGGCCGAGGTCAGGAACGCCATGAAAGCGAAGCCGGCAGCGGCCGAGAGGATCTCGATCACGCGCTGAAACGGCGCGGGAACGTTCTTCAGGAGCAGGACAACGCGGATGTGGCCGCCGACGCGCAGCGTCATGGCGGCGCCGAAGGTGAAGGACGCTGCCATCAGGTAGGAGGAATATTCCCACGCGATCGAGATGGTCGGCGGGAAGAAGGAGAGGAAGTTCGAGAGGAAGCGGGTGGCGACCTCGCACAGCATCAACAGCGTCAGCAACAGCAGGCAGCCGCCGCCGATCCAGCCGTCGAGCCGGCCGAGACGGTCGATGCCGTCGAGCAGGATGCGCAGCGGCGCCGGCGCCGCTGCGTTGAGGCTTTGCGGAGCTTCGGGCGAGATACTCACCAAGGTGATGCCCTCAGCGCTTCATTTCGGCGAGATAGGCCCGCACCGGCTTGTCGGCCGCCGGCACGCGCTTGAGGAAGGCGTCGAGCTGCGGCGCGGTCTTCGCTCGGATGTCCGTGATCATCGCCTCCGAGACCGGCACCACCTCCATGCCGCCTTCCTTCAGGCGGTTGAGGCTGTCAACGTCGGCCTTGAGCGAGTTCGCCCAGAAACCCGGCTCCATTTTCGCCGCGATGTCCGCGACGAGCTTCTGCTGATCCGCACTGAGCGCCTTCCAGGAGTCGAGATTGACCGTGAGCATCTGCGAAGACCAGACGTGGTTGGTCGGGTAGACGTATTTCAGGAATTCCCAGAACTTGCCGTCGACGCCCGACACCGCAGATGTGGAGACGCCTGACACTGCGCCCGAGGCCAGCGCGGGAATGGTCTCGCCCCAGGGAATCATCACGGGCGCCATGCCAATGGCGGCCAGCATGTCGACGGCCCCCTTGTCGGGCACGCGGATCTTGATGTTCTTCAGACCCTCGACGTCGGCGACCTTGACCTTGAGATGCAGGTACTGCGTCGGCCACGGCACGATGTAGAGGATCTTCTGGTTGTTGCGCGCGGCGACCTTCTCGTATTCGGGCCGCACATATTTGTGCAGCACCTTCAATTCGTCCATCGAGCCGCACAGGAACGGAATGCTCTCGACGCCCATGAAGGGCTCGTCGCCGACCTGCTGGATGTTGAGGACGTCGGCGAGCGGCACCAGACCGTCGCGCACGGCGCGCAGATGCTCGGGGCCCTTGAAGCCGAGCTGGCCGCCGGCCTTCACGGTGATCGCGACCGCGCCTTCGGTCTGCTTCTTGACCTCTGCCGCAAAGGCGAACGCATTCTGGGTGTGGAAATTGCCGTCAGGCCAGACCGTCGACATGTCCCAACTCACCGTCGCTGCCCGTACGCGGGTGGGGATCTGGGTCGCGGCAAGCAGGGTCGCTGCGCCCGCGGTGAAATTCCGTCGCGTGATCATCTCTTCTCTCCGTTCGCTAGCGCGCAAGCTTCCCGGCTCGTCACCGCGCGGACCCATAAACTGCAACTGCATTGTCTGAAGATACGAGGCCGCTCTCGACATCGTCGTTGACGGCTGTCGGCGCGCGCTCCCGGGGATCGCCGATCCCGGCACCGCCCGGCGTCAGCACCACCAGGCGATCGTCCGGCGGCACCTGCTGAAAGCCTTTTCCGCGCAGCTTCTTTCCGGACTTCAGGCCGACATAACCAGCCTCGCCGTCAAGGCCGCCGTCGCGACCGCGCGGCGGATGATCAATACGGTCGAATGCCGCCAGGATGTCGAACGGCGCATCGACGCCGCTGCCGACCTCGATGATCTGGCCGAGGCCGCCGCGGGTGCGCCCTGCCCCGCCGGAATCCGGGCGCAGCTCCTTGCGCCAGAAGATCAGCGGCGTCTGCGTTTCCGCGATCTCGACCGGGGTGCCGCGCACCCCGCTGGGATAGGCGGTCGCCGACAGCCCGTCCTTCGCAAAGCGCGCGCCGGTGCCGCCATTGGAGGTCACCGCCATCGAGAATCCGTAATTGCCGCCGGCGCCTGAACGGGTCTGGCCGCGCACGTTGAGATTCCACAGGCACGAGGTGCCTTCCGCCGGCACTCGTTCGGGAATGATCTGGCGCAGGCAGCCGAACACGACGTCGGGCAGCATCTGCCCGATGATGTGGCGCGAGGCCACCGGCGCCGGCTTCGGCGCATTGAGGATGGCACCAGCCGGCGCCGACACCGTCAGCGGCGAGAGCGAGCCGGCATTGTTCGGGATCTGCGAGGCGACGACGCAACCGAGGCCGAACACGGTGTAGGCCGTGGTGTAGGATAGGGGCACGTTGATGCCGAACTTCGAGGCGCCCGTGGTGCCGTCGAAGTCGACATGGATGCCCGTATCCGAGATCGTCAGCGTCGCGGCCAGCGTGACCGGCGTGTCGTAGCCGTCGACGACCATGGTGTTGTGCCAGCTTCCCTTCGGCAATTTTGCGATCTCGGCGAGCACGGCCTCGCGCGAGCGGTCGCAGATGTAGTCGCCGAGTTCGTCGAGCGTGTCGATGCCGAACTCGCTCATCATCTCGACCAGGCGCTCGCAGCCGACGTCGTTGCAGCCGGCGAGCGAATAGGTGTCGCCTTCGGTGTCGATCGGCAGCCGCGTGTTGGTGCGGATCATCGCCATCAGCGTCTCGTTGACGACGCCCTGGTCGATCAGCTTCAGCATGGGGATGTAGAGCCCTTCCATGAACACGTCGGTGGCGTCGGGCCCGAAGCCGATGCCGCCGATGTCCATGAGATGGCTGGTGCAGGAGAACAGCGCCACCGGCTTGCCGTCCTTGAAGCAGGGCGTGGTGACGACGAAATCGTTGAGATGGCCGGTGCCCATCCAGGGATCGTTGGTGATGTAGGCGTCGCCCTCCTTCATCGTCTCGATCGGGAAGCGGGCAATGAAATGCTTGACCGATTCCGCCATCGAGTTGACGTGGCCGGGCGTACCGGTCACCGCCTGCGTCAGCATCCGCCCCTTTAGGTCGAACACGCCGGCCGAGAGGTCGCCGCATTCGCGGACGATCGGGCTGAATGCGGTGCGCAGCAAGACCTGTGCCTGCTCCTCGACCACGGCGATCAGCCGGTGCCACATGATCTGGAGATCGATCAGGCTCGTTCCGCTTGGCTTGCTCATGATCAGGCCGCCTTCCGTTCCATGACGATGCTGCCGGCACCATCGATATGGGCGTCGAAACTGTTGGAGACGAAGGTGGAGGTTTCGTCCTCGGCGATCACCGCGGGGCCCGCAATGGTCGCACCCGGCGCCATGTCCTCGCGGCGATAGAGCGGGATCTCGATCACTTCCCCGGCCCGGCCGTCGAAGAACTTTCGGCTGCCGGACGCCTTGCCGGCAGGCTTGCGCGCCACGTCGGCAACGCGCACCGGATTGCGCGCATCGGTGGTCGCGAGCACCGACCAGCTCAACACCTCGATCGCGGCGCCCGGGATCGACCGCTCGAACATTGCGGAATAATCCGCCTCGAACTTCTGGCGCAGGCCGGCGAGATCGGCCGAATTCAGCCGCCGGTTCGGCAGCTCGATCGTGATCTCATGACCCTGACCGACATAGCGCATGAAGGCGGCACGGCGCTCGCGCACCGGCGCGCCCGCCGCACCCGGCTCGACGAGGGCGCGTGCCTCGGTCGCCATTTCCTGCAAGAGGTCGGAGACCGCCTCGGTGTCGAAATCGTCGAGGCGGACGTGGCGGCTACGCACCAGCTCATAGGCGATGGGCGCGGCCAGGAACCCGACCGCCGAGCCGACGCCGGCATTCGACGGCACGATCACCCGCGAGACGCCGATCTTCTCGGCGACACGCGCCGCATGCAGCGGCGCGGCGCCGCCGAAGGCGATCAGCGTGTGCTGGCCGACGATCTCGCCGCGTTCGACCGCGTGCACGCGCGCCGCGCTCGCCATGTTCTCGCAGACGACCTCGTGCACGGCATAGGCTGCGGTTTCCGCCGACAGGCCGAGCGGCTCGCCGACGGCGCGCAGCAGCGCCTGTTTCGACAGCTCCGGGTCGAGCTTGATCGTGCCACCCGCAAAGGCGTCGGGATCGATCATGCCCAGCGCAACGTCCGCATCCGTCACGGCCGGACGCTGGCCGCCGCGGCCATAGCAGGCCGGCCCCGGCTCCGACGACGCGCTCTCAGGCCCAACGGTGACGCGCTTCATCGCATCGACATGCGCGATCGAGCCGCCGCCGGCGCCGATCTCGACCATCTCGATCACGGGAATGCGCACCGGCAGGCCGGAGCCCTTGAGGAAGCGCGCGGCACGATCGACCTCGAACACGCGCGAGGTCTCTGGCTGGTACTTCTCGATCAGGCAGATCTTTGCGGTGGTGCCGCCCATGTCGAAGGAGAGCACCTTGCTCTCGCCGAGCCTTGCTGCGATCTGCGCCGCGAAGATGGCGCCGCCGGCCGGGCCGGACTCGACCAGGCGCACCGGAAAGCGCCGCGCCGTCTCGATCGAGGTGACGCCGCCGCCGGAGGTAACGAGATAGATCGCGCCGCGGAACTGCTCGACCAGCAACGCCTCGGCCATGCGGGCGAGATAGCCGTCGATCAGCGGCTGCACGTAGGCATTGGCGACCGCTGTGGAAGTGCGCTCGTATTCGCGGATCTCGGGGCACACCGCCGATGACACCGTCACGGAGGTGCCGGGCATCTCCTCGGCGAGGATCGCGGCCGCTCGGCGCTCGTGCTCGGGATTGGCGTAGGAGTGCAGGAAGGCGATGGCGACGCTCTCGACGTTCAGCGCGCGCAATCTTGGCGCGAGCGCGCGCACCGCTGCTTCGTCGAGCGGGAGGCGGACGGCACCGTGGGCGTCGATGCGCTCGGGCACGGTGAAGCGCAGGGAACGCGGCGCCAGCGGCCTCGGCTTGTCGATGGTGAGATCGTACTGGTCGTAGCGGCTCTCGGTGCCGATATCGAGCACGTCGCGAAAGCCTTCGGTCGCAACCAGCGCCGTCTTGGCGCCGCGGCGCTCGATGATCGCGTTGGTCGCCAGCGTCGTGCCGTGAATGAAGACGTCGATGTCGCTGATATGCGCGCGCGCGTCAGCCAGAATGAGCCGCATCCCGTCCAGGACCGCCTCTTCGGGGCGCTGCGGCGTCGTCAATACCTTGCGCGTTCTTCGGTCCCGACCCAAATCCAGCACGATGTCGGTGAACGTGCCACCGATATCGACGGCAAGCCGCACCTCGGCTCCCTCAAGCATTCCAAATTCTCCGTGCTGATCGTCAAGACTGGGGTCGAAAGCGCAGCAATTTCCGTGCCATGGATGACGAGAACATGCCGCGTCCGGCTATTCTGCTTGGCACCTATGCAATAGGCAAGGCATGTTCGCCTTGGGCGCGTTCAGAGCAGGAATGCAAGCGCCGCTTCGCAGCGCTCCTCGACCTTGAGCGTGAGCAGATCGTCGGCGCGGGTGCGCCCGAGATTGACCGCAGCGATCGGGATCTGCCGCTGCGCGGCAGCCTGCACGAAGCGGAAGCCGGAATAGACCATCAGCGATGAGCCGACGATCAGCATCGCGTCAGCCTGCGACAGATGATCCTGCGCGGTGGCGACGATTTCGCGGGGGACGTTCTCGCCGAAGAATACGACGTCGGGCTTGAGGATGCCGCCGCAGGCCTCGCAGGCCGGCACCTCGAACGACGAAAAATCCGCGTGCTCCAGATCGGCATCTCCATCGGGCGCATCCGCGGCGTCGAGCGCGAGCCATTCCGCATTCGCGCGGCCCAGCGTCTCCTGGAATTCGCTCCGCGGCGTCTTCGCTCCGCAACCCATGCAGCGAACCAGGTCGAGCCGGCCATGCAGGTCGATCACCTGCCGGTGGCCGGCGGACTGATGCAGCCGATCGACGTTCTGGGTCAACAGCATCCCGCAGCGCCCGTTCGCCTCGAGCCGGGCCAGCGCGTGATGCGCATCGTTCGGCCTCGCCTGGCCGAACCGCCGCCAGCCGATCAGGCTGCGCGCCCAATAGCGCTGGCGCGTGCGCTCTTCGGACATGAAAGCCTGGAAATTGACCGGCTGGGTGCGCTTCCAGTTGCCGTGGCTGTCGCGGTAGTCGGGAATGCCAGAGTTCGTGCTGCAGCCGGCGCCGGTCAGCACGAACAGACGTTCGTGGCGGGCGACGAAATCCTGAAGCGGCGCATTTGTCATGGCGAAGATGTAGTCTGCGCAACCCGCTTTTGCCAGATCACCGGGATGCCTCTTTGAGCAACCCGCATCACCCTTGCGTTCCGATCATTGCGTTGGCGGCTTCGAGGACAGGTTCGGTTTCGCCGGCGCGGATTGCTTGTGCGAGACGACGGCCTTGCCGGGCGCAGCTTCGGGCGTGGCAGGCGCCACCGGTGCGGATTGACCGACTGACAACGACACGCCGAACACGCGCCACTGTCCGTCGACCGGCGCGAACAGCAGCTCAAAATTCACCTGCGACGGCACTGACGGAAAAAATCCTGCCATGTGCAGCAGACCGTTCGGCTCGATCTGCGGCAGCAGCGACAATTGCGGATCGATGACGGCAACGCCGGAGAGATCGAGCTTGTCGCCGCGCTGCTTGGCAAAGATCTCCGCGAGCCGCGCCGCGGTGTTGACCTGGAAACCCGGTGCGCCGAGATCGCGCAGCACGGTGTAGTTCCCGGTCTTGTTGGCGTGATCGAGCGCAAGCAGCGTCGAGCGGATCAGCATCAGCACGCCGTTACGGTCGATGTTCGCAGGCTTGGCTGCCTGTTGCTGCTGGGATGACGCCTGATGCGACTGCGACTGCGACGGCGGCGGCGTCTGCTGCGCAGATGTCGTCACCGCCCCCAGAATCAGGAGCCCGAGCATCACAAGCCCGAGGCCCGCACTCAACCGACGCAGCGTCATGGCGAATGCGTTCTTCCTACCACTGGATCGAGACAGCACCACGCCCGCCTGCAACGTCGCGCTCGAGCCCGATGCCGCCGCCGGCATTGGCGATGATCGCATAGCTCTTGCCGTCATAGAGCAGCGCCGTGGCGCCGAGGGCGAACGCATTGGCGCCCTCGAAATTGCCGTAGCCCGCCGAGAGTGCGAATTTGCGGCCCGCTTGCAGGGCCGGCATCGAACCGGCCGCGAGCGCAACGGCGGTGCCGCTGCGCGCTTCGAGCCGGTTGTCCATCACTTGCGACTGCAGCGAAGTCACCTGCGATTGCAGTGAAGTGATGCTCGCCGGGTTGAAGCTCGACGTCGCGAGGTTGCCGGCGGCGTCGGTGGTAACGAAGGAGACCGGCCCGCTCTGCGCCGCAAGGCTCGCGGTGGATGCGACGCCGGCCAGGCGATAGGTATTGCTTGCCGTACCGATCGCGACCTGGTTGGCGGCCGTCGCCGTCGCGCCGGAGCCGATGGCGGTGGAGTTCGTGAAACCGGCCGAGGCGCCAGTGCCGATCGCGGTCGCGCTGCTCGAGGCAGCGCTGGCTCCATTTCCGACGGCTGTCGAGGACGCCCCGGACGCGACACTGGCAAGACCGATCGCGATCGCCCTGTCACCGGACGATTGCGCGCCCAAGCCAGCGGCTCCGTCACCACCGCCTCCGATCGCGATACTGTAAATGCCAGAAGCGGTGGCCGCGTTGCCGACTCCGGCTCCGTCGCCGCCGCCCATCGCGGTACTGCCAACGCCCGCCGCGGTGCTATAGCCGCCGGTGGCCGTGCTGTAGTCAGCGCTTGCTAGGGTACCGATGCCGGTCGCCGTGCTGTAGACTCCGGACGCTGTGCTGAGGAACCCGCTTGCCGTCCCGCCCGTTCCGTCCGCCTTGCTGGCCCCACCGACTGCCGTGCTTGCGTTACCCGTTGCCTCGCTTTGGCCGATCGCCACGCTGCCGTTACCGCTCGCTTGGCCGCCGCAAGCGACGGCGCCGACGCCAGGCGCAGAACCGAGCGCGGTGCCTGTTACCGCCGCGCCGCAGACCCCTTGCGCAGCGGCGGGCGCAAGATCAAGCGTCAAGACGAACATGGCGAGCACCACGGCTGCAGCCAGGGCTTTGGTTAAACAAAGCATCGCTTTAATGATCGCAGAAGGCATTTGCGCTCTCAGGTCCAGAGGTCGGGTCTGTCCCGATCGGTGGCCGGATACGGCCGCCGCGAATGTGGGCCAAGGCGACAGGCCGGACATCAACCGTTCGGTTGAAGTCGAAGCACTGCCGGTTTCTGGTTGCCGCTTTTGGACGGGGCTGTTGCCGAAATGCATCCCGGGTGACGCAGGCAATTCTGCAACACAAGACAGAAAACCAGCCGCCGTATGCCGCTATCGAGCCGCCTTCAACCCAACGGTTGATGCGCTCCCGGCGCTCCTTCCGCACCGTGGAGCGAACGATGAATGGGGCGTCAAGGAATGTCATTCAGGTTGCTTCGCCGACTGAGCCATGCAGGCCAGCGGAAACGCGCGAGCGTGGGGTCCACGGTACGTCGCGCGAACGTCGTCCGTCGCCTTGTATCAGCAAGTTTCGTCCTCGCGGCCGCGGCGGTCCCGTTGCTGGCGGCCGATGCGGCAGCGGCCGCCGACTACGCGGCGGGTGGCGGCGTGAACAACGGCCCCGCGGGTGAAGCGACGGCGGTGGGAAGCCTTGCCACGACGAACGGCCCCAGTGCAGCAGCCTTCGGCGAACAGGCCAATGCGGACGGCTCGGCTGCCACGGCGGTTGGTCAATTCAGTCACGCAACCGGCTTCCTTGCCACGGCAATCGGCGGCAACACGATAGCCACTGGCGGCGCCGCGACCGCGCTCGGCAGCCAGGCCACCGCGATCGGCGACAGCACGACAGCAACCGGCTTTTTCAGCAATGCGACCGGCCTGAATGCAACCGCGACGGGATCCCTTAGCAAAGCGACCGGCGACAACGCAACCGCAACGGGCTCTTCCAGTCAGGCGATCGGAATCAACGCAACGGCTGTGGGCGCAAATAGCATTGCCAACGGCGCGACTGCGAGTGCCTTTGGAACCGGAGCAGAGGCGCTGGGGGCAAACTCGGTCGCGATCGGCGCAGGGTCGGTGGCAAGCGCTCCCAACACCGTGTCGTTCGGCACGGCCGGCAACGAGCGGCGGCTGACCAACGTCGCCGCGGGCATCAATCCGACCGACGCCGTCAACATGAGCCAGCTGAGCAGCATGTCGTCAGGCTTCCAGTCGCAGCTCTCCGGGCTGCAGTCCCAGATCTGGGACAATCGTACCGAGGCGCGGCGCGGCATCGCGGCGGCGGTCGCAACCGCAAGCGCGCCGATGCCTTCGGCCCCCGGCAAGACCACCTGGCAGATGCGTGGCTCGGTCTATCACGGCGAAGGCGGCTTCGGCTTCGGCTTCGCCCATCGCCTCCACACCGCGATGCCGCTGAGCGTGGTCGGCGGCTACGGCAATGGCGGCGGCACCGAACACACCGCCTATGTCGGGATCGGCGGCGAGTTCTAGCGACGCTTCAGCTCGCCCAATTGTCGCGAAACTCGGGAAACAGCGTCAGGCCTCCGCAGGCGTAGATGGTCTGCCCGGTGATGTAGCTTGCTTCATCCGAGGCGAGGAAGGCAAACACGGCGGCGATCTCCTCCGGCGTGCCGACGCGGCCGAGCGGAATGTGGCTGGTGACGACGCCGCGCTTCTCCGGATCGCCGGTCCAGGCCGCGTTGATCGGCGTGTCGATCGCGCCGGGCCCGACCGCGTTGACGCGGATGCCGCGGCCGGCGAATTCGAGCGCCAGCGTTCGCGTCAGATTGGCCATGCCGCCCTTGCTGATCGAATAGGCGAGATAGCCGGGCTTCGGGATGATCTGGTGCACGCTGGTGCAGTTGATGATGCTGCCGCCACCGCCGCGCGCGACGAAATGGGCGAGCGCCTTCTGCGCGCAAAGCACGGCGCCGTTGAGATTGACGTCGATGATGCGGCGGTAGGTCTCGATGTCGAGCGCCTCGCTCGGCGATTCCCGCTGGAAGCCGGCATTGTTGACAAGGCAGTCGAGGCGCCTCCAGCGCGCCAGGATGGTCTCGAACATTGCCGCGACGTCCTGCTCGCTGCTGACATCGGCCCCGACGACGACATGATCGAGCCTGCCGTGGCCGCGATCGCTCGATGCCGTGCGTGCCAGCGCGAGCGTCTCTTCCCCCTTTTCGGGATGATCGACATAGTTGATGGCGACGGTCGCGCCCTCCTGGGCGAGCCGGATGGCGACGGCGCGGCCGATGCCTTGTGAGGCGCCGGTCACCAGCGCGTATTGGCCGACGAGGCGCGAATGAAACGAGGTCGATCGATCGGTTTGTGGCATGAGTTCTCTCCGGGATGCCTGATCATCGACGGAACCGGCTTTTTGTTCCATCCCTCAGCGCATCGCTGCGATTCATTCGGCGCGCCGGGCAAGCGGCGAGGTCAGGATCTGGTACAGGATGATGGCGCCAAAGGTTGCGGTGCCGATTCCGCCGATCGTGAACGCGCCGAATTTGAGCGTGAGATCGCCCGCGCCCGCCGTCAATGCCACGGCAATCGTGATCAAGTTCGCCGGATTGGCGAAGTCGACCTTGTTCTCGACCCAGATCCGGCCCGCCATCGCTGCGATCAACCCGAACAGCACGATCGAGAGGCCGCCGATGACGGGTCCCGGGATCGACAGGATCAGCGCGCCGAATTTCGGCGAGAAGCCGAGCAGGATGGACACCGTGGCCGCGAAGCCAAACAGCAAGGTCGAATAGACCTTCGTCGCTGCCATGACGCCGATGTTCTCGGCATAGGTGGTGACGCCGGTGCCGCCGCCGCAGGCCGCCACGATGGTCGCGAGGCTGTCGGCGAGCAGCGCGCGACCGAGATAGTCATCGAGGCTCCGGCCCGTCATGGCGCCGACGGCCTTGATGTGACCGAGGTTCTCGGCGACCAGAATGACCGCGACCGGCGCGATCAGGAAGATCGCATCGGCATGGAAACTCGGCGCCGTGAAATTCGGCAGGCCGAGCCACGGCGCGGCCGAGAGCTGCGCGAAGTCGACCGGCTTGCCGAAGCCCAGGCCGTTCGCGAACAGCAGGTACAAGACATATCCGCCGATCGCGCCGAGGATGATCGGCAGGCGGCGCCACAAGCCGGGAGCGGCAACTGCAACCACGCCGATCATCAAAACGGTCGCGAGCCCGATCCAGGTATCGAACGCATTGGCGCTCACCGCCTTGACCGCGACCGGCGCGAGGTTGAGGCCGATCGCGGCGACCACGGCCCCGGTGACGGCCGGCGGCATCAGGCGCTCGACCCAGCCGACGCCCGACCACATCACGATCAGCGCGATCACACCGTAGAGCACGCCGGCGCCAATGATGCCGCCGAGCGCGACGGAGAGATTCGGATTCGGCCCCTGCCCGGCATAGCCGGTGGCGGCGATGACGACGGCGATGAACGCGAAGCTCGAGCCGAGATAGCTCGGCACACGCCCCGCGACGATGACAAAGAAGATCAGCGTGCCGATGCCGGAGAACAGCACCGCGACATTGGGATCGAACCCCATCAGCAGCGGCGCGATGATCGTTGAGCCCGACATTGCGACACAATGCTGGAGACCGGAGACGACGGTCTGGCCCCATGGCAGCCGCTCTTCGGGCATGATCACGCCGGAGGTCTTCAGCTTCCAACGCGGGAAATAGCCCTGTGATTGCTCGTCCGAGCCGGTGGCGATCGACATCTTCCCCCCCAGTTGCGGTGCAGCGATCGATCTTCGTGCGAACAGACAAAAATGTGATTGTCGCTTCTGCGACGGCCATCACATGATGCAAATCATGCAAGATCAATACGTTCCGGGGCATACAATATGACACAACTCGCAATCCAGCCAGCCATCCATCGCCGGCATCAGCCCTGGTACAAGATCCTCTACGTGCAGGTACTGATCGCGATCGCGCTCGGGGTGCTCATCGGCTATTTCTATCCCGATCTCGGCAAGGCCTTGAAGCCGCTCGGCGACGGTTTCATTGCGCTGATCAAGATGATGATCGCGCCGGTGATCTTCTGCACCGTGGTGCACGGGATCTCCTCGATGGGCGATCTCAAGCGCGTCGGGCGGGTCGGGTTGAAGTCGCTGATCTATTTCGAATCGGTCTCGACCGTCGCACTCGCCGTCGGCCTTTTGGTCGGCGAGGTGCTCCAGCCCGGGCACGGCTTCAACATCGATCCTGCCACGATCGACCCGAAGTCGGTGGCGACCTACGTCACCAAGGCCAAGGAGGAAGGCATCGTCGCCCATCTGATGGCGATCATCCCCGACAGCTATCTGGGCGCCATCGCGCGCGGCGATCTGTTGCAGGTGCTGCTGATCTCGATCCTGTCGGGCTTCGCCATCGCCTTCCTCGGCAAGGCCGGCGAGCCGATCGCGGAAGCGATCGACAAGGCCGCAAAGATGTTCTTCGGCATCATCCGCATCATCGTGCGCGCGGCCCCGATCGGTGCCTTCGGCGCGATGGCGTTCACCGTCGGCGCCTACGGCCTCGGCTCCTTGCTCAACCTCGCGGCCCTGATCGGCACGTTCTATCTGACCAGCATCCTGTTCGTGCTGGTCGTGCTCGGCGCGATCGCGCGCCTCGCCGGCTTCTCGATCCTGCGCTTCATCGCCTACATCAAGGACGAATTGCTGATCGTGCTCGGCACCTCGTCGTCGGAGACGGTGCTGCCGCAGATGATCCAGAAAATGGAGCATCTCGGCGCCTCGCGTTCGGTGGTCGGCCTCGTGATCCCGACCGGCTACAGCTTCAACCTCGACGGCACCAACATCTACATGACGCTGGCGACGCTGTTCCTGGCGCAGGCGACCAACACCCATCTGACGATCTGGCAGGAGCTCGGCATTCTGGGTATTGCCATGATCACCTCGAAAGGCGCCTCGGGCGTCACCGGCGCCGGCTTCATCACGCTCGCGGCCACGCTCTCGATCGTGCCTGATATTCCGATCCAGTCGATCGCGATCCTGGTCGGTATCGACAAGTTCATGAGCGAATGCCGCGCGCTGACCAATCTGATCGGCAACGGCGTCGCCTGCGTCGTCATCAGCATCTCCGAAGGCGAGCTCGACCGCGATGCGCTGCACGAGACCATGGCCCATCCGCTGGAGATGGGTGAGGCGCTCGAACCGGGGGGCAGCGCGGCAGCATAGGCCGTACGGACCGGGAGGCGAGATCGGATGATCCCGCCGTTGGCACGCAGCGCCTCTGGCGGGCACAATCGCTCCATTCGGCCGAACAATCCGAACGGCTGTCGTCAACCCTTGAGCGCGGTCACCACCACCTCGATCAGCGCGCTGCCGCCGAGATCGGCGACGCCGACGGTGGCGCGGGTCGGCAAATCGTCGCCGAAGAACTCGGTCCAGGCCGCGTCCATTTCCTTCTTCTTGGACAGATCGGTGACGAAGATCGAGGCGCTGACGATGCGGCTCTTGTCGGTTCCCGCTTCCTTCAGATAGCCGGCGATCTTGCCGAGGATGTTGCGAGTCTGGTCCCCCATGGACACGGACGTGTCGTCGGCGATGGTGCCGCCGAGGAAGACGAAGCCGTTGGCCTCGACGGCGCGGTGCATGATGGGCGTGCGGATGCTGCGGGTGATGCTCATGATGTCCTCTTGTCTTGTTGCTAGAGCGTGGAAGGATGGAAGCGGTCGATGCCGAGATCGCCGATCCTGGTCTGGGTGCCGCCATTGACGATCAGCTCCGCCATCACGGCGCCGGCGCCGGGGCCGAGCTGAAAACCGTGCAGCGAGAAGCCGAACTGGTGAAAAAGGCCCTTGTGCCGCACGCTCGGCCCGAACACGGGGATGTCGTCCTTCATCTTCGCCTCGATGCCGGCCCAGGCGCGCATGATGGTCGCATCGCGCATCACCGGAAACAGCTCGAACACGGTGCGGGCGCTGGTTGCAAGGCTCTTCCAGTCCAGCACCGTCTCGTTGCGATCCTGGAAGGGCCTCGCCAGATGTCCGCCGCCGATCAGCACGGTGCCGTTGGAGAATTGCTTGAAGGAGAGTTTTCGTCCGCGCAGGATCACGACGGGATCGATGAAATGCGGCACGCGCGAGGTGATCATCAGCATCGGCGCCACGGTCTCGACCGGCACCGGCTCGCCGAGATCAGCAGCGATCTTGCCGGCCCAGGCGCCGGCGGCATTGACCAGCACCGGCGCGGCAAAGCTCTCGGCACCGACATCGACATGCCATAGGCCGTCGCTGTGCCGGATGTTGCTGGCCGCCACGCCCTCGCGCACGGTGGCGCCAAGCTGCTCGGCCTTGCGGCGGAACGCCGTCGTCGTCTGCGCCGGATTGGCCGCGCCGTCGCGGCGCGAGACCACGCCGCCGGGACAGGTCTCGGCGACCGCAGGCACGAGACGCCGGAGTTCAGTCGCGTCGATCAGCTCTTCATGGGTGAAGCCGAGCGCGTTGAGTTCGGCCACACGCGCGCGGCAGACCGCGAGCTCGTCCTCGTTTTCCGCGACGAGCACCTGGCCGTGACTCTCGAAGCTGCAATCGTCGTCGAGGAGATTGGAGATCTTCTCCCAGATTCCCATCGAGCGGATCGAGAGCGGGATCTCCGGGATGTGCCGCGCGAGCTGGCGGACGCCACCGGCGTTGACGCCGGACGCATGCCGGCCGGCATAGTCCTTCTCGATCAGCACCGGCTTCAGGCCGGCGAGGCACAGATGCAGCGCGGTGGAGCATCCGTGGATGCCGCCGCCGACGACGATCGCATCCACGTTCTGGGTCATCCGCGCACCACCGCCTTGATATCGTCTTCGCTCTTCGGGACGGCGGCAAGCTCGGCCAGCGTGATCGGCTTGACCGGCGCGCGCAGCCGGTAATAGCCGATCTCCTGCGGGGTCTTGCCCCGCGCCTGCGCCATCAGCTCGGTGACGGTGAGGCCGCAGAGCCGACCCTGGCACGGGCCCATCCCGGTGCGGCGATAGGCCTTGAGTTGGTTCGGCCCGGTGGCGCCGATCGCGACGGCATCGAGAATGTCTTTCGCGGTTACCTCTTCGCAACGGCAGACGATGGTGTCGCCCGAGGGAATGCGGAACTGCGGTGACGGGCGGAACAGCGTGTCGAGGAAGATACGTCCGCGCTCGGCCTTGGCGAGATCGGCACGCAGCGTCGCCATCGCGGGAAGCTTCGCGCCAGCCGCGGGGGCCAAGGCTTCTACCGCCGCCCGCGCAGCGATGCGCCCGCGCACCACGGCGGCATTCGCGCCGCCGATGCCGGCGCCGTCACCGGCAATCGCAATGCCGGCGACCGATGAATTGCCGCTCGCATCGAGCACCGGCGACCAGCACAATTGCAGCTCGTCCCAGCCATGCTCGATGCCGGCCGCCATCGCCAGATTGACGTTCGGCACCACGCCCTGATGCAGCAGCAGCAAATCCGCGGGGATGGTCTCGCGCTCGCCGCCGGCGACATAGCTCACACTCGCGAGCTGGCCGTCGCCGGCTGCCGACAGCTCAGTCACGCCTGACACGACCTGCACCTTCGCTTTCACTTCGCGCATCATCGACAGGCCCTTGGCGAAATAGGGCGAGGTCAGGAAAGCGAAGGCGTGCGGCAGCGCCGCGAAATAATTGCCGCGCTCGGTGGTGTCGAGGATGCGGTCGATCCGGCCCCCGAGGCGCAGGATCTGCGCGGCGAGCAGCCAGAGCAGCGGCCCCTGCCCCGCGATCACCGTGCGGCCATCGGGCACCAGCGCCGATGATTTCAGCATCGTCTGCGCCGCGCCCGCGGTCATCACGCCCGGCAGCGTCCAGCCGGGAATCGGAAACGGCCGCTCCAGCGCGCCGGTCGCAAGGATCACGCGCTTTGCCTTGACGAAGGCCGAGGCCCCACCGACGGAGACGGCGATTTCGAGGTTGCGGTCGAGGCTCCAGACCATGGCGCGATGAATGATTTCGGCACTGCTCGCGCGCAGCGCCTGCACGAGATCAGCCCCGACCCAATAGTCGGCACCGAGCTGATTGCGCTCGGTCACCGGCGTGGAAGCGATGGCGCGAAACACCTGGCCGCCCGGGCCGACATTCTCGTCGAGCAGCAGCGTCGACAGCCCGGCTTCGGCGGAGGTCGCAGCCGCGGCGAGGCCGGCGGGCCCGGCACCGATCACCACGACGTCGTAGGCTTCGCGCTTGGGAGCCACAGTCATTTTCCGATCTCCCGCTTGCCCTTCTGGATCTCGATCTGCATGCCCTCGGCGACGGGCACGAGGCAGCCCTGGCGATTGCCGACCCCGTCGATGGTGACGAGACAGTCGAAGCACACGCCCATCATGCAATAAGGCAGACGCGGCGCGCCGCTCACTGCCGTGGAACGTCGCGCGTCCCGACCGGACGCCAGCAGCGCGGCGGAGACGGTGTCGCCCTGGCGCGCCGCGACGGCGATGCCATCGACGAAGATCTGCACTTGCGGGCGTTTGTCCTGTTCGGATCGTCTAAACATGGGATGCCTCATGGCTCCTTCAGTATCTCTAGTAGCCGCTATTGTTCGCAGCGCCCGCACCGCCAAAGCGGCTGGCCGAGAACGCGCCGACCAGCTCCGGCTCGAGCGCGCCCTGCGCCACCATCCGTGCGATCTCGAAGGCGTGGTTGGAGGCGAGCGTCACGCCGGAATGGCAGCAGGCGACGAAGGCGCCGGGATGCGTTTCAGACTGGTCGTAGATCGGGAATCCGTCCTGCGGCATGACGCGGATGCCGGCCCAGCTCCTGACCACGTTGAGCCGCGACAAATGCGGGAACATGCGCTGGGCACGATCGGTCATCACGGCGCTGATCGAATGCTTCAGCGTACGATCGTCGAGCTCGTCCTCCTTGCTATCGCCGATCATCACCGTGCCCTCGTCGGTCTGGCGGATCGTCGTCAGTGGGTGCGGCAGGAACGGCATGGTACGCTCGGTCACGACGATCTGGCCGCGGGTCGGGCCCATCGGCGCGTAGAGGCCGACCATCGGCGCCAGCGTCTGATTGGCATTGCCGGCGGCGAGCACGATTTTTGCGGCACGAAGCTCGCCCTTCGGCGTCGTCAGGCGGAATTCACCGCCGCTCTTGCTGATCGCCGAGACCGGGCGCTCCGGGAAATAGTCGATGCCGAATGTCTTGAAACCGGTGTGGAACGCACGGAACGTGCGCAGCGAATTGACGTGGCCGTCGAGCGGGCAATAGCTGCCGCCGGAGACCTCCGGCCCGATCAGCGGCAACGACTTCTTCACGTCGGATGCGGAGAGCATCTCCATCTTGTAGTCGGCCGCGCCGGTCTGGTTGTGCATGCGCTTGACCAGCTCGGTGCGCTGGCCGAATTCGTCCTCGCCGAGCGTCAGATGGAAACCGCCGTTCTGCTGAAGAGAGACGTCGAGCCCGGTCTGCTGCTTCAGTTCGGATGCAAGCCTTCCCCACGCTTGTGAGGCCTGCACAGTCCAGATCGTGTAGGCTGGCATGCCGAGGCCCTTGCTCTGGACCCAGACCAGCGCAAAATTGGCCCGCGAGGCGCGCTTGGTGATATCGCCTTCGTCGAGCACGGCGACGCGCTTGCCGAGCCGGCCGAGGCCCCAGGCGATGGCGGAGCCGAGCAATCCGCCGCCGACCACGGCGACGTCGTATTCCCCTGACATGAGTTCTCCTATCGTCCCGTATCGCCCTTGCCGGCGAGCACACGGTCGAGCCCGTAGAAGCTGTCGAGCAGAATGAGGGCGGTCATGGTGATCGCGATCACGCAGGCCGAGACCGACGTCACCAGCGGATCGATGTTGTCCTGGATGTAGAGGAACATCCGCACCGGCAGCGTCTCGGTGCCCGGTGCGGCGAGGAAGACGGTCATGGTGAGGTCGTCAAAGGACTGGATGAAGGCGAGCGCCCAGCCGCTGATGACGCCGGGCAGGATCAGCGGCAAGCTGACGCGGCGGAACAGCGTCCAGCCGCCGGCACCGAGCGAGATCGCGGCCATCTCGACCGAGAGGTCCATGCCGGTTGCGGCCGCGAGGGTCAGCCGCAGCGCGAACGGAAATACGATGATGACATGCGCGATGATCAACGCGGCGAAGCTGCCGCCCATCCCGGCGGAGGTGAAGAAGCGCAGGAAGGCGATGCCGAGCACGACATGCGGGATCATCAGCGGCGATAGGAACAGCGCCGCCAGCGCGTCACGGCCGCGGAAGCGATAGCGGGCGATCGCGAGCGCCGCGGGCACCGCGAACAGCAGAGCCACGAAGGAAGACAGGGCACCGAGCCCGAGGCTGACCCAGAAAGCGTGGATGAACTCGGGATAATTCGCGATGGCCCTGAACCAGCGCAGTGAAAAGCCGTTGGTCGGCAGCGACAGGAAGCCCTCGGGTGTGAAGGCGACGAGGCAGACCACGAGGATCGGTGCCACCATGACGATGACGAAGATGGTGTGGAAGATCAGCGCCAACGGGCCGTTCCGTCTCATCGGAACACCTCGGCGTAGCGGCGTTCGATCAGCGCATTGCTGCCGACGACGATCAACACCAGCGCGACCAGCAGCAGCGTTGCGACCGCCGCACCGAGCGGCCAGTTCAGTGTGTTGAGAAATTCGTCATAGGCAAGCGTCGCGGCGACCTTGAGCCGGCGGCCGCCGATGATGGCGGGCGTCGCAAAGGCGCTGGCCGAGAGCGAGAACACGATGATCGCGCCGGACAGCACGCCCGGCATGATCTGCGGCATGATGATGCGACGAATAATGGTGATCGGGCCCGCGCCGAGCGAGAGCGCGGCATTTTCGATCTGCGGATCGAGCCGCTGCAGCGCTGCCCACACCGACAGCACCATGAACGGCATCATGACATGCGCGAGCGCGATCACCATGCCGGTCTCGGTAAACATGAAGGGAATGGGGAAGCGGATCAGCCCGGCCGACATCAAGAGCTTGTTGACGAGGCCGTTGTTGCCGCCGAACAGCAGCGCCCAGCCGAGCGTGCGCGCCACCACGGAAATCAGCAGCGGCCCGAGGATCACCAGCAGGAAGATGCTCTTCCAGCGACCGCTCATGCGGTTGAGGATGTAGGCCTCGGGCGCACCGAGCACGGCCGTGAGCAGCGTGGTCAGGATCGCGATCCGAAACGTCCGCCAGAACATCTCGGCGTAATAGGGATCGGTCGCGATCTCGCGCCAGTTCTTGAGGATGAAGACCGGCTCGATGCCCTTGTACTGGCCCCAATCGTGGAACGACAGCATCACGGTCATCGCCAGCGGGATCAGGAGCACGCCGACGAACAGCATCAAGGCGGGCGCGGTCAGCACCCAGGGCGCACGCACGCTGCGATCGTCGGCGGCCGTGCTCATGCGACAACCCTCGCACGCACACTCATGTCCTCGGGCCGCCAGGCGAGACGAACCGTGTCGCCTTCGATTGGCTGTTCCTGGCCATCATTCTGGCGGATCACGATCGCCGGGCCGCATTCGCTCTCGCACTGAAACAGCCAGTGATTGCCCTGGAAGATGCGGGTGACGATTTTCGCACTGAGGCCGGCGTCGCCAAAGCCGATTCTTTCAGGACGAATGCTGACAGTGGCGGGACCGTTGAGCCCGGCCGGAGCCGGCGCGCTCCAGGAGCCCGCCACCAGCCGCGCCGGCGTTGCGGTCCGATCGATCGTCGCGGCAAAGTCGTTGGTCTTGCCGAGGAATTGCGAGACGAACGCCGAGGCGGGCCGCTCATAGGTCTCCTGCGGCGTGCCGATCTGCTCGATATGGCCCTGGCTCATCACCACGATGCGGTCGGACAGCGACATCGCCTCGTTCTGGTCATGGGTGACCAGGATCGTGGTGGTGCCGATGGTGCGCTGGATCTGGCGCAGCTCGATCTGCATCTCCTCGCGCAGTTTTGCGTCGAGGTTTGACAGCGGCTCGTCGAGCAAGAGCACGCTCGGCTTGATCACCAGCGCACGCGCCAGTGCGACGCGCTGCTGCTGGCCGCCGGACATGCGGCGCGGATGACGGTCCTCGTAACCGGCGAGGCCCACCATCGCGAGCGCGGCACGGACACGCTCGGCCGTTTCGGCGCGCGGCACGTTGCGCATCTCGAGGCCGAACGCGACGTTCTCCGCCGCCGTCATGTGCGGAAACAGCGCGTAGCTCTGGAACACGATGCCGAGCCCGCGCTTGGCCGGATGGATCGCGGTCAGATCCTTGTCCTCGAGGCGGATCGCGCCGCGCGTCGGATCGAGGAAGCCCGCGATCATTTGCAGGGTCGTGGTCTTGCCGCAGCCGGAGGGGCCGAGAAAGGAGATGAACTCTCCCTTCCCGACCGACAGACTGAAGTCGTCGACCACAGTCTGCGCCCCGAACTGTTTTGCGACCCGATCGAGCTCGAGATAGGCCATGCGCTGTCTCCGCTGCGAACGCTCAGATCAACGCTCGACCTCGCGATTCCAGCGCTTGGTCCACTCCTCGCGCTTCTCGTTGATGACAGTCCAGTCCGGATTATAGAGTTTTGCCGCGCGCTCGCCGATCGGCGCCATCTTGCCGAACTCGGGCGGGATCACCACCGATTTCAGCACCGGGCCGTAGCCATACTCCTTCAGCATCACGAGCTGGATCTTCGGGTCGAGCAGCATCTTGACGAAGCTGGACGCGAGCGGCGAGGCATTGGGCTTGGTGATCGGACACGCCGTCGTCAGCAGCGTCGCCGCGCCTTCCTTCGGATAGACGAAGTCGACCGGGAAGCCGGTGTTGGCAAAGCTCTGCACGCGGCCCGTGCCCCACACCGCGATCACGGCCTGGCCGGACTGGAACAACTCGGTCATCTTGCCCGGCGACGGCTCGTAAGCGAGCACGTTCGGATTGATCTGCTCCTTGAAGATCTTGAAGCCGGAATCGACGTTGGACTCGCCGCCACCGTTCATCTTCGAGAGCATCACCAGCGCTTCGAGACCATAGGTGTTGTTGATCGGCGGAATGACCAGCTGCTTGGCGTATTTCGTATCCTTCAGATCGTTCCAGGAAGTCGGCGGCGCCCAGCCTTTCTCGGCGAACACCTTGGTGTTGTACATCAGGCCGGTGGCGACGATGCCGATTGCGACGGCGCGATCGTCCTTGAACCGCGCGGTGTCGTAGAGATCGGCCGGCAGGCCCTCGAGCTTGCCGCAGAAGCCGAGCTGGATCGCCTGGTACATCGGGCCGTCGTCGACGATGGCGACGTCGATCTGCTGGTTGCCCTTCTGCGCCTGCAGCTTGGCCAGCGTATCGGTGGAGTTGCCGGCGACATACTCGACCTTGACGCCGTTCTCCTTCTCGAAGGTCGGGATCACCTCGTCGCGAATGGTCTTCTCGAACGAGCCGCCATAGCCGGCGACATAGAGCGTTTTCTGCTGGGCCGAGACGACCGACGGAGCGGCGACGAGCGCCGCGATGCTGACCGCTGTCAAAAGGCGAAAAGTCTTCATAGGGACCGATCTCCAATACCGGGATGAGGTGACGTGCCGACAAGTCTCATGAGCCGAAGCGCCTTCCGCATTTCCTTCCGCGCAAACCCCACTCCGATCAGGGCTCCGGCCCCTGCTCGACGGTTTTCGCCCGATCCGGAGGTTTGAACCCCTCCAACCTGCCGAAAAAGCGGGCTGTCTCCAGCTCTGATGAAAAAGATCGCAAACCCTGGCTTCCATCGTCCAATGAATAATGGCACCATCTGCATGCCTAAATGTTATGAATGGAAGTTGAGATGGCCCGGATCAATTCGCGGCAGGTGGAGGCCTTCCGCGCGACCATGCTGACCGGCAGCGTCACCGAGGCGGCGGCGCTAATGACCGTGACACAGCCGGCGGTCAGCCGGTTGCTGCGCGACCTGCAGGCGCTGCTGAAGATGGAGCTGTTCGAGCGGCGTGGCACTGGCCTGGTGCCGACCGCCGCAGCGATGGCGCTCTATACCGAAGTCGAGCGCTCCTTTGTCGGCCTCGAACGCATCACGGCGGCGGCCGAAGAAATCCGTGGCCGCCGCACCGGCTCGCTGCGGATCGCCGCACTTCCGGCGTTGTCGAACGGCTATCTGCCACGGCTCACAGGGCATTTTTTGAAAGAGCGACCCAACCTCAACCTCGCCTTCTTCGGCGTGATCTCGCCGATCGTGGTCGATTGGGTGCTGAACAACCAGTGTGACGTCGGTTTTGCCGAGGTGCCGATCGCGCATTCCGGCTTGCCGAGCCAGAGATTGCCGGCGCCGGCGCGCGTCGCGGTGCTGCCGACGGGTCATCGCCTCGCCGAGAAACAAGTTCTGGAGCCGCGCGATTTCGAGGGCGAGACGTTCATCTCGCTGTCGGCGGGATCGTCGAGCCGGCACCTCGTCGACCAGATCTTCCACCGTCACGACGTCCGCCGCGTGCTGCGGGTGGAGACCGCGCTGTCGGAGATCATGTGCGGCATGGTGTCGTCGGGGCTTGGCGTTGCGATCTGCGATCCCTTCACCGCGCAGGAATTCTCCACCCGCGGCGTCGTCGTGCGCCGCTTCCTGCCGCGCATAGACTTCGAGTTCTCGGCGGTCTTTCCGGCGCAGCGCAGCCCCTCGCCGGTGGCGCTGGATCTGGTCGAGACCATGCGCAAGGCTCTCGCCGAATTCGATGAGCCAGCCGTCAGCCGTTGAATGCGGCCTGCGCCTCCGGCAGGTCCCAGATCTTGCCGATCGCCGCGGTTCCGGCTGCCGTGATCGCCGCTTCGTCGGCGCCAAGATAACGTCCGGCATCGACCAGGACGCGGCCGTCGACCATGACCTGGTCGATATTCGCGCGGTTGGCGAGCGCGATCAGCGCGCGGCGCGGATCGAACAGCGGCTGGAGATGCGGGTGAGTGAGATCGACCACGGTGAGATCGGCGGTCGCGCCGGGTTCGATTCTGCCGAGATCAGGCCGCTTGATGACATCGGCGGCCACGGCCGTGTTTGCCTCGATCAGCTCGGGCGAGTTGGCGACATCAGCGCGCTGCGACGTGATCTTGGAGATCAGCGAGGCGGCGTTGAGCTCGCCGAGCAAGTCCATGTTGTAGCCGTCGGTGCCGACCACGGTGCGCACGCCGTGCTCCGCGAACCGGCTGAAGGCGGCGGTGACGCCGGCGCGCGCGAACACGCGCGGGCAATTCAAGACAGTCATGCCACGCGCGGCCATCAGCTTGAGATCGTCATCGCTGCTAAACATGCAGTGCGCCGCCATGAGATCGGGCGCCAGCAAGCCGAGCCAGTCGAGATATTGCGCCGGCGTACGGCCGCCATAGCGCTGGCCGATCGTTTCGACCTCGGCGCGGCTCTGCGCCATGTGGGTGGTGATGGGCACGCCGAGCTCGCGCGCACGCGTCGCGCAAGCCTTCAGCAGATCCGGGCTGCAGGTGTCGGTGGCGTGCGGGCTCATCGCAAGGCCGATGCGGCCGTCGCCGCGATTGTTCCAGCGCTGGTAAAGCGCGTCCCACGTCGCCATGTCGGCGGTGCCGTCATCGCCGGAATAGCGGACGACGCCGTCCGGACCTGCTTTGGCATCGGAGGTGGAGAAGAGATATGGCGCGCCGTAGAAGCGGATCCCCATCTCCTCGGCAGCATCGAACATTTCAGGGATCGAGTTGCGGAACGGTTCCATCACCGTGGTGGCGCCGCCCTTCAGAAGCTGGAGGATACCGAGCCGCGCTACCGCCATGCGCTCTTCCGCGGACAGCAGCTCGGCACCGCGCTTGGTCAGCGGCAGCAGCACCGTGTAGACGATGCTCTGGTTGTTCTTGCGGCCATTTCCGTCCTCGCTGTGGCTGCGCGCCACCGCCTCGCTGAAGCAGTGATTGTGCAGGTTGAGCAGGCCCGGCAGCACGAAGCGGCCAGGACGATCGTAGACTTGGTCCGCCTGCGGCTTATCGCGCGTGACTGCGGCGATCTTCCTGCCTTCAACGAGGACCCAATGGTCGCGCAGAACGTCCTGCGCGCCGTCTTTCCGTGACAGCACATAGCTGCCGAAAATTGCGACCGTGCTCATGCGGGGCGTACGTTCCAGAAGACGGCGGTGCCGTCGAGAATGCCGGTGATGGCCTTGCGATAGGCAGTCGGCTGCTTGTACAGGCCGATCGGAATATAGGGGATTTCCTCGAACGCCACTGCCTGGATCTCGCGGCAGATGCGCTGCTGCTCGGCAAGCTCGGAGGCTGCCAGCCACCGGCTGCGCAAGGGCCCCATCTTTTCACTGGCGTACCAGCCGGCGACCTTGCCCTCGCCGCGGATGTTGGTGTTGCCGGCGGGGTTGAGCCAATCGATACCCTGCCAGTTGCCGACCGCGGCGCTCCAGCCGCCCTGCCCGATCGGGTCCTTCTTGAGCTGACGCTGGAGGACGACGGCAAAATCGAGCCCGGCATATTCGACGTTCATGCCGGCCTTGCGCAAGCTATCGACCGCGATCTCGCCGAGCGGTTTTTGCGCCAGCGAATTGGTGGGCACGAGCAGCACGATCTTCTCGCCGTTGTAGCCGGCGGCTTTCAGATCGGCCTTGACCTTGGCGTAGTCGCGCGGGCCGCGGAACACGTCGAGACCGACCTCGCTGGCCATCGGCGTTCCCGGCGCGAAGTAGCCGATCGGCGATACCTGGTAGGCGGGATCGGTGCCGGCGACCGCGGTCATGAACGCGGACTGATCGATCGCGCCGAGTAGCGCGCGGCGGATCGCGGGATTGTCGAACGGCGGCTGGAGGTGATTGAGGCGGAGCATGCAGGCATAGCCTCGGGGATCGAGGATGCGCGTCTCGATATCGCCGGCGGCCTTGATGATCGGAAGCAGATCGTGCGGCGTGGTCTCCTGCCAATCCTGCTCGCCGGTCTGGAGCGCGGCGACGCCGGTGCCGGCATCGGGCGTGGTGGTCCAGACCACGCGGTCGTAATGCACGATCTTCGGGCCCGCGGTCCAATCCGGCTTGCCGTCGGCGCGCGGCTGATAACGTTCGAACCTGGCATAGGCGTTGCGTGCGCCCTGCACGCGCTCGTCGGCGAGATAGCGGAACGGACCGCTGCCGATGACTTCGGTGAGCGGCTTGAACGGGTCCTGGCTCGCCAGCCGCTCCGGCATCATGAAGCAGGCGTTGATCGCGGCCTTGCCGAGCGCCTGCGGCAGCAGCGGAAACGGGCGTTTGAGGCGGAAGCGGATGCTGCGGTCGTCGGCTGCGATCAGCTCGGCGGTTGCCTCCATCAGCTCGCCGCCAAAGCCATCGCGCGCGGCCCAGCGGCGGATGCTGGCGACGCAGTCGCGGGCCAGCACGCGCTCGCCGTCGTGCCAGAACAGGCCATCGCGCAAGCTGAGGTCCCATTGCAATTGATCGCCGGAGATGGCGTGGCCCGACAGCATCTGCGGCGAGACCTGGAGCGAGGCGCTCATGCCGTAGAGCGTGTCGTAGACCATGAAGCCATGGTTTCGCGACACCTGCGCGGTCGAATAGATGGGATCGACGAAGGCAAGGTCGATGACAGGGATGAAGCGCAGAGTGGTCTGGGATTCGGCGCGGACGATGCTCGGCAGCGACAGCGCCGGCATTGCTGCGGCGGCTCCGAGGAGCGAACGGCGGGAGATCGGCATTACAAGGGGCTCCTGGACTGCATCAATGGCGTTTTACGTGTTGAGCAAGACCGCGCCGATCGCGGCCGCGACCGCCTGCTGCGCCGGCTCGACCACGGGCACGCCGATCGCCTCCGCAATCGCCGCGCGGTGCGAGGCCATGCCGGCGCAGCCCATCACGACGACATCGGCGCGGCATTGGGTGACCAGCGCGCGGCCGGCTTCTATGAGGCGTCCCCGGATGTCGGCGCCGGCGGTCTCCGCCGCGCTCGCACCAACCGACCAGCTTCCGGCGTAGCGGCCGTCAACGCCCATCACCCGCGCCATGCGCTGCTGGCGGCGGATGCTCGACGGCGACAGCGCGATGACCCCGAAGCGTTCGCCCAGCATCAGCGCGCGAAAGATGCCGCATTCGGCAATGCCCAGCACCGCGCGGCCACCGGCCGCCTCGCGCACCGCATGCAGGCCGGGATCGCTGAAGCAGGCGAGCACGAAGGCATCCGCATCGTCGCGCGACACACGGTTGACCAGCGGCATCACGACGCTGTCGGCGTCGCGTTGCGAGCTGATGCCGGGCGGGCCCTCGGCAAGGCCAACCACCTCGATGTCAGGCCCACCTGCAATGCGCAGCGGCCCGACCGCGTCGTCGATCGCCGCCGTCACCGATGCGGACGAGTTGGGGTTGATGACGAGGATGCGACGGCGGGTCATGGGGCTGCCTAGCGGTTACCGGCCTCGTGGCGCAGAAAGTTTTCCGCGATCTTCTCGCCGGTCGTGATCCAGACGTCGGGGCAGGATTTTGCGTAGGCCAGGAACTCGCGCAGCAGGCGCAGCCGCATCGGACGGCCGCTGCATTGCGGATGCAGCACGGTGGTCACCATCGCGCCCCAGTCCCTGGTTTCGTCGAGCTCGTCCTTCCAGATCGACAGCACATGCTCTTTCGGGAAGATCGAGCGCGGGCTGAAGCGCGCAGACAGGCCGTGCATCCAGTCGTCATAGCTCGCGGTCACCGGCAGCTCGATCGTGCCGGGCTTGCCGTCGGCAAGGCGATGCCGGTAGGGCCGCACGTCGTCGCGGAACGAGGAGGTGTAGACGATGCCGTGGCGCACCAGCGCCACCCGCAGCTCCTCGGTGAACTCGCCATAAGGCGCGCGATAACCGGTCGGCTTGACACCGAGCCGGCGCTTCAGCGCCTCGAAACCGCGCTCCAGCTCCTCCTCGATCCAGGGATCGCCGGGATCGGGCAGGAGATGGTGATAGCCATGATGGCCGATCTCGTGGCCGGCCTTGAGAATCGATTCAGCCATCGCCGGATGCGCATCGACCGACCATCCCGTGACGAAGAACGTCGCCTTGAGATCGAGCTGGTCGAGCAGCTCCAGAAGTTTCGGCGTGCCGACGCGCGCCTCGTAGCCGCCATAGCTCATGGTAATGAGCCGCTGGGCGTGCACGGCGTCCTTGCTGGTCCAGGCGCTCTCCGCATCCACGTCGAACGACAGGAACATCGCGGACTTGTACGGCGTCGGCCAGGGATAGTCCGGCGCGGGATCCGCCGTGTTGGCCGGAACGAGCGGGATGCTCTGGAGTGCCTTACTGTCCAGCATTGATGGTCGCCTTCTCTATTGCGTTATCGCTCAGTTTCCACTTCGCCAGCAGCGTACGATAGGTGCCGTCGGCGATCAGCGCATCGACGGCCTCCAGCATCGCCTGGTGAAGCGCCTTTTCCTTGACCGGCAGGGCAATGCCGGTGAACTGCTGCGCAAGCGTCCGGCCGATCGGCACATAGGCGCCGGGCTCCTGATCCGTGATGTAGGGCAGCGTCTCGTCGCCCTGGACGGCGGCATCGATGCGTCCCTGCTTGAGCTGGGTGCGGGCATCGGCCGAGCCGTCGGTGCCGACGAACACGATCGCATTGCCGCCGCAGTTCTTCTCGCTCCAGGCCGCGATCTGCGCCGGGAACATGGTGCGGCGGCTGGCGCCGGCTTTCTTGCCGCAGAGCGCGGCGGCATCCTTGAATTCGGCCGCGCGAGACTGCTGAACGAAGAAGCGCGGACCGCTGCGCAGATAATCGACGAAGGTCGCGGTCTCATGCCGGCTCGCATAGTCGGTGAAGCCCGACAGGATTGCATCCACCCGGCCTGTCGCGATCGACGGCATGAACTCGGCAAAGCTGGTCTCCTGCCACTCGATCTTGACGCCGAGCTTGCGGCCGATCGCCTCGCCAAGCTCGACATCGAACCCGGACAGCGCGTTGGTCGCGGGATCGCGGAACTCCATCGGCGGATAGTTCGGCACGATGCCAACCTTGATGCTGCCGCGCTTGACGATTTCCGCCGGAAGCTCGACCGCCAAAGCCTGAACACTCA
Source organism: Bradyrhizobium sp. Bra64 (assembly GCF_024519875.1). Classification (NCBI taxonomy): domain Bacteria; kingdom Pseudomonadati; phylum Pseudomonadota; class Alphaproteobacteria; order Hyphomicrobiales; family Nitrobacteraceae; genus Bradyrhizobium; species Bradyrhizobium sp. Bra64. The sequence continues at coordinate 627,481 of NZ_JALJRD010000001.1, read as the reverse complement.
TGGCGCCGAAAAGCGCCGCCGCAACGAAAAGTCTCTTCATCAACATGTCCCCATTGCTAGATCACTGCCGAAAGAAATGCCCTCGTACGCTCCTCGCGCGGCGCACCCAATACATCCGAGGCGCGCCCCTGCTCGACGATCGCGCCCTGGTCCATGTAGACGACGCGGTCGGCGACCTCGCGGGCGAAGCCCAGCTCGTGCGTCACCACCATCATGGTCATGCCGCTCTTCGCCAGCTCCTTCATGACGGCGAGCACCTCGCCGACGAGCTCGGGATCGAGCGCGCTGGTCGGCTCGTCGAACAGCATCAGCATCGGCTTCATCGCCAGCGCCCGCGCGATCGCCACACGCTGCTGCTGGCCGCCGGAAAGCTGGGCGGGATACGAGTCCGCCTTGGCCGACAATCCGACCCGCCTCAGCAGTTCGAGCGCTTCGGCACGCACTTCGTCGGATTTGCGCCCCTGCACCTGGAGCGGACCTTCGGTGATGTTCTCCAGCGCGGTCTTGTGCGGGAACAGGTTGAAGCGCTGGAACACCATGCCGGTCTTCAGCCGCTGCCGCCCGATCTCCCGTTCGGTGAGGCGATGGAGCCGCCCGCCCTGCTCGCGCACGCCAAGCAATTCGCCGTCGAGCCAGATGCCGCCGGCATCGATCGCCGCGAGCTGGTTGATGCAGCGAAGCAGCGTGGTCTTGCCCGAGCCGGAGGCGCCGATCAGACACATCACCTCGCCGGGCCAGACGTCGAGCGAGACGCTTCTGAGAGCCTGAAACTCGCCAAAGTTCTTGGCTACGGAGCGGATCGCGACGAGGGGTTTTGTCATCGCGCAAACTGCAATGTGCCGCGGGCAAAGCGACGTTCGAGCAGCATCTGGAGCGGCGTCAGGATCGAGACGACGAGCAGGTACCAGAGCCCGGCGACGATCAGGAGCTCGATCACGCGCGAATTGGCGTAGTAGATGTTTTCGGCGTTGTGCAGCAGCTCCGGATACTGGATGACGCTCGCAAGCGAGGTCGCCTTCACCATGCCGATGAACTCGTTGCCGAGCGGCGGGATCACCACCCGCATCGCCTGCGGCAGGACGATCCGCCGCAGTGCGCGCAGCCGTCCCATGCCGATCGCCTGTGCCGCCTCGTATTGCCCAATATCGACCGACAGCATGCCGGCGCGCATCACCTCGGACGTGTAGGCACCCTGGTTGATGCCGAGCCCGAGCAACGCGGCGAGGAACGGCGTCATGACGTCGACGGCGCGTGCGGACCACAGGCCGGGAATGCCGATGGTCGGAAACACCAGCGCGAGATTGAACCACAGCAGCAATTGCAAAATCAGCGGCGTGCCGCGGAACAGCCAGGTGTAGCCGGCCGCGACCGTCTTCAGCACCGGATTGGGCGACAGCCGCATGACCGCCACGACGATGCCGAGGAAAATGCCGAGCGCCATCGCCAGCACCGCCATCACCATGGTGTTGACGATGCCTTCGAGGATGACCTTTGCGGTCAGGAAGCGGCTGACATAGGACCATTCGATCTGGCCGTTGGCGAACGCGCGCGCGATCGCGGCTAGCACGAGAACGATCAGCGCCGCGCTGACCCAGCGAAACCAGTGCGGCTCGCGCGCGATCTGCATCCCCGACAAGTCGGGGAAACCCTCCGCGAGTGCCGGCGCTGGCTTCATTGCGGCGCCGCGTTCAGCATGGGCTGGGCGACCGCGTTCGCGCCAAGGCCCCATTTGTCGAGAATCGCCTTGTAGGAACCGTCGGCGATCATGGCGGCGAGCTTCTCCGTCACGACCTCGCGCAGGGCCGCATCGTCCTTGCGGAACATGATGCCCTGATAGCCCTTGGCGAAGGCCTCACCGACAATTCGGTATTTGCCGGTCTCCTGCGTCTGCGCATAAGGCAGCGTCTCGCTGCCCTGCACGGCGGCGTCGATGCGACCCTGCTTGAGCTGGTTGCGGACGTCGATCGAGTTCTCGCCGGGCACGTACTGGATCGCCGGCTTTCCGGCCGGCTCGCAGTTCTGCTTGCTCCACTTCTCGATCTCGACCGGGAAGCTGGTGCTGCGCGTGGTGCCGACCTTCTTGCCGCAGAGATCGGTCGCGGCCTTGGAATCGCTCTCCGCCATCACGAAGAACTGCGGGCCGGTCGCGAGGTAATCGACGAAATCGGCAGTCTCGCGCCGCGAGGCACGGTCGGAAATGCCGGAGATGATGAAGTCGGCCCGTTTGGTCTGGAGCGAGGGGATCAGCTCGGCGAACGGCGTCTCGCTCCAGACGATCTTGAGGCCTCCGAGCCGCTTGGCGAGCTCGTTGGCCAGATCGATGTCGAGCCCGACCAATTCGTTGGTCGCGGGATCGCGATACTCCATCGGCGCGTAGGTTGAATTGACGGTCAGCCGCAGCGTGCCCGCCTGCTTGATTTCCGCGGGAAGCTCGGCCGCCTGCGCGGAGGCGACGGCAGCGAACGCTGCAAGACCGAGAGAAAGCGAGAGGCGTGTCATATCAACTCCTTTGCCAATCTTCTTCCGTTGCCAGCGCCGTGCCATTTGGTCAGTCCGCGTCGAGGACGGCCGGCTCGATGACGCCGGCACGCTCGGTGATCACCCTGTATTGCTCGGGCCGCCGATGGGCGGCGAAGTTGAACATCTTGTCCTTGCCCTGGCGGCAGAGGTCGAGATCGACGTCGGCGACGATCACCTCATCTGAGAGCGTCGCGGCCTGCGCGACGATACGGCCGTTGGGATCGACGATGCAGGAGCCTCCGATCAGCCCGGAGCCGTCCTCCTCGCCGGCTTTCGCCACCGAGATCGCCCAGGTCGCATTCATGTAGGCGTTGGCCTGCGTCACCAGCGTCGAATGGAAGGTACGGAGCGTTCCGTCTTCCGTCGTGCCGCCATTGGGATCGTACGCCGCCGAATTGTAGCCGATGCAGACGAGCTCGACGCCCTGCAGGCCGAGCACGCGCCAGGATTCCGGCCAGCGGCGGTCGTTGCAGATCATCATGCCCATGATGGCGTGGGCCCACGTCGAGCCGGCGCGGAAGGCGGGAAAGCCGAGGTCGCCATACTCGAAATAGCGCTTCTCCAGCTGCTGGTAGCGCGCACCTTGCCGCGGCTCGACCGAGCCCGGCAGGTGCACCTTGCGATAGCGGCCGAGCAGCTCGCCGTCGCGATCGACCAGAATGGCGCAATTATAGCGGCGACCGTCGGGCGTCAGCTCGGCATAGCCGACATAGAAGCCGACGCGCAGCGCGCGTGCGCGGTCGAACAGTTTTGCCACGGCCGGGTTCGGCATGCCGCGCTCGAAATAGCTATCGAGTTCGTCGCCTTCGAGCAGCCAGCGCGGGAAGAATGTGGTGAAGGCGAGCTCGGGAAACACCACGAGGCTGGCGCCGCGGCCGGCGGCCTCGTCCAGCAGGCCGATCATGCGCGCAAGCGTATGCTCGCGCGTATCGGCTTTTTGCGTCGGCCCCATCTGTGCTGCGGCGGCGCGAAGGACACGAACCAAGATTGCCTCCAATCTGTGCGCAGTGCTGCCTCAATGGGCGAATGAACCCTTTGATGCAACGTGCAAATCCGCGGTCATTACGCGGAAGCGGGGCTACAAAATCAATTCGTTCTGCTATGATCTTTTGGCCCTGAGTATAATCGGCAGTGATATGAACCTGCGCCAGCTCGAGATCCTGCGTGCCGTCATCCGCCACCGCACAACGGTTGCCGCGGCCGACGAACTGGCGCTGTCGCAGCCTGCCGTCAGCAATGCGCTGAAGACGATGGAAGCGCAGGCGGGTTTTGCGCTGTTCGAGCGCGTCAACAACCGGCTGTTTCCGACCGCGGAAGCCATGGCACTCTACAAGGAGAGCGAGGCAATCTTCGCGCTGCACGCCAAGCTCGAGAACCGCGTCCGCGATCTGCGCGAGAACCGCTCGGGGCATCTTTCGATCGTGGCGACGCCGCCGCTCGCCTACAGCATCATCCCTTCCGCGCTGTCGGGCTTCCTGCGCCGTCGCCCGGAGACGCGCGTGTTCTTCGACGTGCGGCGTTATGAGGGCATCATCGAGGGCGTGCTGAGCCGCGTCGCCGAGCTCGGCTTCGCGCTTGGCCTGACGCATCATCCCGGCATCGCGCATGAGGTGGTGCACACCGGCGAGATGGTCTGCGTATTGCCGCCGCAGCATCCGCTTGCCGATAGGCCCGTGATCTCGGCCGCCGATCTTTCCGGACTGCCCTTCATCGGGCTGGAGCGCGGCACGCGGCTCGGCGAGGCCGTGCGCGACGGCTTTGCCCGCGCCGGCGCGCCGTTCCGGCCGACCGTCGAGGTGCGTTACTGCAACACGGCCTGCGTGCTCGCCGCCGCAGGCGTCGGCGCCGCGGTGGTCGATCCCTTCTCGCCGCGGCAGAACGGCGGCAGCGGCCTCGTGGTCCGGCCGTTCACGCCGACGACGCGCACGGTGGCCTATATGCTATGGTCGGAAGCCGAGCCGCTGTCGCGCCTGGCAAAGGCCTTTCTCGGCGAGGTCCGCAGGGAAAGCGCATTGCTGGAGCCCGCAGCGCCGCACCAGCAACATGGGGCAGAAAGCGACTGAGCTTGCGCAACGTCTTTACCTGAGGGCACATGGCACGCATCACCATCATCGAGACCGGACAGGTCCCGCCAAAATATCGCGAGCAGCACGGCTCGTTTCCCGACATGTTCGAACGCATGGTCCGCGCCGAGGACCCGACCGCCACGGTCGAAATCGTCAGCATCCCGAATGGCGATGCGCTGCCCGATCCGGGCAAGCTCGAGGCCGTACTGATCACGGGCGCGGCCGCCGGCGTCTATGACGGGCTCGACTGGATCGCGCCGCTGGAAGATTTTGTGCGCACCGCCTATGCCAGCAAGACACCGATGGTCGGCGTCTGCTTCGGCCATCAGCTGATCGCGCAGGCGCTCGGCGGCACCGTGCGCAAGTCGGAGAAGGGCTGGGGCATCGGCCGGCACGTCTATCAGGTGCTGCCCGAGAACGGCGTCGTCGAGGGGGAGGCGGTCGCAATCGCCGCATCGCATCAGGACCAGGTGATCGAGCCGCCGAACGACGCGCTGACGATCCTCTCGTCCGACTTCACGCCGCACGCCGGCCTGCTTTACGCCAACGGTACGACCCTGTCGGTGCAGCCGCATCCGGAGTTCGACGTGGAGTTCGCGGAAGTCTGTTGCGCGCTGCGCGACGGCAAGGCGCCGGAGCATGTTGTCGCAACGGCGAGGGCGTCGCTTGCCGAGCCGCTGGATAGCGCGAAGCTTGGCGGGGCGATCACGAGGTTTCTGGCGAGGCGCACATCGCCTAAGTAGCGGACTACGCTTGAGGCTGGATAGGAATGAGCCCAATTCGTCGAACGATAAGCCTGATCGTTGCACTCGCCCTAATTGTCGTAGGGCTGGGAGCTCTAGTCTATCTCCTATTCTTCGCACTTCGATGGAAAGGCTGGATGGTAATGGCCGCCGGCTTCGTGGCGGCGTTAGGCATTATGTGGTTCTGGGAGGACTTCCCAAAAGCAAAAGGCAAGAGCAATTGGGGTGGTGGGTAGTCAGAACGGATCCGTCCCCAACCCCGCTACATCCGCCGGCCTTGGCCCTGGCGCGGCCCAGTGAAACCGGCGATCCTTCTCCGCAATCGCGATGTCGTTGATCGAGGCTTCGCGGCGCCGCATCAGGCCGTGCTCGTCGAACTCCCACTGCTCGTTGCCATAGGAGCGATACCACTGGCCGGACGCGTCGTGCCATTCGTACTGGAAGCGCACCGCGATGCGGTTGCCGTCGAAGGCCCAGAGATCCTTGATCAAGCGGTAGTCGTGCTCCTTCTCCCATTTGCGGGTGAGGAAGGCGACGATGGCCTCGCGGCCCTGGAACACCTCCGAGCGATTGCGCCAGCAACTGTCCTCGGTATAGGCGAGCGAGACGCGCACCGGATCGCGCGAATTCCAGGCGTCCTCGGCCATGCGCGCCTTCTGCGCGGCGGTCTCTTTCGTGAAGGGCGGCAGCGGCGGGCGCGACATGATAGCCTCATCGATTGGTCGGGACCGCAAATCTATCGCCACGGGCGCCGGAGTCGATAGACGATCACCTATCGGGCAATCACGAAATCAGATCAGCCTTCATCAAGGCGCGGATCGATTTCGGGATCGGCTGGGCGCGGCCGCCGCTGATGAAGGCGACGCGCACCTCGGCCTTCACGAGGACCTCCTCGCCGCGGCGCACCTCCTGCGCCAGCATGATGGAGGCGCCCTTCACCGCGACCGGCCAGGTCACGACGTCGAGCACGTCGTCCATGCGCGCCGGCCTCATGAAATCGAGGCGCATCGAGCGCACCACGAAGGCAAAGCCGGAATCTTCCGTCGCAGGCTGCTCGAACAGGGCCTGCTGCTCGGCGCCCATCAGGCGCAGATGATTGGTGCGCCCGCGCTCCATGAAGCGCAGATAGTTGGCGTGATAGACGATGCCGGAAAAATCCGTATCCTCGTAGTAGACACGGACCTGCATGTGGTGGCGGCCGTCGCGGATCTCGCCGTCGAGATGAGCTGTCACGTCGCGAGCCTCTTCGCATTTCGCTACCGGTCCGTTTTGCGCAAAAACGGCCGGCCGCGCAAGCGGGGCTACGCCATCGCCGGCCCCCGCCCCAGCGTCACCTCGACGATTTCCGGCGGCACGCCGAATCGGACGGGCATGATGCTGCAGCCGAGGCCGCCGGAGATGATGACGTCGCATTTCAACCGGACATGACCATAGGCGAGCCGGACGCCGTGCTGCGGCGGAACCGCCGGCGACCAGCCGAGCAGGCGGACCTGGCCGCCATGGGTATGGCCGGACAGTTGCAGCGCGACGCGCGCCGGCACGCGCGGCGCGATGTTGGGCTCGTGCGCAAGCAGGATGACCGGCGCGTCGTCGGTGACCTTGGCGAGCGTCGCGTTGAGATCGTCGGCGCCGAAGCGCCCTATGCTCTGGAAGCGCCGCGCCGGCAGGAAGGCGAGCTGATCGCCGAGGCCCGCGAGCCAGAACGGGCGGCCGTCCTTGATCAGGCGCACGACGTCGTTCTCGTAGACGGGAATGCCGGCCGCTTCCAGCGCGCGGTGGGCGATGGTCGGTCCGTGCCCTGCCTGCTGCACGGCCCTGTCCACCCAATAGTCATGATTGCCCATGACGGCATGAACGCCGAGCGGCGCTTTCAGGCCAGCCAGCACTCTCGCCCATTCACTCGCCGGAATGATGCGCGTGACCTGGTGCAGACCGGCGACGTAGTCGCCGAGCAAGACGATGATGTCCGCGTTGAGCGCGTTGGTTCGATCGACGATGGCTTCGATCCGCTCCAGCGACATCCAGGGATCGCAGGCATGGATGTCGGCGATCACCGCAATCTTCAACGGAAAATCCGCCGGCCACTGCCGCGGCGCCGGATGATAGCGCGTGACGTCGAGCCGCAGCAGCGGCTCGACGCCGACGCCATAGGCCCCGGTCGAGACGCCGAGGGCCGACAGGCCGCCGATGGAACGGAAGAAATGACGGCGCGTGATCATGGCGGCCCGGTGATGATACGCTTTGGTGATGCGGTCCGATTGGAGCGGAATTGGGGTGCGCTCGTGCAGACGGATAGCATCTCCGTGCAGGCTGTCTGCACAAAAGATTACCGGAAGTTCATGACATCCGGCGCCCGCGACGTGCGCATCAGTCGTCGGCCTCGTCGGTGCCGAACAAGCCGAATTGCGCCGCGGCATCGCGCGACGGTTCGGCAATGCCGAGATGGCGGAACGCGTGCGAGGTGAGCAGCCGGCCGCGCGGGGTGCGCTGGAGATAGCCGCACTGGATGAGATAGGGCTCGATGATGTCCTCGATGGCATCGCGCGGCTCGGAGAGCGCGGCAGCCATCGTCTCGACGCCAACCGGGCCGCCGCCATAGTTCGTCGCGATGGTCGTGAGATAGCGACGGTCCATGGCGTCCAGGCCCGCGGCGTCGACCTCGAGCGCACTCAGCGCGTGGTCGGCGATCTTGCGGTCGATCTCGTCGGCATCGGCCGCCGAGGCGAAATCGCGCACGCGGCGCAGCAGGCGGCCGGCGATGCGCGGCGTGCCGCGGGCGCGGCGCGCGATCTCGTTGGCGCCGTCAGCACTCATGCCGACATTGAGCACGCGCGCGCCGCGGGTAACGATGCTTTCCAGCTCCTCGATGGTGTAGAAGTTGAGCCGGACCGGAATGCCGAAGCGATCGCGCAAAGGATTGGTGAGCAGCCCGGCGCGCGTGGTGGCGCCGACGAGGGTGAATTTCGACAGCTCGATCTTGACCGAGCGCGCCGCCGGCCCTTCGCCGATGATGAGGTCGAGCTGAAAATCCTCCATCGCGGGATAGAGCACCTCTTCGACCGCGGGGCTGAGGCGATGGATCTCGTCGATGAAGAGCACGTCGCGCTCCTCGAGGTTGGTGAGCAGCGCGGCGAGATCGCCGGCCTTGGCGATCACGGGGCCTGACGTGGCGCGAAAGCCGACGCCGAGTTCCTTCGCGACGATCTGCGCCAGCGTGGTCTTGCCGAGGCCGGGCGGACCGACGAACAGCACGTGATCCAGCGCCTCGCCGCGCTTGCGCGCCGCCTCGATGAAGATCGAGAGATTCTTGCGCGCCTGCTGCTGGCCGACGAAGTCGGACAGCGATTGCGGCCGCAACGCGGTGTCGCCGACATCGTCGCTGCGGCGCTCCGGCGTGACCATGCGGTTGGCCTTGGGATCGCTCACTTCGCCAGCTCCTTCAACCCGAGCCGGATCAGCTGCGCCGTCTCCGCCCCCTCACCGGCGCTGCGCGACGCCGATGCGATCGCGGCGGCGGCCTGCGGCTGGCCGTAGCCGAGATTGACCAGCGCGGAGATCGCATCCGCCACCGGGCGCGGCGCGCGCTGGTCGTCGATGGCACCGGCGAGGTGCACGACGGCCGGGTCGACATTGGCGAAGGCCGGCGCCTTGTCTTTCAACTCCGTGACGATGCGCTCGGCCACCTTGGGACCGACGCCCGGCGTGCGCGCCACCGCGGCCTTGTCGCGCAGCGCAATCGCGTTGGCGAGATCGGACGGCGCCAGCGTGCCGAGCACGGCCAGCGCGACCTTGGCCCCGACGCCCTGCACGGTCTGGAGCAGGCGAAACCATTCGCGCTCCTGGTCGGTGCGGAAGCCGAACAGCTTGATCTGGTCCTCGCGGACATAAGTCTCGATCGACAGCACTGCGGCCTCGCCGGGCGCCGGCAGATGCTGGAGCGTGCGCGCCGAGCAATGCACCTGGTAACCGACGCCGCCGACGTCGAGGACGACATAATCCTCGCCGTAGGAATCGATCAGGCCCTTGAGCTTGCCGATCATAACCCCACCACCTTCAACCTGAGCGCCGTGCTCTGGCGGTGATGGGCGTGGGTGATGGCGATGGCGAGCGCGTCGGCGGCGTCCGCGGACGGCGGATCGGCCTTGGGCAGCAAGATCTTGAGCATCATCGCGATCTGTTGCTTGTCGGCATGGCCGGCGCCGACCACCGTCTTCTTCACCCGGTTGGGCGCGTATTCGGCAACACTGATGCCGAACATCGCGGGCGCCAGCATGGCGACGCCACGCGCCTGGCCGAGTTTCAGCGTCGCGACGCCGTCCTTGTTCACAAAGGTCTGCTCGACGGCGGCTTCCATCGGCTTGTGATCGGACAGCACCGCCGCAAGCCCTTCGTGGATGGCGAGCAGCCGGTTCGACAGCGGCAGATCGTCCGGCGGTTCCACCGAGCCGCAGGCGACATAGATCAAACGATTGCCCTCGGCCTCGATCACGCCCCAGCCGGTACGGCGCAGGCCGGGGTCGATGCCGATGATGCGAATGGGGCCACGAATCGGGAGCGCAGTCATGGGCCAGTGATAGCGGCTGGCTGCTTGGAGCGAAACAGAAACAGAACGGAAGTAACAGGGGAAAGCGGGGGGCTGCTCTTCGCCTCTTCCCGCAAGAGCGGGGCGAGGGAGCGCACCGTCCACGCGATCGCCCTGATCGCCCTACCCGCCCATCTTCGCCATCAGCGCGTCCGACACCTCGAAATTGGCATAGACGTTCTGGACGTCGTCGTGCTCGTTGAGCAGGTCCATCAGTTTGAGCAGCTTCTCGCCGGTCTCGTCGTCCACCGCGACCGTGTTCTGAGGCTTCCAGATCAGCGCGGCCTTGCGCGGCTCGCCAAACCTGGCTTCCAGCGCCTTGGCGACGTCGCGATAGCCTTCGGTCGAGGCATAGATCTCGTGGCCGTTCTCGCCCGAGATCACGTCGTCGGCGCCGGCCTCGATCGCGGCATCCAGCACCGCGTCGTCGGAGGCGACGCCGCGGTCGTACTCGACGATGCCGGTACGGTCGAACATGAAGGAGACCGAGCCGGTTTCACCGAGATTGCCGCCGGATTTGGTGAAGAAGGAGCGGATGTCGGAAGCGGCACGGTTGCGGTTGTCGGTCAGCGCCTCGACGATGACGGCGACGCCGCCGGGACCGTAGCCCTCGTAGCGGATCTCGTCGTAGTTCTCGCCCTCGCTGCCGAGCGCCTTCTTGACCGCGCGCTCGATATTGTCCTTCGGCATGTTCTCCTGACGCGCCGCGATGATCGCCGCGCGCAGGCGCGGGTTCATGTTGGGGTCGGGTGTCCCCAGCTTGGCCGCGACGGTGATTTCCCGCGCCAGCTTGCCGAACAGCTTCGACTTCTGGGCATCCTGCCGCCCCTTGCGGTGCATGATGTTCTTGAATTGGGAATGTCCGGCCATGCGTGTCTTCTCTAAGGAATCGTGCGCCAAAAGATGAGCGTGGGAAGCGCGGCGTTATAAGCCGCGCCCCCACCGGAAAGAAAGAGGCTCTACGACTTTAAGGTAACACCTTACTGTCTTGTGCCTAGATGTCAGGCTTCGTTAACCCTGATTTCATTCCAGCCTGCGAAAATAGCGTCGGACCGTCCCCCGACAAGAGAGACCTGATGGCGTTCGGACTATTTCGGAAGCGTCTGCCGGACATGACTGCGCCCGCGGCAGCCCCGCAGGCTGCGCAGCCTGCGGCCAATTCCGAACCCGCTGCGGCCGTCGACGCGGATTCTGCCAAGGAAATCCTGGAACTGCTGGAACTCGAGCTTGGAGCGATGATTCGCCAGCTCGAGCGTGCCGCCAATTCGGTGGCTGGCGGCGCCGAGGCGACGGCCACGACGCTCGCCGCCATTCGCGACCGCACCGATGCCCTGACCGGCCGGACCAACGCTGCGCAGTCGACCGCCTCCACCTTTGCCCATGCCGCCGACAAGTTCACCCAGTCGGCGCTGGGGATCGGGGCGCAGGTTCGCGAGGCCGGCAAGCTGGCCGACGAGGCCAGCGCCGCAGCCCAGGAAGCCCGCGCCAATGTCGATCGGCTGCGCGAGTCCTCGGCCGCCATCGGCAACGTCGTCAATCTGATCGCGCAGATCGCGCGGCAGACGACGCTGCTTGCGCTCAACTCGACCATCGAGGCCGCGCGTGCGGGGGCTGCGGGCAAAGGCTTTGCGGTCGTCGCCACCGAGGTCAAGGCACTCGCGGTGCAGACCCAGGGCGCGACGGAAGAGATCACCAAAAAGATCGACGCGCTGCAGCGCGACGCGGCCGGCTCAGCCGATGCCGTCCACCGCATCTCGCAGGCCATCGAGGCAATCCGCCCGGTGTTCGAGACCGTCAACGGCGCGGTCGCCGAACAGAACGCCACCACCAGCGAGGTCTCCGGCAACGCGACAAGCGCGTCGGAGTTCATCATCTCGGTCGGCGAAAGCGCGGCCGAGATCGATGCTGCGACCAAGGCGGCCGAGACCCACGGCGAGAACGTCGCCAGCGCCGGCAAGGCCGTCACCGCATTCGCGCAGAAACTGAAATCGCGCTGCGCCGTGCTGCTCCGCCAGAGCGAGAACGAGGATCGCCGCAAGACCGAGCGACTGCCCTGCCATCTCAAGCTCGAAACCGCGCGCGGCGTATGGCCGGTTTACGAGATCGCGATGGACGGCGTGCTGATCGGCGGCGCGGAGGCGGGCCGCCTTGCACCGCAAGCAATGATCGAAGGCACGCTCGAAGACGTCGGCGCCTGCCGCCTTCGCGTGGTCGAGCAATCCAAGGCGGGCGCCCGCGCGCAATTCGTCGGTCCCAATGCCGAGCTGAACGAGAAGATCGAGGACAGGCTCTGGTCGATCCACGAAGAAAACACCGAGTTCGTCACCCGTGCCATGGAGGCGGGCAACGCGCTGACCGGGATCTTCGAGCAGGCGATCGCAAGCGGCGACGTCAGGATCGACGACCTCTTCGACACCGATTACGCCGAGATCGCCGCAACCAATCCGCAGCAATACCGCACCAGATATCTGGACTGGGCCGATCGCGCGCTGCCCTCGTTCCAGGAAGCCTTCCTGGCCAAGGACCCGCGCATGGCGTTCTGCGCCATGGTCGATCGCAACGGCTTCCTGCCGGTGCACAACAGGATCTATCGCATCCGCAGCGGCCGGGTGACGTCGCCTGGAACACGGCCAACAGCCGCAACCGGCGGATGTTCAACGATCCGGCTGGGTTGGCTGCCGCGCGCAACCTGCGCTCGTATCTGATCCAGAGCTATGCGCGCGACATGGGCAACGGGAACACGGTGATGATGCGCGAGATCGACGTCCCGATCCGCGTGCAGGGCCGGCACTGGGGTGGATTTCGCACGGCCTACAAGCTCTAGGGCACGACCCGAAAAACCATGCAGCGTTTTTTCGACAAGTTCATGCTCAATCCTAGGAAACAGGGCGCGAATTGTGCCCGAGTGCACGCTCAGGCAAGACGCCGGTCGCGAATCATCCTTTAGGGTTGGGATTGGAATGGGAATGCCGCGGTGAGCCGGCGAACGGCTCTGACTGGAGGACTCTCAAGACATGTCCGTCGTACAACTTGCAGTACTGGACACCGGCTCCAACCGGACACTCGCCGAGCGGCTGATCGATCAGCTCGCCGACCGCATCGGCGGCCTCGGCGTGGAACTCGCCGACATTGCCGGCAACGTCCAGGAAGTCGCGAACCGCGTCTCGAACCAGTCGGAACGGTTCCATCACCTCCAGAAGACCGCCGAGACGATGGTCTCGGCCAACCACGACATCGCCAATGCATCGCAGGCGGTGCAATCGACCACGTCAGCGGCGGTCGGCGAGATCGCGCAGTCGCGCGGCGCCGTCGACACCGCCGTCAGCCACATCGCCGAACTCGTCGCGGCGGTGGAGCGGATCGAGGCGCGCTTGAGCGCCGTCGGCTCGGCGCTGGCGCAGGTGGCGAAGGTATCCGGCTCGATCGAGGCGATCGCAAAGCAGACCAATCTGCTCGCGCTCAACGCCACCATCGAAGCGGCACGCGCCGGCAATGCCGGCCGCGGCTTCGCGGTGGTCGCAAGCGAGGTGAAGAACCTCGCGGAAGCCACCCGCCAGGCCACGCATCAGATCTCCGACACCGTGCGCGATCTCGACGGCCAGATCGAAGGCCTGATCGGCGAGAGCAGCGACGCCTCACAGCGCGCCAAGACCGCCGGCGAAGGCGCCCAGCAGATCTCCGGCATCATCTCGCGGGTCCAGCAGGGCTTCGCCTCCGTGGAAGCGGAGATCGGCAGCGTCACGCGCGCGGCGACCTCCAATCTCGGACACTGCGACATCGTCATCGGTGAGCTCAACGAGCTCGCCAAGGGCGTCGACCTCTCCTCGCGCGATCTCAAGAACGCCGATCAGCGCGTGACAAAATTGCTCGACACGTCCGAAGCGCTGATCGCGCTGATCGCCGACAGCGGCGTCGAGACGTCGGATGCGCCGCTGATTCGCGTCGTCGTCGAGACCGCAAAGCGGATCTCGGACGAGTTCGAGGCCGCGATCGACCGCGGCGAGATCTCGCTCGACCAGCTCATGGACGAGAACTACCGGGAAATCGCCGGCACCGATCCCAAGCAGTACAATACCAGCTACGTCGACTTCACCGACCGCGTGCTTCCCGCGATCCAGGACCCGATCCAGAAATCCGATTCCCGCATCGTGTTCTGCGTCGCCTGGGCCAAGGGCGGCTATCTGCCGACGCACAATCCGAACTACCGCCTGCCGCAGGGCAAGGACCCGGTCTGGAATAACGCCAATTGCCGCAATCGCCGCCTGTTCACCGACCGCGCGGTGAAGAAGGTCGCGGCCAACACCAAGCCGTTCCTGCTCCAGACCTATCGCCGCGACATGGGCGGCGGGCAGTTCGTGCTGATGAAGGATCTGTCCTCACCGATCATGATCCGCGGCAAGCACTGGGGCGCTTTCCGGATGGGCTTCCGGCAGAGCTGACGGTTGCTGGCGATGGCGCTCCGACGTCCCTGAAGCAAAAAGCTCGAAAACAACCCCATGCACAGTAGCCGCAGCGTGGGAGATCAACGACTTGCGCCGGCAGCCCATGACGCAGCTTGACTCGTCGGGCAACACAGGCGCATATTGCTAGTATTCCGAAGTTTAACATGCGCCGCCACAGGCCCTCGCCCGCAAGGTGGGTCTATCGCATTCGCGCTTGGCGAGGCCTGAGCAAGCGCCTCGTCCTTCGAGACGACCGCTTCGCGGTCTCCTCAGGATGAGGCTGATTGGCATTGGTGCTCTTCAAATTGCGTCCGCACACTCGATCCTCATCCCGAGGGCCCGCCGTCGGCGGGCGTCTCGAAGGATGGCCGCAAGCGAGGATGTGTCGTGCCCGACTTTTCGAATCGCACGAGTTTCGACTTCGCATGATTTTGCGCGTTCGCACGATCGAGTGCGATGACCAACGGCATGCACGACGAAAAAGCGTCAAAACATGACGATTATCATATCAATTAGCCCAAAACCGTTGCTGCGATCGCCGCACAAATTCGTGAACGTCATGGCCTGACGCGCTACCCGCGCAAATATGCATTGCCGGGAATTTCGACGCTTCATCGCTTCGCGTCGTTATGATTATGGTCGCGCGGAAAAATTCGCCGAGATGATCGCCGCAAGCGATCGCCGAGCAAGGGGATGCACATGGCAACTACTCTCACCATCAACGGCGAAACGAAATCGTTCGACGCGCCACCGGACATGCCGCTGCTGTGGGTGCTGCGCGACATCCTCGGGATGACGGGCACCAAGTTCGGCTGCGGCATTGCGCAGTGCGGCGCCTGCACGGTGCATGTCGACGGCAAGGCGGTGCGCTCGTGCGTGCTGCCGGTCAGCGCCGTCGCGAACCGCGTCATCACCACCATCGAGCATGTCGGCACCACGCCGGCGGGCGCGAAGGTGCAGAAGGCCTGGTTGGAGGCCGAAGTGGTCCAGTGCGGCTATTGCCAGTCCGGCCAGATCATGTCGGCGGCCGCGCTGCTGGCGGCAACGCCGAACCCCGATGATTCCGACATCGACGCCGCCATGGCCGGCAACATCTGTCGCTGCGGCACCTATGTGCGGATCCGCGAGGCCATCAAGCAGGCCGCCAACGGCCGTCAGTCGTGAGGTCCGCCATGAATGCGCACAACAGCGTCTCCCGCCGCACGCTTCTGACCGGCAGCCTCGCCACCGGCTTCCTGCTCGCCTTCCATCTGCCGCTCCGCGCCGCCGTCAACGAACCGGTGCAGCCGGAGGACAAGACCGATGACAAGTTCGCGCCGAATGCCTTCATCCGCATCGACCCGGAAGGTCTGACGACGCTGGTGATGCCGCAAGTCGAGATGGGACAGGGAATCTACACCGCGGTCTCGATGATCCTGGCAGAGGAACTCGACGCCGACTGGGCGAAGGTCCAGCTGCTGCACGCACCCGCCAACGAGAAGCTTTACGGCAATCCCATTTTCATCATTCAGGCGACCGGAGGCTCCACGTCGGTCCGGGCGTTCTGGAAGCCGCTGCGCGATGCCGGCGCCAGCGCGCGCGCCATGCTGGTGCAGGCCGCGGCCGCGCAATGGGGCGTCGATCCCGCCAGTTGCACGACGTCGAAGGGTGAGGTGACCCACAAGGCGAGCGGCCGGACGCTTGGCTATGGTGCGCTTGCGGCTGCCGCAAGCGGCCAGACGCCGCCCAAGGACGTCCCACTCAAGGACCCCAAGGATTTCGTCTATATCGGCCAGCCGTTCAAGCGGCTCGACACGCCCGAGAAGGTCAACGGCAAGGCGGTCTACGGCATCGACGCCATCGTGCCGAACATGAAGTTCGCAACGCTGGCGCAGTGCCCGGTTTTCGGCGGCAAGGTCGGCAAGGTCGATGACCATGCCGCCAGGAAGATTCCGGGCGTGCGGCAGATCGTCGTGCTCGACGATCTCGTTGCAGTCGTCGGCGATCACATGTGGGCGGCGAAGAAAGGCCTGGATGCGCTCGACATCGCGTGGAACGAGGGACCGAACGCGAAGATCGATTCGAAAGCGATCTGGGAAGACTTGCGCGCCGCCAGCGCAAAGGACGGCGTGGTCGCCAAATCCACCGGCGACATCGCCAAGGGCCTCGCCTCCGGCGAAAAGATCGAGGCTTCGTTCGAGCTGCCGTTCCTCGCGCACGCAACGATGGAGCCGTTGAACGCCACGGTGCATTGCAAGCCCGACTCCTGCGAAATCTGGACCGGAACGCAGATCATGGCGCGCGTGCAGTCGGAGGCGGCCAAGGCCGCCGGGCTCCCGATCGAGAAGGTGACCGTCAACCAGCACCTGCTCGGCGGCGGCTTCGGCCGCAAGCTCGAGCCCGACATGGTGGTCGCGGCCGTCCGCATCGCCAAGCAGGTCGAGGGTCCGGTCAAGGTGGTGTGGACCCGCGAGGAAGACATTCAGCACGACGTCTATCGACCGGTCTATCGCGACACGATCGCAGCGACCTTGTCGGGCGGCAAGATCGCCAGCTGGAAATACAAGATCGCCGGCGCTGCGATCATCGCACGCTGGCTGCCTCCGGCGTTCCAGAAGGGCATCGACATCGACGCGGTCGACAGCGCCACGGACGTGCCCTACGAGATCCCGAATGTCCACGTCGAATATGTGCGGGCAGAGCCGCCGGCGATACCAACCGGATTCTGGCGCGGGGTCGGCCCCAACAACAACGTGTTTGCGGTCGAGTGCTTCATCGACGAACTGGCGCGCAAGGCGGGCAAGGACCCGGTCGAGTTTCGCCGTGGCATGCTGGCCAATCAGCCGCGCTTCCTGTCCGTCCTCAATCTTGCTGCAGAGAAAGCCAATTGGGGGCAGCCCTTGCCGGCGCGCGTCGGGCGCGGCGTGTGCCTGCAGCCGTCTTTCGGGAGTTTCATCGCCACGGTGGTGGAAGCGGAGGTCGACGAGCAAGGCGAGGTCAATCTGCGCCGTGCGACCTCGGTGGTGGACACCGGCATCGCCGTCAATCCCGATACGATCGTGGCCCAGGTCGAGGGCGGATTGATCTTCGGCCTCACCGCCGCGCTCTACGGCGAGATCACGATCGAAAAGGGTCGCGTCCAGCAATCCAACTTCAATGACTACCGGATGTTGCGGATCAACCAGACACCCAAGATCGAGGTTCACGTCGTCAAGAGCGGCGAGGCACCCGGCGGGATCGGCGAGACCGGCACGACGGCGGGACCGCCGGCGCTGCGCAATGCGATCTACGCCGCAACCGGCGTGGCGCTGCGGCGCCTGCCGATCGATCGGAAATTGCTGGCTGCGGGGAAGAAGGCATGAGCGGCAAGATGCGTATTCTCACAAGCCTCATCGTGATCGCCCTCGTCGTGGCAGCGCTCGGCGTCTGGATCATCCGCGGACCCGGTCCGCTCGACTTCGCCGGCGGCACGAAAGTGGCGCTGGCGGACTATCGCGCCGGCAAGCCCACGGGCGTGCCGGCCAAACTCGAAAAGGCAAGCCTTGTCGAGCGCGGTGAATATCTCGCCAAGGCGGCCGACTGCATGGTCTGCCACACCAAGCCCGGCGAGAAGGACTATGCTGGCGGTCTCGCCTTCAAGCTGCCGTTCGGCACGCTTTATTCGACCAACATCACGCCGGACAAGGACACCGGCATCGGCAATTACAGCGACCAGGATTTCCTGGGCGCGGTCCAGCACGGCAAGCGCCGCGACGGCGCGCGGCTGTATCCGGCGATGCCATACACGTCCTACACCTTCATGACGGACGAGGACGTGCTGGCGGTGAAGGCGTATCTGTTCAGCCTGCCGGCCGTGCGCGCCGAGGCGCCCGAGAACACGCTGTCGTTCCCGTTCAACCAGCGCTGGGCGATGATTGTCTGGTCGGCCGTGTTCAATCCGGACACGCGCTTTGCGCCTGACACCTCGAAGAGCCCGGAGTGGAATCGCGGGGCGTATCTGGCCGAAGCGCTGGCGCATTGCGGCGAGTGCCACACACCGCGCAATCTCGGCTTCGCGCTGGACAACCGCAGGAAGTTCGGCGGCGCCATTACCGCCGGTTGGCGTGCCTTCAACGTCTCCTCCGAAAGGGCCACCGGCCTCGGCAATTGGAGCGACGCGGATCTGGTCTCGTATCTGTCGCTCGGCCACGCACCTGGCCACGGCTCGGCCTCGGGTCCGATGGGCGAAGCCGTCGACCACAGTTTTAGCCAGTTCGCCCCCGAAGACATCAGCAGCATCGTTGCTTACTTGCGCAGCGTGCCGCCACAGCCCTCGCCCGATCTGCCCGCCACCACGGCTCCCGTCGCGCCCGCCTCGCACAAGGACGGCGTCACGGCGGATGCGCGCGGCAAGAAGGTGTTCGCCAGCGCCTGTGCCAGCTGCCACGGCTGGAGCGGCGAGAGCCCGGTGTCGCCGATGGCGACGCTCACCGGCACCTGGGCCGTCAACGACCCCGCCGCCACCAACGTCGCGCAGATCGTGATCTCGGGGACGAAGCGGCATACGCCCGACGGCGCGCTGTCGATGCCGGCGTTTGGCAACGCGTACACCGACGACGAGATCGCCGCGGTGGCGAATTACGTGACGGGAAGGTTCGGCACCAAGGGCTCGAAGCTGACGGCGAAGGATGTCGCGGAGTTGCGGGAGCAGACGGCGGAGTAAATCTTTCGCCGCGAACACCACCGCACCTTCTCCCCTTGTGGGAGAAGGTGGCGCGAAGCGCCGGATGAGGGGTTCTGTCCGCGAATTCAAATGTGAGAGACTCGCGTGCGGAGAGAACCCCTCACCCGTCTCGCCGCCACGCGGCGAGCCACCCTCTCCCACAAGGGGCGAGGGTGCACCGTCAGTGCCGCAAAGGAATTCAGCTCAACCAGAATTTCGGCGTCGTCGGCTCCAGCCTGCCGCCGACGCGCACTGGCGCGACCCGCAACGCGAGTCCCGTCGCATCATCCGTCTCGACCGCAACGCCGCTGAGCGTCGCCGCCCCCGCGGCCGGCTCGAACCGGCCCGACGGAATTCCCGACGTGAACCTCCGCAGCGGCTCTTCCTTCTGCATGCCGATGATGGAATCGTAATCGCCGGTCATGCCGGCATCGGTCATGTAGGCGGTGCCGCCGGACAGGATCTGGTGGTCCGCGGTCGGCACATGGGTGTGCGTGCCGACGACAAGGCTGGCGCGGCCGTCGCAGAAGAAGCCGATGCCCTGCTTCTCGCTGCTCGCCTCGCAATGGAAGTCGACGACGATGGCATCTGCCGCAATGCCGAGCGGACAGGCCCCTAACTCGCGCTCCAATGCTGCAAAGGGATCGTCGAACGGGGTCATGAAGACGCGGCCCAATGCGTTGACGACCAGCGCATGCTTGCCGTTCTTGGTCTCGACCAGGGCGGCGCCGCGGCCGGGGGTGCCGCGCGGATAGTTCGCGGGCCGCACCAGGCGCTCGGCGCGCTCGATGAACACGAGGGCTTCGCGCTGGTCCCAGGAGTGATTGCCGAGCGTCACCGCGTCGGCGCCGGCATCGAGGAACTCCTGATAGATCGCTTCCGTGATGCCGAAGCCTCCGGCCGAATTCTCGCCGTTGACGACGACGAAATCGAGCGACCAGTCCTTGACCATGCCGGGCAGATATTCGGCGATGGCGTTGCGGCCGCTACGACCGACGACATCACCCACGAAGAGAATGCGCAACTTCAGAACTCCGGAAATCGAACACGTCCGATTCCGTTAACACATAATCCAGCGCCACGTCGTGGGCTAGTGCCGGAACCGCCTTGATCTCTTGCGCTGCAAAAGCGAGCCCGATGCCGACGATGGTCTTGGCCTTGCGCAGATGCGCGAAGGTGTGGTCGTAGTGCCCGGCGCCATAGCCGATGCGATGGCCGAGACGGTCGAAGGCCGCGAGCGGCGTCAGCATGATGTCGGGGACGACTTCCGCCGCGGCCGGCGACGGCTCGGGGATGCCGAGCGGGCCCATCATCAAGCGGTCGTTCGGATGAAAGATGCGGAAGACCAGCGACTGGCCGCGCGCGGTGACGCAAGGCAGCGCGAGCCTGGCGCCCTCCTCGGCGAGCATCTTCATCAGCGGCATCGGATCGATCTCGCTGCGGATCGGCGAATAGCCGGACACGATGCTGCCCGGCAAGAGCTTGAACGGCAGCCCGCGCCTGGCGAGTTTTGTTGCGGCCGTGGCGCGCTTCTTCTCGCTCAGCGCGTCGCGCGCCGCGAGGGCCTTGGCACGGAGCTCGGATTTGGTGGTCATGTGCTTTGGTCCCCCACGTCATCACCCGTCTTGTGCGCCCTTGCGCACTGGGTGATCCAGCATTCCAGAGGCGGTGGTGATTCACACAAGGGCCGCGGCGTGCTGGATGCCCCGAGCGGGCCGGGGCATGACACCTACTGAACTGGCCGCAGTCATTTCGACAGGCACGAACCGGAAGGAAGCAACAGTGCGAAGCCGCGAACGCCGTTGAAGCACTCGATCCCGGAGTTCCCTACGAAAGTAGGTGGGCACCATATGTCCGAGCCCACGGGCTCGGCCAGGGACAGTTCCCTAAAGGATCGATAAGGCCCCGGGGATATTATGGCTCCGGACGCGCGTCGCAGCCTCGCTTTGGCAATGTAACAACGATACTGACGAATCGCCAGCCCGGCGCATAGGGCGCGATGATATTTGGGTTGGTTGCTCGCGCCGCTGGCTCGCTTAACCTCTCCCGCTTGCGGGAGAGGTCGCGCCGAAGGCGCGGGTGAGGGCTCTTTCCTCTTGGGGGTCCTCGATCGTGGAGACACCCTCTCCCCAACCCTCCCCCGCATGCGGGGGAGGGAGCGCACCACCCGTGTGGCAGCAGCGCCCCTACCCGATGGCGATGCCGTTGCCGACGGTCCGGTTCAGGACCTGGGTCGACTTCTCGATGCGCTCGGCGGCGGCATTCAGTGCATTCACCACCGCGGTCTGCGTCATCCTGGCGCGCTCCACGGCGGCATTGCGGAAATCCCGCAGTTCAGTCAGCTCCTGCTCCATGGTGCGGATGCGATTGCCCGAGTCGACCAGCTCGTCGCAAACGGTCAGCGCCGCCATCACGGTGAGCCTGGCATCGCCGATCTCGCCGAATTTTCCGCGCAGGGACTGGATCCGCGTCTCCAGGCTTTCGGCGAGCTTGAGCAGCCGCACCTCCTGGCCCTCTTCGCAGGCCATGCGGTATTGCCGGCCGTTGATGGTGACGTTGATGTGGCTCATCCGTCCTCTCCGGTATCGAGCACCGAGCGTATCGTGACGATGGCGGAATCCAGCCGATCGGAGATCTCGCGACTGGAGCGCTCGAGCTTGCGCGCCTTGACCAGCGCACCGTCGAGCTCATCGGCAAGCCGTGAACGGTCCGCGCCCAGCGCCTGGATCCGCGCCGCGAGCTCGTTCTCGTCGCGATCGGCATCGCGCCGACGCTCCACAGCGCTTTCGAGCGAGTCGAGCGCCGCCATGAGCCTGCGCGTCGCGATCTCGATCTCGACGGCCGAGGACTCCGTCATGGCAGAGCTGTTGGAAACGCGATCGTTCATGCAGTCAGCGGCGGAACCTGTGGCCTATGGGTGGCCTTTACCCTGGGGCTTGCCGTCCGGCAAAAGACTCGGTTCGGCAAGCGGTTAGAAGCAGAAATTTACGTGGCAAGCTAGCCAAGCGCAACGCCGCCGCGAAACTATGCACTGCTAGATCGGGATGAGATTCATCCCGATCCAGCAGTTCCTCTCGGGCATGATCTCGTCGGAAAACCGGCCCGCCACTTTTCCGGATCATGCCGTAAGCAACTTTTGCGGCCAAACCGGCGTTTGATTGCCTTGGACTCCCGGAACCGAGATGCTATCCCCAGCCGCGACCCCAGCGGCCGAAAGGCTCCTTCCGGCGCGGCGAATACCGCCACAAGCGCCTCATATCAGACGGATTTCAGACATGACGAAGGTCGATCATTCCCGTATGGCCAACGCGATCCGCGGCCTTGCGATGGACGCCGTCGAGAAGGCGAAATCGGGCCATCCGGGCCTGCCGATGGGCGCCGCCGACATCGCCACGGTGCTGTTCACGCAGTTCCTGAAATTCGATGCCGCCGCACCCAGCTGGCCGGATCGCGACCGCTTCGTGCTCTCGGCCGGGCACGGCTCGATGCTGCTGTATGCGCTGCTGTACCTGACCGGCAATTCCGAAATGACGCTGGACCAGATCAAGCAGTTCCGCCAGGTCGACTCGCTGACCCCGGGGCATCCCGAGAATTTCCGCACCAAGGGCATCGAGACCACCACCGGCCCGCTCGGGCAAGGCATCTCGACCGCGGTCGGCATGGCGCTCGCCGAGAAGATGCTCGCCGCCGAGTTCGGCAAGAAGATCGTCGACCACCACACCTATGTGCTCGCCTCCGACGGCGACCTGATGGAAGGCGTGTCGCAGGAAGCGATCGCGATGGCCGGGCACTGGAAGCTCAACAAGATGATCGTTCTCTACGACGACAACGGCATCTCGATCGACGGCCCGACCTCGATCTCCGATTCCGTCGACCAGGTGAAGCGCTTCAAGTCCGCGGGCTGGGCCGCGGAGAAAATCGACGGCCACGACCAGGCCGCGATCGCCGACGCCATCACCCGCGCCAAAAAATCCGGCAAGCCGACGCTGATCGCCTGCCGCACCACCATCGGCTTCGGCGCGCCGCACAAGGCCGGCACGTCGAAGGTGCACGGCGAGGCGCTCGGCGCCGACGAGCTCAAGGCCGCCAAGGAAAATCTCGGCATCTCGCTCGAGCCGTTCTCGGTGCCCGATGACGTGCTCAAGGCCTGGCGCGCAGCCGGCAGCCGCGGCGTGGCGGCTCGCCAGGAATGGGAAGGACGGCTCGGCGAGCTCGGCAGCCGCAAGCGCGCCGAGTTCGAGCGCCGCCTGCGCCACGAGCGTCCGGCCTCGCTGACCAAGGCGGTGCGCGCCTACAAGAAGGAGCTGCTGGAGAAGCCGATGATTGCGGCGACCCGCAAATCCTCGGAAGCCGTGATCGAAGTCATCGCCGGCGCCATGCCGATGGAATTCCTGGCGGGCTCGGCCGACCTCACCGGCTCCAACAACAACAAGGCGAAGTCGGCGACCGCCTTCTCGGCCAAGACGCCGAAGGGCCGCTTCATCCATTACGGCATCCGCGAGCACGGCATGTGCGCGGCGATGAACGGCATCTTCCTGCATGGCGGCTTCGCACCGAACGGCGCGACGTTCCTGGTGTTCACCGACTATGCGCGGCCCGCGATGCGGCTTGCCGCGTTGATGGGCACGGGCGTCGTCTACGTGATGACGCATGACTCCATCGGCCTCGGTGAAGACGGCCCGACCCATCAGCCGGTCGAGCATCTCGCCGCGCTTCGCGCCATCCCAAACATGCGCGTGTTCCGCCCCTGCGATTCCATCGAGGTCGCCGAGTGCTGGGAGCTCGCGCTGAACCGCATCGACGGCCCGACCGTGCTGGCACTGACGCGGCAGAACCTGCCGCAGCTTCGCACCAATGCGCCGAACGACACGCCTTGCGCCCAGGGCGCCTACGAGCTGGTGGCCGCCCAGGGCGAAGCCAAGGCGACGCTGTTCGCCTCCGGCTCCGAGGTCGAGATCGCGGTCGCCGCCCAGAAGCAGCTCGCCGAGCGCGGCATCGCGTCACGGGTGGTCTCGGTGCCCTCGCTCGAGCTGTTGTTAGCGCAACCAGAGGCCAAGCGCGCCGCAATCGTCGGCAACGCGCCGGTGAAGGTCGCGATCGAGGCAGCGGTGCGCTGGGGCTGGGATGCCGTGATCGGCCAGGACGGCGAATTCATCGGGATGCATTCCTTCGGCGAAAGCGGTCCGGCGAAGGAGCTTTACAAGCATTTCGGCATCACCGCCGAGGCTGCGGTCAACGCCGTGCTGAAGCGCGTTTCCTGAGAGTTGAGCTTGCCAAAAAAAAGGACTAGGTAACGTCTCATATGATCAAGCACCGTCCGGCCGAACCGGGCGTCCGCCCTAAAAAACCCTCGCAGGCGCGCTAAGCGCGTTGTGCGGCATGACGAACGTCATTGAACGGTCATAAGGAGACGAAACATGGCAGTCCGCGTTGGAATTAACGGTTTTGGCCGCATCGGCCGCAACATCCTGCGGGCTATCGCCGAGTCCGGCCGCAAGGACATCGAGGTCGTCGGCATCAACGACCTCGGCCCGGTCGAGACCAACGCCCATCTGCTCCGTTTCGACAGCGTCCATGGCCGCTTTCCCGGCACCGTCACCGTCGATGGCGACACGATCAGCGTCGGAGGCGGCAAGATCAAGGTGACCGCCGAGCGCGATCCCTCGAAGCTGCCCTGGAAGGATCTCGGCATCGACATCGCGATGGAATGCACCGGCATCTTCACCTCGAAGGACAAGGCCTCCGCGCACCTGACCGCCGGCGCCAAGCGCGTGCTGGTCTCCGCGCCCGCCGACGGCGCCGACGCCACCATCGTCTACGGCGTCAACCACGAGACGCTGACCAGGGATCATCTGGTCGTCTCCAACGGCTCCTGCACCACCAACTGCCTCGCGCCGGTGGCCAAGGTGCTGAACGACCTCGTCGGCATCGAGACCGGCTTCATGACCACCATCCACGCCTATACCGGCGACCAGCCGACGCTCGACACGATGCACAAGGATCTCTACCGCGGCCGTGCGGCTGCGATGTCGATGATCCCGACCTCGACCGGCGCCGCCAAGGCGATCGGCCTCGTTCTGCCCGAGCTGAAGGGCAAGCTCGACGGCGTCGCGATCCGCGTGCCGACCCCGAACGTCTCGGTCGTCGACCTCAAGATCATCGCCAAGCGCGCCACCGACGTGAAGGAAATCAACGCGGCGATGAAGCGCGCTTCCGAGCAGCAGCTCAAGGGCATCCTCGGCTACACCAATGCGCCGAACGTCTCGATCGACTTCAACCACGACCCGCACTCCTCGACCTTCCACGAGGACCAGACCAAGGTGCAGAACGGCACGCTGGTGCGCGTGATGTCCTGGTACGACAACGAGTGGGGTTTCTCGAACCGCATGGCCGATACCGCCGTCGCGCTGGCGAAGGTGATCTAACTCCGCTCTCGTGTCCCGGACGCGTCGCGGCGTGAAACGCTGCGACGCAGAGCCGGGGACCCATTCAACCGCGGGACTCGCTGCAACGTGGGTCCCGGTTCTGCACAGCGGCGCTTTGCGCCGCTAGTAGCGCCCGGGACAAGGAAGCGTCCGATGACCAACAAATTCCGCACCCTCGACGACGTCGACGTGAAGGGCAAGCGCGTGCTGCTGCGCGTCGATCTCAACGTGCCCATGGACAACGGGCGCGTCACCGACGCGACCCGGCTCGAGCGCGTCGCGCCGACCATCACCGAAATCTCGGACAAGGGCGGCAAGGTCATCCTGCTCGCGCATTTCGGCCGGCCGAAGGGGCGCGATGCCAAGGACTCGCTCAAGCCCGTCGCCGAGGCGCTGGCGAAGGTCGTCAACAAGCCCGTCGCTTTCGCCGATGACTGCATCGGCGGGCCCGCGGCCACAGCCGTGGCGGCGCTGAAGGACGGCGACATCCTGTGCCTGGAAAACACCCGCTTCCACAAGGAAGAGGAAAAGAACGATCCGGCCTTCGTCGCGGAACTGGCCAAGCTCGGCGACATCTGGGTCAACGACGCGTTCTCGGCCGCGCACCGCGCCCACGCCACGACCGAAGGCCTCGGCCACAAGCTGCCGGCCTATGCCGGCCGCACCATGCAGGCCGAGCTCGTCGCACTGGAGAAGGCGCTGGGTTCGCCGAGCAAGCCGGTCATCGCGATCATCGGCGGCGCGAAAGTCTCGACCAAGATCGACCTGCTCGAAAACCTCGTGACCAAGGTCGACGCGCTCGTGATCGGCGGCGGCATGGCCAACACCTTCCTGCACGCCCAGGGCGTCGGCATCGGCAAGTCGCTGGCCGAGAAGGATCTCGCCGCCACCGCGCTCCGCATCATGGAGAAGGCGGAAGCCGCCAACTGCGCCATCATCCTGCCGGTCGACGCCACCGTCGCCTATCATTTCGCGGCCAATGCGCCGTCGCACGCCTATGGGCTCGATGCGATCCCGGCCGATGGCATGATCCTCGACGTCGGCCCGCAATCGATCGTGCGGGTCCATGCCGCGATCGACGATGCGGCGACGCTGGTCTGGAACGGACCGCTCGGCGCCTTCGAGATGCAGCCGTTCGACCGCGGCACGGTCGCGGCCGCAAAGCATGCCGCCGAGCGCACCAAGGCCAGGAAGCTGATCTCGATCGCGGGCGGCGGCGACACCGTCGCGGCCCTCAACCAGGCCCATGTGGCCGGTGACTTCACCTATGTCTCGACCGCCGGTGGCGCATTTCTTGAATGGATGGAAGGCAAGCCCCTGCCCGGCGTCGAGGTGTTGCGCGTCAAGTAAGCTGCGCATCAAGTAATCAGTCGGCCTTTCAAGTCAGCCTTGCAGGCCCAAACGGGAGAAAAAGACAGATGGCTCGGATCACGTTGCGTCAATTGCTCGACCATGCGGCGGAGAACGATTACGGCGTACCGGCCTTCAACATCAATAACATGGAGCAGGCGCTGGCGATCATGGACGCCGCCAACCAGGTCGACGCGCCCGTCATCATCCAGGCCTCGCGCGGTGCGCGCTCCTACGCCAACGACATCATGCTCAAGCACATGATGGATGCCGTGACCGAGATCTATCCGCACATTCCGGTCTGCGTGCATCTCGACCACGGCAACGAGGCCGCGACCTGCATGACCGCGATCCAGGCCGGCTTCACCTCGGTGATGATGGACGGCTCGCTCAAGGCCGACGGCAAGACCCCCGGCGACTGGAGCTACAATGTCGGCGTCACCAAGACGGTGACCGACATGGCCCATCTCGGCGGCATCTCGGTCGAAGGCGAGCTCGGCGTGCTCGGCTCGCTCGAGACCGGCATGGGCGACAAGGAAGACGGCCACGGCGCCGAAGGCAAGCTGAGCCACGACCAGCTCCTGACCAATCCGGACGAGGCCGTGAAGTTCGTCCAGGAGACCCAGGTCGACGCGCTCGCGATCGCGATGGGGACGTCTCACGGTGCTTACAAATTCACCCGCAAGCCGGACGGCGACATCCTCGCCATGAACGTGATCGAGGAGATCCACCGCAAGCTGCCGAACACGCACCTCGTCATGCACGGCTCCTCGTCGGTGCCGCAGGATCTTCAGGACATCATCAACGCCTATGGCGGCAAGATGAAGCCGACCTGGGGTGTGCCGGTGGCCGAGATCCAGCGCGGCATCAAGCACGGCGTGCGCAAGATCAACATCGACACCGACAACCGCATGGCGATGACCGGCCAGATCCGGAAGGTGCTCAAGGACAATCCGGAAGAGTTCGACCCGCGCAAATACCTGAAGCCCGCGATGGAGGCGATGACCAAGCTGTGCAAGCAGCGGCTCCAGGAATTCAACACGGCCGGCCAGGCCTCCAAGATCAAGAAGGTCCTGACCACCGCCGAGATGGCCAAGCGCTACGCCAAGGGCGAGCTCGCCCCGAAGGTGGCTTAAGCAAGGCGCACGCTCTATCCCTCCCTCGCCCCGTTCTTACGGGGAGAGGGTCGGGGTGAGGGGCTCTCTCCGCGAGTTGCGCCCTATCGATAGACCTGTACCCCCTCACCCGGATTTTACGCGGCGCGTAAAATCCGACCTCTCCCCGCAAGCGGGGCGAAGAGCCGCCCGACCGGCCTAACACTTACCCCACCCGACCTCCCCCCTTTACCCTGCGACGAACGTTAACTCGGCATTTGCCCGAGAACGGTCTATTTTCACGGGCAAGGGCAGAATCGTTTTGGGAGGACCTCTCGATGAATCTGACTGAGCTCAACAGGATCGCGACCGCCATGGTCGCGCCCGGCAAGGGCATCCTCGCCGCCGACGAATCCTCCGGCACCATCAAGAAGCGCTTTGACGCGATCGGCGTGGAATCGACTGAGGAGAACCGCCGCGACTATCGCGAGATGCTGTTCCGCTCGAAGGAAGCCATGAGCCGGTACATCTCCGGCGTGATCCTCTATGACGAGACGATCTGGCAGAACGCGAAGGACGGCACGCCC
This sequence comes from Bradyrhizobium sp. Bra64, assembly GCF_024519875.1. Taxonomy (NCBI): domain Bacteria; kingdom Pseudomonadati; phylum Pseudomonadota; class Alphaproteobacteria; order Hyphomicrobiales; family Nitrobacteraceae; genus Bradyrhizobium; species Bradyrhizobium sp. Bra64. Next base: position 598,991 of record NZ_JALJRD010000001.1, on the reverse strand, counting down.
CTGGTCAAGCTGATCGAGCAGAACGGCGCCATTCCCGGCATCAAGGTCGACGAGGGCACGCAAGCCTTGCCGATGTGCCCGGGTGAAACAGTCACCGTCGGGCTCGACAAGCTCGCCGAGCGCCTGCAGAAATATTACGAGCGCGGCGCGCGCTTCGCCAAATGGCGCGCGGTGATTGATATCGCGAGCGGCTCTGACGGCCGGGGCATTCCCTCGATGACCGCGATCGGCGTCAACGCCCATGCGCTGGCGCGCTACGCGGCGCTGTGCCAGGCCGCCCAGATCGTGCCGATCGTCGAGCCGGAAGTGCTGATGGACGGCGACCACGACATCGATCGCTGCTATGAGGTGACGAGCCGCGTGCTCAACAAGACGTTTCAGGAATTGCGCGTGCAGCGCGTCGCGCTCGAAGGCATGGTGCTCAAGCCGAACATGGCGATCTCTGGCAAGAAATGCGCGAAGCAGGCTTCCGTCGCGGAGGTCGCGGAGAAGACGATGCGGCTGCTCAAGGCCTGCGTGCCCGCGGCGGTGCCCGGCATCGCCTTCCTCTCCGGCGGTCAGTCGGACGAAGAGGCAACGGCGCATCTCAACGCCATGCACAAGCTTGGCCCGCTGCCCTGGGGCCTGACCTTCTCCTACGGCCGGGCACTGCAGGCCGCGCCGCAGAAGGCCTGGTCCGGCAAGGCCGAGAATGTCGCAGCCGGACAGCACGCATTCAGTCATCGCGCCCGCATGAATGGCCTCGCCTCCAGGGGCGAATGGCAAAGCAGCCTGGAACAGAAGGCAGCCTAGATCTTGTCGAACAAATCGCCTCCGCCGCGCCCGGCGCCGCGCCTCTATCTCGCGACGCCCATCGTTGACGATCCCGCTTCGCTTCTGGCCGAGCTGCCCGGCCTGCTCGGCTCCGCCGACGTCGCGGCCGTGCTGCTGCGGCTGAAGGAGACCGACCAGCGTACCATGATCTCGCGCATCAAGGCGCTGGCGCCGGTCGTGCAGAAAGCGGGTGCAGCCCTGCTCGTCGACGGCCATGCCGAGCTCGTCGCACGCGGCGGCGCCGACGGCGCGCACCTGCCCGGCATCGCCGCGCTGAAAGAGGCTCTGCCATCGCTCAAGCCCGATCGCATCGCCGGCGTCGGCGGGCTGACGACGCGGCACCACTCCATGGATGCGGGCGAGATGGGTGCCGACTACGTGCTGTTCGGCGAACCCGACGGGAAAGGCCAGCGCCCGTCGTCCCAGGCGATTGCCGAGCGGCTGGACTGGTGGGCGGAGCTGTTCGAGCCGCCCTGCGTCGGCTTCGCCAATTCGATCGACGAAGCCCATGACTTCGCGGTCAGCGGCGCCGATTTCGTGCTGGTCGGCGAGTTCATCTGGGCCGATCCGCGCGGCCCCGGGACCGCGCTGGTCGAGGTGGACGCTGTGATCAAGAAGGCCCATGCGACCGCGCTTGCGGGCAAAAATCCTGCGGGCCAGGAGCACGGCTAGCGCCCAACATGAAGCTCCCGCGCATCACCATGCTGGCCACGCTGCTGCTGACGGCGCCCGCGGCCGCGCAGCTCCAGATCACGCCGCCCGCGGCAACGCCGAGTCCCTCGGCCGAAAAGGCCAAGGACAAGCCAAAGGCCACGCCTCATACGATCACCAAGAAGAAGGAAGCGGCGCCGGCACCAAAACCTTCGGCCTCCCCCCAGCCGTCCCCGGCCCCGACCGTGATCCCGGCGCCTCCGACCGACAATTCCAACGTCGATCTGGTGTTCGGCGCCTACCAGCGCGGCCAGTACAAGACCGCGTTCGAGCTCGCCACTGCCCGCGCTCAAGCAGGCGATCCCAAGGCGATGACCATGCTGGGCGAGCTCTATTCCAACGCCATGGGCATCCGCCGCAACTACGCCAAGGCGCTCGAATGGTACAAACGTGCGTCCGACGCCGGCGACCGCGAGGCGATGTTCGCGCTCGCCATGATGCGCATCGCCGGCCGTGGCGGCCCGGTCGACAAGGGCGAGGCGGTGAAGCTGATGGCCTCCGCCGCCAAGCTCGGCGAGCCCAAGGCGGCCTATAACCTCGCTTTGCTCTACCTCGACGGCCAGACCCTGCCGCAGGACGTCAAGCGGTCCGCCGAACTGCTGCGCCAGGCCGCCGATGCGGGCCTGCCCGAGGCCCAATATGCGCTCGCGACCTTCTACAAGGAAGGCACCGGCGTGCCGAAGGACCCGGAACGGTCGGTGCGGCTGCTCCAGGCCGCCTCGCTGGCCGACAATGTCGATGCCGAGGTCGAATATGCCATCGCCATGTTCAACGGCACCGGCACGCCGAAGAACGAGCCGGCAGCCGTAGCACTGCTCCGCAAGGCGTCCCGCCAGGGCAGCGCGATCGCGCAGAACCGGCTGGCCTGGGTGCTGATCAATGGCATGGGCACGCCCGTGGACAAGGTCGAGGGCTTTAAATGGCATCTGGTGGCCAAGACCGGCGGCAAGGGCGATCCGGAGCTCGACAAGCAATTGTCCGATCTGCCGGCCGAGGACCGGGCCAAGGCGGAGGCTGCCGCCAGGAAATGGCTCGGGACCAAATGACTTGACGTTGGGCCCCTCGCAGGGCACCCCATCCCTCAAACAGGCGCGATTTCGCGCCATTTCCCCCGATCAAGACCAGAGCACATGCTGTATTCCGCCACTATCAACGTCATGGTCAAGGCCGCGCGCCGCGCCGGCCGCAGCCTCAAGCGCGATCTCGGCGAGATCGAGCATCTCCAGGTCTCGTTGAAGGGGCCGGCGAATTTCGTCTCGCTCGCCGACAAGCGCGCCGAGGAGATCCTCTACCAGGACCTCGCCAAGGCCCGGCCCGGCTACGGCTTCATCGGCGAGGAAGGGGGAATGCGCGAGGGCAGCGACAAGAGCCACACCTGGATCGTCGATCCGCTCGACGGCACCACCAACTTCCTGCACGGCATCCCGCAATTCGCGATCTCGATCGGTCTTTCGCGCGAAGGCACGATCATCGCGGGCGTGATCTACAACCCCGCCAATGACGAGCTCTACATCGCCGAACGCGGCAAGGGCGCCTTCCTCAACGACCAGCGCCTGCGCGTCGCCGGCCGCCGCCAGCTCAACGAATGCGTGGTGGCCTGCGGCCTGCCTCATATCGGCCGCGGCGACCACGAGGAATTCCGCCGCGAGATGACCGCGATCCAGGACCGCGTCGCCGGCCTGCGCCGTTTCGGCGCCGCCTCGCTCGATTTGGCCTTCGTCGCCGCCGGCCGCCTCGACGGCTACTGGGAACGCAATCTGCAATCCTGGGACGTCGCAGCCGGCCTGATCATGGTCCGCGAAGCGGGTGGCACGGTGACGGATATCGACACGCCAGGTGATCCGGTCGTGACCGGGCATGTCGTGTGCGGGAACGAGTTCGTGCACGGGGAGCTTGTGAAGATTTTGCGGAAGTAGGCGCGGTCGCGCGACGGCTCGATGCGCAACGGCTAAGAGTCGTCATCCTCCGGCTCCTCCTCGCGATATTCGCCGCCGAGAGTCAGGCCCTCGATATTCGTGGCGCCGTTTGACTTGATCACGCGGCGGAGCGGGACCGCGCTCTCGCTTCGCAAGGCTTCCATCAACTGTTCCGAATGGGTGACGATCCAGATGTCGGCACGGCTTGATGCCTTGGCGATCAGACGGGCCAAAGGCGACAGCAGCGACGGATGCAGGCTGGTCTCGGGTTCGTTCAGGGCGATGAACGGCGGCAGCCGGTAGCCCATGAACACCGCGAGCAGGCAGATGTATTTCAGCGTCCCGTCGGAGAGTTCGTGGGCCCTGAACGGCCGCGGCATGTCCGCCAGTTGAAGAGCGAATTCGCACCGGCCGCCCTCTTCCCATGCGCGGAGCTCGGCGCCCGGGAAGGCATCCTGGATTGCGTCCTGCAAATCGGTGGCGTCTCCGCGAATGGTGTAAAGCGTCGCCAGGGCCGCAGCCAGGTCGCTTCCATCAGCGCTAAGCGAGGGCGTCGTGATCGCCAGGCAGGGCTTTCGGATCAGCGATGCCGGATCGGTGCGGAAATCGTGATAGAAGCGCCAGCCCAGCATCGCGTTTCTGATCAGATCGATCTCGGGGCATTCCTTGCCGTTGTAAAAGCCCGCCAGCGCCGGCTCGGACGGCAGCACCGCATCCTTGTGGTTGACCCATGCGCCGCTGTCGTCGCGGATGCTGACGAGCGAATTCCTCCGCTCCATCAAGCGAACCGTTCGCTTGCCCTGCGTCGCCTCGATGCTTTCTTCCTTGATCATCGGCTCCCCGGCAAACGCCGCCGATGCCGGACTGGGAAATCCGATCTCGATGGAATATCTCAGCCGATCGAATCTCGCCGATAATTGCAGTCGCCCATCCTCGCCGCGTTTGCGGATGCCCGACCAGCAGACCGAATTCAAGCCGCCCTCGTCGGCGATCGTCCGCGTGATCTGCCCGATTGCCGCGTCGCGCAACAGCGACAGGGACTTGTAGAGATTGGATTTGCCGACACCATTCTCACCGACAAACACGGACAGGGGATGGATGGGAATGGAGAGCCGCCGGATGGAGCGATAATTGGTGATCGCAATGTCGGTCAGACGCATCACATGCTCTCAATTGGCGGGCCGTCTGTGCATTTGCCGCGCGGTGCGGCGACATGCCCCTTCAATCCAGAGATGCAGTCTGGATTGACGACCCCGAGAAAGCAAGCCGAGCCCGAAAACCATTGATCGGCATACAGGGTGGGGCGATGGATTCCGGGCTCGTGCCCAAGAGGCGCGCCAGGAATGACGACGGAGGTTAACCCGGCCGCGCTGGCGCCGGCGGCCCATACGCTTCGCCTTCCTTAGCCGCCTTCGGCTCCCGATCCCCCGCCAGCACGCGCTGCACCGAGACGAAGAACACCGGCACCATCAGCAACGCCAAAATCACCACGGCGATCATGCCTCCCATCACGATGGAGCCGAGCGCCTGCTGGCTGGCGCCGCCGGCGCCATGCGCAATCGCCATCGGCAGCACGCCGCAGATGAAGGCAAGGCCGGTCATCAGGATCGGGCGGAAGCGCAGGCGGCAGGCCTCGATGGTGGCGTCGACCAGCGGCTTGCCCTCCTTGCGCAGGTCCTTGGCGAACTCGATGATCAGGATCGCGTCCTTGGCGGCAAGGCCGATGATGGTGATCAGGCCGACGGTGAAATAGACGTCGTTGGGCAAGCCCCGCAGCATCGCCGCGATCACGGCGCCGACGATGCCGAGCGGCACCGTGAGCAGCACCGCGAGCGGAATGGTCCAGCTCTCGTAGAGAGCGGCCAGACACAGGAACACCACGAAAATCGAGAGGGCCAGCAGGAACGGCGCCTGCGAGCCCGACAGCTTCTCCTGCAGCGACTGGCCGGTCCATTCATAGCCGAAGCCCCGCGGCAGCTTGCCGGCGAGCCGCTCCATCTCGGCGATGGCATCGCCCGATGTGAAGCCGGGCTTGGCTTCGCCGGAGATGCGCACCGCCGGATAATAGTTGAAGCCGGCGATCTGCGTCGGGCCGCGCGCCCATTCGACAGTGGCAAAGGACGAGAACGGCACGAGCTGCCCGCGGCTGTTCTTGACGTTGTAGTTGAGGATGTCCTCGGTCCGCATGCGGTCGCGCGCATCGGCCTGCACCACGACGCGCTGCATGCGGCCGCGGTTCGGGAAGTCGTTGATGTAGTTCGAGCCGAGATTGGTCGAGATCGTGTTGTTGATGTCCTCGAAGGTGACGCCGAAGGCGCCGGCCTTCTCGCGGTCGATCACGAGATTGACCACGCCGGCCTCGGGCAGGCCTTCGACATAGACCTTCTGCAGCACCGGGCTCGCATTGGCCTCCGCGATCAACTGGTCCGCGGCGCGCATCAGGGCCGGATAGCCCTTCTGACCGCGATCCTGGAGACGGAACGAGAAGCCAGAGGAGTTGCCGAGATTGTCGATCGGCGGCGGCTGCAGTGCGGAGATTTTTGCATCGCGGATCGACGAGGACAGATCGCGGTTGATGTCGGCGACGATCGCGGCGGCAGATTCCTTCGGGCCCCGCTCCGACCAGTCCTTCAGCGTGATGAAGGCCTGCGCCGTGTTCATGCCCTGGCCGGAGAAGCTGAAGCCGGTCAGGAAGGTGACGTTGTCGACGCCGGGCCGCTGCGCCAGATATTTCTCCACCTTCTCGATCACGGCCTCGGTGCGGCCGTAGGACGAATCCGACGGCGTCTGCACGTCGGTGGTGACGAAGCCCTGGTCGTCGACGGGCAGGAAGCCGCCGGGCAGATTGACGAAGGCCCAGGACAGGCCGGCGAGCAGCGCGACATAGACCAGCATCAAGCGGCCGGTGCGCTTCAGCGAGAAGCCGACGGTGCGGGAATAGCCTTCCTTGCCGCCTTCGAGCATGCGGTTGAACCAGCCGAACACGCCCCTCTTGGCATGGCCATGACCGGCTTCGACGGGCTTGAGCAGCGTGGCGCACAGCGCCGGGGTCAGCGACAGCGCCAGGAAGGCGGAGAAGCCGATCGCGGCGACCATGGTCACCGAGAACTGCCGATAGATGATGCCGACCGATCCGGGGAAGAACGCCATCGGCACGAACACCGCCATCAGCACCAGCGTGATGCCGATGATGGCGCCTGTGATCTGCGACATCGCTTTCCGCGTCGCCTCCTTCGGCGGCAAGCCTTCCTCGGCCATGATGCGCTCGACGTTCTCGACCACGACGATGGCGTCGTCGACGAGGATACCCACCGCGAGCACCATGCCGAACATCGAGAGCATGTTGATGGAGTAGCCGGCGAGCAGCAGAGTGGTACAGGCGCCCAGGAGCGCCACCGGCACCACGATGGTCGGGATGATGGTGTAGCGAATGTTCTGCAGGAACAGGAACATCACCACGAACACCAGCACGATGGCTTCGACCAGCGTCGACAGCACCTTCTTGATCGAGGCCTCGACCACCGGCGTGATGTTGTAGGGGATCTCGTAGGAGATGTTGGCCGGGAAGAAGCGCGACAGCTCCTTCATCTTCTCCTCGACCGCGCTTGCGGTCGCCAGCGCATTGCCGGTCGGCGACATCAGCACGGAGAGGCCCGCGGTCGGCTTGCCGTCGAGGCGGGTGTTGAACTGGTAGCTGAGGCCGCCGACCTCGATGCGCGCGACGTCGCGCAGGCGCACGGTCGAGCCATCTGCATTGGCGCGCAGGATGATGGAGCCGAATTCGTCCGGGGACGAGAGCTGGCCCTTGACCAGCACCAGCGCGGAGGTGCGCTGTCTCGACGTCGACGGTTCGGCGCCGATGCTGCCCGAGGCGACCTGCGCGTTCTGTGCGGCGATGGCCTTGTTGACGTCGTCGGCGGTCAGCCCATAGCCGACGAGCTTGGCCGGATCGACCCAGACGCGCAAGCTGCGCTCGGTCGAATAGAGCGTGGCGCGGCCGACGCCCGGGATGCGGCGGATTTCGCCGAGCACGTTGCGGATCATGAAGTCGCCGAGGCCGACCTCGTCGAGGCTGCCGTCGGTCGAGTTCAGCGTGATGATCTGGAGCACCGCGCTGGAGGCTTCCTCGATCAGGATGCCCTGCTGGATCACCGCGCGCGGCAGCCGCGCCTCGACGCGCTTGATGCGGTTCTGCACCTCGACCGAGGCTGCGCTGGTATCGGTGCCCGGCTGGAAATTGGCAATGATCTCGACCTGGCCCAGCGAGTCGCTGGTCGATTCGAAATTGAGGATGCCGGAGGCGCCGTTGAGCTCCTCCTCGATCAGCCGGGTGACGCTGTTGTAGAGGTTTTCAGGCGAGGCGCCGGGATAGCTGGTCGAGATCGAGATCGAGGGCGGCGCGATGATCGGATACTGCGCGATCGGCAGCAGCGGAATCGCGATTGCGCCGACCAGACAGATGAACAGCGCGACCACCCAGGCGAAGATCGGCCTGTCGATGAAGAAGCTCGCCATGACGTATTACCGCGTGAGCTTCTGGGCGTGCCGGTTGTCCGCGGTCGCATCCGCCTCCGACCAGGATTGCGGCTTGACTTTGTCGCCGGCGGCAAATTTCTGGAAACCTTCTACCACGACCTTGTCGCCGGCCTTCAGACCCTCGGTGACGAACCAAACGCCGTCCTGCACCGAGCCGGTGCGCACCGGCTGCACCGCGATGTGGCTGTCGTCCTTGACGACGAACACCTCGCTGCCCCCGCCGCCATTGCGCTGGATCGCCTGCTGCGGCACCGCGATGGCGTCCGAATCAAGACCCTGGTCGATGCGGACGCGGACATACATGCCCGGCAGCAGCTCACGCTTGGGATTGGGGAATTCGCCGCGCAGCGTCACCTGGCCGGTGTGGGCGTCGACCTTGGCCTCGGAGAACAACAGCTTGCCGTCGAGCGAGTAAATGGTGTTGTCGTCGAGCACGAGGCGCACCTTGGCAGCATCGGCGGCGATGCGTTCGAGGTCGCCGCTCTCGAAGGCGCGGCGGAGCTGGTTGAGCTCGTTCACCGACTGGGTGAAGTCGGCATAGATCGGATCGAGCTGCTGGATGGTGGCAAGATTGGTCTCGTTCTGGACCGCGAGCGCGCCCTCGCTGACCAGAGCCGCACCGACGACACCGTCGATCGGCGCACGCACGGTGGCGTAGTCGAGATTGAGCTTGGCGCGCGCGAGGTCCGCCTTGCGTCCCTCGACCTCGGCATGAGCCTGGCGCTCCGCCGCGACCGCCTTCTCGTTCTCGGCCTCGGGCGCGGCGCGCTGGCTGGTGAGCGTCGCGATACGGTGCGCCTGCTGCTTGGCCTGCATCAATGCGGCCTCGGCCTTGGCGAGCGCGGCCTCGTTGGCCATCACCTCGACCTCGAACGGACGCGGATCGATGCGATACAGTGGATCGCCGGCCTTCACCTCGCTGCCCTGGCGGAACAGACGCTCGACCACGATGCCGGAGATACGCGGCCGCACATCGGAGACCCGCGTCGGTGCGATGCGGCCCGGCAGCTCGCGCACCACGGCGCGCGGCTGCGGCTTGACGATGACAATGCTGACGTCGGGATGAGCCGGCTGATAGGCCGAGATGGCCGAGCTCGATTCATCGCAGCCCGCGAGCAGCGGCGAAAGGGCCGCGAGCATCATTGCAACGCATGCCGATCGCGCGCGAAGTCCTGACATGAAATGGGGTGCCCCGATGTTGTTGAAACTGAACTCACTCCGCGAGGCCCGTTCTGGGCAATCGCACGCGGCTGATGCCGTCAAAATAGAAGGGACTTGCTGCAACGCAACGCATGTTGCGGGCGGCTCAATGTCACACGGCCTATCGTGTTGAAGTCAGGGCGTTTTTTATGTCTCACCCGATTGTGAGTCCGATTCCATCGGCGCGTGCTGCGACAGAAGATCGCAATTACCCGGCGGCTTTCATCCGGTACTGGCTGACGCCCCACTCGGTTCCATCGGCGTAGCCGAACAGGCCCGCGGTCGCGAGGAAGAGCCAGCGCCAGCGCCGCATCCACAGGCCGGTCTGCTCGCCGTGGACGTTCCGCAAGGCCGCCTCGATGGTTTCGCGATGCGCGTCGAAATTGGCAAGCCAGTGGTTGGCGGTGCGCTGATAATGCGTACCGCTCCAGCACCATTCCTTCTCGACCGTGAAGATGTCCTCGAATTGCCTGACGAGGTGATGGCTCGGCATCAACCCGCTCGTGAAGACATGCTGCGCGATCCAGTCGTCGCGATTGGCGCGGTCGAACAGATGGGAGCCGGAGCGATGGGCGACGATGTGCATGAAGAAGCGCCCCTCGGGCGCGAGCCATGACCGCACGCGCGTCATCAGCTTGCGCCAGTTCAACATGTGCTCGAACGTCTCGACCGAGACGATGCGGTCGAACTGGCCCTCGGGCGCGAACACGTTCATGTCCGCGGTGACCACGCGCAGGTTGATGAGACCGCGCAGCCGTGCCTCCTCCTCGACATAGGCGCGCTGCGCCTGCGAGTTCGTTACCGCCGTCACCTTCGCGTGCGGAAACCGGCGCGCGGTCCAGAGCGACAGCGAGCCCCAGCCGCAGCCGAGCTCGAGGATGGTCTGACCGTCGGCGAGTGCGGCATGCTCGACGGTCTGGCGCAACGCCTCCTCCTCCGCCTCCCGCAAGGTGGTCGCGTTGGTCTTGTAGAAGCAGGAGGAGTATTTGCGGTTGGGACCGAGCACCTTTGCAAAGAACGCCGCGGGCACATCGTCAGGTCCGGCATCCGCGTCCTCGGCGATCGGCCGCAGCATCAGCCGCCCGGCAAAGGCGGCATCGTCGGCCGCGCCCAGCGCGGACAGGCGCGTGGCCGTGCGCGAGCACAGGCGCTGGATCGCGGCGCGGATCACCACATCCGGCAGCGGCACGCGTTCGGCAGTCCCCATGATCGCGGAAACGACGCTCATGCAACCAACCTGTCTCTGGGCGGCAGGGGTCCAAAAATCCGAGCCTAGCCGGTGGAATGACGAAGTTCTGCAGAATACGCAGGTATCAAAGCGCGGTTTCAGCATTGGGTTCCGCGCCTCCCCCTGAAATCCGCACATCCGGCGCTTTTTTTGGCCCGGCGCTGTGCCATAGTGCGCCCGCAAGCAAGTTCGTAACGGATGATACCGCCCATGCCGTCAGGCGCCTCGCCCCGCTCCCCCATGGACATCGAATACACCAAGCTCTCCTCACCCAGCGTTTTCCTGGTGCGGATGCTGGTCTTCCTGGTGCTGTGCACCCTGGTGGGCGTGGTGCTCTACAAGCAGATCATCCAGGCCTTCTTCGCCAATCCCGGGCTCAATGCCCTGATCGGCGGCGTCCTGTTCATCGGCATCATCCTGGCCTTCCGCCAGGTGATCCGGCTCTATCCCGAGGTCTCCTGGGTCAACAATTTCCGCATCGCCGATCCCGGCCTCGCCCCCGCCCGCCACCCCAAGCTGCTGGCCCCGATGGCGATGATTCTCGGCGGCGAGCGCACCGGGCGGATGACCATCACCCAGACCACCATGCGGCACCTGCTCGATTCGATCGCGACCCGCCTGGACGAAGCCCGCGACATCTCCCGCTACATGACCGGCCTGTTGGTCTTCCTCGGTCTGCTCGGCACCTTCTGGGGCCTGATCGAGACGGTCGGCTCGGTCGGCAAGGTGATCGACGGGCTCAAGGTCGGGGGCGATTCCGGCGCCCTGTTCGACACGCTGAAGGAGGGCCTCGCCGCCCCGCTCGGCGGCATGGGCATCTCGTTCTCGAGCTCGCTGTTCGGTCTCGCCGGCTCGCTGATCCTCGGCTTCCTCGACCTGCAATCGAGCCAGGCGCAGAACCGCTTCTACACCGACCTGGAAGACTGGCTCGCCACCACCGTGCGCGAATATGGCAGCGGCGACGTGGCCGTCGCCGCCGGTGGCGGCGGAGGAGTTGCGAGCGGCGAGCTTCAGGCCGCCGTCGAACGGCTTCGCTCCGTGCTCGAGGAAGGCAGTGCCAGCCGCGGCACCACGGCGGCGATGGCGAGCCTCGCCGAAGCGATCCAGGCGCTGGTCTCGCACATGCGCACCGAGCAGCAGATGATCCGCGAATGGGCCGACGGCCAGGGCGAGCAGAACCGCGAGATCCGGCGCCTCCTGGAGCGGATCGCGCGCCAGCCCGAGAAGGGTTAGCGACATGGCTCTGGCGCGCGGCCGCCGCGGCGATACCTCCTTCAATTACTGGCCCGGCTTCGTCGACGCGCTGTCGACGCTGGTGCTGTCGATCGTGTTCCTGCTGTCGGTCTTCCTGGTCGTGCAGTTCTTCCTGTCGCAGGAGGTCACCGGCAAGGACAAGGCGCTGGAGCAGCTCAACGCCAAGATCGCGCAGCTCAACGAGCTGCTGTCGCTGGAGAAGCTCGGCAAGCTCACGCTCGACGACCAGGTCTCGCAATTGAAGGCGGGACTGGCTTCGGCCGAGAGCGAGCGCGACCGCATCAAGGGCCTCTATGACGGGCTCGCCGCCGCCGGCAACGACGCGCAGGGCAAGACCAGCGAGCTCGGCAAGGCGCTGGATTCGGAGAAGGCGGTTTCGGCCCGGGCGCTGGCGCAGATCGAGGTGCTGAATCAGCAGATCAGCGCGCTACGGCGGCAATTGGCGGCGCTGGAAGAGGCGCTCGATGCATCCGAGAAGCGCGACAAGGAATCGCAGAACCGCATTGCCGATCTCGGCTCCCGCCTGAACGTGGCGCTGGCGCAGCGCGTGCAGGAATTGTCGCGCTACCGCTCGGAATTCTTCGGCCGCCTGCGCACCATCCTCGGCAACCGCCCCGACATCCGCATCGTCGGCGACCGCTTCGTGTTCCAGTCCGAGGTGTTCTTCGACACCGGACAGGCGGTGCTGCTGCCCGAAGGCCGCGCCGAGCTCGACACCTTGGCGACCGCGCTGATCGAGCTCGACAAGAAGATCCCGAACGAGATCCCCTGGGTGCTGCGCGTCGACGGCCACACCGACGTGCGCCCGGTCAACGGCCCCAACTTCAAGTCCAACTGGGACCTGTCGGCCGCCCGTTCGATCTCGGTGGTGCAGTACCTGATCTCGCTCGGCGTGCCGGCCCAGCGCCTCGTCGCGGCCGGCTTCGGCGAATTCCAGCCGCTCGACACCGCCAACACCGAGGAAGCCTACAAGCGCAATCGCCGCATCGAGCTGAAGCTGACGGAGCGGTAGTGAGTGCGCTTCACCTCCGCCCTTACCGTCCCGAGGACGAGGCCGCCTCGATCGATCTCTGGCATCGCACCTGGCAGCAGGCCTATCCGCAGATCGACTTCGCCGCGCGGCTGGACTGGTGGCGCGAGCGCTGGCGCAAGGATCTGGTGCCGAAGGCCTCGATCGTGGTCGCGGAAGCGGACGGCACGCTGACCGGCTTCGTCACCATCGACGGCGACGGCTATCTCGACCAGCTCGTGGTCGATCCGGACCACTGGGGCTCGGACGCGGCAAGGCTGCTGGTGGATGAGGCAAAACGCCTGTCGCCGTCGGGCATCACGCTGCTCGTCAACAAGGACAACAGCCGCGCCATCCGCTTCTACGAGCGCAACGGCTTTGGGCAGGCCGGCGACGATGTGAACCCGACCTCGGGCCGGCCGGTGCTGAAGATGATCTGGCGGGCGTGATTCCCGTCACGCCGGGATCCCAACACGCCCGCTATTCGTTGTGCCGATTGCAGGCGGATGGAGATGAGCGATGAAACTGAGCGATCTGGCCAAGGGGTCTTCGGTCCTGCTCGGCGTCATCGTCGCCGGATATGTGTCGACGAGCTATGTCGACCAGCGCCTCGCTCCGCCGGCCAAGACGACAAGCCAGCCGGCGCCGGGCAGCCCTGCCGCAACGGCCTGCGTCAGTGAGGACGGGAGCTGGAAGAACTGGCCGTGGCCGAACGTGCCGACGCTTTCGCCGAAGTGCCGATAATCGGACGGCCAAAACAGAATTTGCGAAAACAACCCCATGCACAGTAGCCGATGACCACGAGATCAACGGCTTGCGCGGACGGCGACGCGGTTTAGGATCCGTGGATGAGGCGCCGCCTCACGCCCCCTCGAACTGCAGCCTCGCCAGCCTGGCATAGAGCCCGTTCGCGGCGACGAGCTCGGCATGCGTGCCCTGCTCGACGATCCTGCCCTGATCCATCACCAGGATGCGGTCGCAGGACAGCACGGTGGCGAGGCGATGCGCGATCACCAGCGTGGTGCGGTGGCGCATCAGCTCTTCCAGCGCGGTCTGCACCAGCGTCTCGCTTTCGGCATCGAGCGCGGAGGTGGCTTCGTCCAGCAGCAGCAGCGGCGCATCGCGCAGGATCGCGCGCGCGATCGCGATGCGCTGGCGCTGGCCGCCGGACAGCGTCACGCCGCGCTCGCCGAGCGGGGTGTCGAAACCTTCGGGCAGGCGGCGGATGAACTCGGCAGCGTGCGCGAGCTCGGCGGCGCGCTCGACCTCGGCATCGGTCGCATCGGGCCGGCCGAAGCGGATGTTATCGCGGGCGCTCGCGGCGAACACGTTCGATTCCTGCGGCACCAGCGCGATGCGGGACCGGAAATCACGGGGATCGGCGGATTTGACCGGCACGCCGTCGAGCGAGATCGCGCCGCTGCGCGGATCGTAGAAGCGCAGCAGCAGATGAAAGATCGTGCTCTTGCCGGCGCCGGACGGGCCGACGATCGCAACCTTCTCGCCGGGGCGCACGGTGAACGACACGGCGTCGAGCACTTTGACATCGCCCCGCGCCGGATAGGCGAAGCTGACCTGGTCGAAGCCGACCTCGCCCCGCGCCGGCACCGGCAGCGCGCGCGGCGACGCGGGCGCCTTGATGTCGGGCTGCACATGCAGGATCTCGAACAAGCGCTCCGCAGCGCCGGACGCCGCCGAGACCTCGCCCCAGACTTCGCTGAGCTGACCGAGGCCGGCGGCGGCAAAGGCCGCATAGAGCACGAACTGGCCTAGCCGGCCCGGCGAGATCGCGCCGCTCAGCACGTCATGCGAACCGATCCAGAGGATCGCGACCACGCTCGCGAACACGATGAAGATGATGATGGCGGTCAGCACCGCGCGCGCCTGGGTCGAGGTGCGCGCGGCCTCATAGGCCTGCTCGACCTCGCCGCCGAAGCGCTTCGCAGCCAGCCCTTCGCTGGTATAGGCCTGCACGGTGCGGATCGCGCCGACCAGTTCGCCGGCATAGGCGGAGGCCTCGGCGAGCGTGTCCTGCGCATTGCGCGACAGACGCCGCACCCAGCGCCCGAAGGCGACCAGCGGCAGCACGATCAGGGGAATGGCCAGCAGCACGAAGCCCGACAGCTTCGGGCTGGTGATCACCATCATCGCCGCCGCGCCGAAGAACATCATCAGGTTGCGCAGCGCGATCGACACGGAGGCGCCGACGGCGGATTTGAGCTGGGTGGTGTCGGCCGTGAGGCGGGAGATCAGCTCGCCGCTGCGCGCGGAATCGAAGAACGCCGGCGAGAGCGACAGCAGATGGGCGAAGACGTCGCGCCTGAGGTCGGCGACGATCCGCTCGCCGATCGTCATCACGAGGTAGTAGCGCGCGGCACTTGCGAGCGCGAGCACGGCGACGACCGCGATCATGACCGAGAAGTAGCTGTTGATCAGCTCGATGCCTTCAGGCGTCAGGCCGAAATCGATCATCCTGCGCACCGCGACCGGCACCAGCAGCGTCGTCAGCGCAGCGATCGTCAGCGCCACGAAAGCAAGCGCCGCCCGGCCGCGATAGCGCGCGACATAGGGCGCGAGCGCCAGCAGCGGCCGCAGCTTCGCGCGGCTCTTCGCCGGCGCCTCGATCAGTTCGGCTTCGATCGATGGGGCTTCCGCGGGCCCGGTTTCAAGCCGTTCGACTGCGCTCATGAGATCCCGACCAAAAGGAAAAAGAAGAAGCCCGCTCCAGATAGGCCGGGCGAGCGGCAGTGGCAAATCCGGGATGTCCCTTAGGGGCCGGCCCGGTTCTCAAGTCCCCACAACGGCTTGTTTTACAGGGGCCCGTGGGGTATAGAGCCGCCAAATCCGTCATTCGATAGCCACTCAAGCGAGGCGCCGGGCGCCGAGGAATTGCCATGAAAGCCGAAATTCACCCGGATTATCATACGATTAAGGTCGTGATGACCGACGGAACCGAGTACCTGACCCGCTCGACCTGGGGCAAGGAAGGCGACACGCTGAACCTCGACATCGACCCGAAGTCGCATCCGGCCTGGACCGGCGGCAACGCCCAGCTGATGGATCGCGGCGGCCGCGTCTCGCGCTTCCAGAAGAAGTTTTCGGGCTTCCTCAAAAAGGATTGATCCGGCCGCAAGGCCGGAGACGAAACCGCCCCCGGAGAACCGGGGGCGTTTTTGTTTTTGGGAGGTCTCGTCATTGCGAGGAGCTCTTGCGACGAAGCAATCCAGACTCCCTCCGCGGAGGGATTTCTGGATTGCTTCGCTTCGCTCGCAATGACGGGAGGCTTACCGCTCGAACGCGGCCTTCAGCGCGTTGAGGTGCGGCACCAGCGGATTGCCGATCGCGAGGTGATCCGCCGGCGGGGTGTGGATGGTGGTGTCGAGACGGCGCACGCGGGTCTGGAGGCTCATCGAGCGGTTGATCAATTCCTGGAGCTGCAAGGGCAGCTTCTCGATGGTATCCGTGGGGCCGGGATCGGCGGCGGAGAGCTTGACCTTGGTCTTCTCGCGGTTGGCCTGGCTCAGCGTCATCTCGCCTTCCTTCACCGCACGGTGCAGCAGCAGCCACGAGGCGAGCTGCATCAGGCGGGTGGTGAGACGCATGCTCTCGGTCGCATAGGTGAGGCTGACGGCACGGTCGAGCGCCTTGGCTTCGTTGCGGCCGGCGCCGTCGAGATAGGCGGCGGTCTCTTCGACCAGGTCCATGCCCTCGCGGAACAGGACGCCGAACGCCGCAGAATTGGTGAACCGCTCGCTGAGTTGAACGAGAGCGCCGTCGGCTTGCAAACGTTCCATGGTTAACGCCCCTTACGCAACTGTCTAACTGCCCGGCTTGGCGCCGGCTTATGATGAACAAATCATTGCGCGGGCGGGACGCCGAGTCCAGCGACAAGCGCGGATATGGTTTCCGCGGGTCTTTCCTCGGAGTTCAACCGTGGCGAGACGCAAAAAGCGGAGTGGGCGCAAAAAAAGAGCCGCCGGAATACCGGCGGCTTTTAAAGTTGATAACAGGGAGGCGTCAAACAGAGTGGACAGGAGCCACTCGGTGTCCAAACGAGGACAGTTCCAGTCATAAACCCGAAAGCTTAATGTGAAGTAAACGCGCAAATTTTTTGAGAGTTCGTTAGCCATGTCGGTCAATGGCCGAGTGGCTTGCCATGGTGTTTCCTCTCGGCCGTCATTCCGGGGCGCGACGAAGTCGCGAGCCCGGAATCCATAACCACAAGCGGATGGAATGGCCCGCCTCTGTCAGCCTGCCCGTTTCAACGGCGTGTGGTTATGGATTCCGGCCTCGGCGCTACCGCGCCGCCCCGGAATGACGTGGAGGGAGTGCGACGCTGCTCGTCCGGGACACGCGAGTCCTACGACTTGAACACGCTGTTGGCCGCATCGCGCGAGGCGCGCTTCTTGGCGGCGGCTTCTTCCAGCCTTGCAATCTCGGTCTTGAGTAACCCGACGCGCTCGGTCAGTTCCTCGACCGACAACAGTGAGAGATCCTGTCCGATCTCGTGGCTGATCTTCTTGCGCGGGCGGTCGTCGTCTTCCGTCGCCATCCTCGTTCCTCCTGCGCTCGCGCGGGACCTTGTTGAGGCGGTTGCCAGCCTGCGCCGCGCTGGCTAAGCAATGGCCTCGTTGCATTCTGCACCTTTGCTCAAGGACACATCATGGACAAGCTGCCCGCGCAAATGACCGTGGTCGCCATCTCCAAGCCCGGCGGACCGGAGGTGCTGGTGCCGGAACAACGCGCCGTGCCGCAGCCCGGCCCGGACGAGATCCTGGTCAAGGTGCAGGCCGCCGGCGTCAACCGGCCCGACGTCGCGCAGCGCTCCGGCGCCTATCCGCCGCCGCCCGGCGCCAGCGATCTGCCGGGCCTCGAGATCGCCGGTGAAGTGGTCGCGGTCGGCAGCAACGCCAAGCGGCACAAGATCGGCGACAAGGTGATGTCGCTCGTCGCCGGCGGCGGTTATGCGCAGTACTGCATCGCGCAGGACGGCCATGCGATGAGCGTGCCGCCGTCGCTGTCGATCAAGGAAGCCGGTGCGCTGCCGGAAACCCTGATGACGGTCTGGCACAATGTGTTCGAGCGCGGTGGCCTGAAGGCCGGCGAGACGCTGCTGATCCATGGCGGCTCCTCGGGCATCGGCACCATGGCAATCCAGCTCGCCAAGGCATTCGGCGCGAAGGTGTTCGTCACGGTGGGATCGCAGGACAAGATCGATGCCTGCCTCAAGCTCGGGGCCGATCGCGCCATCAACTACAAGACCGAGGACTTCGTCGCCGTGGTGAAGGCGGAGACGAACAACACCGGCGTCAATCTGATCCTCGACATGGTCGCCGGCGAGTATGTCGACCGCAATTATGACGCCGCCGCGGTCGACGGCCGCATCGTGCAGATCGCAACCCTCAACGGGCCCAAGGTCAGCGTCAACATCGCCAGGGTGATGGTCAAGCGCTTGACCCATACCGGCTCGACGCTGCGCCCCCGTACTAATGCGGACAAGGCGGCAATGGTGGCCGCGATCGAGGCGAAAGTGATGCCGCTTTTGCGCGAAGGCCGCGTCAAACCGTTGATGGACAGCGCTTTCCCGCTTGAAAAGGCATCCGATGCGCACCGCCGCATGGAGACGAGCGCACATATTGGCAAAATTGTGTTGGAGGTCTAGGCCGCTGGCCCACAGGCGCAGGCGGAAACCCTTTGATTTTCCTCGCTTTCGTGGCATCTATCGCGACGCACCGAACCCATTCCGTCCGGTCTGAATCGTCTTTACGTGCCAGCCTTGCATTCAAAGTTTGCGTCGAACGCGGAGAACTGACCTTGCGTCTGATCAGGTGCCTCGCGCCCATCGCGCTGGGCCTCATGATTCTCGTCGCCGCGTCCCCGGCGCGCGCGCTCGACGCTGTCAGCGTCCGCGGTGACGCGCCCGCGATCGACCTCACCGGCGTGCTCGAGCACCAGCGCAGCGATGCCGACCGCATCCAGGTCTCCACCGCGCCCGGCACCGACGGCATCGTCCGCCGCATCGAGGTGCGCGCCCGCGAGGGCGGCCAGAACTGGGTGGTGTTCGCGCTCGCCAACAACACCGACGACCAGCTCGACCGCCTGATCGTCGCCCCGCATTACCGCATCGTGTCCTCGGGCCTGCTGTGGCCGGATCTCGGGCTGTCGCGCATCGCTACCATCACGCCCTCGACCGGCGACCGGCCGGAGCGGCAGGAGAGCCCGACCGCCGACGTGTTCCGCGTCACGCTCGACCCCGGCGCCGTCATCACCTTCGTCGCCGAGCTGCGCACCGACAAGCTGCCGCAGCTCTATCTGTGGGAACCGGAAGCCTACAAGGACAAGGTCAACTCCTTCACGCTGTACCAGGGCATCGTGATCGGCATCTCCGGGCTTCTCGCCCTCGTGCTCACCATCTTGTTCGTGGTCAAGGGAAGCATCATGTTCCCGGCGGCCGCGGCGCTGGCCTGGGCCGTGCTGGTCTATATCGGCGTCGATTTCGGCTTCTGGGGCAAGGTGCTCGACATGTCGAACAACGCCGAGCGCATCTGGCGCGCGGCAGGTGAAGCGATCCTGGCGGCAACGCTGCTGGTGTTCCTGTTCGCCTATCTCAACCTCAGTCGATGGCACGTGCGCTATTCCCATATCACAGTGGGCTGGCTCGCCTTCCTGGGCTCCCTGGTCGCGCTCGCCTTGTTCGATCCGGCCGTCGCCTCCGGCATCGCGCGCATCTCGCTGGTGCTGATCGCCTTCGCCGGCTTCGCGCTGATCGTCTACCTGTCGACCCACGGCTTCGACCGCGCCGTGCTGCTGATCCCGACCTGGTTCCTGCTGGTGGTCTGGGTGATCGCGGCCGGCATGACGGTCGCCGGTTCCGTCACCAACGATATCGTCGGCCCTGCCCTGCTCGGTGGCCTCGTGCTGATCGTGATGCTGATCGGCTTCACGGTGATGCAGCACGCCTTTGCCGGCGGCGGCGCCACGACGGGCGTCGTCTCCGACATCGAGCGGCGGGCGCTGGCGCTGGCCGGCTCCGGCGACCTGATCTGGGACTGGGACGTTTCCGCCGACAAGGTTTTCACCAGTCCCGAGACCGAGGCCCTGCTCGGCCTCAAGCGCGGCACGCTGGAAGGCCCGGCGGCCTCATGGCTCGAAGTGCTGCATCCGCTCGACCAGGACCGCTTCCGCGCCGCGCTCGACAGCGTGCTCGACCAGCGCCGCGGCCGCCTGGTGCAGGATTTCCGCCTGCGCACGCCGGACGGTCACTTCATGTGGTTCGCGCTGAAGGCGCGCCCGGTGGTCGGCTCCGACGGCGAGGTTTCGCGCGTGGTCGGCACCCTCACCGACGTCACCGAGCTGCGCAATGCCGAGGAGCGCCTGCTGCACGATTCCGTGCATGACAACCTCACCGGCCTGCCCAACCGCAAGCTGTTCATGGACCGGCTGGGTGCGGTCGCGCATTTCGCCAAGACCATGCCGACGCTGCGGCCGACGCTGATGGTGATCGACCTCGACCGCTTCAAGCAGGTCAACGATTCCGTCGGCATCGCGGTCGGCGATTCGATCCTGCTGACGCTCGCCCGCCGCCTCACCCGCATCCTGAAGCCGCAGGACACGCTGGCGCGGATGGCCGGCGACCAGTTCGGCCTGATCCTGCTGTCGGAACAGGACCCGGCCCGCATCACCGCCTTCGCCGAAACCATCCGCAAGACCATCCGCGCGCCGATCGCCTTCAACGACCGCGAGATCTTTCTCACGGCCTCGATCGGCCTGGCCTTGTCCGATCCGCAGGTTCAGCTCACGGACGAGATCATCAAGGACGCCGAGCTGGCGATGTATCATTCCAAGCGCATCGGCGGCGACCGCATCGACGTCTACAAGCCGGCGATGCGCGCGCGCAAGACCGACCGGCTGACGCTGGAGAGCGAACTGCGCCGCGCCATCGAGCGGCAGGAGCTCACGATCCTGTACCAGCCGATCGTGCGGCTGGAGGATCGCTCGATCGCCGGTTTCGAGGCGCTGTGCCGCTGGGATCATCCCAAGCTCGGGCGCATGGCACCGTCGGAATTCATCACCATCGCGGAGGAGACCGGCCTGATCGTCGACCTCGGCATGTTCGTGCTCGACCAGACCGCCAAGCAGCTCTCGATCTGGCAGCGCGCGATGCGCTCGCGCGAGCCGATCTTCGCCTCCGTCAACGTCTCCTCGCGGCAATTGCTGCGCCACGATCTGATCCACGACATCCGCACCGTGCTGTCGCGCTCCTCGGTGGCGCGCGGCACGCTCAAGCTCGAATTGACCGAATCGCTGGTGATGGAGAATCCGGAGCATGCAGCGCAGATGCTGACGCGCATCCGCGAGCTCGGCACCGGCCTGTCGCTCGACGATTTCGGCACCGGCCACTCCTCGCTGGCCTATCTCCAGCGCTTCCCGTTCGACACCATCAAGATCGACCAGTCGTTCGTGCGCACCACCAACCGCGGCACCCGTCCGGTGATCCTGAAGTCGATCATCGCGCTCGCGCACGACCTCGGCATGGACGTGGTGGCCGAAGGCGCCGAGACCGATTCCGACGCGGTCGAGCTCTACCAGATGGGCTGCGAATACGCGCAGGGCTTCGCCTTCGGCGAGCCGATGGACGCGGACGCCGCGATGCGCCTGCTGACGGAAGTGCGGCTGGAAGCAGCGAGCTAGCCTCGCTCTCTCTTCCCTTCTCCCCTTGTGGTGGCGCGAAGCGCCGGATGAGGGGGTATCGGCAAATTCAGAGGTTAGAGGCTGGCTTGCGGAGAGAGACCCCTCACGCGTCTCGCCGGTTCGCGGCGAGCCACCCTCTCCCACACGAGGAGAGGGGAAGAGCGAACCTCATCAATATCACCGCCGCCGGTCGCTCTTCCGCTTCGTGAACCGCACGCTCTGGCCGTCCGGCATCCGCATCGCCACGAAGCCCGCGGCGAGGCAGGCTTCGCGCTGCGGCATCTGGACGTCGGGGCTGCGCAGGCTGTCCCACCAGGAGGCACGATTCGCCGCGCGCGGCAGGGCCGCGCCGATGATCTCCTCGATCTGTTCATAGGTCAGCACGAATTCCGCCTGCTTCTGCCGCATCAGATAATCGCGCAAGGCGTCGTAGTCGTTCACAACCGTCCTCTCGTCCGCTCGCATGAGACTGCCTAAAACCGTGGGTCTCATAAACCGTTTCTTAACTCATTGCGGCAGCGTCGTCCCGCCTTAAACACTACTCAAGCTTTCGGGCGCATCCACTAATGTCGGGAGCAAACGATGTTGTCTGGATGGCGCGACGCCATGGCCCGGCGGCCGTGGCGGATTTCGGCGAAGCTGCTGATCATCTCGTCCGTGGTGACGGTGATCGGCTTTTCCGCCATTTGCGTCAACGTGATGCTCGACATGCGCCGCGGCGAGGAGGCGCTTGCCCGCCAGACGCTGGAGAACCTGGCGACGACCATCGATTCCGACATCAGCCGCAACATCGAGATCTATGATTTGTCCCTGAAGGCCGTCGCCAGCGGCATGCTGCTGCCGGAGCTCGCCACGGTCTCGAAGTCGATCCGCCACCTGATCCTG
Source organism: Bradyrhizobium sp. Bra64 (assembly GCF_024519875.1). NCBI lineage: Bacteria > Pseudomonadati > Pseudomonadota > Alphaproteobacteria > Hyphomicrobiales > Nitrobacteraceae > Bradyrhizobium > Bradyrhizobium sp. Bra64. The sequence continues at coordinate 576,748 of NZ_JALJRD010000001.1, read as the reverse complement.
TTCGACCATGCGACGACGGCGAGGCATTTCGGCGCGATCCAGGTGTTCGACGCCGAGGGCAGGCTGACCGTCGATGCCTCCACGCTCGATCCCTCGCCGGAGAACCGGAGCGAGGAGGACTACTTCAAGGTCCATCGCGACAATCCCGAAGCCGGGCTCTTCATCAGCCGGCCCATGCTGTTCCGGGGGGCCTATTCGATCGTGCTGAGCCGGCGCATCGGCGACGCCGACGGCGGCTTCATGGGCGTCGTCGCCGGCTCGATCCGCTTCAGCTATTTCCACGAATTGTTCGAGCGGCTGAACCTCGATCCCAGTGACACCATCACCGTGCTCAAGCGCGACCGCACCATCATGATGCGGCGGCCGTTCGACCTCGACGTGATCGGCAAGAATCTCGCGGCGCTGCAAAGCTGGAAGGCCGACAATCTCAAGGCCGGCGGAGCCTATGAGGGCCAAGGCCCGGTGGACGCGACGCCGCGCCTCTACGTGCGCAGCACTGGCTCCGGCCCGCTGTTCGTGGTGGCGGGCAAGCCGCTGGCGGCCGTGTTCGAGCTCTGGCAGAAGGAAGCCGTTCGCATCGGTGCCGTGGTCCTGGCGCTGATCCTGTTCATGCTGGCCTCGACGCTGGTGCTCGCCCGCGAGATCGGCCGGCGCGCCGAGGCCGAGCGCAAGCTCGAGGAGATGGCGACGACGGACGCGCTCACCGGACTGAGGAACCGCCGCAAGTTCGACCAGGTCATCGACGTCGAATGGCGCCGCGCGATGCGCCAGAAGACGCCGGTCGCGCTGCTGATGATCGACGCCGATCACTTCAAGGCCTACAACGACACGTTCGGCCACCAGGCCGGCGACCAGGTGCTGGTCGGCATCGCCATCTGCATTTCCGATTCGGTGAGCCGCGCCGGCGACTGCGCGGCGCGCTATGGCGGCGAGGAATTCGCCGTGCTGCTGCCGAACATTTCGGCCACCGACGCGTTCAAGGTCGCCGAGACGATCCGCGTCAAGGTGCAGGGCTGGTCCGACGACCAGACCAGTTCGACGGTTTCCTGCGGCGTCGCCAGCTTCGTTCCCGCGAGCGGCACGGACTGGCCGATCCTGGTCGCCGCCGCCGACAAGGCGCTCTATGCGGCGAAAGCCGGCGGCCGCAACCAGTCGGTGATCGCGACCCTGCCGAAGCTGTCGCTGGTGGCGTGAGGTTCTCCGCGGACACATCCGCGGATGCATTCTGGATTGCTTCGCTTCGCTCGCAATGACGAGAGGATGTAGCGAGCACTACTCTCCCAGATACTTCTTCATCTCCGCGATCAGCCCCTCGCGCAGCTCCGGCCGCTTCAGGCCGTAGGCGATGTTGGCGCGGAGAAAGCCGGGCTTGGAGCCGCAATCATGGCGCTCGCCCTCGAATTCGACGCCATAGAATTTCTGCGACCTGGCCAGCCCGATCATGGCGTCGGTGAGCTGGATCTCGCCGCCGGCGCCGCGCTCCTGGGTCTCCAGGATCTTGAAGATTTCCGGCTGCAGGATGTAGCGGCCGGTGATCGAGAGGTTGGAGGGCGCGGTGCCCTTGGCCGGCTTCTCGACCATGCCGTCGACCTCGAACATCTTGCCGGTGCGCTTGCCGACGCCGCAGATGCCGTATTGATGGGTGAGATGGTCGGGCACCGCCTCGACCGCGATGAGGTTGGATTTCTCGCCGAGCCCGGACGCGGTCTCGATCATCTGCTTCAGGCAGCCGGGCGTGTTGAGCACGAGCTCGTCCGGCAGCACGACCGCGAACGGCTCGTCGCCGACGATGTCGCGCGCGCACCAGACCGCATGACCAAGACCGAGCGGCGCCTGCTGGCGGGTGAAGCTGACGGCGCCGGCCTCCGGCTGGTTCTGCGCCAGGATCTCCTGCTCGGTCTTCTTGCCGCGTGCGGCGAGTGTGGCGTCGAGCTCGTACATCTTGTCGAAATGATCTTCGATGACGTTCTTGTTGCGGCCGGTGACGAAGATGAAATGCTCGATGCCGGCCTCCTTCGCCTCGTCATAGACGTACTGGATCAGCGGCTTGTCGACGATGGTCAGCATTTCTTTCGGCATCGCCTTGGTGGCGGGCAGGACGCGGGTGCCGAGGCCGGCGACAGGGAACACGGCTTTGCGAATTTTCATGGGATCGATCGAATACCTGAGGAAGGGAGCAATGGCATCTTGCTAGCTTGTTTGCAGCCGCTAACAAAGGCGGATGTGGGGCCTCGTCCTTGCGAAGTTGAGAAAAAGCCCGTCACCAAAATTTCACCTTTGTTAAGCTATTGGCAACCGTAACCGGGCCTCCTGAAGGCGGATTTTCAGGTCGACGGGTTGGACATGATGCAATCGATGGCAGGGCTGGCAAAACGTGCTGGATTTGTGACCAGCGGAGCGATGATCGCGGCCGCGTTGCTGCTGCCGGCTTGCGCTCAGGCACAGGCGCAGAACGGCCTGTCGAACCTGTTCGGCGGGATTTTCTCCGGCTCGAACCCTGCTCCCGCGCAAGCTCCGCCGGGCGGCGCTCAACCCTGGAGCGGCGAGGACGGCGCTTCCGGCCATCCGCTGATGACGGCCGCCGCGATCCGCGAGGCTGCCGGCAATTTCAACAATTGCGTCGCTGCGATGTGGCCCGATGCCGCACGGCGCGGCATCACGCAGGAGAATTTCCAGCGCTTCACCGCAGGGCTCGCCCCCGACCTGCGCATCATGGACCTGATGGATTCACAGCCGGAGTTCACCAAGTCGATCTGGGACTATCTCGACATCCTCGTGAACGACAACCGCCTCGCCAAGGGCCGCGAGGTGCTCGCCAAGTACAAGGCGCAGTTCGACGCCACCGAAAAGGCCACCGGCGTCGACCGCTATATCGTCGCCTCGATCTGGGGCATCGAATCCAACTACTCGACGCAGATGGGCGACCGCAGCGTGCTGCAATCGACGGCGACGCTCGCCTGCATCGGCCGCCGCCAGGCTTACTTCAAGGACGAATTCCTCTCCGCGCTGGAGATCGTCAATCGCGGCGATCTACGCCCTGAACAGATGCGCGGCTCCTGGGCCGGCGCCTTCGGCCCGACCCAGTTCATGCCGACCGCGTTCAAGCGTTTTGCCGTCGACGGCGACGGCGATGGACGGCGCGACGTCGTCGACAATCCCTCCGACCTGATCGCATCGACCGCCAACAATCTGAAGAAGGACGGCTGGCAGTCCGGTCAGACCTGGGGCTATGAGGTCGTGGTGCCGCAGGGCTTCAACTACATGCTGGCCGACCGCGCCAAGGCGATGACGCTCGCGCAATGGGAGAAGCTCGGGCTCAAGCGTCCGGCGGGCCAGCCGTTCACGCACCCGGCGGAGAAAGCCTATCTGCTGGCGCCCGCCGGCGCGCAGGGGCCGGGCTTCCTGATGCTGCAGAACTTCCGCGTCATCATGAAGTACAATCCGGCCGAGGCCTATGCGCTGGCGATCGGGCATTTCGCCGACCGCCTGCGCGGGGGGCAGCCCTTCGTGCAGCCATGGCCGCGCCAGGAGCGGGAGCTGGCACGCACCGAGCGGCTGGAACTCCAGCAACTGCTGGCCCAGCGCGGCTTCTACAAGGGCACCCCGGACGGCCAGTTCGGCGGCCAGACCCGGGAGGCCCTGCGCAACTTCCAGGCCTCGATCGGGGTCCCCGCGGACGGTTTTGCCTCCTCCGACGTGCTGGACCGGCTGCGCGGGCGGTAAAATCGCGCCGAAAGTAACCCTGAACGGGGATTTTGGCCGGCAGCCTTGACGGGGACGACTGTTCCCCGGTGTATCAACGAGAATCTGAAAGAGAATCTGCCCGTTTGGCGCCTGATTCCGTTATTATATCGAGCTGCTTCCAATCCCCATTGCGCGTGCCCGAGATCGCATGTCGAAGAAGTCCCTTTTCAAGGCGCTGACCGAGACCGGCCCGCTGATCGCGCTGGGGACGGCGCTTGCGATTCTGGTGTCGGTCGCGGGACCGGCCTCGGCGCAGTTCTTCAACTTCCCCGGCTTCGGCGGCCCGCCGCAGCGCTCTGCCCCGCCGCCACGAAACGGCGGAGGTGGCGGTGGCTGGTTCGGCGGCGACTTCTTCGCGCCGTTCCAGCAGCAACAGCCGCAAGCCCCGCGCCAGGACTTTTCGCGCGCGCCGGCGCCGGCCAAGCGCGACACCATCCCCGACAAGAACGTGCTCGTGATCGGCGACGCCATGGCCGACTGGCTCGCCTACGGACTCGAAGACGCCTACACCGAACAGCCCGACATGGGCGTGATCCGCAAGCACAGGACCACCTCAGGCCTGATCAAGTACCAGCCGAAGGGCGAGCCCTCGGACTGGACAGCTGCGGCCAAGGGCATTCTCGAAACCGAGAAGCCCGATGTCATCGTCGTCATGCTCGGCCTCAACGACCGCATCGCGATCCGCGAGGCTGCGCCCGACAAAACGGACAAGGCCTCGGACAAGGACAAGAAGAACGACAAGGGCGCACGCGCCAAGCCGCAAGGCAAGCCAGGGGACAAGCCCGGCGATGCCAAGCCCGACACCGCCGCCAAGCCGGACGACAAGCCGGCCGACACCGACCTGCCGCAGGACGATGCCGACAACGCCGACGCGCCTGCGACCGCGCCGGAGAAGACCGCGCGCAACCCGAACGGTCTCTACGAATTCCGCGACGAGCGCTGGGTCGAGCTCTACGGCAAGAAGATCGAGGAGCTCGCCAACGTTCTCAAGGCCAGGGGCGTGCCGGTGCTCTGGGTCGGCCTGCCCGCGATCCGCGGTCCCAAGGGCACGGCGGACATGCTGTTCCTGGATTCGCTCTATCGCGAAGGCGCGGCCAAGGCCGGCATCACCTATGTCGACGTCTGGGACGGTTTTGTCGACGAGGCCGGCCGCTTCCTGCAGAAGGGGCCGGACTTCGAAGGCCAGATCCGTCAGCTCCGCAGCTATGACGGCGTCTATTTCACCAAGCCCGGCGCGCGCAAGCTCGCCCATTATGTCGAGCGCGAGATCACGCGCCTGCTCGCGGGACGGTCCGGCCCGATCGCGCTGCCGAGCGAACCGGGTACGCCCGACACCAGCGCCGAGCCCGGCAAGCCGGCGCCGCGGCCGCTGGCCGGCCCGATCGTGCCGCTGGTTGCGGCCTCGATCTCGACCGATCAATTGCTGGGCGGACCGGGCTCGCGTCCCGCCGCCGTCGATGCGCTCGCCGCAAGGACGATGGTGAAGGGCGAGCCGCTGGCCCCGCCCGCTGGCCGCGCCGACGATTATGCCTGGCCGCGCCGCGAAGTCGGCCGCGAGCAGGCCAAGGGCGATACGCCGATGGCCGTGACGACGCCCGACGGCGGCACGCCGGGTGCGGCCGCAGCGATCGCGCCGCCAAAGCTCGCGCCGAAGAAGCCGCCGGTGCCGCAGCAGCCGGCGCAGGCGGCGCCATCGATGCGTGATTTCTTCGGCTTCGGCTCCCCGCCGCCCCCGCCGCCCCCGCCGCGTCAACTGGCGCCGGGGCCGCGCAATCCCAATCCGAACCCCGCGATCCCGCGTCCACCGGGCAATGTCGGACGATCGGCGGAAGTGCTCAGGTAATTGTTCCGAACGCGCCGCAACGCTGCTGCGCAGAGTCGGGACCCGGCATATGCGGCATTCCCAAAAAGAATGGGCCCCGGTTCAGCAATGCGGCGTTTCCGGACGATGCTACGCATCGCCCAGGCCGCCCTGCGTCCGGGGCCCTTTGGTTATCGAGCGTCGGCTTAGCCGTAGTAGCGCCAGCGCGGCGGCGGGCGGCGGGCGGGCCGCGACATCAGCAGCGCGAGTGCGAACCCGATGCCACCGGCGATGAGCAACGAGCCAAGCGGGTTGTCCTGCACCTTCTGGCTAATTGCCTGCGTGCCGTCGCGGAAAGTCTCGCCGCTGTTCTCGTAGGCGTCCTTGGCGTAGCCGGCCGCCGTTTCGCCGGCGTCGCGTACGGCGTCCTTGGCCTGGCCGTAGAGATTCTGCACGGTGCCGGCGGCTTCGCGCGCCTTGCCCGACGCCTGTGTCTGCGCATCGCCGGCCAGATCTCCGACAGCGCCTTCCGCGCGTCCAGCGAATTCCTTGGCCGATCCGACGATCCGATCTTTATCCATGATGCTCCTCCTCCGGGGTCAGCCCAAGTAACCGATCAGGAGCAGCACAGTTCCAAGTCTTTGCGAAAGTGTAATGCGGGTGAGTGTCTAGCCGGATGAGCTACAGGATGAGCCCGCCATCGACGACCAGTGTCTGGCCGATGATGTAGGACGACAGCGGCGACGCCAGGAACAGGGCCGCGCCCGCCATGTCGGCCGGCGTGCCCAATCGCCGCAGCGGAATGCGCGCCAGCGCGCCTTCGAGCCGCTTGGGATTGTCGGTCGTCACCTTCGTCATCTTGGTGTCGACGAGGCCGGGCGCGATGCCGTTGACGCGGATGCCGTCCTCGGCCCAGGCCTCGCCCAGCGTCCGCGTCAATCCGACCGCGCCGGTCTTCGAGGCGTTGTAGGCGGGATTGCCCATGGTGGAATGATAGGCCGCGGTCGAAGACACCATGATCAGCGATCCCCGCGCATCCCGCAGCATGGAATGAAATCGCGTGGCGCAGGCCATCAGGCTCATCAGATTGACCTCGACGACCTTGCGGAAGCCATCCATCTCGAATTCGCCGCGGCGATAGAGCACCGCGCCCTGCGCGAGCACGAGGACATCCAGCTTGTCGAAGGACGGCTTGAACGCCTCGATCGCGCCGGCATTGGCGACGTCGAGCTGCGCGTAGGAAAGACCGGTGAGATCGGAGCCTTCCTCGGCTGAATATTCCGTTGCGTGAGCGCGTGTGCCGCAGACCGCAACGGCTGCGCCCCTGACACGAAAGGCTTGCGCGATGCCGTTGCCGATGCCGCTGGAACCGCCGACGACCAGCACCTGCCTGCCCGAGAAATCCAGCTCGTTCGTCATCGCGGCCTCCCTTTTGTTCTGCGCGCCTTTTGTCTCGCTTGTTTGACCTGTCTGCGGATCGATGCCAGCCTTGTCAATCATAACAAGAACAAGCACGCCGCGAGGAAACAGCATGTCCGATTTCAAGGAGCTCAGCCGATCCGTAAAGGGCCTGACCGTTCTCGTCACCGGCGCGGCCAGCGGCATGGGACGCGCGACCGCGCGCGTGTTCGCAAGCGAAGGCGCCAGCGTCGCCGTCACCGATCATGACGAGCAAGGCGCATATGCTGTCGCCAAGGAGATCTCGGCAACCGGCGGAGCAGCGAAGGCGTGGAAGCTCGACGTTGCCGACGCCGGCGAGATCAAGCGCGTGGTCGGCGACGTCGCCGCGCATTTCGGCGGTCTCGACGTCGTCGTCAACAATGCCGGCATCTCCGTGCGCGTCGCGATCGACGACGAGGCCTACGAGGATGCCTGGGCCAGGGGCATCGCGGTGATGCTGACGGCGCATCCACGCATCATCCGCGCCGCTCTGCCGCATCTGCGCCGATCGAAGTGCGCGCGGATCGTCAACATCGCCTCGACCGAGGCGCTCGGCGCCACCGCGTTGCACAGCCCCTATTCCGCGGCGAAGGGCGGCGTCGCAAGCCTTACCCGCTCGCTCGCGGTCGAGCTCGGCCGCGAGGGCATCACCGTGAACTGCATCTGCCCGGGGCCGATCCGCACCGCCATCACCGACCGCATCTCGGAGGAGCACAAGACCATCTACGCCAAGCGCCGCACTGCACTCGGCCGCTACGGCGATCCCGAGGAGGTCGCGCATATGACGCTGAGCCTGTGCCTGCCGGCGGCGTCCTTCCTCACCGGCGCGGTGATCCCGGTTGACGGCGGCCTGATGGCGCGCAACGCGTGAGAGCCATGCGCACCGAGCGTTGACATCGCCGGCCGCCGGAGTAGCTTTTTCCTCAACAGAGCGGGACCAACCGCTCGCGGTCCGCGGGAGACAACGTCATGACGATCGCCATCCGGCAGCTTCAGAAACATTTTGTCGGCGAGGTTTCGGGCCTCGACTTGCGAAAGCCTCTCACCGAGGCCGAGGCCCGCGAAGTCGAGGCCGCCATGGACAAATATGCGGTGCTGGTGTTCCACGACCAGGACATCACCGACGAACAGCAGATGGCCTTCGCGCTGAATTTCGGCCAGCGCGAGGACGCACGCGGCGGCACGGTCACGAAGGAAAAGGACTACCGGCTCCAGTCGGGCCTCAACGACGTCTCCAATCTCGGCAAGGACGGCAAGCCACTGGCGAAGGACAGCCGGGCGCATCTGTTCAACCTCGGCAACTGCCTGTGGCATTCCGACAGCTCGTTCCGCCCGATCCCGGCAAAATTCTCGCTGCTGTCGGCGCGCGTGGTGAACCCGAAGGGCGGCAACACCGAATTCGCCGACATGCGTGCCGCCTATGACGCGCTCGACGACGAGACCAAGACGGAGATCGAGGACCTCGTCTGCGAGCATTCGCTGATGTATTCGCGGGGCTCGCTCGGCTTCACCGAGTATACCGACGACGAGAAGGAGATGTTCAAGCCGGTGCTGCAACGTCTCGTGCGCACCCATCCGGTTCATCGCCGCAAGTCGCTGTATCTGTCATCGCATGCCGGCAAGATCGTCAGCATGAGCGTGCCGGAGGGCCGCCTTTTGCTGTGCGACCTCAACGAGCACGCGACGCAAGGCGAGTTCGTCTACGTGCATAAATGGAAGCTGCATGATCTCGTGATGTGGGACAACCGCCAGACCATGCACCGCGTCCGCCGCTACGATCAGTCCCAGCCCCGTGACATGCGCCGCGCGACGGTGGCCGGGACGGAGCCGACGGTGCAGCAGCAGGCGGCGGAGTAGAGGCGGCATTCACCGGCGAAGGCCGAGACAACAGCGGAGGATACCGACAACGAGAGCGGACCGCCTCAACAAACTCCGTCATTGCGAGCGAAGCGAAGCAATCCAGACTGTCATCGCTGAAGGATTCTGGATTGCTTCGTCGCTTCGCTCCTCGCAATGACGGCCGTGAGATCGTCACTAGCCACAGAGCTACGCGTGCCCTGCCTCGTTCGAGAGCATGCCGGGATCGATGCCGATCTTGCGCAGCGCGCGGCCGTATTTTTCATCGACGTCGTCGCCGAAGATCAGATCCGAATCCGCATCGCAATGCAGCCAGCCATTGCTCTGGATTTCGGTCTCGAGCTGGCCCGGCGCCCAGCCGGCATAGCCGAGCGCGAGGATGGCGTGCTTGGGGCCGGAGCCGTTGGCGATCGCCCTCAGGATGTCGACGGTGGCCGTGAGGCAGACGCCGTCGTCGATCCGGAGCGTCGCGTTCTCGATGTAGAAATCGCTGGAGTGCAGCACGAAGCCGCGGCCGGTATCGACCGGACCGCCCCGCAGCACCTTCATGCTCTCGGCATTCTCCGGCAGCTTGATGTGCTCGCCCTTCCTGATGATGCCGAGTTGCTGCAACAGCTCGGGGAAGTCGATGCTGCCGGCCGGGTGGTTCACGATGATGCCCATGGCGCCTTCGGCGGAGTGGGCGCAGAGGTAGATCACCGAGCGCTCGAAGCGCTCGTCGCCCATCACGGGCATCGCGATCAGCAACCGTCCATCGAGGTAACCCGCCGTACTCGGGAGCGCGGGGGCCGGCTTGCGGGTGCTTTCGCCCGTCCTCTTGCCTGTGGGAGCCATCGGTGAAGCACTCCGGTTTCAATTCCTATCCTGATGTCGGGCCGGGCGGCTGTCAAATCAAGGCTTGCCGGGACTTGATTGAAGTGCATCCATCACAAGCAATTCAATGGCTTGCCTCGGGACGCCCCTGTAAAGACGTGCCATGCTGACAAGAGTTCCCCTGCGTGCGGCGGTTGGCGTCGTGACAACCCTGCTTGCGTCGTCGCTGGCCATCGCAGCCCGTGCCGACGACTCCTCGCCGTGGCAGCGCGACGGACATTCCGCGGTGCGGTTGCTCGCAGGATCGCGCAGCGGCGCGGTCCTGCTCGGCGGTATCGCGTTCCAGATCCAGCCGGGGTGGAAAACCTACTGGCGCATGCCCGGCGATTCCGGCGTCCCGCCACGGTTCGACTTCTCGAAATCAGACAATGTCGAAGCGGTGACCGTGATGTGGCCGGCGCCGCAGAAGTTCGACGACGGCGCAGGCGGCCATTCGATCGGCTATCACGACCAGATCGTGCTGCCCTTGCGCATCGTCGCCAAGGCCGCCGACAAGCCGGTGACGCTGCGCGCCGAGATCAATTACGCGGTGTGCGAGAAGCTCTGCATTCCTGTCGAGGCCAGCGCCGAGCTTGGTTTCAACAACGTCGCCTCGACCGAGGACGCCAATCTGCGTGCAGCGCTCGACACCGTGCCGAAACCCGCGAATGTCGGCGATCCCAATCCGCTCACCATCCGCGACATCAGGCGCGACGGACCCAAGAACGTGGTGGTCGACGTGGTCGTGCCTGACAGCCGCGGCGTCAATTTGTACGTGGAAGGCCCGACGCCGGATTGGTCGCTGCCGATTCCCGCGCCGGTCGAGCCCAGCCCGCCCGGCGTGAAGCGTTTCTCGTTCGAGCTCGACGGGCTGCCGCCGGGCGCCAAGCCCGACGGCGCGGCGCTGAAATTCACGCTGGTCGGGCCGGAGAAATCGTACGAATTCAATATGAATCTGGAGTAGTTGTCGTCCCGGCCTAGCGCGAGGGGTATTGCCCCGCCCAACAGAATCTTAACGAATGGTTGCTAATTCCAAAGGCTGCTGCGGCAAGCCTGCCGCGGCATGCGCGTGCGCCCCGGGGACTGTTCGAATTGGCCGTGATGGATGCAGACCCCGCAACGACCGGACCGGCCGGGCTGATCGCGCGGCTGCGGGCCAAGCTCACGGGCGGCTCGAGCGAGGCGTCGCTGACGCGGCGTCTGGCCGGCACCATCTTCATCATCCGCGTCATCAGCGCGGGCCTGGCGTATTTCTCGCAGGTCCTGCTCGCGCGCTGGATGGGCACGTCCGACTACGGCGTCTATGTCTATGTCTGGACCTGGGTGCTGCTGCTCGGCAGCATGATGGACTTCGGCATCTCCGCTTCCGCGCAAAAAATCATCCCGGAGTATCGTACCGGCGGCGAGCATGCGCTGCTGCGCGGCTTTCTCTCCGGCAGCCGCTGGCTGACCTTCGCTGTCTCCGCGCTGGTGTCGCTTGGCCTCGCCGGCATCGTCAAATTGCTGTCGCCCTGGATCAATCCGGCCGAGGTGCTGCCGCTCTATATCGGCTGCATGACGCTGCCCGCCTTCGTCGTCGCCAACACCCAGGACGGCATCGCGCGCTCGCATGACTGGATGCAGCTCGGCCTGATGCCGCAATTCATCATCCGCCAGGCCCTGATCATCGGCATCACGGCGAGCGCCTTCCTGCTCGGCTATCATCTGGGCGCGGTCGCCGCGATGGCCGCGAGCGCCGGCGCGGTGTGGATCGCCATGACCGGACAGATGGTCGTGCTGAACCGCAGGCTCGCCGATCACATCGAGCAGGGCCCCAAGGCCTACGACATCCGCGGCTGGCTCGCCGTTTCGCTGCCGATCCTGCTGGTCGAGAGCTTCTACCTGCTGCTGTCCTACACCGACGTGCTGGTGCTGCAGCAGTTCCGCCCCTCCGACGAGGTTGGCGTCTATTTCGCGGTGGTGAAGACGCTGGCGCTGGTGTCGTTCATCCACTACGCGATGTCGGCGACGACCGCGCACCGCTTTGCCGAATACAATGCGCTCGGCGACAAGGCCCGCCTGTCCGCCTATGTCGCGCACGCCATCAACTGGACGTTCTGGCCGTCGCTGGCGGCGACGATCGTTTTGCTCGCGCTCGGCAAGCCACTGCTCTGGCTGTTCGGGCCGCAATTCACCGTCGGCTACGACATCATGTTCGTCGCCGCGATTGGCCTCGTGGTCCGCTCCGCGATCGGGCCGGTGGAACGTCTGCTCAACATGCTCGGCCAGCAGAAGATCTGCGCGCTGGCCTATGCGCTGGCCTTCGTGATGAACCTGGTGCTCTGCATCGCGCTGGTGCCCCGCTACGGCGGCCACGGCGCCGCGGCCGCGACCTCGATCTCGCTTTGCTTCGAGACGGTGCTGCTGTTCTGGATCGTGCGGCAGCGGCTCGGCCTGCACGTGCTGGCGTTCGGAAAATAGGTCCAGCGTACTGCTCTTTCGGCGCTTGCCCTGGGGAACAACGGTTTCGCGCCATGCCGATGAACGCGGCGAAACTCCTGCCTGTTCACGGGCGGCAGCACGATTCTTCTTATTGCACCCAAGCAGTTGCGCCACAGGGAAAGTTCATTCTACGTCGTATTGCCCAATCGACGAGATAAACCTAAGATTCAAAAGGCATGATTGATCCGCTCTATGTCGCCTCCGGTTTTGGCGTCGGCCTGCTTGTCGGGATGACCGGCGTGGGTGGCGGCTCGTTGATGACGCCGCTGCTGATCCTGCTGTTCGGCGTCCATCCCTCCACCGCCGTCGGGACCGACCTGCTCTATGCCGCCGCCACCAAGACCGGCGGCAGCGTCGTGCATGGCTGGTCGCGCAGCGTGCACTGGCCGGCGGTGCTGCGGCTTGCCTGCGGCAGCATTCCGGCGAGCGCACTGACCCTGCTCGTGCTGTGGAAGCTCGACCTCAAAAGCGATTCCGAGCGCAATCTCGTCAACCTCGTGCTGTGCTTCGCACTGCTGCTGACTGCGACCTCGCTGATCTTCCGCAGGTCGATCATGGAGCGCTGTCGCCGGCGCCTCGAGCAGGTCGATGACCGCACCACCGCGATCGCGACCGTCATCACCGGCATCGTGCTCGGCGTGCTGGTCTCGATTTCATCCGTCGGCGCCGGCGCGGTCGGCGTCACCGTGCTGCTGCTGCTCTACCCGCGCCTGCCGATGGCGACCATCGTGGGCTCCGACATCGCCCATGCGGTGCCGCTGACGCTGGTCGCCGGCATCGGACATTGGGCCCTTGGCGATGTCGATTGGGCTCTCATGGGCGTGCTGCTGCTGGGCTCGCTGCCCGGCATCATCGTCGGCAGCTTCAGCGCGACACGTGTGCCGGAAACGGTACTGCGCATCGCCCTTGCCTGCGTGCTCGCCGTGGTCGCAGGCAAGATCATCTTCGCGGAGCTGAACCTGTCATCGGCGTTCGTGACGGCGCTGGCCTGGAGCCATTGAACGAAAAACGGCGGGAGCATCGCGCTCCCGCCGTTTTCGTAACCCGATCCGAAAGCCCTACTCCGCGGTCCAGCCGCCGTCGATCGAGAGGTTGGTGCCGGTGATCTGCGCGGCGTCATCGCTGCACAGGAACAGGGCGAGTGCTGCGACCTGCTCGGAGGTGACGAACTCCTTGGTCGGCTGCGCGTCGAGCAGCACGTCGTTGATGACCTGCTCGCGGGTCAGATTGCGCGCCTTCATCGTGTCGGGGATCTGCTTCTCCACCAGCGGCGTCCAGACATAGCCGGGGCTGATGCAGTTGCAGGTGATCTTGTTGGTCGCGACCTCCAGAGCCACGGTCTTGGTGAGACCGGCGATGCCGTGCTTGGCCGACACGTAGGCCGACTTGAAGGGCGAGGCGACCAGCGAATGCGCCGACGCCGTGTTGATGATGCGGCCCCAGCCCTTCTTCTTCATGCCGGGGACGGCAGCGCGAATGGCATGGAAGGCCGAAGACAGGTTGATCGCAATGATCTGGTCCCACTTTTCCGGCGGGAATTCCTCGATCGGCGAAACGAACTGGATGCCCGCATTGTTGACGAGGATGTCGACCGAGCCGAAGCTCTTCTCGCCGAGGGCAATCATCCCGGCGATTTCCGCCGGCTTGGTCATGTCGGCAGGAGAATAGACCGCCTTCACGCCGAAATCGGACTCGATCTTGGCGCGCTCCTTCTCGATGTCCTCGGGCGAGCCGAACCCGTTGATGACGACGTTGGCGCCGGCGCCGGCGAAGCCCCGCGCATAGGCGAGCCCGATGCCGCTGGTCGACCCGGTCACGACGGCATTCTTGCCTGACAGACTACCCATATTATTCGCTCCTTTTTGGCGGGGGCGCGGTGACGTCCCCCGTGAGATCGTAGGTCACCATGGTCTCGCCGGACTGCGGCCGCTCGAGCCAATCCTTGTGGCGCATCGACAGATGCACGTCGCGCACGCCGGCCTCCCAATGCTCGACCATGGCGACATGCGAGAAGTCGTAATCCTTGGACGATGATTCGTAGTTCTTGCTGCGATAGATCAGATGCACCACGGTGACGGTGCTTTCGCGCGAGATCTTGGCGAGGAATTCGACGGACGGGTCGTTCTTCAGATAATCCGGCAATTTGCCGATCAGGTCGCGCACCGCCCTGCGGGCGTTGTGCACCTGCTTGTTCTTGTCGGTGTTCATCCGCGTGCGGCTGGAGAAGCGGATGTCCTTCTCGCGCTCGGTGGCCTCGAGCAGTGAATTCGGCAGATCGCCGCGCGCGCTGAACAGATCGACCTGGAAGATCAGCATGTCGCGATCGACCTCGGCATCGAGCACGTAATCGAGCGGGGTATTGGAGGCGATGCCGCCGTCCCAATAATGCTCGCCGTCGATCACGACGGACGGAAAGCCCGGCGGCAACGCGCCCGAGGCCATGATGTGCTCGGGGCCGATCTTCTTGCCGAGCTTCCTGAACTCGTAATTGTCGAAATATTTGAAGTTGCCCGAGGTGACGCCGACCGCGCCGACCGACAGGCGCGTTTTCAGATCGTTGATGCGATCGAAATCGACCAGCCGCTCCAGCGTCTTCTTCAGCGGCGCAGTGTCGTAATAGCTTTCGGCCTGCGGGCTCCCGGGTGGCCACATCGGCGCGGGCGGAACGCGCGGCGTGAAGAAGCCGGGCACGCCGAAGGTCGCGATCAGCGCCGCGCTGGTCGAATTGAACAGTTCACGGCTATGGTCGCTCTTGCCGATCGGTTTCCACGGCACCGGCGCGGAAACCATCTCCCAGAATTCCTTTAGCCGCTTGACGCGGGTCGGGCCCTCGTTGCCGGCAATGATCGCGGCGTTGACGGCGCCGATCGAGATGCCGGCCACCCACTCGGGCTCGAAATCGAAATGGCACAGCGACTGATAGGCGCCGGCCTGATAGGAGCCGAGCGCGCCGCCGCCCTGGAGAACCAGGACGCGTTGCGCATTCGCGGGGACTGTTGCGACTTCCGGGCTATGATCGATCATGCTGGAACAATAGCAGATGGCGAGCGACCGTGGCGACAGATCGCCGCGGCGTCAATGCATCCGGGATCAAGTCTGGCTTATCGGGGATCAGTCGAGGCCAGGATCATGGTCCAGAACACCTTGTATTTGGTGCCGGGAGCATAGCCCGCCGCTATGCCCAATTTTGTGACACCGCTCTTGAGCATGTTGGCGCGGTGCGGGGGCGAGTCGCGCCAGCCGGAAAACGCTTCCGCCAGCGTATGATAGCCGGCCGAGACGTTCTCGACCGCCACGGTGGCGGGATAGCTGCCGGCGGCCAGTCGCTTGGCCAGCGGCGCGCGCACGTCATGGTCCATCTTGTTGGCCGCCGCCATGGCCTGCGATTGGGATTCGGCGAGCCGCATCAGATCGGGGTCGACGACGACGGTGCCGAGCCCGTTGTTCTGGCGGTATTGCGAAATCATGATCGCGGCCGCCTGTGCATCGAGCTTGGAGCCCGGAACCGCCATGTCGGCATACATCGAGGGTTGCTGGACCGGCGCTTCATTGCCGGCGCAGCCGGCAAGCAGCAAAGTGATGAGAATTGCGGCCGCAGCGCGCATGGTCGGAAGCCCCCAAATGAGGGGCCGTTGTTGCATACCAACCGTGGCTGAAAGGTGAATTTTGAAGAAAATTCGACCCAACGTGGCAGCTCAGGCGCCCGCAAAGATCCGGTAGCGGCGGGGCTCCAGGCCGATCGTGTCGCCGGCGCGCAGTTGCCGGCCGCGGGGGGCGTCGATCTCGATGGTCTCCCCGCCCGACAGCGCGACCTCGGCAACGGAGTTTTCGCGTTTTTAGCGATCTCGGGATCGCGCGGCCGGTAGAAGTTGCGCGCCGCGATCTCCTGGCCTGCCTTGGTATACCAATATTGCAGGTCGGCATCGGCCAGCAAACCCGTCACGAGGAGTCCTGCAGCGAGCGGACCGATACGACGTATCTTGTCCATCTCCGTTCACTTCGAGGACTTGGAGTCAGCGAAGACATGCAGGCATAACTCGGGTCGAAACGCGCTCGAGTCAACGGAACCGGATTTTCTTGTTCGCGGCGCGGCAGCGCAACTTTGCTACGAAGTCTTCATCGTGTGGATGCCGCATTCCGTCTTGGCCCGGCCGCGCCAGCGACCTGCGCGCTCGTCTTCGCCCTCGGTCGTTCTGCTCGTGCAAGGCATACACCCAACCGAGCGAAAACCGGACGCCGCAAGTGGATGACGCGGCAATTTGGCGCGGACGAAAAGAGCCTCGAGTTCCTCGCGCGAGACGTTGGCGAAAGGGTTGAACTTCAACCGCGCGCCGTCGTCCTCGACGACCGGAATGTCGGCGCGCGCATTGCCTTGAAAACGCTTGCGGCCGTTGAGCCACGCATCGAACGGCTTCAGCGCGCGCGCCAGCGGCTCCACCTTGCGGATGCGGCAGCAAGCGTCGGGATCGGAGAACCAGAGATCGCGGTCGGGATCGTCGCGCGACAGCGTCTCCTCTGCCGGCTTGATCGAGCGGACGTCCTTCAGGCCCAGCGTCGCGATCAGCGTATCGCGATAGGCCAGCGTTTCCTCGAACAGCCAGCCGGTGTCGAGGAAGATCACCGGGATCGCAGGATCGACGTCGGCCATGACCTTCAGCAGCGTCGCCGATTCCGTGCCGAAGGACGACACCAGCGCCAGCTTGTCGCGCCCGACCGTCTTGAGCGCAGCAGCGATGATTTCGGCGGGCGAGGCATCGCGCAGGGCACGATCGAGCTCATCCGCCGAGGGCAGCGCAGAGACGGATGTCGACGAAACCGGAGGTGCGATCGCGTTCATGTGCCGACACCTTCGGAGTGACGCAGTTGCATGCGCCGGTGCAGCGCGGTGATGCGGCCGTCGCCGGTCGGCTGATAGAACACCGAATAGCGCTTGGCGGTCTGCATGAAGGCTTCCGCATCGGCCTGCTTCTTGACCTCGAAGGAATCGAAGCCGGCGCGCAGCATGAACACGAACTGATCGCGCAGCACCTGACCGGTGGCACGCAAGTCGCCGCGATAATTGTAACGCTCGCGCAGCAGCCGCGCCTGGCTGTAGGCACGCCCGTCGCGGAAGGTCGGGAACACCAGCGCGACGACGGCGATCTTGCCGAGATAGGGCACCAGCTCGGCGATGTCGCGATTGTTCGGCCAGATCACGCCGACCTTGCCGGCCCGCTCGAGCAATGCATCCGCCTCGCCGACGAAACGTTCGGCCGGCACCAGAATGTCGCCGCCCTCGGGCAGCGGCGTGTCGACGGCGAGCTTGACGAAGCTGTCGTCGGCGATCTTTCCGCCGTTAACGAGTGGCATAGACGCGCTCCTTGAAGGGTTCGACGCCGAGGCGCTTCACCGTGTCCATGAACAGCTCTTCGGGCCGCTCGCGCAGCGCCAGATAAGCTTCCACGATGTCCTCGACGACGTCGGCGACCTCGTCGAACTTGACGCCGGGACCGATCAGATTGCCGAGCGCGGCACTCTCGTCGGCGCGGCCTCCGATGGTGATCTGGTAGACCTCCTCGCCGTTCTTCTCGACGCCGAGAATGCCGATATGGCCGACATGGTGATGGCCGCAGGCGTTGATGCAGCCTGAGATGTTGATGTGCAGCCGGCCGATCAGATTGGCCAGCTCGTGGTTGGCGAAGCGCCGCGTCAGCTCCTGCGCGATCGGGATCGAGCGCGCATTCGCCAGCGAGCAGTAATCCAGTCCCGGGCAGGCGATGATGTCGGTGATCAGATTGACGTTCGGCGTCGCCAGCCCGAGCTTGTCGAGCGCCTTCCACAGCGCCGGCAGGTCGCGCTTGGCGACGTGCGGCAGTGCGAGGTTCTGCTCGTGGCCGACGCGAATCTCACCGAAGGAATATTTGTCGGCGAGATCGGCGAGCGCGTCCATCTGCTCGGCTGTGGCATCGCCCGGAGGCGCCCCGATCGGCTTCAGCGAGATCGTGACGATGGAGTATCCCGGGTTCTTGTGCGGGGCGACCGAGTTCTTGCGCCATGCCTCGAAATCCGGATCGGCCGCGGCCTGGCGCAGCTCGTCGGGATTGTGCGGCAGCTTCTCGTAAGAGGGATAGGTGAAGCGCGAGCGGATGTCCTCGATCACCTCGTCGTCGATCTGGAGCGAGGAGTTGCGGATGTGCTGCCACTCCTCCTCGACCTCGCGCGAAAATTTTTCGATGCCGAGCTCGTGCACCAGGATCTTGATGCGCGCCTTGTAGATGTTGTCGCGGCGGCCGTACTGGTTGTAAACCCGCAGGATCGCCTCGATATAGCTGAGAATATCGCGGCCATGGACGAAATGCTTGATCGTCTTGCCGATGAACGGCGTGCGGCCGAGACCGCCGCCGACCAGCACTTCGAAGCCGGTCTCGCCCTTCTCGTTCTTGATCAGCTTCAGCCCGATGTCGTGGATCTTGATCGCGGCGCGGTCGTGGTCCGACGCAGTGATCGCGATCTTGAACTTGCGCGGCAGGAACGAGAATTCCGGATGCAGCGTGGTGTGCTGACGGATCAGCTCCGACCAGATGCGGGGATCCTCGATCTCGCCGGGCGCAACGCCGGCCCACTGGTCCGACGTGACGTTGCGCATGTTGTTGCCGGAGGTCTGCATCGCATGGATGCCGACCTCGGCGAGATCGGCCAGCGCGTCCGGCAGTTCGGCGAGCTTGATCCAGTTGAACTGGATGTTCTGCCGCGTGGTGAAATGGCCGTAACCGCGGTCGTATTTGCGCGCGACGTGGGCGAGCGCCCGCAACTGGTTCGACGCCAGCGTCCCGTAGGGAATCGCGACGCGGAACATGTAGGCGTGCAGTTGCAGATAGACGCCGTTCTGGAGCCGCAGGATCTTGAACTCGTCCTCGGTGAGCTCGCCCGAGAGACGGCGCTTCACCTGGTCGCGGAACTCCGAAACGCGCTCGTTGACGAGCGTGCGGTCGATTTCGTCGTAAGCGTACATAAGAGAATGCCTTAAACCTGGGCCGGCTGTCCGATGGTCACACCGGTGCGGCGGATCTGTTCGCGCAGATTGCCGGGTTCGATCTTGCCGTCCGCGCCGACCTGCACCGGTGCGATATAGGGACCGATCGCACCGACGTCATCGGCGACCGACTCGGCAAGCAACGCTTTCGCCTCGTCGGAGTTGCGCACGATCGCGGCTTCCGAGAGCTCCGCGGACCAGCTCCTGGCGGCGGTACGGTACACCACGATGCCGTCCCAGGTGCGGTTGGCGGTCACGACCGAGGGGCCGGCGATCTTGATCTTCTTCTGTTCGAGCGGGGAGGTCATTCGGCTGCATCCAATAGGTCAGAGATGATTTGCTTCGGGGTTTTCTCGGAAGTTTCGCGGCGAAGCGAACCGGCATGCCGGACCACGTCGCCGATGATGAGAATGGCGGGACCACCATGGGTCCGGCGCACGAGCTCGGGCAGGTCGCGAAGCGTGCCGATCGCGCCTTGCGCATCGGGGCGCGTGACGCGGGCGAACACGCCGACCGGCGTCTCCGGCGAACGGCCGGCGGCAAAAAGGCCGGCGCGGATGGCGGGGGCAGCCGTCATGCCCATGTAGACCACGACGGTCATTCTGGAATCGTTCAGCGTCGACCAGTCGACGACTTCGGCGTCGCGCGCCTTGTGCGCGGTGAGGAATGTGATGCGGGTCGCTTCATGGCGGTAGGTGAGCGGCACCTCGAAATCGGCGGCGCCGCCGAGACCTGCGGTGATGCCGGGAATGATCGAATAGGCGACACCCGCTGCGCGCAGCGCTTCGACTTCTTCGCCGCCGCGCCCGAACACGAAGGGATCGCCGCCCTTCAGCCGCACCACGCGCTGGCCGGATTGCGCGGCCTCGATCATGCGCTTGTTGATGGCGTCCTGGCCGATGCCGGGCTTGCCGACGCGGCGGCCGACCGCAACGCGCGTGGTGTCGCGGCGGATGCGGTCGAGAATCTCAGGCGAGACCAGCTCGTCGTGGAAGACGATGTCGGCATCCTGGAGCGCGCGCAGCGCCTTGATGGTGAGCAGATCCGGATCGCCGGGCCCGGCGCCGACCAGCGCGACGGCGCCTTCCGGCTTGCCGGCACGCGCGAACGCAGACGGATCGGCAATCGCCTTGAGCGCGGCATCCGCCTCACCCTTGCGGCCGGCGAGCACGGAAGCGCCGATCGGGCCGTCGATGACGCGCTCCCAGAAGCGGCGGCGCAGCGGAAACTCGGCAATGCGCTCGTTGATGGATTTGCGAAAGCCGCCGATGAACTCGGCGAGTTCGCCGATGCGCGCCGGCAGCAGCGCCTCGATCTTTTCGCGCACGCGCCGCGCCACCACCGGCGAGGTGCCGCCGGTGCCGACCGCGACCACGACATCGCCGCGATCGACGATCGCCGGGAAGATGAAGCTGGAATGTTCGAGATCGTCCATGACGTTGACGGGCAGGCCGAGCGCCTTGGCGCGGACTGACATCGCAACGCCGACATCGCCGGCGCTGGCGCAGACGACGGCGATGACGCCCGAGAGATCGGCGGTCAGCGGATCGGCGGCCGCGATGTCGATGCGCGCGGCATCGTCAGGACCGAGGCCCAGATCGTGATTGCCGTCGATCGCATGCACGCGGATGCGCGCACCGGCGGCGGCGAGCACGCGCAGCTTGGCACGCAGAAGCTCGCCCGCGCCGATGAGGACCACCGGACCGGCCTTGAGATCGAGAAACACCGGCAAGAACCGCATGCGATACTCGCTTCCCCCACATCCGGGGTTGACTGGAATTATTTTCTATATATGTGTCGTTTCGAGCGCGCAAAGAGAAAATTTTTTCTTCTCTCTCGCATCGCAACTATAGAATTTTCGCCTCCAAACGCAAAGTGGCAGAGATGCATCTTCTCAAGGACAATCCCGCTGCTCGCGGACTGAGCAGCCCGGCCCCGGCCGAGCGCGCGCACGCGCGAGAATTTTCTGCTGACCTTGCCCCGAGCATGGACCATCTCGACCAGCTCGAGGCCCAGAGCATCTACATCTTCCGCGAGGCTTTTGCCCGCTTGAAGAAGATCGCCCTGCTGTGGTCGCTCGGCAAGGACTCCAACGTCATGATCTGGCTGGCGCGCAAGGCGTTCTTCGGCCGTCTGCCGTTCCCGGCCCTCCATGTCGACACCGGCAAGAAGTTTCCGGAGATGTATCGCTTCCGCGACCATTACGGGAAGGAATGGGATCTCGACCTGCGCGTCGAGCCCTGCCCGCCCATCGATGCCGTCGACCCAACGCTGCCGCCGGCCGCCCGTTCCGCCGCGCGCAAGACCGAGGGCCTCAAGATGGCGCTCAGCAAATACGGCTTCGACGGCCTGATCGCCGGCATCCGCCGCGACGAGGAAGCGACCCGCGCCAAGGAGCGCGTGTTCTCGCCGCGCGGGCTCGAAGGCAATTGGGACGTACGCGACCAGCCGCCGGAATTCTGGGACCATTTCAACGCCTCGCCGCCGCAGGGTGCGCATTTGCGCATCCATCCGATCCTGCATTGGACCGAGGCCGACATCTGGGCCTACACCAAGCGCGAGAATATCCCGATCATCCCGCTGTATCTCGCCAAGGACGGCAAGCGCTATCGCTCGCTGGGTGATCAGGACATCACCAATCCGGTCGCTTCAACCGCATCGACCATCGACGAGATCCTGATCGAGCTCGAACAGACCAAGGTCCCGGAGCGTGCCGGCCGCGCGCTCGACCACGAGACCGAGGACGCTTTCGAGCGCCTCCGCGTCGCCGGCTATCTCTGATCAAGGACGCAATGCGGCTATGAACATGATCGTCACCCCCGCTTCGCCTGCCACCCCGAACGGCACCACGCGTCCCCAGGTCCGGATCGTCATCGTCGGCCATGTCGACCACGGCAAGTCGACGCTGGTCGGGCGCCTCCTGCACGAGACCGGCAGCCTGCCCGACGGCAAGCTCGAAATGCTGAAGGCGGTCAGCGCCCGGCGCGGCATGCCGTTCGAATGGTCGTTCCTGCTCGATGCGCTCCAGACCGAGCGCGACCAGGGCATCACCATCGACACCACGCAGATCCGCTTCCGCACCAATTCACGCGACATCGTGCTGATCGACGCGCCCGGCCACGCCGAATTCCTGCGCAACATGATCACCGGCGCCTCGCAGGCCGACGGTGCGGTGCTGATCATCGACGCGCTCGAAGGCGTGCGCGACCAGACAAGGCGGCACGGCTATCTGCTGCATCTTCTGGGCGTGAAGCAGGTCGCGATCGTCGTCAACAAGATGGACCGCGTCGATTTCTCCGCCGCGCGATTCAAGGAGATCAGCGACGAGATTTCCGCGCATTTGCAGGGACTCGGCGTGAAGCCCACGGCAGTGATCCCGATCTCGGCCCGCGACGGCGACGGTGTCGCCGAGCGCACCGAACGTATCGGCTGGTACAACGGACCGACGGTGGTCGAGGCGCTGGACCGGCTCGAGCCAGCGCGGCCGCTGGAAGCGCTGGCGCTGCGCCTGCCGGTGCAGGCGATCTACAAATTCGACGACCGCCGCATCGTCGCGGGCCGCATCGAATCCGGCAGCCTCACCGCCGGCGACGAGATCGTGATCATGCCGGCCGGCAAGATCGCCAAGATCAAGACGGTCGAGAGCTGGCCGGTGACGCCGGTCGCTGGACGTCAGGGTGCGGGCCGCTCGGTCGGCATCACGCTCGACCGCGAGCTGTTCGTCGAGCGCGGCGACATCATCGCCCATGCCAGCGCCGCCCCGCGCGAGACGCGCCGGCTGCGCGCGCGGATCTTCTGGCTGCACGACAAGCCGCTCGCCAAGGGGGATCAGCTTCTGGTTCGCTGCGGGCCGAAAGAAAGTCGCGCCACCGTGGTCGCGATCGAGAAGGCGGTCGATCCCGGCGAGCTGTCGAGCGTCGAGAACAAGGCGATCGGCCGCAACCATGTCGGCGAGATCGACATTTCCCTGTCCAATCCGATCGCAACTGATCCCTACACCGAGAATCCGCGCACCGGCCGCCTCGTGATCGAGGTCTCCGGCCGTATCGCCGGCGGCGGCCTGGTGCTGTCGGTCGACGCCGGCCAGCGCGCCGTGCCGGTCGACATCGTGCCGGTGGAATCCGCGCTGCGGCTGGATGAGCGCTCCGCGCGCTATCAGCACAACGGCGCCGTGGTCTGGCTCACGGGCCTGCCCGCCTCCGGCAAATCGACGCTGGCCAAGGCGCTGGAGCGCCGGCTTTTCACCAATGGCGGCTCGCCGATCCTGCTTGACGGCGACACGCTGCGCGCCGGGCTCAACAGCGATCTCGGCTTCTCCGCCGCCGACCGCAGCGAGAACATCCGTCGTCTTGCCGAAGTCGCGACGCATCTGGCCCGCAACGGCCACGTCGCCATCGTCGCCGCCGTCTCGCCGGCCCGCGAGGACCGTGCCACCGCGCGCCGCATCGCCGACACCGCGTTCCGCGAGATCCACGTGGCAACGCCGGCCGAAATCTGCGAGGAGCGCGATCCCAAGGGCCACTACAAGAAGGCCCGCGCCGGCGCGCTGGCTTCGTTCACCGGCATCGGCAACGACTACGAGGCGCCGCAGGCCGCCGAACTCGTGATCGACACGTCGTCGCGGACGGTCGCCGAGGCGGCGGACGAGATCGAACAGATGCTGAAGACCACCGGCGTACTGTTCGACGAGGTCGTGGACCTCGCCGCCAATATTTGAGGGGGCGCACGCTCCCTCGATCGACATCGCGCATTCTCCGCACGCTCAACTGCGTTCCCTCCCCCCTTGCGGGGCAGGGCTATCGCATATGAAGAAAAGCGTGGCGGGCAGCTTGCCTGCGGCCCATCCTTCGAGACGCCCGCCTACGGCGGGCCCTCAGGATGAGGTGGCGTTCTGCGGTGAGATATCAGACCCTCATGGTGAGGAGCCCGCCAAAGCGGGTGTCTCGAACCATGCGGGCCGAGCTCTTTCGGAAACCTCTCGCTGTCATAGGCGATAGCCCTGACCCTGCGGGGGAGGGAGCCGAGTGTGCTCAGCCGCATTCACCGTGCGCAAACTGCAGGCAGCGCGGGTCCGGCCACCCCCTTCTTGACATTTTGACAGGCGTCGGGGGCCTTCTCACGGCCCCGATTTTGGGGCTAATAGGGCCGAAAGCCGCTCCCAGTGGGCGCATTTTGCTGCTGTCGGGTCAAAAGCAGCCAAAAACAGCCATTTCAAACAAGAAAGACCATCATGAAACGCGTCGACGCCCACGGATTGAAGATCGCTCCCGTCCTGTTCGATTTCATCGCCAAGGAAGCGGCCCCGAAAACGGGGATCGCGCCGGATGCGTTCTGGGCCGGACTCGCCGCCATCATCAAGGACCTGGGGCCGAAGAACAGGTCGCTGCTCGCATTCCGCGACACGCTGCAGGCCAAGATCGACGACTGGCACCGCGCCAACAAGGGCAAGGCGTTCGACCTCAACGCCTACACCGCCTTCCTGAAGGAGATCGGCTATCTCGTCCCTGAACCTGCGACGCAGAAGGTCGAGACCGCCAATGTGGACGAGGAGATCGGCAAGATCTGCGGCCCGCAGCTCGTC
The DNA here is from genome assembly GCF_024519875.1 of Bradyrhizobium sp. Bra64. Lineage (NCBI taxonomy): Bacteria > Pseudomonadati > Pseudomonadota > Alphaproteobacteria > Hyphomicrobiales > Nitrobacteraceae > Bradyrhizobium > Bradyrhizobium sp. Bra64. The sequence goes on along the minus strand of NZ_JALJRD010000001.1, from coordinate 551,980 downwards.
GTGCCCCTCACCAATGCGCGCTATGCACTGAACGCTGCGAATGCGCGCTGGGGTTCGCTCTACGACGCCTTCTACGGCACCGACGCGATCGCGCACGATCCTTCCGAGAGCGGCAAGGGTTACAACAAGGCGCGCGGCGACAAGGTGATCGCCAAGGCCAAGGCATTCCTCGATGCCGCCGTGCCGCTCGCGACCGGCAGCCACACCGACGTCACCGCCTACAGTATCGTCGCGGGCCAGCTCGCGGTGAAACTCAAGAGCGGCAACGCCACCGCGCTGAAGAACGCCGCACAATTCGCCGGCTTTCAGGGCGAAGCGGCCGCGCCGAGCGCGGTGCTGCTCGCCAATAACGGCCTGCATATCGAAGTGAAGATCGACCGCAGCAGCACGATCGGCAAGGACGATCCGGCCGGCGTCGCCGACATGATCATGGAATCGGCGGTCTCCACCATCCTCGACATGGAGGACTCGGTCGCCGCCGTCGATGCCGAAGACAAGGTGTTGGTCTACCGCAACACGCTCGGCCTGATGAACGGCACGCTGTCGGCCGATTTCGAGAAGGGCGGCAAGACGCTGACGCGCGCGCTCAACGCCGACCGCAGCTACAAGACGCCGGACGGCAAAAGCGAGGTCAAGCTGCACGGCCGCAGCCTGCTGCTGATGCGCAATTGCGGTCACCACATGTTCACCGACGCGGTGCTGGACGAAGCCGGCGAGGAGATTCCGGAAGGCCTGCTCGATGCCGCCGTCTCGGGCCTGCTTGCGATCCACGACCTCAAGGGCAACTCGAAGACCAAGAACAGCCGCACGGGATCGGCCTATATCGTCAAGCCGAAGATGCACGGCCCGGACGAGGTGTCGCTGACCTGCGAGATCTTCGACCGTGTCGAGAAGATGCTGGGCCTGCCCGAGAACACGCTCAAGGTCGGCATCATGGACGAGGAGCGGCGCACCACCGTCAACCTCAAGGCCTGCATCCAGCGCGCCTCCAAGCGCATCATGTTCATCAACACCGGCTTCCTCGACCGCACCGGCGACGAGATCCACACCTCGATGGAAGCCGGTCCCATGATCCGCAAGAACGAGATGAAGGCGCAGGCCTGGATCAAGGCCTACGAGGACTGGAACGTCGACATGGGCCTGACCTGTGGCCTGCCCGGCCATGCCCAGATCGGCAAGGGCATGTGGGCCGCGCCCGACAAGATGGCGGACATGCTGCAACAGAAGCTCGCTCATCCGCAGGCCGGCGCCACCACCGCCTGGGTGCCCTCGCCGACCGCGGCGACGCTGCACGCCCTGCACTATCACCAGGTCAACGTCACCGCGCGCCAAGAGGAGCTGACCAAGGGCGGGCCGCGGGCGAAACTGTCGGACATCCTCACCATTCCGGTGTCGAAGTCGAACTGGGCGCCCGATGACGTCAAGCAGGAGATCGACAACAACTGCCAGGGCATTCTGGGCTATGTCGTGCGCTGGATCGACCAGGGCGTCGGTTGCTCCAAGGTGCCCGACATCCACGATGTCGGCCTGATGGAAGACCGTGCCACTTTGCGCATCTCCAGCCAGCATCTCGCCAACTGGCTGCACCAGGGCGTCATCACCGAAGCGCAGGTGATGGAATCGCTCAAGCGCATGGCGGTCGTCGTCGACAAGCAGAACGCCGGCGATGCCATCTACAAGCCGATGGCGCCAGCCTTCGACGGCGTCGCTTTCAAGGCCGCCTGCGACCTTATCTTCAAGGGCCGCGAGCAGCCGAACGGCTACACCGAATACATCCTGACCGCCCGCCGCCGCGAGGCCAAGGCAGCGGGTTAAGCCCGGATACGCAAACACCAAAAGCCCCGGCTCACGCCGGGGCTTTTTTGTTTGGGGACCCTAAGCCCCGCTAAAACACTGCGAGATATTTCAGCAGCGACACGATGCCGATGATGATGACGACAACGCGCGCGATCTGCTTGGCGCGGCCGTCCATCGGCAACATGTTGATGAGATAGAGCACGAGAATGACGACGAGAAAGGTGACGAGTACGCCGACCAGCATCGCGAGGCCCCCTTCAGGCAGATTGCTAACGATATCCTAACGCCTATCTCGCGCGCCGGTTCCATTCGGGCAACCCATTGCAACTTTTGGTAAATACGTACTTCTACCGCCAGCCCAACTGTCTAAAACTTTACCCTTTTCCTTTCAGATGCAGAAACCGTTTGGCCCCCCGAGGGGCAACGGCATGCGATTGCCGATCTGCCGCGCCCCCGCTTGTCGATGTTGCCGGGCGTCTTCACGAACTTTGCAATGGGAATTTGGGGGACTTCGATGCTGAATCGTCTGACCGTATCCGTGCTGCTGAAGGCGGTGATCGCGATTACGTCGATCTGCGTGGTGATCGCGCTCTCGCTGACGGCCCATGAGTCGTGGGATCGCCTCCAGACTGCCAATCGCATCTCGCGGATCGCGGACGCCTCCGCCGATCTGTTCAAGGCGATGCACAATCTGCGCACCGATCGCTCGACCACCAACCGCCTGCTGAACGCGACCGTGCCCATGGATGGCGAGATCGAGAAATATCTGCGCTCGATCCGGGACGCCCAGATGCCGGCGATGGCACGCGCGGTCGAGCTGCTGCCGACCATGGACTTTCCGCAGTCCGGCACGCTGGTGCCGGAGCTCGCGCGCCTCTTCAAATTGCTGACCGAGGAGCAGAAGCAGTTCTGGGAGGACGTCGCCAAGCCCAAGGACCAGCGCCGCGCAGGCCTGCCGAAGGAGTATATGGAGACGACGCAGGGCCTGCTGGACACACTGGACAAGCTCTCGAACGTCCTGGCCGCCACCGTCAACCACCAGGATGCGGCGATCGATCAGCTGCTGTCGATCAAGCAGAGCGCCTGGCTGTTGCGCAATACCGGGGGCGAAGCGTCGCTGATCATCTCGACCGGACTCAACGCCGGCCGCATGGCGCCGGAGGCCCGCCTCGCCTATACCCAATTCGTCGGCGGAACCGCCGCAATGTGGAAGGCGCTGGAATTGTCGGCGTCGGGCATGCAGCTCCCGCCCGCACTGTCGTCCGCCCTGGCGACGGTCAAGACCGCCTATTTCGATCCGCAATATCTGGCGCTCCGTGATCGCCTCGCCGATACGCTTGCCAAGGGTGAGAAGGCCGAGATGACGGCGAACCAATGGACACCGGTGACGGTGGGCCGTCTGGCCGCCGCGGTTGCCGTCGCCGAAACCGCGCTCGACGCCGCCAAGAGCCATACGCTGGAACAGCGCGACGCAGCTCAACGCGCACTCGTCATGCAGCTCGCACTTCTGGCGCTCGCCATCGGCCTTGCCGTCGGCGCGATCATGCTGGTCAGCCGCCGCGTCATCACTCCGCTCAACACCATCCGTGACGCCATGCTGAAGGTCGCCGGCGGCGACCTTGCCGTCGACAGCGGCTATCTCGACCGCAACGACGAGATCGGCGCGCTCGCAGGCGCGCTGGAGACCTTCAAGCAGCAGGCGACCGACAAGCTCAAGATCGAAGAGCACGAGCGCGAGCGCAATGCGGACGCCGTCGCGCGCCAGCGCGCGGTCGAAGCCTATGTCGGCGAATTCGAGGGCGCGGTGCGCAAGACGCTGGGCGAATTGAGCGAGGCTTCCGGCGAGATGCGCAAGACCTCGGGCGACCTGTCCGCGGTACCGCGCCAGACCAACGACCGCGTCCAGGTCGCCGGCAAGGCCTCCAACGACGCCTCCATGAGCGTCGACAGCGTCGCCGCCGCCGCCGAAGAGCTCTCGGCTTCAATCAACGACATCAGCCAGCAGGCCGCGCATGCCGCGGGCATCGCCGGCCGCGCCGTCACGCAGGCAAGCGAGACCGACGGCACCGTGCAGGGCCTGGCGAAGTCCGCCGGGCGCATCGGCGAGGTGGTCGGCCTGATCAACACCATCGCACAGCAGACCAATCTGCTCGCGCTCAACGCCACGATCGAAGCGGCGCGCGCCGGCGAAGCCGGCCGCGGCTTTGCCGTGGTCGCCTCCGAGGTGAAGTCGCTGGCGAGCCAGACCGCGAAGGCGACCGAGGAAATCTCCGAGCAGATCGCCGACATCCAGAAGGTCGCGGGCGAGGCCATCAACGCGATCCAGACCATCGGCGGCATCATCGGCGAGGTCAACGAGGTCGCGACCGCGATTGCCGCCGCCGTGCAGGAGCAGGGCGCGGCGACCCAGGAGATCACCCGCAGCACGCAGTTTGCGGCGCAGGGCACCAAGAACGTCTCGGACAACATCACCGGCGTCAAAGCCGATGCGGACGCTGCCGCCGCTGCCGCCGACAACGTGAAGAGCGCCTCGGAGATGCTGGAGAGCCAGAGCCGCCAGCTCGGCCATGAGGTCAGCGACTTCCTCGGCAAGATCCGCGCGGCGTAGGGCTGCGTCAGCGACACGCTCGGCGTCGTCCTGGCTTTCGCCTGGCGAAAGCCAGGACCCATAACCACCATCCTCTGCAAGAGGTAGGCTGGTGGTTAGCGGCGTCGCGCCACATCGGCATTCGGGTAATTGGTCCTGGCTTTCGCCCGGACGACGGTGGGGCCTACTCCTTCGCCACCACCGGCACCTGGCGGAATCTTGCGCGCACCGAATCCGGCAGCGGGGAGAAGTTCATTGCGACGCCGCGGCTGGCGTTGGCATTGCGGCTGGCGACCACCAGGCCGTCGGCGCCCGCGACGATGTCACCCTTGCGCAAGGTGGGATCGGCGTCGATCTTGACCTGGGCGAGCCCGGCCGGATCCTTGCCGTTGCAGGTGCAGCCCGCCACGATCTCGTTGCGATACCGGAAGGCGTTCGGCAGGTCGGAGTAGGATTTTCCCTTGTCCGTCGTGGCGTCGTCGATATCGCTGCCATAGACCAGTGAGGTTTCGGAAGCGGGGCAGAAGCTCTTGCAGGACTGCGCCTTGCTCTCGGCATCATTCCCCTGCGCCGGGAAATAACGCCCGTCGCAGCCGCGCACGCAATAGGCCGTGCCGCCACCATAGGAGGTCCGCTGCCGCGGCGTGTCGTAACGCGGCATGTCATCGGTCGGGAACGGCATGCGGATCTCCGGCGCCGGGCGCCCGCGGAAGCCGCCGAACAGCGCCGAGAAAAAGTCCTCCGCATGCGCCGGCGGCGTCAGCGCGAGGCCGAAGGAGGCGACGGCGAGGAACGCCGCCGCGCCGCCGGCCAGTCTGCCGATCGAACGTCTCTTCATGTGACCTCACTCAACTCTCAGTTCACGGCCGACGTCGAAATGTTCAGAGCCTGCCGGCCCGAGGGCAGCGTCGTCACCGGCGAGCGCTTGCGCACGGGATCGCTGCCTTTCGCCATCAGCGGGGCGTTCTTCGGGAGCACCACGACCTTGGCGCCGACACTGACGCGGCTGAACAGGTCGGTGACGTCCTCGTTGGTCATGCGGATGCAGCCGGACGAGACGAACTTGCCGATCGTGGTGGGATCGTTGGTGCCGTGGATGCGGTATTCGCTCGAACCGAGATACATCGCACGCGCGCCGAGCGGATTACCGGGGCCGCCTGCGACGAAGCGCGGCAGATAGGGCTGGCGCGCGATCATCTCGGCCGGCGGATGCCAGTCCGGCCATTCCGCCTTGCGGCTGACGCTCTGCACACCCGACCAGGTGAAGCCCTCGCGGCCGACGCCGACGCCATAGCGAATGGCGCGTCCTTGGCCGAGCACGTAGTAGAGATAGGTGTTGTTGGTATCGATGACGATGGTGCCGGCGGGCTCGCTCCGGTCGAAGCTGACGATCTGCTTGCGCAGGCGATCGGGAAGCGCGGCATCCTCGTCGGGCGCCTGCGATTCCTGACTTGCATAGCCTTGGCTTGCATAACCTTGGCTTGAATAGCCCTGATCCTGCGGATAGGCCTGTGGCGAATAGGCTTGAGGCTGCATCGGCATATAGCCGAGGGTCTGCGCGCTTGCGGCGCCGAAAGGCACGGCCAGCAAGGCGGTTGCGAACGCGAGAGCGGAGATGCGGCGCGGCGAAAAGCGGCGTCGGACTGCAGAGAACTTCGTCATGGGCTGCCCCGTAGGATGCCTGCATCAGGGTGATGCGCTTTCCATCAAACGCGGCCGAGCCGCTACAAGTTCCGCCGCGGGATGCGGCAGCCGCGTCACAGTCAAGCGATCGTCCCTTCACGAAGCCGCGATGGAACCGGAGCCGCGCTCGCACGTTCCTTAGGCGTCGATGGGCGCCGACCGTAGTTTCCGTGCCGGAGAAGCATTGTGCGCGTCCTCCCCAGCGAACGTCCCATTCCCGGCAATGCCGAAGGCACTCCGCTTCCCGAGAGACCGGGCGAACTTCCGCCGGTGATCCGCCGCACCGAATTCGTCGCATTCGCGCTGGCCGGGCTGCTCCTCATCGCAATCGTCACGGTGCTCTATGTCGGAAGGGCGTTCTTTCTGCCGGTGGTGATGGCCTTCGTTACCGGCACGATGCTCTCGCCGGCGGCGACCTTCCTGGAGAAGCGGAAAGTGCCGCGAGGGCTCGCCGCCGCGCTGATCGTGATCGCGGTGACCACCCTGGTCGGCTTCGTCGTCGCGCTGATCGCCTCGCCTGCGATGGAATGGAGCTCGCGCCTGCCCGAACTCGGCGCGAAGTTGAAGGACAAGCTGCACGTGTTCGACCGGCCGCTGGCGCTGTGGCGGGAGCTGCAGGCGATGCTCGGCGGCTCGGAGGGTTTGCCCAGCCTTCAAATGCCGAAATTCGAGTGGGTGCAGCCGACGATCGAATTCCTGTCACCGACCTTTACCGAATTCCTGCTGTTTTTCGTTACCCTGATCCTGTTCATCGCCAGCTGGCGCGATCTGCGGCGGGCGATGATCATGACCTTCGGCGATCATGACGCACGGCTGCGCACCCTGCGCATCCTCAACGAGATCGAAGTCCATCTCGGCAACTACCTCCTGACCGTGACCCTCATCAATGTCGGCGTCGGCGTCGCCGCCGGCATTGTCTGCGCACTCACCGGCATGCCCAATCCGGCCGGCCTCGGCGCCCTCGCGGCCACCCTCAATTTCATTCCGATCATCGGACCGGTCGCAATGTTCGTCATTCTGGTCGTGGTGGGACTTGTCACCTTCCCGACCGTCAGCGGCGGCCTGATGGCGGCGCTCGCCTTCGGCGGCCTTACCTTCCTGGAGGGACATTTCGTCACGCCGACCATCATCGGCCGGCGGCTGGAGCTCAACGCGCTCGCCGTGCTGCTCGCGCTGGCGTTCTGGACCTGGCTGTGGGGCCCGATGGGCGCGTTTCTATCGTCGCCGCTGCTGATCGTCGCCCTGATCCTGAAGGAGCATCTGCTGCCGCAGGATTCGCCGCAGCTTCCGCAGGACTGACTGGTTTCCGCGAACGGAACTTACCCGACGACGAAACGTTTTCCGGCTATCTCAGCCGTCAACAGCTCGGAGCTCCTGATGTCCACGACCAATGCCGAAGCCGGGATGAGAGACTGGACCGACAAAGCCACCAGAGAACGCCTCGAGAAGGATGTAGCAGCCGTGAAAAGCGATATCGCCGCCCTCACCGATCAGATCACCGACGCGCTCAATACTTTTGCCAACTCCTCCAGCAAGCAGGCCCGCCGCGGCTACCGCCAGGCGCGCGAAAACGTGGATTCCGCGATCGACGACGTGTCGGAGCGCGGCAGCGCGATGATGGACGCGGCACAGGAGGCCTACGGCTCGATCGAGGAGACGCTGGAGGACGCGATCACGCAGCGGCCGCTCGCGACCGTCGGGCTTGCGCTCGGAATTGGATTCCTGATCGGCGCGGTCTGGCGCCGCTGAGGTCGCAAATCGATTTCGAGACGGCGGCGCTGCGGCGCCGCCGGGGCTCGGTTGCGACGACCAGGCTTGTGGGGATTTGAGGAGCAAGGCCATGTTTCAGCGCATCATCGACGGGATCAGCGCATCTACCGGCACAACCGTGCGGCTGACCTCGCTCGCTGCGGGCGCGGCGTTCGCTCTCTTCATCACCACATGCTTTCTATGCGCAGCGGCCTTCATCTCGGTGCTGGAAAAATATGGTCCGGTGCAGGCCTGCCTCGCCGGTGCCGGCGTCTTCTTTCTCCTGACCCTGACCGCGGCGCTGAGTTATTGGGCTTACAAGCGTCAGTTGCGCAAGCAAGCTCACATCGCGGCCGAGCGCGCCGCGAAGTCGGCGGCACAGAGCATGCTCGCGGACCCGATGCTGCTCGCAACGGGACTCCAGATCGCTCGCGCCATCGGGGTCAAGCGGCTGCTGCCGATCCTGGCGATCGGCGGCGTCGCCCTGGGAATCATGGCCAGCCGCGCCGGCGTACCCGACGAGACGTCGGCTGAACCCGCCGAGTAGCGGTCAGAGCGCGTTTGAAAATTGCGCCGCAGCGTCGAATAAGCGGGTTCGTGCAAGTTCGGGGGGGGGGCCTGCGCAATTTTTCGCCACCGGGGACAAATCCGGCCCTGCTCACGCAAACGCTACTCGGATAGGCAGGTGGTTGCCGGTAAAAGCATCACCCTGATTCCCAAAGCTATTTTACTCAATGAAACCGTCCGTCAAGGCGAACCTCGCCGCATTCCATCACGACGCCAGGCTGTATTTGACGCTCGGCATCGCCAACTGGTCGGTGTTCGTCGATCACATCCCGAACAACGTCGTCAACCTGCTGACGCTGCGCAATTTCGGCTTCAGCGGGGCAGCCGATCTGTTCGTGTTCGTGGTGGGCTATGGCGTCGCGATCATCCACGGCAGGATGGCGCTGGAGCGCGGCTATGTCGTCGCGGCAACGCGAATCTTCCGCCGCGTCTGGCGGCTCTACGCCGCCTATGTCGTGCTGTTCGTGATCTATATCGACACCATCGCCTATGTCGCCTCGCAATCGATGGCGCCCGAGATCATCCACGAATACAACATCTCCGGCATTCTCGACCACCCGCTGCGCACCCTGGTCCGCGGCCTCGTGTTGCAGGAAGAACCGCTGAACCTCGACCTGCTGCAGCTGATGATCCCGCTGATGGCTTTCTTTCCGTTTGCGCTGTGGGGGCTGTTGCGGTGGCCGAACCTGACGCTCGGCGCATCGGTCGCGCTGTATCTTGCCGCGCGCTGGTTCGACTGGAATTTCCGGGTCTATCCGGACCAGGAATGGACCTTCAATCCGCTGTGCTGGCAGATGCTGATGGTGCTGGGCGGCTGGTTCGCCGTGACGGGCGCGCCCGGGCGGGCGCTGCGCGGCATGTCCTGGCTGCGGATCCTCGCGGGGAGCTATCTCGTATTCGCGATGGCGTTCACCTTGATGCGGCATTCGCCGACGTTGTCGGTTTATCTGCCGGACGTCGTCCTCGACAGCATCGCGCCGACCGACAAGGAAAACCTCGCGCCCTACCGCATCGTCCACTTCCTCGCGCTCGCCTTCCTTGCGACCCATCTCATTCCGGCCGATCATCCCGGCCTGCAATTGAAGCCGCTTCAGGCGGTGATCACTTGCGGAGAAGAATGGCTCGCCGTCTTTTGCGCCGCCGTTTTCCTGTCCTTCGCCGGGCATCTCATCCTGATCACAGGCCCGAACCTGGTGGTGATGCAGATCGCGGTGAGCATCGCTGGCTTCGCCGCGATGACTGCGGTCGCCTATTACATCGCCTGGTCCAGACGGCAGGACCTGCCTGCGGCGCTGCGGCAGCAGGCATAGCTCACATAATCGTGCGATTCTGCTAGGCCGAAGGCCGTGGCTGCGCTATTCCGAGTGACTCTGCGTGAGGAGACCGGACGTGGCGATGGCGAAAAGCGGGGGTGACGAGGCTGACAGCGCGCCCCGGCGCGGGAGGCCGCGATCGATCGAGACCACCAACGCCATTCTCGAAAGCGCCTATGCGCTGATGGCCGCCACCGGCCTTGCCGCCACCACCATCGACGCGGTCGCGCGGCACTCCAGCGTCTCCAAGATGACGATCTACAAATGGTGGCCGTCCCGCGAGGCGCTGCTGATCGACGCCTTCCTCCATCATGCCGCGCAGATGCTGCCGCTGCCGCCAGCAAGCTCCGGCAGCCCCGCCGCGCGGGCACGCCGCCATGCCGCGGCCTACGCCGAAGCACTGCAGGGCGAGTTCGGCAAGGTCCAGCTCGCCGTCATCTCCGAATGCATCTCCAAGACCGGCTCGGCGGAGCTGTTCTACGCCCGCTATCTGCAATTCCGCCGCGACGCGCTGATCGAGATGATCGCCGCGGGCCAGAGCGACGGCAGCATCAGCGCGGAAGGACCGCCCCAGGATATCTACGACGCGATCTATGGCGGCCTGTTCTACCGCTACGTCTTCGGCATCGCGCCGATCACGCCGGCCTACGCGCGGGCTCTGGTTGACCTCGTGTTGCGGCCGAAGAGCTAGCTCCGCACCGGCCGGACCGGTGCAGAGATCTTGTCGGTGCGGTCGCGTTCGGACATGTCGACCACCGTCTCCATCGGCGCGGTCAGCTCGTAGACGTAGGAGACGTCGGTGAAATAGCGCTTGGCGGTGCCGCCGAGCGCCTCGGGGGCGACGCGGTCGAGCAGGATCAGGCCGAAATCGGAATCGGGGCGGCGCGTCGCCTCGCTGGTGTTGAACTCCTCCCATCGGAAATGGAAGACCTCATCGGTCCCCTCGCCCGTCACCGTCCAGTTCGCGGTGATGTGCGGGTGCTTGCCGACCAGCGACAGGCCCTCATCGGAGTGCGAGGCGAGCTCGAAGAACAGCAGCGACAGGCTCTGCGCCGCCCGCGCGCTGACCGCGATGTCGGGACCTGTGACCGCGATGCGGTCGGCATGCGGGATGGCGCGCGCCTCGAACAGGCCCTTCAGCTTGACGCCCTGCCACTGGCTCTCGCTGAGCAGCGAGACCACGTTGGACATGGCGTGGATGCGGCCGATCAGCAGCTCGCGCGCGACGTCGATGTCCGAGCCGTGGCGCAGCGTGCGCGTCACGATCGACTGGATCACCGCCAGGATGTTCTTGACCCGGTGGTTGAGCTCGTCGATCACAGCCGTCAACCGGCGCTCGAAGCCGATCCGCACCTGGATTTCCCGGCTGAGCCGCAGATTGTTGTAGGCGACATAGCCGAACAGGCCGCACACCATCGCGGTGATCGCAAAGCCGATCGCCGCCACGATGATCGCGGTCTGCTCGGCGCGACGCGCCGAGTTGGTCTTGGCGTAATAGCCGAGTTGCCAGTCGCGAGCGCCGAAGCTCACCGTGCGCGTCGCCGACGGCGCCGGTCCGTCCGCCGCCGTCATGCGGTCCGAGACAACGCCTTGATCATTGGCGACGAGCTCGCCGCCGTCCCTGCGCGGATCCTTCAGCGCGACCGAGAACAGCGACATGTCGTCGTTGGTCAGCATCAGGGAGGCGAGCTCGTAGGAAAAGGTGATGAAGCCTGCCGGCTCAGTCGCACCCTCGGGGATGACGGGAGCGGCCACGATGACGCCGATCGGCCCGCCGCTGCGCAGCAGCGGAATCGGGTCCGAGGCGACCGACCTCTTCTCGACCCTGGCGCGCGTCAGCATGGCGCTGCGCACCTGATCCTGGTCGTAGCTGCGGCCAGGCAGCGCCTTGGTCTCGTTGCTGCGCGGTTCGAGGTCCAACAGCACGTCAATCGGCTGGGTGACGCTCGCCGGGTCGATCGGCTTGTCGTCATAGCTGCGGATCTGCGGATTGGGAAAACCGGCGCTGGCGATGGCGGCCTGCGCCGCGGCAAGCTCGTTCGGCTTCAGGCGAGCGACCCAGCCGGCCACCACGAAATCGGTCTTGAAGGCGTAGATGGCCGAGCGCAGCGGCTCGAGCATGTTCGGCTTGAGCACCGAGGGCGCCCGGAACAGGCCTGAAGCAACCCGTGCGAGCAGCTCGCGCTCGGTCAGCCGGTCCTGGACCAGGCTCGCATGGACGTCGATCGCACGCGCCAGCGCGATCCGGTCCAGCGCCAGCTCCTGGTCGTGGACGCGATAGGCCGCAAGCCCGGAGAGCAAGACCCCGAGCAGAGCGATGAAGCCGATGATGAATCCCAGCCGGACCACGCGACTACTCAGGCGAACGCAGGAGGTCGGCAATAAGCACGGAGCATATGAACGCCGTTCGAACGGCCAGGTGCCGAAACAGGGTGACCCCCGGTGGCGGAGATAATGAAGGAGGAGGCATCAGTACGCAACTTGGGTCGCCTGAGAAGCTTAATCCGTCCGGCCGATGGTCCGGCCGGGACGGATTGGCTCCCCGGGCACCGGAGGTAGTTAATCGCCGTGTCGAAAATTTGTTCCGTGGACGGCACTGCCGCCAGGGCGTTAACGAAGCGAAACGCCTGCGTTAAGTCGTCGCGTCCGTCAGCTGCCCCTTTTCAGGCCGCCTTTGGCCTCGATGAAGCCGATGATGCGGTCGAGGCCCTGGCTCTTCTTCAGGTTGGTCATGACGAACGGACGCTCGCCGCGCATGCGCCTGGCGTCCGTCTCCATCTTTTCCAGGGAAGCGCCGACATGGGGCGCCAGGTCGATCTTGTTGATCACAAGGAGGTCCGACCTTGTGATGCCGGGGCCGCCCTTGGACGGGATCTTGTCGCCGGCCGCGACGTCGATGACGTAGATGGTGAGGTCGGCGAGCTCCGGGGAAAAAGTGGCAGCGAGATTATCTCCGCCGGATTCGATCAGGACGAGATCGAGTCCGGGGAATTTCGCGCGCATGTCCGCCACCGCGGCCAAATTCATCGAAGCGTCTTCGCGGATCGCGGTGTGCGGGCAGCCGCCGGTCTCGACCCCGGCAATGCGGTCCGGCGTCAGCGAGCCCGAGCGCACGAGGAATTCCGCATCCCATTTGGTGTAGATGTCGTTGGTGATCGCCGCGATGTCGTAGCGCTCGCGCATGGTCTTGCAGAGCAGGTCCATCAGCGCGGTCTTGCCCGATCCGACCGGGCCTCCGACGCCGACACGCAAGGGGCCGTGAGAAGTAGACATGTAACTCGCTCTCTCCTGATTGATTTTAGGCCATGCCGCTCATGATCGAAACAGCCGCGTATATTGCGTTTCGTGCCGCAGGCTGGCGAGATCGGCGCGAAACGTCGCGCTGCCGAGGTCGTCCAACGCCGCATTCAGCGCCCGATTGGCGGTCGCGGCGACGGCCGCTTCCAGCCTCACCAGCACGCGCTGGCTGTCGGTCTGGCCGAGCGGAATGAGCCGGCTGGCCGCGGAAATCCAGTTCGAGACCAGCGCATGCAGGAAGGCGTGCAGCGTCGGCGCCAGCGGCACGCCGTGCATCGCGGCAACGACGCCGACCGCCACCGGGTAGACCAGTGGCGTGCGGCATGCCGCAACCATTGCATCCAGCCCTTCCGCATCCCACGCGGCGCGGGCGATGTCGATGAAGGCGCGTCCCTGCGAGGTCGTCTCCAGCTGCCGCTCGCGCGACGGCACGAAGGCGGCGGCGAGCTCGGCGACATCGCTCAAGGTGGCGTCCTCGCCCAGTTCAGTGGCGCGATAGGCATGGACCAGAAACGTCGCATCGCAGAAGCCCGAGCCATCGCCGAGCATCGCATCGAGCCAGTCCGCCAGCGTGGCGGTGTCGGTGATGTCGCCTGCCTCGACCGCCCATTCGATGCCGCTGGAATAGGAGAAACCGCCGACGGGGAACGCCGGCGACAGCCAGGTCATCAGCCGGTACAGCGCCGCCGCCTCGCGCTCTGCGAGATCACCGGCGCCGGCCGGCTCATTTGTGGTCATGAGCATGCTTGTGGCCGTGGTGATGGTCGCCGTGGTCGCAATGCTCGTCGTGGTCATGAGCATGATGATCGTGGCCATGGTCATGCGCGGCATGATCATGATGGTGATGATCGTGCCCGTGATCGTGGTGATCGTGGTCGTGATGGGCATGGTCGTCGTGCCCATGCGCGTGGCCGGCATCGGCATAGGCGCCGCCTTCGGGATCGAACGGCGCATCGATCTCGATCACACGCGCACCGAGGCCTTTCACCATGGCCTCGATGACGTGGTCGCGGCGGATGCGCAGGCCCTTGGCCATGATCTGCGTCGGCAGATGGCGGTTGCCGAGATGCCAGCCGACGCGGATGAGGTGGTGCGGATCGTGGCCACGAATTTCGAGCAGCGGCTCGGGCGCGGCGACCACTTCGACCAGCCGGCCGTCCTCCAGCACCAGCGCATCGCCGCCGCGCAAGGCGACGGCGTTCTCCAGGTCGAGCAGGAATTCGAGCCCCCGCGTTCCCGTCATCGCCATGCGGCGGCGGTGCCGATCGTCGAAATCGAGCACTACCGTATCAGCCGGCGCCTCCGTGAAGCGGTACTGTCCCCTGACCTGCGTTGCCCGGATCATGCGCTTTTACCCCGTTACCGTGTCTCGACCTTCTCGGGCGTGATCACTTCGATCTTCGGCGGCGCCGTAAAACACTTCACCGCGACGCGGCCGAACGTCTTCATGTGCTCCATGGCACGATGGGGCACCAGCGCCTCGGCGTTTTCCCACTGCTCGACGAACACCATCCTGGCGGGATCGGTGACGCTCTCGTGCAGATCATAGGCGATATTGCCGGGCTCTTTCCGCGTCTCCTTGATGCAGGCGGTAGCGGCTGCGATGAATTCGGCGCGCGTTTCGGGCTTGATGGTCAAGGTGGCAACGACGTAGATCACGAGAAATCCTCCCGGCTTTTCTTCTGGATTAAGATACCGGGCGGGACCTTAGACCATGCGGGATCGAACGCAAAACCGGAAAAGCCGGCCCCCGGGACATCCTCCGGAGGCATGCGTTGAGACGCTATTTCAGTACATGAAATATCGCTGAGCCATCGGCAGCACCTCGGCGGGGGCACAGGTGAGCAGTTCGCCGTCGGCGCGGACCTCGTAGGTCTCCGGATCGACCTCGATCTTGGGCGTGGCGTCGTTGTGGATCATGCTCTTCTTCGAGATCCTGCCGCGGGTGTTCTGGACCGCATAGAGCTTCTTGTCGATACCGAGCTTGCGCGCGAGTCCTCCCGTGATCGCCGCCTTCGAGGTGAAGACGACGGAGGAGGCCGTACGCGCCTTGCCGAAGGCGCCGAACATCGGCTGGTAGTGCACCGGCTGCGGCGTCGGGATCGAGGCATTCGGATCGCCCATCGGGGCCGCGACGATCATGCCGCCCTTGACGATGCAGTCGGGCTTGACGCCGAAGAAGGCCGGCGACCACAGCACGAGATCGGCGAGCTTGCCCTTCTCCACCGAGCCGATCAGCTTCGAGACGCCGTGCGCGATCGCGGGGTTGATCGTGTATTTGGCGATGTAGCGCTTGACGCGAAAATTGTCGTTGTCCTTGCCCTTGTCCTGCGGCAACGACCCGCGCTGCTTCTTCATCTTGTCCGCGGTCTGCCAGGTGCGGATGATCACCTCGCCGAGGCGGCCCATGGCCTGGGAGTCCGACGACATCATCGAGAGCGCGCCGAGATCGTGCAAAATGTCTTCGGCGGCGATGGTTTCCTTGCGGATCCGGCTCTCGGCAAACGCCAGATCTTCCGCGATCGAGGGATCGAGGTGGTGGCACACCATCAGCATGTCGAGATGCTCGTCGATGGTGTTGCGGGTGAAGGGGCGCGTCGGGTTGGTCGAGGACGGCAGCACATTCTTGAGCCCGGCGACCTTGATGATGTCAGGTGCGTGACCGCCGCCGGCGCCTTCGGTGTGGAAGGCGTGGATGGTGCGGCCCTTGAACGCCTTGATGGTGTCCTCGACGAAGCCGGATTCGTTCAGCGTGTCGGTGTGGATCATCACCTGGATGTCGTAATCATCGGCGACCGACAGGCAGTTGTCGATCGCGGCCGGCGTCGTGCCCCAGTCCTCGTGCAGCTTCAGCGCGCAGGCGCCGCCCTTGATCATCTCGACCAGCGCCGCGGGGCGCGAGGCGTTGCCCTTGCCCGAAATGCCGAGATTGACCGGAAACGCATCGAACGACTGGATCATCCGGCCCATGTGCCACGGGCCCGGGGTGCAGGTGGTGGCGAAGGTGCCGTGTGACGGCCCCGTGCCGCCGCCGAGCATCGAGGTGACGCCGGACATCAGCGCGTGCTCGATCTGCTGCGGGCAGATGAAATGGATGTGGCTGTCGAAGCCGCCAGCAGTGAGGATCTTGCCTTCGCCAGCAATCACGTCGGTGCCGGGGCCGATGACGATGGTGACGCCCGGCTGGATATCGGGATTGCCGGCCTTGCCGATGCCGGCGATCATGCCGTCCTTGATCGCGACGTCGGCCTTCACGATGCCCCAGTGATCGACGATCAAGGCATTGGTGATGACGGTGTCCGCCGCTCCCTGCTTGTTCGTCACCTGCGACTGGCCCATGCCGTCGCGGATCACCTTGCCGCCACCGAACTTCACCTCCTCGCCGTAAGTGGTGAAATCCTTCTCGACCTCGATGATGAGATCGGTGTCGGCGAGCCTGACCTTGTCGCCGGTGGTTGGGCCGAACATGTCGGCATACACGGAACGTTTGATCTTGACGGACATCACAAGCCCCGTTTGCGTTTGAATTGTCGTTCGGCGCTCACAGTGAAGCCCTCGCTGTGAGCACAATATCGTCGAATGTCGTATCGAGCCTGGAGTTTCCGCCGCGGCAACCGGCGACAACCTGCTCGGCCCAGTCAGTGTAGTCGACGAGGTCGTCACGCTCCTCGGCCGTCGGATCGGAATGGACGCGCGCGCCGATATTGCTGATCTTGTCGGCGATCTTGATCAGCTTGGCGCTAGGCGATTTCTTAGGCGCATCGAGCACCTGATGCCGCCGCCGCTCCGGCTTTGGCAGGTTCATATCGTCGGTGCATTCAACGACAAGGGAGGCGACACGTTCGGAGAATGTCTGCGCGAGCTCCTCGCGCGTGGTTTCGGTGTCCTCGATCGAATCATGCAGCCAGCCGGCCGCGACCAGTTCGGCATCCGCACCATCTGTCGCGGTCGCGAGCAGGTTCGCGACCTCCGCGAGATGGTTGATGTAGGGCTCGTTGCCGCGCCCCTTGCGCGCCATTCCGTTGTGACGGCGCGCGGCAAGTTCGGCGGCTTCGGAGATGAGGCGGATTGGCGACAGCATGGCGGTCACAGGACTCCATGTCCGCGCGCGCTGCAAATGCGCGCTGCACGAAATTGCCCCGTCGCTTCCGTCAGCGCCCGGGGCAGACCCCTCTCCCCAACCCTCTCCCGCAAGGGCGGAGGGAGCCTGGATAGCGTGCTCACCTCACCACGAATGAAAGCCTGACAACCGAATGCACACGCCGCACAACGTTGAGTCATGGCTTCTCCTCAGTCTGTGGAGAAGCAGAAGGATAAATATCGTCGCTAGTTAGGGACGCATCCGTGGAAGGGTTCCCTCCCCCCTTGCGGGGGAGGGTTAGGGAGAGGGGTGCCACGGGCTCCGCTGCCTCGAGAATGGAGAGAACGACGCCCTCGAGATTTTTCATCACGTCGTCATTGGTGAAACGCAGCACACGATAGCCACGCGACGCGAACCATTGGTCGCGCCGTTCATCGTGCCGGATACGTTCTTCGAACACATGGCTCTCACCATCGAGCTCAACGATAAGCTTGCATGAATGGGCGACGAAATCGGCGATGTAATTGCCCATGGGGGTCTGACGGCGAAAGGCCAGGCCCGCAAGACGATCGGCCTTCAGGTGACGCAACAGCAACGTCTCAGCGCGAGTCATCTCGCGCCTCAGTCGTTTGGCGCGGGTTCTTTGCAGTGGAGAGACCTCGTCGTGTGGCATACCCCCCTCCTCGACCCTCCCCCGCAAGGGGGGAGGGAGCGAGACAGCCGTGCTCACCTCACTGTAGATCACTGTGCTCGCCTCAACCTGCCCTACAGCTTCCCCATGACGTCGCCACGAAATCCGTAGATCGTCTTCTTGCCGGCCACGGCCACCAGCTGGACGTCGCGGGTCTGGCCCGGCTCGAAGCGGACGGCGGTGCCGGCGGCGATGTCGAGGCGCATGCCGCGGGCTTTCCTGCGGTCGAACTTCAGCGCCGGGTTGGTCTCGAAGAAATGGTAGTGCGAGCCGACCTGGATCGGGCGGTCGCCGGTGTTGGCGACCGTCAAGGTCACGGTCTTGCGGCCGGCGTTGAGCTCGATCTCGCCGTCCTGGATGAAGAGTTCGCCGGGGATCATGTTCTCGCTCCTACCTGATCGGCTCGTGCACGGTGACGAGCTTGGTGCCGTCCGGAAACGTCGCCTCGACCTGGATGTCGTGGATCATCTCAGGGATGCCCGGCATCACCTGATCACGCGTGAGGACCTGGGCGCCGGACTGCATCAGTTCGGCAACGGTGCGGCCGTCGCGCGCGCCTTCGAGGATGAAATCGGAGATGATCGCGATCGCCTCGGGATGGTTGAGCTTGACGCCGCGATCCAGCCGGCGGCGGGCCACGATGGCCGCCATCGAGATCAGGAGCTTGTCCTTTTCGCGGGGAGACAGGTTCATGCGAAATCTCTTCCGTTCAACACTTCAATTCAACCAGAGCCGGGGCAGCGCCGCACTGGTGCGCGCCAGCACGGCCATCATGTCGGCCCGCAGGCGCGCCGCATCTTGGGCACAGAACCGCGCCATTGCAAATCCATTCCAGGCCGAGATTCCGACCTCGCCGGAAAAGGAATCCGACGCCTCGCGGATGCGCTCGACCAGGGCCTCGTCACCGGGCGCGATCAGCGCCGTTCCGATCGCAGCACCACCCCTGGCAACGGCGGACCGCCCGAGTTTTGCGCCGACATGGCCGTCGAGCCTGACGGTCTCTGCGAACACCAGTCTGCCACCACGACGCAGCCGCCAGCGGTCGACAAACTCGCCCTGCTCCATCCGCTCACCCATGGCGGTGCGGCCGAATACGACGATTTCACAAAGCACGAGCGAGGCGGAATCATCGAGCTCGATGTCGAAGCTGCGGTGAACCCGGGCGCGATCGAACAGGATCGTCTCCTGAGGCAGCCAGCCGAGATGCGCGCCGGCAGCGACCTTCAGGGCGATACTGAGCTGCGCCGCATTCCCGGGCGCACGATAGACCTTCTCGGCCGCCGCCGTAGTCAATGTCAGGCGCGAGCCCTCGCCCGCCACGATGTCGACATCGAAAATGTCGCCGCCGGCAACGCCACCGGCCGTGTTGACGAACACGCCGGAGAGCCCCTCGCCTTCCGGCGAGGGAAAGCGCACACGCAGGGATCCGGACTCATGCAAGGTCCCGCGCCGCGTCACGCCATCGCGCGCATGCACGTCGAAATGCACCGCGCCGCGGGCACGGTTCGCCTCGAAATCCCCAGACGTGACTAAAACGTCGCTGCGCATCCGCCTCCCCAGCCGGTCGCGGCAGAAATAGCCTACAGGGCCATCTGGCGGCTGATTTCGGCCGGGTCGAGATTGGAGCGATCGCAGGCGAATTTCACCGCGCCGCGATCCATCACGGCGAAACTGTCGCCGAGTTCGCAGGCAAAGTCGAGATATTGTTCGACCAGCACGATGGCGATGTTGCCGAGGTTGCGCAGGTAAGAGATGGCGCGGCCGATGTCCTTGATGATCGAGGGCTGGATGCCCTCGGTCGGCTCGTCGAGCAGCAGCAGCTTTGGCCGCATCACCAGCGCACGTCCGATCGCGAGCTGCTGCTGCTGGCCGCCGGAGAGATCGCCGCCGCGCCGGCCGAGCATGCTTTGCAGCACCGGGAACAGCGAGAACACGTCGTCCGGAATGTGCCTGTCCTCACGCTTGAGCGGACCGAAGCCGGTCTTGAGGTTTTCCTCGACCGTCAGAAGAGGAAAGATCTCGCGGCCTTGCGGCACGAAGCCGATGCCCTTGCGCGCCCGCTCATAGGGCTTCAGGGCCGTGATGTCGCTGCCGTCGAGCACGATGGCACCCGAGGAGATCGGATATTGCCCGACCATGGCGCGCAAGAGCGAGGTCTTGCCGACGCCGTTGCGGCCGAGCACGCAGGTGACCTTGCCGGGCTCTGCGGCGATCGAGACGCCGCGCAGCGCCTGCGCCGCGCCGTAGAACAGGTTGATGTCCTTGACCTCAAGCATTGCTCAGCGCCCCAGATACACTTCGATGACCCGCTCGTTGGACGAGACCTGGTCGATGGTTCCCTCCGCGAGCACCGTGCCTTCGTGCAGGCAGGTGACCTTGACGCCGAGCTCGCGCACGAACGTCATGTCGTGCTCGACCACCATCACGGTGTGGGTCTTGTTGATCTCTTTCAGCAGCTCTGCGGTCAGATGAGTCTCGACGTCGGTCATGCCGGCGACGGGCTCGTCCACCAGCAGCAGCTTCGGATCCTGCGCGAGCAGCATGCCGATCTCCAGCCACTGCTTCTGGCCGTGGCTGAGGCTGCCGGCGAGGCGGTTGCGCGCCTCGGTGAGGCGGATCGTCTCCAGCACCTTGTCGATGCGCTCGGACTCCGGCCTGCTGCCGCGCCAGAACAGCGTGCCCTTGACGCTGTGATCGACATTGAGCGCGAGCAGGAGATTGTCCTGCACGGTCTGGCTCTCGAACACGGTCGGCTTCTGGAATTTGCGACCGATGCCGAGTTCGGCGATACGGGTCTCGTCGAGCCGCGTCAGGTCGGTGACGCCGTCGAACAGCACCGTGCCTTCGTCGGGCTTGGTCTTGCCGGTGATGATATCCATCATCGTGGTCTTGCCGGCGCCGTTGGGGCCGATGATGGCGCGCATCTCGCCGGGCGCGAGCGTCAGCGACAGATTGTTGATGGCGTGGAAGCCGTCGAACGAGACGTGCACGCCGTCGAGGTAGAGCATCGCGGAGGTCGCGCGGGTGTCCATGACGTTCATGACCGGCTACTCCGCCA
The DNA here is from genome assembly GCF_024519875.1 of Bradyrhizobium sp. Bra64. Lineage (NCBI taxonomy): Bacteria > Pseudomonadati > Pseudomonadota > Alphaproteobacteria > Hyphomicrobiales > Nitrobacteraceae > Bradyrhizobium > Bradyrhizobium sp. Bra64. Next base: position 531,157 of record NZ_JALJRD010000001.1, on the reverse strand, counting down.
TCTTGGGTTCGGTGATGCCGTCTTCCGCCGCTGCGCTCGCGGTCGTCGCGGCGGCGGCGCGCTTCTCCTTCGACTGATCCCACCAGGCGTTGAAGGTGCCGACGATGCCCTTGGGCAGCAACAGCGTCACCAGGATGAACATCGCGCCCAGCATGAACAACCAGTACGGCGCCAGCATGCCCGAGGTGAAGAACGTCTTGGCGTAGTTGACGACGACCGCACCGAGCGCCGCGCCGACCAGGGTGCCGCGGCCGCCGACCGCGACCCAGATCACCGCTTCGATCGAATTGCCCGGCGCGAATTCGGATGGGTTGATGATGCCGACCTGCGGCACATAGAGCGCCCCGGCGACGCCGGCCATGCAGGCCGACAACGTGAACACGAACAGCTTGTAGGATTCGACGCGGTAGCCGAGGAAGCGGCTGCGCGATTCCGCGTCGCGGATTGCGATCAGGACCTTGCCGAGCTTGGAGGACACCACGGAGCGGCAGATCAGGAAGCTTGCGATCAGCGCCAGGCAGCTCAGCGCGAACAGCGCGGCGCGGGTGCCTTCGGCCTGGACGTTGAAGCCCAGGATGTCCTTGAAGTCGGTGAGGCCGTTGTTGCCGCCGAAGCCGAAATCGTTGCGGAAGAAGGCGAGCAGGAGCGCGTAGGTCATCGCCTGCGTGATGATCGACAGATAGACGCCGGTGACGCGGGAGCGGAAGGCGAGCCAGCCGAAGCAGAAGGCGAGCAGGCCGGGCACGACCAGCACCATCAGCGCCGCGAACCAGAACATGTCGAAGCCGTACCAGTACCAGGGCAGCTTCGAATAGTTCAGGAACACCATGAAATCGGGCAGGATCGGGTTGCCGTAGACGCCGCGGGTGCCGATCTGCCGCATCAGGTACATGCCCATCGCGTAGCCGCCGAGCGCGAAGAAGGCACCGTGACCGAGCGAGAGGATGCCGCAATAGCCCCAGATCAGGTCGATCGAGAGCGCGAGGATCGCGTAGCAGACGTACTTGCCCCAGAGCGCGACGAGATAGGTTGGCACTTGCAGGAACGAGCCCGCGGGCAGCAGCAGGTTGGAGAGCGGGATCAGGATGCCGCAGGCCACGACGATGGCGAGGAAGATGGTCGCGCCGCGGTCCAGCGATCGCGTCAGCATGTGAGGGGTCATGCTTCCACCGCACGGCCCTTGAGCGCGAACAGGCCGCGCGGGCGTTTTTGAATGAAGAGGATGATGAGAACAAGGATGGCGATCTTGCCGAGCACGGCACCGGCGACCGGCTCCAGGAACTTGTTGGCGATGCCGAGCGTGAAGGCGCCGACCAGCGTGCCCCAGAGATTGCCGACCCCGCCGAACACCACGACCATGAAGCTGTCGATGATGTAGCTCTGGCCGAGATTGGGACTGACATTGTCGATCTGCGACAGCGCCACGCCGGCGATGCCGGCAATGCCCGAGCCGAGCCCGAAGGTCAGCGCGTCGACGCGCGAGGTCGCGATGCCCATCGAGGCCGCCATGCGGCGATTCTGGGTCACCGCGCGCATCTCGAGGCCAAGCGCGGTATAGCGCAGCATCGCGAGCAGGATCGCAAACACCGCGAGCGTGAAGACCAGGATCCAGAGGCGGTTATAGGTGATGGTGATCTGGCCGAGCTCGAACGCGCCGCTCATCCAGGAGGGGTTGCCGACCTCGCGGTTGGTCGGACCGAACATGGTGCGCACCGCCTGCTGCAGCACCAGCGACAGGCCCCAGGTCGCGAGCAGCGTCTCCAGCGGACGCCCATAGAGGAAGCGGATGATGCTGCGTTCGATCAGCACGCCGATCGCGCCGGCGACGAGGAAGGCGAGCGGCACCGCGATCAGCAGCGAATAGTCGAACAGGCCGGGATAGCTGGTGCGGATCACCTCCTGCACCACGAAAGTGGTGTAGGCGCCGATCATCACCATCTCGCCATGGGCCATGTTGATCACGCCCATCACGCCGAAGGTGATGGCGAGGCCGATCGCGGCGAGCAGCAACACCGAGCCGAGCGAGAGGCCGTACCAGGCATTCTGAACCATGGACCAGACCGCGAGCGAGCTCTGGATCGAGCCGATCGCGCTGGCGGCCGCCTTGGTCACCGAGGCCGGCTGGTCGCCCATACCGGTGAGCAGCGCCAGCGCTTCCTGGTCGCCACGCGCCTTGAGGGTGGCGACCGCCTCGAGCTTCTCGACCTCGGTGGCGTCGGACTTGAACAACAGGATTGCCGCGCGGGCATCGACCAGCGCGGCCTTGACGGATCGGTTGGTTTCCTTGGCGAGCGCGCCGTCGACGGCTTCGAGCGCCGTCTCCTCATGCGACTTGAAGACGGATTGCGCGGCCTGGAGGCGCACTCCGAGATCCGGCGACTGCAGCGTCAGGCTGCCGACCGCGGCGTCGACGCTGCGGCGCAGGCGGTTGTTGAGGCGGACCGCGCTCGCGCTGTCGGGAACGCTGGCGACCGGCTCGCCGGTTGCGGCATCGATCGACTTGCCGTCGGCGCCGGTGACGTAAACCTTCTTGCTGTCAGGATCGGCCATGAGGCGGCCGTCCTGGAGCGCGCTGATGATGGGGAAGGCCAGCTTGTTGCCGCTGCTCGCGACCACGCCGATCGCCTCTTCCGTCTCGGAATAATCATCGTTGGCGAATTTGGCGACGGCGTCCTCGAACGGACCGGCAAAGGCCGGCAGTGCGAACGCGATCAGGAACAACGAGAGGACAAAGGTGCAGAGACGGGCGGACAAATGGGCTGGCACTGTGAATGACCCCGGCAGAAAGGAGTGGAGAAGGCGGCGGGATCGCCGCCTTCTCCGATCGTGTAACGGAGCGTCAGGTCCGGATCAGGAGCCCGAGCCGAGGCACTTGTTGGTCTTGGTGTTGAAGTTGCCGCACTTCTTGCCGACCCAGTCGCCGATCAGGTCCTTGGAGCCGTCGAGCTCTTTCGACCAGGCATCGCCAGCAACGAGACCCGGGGTCTTCCAGACCACGTCGAACTGGCCGTTGCCCTTGATCTCGCCGATGAACACCGGCTTGGTGATGTGGTGGTTCGGCAGCATCTTCGACACGCCACCGGTCAGGTTCGGCGCTTCGATGCCGGGAAGCGCGTCGATCACCTTGTCCGGATCGGTCGACTTCACCTTCTCGACGGCCTTCACCCACATGTTGAAGCCGATCACGTGCGCTTCCATCGGGTCGTTGGTCACGCGCTTCGGATTCTTGGTGTAGGCCTGCCAGTCCTTGATGAACTTCTCGTTCGCCGGGGTCTTGATCGATTCGAAGTAGTTCCAGGCGGCGAGATGGCCGAGCAGCGGCTTGGTGTCGATGCCGGCGAGTTCTTCCTCACCCACCGAGAACGCGACCACCGGGATGTCCTTCGCCTTGATGCCCTGGTTGCCGAGCTCCTTGTAGAAGGGGACGTTGGCGTCGCCGTTGATGGTCGAGACCACCGCGGTCTTCTTGCCGGCCGAGCCGAACTTCTTGATGTCGGCCACGATCGTCTGCCAGTCGGAATGACCGAACGGCGTGTAGTTGATCATGATGTCTTCCTGGGCGACACCCTTGGACTTCAGATAGGCTTCCAGGATCTTGTTGGTGGTGCGCGGATAGACGTAGTCGGTGCCCGCGAGCACCCAGCGCTTCACCTTCTCTTCCTTCATCAGGTAGTCGACGGCGGGGATCGCCTGCTGGTTCGGCGCAGCACCGGTGTAGAACACGTTGCGCTCGCTCTCCTCGCCCTCGTACTGCACGGGGTAGAACAGGATGTTGTTCAACTCCTTGAAGACCGGGAGCACCGACTTGCGCGACACCGAGGTCCAGCAGCCGAACACGACCGCGACCTTGTCCTTGGTGATCAGCTCGCGCGCCTTCTCGGCGAACAGCGGCCAGTTCGAGGCGGGATCGACGACGACGGCTTCGAGCTTCTTGCCCAGCACGCCGCCCTTCTTGTTCTGCTCATCGATCAGGAAGAGGATAGTGTCCTTCAGCGTGGTTTCGCTGATGGCCATGGTGCCGGAGAGGGAGTGAAGCACGCCGACCTTGATGGTGTCGTCGGCGGCCTTGGCGCCGGTCAATGAAGCCAGACCGAGCATCAGTCCGGCGGTCGCGGCGAGCACGCCGCGGCGGCTAAATGACGCCGCTATATCGTGAGTGGATTTGTTAAGCATGAGTATCTCATCTCCCTGACGCAGACGTGAAAAAGACGCTGCGAAACGGCCCCACGGCCGCCTGCGATTAACGGATTCGCAAGAACCATGCCATGGAGTAAACACCACTCAAACCATTGTTTTTGTTTATAAAATCGATCTAAAACAAAGTTTCGCCGCAACCGCTTCGCCTAAACGATGGGCAATTTAAATGTATGCGAAAGCGGCAGGCAGATTATTTTATGAGCAAATTGCGGACTCTGGCTAAAATTCCGGCATAACTATTTCTGCACCGCAATCGCGGTTTGCGGCAGACTTGCCTTGAAAGCGCCCCTTCGATGTTCCATATGGAGCGCGAGGCCTCTTGCGAATCAAGAGACCGTTGCGAGCCGCGTGTTCTTAAGCCCTTACGGGCGTCTGGCTTGCCCCATCCCATCAAGCCATCCGACACCCCAAACACGCAGGTGTCTTCACGACACCCTTTTGCGCGCGCCGCGCCGAATGCGCCGGGCGCCCGCTTTTGACATGGAAAGAACCCCCTTTTGACTTCGTTTCAGGACTTCGGCCTCGCCGAACCCATCTCCCGTGCTCTCGCCGACGAGAACTACGTCACCCCCACCCCCATCCAGGCCCAGACCATTCCGACCGCGCTGACCGGCCGTGACGTCGTCGGCATCGCCCAGACCGGAACCGGCAAGACCGCGGCCTTCGCGCTGCCGATCCTTCACCGCCTGCTCGAGAACCGCATCAAGCCGCAGCCGAAGACGGCCCGCGTCCTGGTGCTGTCGCCCACGCGCGAACTGTCGGGCCAGATCCTCGACAGCTTCAACGCCTATGGCCGCCACGTCCGCCTGTCCTCGACACTCGCCATCGGCGGCGTGCCGATGGGGCGTCAGGTCCGCTCACTGATGCAGGGCGTCGAGGTGCTGGTCGCCACTCCCGGCCGCCTGCTCGACCTCGTGCAGAGCAACGGCTTGAGGCTTGGAAGCGTCGAATTCCTCGTGCTCGACGAGGCCGACCGCATGCTCGACATGGGCTTCATCAACGACATCCGCAAAATCGTCGCCAAGCTGCCGATCAAGCGGCAGACGCTGTTCTTCTCGGCCACCATGCCGAAGGACATCGCCGAGCTTGCCGACGCCATGCTGCGTGATCCCGCCCGCGTCGCGGTGACTCCGGTGTCCTCGACCGTGGAGCGCATCCAGCAGCGCATCATCCAGGTCGACTTCTCCGCGAAGCCGGCGTTCCTCGCCCAGCTGTTGAAACAGGAGCCGGTCAACCGCGCACTGGTTTTCACCCGCACCAAGCACGGCGCCGACAAGGTGGTGAAAACCCTTGAGAAGGCCGGCATCGCCGCCAGCGCCATCCACGGCAACAAGTCGCAGAACCATCGCGAACGGACGCTCGCCCAGTTCCGCTCCGGCGACATCCGCACGCTGGTTGCCACCGATATCGCCGCCCGCGGCATCGATGTCGACGGCATCACTCACGTCATCAATTTCGACCTGCCCAACGTGCCCGAGACCTACGTGCACCGCATCGGCCGCACCGCGCGTGCCGGCGCCGAAGGCACCGCCATCTCGCTGGTCGCAGGCGGCGAGGAGCTCAGCTATCTCCGCGACATCGAGCGGCTGATCAAGGTGACGCTGTCGCGCGAGGATCATCGCACCGACGCCGGCCGCCGCGATGCAGGTCCTCCCCCGGCGCAGCAACGACAGGGCCGGCCGGGCCGCCCCGGCCAGCGTTCGCAAGGCGCTCGGCACGGTGACGGACGGCGCGCCGACGAAAGGCATGCCGACGGGCGCCACCACAGTGCCGGCAAGCAGGGCGACGGAAGGCCCGGCGAAGGACGGCATGGCGACGCCAGGCATGTTGACGGCCGCCCCGGCGGTGGCCCCAACGGCTCGAAGGCATCTCGTCGCGGCCGCTCCGGCGGCAAGGCGCATTCTTCGCCAAACGGCCGTCCGGAACAGCGTTCCGCGCATAGCGCCGGGGCGCCTGATGGGATACAAGGCGTTGCCTTTTTGCGCCGCGAGAGTCGGCCGAACAGCCAACCGAACCGCAAACCCCATTCGCACTAGCCGTCCACGACCTGGAGAAATTCATGGCTAAGGAAGAGCTGATCCAGTTCGAAGGACTGGTCACCGAAATCCTCCCCGATGCCCGCTACCGCGTGCAACTCGATGCCGGACACGAGATCGTCGCCTATACCGCCGGCAAGATGAAGAAGAACCGCATCAAGACGCTGGCGGGCGATCGCGTGACGGTGGAAATGTCGCCCTATGACCTCGAAAAGGGCCGGCTGATTTTCCGCCACAAGGACGAACGTCCGAGCGGTGTGGGCGGACCTCCACGTCCCGGACAGCGCGGTGGCCAGTTCCGCCGCCGTTAACGGCCCCTTGGCGCGCGAGCGCGGAATTAAAATTCTAACCTGTATGCTGATCCGCCGTGGACTCCACGGCGGATCAAAAAATCGTGCACGTCAGGATTGTTTTGAGGGCCTGTTTCCAATAAAATGAATTAATCGATTTTCGGCCGGACGACATTAGCATCCACCGGTACAGCCGGTTCAGACACGCTGACGACCCTTCCAAAAATTCGATCTAACCTGTCCGCGCGAGCGGGCTCTGACATTGTGTTATCTGAGAAGGGACTACCCCCATGAGCATGGGAACCGTGAAGTGGTTTAACGCGACCAAAGGCTTCGGCTTCATCCAGCCCGACGACGGCGGCCAGGACGTGTTCGTCCACATCAGCGCTGTGGAGCGTGCGGGCCTCGGCACGCTGCGCGAAGGTCAGAAGATCTCCTACGAGATCGTGGCCGACCGCCGTTCCGGCAAGTCGGCAGCGGACAACCTCCGCTCGGCCGGCTGAGCTACCGCTTTCGGCCCCGATCGGCTCGAGCGAACAAGTCAAAAGAAAAGGCCGGGCGCGATGCCCGGCCTTTTTCATTGCGGTTTCTGCCCGCGGAATTCAGCACGACCCGTTCGTTCGTCTTGTCAGCTCGTCTTGTGTCAGTTCGTCTTGGCGCCCCCGGCACCGCCGCTGGCATTGTTGCTCAACGTGCCGGCCTGGCTCATCGTGTTGTTGAAGTAGGCATCGCTGTCACCGAGCGTGACCCGGCGCTGGCAGGTCGGCATACAGCTATAGGACTCGCGCTCGACCCCGCGATAGACGGTGACGAGCCGGTCGCTCGGACCTTCGACCTGGATCTGGCGGTCGACCAGGATTTCGCCGCCCCGGTCGAGCGCAATGAAATTGGTGCCGCCGTAGCCTTTCCCGGTCACGACGATCATGCCGCCGGGCTGGAGCGTGACGTCGGCGATCAGCGGATTGCCGACCACGATGGTCGCCACCTTCCCGGGCAGCCGCACCAGCTTGGCCTGGTCGACACTGACGGCGATGGTATCGGCGGTGGATTCGGCAAGGCCGGCAGCCGGCGATGCCAGCACCGCGGTCGCAACCAGAAGACAGACGCGCACATGACGGCGCAGTTCTTTACGCATACTCTTACTCCCGGGACGTCACAAACCGGCAGAACGATTCGATACAGCGGAGCCGGTGCCCGACCCGGTTAACCTGCCCTCAATTCGTGAACGTTCCGCAAATTCGCGGACTATTGTTTGAACGGACCGGCGTTTTGTGGCTCTCGATAAAGCCCTAGCGGCGGAACGGATAGGCGAGCTGCCCTGCGATTTCCTTCGGCATGGTGGCTTCGTCCTTGCCGTAATCCTGCGGCAGTTGCCCCTCGGGCATGCGGAAAGTGCCGAACAGCACGTCCCAGATCGGGAAGGTACCGGCAAAATTGGTGTCGCCGCCCTCTTCGAGCGAGGTGTGGTGCCAGCGGTGGAACACCGGCGTCGCCAGCAGATATTTGAACGGCCCGAAGGTCCAGTTGAGGTTGGCGTGCACGAAGGCCGAATGGAAGGTCGTGAACGGGGCAACCAGGATCATGACGTTCGGGGAAATGCCGGCCATCAGCAGCACGACGTCGACCCCGATCGAGCCGAGCACGAGATTGACGGGATGGAAGCGGGCGGCCGAAATCCAGCTGATCTCCTCCGAGGAGTGATGGATCGCGTGGTACTTCCAGAAGCCGCCGCCGTGGAACAGCCGGTGCAGCCAGTACAGCATGAAATCGGACAGGACCAGGAACAGCGCGGCCTGAACCCAGAGGGGCAACAGCGACAGCGGGCCGTGACCGTTGTCGTAGAAGGCGATGAGCTCGTCGGCATCATGGATGTTGAAGACAAGGCTCGCGCCGACGATCAGAAGTCCGATCCGCATGGTGCGTGCGAACACCGGAACGAAGAACCAGTAGCAGATGTCCGTGACGATCTCCCGCTTGCGCCACCAGGGCGCGCCGGGATTGCAGGCCCAGAAATGCTCGAGCACGGTGAAGACCATCGCGAGGACGAAGGTGACGGGGATCACCTTGGCGATGGTCTCGCCGAGCATCAGGGCGACTTGCATGGGCAGGCTCGACATCGTCGCCTCTCTTCCAAATGGCTGGTTTACGCGTACTCCGCTAAATTTAAGGACCGGTGAAGCCGGCACTGCGCTTGTTGCACATCGGGAACCGGAACGAATTGCAACCGCCGCCTTAAGGCGAAATTCACTCTGGCCAAAAGCACCGCGAAGCAAGGGGGTTTGCCCGATCGAATTAACTCTACCGAAAGAGCTCGCTCTCATGTTCATCCCGTCAAGTCCAGCGCCGAACGAGGCGATCCAACCCAGACGGAGTTTTGTTCATGAAGAACCTGATTGCGCGTTTCGCGAAGGATGAATCCGGCGCCACCGCCATCGAATACGGCCTGATCGCCGCCGGTATCGCACTGGCCATCATCACCGTCGTCAACAATCTCGGCACCACGCTGAACACCAAGTTCACCTCGATCAGCACCTCGCTGAAGTAAGCGACCGACGAACGACGGCAAAAGCCCCGGAGCTCCCGGGGCCTTTGTTTTTCAAGACGGCAAGTTCCAGTGGCGTTGCACGAGTACAGAACGGATGCCGCGGTCGCGGCGAACGAGGCGCAGGACGCTCGGACCGGCTCGCCGGCCTATTGGGTCTGCCTTGCGCTTCTGCTTGCGACGGCCGCGCTCGCCGCGCGCATTGCCAGCCTCTGGTGAGCGCGCAACCGGCGAGTTCCGCCCCGCAAGACCGCATCGCCGTTGTCGGTTTATTTAGCACTGCGGGCTAGCATCCGGCGACGCCAGCTCCCAGGCAAACCCAGGCCTCAAGACGCAGCTCATGATCCTCGACCTTGCGCGCCTTCTGCTCTTCCCTGCCCTGATCGCGTTTGCCGCCGCGAGCGATCTCTTCACGATGACGATCTCGAACCGCGTGTCGCTGGCGCTGGTCGCCGGCTTCTTCGCGCTCGCGCTCGCCGGTGGCATGGCACCTTACGAGCTGCTGGGCCATGTCGGCGCAGGCGCGCTCGTCCTGGTCGCGGCCTTCACCTGTTTTGCGATGGGCTGGGTCGGCGGCGGCGACGCCAAGGTCGCGGCATCCGTCGCGCTCTGGTTCGGTTTCGCGCAGCTGATGAACTTCCTGCTCTATGCCTCGCTGTTCGGCGGGGCGCTGACGCTGCTCCTGCTCCAGTTCCGGCAATGGCCGCTGCCTTACGGGCTGGCGGGCCAGGCCTGGCTCGCACGGCTGCACGCCAAGGAGAGTGGCATTCCCTACGGTATCGCGCTCGCGATGAGCGCGCTGATGGTTTACCCGGAGACCGAATGGGTGAAGGCGATCGACCTTGCCCATCTCGCACTGCGCTGAACGCATCGGGTAAACCCGGCGTTAAGGCGATTTAGATACGCCTCATTAACCATGCTTTGACGAATAGCTGGTCAACTGCCGATTACGGCGGCGGCAGCGTCGCGGCGTTTAGTTGGAAAGTGAAGCGTATGAATAGGGCACGCATTGTCGTCCTGACGGTCGCCATCTGCGCCGGCGGCGTCGCCGCGTACCTGGCGAGCGGCTCGGACAATTCTGCGCCGCCTCCGGCGGCTCCGGTCGCGCAGCTTCCGACCGTCGACGTGTTGGTGGCCAAGAACGACATCGGACTCGGCCAGACCGTCAAACCGGACGACGTGCAATGGCAGACCTGGCCGGCCGCGACCGCCAGCGCCACCTTCATCCGCCGCAACGAGCGTCCCGAGGGCGCGACCCAGGTGACCGGTTCGATCGCGCGTTCGCCCTTCATCCAGGGTGAGCCGATTCGCGACCAGAAGCTGGTCAAGGCCGAAGGCTCGGGCTTCATGGCGGCAATCCTTCCCACCGGCATGCGGGCGATCTCGACCGAGATCTCGCCCGAGAGCGGTGCAGGCGGCTTCATCCTGCCCAACGACCGCGTCGACGTGCTTCTGACACGCCGTCTCAAGAATCCGGACCAGAACAGCGGCGCTCCCGATCTCGTCACGTCCGAGATCATCCTGGCCAATATCCGCGTCCTCGCCATCGACCAGGCGCCGAAGGAGAAGGACGGCCAGAATGCGGTGGTCGGCAAGACCGTCACCCTCGAGCTCAACCCCGCGCAGACTGCGACGCTCTCCGCCGCGCGCCAGAGCGGCACGCTGACGCTGGCACTGCGCAGCATCGTCGACGTCAAGATGAGCGAAATCACGCTCGATGAATCCACGCAGAAGCGCGACGGCGTCTCGATCATCCGCTACGGCATTCCAAGTCAGACGGCGAAGACACGATGAGGACAGGCGATATGAAATGCAGGGCTGAGCTTGCGACGATGCGAACCTCAATGGTCCGCGCCCTGTCGTTTTCGGCCGCCTTCGCGCTGGCACTCAACCCGGTGTTGACCCCCGTGGTCGCCGCCGACTACCGGCCCGCGGCGCCGGTCGCGGCCGACGGCCAGATGAACGCGCGATTCCTCTCGCTCGGCATCGGCAAGTCCATCGTGATCGACCTTCCGCGCGACATCAAGGACGTGCTGGTCGCCGACCCCAAGATTGCCAATGCGGTGGTCCGCTCGGCGCAGCGCGCCTACATCATCGGCGCCGCGGTCGGGCAGACCAACATCGTGTTCTTCGATTCCGCCGGCCAGCAAATTGCGGCCTATGACATCGCGGTCAAGCGCGACCTCAACGGCGCGCGGGCCGCGCTGAAGCAGATCCTGCCCAATTCCGACATCCAGATCGACGGCCTCGGCGAAGGCATCGTGCTGACCGGCACTGCGGCGAACCCGTTGGAAGCGCAGCAGGCAAACGATGTCGCCGCGCGCCTCGCCGGCGGCGCCGACAAGGTCGTGAATTCGATCGTGGTCCGCGGCCGCGACCAGGTCATGCTCAAGGTGACGGTCGCGGAAGTCGCGCGCAACATCGTCAAGCAGCTCGGCATCGACCTTACCGCCAACCTCAACTACGGCACGTCCGTGGTGAGCTTCTCGAATTCCAACCCGTTTACCGCTCTCGGCAAGAATCTGGTGGACGGCAACAGTCTGACCACGAAGTTCGGCGCGACCCCGTCGGTGCAGGCTACCCTGCGCGCCATGGAGACCGCCGGCGTGATCCGGACGCTGGCCGAGCCGAACCTGACCGCGATCTCCGGCGAGTCGGCGACTTTCATCGCCGGCGGTGAATTCCCGGTGCCGGCGGGCTATGCGTGCGATCCCACGACGCATGTCTGTACCACCCAGATCAGCTTCAAGAAGTTCGGCATCTCGCTCAACTTCACCCCCGTCGTTCTGACCGAAGGCAAGATCAGCCTGCGGGTGATGACCGAGGTCTCGGAACTGTCGAACGAGAATGCGATCACACTGTCGCAGGCCGTGACCTCGACCTCGGTGAACTCGCTCACGGTGCCTTCGATCAAGACCCGCCGGGCCGAGACCTCGCTGGAGATTCCCTCCGGCGGCGCGATGGCGATGGCCGGCCTGATCCAGCAGCAGACCAAGCAGGCGATCAGCGGACTGCCGGGCCTGATGCAGCTGCCGGTCCTCGGCACGCTGTTCCGCAGCCGCGACTTCGTCAACAACGCGACCGAGCTGGTCGTGATCGTGACGCCCTATATCGTTCGCGCAGTGGCGCAAAAGGATCTGTCGCGGCCGGATGACGGCTTCTCGGCGCCTCCCGATCCGCAAGTCGAGCTGCTCGGCAACATCAACCGAATCTACGGCGTGCCTGGCCGGACCGAACCGGCCCGGAACTACCGCGGCACCTACGGCTTCATCACCGACTAAAGCGGAACGGGGACTTCGTTATGACCACAACACCACCCCAGATTCGCAGACGCGCCATCGGCTTCGGTGGCGCGCTCGTCGGCATCGCGCTCGCGCTCGGCGGCTGCCAGCACGACGAAGCGGTCACGGCATCCATTCCCGACAGCTACAAGCAGCGTCATCCGATCGCGATCGAGGAGCAGAACCGCTCGATCGTCGTCTTCGTCGGCCACGCCCGCGGCGGGTTGACCGCGGCGCAGCGCGCCGACGTGATGGGTGTGGCATCGTCCTGGCTGCACGAGGGCACCGGCGCCATCCATATCGACGTGCCGGCCGGTACGCCCAACGCGCGTCCGGTCGCCGAGTCGATGCATGAAATTCAGGCGATGCTGGCGGCGGCGGGGGTTCCGCCACGTGGCATCATCGCCCGCCCCTATCAGCCGGAAGACAAGCGCTTCCTGCCACCGATCCGGCTGACCTATTCCAAGATCGCCGCGGTCGCGGGCCCCTGCGGCCTATGGCCGGATGACATCGGCCCCTCGATGAAGAACAAGGGCTGGTTCGAGAACAAGGAATACTACAATTACGGCTGCGCCTATCAGCGCAACCTCGCAGCCATGGTCGACAATCCCTCGGACCTCGAGCAGCCGCGTCCCGAAACGCCGTCCTACACGGCGCGGCGCACCGCTGCGTTCGAGAAATATCGCAAGGGCGTGCCGACGGCGGTTGCCTATCCGGAAGCCGACAGGGCCAAACTCAGCGATACCGGCAAATGATCAGCTACGCTCGCCAGACACCCGAAGAGCAGCCGGACGCGGCTCCCACGCCGGTCGAGGAGCATATTGCGCCTGCGCCGCGCGTCTCGGTCCAGGCCTTCTGCGAGACCGTGGAAACTGCTGCCGCGGTCCAGTCGGCCGGCGAGGATCGCCGTCTCGGCAAGGCCCACCTGAAGATCCAGATGGGCGGCATGGCCGCCGCGGTCGAAGCCTACCGCTCGGCGCCGACGCCGAACGTGATCGTGCTCGAGAGCGACGGGCGCAACGACCTCTTGGGCGGGCTCGACCACCTCGCAACCGTCTGCGACGCCGGCACGAGGGTCGTCGTGATCGGCCGCATCAACGACGTCACGCTCTACCGCGAGCTGGTGCGCCGCGGCGTCAGCGATTACGTGCTCGCGCCGGTCGGCGCGATCGACGTCGTGCGCTCGATCTGCAACCTGTTCTCGGCCCCCGAAGCCAAGGCGGTCGGCCGCATCATCGCGGTGGTCGGCGCCAAGGGCGGCGTCGGCGCTTCGACCATTTCCCACAACGTCGCCTGGGCGATCGCGCGCGATCTCGCGATGGACGCGGTCGTCGCCGACCTCGATCTCGCCTTCGGCACTGCCGGGCTCGACTACAATCAGGACCCGCCCCAGGGCATTGCCGACGCCGTGTTCTCGCCCGACCGTGTCGACACCGCCTTCATCGACCGCCTGCTGTCGAAATGCACCGACCACCTCAGCCTGCTGGCGGCGCCGGCCACGCTCGACCGGGTCTATGATTTCGGCACCGACGCCTTCGATGCCGTATTCGACACGCTGCGCTCCACGATGCCCTGCATCGTGCTCGACGTTCCGCACCAATGGACCGGGTGGACCAAACGCGCCCTGATCGGAGCCGACGACATTCTGATCGTGGCGGCGCCCGATCTCGCCAATTTGCGCAACACCAAGAACCTGTTCGATCTCCTGAAGGCCGCGCGCCCCAACGACAGGCCGCCGCTCTACTGCCTGAACCAGGTCGGCGTGCCGAAACGGCCCGAGATCGCCGCAGCGGAGTTCGCCAAGGCGATCGAGAGCCAGCCGGTCGTCTCGATCCCGTTCGAGCCGCAGATCTTCGGCTCGGCAGCCAATAACGGCCAGATGATCGCGGAGATCTCGGCCAACCACAAGTCGATCGAAATGTTCCTTCAGATCGCCCAGCGGCTGACCGGCCGCAGCGAGACGAAGAAGCAAAAGTCGTCCCTGCTTTCACCCCTGATTGAGAAGTTGCGGGGAAAATAGCCGCCGCATGGAGCTGTTAAGTGTTCGGTAAGCGTAGCGGAACAGACACCGACTCTCGGGCCCCGAAGCCCGGCGCCGTGGCGCCAGAGCCTATCCAGGCTCCGGCGCCCGCGGTGTCGCGCGCGCCGCCGCCCCCGGCCGTCGCCTCGCCGCCGCTTGCCCCGGCGAAGCCCGCGCCGACCATGGATGCCCGCCGCTCGGACAATTATTACGAGGTCAAGGCGACCATCTTCGGCGCGCTGATCGAAGCCATCGACCTTGCCCAGCTCGCCAAGCTCGATTCGGAATCCGCGCGCGAGGAAATCCGCGACATCGTCAACGAGATCATCGCGATCAAGAACATCGTGATGTCGATCGCCGAGCAGGAAGAGCTGCTCGACGACATCTGCAATGACGTCCTCGGCTACGGTCCGCTGGAGCCGCTGTTGTCACGCGACGACATCGCCGACATCATGGTCAACGGCGCCAACACCGTCTACATCGAGGTCGCCGGCAAGATCCAGCGCACCGGTATCCGCTTCCGCGACAACCAGCAGCTCCTCAACATCTGCCAGCGCATCGTCAGCCAGGTCGGCCGGCGCGTCGACGAATCCTCGCCGATCTGCGACGCGCGCCTTGCTGACGGCTCCCGCGTCAACGCCATCGTGCCGCCGCTGTCGATCGACGGCCCCACGCTCACCATCCGCAAATTCAAGAAGGACAAGCTGACGCTCGATCAGCTCGTCAAGTTCGGCGCGATCTCGCCGGAAGGCGCCGAGATCCTCCAGATCATCGGCCGCGTCCGCTGCAACGTGCTGATCTCCGGCGGCACGGGCTCGGGCAAGACCACGCTGCTCAACTGCCTGACCAACTACATCGAGCACGACGAGCGCGTCATCACCTGCGAAGACGCCGCCGAACTCCAGCTTCAGCAGCCGCATGTGGTCCGGCTGGAAACCCGGCCGCCCAACATCGAGGGCGAGGGTCAGGTCACCATGCGCGAGCTCGTGCGCAACTGCCTGCGTATGCGCCCCGAACGCATCATCGTCGGCGAGGTCCGCGGACCCGAAGCGTTCGACCTGCTCCAGGCCATGAACACGGGCCATGACGGCTCGATGGGCACGCTGCACGCCAACAATCCGCGCGAGGCGCTGTCGCGCTGCGAATCCATGATCACGATGGGCGGCTTCTCGCTTCCGTCGCGAACAATTCGCGAGATGATCTGCGCCTCGATCGACGTCATCGTCCAGGCGGCGCGTCTGCGCGACGGCTCGCGCCGCATCACCCACATCACCGAGGTGATGGGCATGGAAGGCGACACCATCATCACGCAGGACATCTTCCTCTACGACATGGTCGGCGAGGACGCCAACGGCAAGATCATCGGCCGGCACCGCTCGACCGGCATCGGCCGTCCGAAGTTCTGGGAGCGCGCCCGCTATTACGGCGACGAGAAACGCCTTGCCGCTGCGCTCGACGCCGCGGAAGTCGCGCCGACGACGTGAGCAGGTCAGCACAGCCATGAACATGCAGGTCCTCGCCCTCGCCTTCCTCGCCACCGCCGCCGTCGGCGGCATCGCCTGGGTGTTCCTCTATCCGCTCCTGTCCGGAGAGCGAAAGGCGGAAGGTCGCCGCGCCTCGATCGCGCGCGCCGACGCACCCGCTGCCAAGCAGAGCGAGAAGAGCCAGCGTTCGCGCCGCGAGCAGGTCGAGAGCTCGCTCAAGGACCTCGAGGCACGGCGCCAGCAGGAGAAGAGCGTTCCGCTCAACGTCCGGCTGTCGCAGGCAGGGCTCGACTGGACGCCGCAGAAATTCTGGATCGTGTCCGCCGTCGTGGCGGGCGCGCTGTTCGCAGTCGCCATGTTCGTCGGCGGCGGCCTGCTCGGCGCCGCCGGCCTCGCCTTTGCCGGCGGCTTCGGCCTGCCGCGCTGGGCGCTTGGCTTCCTGAAGAAGCGTCGCGAAGCCAAATTCCTGAAGGCGCTGCCCGACGCGGTCGACGTGATCGTCCGCGGCATCAAGGCAGGCCTGCCGCTGTTCGAATCGATCAAGGTCGTCGCCGCCGACGCGCCGGAGCCGCTGCGCGGCGAGTTCCTCCAGATCATCGAGACGCAGGCGATCGGCATGCCGCTCGGCGAGGCCTGCTCGCGCCTCTACGATCGCATGCCGCTGCCGGAGGCCAATTTCTTCGGCATCGTCATCTCGATCCAGCAGAAATCAGGCGGCAATCTCTCCG
The DNA here is from genome assembly GCF_024519875.1 of Bradyrhizobium sp. Bra64. Taxonomy (NCBI): domain Bacteria; kingdom Pseudomonadati; phylum Pseudomonadota; class Alphaproteobacteria; order Hyphomicrobiales; family Nitrobacteraceae; genus Bradyrhizobium; species Bradyrhizobium sp. Bra64. Next base: position 514,579 of record NZ_JALJRD010000001.1, on the reverse strand, counting down.
AAGCGCTCGGCAACCTCTCCAAGGTGCTGCGCGACCGCAAGAAGATGAAGGAAAAGATCCAGGCGATGTCGATGGAAGCCAAGGCCTCGGCCGGCATCATCGGTTCGCTGCCGCCGATCGTGATGTTCCTCGTCTATCTCACGACGCCACATTACATCTCGATGCTGTGGACCCATCCTACCGGCCAGCTCATGCTGGTCTGCTGTGTCGTCTGGATGGGTATCGGCATCATGGTGATGAAGAAGATGATCAACTTCGATTTCTGACGGTGCAGTATGGTTGAGTTTCTCGTTTCGAAGCTACATGACGTCCGCTTCATGACCATGCTGCTGGCGGCCATCGCCGCCAGCGCCACCGTCTACACGCTGGTGATGCCGCTATTCGCCGGCGAGGGCCTCTCCAAGCGCATGAAGGCCGTGGCGAGCGAGCGTGAGCGCATCCGGCAGCGCGAGCGCGAACGCCTCCACAAGAGCGAAAAGGTCTCGCTGCGCCAGACGCCGAAGCAACTCGTCTCGAAGGTCGTCGAGGACTTCAACCTCACCAAATGGCTCGCGCAGGAAGCCGCGCGGGACAAGCTCATCATGGCGGGTTATCGCGGCCAGGCGCCTTACGTCACCTTCCTGTTTGCCCGCATGGTCGCCCCGATGGTGCTGTTCGTCGGGTCCGTCGTCTACGTGTTCCTGATTGCGCATATGCAGCAGTCGATACCGATCAAGATCGGCATCTGCGTCGGCGCGGCCTATCTCGGCCTTCAGGCGCCGATGCTGTTCCTCAGGAACGCGATCTCCAAGCGACAGCTCTCGATCAAGCGCGCCTTCCCCGATGCACTCGACCTTCTCCTGATCTGCATCGAATCCGGCATGTCGGTCGAGATGGCGTTCCGGAAGGTCGCAACCGAAATCGTGGGCCAGTCGATCGCGCTGTCGGAAGAGTTCACCCTGACCACGGCCGAATTGTCCTATCTGCAGGATCGCAAGGTCGCCTATGAGAACCTGGCACGGCGCACCGGGCTCGAGGGCGTCAAGTCGGTCTGTCTCGCGCTCCAGCAGGCGGAGCGTTACGGCACCCCGCTCGGGCATTCCCTGCGCGTCATGGCGCAGGAAAATCGCGACATGCGCATGAACGAGGCCGAGAAGAAGGCTGCAGCCCTGCCGCCGAAGCTGACGGTGCCGATGATCCTGTTCTTCCTGCCCGTGCTGTTCGTCGTCATTCTCGGACCGACCGGCATCAAGATCTCCGAGATGCAATGACATAGAACGTGGGCCGCGCGCGGCTCGCGCCGGCGGCTCCACGATCGAGACGGTCAGGTGTGATCAGTCGGGCTGGCGGAGCGAGGCGACCGGAGTCCGCTTCGGCCCGCCACGCGGGGCGTCGCTGCGGGTCAGCATTTCCTTGAGATAGGCCACATTGGCCGCGGCCTGGTCGGGCGGCAGGTCCGCCTTCACGATGGTCTCGGCTTCGGCGAATCGGCCCTGGAGACCGACCACCAGACCGAGATTCTGACGCACCCGCGCGTTTGCGCGCGGCGAGGCGTAGGCCTGCCGAAGCGCGTCTTCTGCCTTCGGCAGATCTCTCGACAACATATAGGACAGGCCGAGATTGGAGAGCACGCCGGGATCGCCGGGCGCGATCTTCAGCGCACTCGCATAATACGAACGCGCTTCATCATGACGGCCCATCTGATCGAGCGCGGTCCCTTGCACCGAGAGCAGGCGCCAATCCGGGTTGTCGGGCGAATGCGCCTTCGACAACACGTCGAAGGCCTGTTGGAAATTGCCGTTGTCGGCGAGCGCACGGCCGTACATGGCGAGCAGCGCCTTGTTGCCGGGATTGGCAATGGTCGCCTGCTCGAGCACGGCGGCAGCCTGGGCGCGCTGACCGTTGGCGCGCAAGGCCTGGCCATAAGCGAGGGCCGCGTCGGCGTCCTTGGGATTGGCACGGTAGCGCTCGCCATAGACGTCGACGGCGCGTGCGGGATCGGCGGGAGCGGCCTCCGCATGCGGCCCGATCGAGCCCGTGACGTCGGACAGTTTTGACATCGCCGTGCAGCCGCCGAGGCCCATGGCCACCGCCGCGACCAGCGAGGTGGACGCAAGAAGCCGTGCAAGACTGAACCGTTGACGCATGACGCTTTGACTCTCGAGCCGATTGATCGAGCCGAACGCGCCAGCAATAGACTGTTAACCCTAACGGCCGGTTAACGCCGGATGGCCGCGCCTGTCATGGCGGCGTGCGCGGCGGCGACTCGCCGCGGAGCCCCGGATCGAGGCCGAGCACATTGTCCCGTGGCCGCGCTCACGTGAACGGCAGTTCCCAACATGGATACTGGCCTGCCCGATGATGCTCTCGCCCAGTCAATATTCGATGGCGAGCCGCTTGCGGATTTCGTCGATGCGCTTGTCGAGCGCATCGAAGCGCGCATGAACGGAACGGTCGTGGAGGTAGAGGACGTAGCCACCGGCAAGGAATGCGAAGATCCAATGATGGTGCTCGACATAGCCGAAAATCGCCTCGACGGCCTGGCCGATGAATGTGACCATGCTCCACACAGATTCCATTGCATTCCCTCCCCGGCGGCTTCGTCGTCGGCCGCCGGCGATCTGGCGCCTTGTGGCCGTTGCCGGAACCTAGCATGGCACCCTTGCTGCGAGTAGCGGCTCACCGGGCGGTGATAGCAAAGCCGATTGCGGCCGCCGCGAAACTCTGCGAAGTCTCGTCCGTTCGCATGACCCGTTTGATCTGACGATCCGGACCCGCCAATGCCTTCTGTCTTCGAGACGTCGTCCACCGCCACCCCGATCACCTTCGTCACCAAGTCGAGCTGGGATCAGGTCGCCGAGACGCTGCCGCCGGCGCAGCGTCAGTTCGCCGCAGCAAACGCCTTTGCCGCCAAGCCGGGCGGCTATCTCGCCCTGCCCGCGCCCGACGGCGCGATCGCGCAAGTGCTGTTCGGCATCGAGGACGCGGCCGCAAGATCGCGCGACCTGTTCCGGCCGGGCGCCCTGCCCGGACTGCTGCCGCCGGGCATCTATCGCTTCGCCAATGCACCGCACGATGCACGGCTCGCCGCACTCGCCTTCGCGCTCGGCAGCTACCGGTTCGCCCGCTACCGCAAGGCGGATCGCCCCGAGGTCCGCCTGGTGTCGCCCGACGGCGTCGACGCGGCCGAGATCGACCGCATGGCGGATGCCGCGATGCTGGCGCGCGACCTCATCAACACGCCGGCCAACGACATGGGGCCGGAGGAGCTGGCCGCAGCCGCGCAGGATCTCGCCGCCGAATTCGGCGCAAGCTTCGCCTGCACCATCGGCGAGGATTTGAAAGCGAATTTTCCGCTGATCCATGCCGTCGGCATGGCCTCGGACCGCGCGCCGCGGCTGATCGACATCGGCTGGGGCGATCCGGCTCATCCCAGGGTGACGCTGGTCGGCAAGGGCGTCTGCTTCGATACCGGCGGCCTCGACCTGAAGCCGTCGAGCGGCATGCTGATCATGAAGAAGGACATGGGCGGCGCCGCCAACGTGCTGGCGCTGGCGCGGATGGTGATGGATGCGAAGCTGAAGCTGCGGCTGCGCGTGCTGATCCCGGCGGTCGAGAACGCGGTTGCCGGCAATGCCTTCCGCCCGCTCGACATCTTCACCTCGCGCAAGGGCATCACGGTCGAGATCGGCAATACCGACGCGGAAGGGCGCCTGGTGCTCGCCGACGCGCTGGCACTGGCCGACGAGGAAAGCCCCGACCTGCTGATCGATCTCGGCACGTTGACCGGCGCCGCACGCGTCGCGCTAGGGCCTGATTTACCGCCCTTTTACACCAATGATGAGACGCTTGCCGCCGACGTCGCGCGCTGCGCGGCGAAGGAGAACGATCCGTTGTGGCGCATGCCGCTGTGGCCGGCTTACGATGCGTGGCTGGACTCCAAGACCGCCACCATCACCAACGCGCCCTCGGGCGGCTTCGCCGGCTCGATCGTTTGCGCGCTGTTCCTGCAGCGCTTCGTCGAGCAGGCCAAGAGTTGGCTTCACGTGGATATTTATGGCTGGACGCCATCGGCAAAGCCGGCGCGTCCCGAGGGCGGCGAGTGCCAGGCCGCGCGCGCTATCTACACATTGCTGAGCGAGCGCTATGCATGATCCACGAAACGATCCTAGGCTGACACCGGCGCGGGGTGACATCGCCGCGAAATATCTCGAAGGCAAGGTGCCGGCCGATCGCTTCGTCACGGGCGAGGAGTTCGAGATAGTCGAGGCGATCGCGCCCATGCGCGAACAGCCGTCGTCGAACGCGATGCTGATGACTGAGGCGCTACGCGGCGAGCGGGTCACGGTCTACGATCGCAACGGCGAAGGCTGGGCCTGGGGGCAGCTTTCCGATGACGGCTATGTCGGCTGGCTGCCGGACGCGGCGCTCATGAAGCCCTCGGCCGCTCCGACCCACGTGGTCAGCGCGCTGCGGACGTTCGCCTTCCCCGGCCCCTCGATCAAGCTGCCACCGGCCGGCACGCTGCTGCTGGGATCGAAGATCGCGGTCGCGCGCGAGGACGGCAGTTTCGCCGTCACGCGCGACGGGGCATATCTGCCGAAGACCCATCTCGCCCCGCTCGATCATCGCGAGCCGGATTTCGTCGCAGTCGCCGAGCGCTTTGTCGGCACCCCCTATCTCTGGGGCGGCAAGAGCAGTTTCGGTATCGATTGCTCAGGTCTGGTCCAGGTCTCGCTGACATCGGCGGGCATCGGCTGCCCGCGCGACAGCGACATGCAACACGCTGGTCTCGGCCGCGCGCTGGAACCGCATGAGCGCAGCAAGCTGCAACGCGGCGACCTGATCTTCTGGAAAGGCCATGTCGCCATCGTCCGCGATGGCAGCACCATCGTTCACGCCAACGCGCATCACATGGCCACTGCGATCGAGCCGATCGGACCGGCGATCGCGCGAATCAAGCAGGCAGGCAGCGAAATCATCGCGATCAAGCGGCTGTAGAGTCATGCCGCAGGATGGGTAAAGCGCAACGAAGTCCATCGTCCGCTCCATCCATCTCACCGTATGCCTCCTAGACTAGAATGCGTGCAAGTGCGGCAGGTTCAGCTTATTGCCGCCACCACCCATTTGGGGTGCATTCTCGACGCGCAGCGGCGGGGGCGGTTCGTAGTTCCGGCCGGGGCCTGTCGTCCATACGCCGCCACCGGCAACCTGCTCGAGCTCGCCTGCGGATAGCTCACACGTCGCTTGCGCGTCGATTGCACTGGATGTCATCTCTGCACTCCTGTCGCTGCCGCGAGACCGTCTCACGACCATGCGCACAGGATGTCGCAGCGATCGCTCAGCCGCCGTGATTGCGATCACGCAGGATCAGGTTGCGACCGACCCGTTCCCAGCAGTCTCCAGCCGGAACGCCGCCGCGAACAGCGCGCGCGTGTAATCGGTCTTCGGGTTCTTGAACAGCTCGGCCGCCTGGCCTTCCTCGACCACCTTGCCGCCGCGCATCACGATGAGATGGCTCGCAAGCGAGGCAACGACGCGCAGATCGTGCGAGATGAACATGTAGGTGAGCTCGCGCTTGCGCTGGAGCTCGCGCAACAAGTCAACCATCTGCGCCTGGAACAACATGTCGAGCGCGCTGGTCGGCTCGTCCAGCACGACGAAATCCGGCTCCAGCACCACGGCCCGCGCGATGCTGATGCGCTGGCGCTGCCCGCCCGAGAACTCGTGCGGATAGCGGTAGCGGGTGTCCGGCTTCATCCCGACATCCTCGAGCGCCTTGACGACGCGCGTCTCGCGCTCCTCGCGCGACAGCTTTGGCTGGTGCACGGAAAGACCTTCGGCGATGATGTCCGCGATCGACATGCGCGGGCTGAGCGAGCCGAACGGGTCCTGGAACACGATCTGCATGTCGCGCCGGAAGGGCCGCATCTCCTTGAAGCGAAGGCCCTGGATGTCCTTGCCCAGAAACACGATGCGTCCGTTCGAGGAGATCAGCCGCAGCAGTGCGAGCCCCAGCGTCGTCTTGCCCGAGCCGGATTCGCCGACGACACCGAGCGTCTCGCCCTTGCGCACGGCGAGGCTGACGCCGTCGACCGCCTTGATGTGGCCGACCGTCTTGCGCATCAGGCCGCGCTTGATCGGAAACCATACCTTCAGATCGTCGGCTGACATCACCACGGGCGCGTCCGGCTGCGGCGGCGCCGGATCCGGCTTCGGCTCCGCCGCGAGCAGGTCGCGCGTATAAGGGTGTTTCGGGGTCTTGAAGACCTGCTCGACCGGTCCCTGCTCGACGATCTCGCCGCCCTTCATGACGCAGACCTGGTCGGCGATGCGGCGCACGATGCCGAGATCGTGGGTGATGAAGAGCAGGCTCATGCCGAGCCGCGCGCGTATATCGGCGAGTAGCGCCAGGATCTGCGCCTGCACGGTGACGTCGAGCGCGGTGGTCGGCTCGTCCGCGATCAGCAGGTCCGGCTCGTTGGCGAGCGCCATCGCGATCATCACGCGCTGGCGCTGGCCGCCGGAAAGCTGGTGCGGATAGCTGCTCAGCCGCGTCTCGGGCTCGGGAATGCCGACCTGCGTCAGCAGTTCCAGCGTCCGCTTGCGCGCCTGCGCATTGCTGGTCGGATTGTGCAGCTGGATGATCTCGCCGATCTGCGCCTCGATCGTGTGCAGCGGATTGAGCGAGGTCATCGGTTCCTGGAAGATGATGGAGATGTCGCTGCCGCGAATCTCCCGCATCTCTCGCTCGGACTGATCGATCAGCTCGCGTCCCTTGAAGCGGATGCTGCCCGAGGGATGCGACGCGTTGGGATAGGGCAGCAGTTTCAGGATCGAAAGCGCGCTGACCGACTTGCCGGAACCGGATTCGCCGACCAGCGCCACGCACTCGCCGCGCCTGATCTGGAACGAAACCTTGTCGACCGCGAGCGTGGTGGCGCCGCCCTGGTGGAAGGCTACCGAGAGGTCGCGCACGGCAAGCAGGGGCTGGTTGATCGCGTCCATCGACTTACCTGAAGGTCTTGCGCGGATCGAAGGCGTCGCGCACGGCTTCGCCGATGAAGATCAAAAGCGACAGCATGATCGCGACCGAGAAAAAGCCGGAGAAACCCAGCCAAGGCGCCTGCACGTTCGACTTGCCCTGCGACAGCAGCTCGCCGAGCGACGGCGAGCCGGGTGGCAATCCGAAGCCGAGGAAATCGAGGGCCGTGAGCGTCATGACCGACGAGGAGACGATGAACGGCAGGAACGTCATGGTCGCGACCATCGCGTTCGGCAGCAGATGCTTGAACATGATCACGGCGTTGGAAACCCCGAGTGCCCGCGCCGCCTGGATGTACTCGAAATTGCGCCCGCGCAGGAATTCCGCGCGCACGAGTCCGACCAGCGATACCCAGGAAAACAACAGCAGGATACCGAGCAGCACGAAGAAGCCCGGCACGAGCACTGACGACAGAATCAGCAGCAGATAGAGCGAAGGGATCGCGGTCCAGATCTCGATGAAACGCTGGAACAGCAGGTCGATCCAGCCGCCGAAATAGCCCTGCACCGCGCCGGCTGCGATGCCGACGACGGAGGAGACAATGGTCAGGCAGAGGCCGAACAGCACCGAAATGCGGAAACCGTAGATCAGCCGCGCCACCACGTCGCGGCCCTGGTCGTCGGTCCCGAGCCAGTTGTATTCGAGGTCGCGACAGCTCTTCAGGCCCTTCTTCTCGACGACCGGCTTGCACTGCGCTTCCGTCAGCATCCAGGTCGGCGCCGAGGGGGCCGGCGTGGGCAGATCGAGGTTGTGGGTGTCGTAGGAGTAGCGGATCAGCGGCCAGACGATGCTGCCGCCCTTGTCCTTGATCAGCTTCTGTAGATAGGGATCGCGGTAGTCGGCCGCGGTTTCGAAATCGCCGCCGAAAGTCGTCTCCGAATAGGTGACGAAGGCCGGCCAGTAGAGATGACCGTCATACTTCACCAGAAATGGCCGATCGTTTGCGATCAGCTCGGCGAACAGCGACACCACGAACAGGATCATGAAGATCCAGAGCGACCAGAAGCCGCGCCGGTTCGCCTTGAAGTTCTGCCAGCGCCGCCTGTTGAGCGGCGACGGCACGAACGGCTTGCGCGTGATCGGCACCGCATCGCCGAGCGGCGACTTCGCGGTGGTTTCGATCGGGGTAGGGGCGGTCAGCGTCATCAGACCTCCCGTGCCTCGAAATCGATCCGCGGATCGATCCACATGTAGGTCAGGTCAGAGATGAGGTTGACCACGAGGCCGACGAGCGAAAAGATGAAGAGCGTGCCGAACACCACGGGGTAGTCGCGGTTGAGTACGCTCTCGAAGCTGAGCAGCCCCAGTCCGTCCAGCGAGAAGATCGTCTCGATCAGAAGCGAGCCCGAGAAGAAGGCGTGAATGAAGGTGCTGGGAAAGCCCGCGATGACGATCAGCATCGCGTTGCGGAAGACGTGGCCATAGAGCACCCGGTTCTCGCTGCAGCCCTTCGCGCGCGCCGTCATGACGTATTGCTTGCGGATTTCGTCCAGGAACGAGTTCTTGGTCAGGAACGTCATGGTGGTGAACGCACCGAGCCCCATGGCGATCAGCGGCAGCGCCAAATGCCAGAAGTAATCGACGATCTTCCAGTACCAGGGAAACTGCGACCAGCCGTCGGAGGTCAGTCCGCGCAGCGGAAACCAGTTGAAGAACGAGCCTCCGGCAAACAGGATGATCAGGAGGATCGCGAACAGGAAGCCGGGTATGGCATAGCCGAGCACGAGCACGCTCGATGTCCAGGTGTCGAAGCGCGTGCCGTCCCTGACCGCCTTGCGGATGCCGAGCGGAATCGAGATCAGATAGGTCAGCAGCGTCAGCCAGATGCCGAGCGAGATCGAGACCGGCAACTTTTCCTTGACGAGCTGGAGCACGCTGACGTCGCGAAAATAGCTCTTGCCGAAGTCGAAGCGGGCGAAATTCCATACCATCAGCGCGAAGCGCTCCGGTGCCGGCTTGTCGAAGCCGAACTGCACCTCCAGCTTCTTGATGAAATCGGGGTCAAGTCCCTGCGCACCGCGATATTTCGAGTTGATGGCATCGCCGCCGGCCCCTAACTGCCCCGGGGCGCGCTGCGCAAAGTCGCTGCCGCCCGAAATGCGCGAGCTGCCGCCGGTGTCGGCACCGGAGAGTTGCGCGATCACGCGCTCGACCGGGCCGCCCGGCGCGAACTGCACAACGACAAAGGAGACGAAGAGGATCCCGAGCAAGGTCGGGATCATCAGGAGAATGCGGCGGGCGATATAGGCGCTCATGGCTATTTTGCCTGCTCGAGCTTGGCGACCTTGGCGGGGTCGGACCACCAGATATCGGGGGCGCCGACGCCATTGGCATAGCGCGGCAGCTTCTGCGGATGACCGAACTGATCCCAATAAGCCAGCCGGTGCGTCTTGTTATACCATTGCGGCACCCAATAACGGCCGGCGCGAAACAGTCGGTCGAAGGCACGGCAGGCGACGGTCAATTCCTCGCGGTTGTCGGCCGCCATGATCTTCTCGATCATGGCATCGATGGCAGGGCTGGCGACGCCAGCGAGATTGTACGAGCCCTTGGTTGCGGCGACCTGCGAAGAAAAGAACGCGCGCATGGCATCGCCCGGAGTCGCCGACATGCTGAAGCGCTGGATCGTCATGTCGAAGTCGAAATCTTCCTGGCGCGCCTTGTGTTGCACGGCATCGACCAGGCGCACGCTCGCTTCGATCCCGAGCGTCGCAAGATTCTTGATGTAGGGCGCATGGTGCGGCTGGAACGAAGCCTCGTCCAACAGGAATTCGATCCTGAAGATCTCGCCGTTCGGCAGCACCCTCTTGCCGTCCTTGATCGGCAGGCCGGCCTCGCTCAGCAATTGCTGCGCCTTGCGCAGCAGGCTGCGGTCCTGCCCGGAGCCGTCCGAAACCGGCGGCGTGAACGGTGCGGCAAACACCTCGTCGGGAACCTGGCCGCGAAAAGGCTCCAGCAGCTTGAGCTCCTCCGGTGACGGCGGCCCGTCGCTCGCCATGAGGTCCGAATTCTGGAACGGCGACACCGTACGGGCATAGGCACCGTACATGATGGTCTTGTTGGTCCACTCGAAGTCGAAGGCATCGATCAGGGCCTCGCGTACGCGAGGATCCCTGAATTTGTCACGCCGCGTGTTGATGAACCAGCCTTGCGCACCGGACGGCGTGTCGTCGGGCACGACCTCCATCTTGACGCGACCATCCTTCGCGGCGGGGAAGTCATAGCGCGTCGCCCAGATGCGGGAGGTGAACTCCTCGCGGTAGAGATAATTCTTGCCGGTGAACCCCTCGAAGGCGACATCGCGGTCGCGATAGAATTCGTAGCGCACGACGTCGAAATTATAGCTACCGCGACAGGGCGGCAGATCGGCGGCCCACCAGTCCTTCACCCGCTCGAACTCGATGTAGCGATTGACCTCGAACTTGCCGACCTTGTACGGACCCGAGCCCAGCGGGATCTCCAGAGACGTTTCGTCGAACGGCCGGGACGCATAATACGCTTTCGAGAAGATCGGCAGGCTCGCCACATAGAGCGGAACGTCACGTGCTCGCCCCTTGGCGAAGGTCACGACAAGCGTCGCATCGTCGATCGCTTCCGCGCTGACCATGTCGCGCAGCTGCACGATGATCAGCGGATGGCCCTTGGTCTTCAGTGCGGTCAGCGAAAACGCAGCATCGTGCGCAGTGAGCTTGGCGCCGTCGTGGAATTTCGCCTCGGGCCGCATCGTGAAGCGATAGACCAGCCTGTCCGGCGATATCCGCACGGATCTGGCGGCAAGCCCGTACATCGCGTCCGGCTCGTCATTCGCGCGCAGCATCAGCGGCGCAAACGTCATGTCCATGCCTTGCGCGCCATCCCCTTTCAGGATGAAGGCGTTGAGCGAGTTGAAGGTCTGATAGGACTGATTATACGCGCGCACGGAAGGAATCAGCGAGAACGTGCCCCCCTTCGGCGCGTCGAGATTGACATAGTCGAAATGGCGGAAGTCAGCCGGGTACTTGAGATCGCCGAACGCCGAGATGCCGTGCGCCTCGGTCCCCGCTTCCGACGCCGCCGCGCCGCGCAACAGCGGCGCTCCAAGGGACGCACCGAGGGCACCGCCGACACCGAAGGCTAGCACATGGCGGCGTGACATCTGCGTCATGCGGGGGATGTCCTTCACGACTTCTTTGCGATCCGCGCCGCCTTGTCTGCGTCGTACCACCAGATGAACGGGAAGCCCGACTGCCCGTATTTGGGCAACTCCGCCGGCCGACCGAAACGATCCCAGCGGGCGGTGCGGACCTTCGAATAGGTCCATTGCGGCACGACGTAGTGGTTCCACAGCAACACGCGGTCGAGCGCCTTGGTTGCCGCGACGAGATCGTCGCGCCCCGTGGCGTAGATCACTCGCTCGACCAGTTTGTCGATCGCCGGATTCTTGATGCCGGCAATGTTGCGCGACCCCGGGATGTCGGCCGACTTCGACGACCAGAATTCGCGCTGCTCATTGCCCGGCGACTGCGACTCGCCCCAGGAATTGGTGACGATGTCGAAATCCCACTCGCGGGTCCTGTTCTCGTATTGAGTCGGGTCGACCGTCCGCACGCTGACAGCGATGCCGAGCCGTTCCAGCGACGGCTTGTAGAACAGCGTGATCCGCTCGAAGCTCGGATCCGAGTTCAGCAACTCCAGGGAGAACTGAGCGCCGGTCTTGACATCGACCAGCTTGCGGTCGCGCACCTCGTAGCCGGCTTCCTTGAACAGGCGCAGCGCCTCACGCAGATTGTCGCGCACGGCTTCCGGACTGCCGCCGACCGGATTGGTGTAGGCCGTCGTGAAGACTTCGGGCGGGACCTCGGCGCGGACGGTCTCGAGGATCTCGAGCTCTTTGCCCTGCGGCAAGCCGGTCGCCATGAGCTCGTCGATGCCGTCGAAATAACTGCTGATGCGCTTGTACTGGCCGTAGAAGATCTGCTTGTTCATCTCCTCGAAGTCGAACGCACAGTTGAGCGCACGACGCACGCGAGGATCCTTGAACTTGGCGCGGCGCAGGTTGGGCACGAAAGCCTGCATGACGCCCGAGCTGCGATTGGCGAACTCCTCGAGGATCACGCGCTTTTCGCTCACGGCCGGGAAGTCGTAGGCCGTCGCCCAGTTCTTTGCGCTGTTCTCGGTGCGCCAGTCCACCTGATCGGCCTTGAAAGCCTCGATCGCGACGGTGGCATCGCGGAAATACTCGTAGCGCATCTCGTCGAAATTGTTGCGGCCCACATTGGCGGCGAAGTCGCGCCCCCAATAATCCTTGACGCGCTCCAGCGCGATCGACCGTCCGGCAACGAATTCCTTGACCCTGTAGGGACCCGAACCCAGCGGCACTTCAAGCGTGGTGGCGGAGACATCCCGCTTGCGGCCCTGCGCGTCCGTCCCCTCCCACCAATGCTTCGGCAAGACCGTGAGCTGCCCGACGATCTGCGGCAGTTCGCGATTGCCCGGCGCATCGAACACGAACTTCACCTCGCGCTCGCCGACCTTCTCGGCCTTCACCACATGGCTGTAGTACGCCGAGTACATCGGGTGGTGCTTCTTAAAGGAATCGAGCGAGAAGATCACGTCGTCCGGGGTGACCGGCTGGCCGTCGTGCCATTTGGCCTGCGGCCGCAAACGATAGGTGACGAAGGAGAAATCAGCGGGGTGGCTGACGGCCTCGGCCAGCGCGCCATATTCGGTCGAAACTTCGTCGAGCGAGGGTGTCAGAAGCGTTTCGTAGATGAACGCCACGGCACCGGCGACCTGCCCCTTCACACCCGAAACGACGATGTTGAAATTGTCGAAGGTGCCGACGGCGATCTGGCGCGCGACGCCGCCTTTGGGCGCTTCCGGATTGACGTAGTCGAAGCGCTTGAAGTCGGCGGGGTACTTGACCTTTCCGAATAGCGACAGCGCGTGGCGCCATGGGAGTTCGCTCGCCGGCTGCGCCTGCGCCGATCCAACAACGGGAACACCGAGGGCGGGAAGCGCTGCGGCAGCAGTGCCGGTGAGCAGGAGATCGCGTCGGGTAATGGCCAAATCAACATTCCTGTCTTGAAGGAGGCTACTCCTTTAAGGTCCCAATATAGGCGAGGTTTCGACGGAATATGTTGCTTTTTCCTCATCTTGGAAGCCCGGCCGCTCCATCCAATGCGGCCAAACGCCCCGATAACGTCACCGCGAGGCCCGGATATGAAAACGGCCAGGCTTTTCAGCCTGGCCGCATAGTCCAGCTCAATGCCGAGAAACCTACTTTGCCGCGGTCGGCAGCGGCTTCGGGCTGTCGGAGAGACTGTTCAGGTAAGCGATCACGTCGGCACGCTCGCTATCCTTCGGGATGCCGGCAAAGCCCATCGCAGTGCCAGGGACAGCCGCCTTGGGATTTGCGATGAACTTGTTGAGCGCATCGAAATCCCAGGTGCCGCCCTTGCTCTTCATCGCGGCCGAGAAGTTGAAGCCGCCACGGCCCTCGCCGACATGGTCGCCGACGACGCCAAAGAGGTTCGGACCAACGCGATTCGGGCCGCCCTTCTCGAATGTATGGCAAGCGCCGCACTTCTTGGCGGCGGAGGCGCCCTTTTCGACCGAGGCGGTCTGGAGCAGCTTCTCGATCGGCTCGGAGGCTGCGGCAGGAGCGCCGCCTTCCTTGCCGTGGCCGGCGTCTTCCTTCACGGCGATCTCGAAGCCCGGCTTTTCCGGCATCTTGGGCGAGAACAGCGCACTCGCGGTGAAGCTCGTCACCAGCAGAATCAGACAGGTGCCGAGCACGGCACCGAGAATCTTGTTCAGTTCGAAAGAGTCCATTTCCGGCCAGGCCCCACACCGCAAGAAGGAACAGCGGCCGAACGGCCGCCAGGACGAGCCTCGGGAGAATCAAACATTCCTTATTGTTTCCCCGAGTTTTGCCATTGAGATATCGGTTTGCCCGGGGTCTGGCAACCCGTATAAGCGAGCGGGCTTCAGGCCCGTCCCCACCCCATTTCTCGGCGCGGAAAACGCCCCGTTTCCAGGCCCTTGACCCGATGACCGATCCCCGCATCCTGGTGCTGATCCCGGCCCGCATGGCCGCCACCCGCCTGCCCGGCAAGCCGCTCGCCGATATCGCGGGATTGCCGATGATCGTGCACGTGATGCGCCGCGCCGAAGCCGCCCGAATCGGCCGGGTGGCGGTCGCAACCGACACGGCCGAGATCGCCTCGGTCGTCACTGCCCATGGCGGCGAGGCCGTGATGACACGCCCGGAGCACCCCTCCGGCTCCGACCGTATCCACGAGGCCATGCAGAAGCTCGATCCGGACGGCAAGGCCGAGATCGTGGTCAATCTCCAGGGCGATTTCCCGACCATTACGATCGACAACATCCGCGAGGTGCTGCCGCCGCTGCAAGATCCGGCCGTGGACATCGCGACGCTGGCCTCGCAGATCCACACCCAGGAGGAGGACCTCGCACCGAGCGTCGTGAAGGCGATCGGGACCTCGCTCGGTGGCAGGCGCATGCGCGCACTTTATTTCACCCGCGCCACGGCGCCGACCGGCGACGGACCGCGTTACCACCATATCGGCCTCTACGCCTACCGCCGCGCCGCGCTAGAGCGCTACGTCTCGCTGCCGCCCTCGCCGCTGGAATTACAGGAGAAGCTCGAGCAGCTCCGGGCCCTGGAAGCCGGAATGCGCATCGACTTTACCATCGTCGATACCGTGCCCCGCGGGGTCGACACGCCGGCGGACCTTGAGACCGCGCGCAGCATCCTTTCCAAATCCTGAGCCGCTGTTACAAAGCCGAGCATGAGCAAGATGAAAATCGCATTCCAGGGTGAGCCTGGGGCCAATTCCCACATCGCTATCGTCGAAGCCTATCCCGACGCCGAGCCGATGCCCTGCGCCACCTTCGAAGACGCGCTGTCGGCGATCTCTTCGGGCGAGGCCGATCTCGGCATGATCCCGATCGAGAATTCGGTCGCGGGCCGCGTCGCCGACATCCATCATCTGCTGCCGGCCTCCGGCCTCTTCATCATCGGCGAATGGTTCTTGCCGGTCCGGCACCAGCTGATGGCGGTGAAGGGGACCAAGCTCGAGGACATCAAGAGCGTCGAGAGCCATGTGCATGCGCTCGGCCAGTGCCGCCGCATCATCCGCAAGCTCGGCATCAAGCCGATCGTGCACGCCGACACCGCAGGCAGCGCCCGCGACATCTCCGAGCGCAACAACAAGACCGTCGCCGCGATCGCCTCGCGCCTCGCCGCACAGATCTACGGCCTCGACATCCTCGCCGAGGATATCGAGGACGAGGCGCACAACACCACGCGCTTCGTGGTGCTGGCGCGCGAACCGAAATGGGCCGCGCAAGGCTCAGGTCCGCTGGTCACGACTTTCGTGTTCCGGGTGCGCAATTTGCCGGCCGCGCTCTACAAGGCGCTCGGCGGCTTTGCCACCAACGGCGTCAACATGACCAAGCTCGAGAGCTACATGGTCGACGGCAATTTCTTCGCCACGCAGTTTTACGCCGATGTCGACGGCCACCCCGAGGACAAGGGCCTCGCCTTCGCCATCGAGGAACTGAAATTCTTCTCGCGCGAATTCCGCATCGTCGGCGTGTATCCGGGGCATCCGTTCCGCGCGACATTCAGCGAGACGCAGCAGGATTGAAATCGTGTCCCGGACGCGCGGAGCGCGAGCCGGGATCCAGAAGCTCCAATGGGCCCCGGCTCTGCGGCGCACCGCTGAAGGGCGATGCGTCCGGGGCACGATAGTGTTTACGCGGCCGCTCTGAGCCCGAACGCCTCGGCCAGCAGCGAATACGACCTCTTTCGCGCGTCGTGGTCGTAGACCGCCGTGATCACCATCAACTCGTCCGGCTTGCTGGCATCGATCAATGGCTGAAGCTTTTTCTGCACCGTCGCCGGATTGCCCACGAAGAGGCGCGAGCGGTTGCGCAGGATCGAGGTGCGCTCGGACGCCGTATAGGGATAGGCCGTCGCCTCCTCGACGCTCGGCAACGGCAGATACTGGCCGCGGTCGCGGCGCAGGCGGTTGAGATCGAACGAGGTGGCTAGCTTTTCGGCCTCCTCGTCGGTATCGGCAACGATAGCAGCGACCGCGAGAATCGCGCGCGGGCTCGCACTCCAGGCCGAGGGCTGGAAGCGATTGCGGTAATGCACCATCGCATCGATCGCGTCGTGGGACGCGAAATGATGGGCGAAGGCGAAGCCCATGCCGACTTGCGCCGCCAATTCCGAGGAATAATCGCTGGAGCCGAGCAGCCAGATCGGCGGCAACGGCGTGTCGTCGGGCATCGCGACGACGTTGTGGTAGGGATGCCCAGCAGGGAATTCGCGGGTCTGCCACAGGATCAATTCGTGCAGCCGCTCCAGGAAATCGTCGCCCTCGCGGCGATCGAGCCGGCTGCGAAGCGCGTACGCCGTGGCGCCATCGGTGCCGGGCGCGCGGCCAAGGCCAAGATCGATGCGGCCGGGAAACAGCGCCTCCAGCATCTTGAAACGCTCGGCCACGACCAACGGGGCGTGGTTGGGCAGCATCACGCCGCCCGAGCCGACGCGGATGTGCTTCGTCACCGCCGCGATCTGCCCGATCATCACGTCGGGCGCAGGGCTCGCGACGGAAGCGAGATTGTGGTGCTCGGCGAGCCAGTAGCGGACATAGCCGAGCCCGTCGACATGGCGCGCCAGATCGATGCTGTTGCGCAGCGCCGCGGCGGGCTTGGTGCCTGTGGTGACGACGGAGAGGTCGAGGACTGAGAGCGGGATCATCGCGCGTTAACGTAGTGGAGGGCAGCGCGGCGGCAATGGGCAGGCTGCGCAGATCTGACGTGCGGGCGGCAGGCCGGCTCGCCCTTAGCGAATGGTTGGGACAAGCGACCTCTCAATCATCAGAAATTCACGTGGCCCACACCCTTAGTTGCCTCGTCAAGCATCCAAAGATCCAATAAAGTATTGCAATACTGATATATTTATGGATCGGTGACCATCCCACGATATAGCGGATAGGAGCTAAAATTCAACATAATACGTGTGAAGTGGGCCACTTCCCATCATTGATGGGCTGTCGATCAAGCCGCCTTTGCCCTATCTTGGACCTTCGAAGCTGGACCTGACCGCCGGTCGCCTGAAATTGGAGTGAGTGGTGCCATGACTAACGCGACGATTCCCGCCCAAGCCGACGGGCAAGACGGGTACCTGAAGCGTCCTGCGATCTCCTTCGAGTTCTTTCCGCCCAAGACGGCAGATATGGAGCGCAATCTCTGGGACACCATCAACCGGCTGGCCCCGCTCGACCCGAAATTCGTCTCGGTGACCTATGGCGCCGGCGGCTCGACCCGCGAGCGCACCCATTCGACCATCTCGCGCATCCTCAAGGAAACGGCGCTGCTGCCGGCCGCGCATCTGACCTGTGTCGGCGCCTCGCGCGGCGAGATCGACGAGATCGTCGACCGCTATCACGAGGTCGGCGTCCGCCACATCGTTGCCTTGCGCGGCGATCCCGCCGGCGGCATCGGCACGCCCTATTCGAGCCATCCCGACGGCTATCAGAGCTCCGCAGACCTCGTCGCCGGCATCAAGACGCGGCACGCGGACATCGAGGTGTCGGTTTCGGCCTACCCCGAGAAGCACCCTGAGGCGCGCGACTTCGACGCCGACATCGACACGCTGAAGGCCAAAGTCGACGCCGGCGCTGCGCGCGCGATCACGCAGGTCTTCTTCGACAACGACCTTTACTTCCGCTATCTCGACCGCGTCCGCGCCCGCGGCATCGACATCCCGATCGTGCCGGGCATCATGCCGATGCACAATTTCAAGCAGGCCAGAGCCTTCGTCACCCGTGCCGGCACCTCCGTGCCGGACTGGTTCGCCGCGAAATTCGAGGGCCTCGATGACGACGCCGAGACCCGCAAGCTGGTGGCTGCCACCGTCGCAGCCGGCCAGGTGCAGAAGCTCGCCAAGCACGGCGTCGACACCTTCCATTTCTACACCATGAACCGCGCCGATCTCGTGTTCGCGATCAGCCATTTGCTCGGCATCCGCGCCAAGAGCGCGCAGAAGGCGGCGTAAGACAACATGACCGTACCCACCTCTCCGAAGCGTACCGCCCTGCTCAATGCCGCGCGCGAGCGCATCCTCGTGCTCGACGGCGCCATGGGCACGATGATCCAGAACCTCCAGTTCGACGAGGCCGCCTTCCGCGGCGAGCGCTTCAAGAATTTTCATCGCGACCTGCGCGGCAACAACGATCTCTTGATCCTGACCCAGCCGCAGGCGATCGAGGACATCCACGCCGCGTATTTGCGCGCCGGCGCCGACATCGTCGCCACCAACACCTTCTCCACGACCTCGATCGCGCAGGCCGATTACGATCTCACCGGCATCGTCTACGAGATGGCGCGCGAAGGCGCCCGCCTTGCCGGCAATGCCGCACGGCGCGTCGAGGCCGAGGACGGCAAGCCGCGCTTCGTCGCCGGCGCGATTGGCCCCACCAACCGCACCGCCTCTATCTCTCCCGACGTTTCCAATCCCGGCTACCGCGCCGTTACTTTCGACGACTTGCGCAAATCCTATGGCGAGCAGATCGACGGCATGCTCGACGGCGGCGTCGACCTGCTGCTGGTCGAGACCATCTTCGACACGCTGAACGCCAAGGCGGCGCTCTATGCGATCGCCGAGATCACCGAAGCGCGCGGCATCGACGTGCCCGTGATGGTGTCGGGCACCATCACCGACAAGTCCGGCCGCCTGCTGTCGGGCCAGATGCCGGAGGCGTTCTGGAATTCGGTGCGGCACGCCAAACCCGTCACCATCGGCTTCAATTGCGCACTCGGCGCCGAAGATTTGCGCGCGCATATCGCCGACATCGGCCGCGTCGCCGACACGCTGGTCTGCGCCTATCCCAATGCCGGCCTGCCCAACGAATTCGGCCAGTATGACGAGACCCCGGAATACATGGCCCGCCTGGTCGGCGAGTTCGCGCGCGACGGCCTCGTCAACATCGTCGGCGGCTGCTGCGGCACCACGCCGGAGCATATCGCGGCGATCGCGGCAGCCGTCGCGCCGCACAAGCCGCGCATCGTGCCGGAGATCGAGCCGCGCTTGAGGCTCTCCGGCCTCGAGCCATTCATCCTGACCGACGCCATCCCGTTCGTGAACGTCGGCGAACGCACCAACGTCACCGGCTCGGCCCGCTTCCGCAAGCTGATCACCAACGGCGACTATACGGCCGCGCTGCAGGTCGCGCGCGATCAGGTCGAGAACGGCGCGCAGATCATCGACGTCAACATGGACGAGGGCCTGCTCGATTCCGAAGCGGCGATGGTGACCTTCCTGAACCTCGTCGCCGCCGAGCCCGACATCGCCCGCGTCCCCGTGATGGTCGATTCCTCGAAATTCTCGGTGATCGAGGCCGGCCTGAAATGCGTGCAGGGCAAGCCGGTCGTCAACTCGATCTCGATGAAGGAAGGCGAGGACAAGTTCATTCACGAAGCCGGGATCGCCCGCCGCCACGGCGCGGCCGTCGTGGTGATGGCGTTCGACGAGGCCGGCCAGGCCGACACGTTCGCGCGCAAGACCGAGATCTGCAAGCGCGCCTACGACATCCTGGTGGACCGCGTCGGCTTTCCGCCGGAAGACATCATCTTCGATCCGAACATCTTCGCGATCGCAACCGGCATCGAGGAGCACAACAATTACGGCGTCGACTTCATCGAGGCGACGCGCTGGATCCGCAAGAACCTGCCGGGCGCGCACATCTCGGGCGGCGTCTCCAATCTGTCGTTCTCGTTCCGCGGCAACGAACCGGTGCGCGAAGCCATGCATTCGGTGTTCCTGTATCATGCCATCAAGGCCGGCATGGACATGGGCATCGTCAATGCCGGGCAGATGATCGTCTATGACGACATCGATGCCGAGCTGCGCCAGACCTGCGAAGACGTCGTCCTCAACCGCGATCCGGGCGCGTCCGAACGCCTGCTGGCGCTGGCGGAAAAATTCCGCGGCAACAAGACCCAGACCAAGGAAGCTGATCTGGCCTGGCGCGAATGGCCGGTCGAGAAGCGGCTGTCGCATTCGCTGGTGCACGGGATCACCGAGTTCATCGAAACGGATACCGAGGAAGCCCGCAAGGCGTCGAAGCGTCCGCTCGACGTGATCGAGGGCCCGCTGATGGCCGGCATGAACGTGGTCGGCGATCTCTTCGGCGACGGCAAGATGTTCCTGCCGCAGGTGGTGAAATCCGCGCGCGTCATGAAGCAGGCGGTGGCCTGGCTGATGCCGTTCATGGAGGAGGAGAAGGCGCGCAACCTCGCCAACGGCATCGGCACCGAGGGATCGAGCTCCGCCGGCAAGATCGTGCTCGCGACCGTGAAGGGCGACGTCCACGACATCGGCAAGAACATCGTCGGCATCGTGCTCCAGTGCAACAATTTCGAGGTCATCGACCTCGGCGTGATGGTGCCGGCCGCCAAGATCGTCGAGACCGTGAAGGCGGAGAAGGCCGACATCGTCGGCCTGTCCGGCCTGATCACGCCTTCGCTCGACGAGATGGCGTTCTTCGCCGGCGAATTGCAGCGCGAAGGTCTCAAGCTGCCGCTCTTGATCGGCGGCGCCACGACGAGCCGGGTGCACACGGCGGTGAAGATCGACCCGAGCTACCGCGCCGGTCCCGTCGTCCATGTCAACGACGCCAGCCGCGCCGTCGGCGTCGCCTCCTCGCTGCTGTCGCCCGAGAAGCGCGACGCCTACGCCGCCGAGGTGCGGGCCGAATACGCAAAAATCTCGGATGCGCATCTGCGCGCGCAGGCCGACAAGAAGCGGCTGAAGCTGGCGGCGGCGCGCGCCAACCGCGTGCCGGTCGATTTCGCGGCGAACAGGCCGGTGAAGCCGACCTTCCTCGGCACCAGGAGCTTTGACGACTACGATCTCGCCGAGCTCGTGCCTTATATCGACTGGACGCCGTTCTTCCAGACCTGGGAGCTTGCCGGGCGTTTTCCGGCCATCCTCGACGATGCCAAGGTCGGCGAGGTCGCGCGCTCGCTCTACGACGACGCGCGCAAAATGCTCGACCTGATCGTCAAGGAGAAATGGTTCCGGGCACGCGCGACGGTCGGCTTCTGGCCGGCGAATGCCGACGGCGACGACGTCGTGCTCTACGCCGACGAGAGCCGGACCAGGAGCATCGCGACGCTGCACACGCTGCGCCAGCAGCTCGAGAAGCGCGAAGGCCGCTTCAACGCCGCGCTCGCCGACTTCGTCGCGCCTGCGGGCGTGCCCGACTATGTCGGCGGCTTCGTCGTCACCGCGGGGATCGGCGAGGATGTGGTCGCCGACCGCTTCAAGATGGCGAACGACGATTACTCCTCGATCCTGTGCAAGGCGCTGGCCGACCGCCTCGCCGAGGCCTTCGCCGAGCGCATGCATGCCCGCGTGCGCCGCGAGTTCTGGGCCTATGCGCCGGACGAGGCGCTGTCGCCCGACGATCTGATCCTCGAAAAGTACCAGGGCATCCGCCCCGCGCCCGGTTATCCCGCCCAGCCCGATCACACCGAGAAGGCGACGCTGTTCGAGCTGCTCGACGCCGAGGCGACCGCCGGCGTAAAGCTGACCGAGAGCTTTGCGATGTGGCCGGGCTCTTCCGTGTCGGGGCTCTATTTCGCGAACCCCGAGAGCTATTATTTCGGCGTCGGCAAGATCGAGCGCGACCAGGTCGAGGACTACGCCGCGCGCAAGGGCATGAGTGTGGCGGAGACCGAGCGCTGGCTCGCGCCGGTCTTGAACTACATCCCGTCGCAGCAGGCGCCCGACAAGGCCTTTACGGCGACGCCGGCGAACGACGAGACGTCGAAGGAGCTTGCCTCGCATCCGCCCGGCTGCACCTGCGCGGTGCATCTCGTCTGGCAGAAAAAGCGCGCGGGGGCGGGATAGCCCGCCTCCAGGGCAAAAAGCGGGAAAACAACCCCATGCACAGTAGGGATCGGGTTGAAAAAGCTCGATAGATTTTCGGTCTTGCCGAAACGGCTTGCTCCGTCGGGCAAAACACCTGTAATATTCCATCATCGCCTGCTGCGGCCGTTACGCATTCCACGGCGACAGTCTGGATTGCTTCGCTGCGCTCGCAATGACGGAGCAAGTGGCGGCATCCGGACCTCCGGCTCACAAGCAACAGACATAACTTCGCTCGCGGGAACCCGCAGCTTGTGAACTCGATCACTTGTCCGCTCAACCTTGATTCGCTACGCTGTCGGTCTACTACCTTCAAACCGACGGTTTGCTTGGGGTCGAACATATGAAGCAGTTCATTGCACTCTTCGTCGCCGCGATCGTTCTTGTCGTGCTGCCCACGATTGCCTCGGCGGACTGTCCGAAAGGCTACGTGCCATGCGGCGAGCGAAGTCAGTTGTGCTGCCCAGGCAAGTAGCAAGCCGCAAATGGCTTTGGCTTGGTAGTGGAGTCTTTGTCGCGCTGGCCCTCGTGATGGTCGCGGTCTGGGTCGGATTTCCGCGAAAGAAGCAGACGATCACGGCGATCCTCTCCGAAACCGGATATTTCGAGGTGGTGCCGCCGAGCACGTTCGGGGGCCCCGGCACGATCAACACGATCGAATATCTCACCAACGGCCGGCTGGAGCTGCATCCGACCTGCGAGGTCGATCCCGCGCTGCTGACCGGCAAGATCCAGAAATCACCGACCGTGGACCGCGACCTCAAGCAGTCGCTCGAGAAGAATCTCGACGTGTCCGCGCAGGTCAGGGACAAGCTGTCCGCCGTCGCCGGCATGCAGCAGGTCGACTCGATCCACCTCAAGCTCGAGAATGCCAACATCCTGCTGATTTCCGACGAGTCGCTGATCTCGACCCGGAATGCATTGCTGAAGGCCGAATGCGAGGACGCGGTCACCCAGAACATTTCGAGCGGGGGCGTCGTCTGCCAGACGCGGTCCGTGCTGGAAGCCGAC
Organism: Bradyrhizobium sp. Bra64; assembly: GCF_024519875.1. Taxonomy (NCBI): domain Bacteria; kingdom Pseudomonadati; phylum Pseudomonadota; class Alphaproteobacteria; order Hyphomicrobiales; family Nitrobacteraceae; genus Bradyrhizobium; species Bradyrhizobium sp. Bra64. The sequence goes on along the minus strand of NZ_JALJRD010000001.1, from coordinate 491,594 downwards.
GTCGTCTACGAGATCAAATACCACAACAAGATCTCGATGGAGGAGAAGGCCAAGCTGACCTCCGAGATCGCGGCGAAGCTCGACCTGGAGGCACACCAAGGCTCGGACGACAAGGTCTCCGGCTCCCAATTGTTCTTCGGCATCAGGCTGTCGCCGAGCCCGATCGTCCTGAAGAACGCGACGGGCGAGATCAAGCCCTGTACGCGGAAGTAGGATCGACGCCGCACCTCACCCCTGCCGTGAACGCAACGCGCGCTCGCCGCGACCAATGGCGGTCGCCGCCGAAGATCAGGGGGATCGGATGCTGAACGCCCAACAATTGATGTGGACACAGATCGCCGCCGGCATCGCCGTGCTGCTGTTTGGATTGACGCTGTTCAACCTGGTCCGCATGCGGGGCCGGATGCAAGCCGCGCGAAGCTGGGACAAGGTGGATGGCATCATCACGGTCTCCCGGGTCGACCAGCCCTCGGCGCACGCCTCGGACGATCGGAACGACGCCAGGCCCATCATCCGCTATCGCTATCAGGCCGGCGGCCAGGAGCTGGAAAGCGACAAGATATTTGTCGGCGGCCCCGTCATCACGACGCGGGTTCTGGCCGCAAAACTGGCCGGACGATATCCGGTCGGCGCGCATGTCGACGTCCATGTCGATCCGAGGCAACCGACCGAGGCGCTGCTCGAACCTGCTGCCGCGCAGAACGTCGCGGCGCTGGTGGCGTTCACGATGGTGTTCGGCGTCATCGCCGCCACCCTGACCGCGCATTCGCTCGCCGGCCACGTTCTCTACGCCGACAACGGCGTTCCGCTGTTCGCGTTTGCGCTGCCGATCATCGTGCTCGTGGGCGGCATGTTCTGCGTCGCCGAGTATGTCCGGACGCGCCGGCTGGCGAGCGCCAGCCTGCGCTGGCCGACCGCGTCGGGCAGGGTCACGCATTGCGATGTGATCGAGGAGATCATCGAGGAGAAGACCGACCACGACGATAAACCGACGACGTCAAAGCTTGTACACCGCTATCAGATCGATCTGCGCTACGCCTACAGGGTCGGCAAGCGCGACTTCATCGGCACCGAAGTCGATTGGGGCGGCACCATGATCTCCGGGCTGCGCGAGGTCGCCGAAAAGGCCGCGGCGAAATATCGTCCCGGGCAGAAGGTCAACGTCTATTACGATCCGGACCAGCCGGGACAGGCGGTGCTGGAGCCTGCGAGCCGGGAAGGCGCGCTGGGTCCGCTGATCGGTGCCGCGGTCTGCGCGATCGTCGGCGGCCTTTTCCTGACGATCCTGATCAAGGTCGGGTTCGCGTAGCGGCGTGTGATGCGGCTCACCCCTTCGGCGGTGCCAGCGGCTGCACGATCTCCCGGAACGGCGCCAGCGCCTCGCAGGCGTCGGCGTGAGCCGACAGCGCCGGATAGCACGAGGCCTCGAACAGAAGCGGGTGCGCCTCGCGGGTGAAGCGCACGACGCAGGCCACCGCGACATCGGCGTGGCCGATGCGCATCCCCAGCCAGTACGGCGTCGTCACCTTGGCGCGCTCGGCCTCCAGCGCTTTCAGAACGTCCGCGATCTGCGCCTCGCAGCGCTCGACCCACAGCGCAAGCTGCTCCTTCCGCAGCACGCGCTCGTACAGCAGGCTCACCGCCTTGTCGCCGAGACCGGAGGCGAGCGCGCAGATGCGCAGATGCTTCCGCCGCTCGGCGCCGCTTCGCGGCAGCATCGCCCTCTCTGGCCCTACCAGTTCGTCGAGATAGTCGAGGATGATCGTGCTCTCGATCAGTGACTCGCCGTCGTCGAGCACCAGCGTCGGCACCCGGCGCAGCGGATTATAGGGCGCGATCTTGTCGGCATCGCCGAAGGTCGACCACGGCCTGTGCTCGAAGGCGAGCCCATAGAGCCTCAGCGCGATCGCAACGCGGCGGACGAAGGGGGAGTCGTATTGGCCGATCAGGAACATGGGTCACCTCTCGTCATTGCCGGGCTTGCCCCGCCTGCGGGCCGAAGCCCCTTCGGCGCGGCGAAGGCCCGGCAATCCATCTTCTTCACAAGGTCATTATAGGATAAGGATGGATGCCCGGTTCAAGTCCGGGCATGACGATTTCGGACCGAGGCGCGATCTCATGCGATATCTGCTGCCTGGCATTTCCGGACTTTTGATCGCAACAACCATCGCCCATACGCAGGACCGCCCGATCGGCTTCCAGACGCCGTCGAAGAACATCGCCTGCCAGTTCTTCACCGATAACGGCCAGGGCGTTCTTCGCTGCGACATCATGAACCTGGAAAGCCGCCCGCGCCGGCCCGCCGATTGCGAACTCGAATGGGGCAACGCCTTCGAGATGAGCGCAAAGGGAGCCGCGGGACGCATCTGCGCCGGCGACACGGTGATGGATCCGTCGTTGCCGGTGCTCGCCTATGGCGAGGTGTGGCAACGCGGCGGATTTACCTGCCGGTCGGAGCAGACCGGGCTGACATGCTTCAACGCGATGCAGCGGGGATTTTCGCTGGCAAGGGCGAAGCAGGACGTGTTTTGAGTTTGTAAGCACACATGAGCGGAGCGACATGTGGGCGCGGTAGCCCCGGATGTCGCTTCGCTCATCCGGGCTGCGATACCGTCGGGTCGAGGGGCGGCGCGGCCGCAATGCATTCCGTCATTGCGAGCGTAGCGAAGCAATCCTGAACCTCTCCGCGGGCGCAGTCTGGATTGCTTGGTCGCAAGGGCTCCTCGCAATGACAGTGAGGGGGTAGGCCGCAGACTATTCAATAATCGGCACATGCCTCGCCGCATTGCGCGACACTGTGCCATCAAGCCGCGGATCGTCGGCGATCTCGATCTGGCGGCGGAACGCGCGGAAGCCGGAGCGCTGATAGAACGCAACGGCGGACGGATGGTCGAAGGTGCAGGTGTGCACCCAGACGCAGCGGAGGTCGCGTGACCACGCGAGCTCCAGCGCGCGGTTCATCAGGAAGCGGGCCGCGCCCGTCCCGATCAATGGCGCGGTAACGCCGAAATAGACCAGCTCGCATTGGCCGGCCTCGCGAAAGTCCAGCTCCAACAGGCCTTCATCGCGGCCGTCCACGACAAGTGCATAGATCTCGACGCCCGGTGCATGGATGATTGCGGCGAGCTCGGCGTCGTTCATGCGCGCCCGTGAAAACCACAACCACTCCTCGCCGACACGGCGATGGAGATCGCGATACCAATGAAGCGCGGGGGCATCGGCCCTGCGCAGCGTCCACGCGCCTGGCGGATCGTCACGGCGTGAGGGGCGCGCGGTCATCTCCAGATGAGTGACGACGGCGGCGATCTTGCCGGCGGGGACGTCGGAATAGCCATCGGGAAGGATCATGGTTGGTTGCTTCCCTTCGTATTGGGTCGAAGGACGGTGCCGTTTGAGGAGCGGCAGCAGCGCCACACGCCGTCATTGCGAGCGCAGCGAAGCAATCCAGACTGTCTCCGCGGCGGCAGTCTGGATTGCTTCGTCGCAAGGGCTCCTCGCAATGACAGGGAGAGAGAGCGTGTGCCGCTACCCCTCCCCCTCATCACTCGCCAGCACGCCCTTCACCGCACGCGCCCAGCCCGCGAGCTTCCGCTCGCGCGTCGCCTGGCTCATGTTCGGCTTGAAGCGATGCTCGAGGCGCCAGTTGTCGGCGAATTTGGTCGGCTCGGGATAGACGCCGGCCTCGAGGCCGGCGAGATAGGCGGCCCCCAGCGCCGTGGTCTCCTGGATCACGGGGCGATCGACCGGAGCGTCGAGCAGATCGGAAAGGCGCTGCATGGTCCAGTCGGACGCCGTCATGCCGCCGTCGACGCGGAGCACGACGCTGGCGGTCTCCGAGCTCGGCCAATCCGCGCGCATCGCGGCCCAGAGATCGAAGGTCTGGTAGCAGACGCTCTCCAGTGCGGCATGCGCGAGCTCGGCGGGGCCGGTGTTGCGGGTGAGGCCGAACAGCGCGCCGCGGACGCGCGGATTCCAGTAGGGCGCGCCCATGCCGACGAAGGCCGGCACCAGATAGACGCTCTGCATCGAGTCGGACTGATCGGCAAGAGGTCCGGTCTCGGCGGCGTGCTTGATGATGCCGAGGCCGTCGCGCAGCCACTGCACCGCCGAGCCCGCGACGAAGATCGAGCCTTCGAGCGCGTAGGTGCGTTTTCCCGCGAGCTGATAGGCGACCGTGGTGAGCAGCTTGTTCTTCGAGACGACCGGCGTGGTGCCGGTGTTGAGCAGCGCGAAGCAGCCGGTGCCGTAGGTGGACTTCATCATGCCCGGGCGGAAGCAGGCCTGGCCGATGGTCGCGGCCTGCTGGTCGCCGGCGATGCCGGAGATGGCGATGGCGCCGCCGAAGAGATCAGGCACGCTCTCGCCGAAGCGGGCGGAGGAATCCTTCACCTCGGGCAGCATCGAGCGCGGCACGCCGATGATCTCCAGGAGTTCGTCGTCCCACTGTCCGGTGTGGATATTGAACAGCAGCGTGCGCGAGGCGTTGGTGGCGTCGGTGGCGTGCACCTTGCCGCCGGTGAGGCGCCACAGCAGATAGCAGTCGACGGTGCCGAACATCAGCTCGCCGCGCGCGGCACGCGCCCGCGCGCCGGGGACGTGGTCGAGGATCCATGCGACCTTGGTGCCGGAAAAATAGGGATCGATGATCAGGCCGGTCTTCTGCGAGATCACCGGCTCGCGGCCTTCTGCTTTCAGTTTGGCGCAGATGTCGGCGGTGCGGCGGTCCTGCCAGACGATGGCGCGGTGCACGGCCTGGCCCGTGGCGCGGTCCCACACCACGGTGGTCTCGCGCTGGTTGGTGATGCCGATCGCGGCAATGTCCTTTGCGCCGATGCCGGCCTGCTCGATCGCGTCGCGGCACACCATCACGGTCGAGGTCCAGATGTCCTCCGGCTCGTGCTCGACCCAGCCCGAGGCCGGGAAATGCTGCGGGAATTCCTGCTGCGCGCGGGCCGCGATGGAAATGTCGCTGCGGAACACGATGGCGCGCGAGGAGGTGGTGCCCTGGTCGATGGCGAGGACGAAAGACATGGTAGCTACCCTGGCGTTTTCTTGGCGTTGTCCCGAGAGGGATCATTGTGTCGCGCCAAGAAAAGGGGATTGGCAGGGGAAGGTCAAGCCGAGAGGCGCTTACCCTCCCCTGGAGGGGGAGGGTAAGCTCGCATTGAGCGAACCGAAATGTGAGACGGGGTGGGGTGATCTCTCCACACGGGCGGCTTTCGACGCGGAGAGACCGTCACCCCACCCCGCTACGCATTTCGCTGCGCTGCATGCGTAGCGACCCTCCCCCTCCAGGGGAGGGTAAGAGAAGCGGGCTCGAAACATTATGTTCGGCGATGTTTCAGGGGCGCTGTTTCCGCCTCACGCGATCCGTAGAGTTCGACATGGATGCGTTCGAGCACGGCGGTCAGATCGCTTGTGATCTCAGAATTCCAGAAGCGAATGACGCGATAGCCCTTCGTTCTCGAGCCAGCTCTGCCGTGCACGATCTCGGTCGGCCGTCTCATCTTCGTTATGGTGTCCGCCGTCGAGTTCGATGATCAGGCGCTTTGCCGGGCAGAAGAAGTCGACAATGCAAGAACCGATCGGTGCTTGTCGTCGGAAGTGCGAGCCTTCGATCGGCATTTCCTTGATGGCGCGCCAAAGCATCCGTTCATGCGGCGTCGTATTTGCCCTCAACCTCTTCGCGGCGGCGCGGCGTATTGATGTGGAGACCATTGCCGTGGCTTCACCCCACCCCGCTCACGCTTCGCGCGAGCGACCCTCCCCCTTCAGGGGAGAGTAAAGTGGAGCGCGCTCGCGGCAAAATTGCAAGTGAAAGAGAGCTACACCGCGGCCGTGGTCACGCCGCCGTCGATGACGATGGTCTGGCCGGTCATGAAGCTCGACGCATCCGAGGCGAGGTAGGCGACGGCGCCGGCGATCTCGTCGGGTTCGCCGATGCGGCGGAGCGGCGTGGTGGCGGTGCGGCGCTTGAGGTTGGCTTCGTCTTCCCACAGCGCGCGGGCGAAGTCGGTCTTGACGAGGCCGGGCGCGATGCAGTTGACGCGGACGCCTTTCGGGCCCCATTCGCCGGCGAGCGAGCGGCACAGCGCGAAGTCGGCGGCTTTGGAGATGCCGTAGGCGCCGATCACGGTGGAGCCGCGCAGGCCCCCGATCGAGGAGATGATGACGACGGAGCCATTGCCGCGCTCGGCCATCTGCGGGATCGCGAGCGCCGAGAGCCAGATGTTGCTCTTGACGTTGCTGCCCATGATCTTGTCGAAGGCCTCGTCGGTGATGTCGAGCAGTGGGCCGTAGTAGGGATTGACCGCGGCGTTGCAGACGAGGATGTCGATCTTGCCGTAGTGTTTCGTTGCGCCCGCGATCAGCGCCTCGACTTCGGCCTTGCGGGCGATGTTGCAGGGAATGACGACGGCATCGCCGCCGGCCGCCTTGATGCCGTCGGCGACCTCCTGGCAGGCCTCGGCCTTGCGCGAGGACACCACGACCTTGGCACCGAGCTTTGCCAGCAGCTCGGCGGAGGAGCGGCCGATGCCGCGGCTGGAGCCGGTGACCACGGCGACCTTGCCGGTGAGATCGAACGGGGTGTTTTTCATTGTTGTTGCCTCGCTGACGCCGCGTACTCCGTCATTGCGAGCGGAGCGAAGCAATCCAGGATCTTTCCGCTGAGAAAGTCTGGATTGCTTCGTCGCCAGTGCTCCTCGCGATGACGGTGGAGAGACCTAGATCAACCCGCCGCCATCGGCGACGCGGCGCTGGTGGTAGTCGGTGTCGCCGAACGAGTTCTCGATCATGGTGAGGCGCTTGAAGTAGTGGCCGATCTTCGCCTCCATGGTCATGCCGATGCCGCCGTGGAGCTGGATCGCCTGCTGGCCGACGAACTTCAGCGACTTGCCGATCTGCACCTTGGCCGCGGCGATGGCGTTGGCGCGCTCCTTGGCGTTCTCGAAATCACCGGCCATGGTCGCGAACATCGACATCGATCTCGCCTGCTCGGTGGCGACGAACATGTCGGAGGCGCGGTGCTGCAGCGACTGGAACGAGCCGATCGCGACGCCGAATTGCTTGCGCGTCTTGATGTACTCGACCGTGGTCTTGAGCGACTCGTCCATCAGGCCGACGGCCTCGGCGCAGAGCGCGATGCGGGCCTCGTCGACGACGCGCTCGATCAGGGCGAGCGAGTCCTCGGGATTGCCGATTACGGCGTCGCTGCCGACCTCGACACCGGTGAAGCTGATGTCGGCGGCGTGCAGGCCGTCCTGGGTCGGGTACGACTTCTTGGTGATGCCCTTGGCGTTCGCGGGCACCAGGAATACGCCGATGCCGGTCTTGTCGCGACGATCCCCCCTGGTGCGCGCGGTGACGACGAGCGTGTCGGCGTTCTCGCCGTTGAGCACGACGAATTTCTCGCCGTCGATGACGTAAGCCTCGCCCTTCTTCTTGGCGGTCGTGGTGACGTCGAACAGATCGTAGCGCGAGTTCTTCTCGAGCTGGGCGAACGCCAGCGTCTTGCTGCCATCGACGATGCCGGGCACGTGCGCCGCCTTCTGCGCATCGGTGCCGGCATGGCGCAGGAAGCCGCCGCCGATCACGACGGTTGCGAGATAAGGCTCGAGCACCAGCGCCTTGCCCAGCGCTTCCATCACGATCATGGTCTCGACGCCGCCGCCGCCGAAGCCGCCATCGGCTTCCGCGAAGGGCAGGCCCAGCAGGCCCTGCTCGGCCAGCTTGCCCCAGACCGCTTTGCTCCAGCCGCCCTTTTCCTTCATGTATTTCTTGCGGCTCTCGAAATCGTAGGAATCGGTCAGCAGGCCGTCGATGCTGTCCTTGAGAAGCCGCTGCTCCTCGTTCAAATCAAAATCCATGTTCTTTGGTTCCTCGTACCCGGACTATTTGGCGTCGTCATTCCGGGATGGCCCGAAGGGCCAGGCCCGGAATCCATAATCCCGATTGGTGGTTATGGATTCCGGGCTCGCGACTTCGTCGCGCCCCGGAATGACGGTGGAAGAATTGCCCTCCCCGCCTCCGCGGAGAGGAGAAGATCACAGCCCCAGCACGGCCTTGGCGATGATGTTGCGCTGGATCTCGTTGGAGCCGCCGTAGATCGAGACCTTGCGATTGTTGAAGTAGCTCGGCGCGATCTGGGCGGTCCAGTCCATGGCTTCGTTCGAGCCGTCGTCGCCGTGCACATCGTAGGGCGCAGCGAACGGGCCGATCACTTCCATCAGGAGCTCGGTGGTGGTCTGCTGGATCTCGGAGCCCTTGATCTTCAGCACGGACGAGGCCGGATTGGGCTTGCCCTTGCCGTGCTTGCCTTCGTCGGCGACAACGCGCAGCTGGGTCAGCTCGAGCGCCTTCAGCTCGATCTCGCAGGCCGCCAGCTTCTCGCGGAACGCGGCGTCCTGGATGATCGGCTTGCCGGCGGATTCGACCTTGCCGGCGAGATCGCGGATGCGGCGCAGCCGCTCCTTGGAGACGCCGACCCGGGCGATGCCGGTGCGCTCATTTCCGAGCAGGAATTTCGCGTAATCCCAGCCCTTGTTCTCCTCGCCGATCAGGTTCTCGACAGGCACCTCGACGTCGTCGAAGAACACCTCGTTGACCTCGGCGCCGCCGTCGATGGTCTGGATCGGGCGCACGGTGACGCCCTTCGACTTCATCGAGAACACGATGAAGGAGATGCCCATCTGCTTCTTGGCATTGTTGTCGGTGCGGCAGAGGCAGAAGATCATGTCGGCGTGCTGGGCCAGCGTGGTCCAGGTCTTCTGGCCGTTGATGATCCACTTGTCGCCCTTGCGTTCGGCCTTGGTCTTGAGCGAAGCGAGATCGGAGCCGGAGCCGGGCTCGGAGAAGCCCTGGCACCACCAATCGTCGACATTGGCGATGCGCGGCAGATACTGCTTCTTCTGCTCCTCGTTGCCGAAAGTGTAGATGACGGGGCCGACCATGCTGACGCCGAAGGCGAGCGGCTGCGGCGCCGGATAGGACTGCAGCTCCTCGTTGAAGATGTAGTGCTGCACCGATGTCCAGCCGGTGCCGCCATATTGCTTCGGCCAGTGGCTGACGCCCCAGCCCTTCTTGTTGAGGATGCGCCACCAGGTCACCATCTCGTCCTTGGAGAGGTGGCGGCCCTCGACCAGCTTGCGCCGCGTGTCCGGCGGCACGTTGTCGCGGAAGAATGACCGCACTTCCTCGCGAAACGCCTGCTCTTCTTTCGTGAATGCGAGATCCATCGGATCCTCCTGTGAATTACTGCAAAACCTCGAACAACCCCGCCGCGCCCATGCCTCCGCCGACGCACATGGTGACGACCGCGTATTTGGCCTTGCGGCGGCGGCCTTCGATCAAGGCGTGGCCGGTCAGGCGCGCGCCCGACATGCCGTAGGGATGGCCGACCGCGATCGCGCCGCCGTCGACGTTGATCTTCTCAGGGTCGATGCCGAGCTTGTCGCGGCAATACAGCACCTGCACCGCGAAGGCTTCGTTCAGCTCCCAGAGGCCGATGTCGTCGACGGTGAGGCCGTGGCGCTTGAGCAGCCGCGGCACCGCGAAGACCGGGCCGATGCCCATCTCGTCCGGCTCGCAGCCGGCGGAGACGAAGCCGCGGAAAATGCCGAGCGGCTTGAGGCCGCGCTTGGACGCTTCCTTGTCGCTCATGATCACGGAGGCGCTGGCGCCGTCGGAGAGCTGGCTGGCATTGCCGGCGGTGATCGAAAAACCTTCGCCGCGGACGGGCTTGAGGCCGGCAAGGCCCTCGGCCGTGGTCTCGGGGCGTGGACCTTCGTCCTGCGACAGCGTCACCTCCTTGAACGAGACGGCACCGGTCGCCTTGTCGGTGACCGCCATCTGCGTGGTGATCGGCGCGAGCTCGTCCTTGAACTTGCCGCCCTGCTGGGCGGCCGCGGTGCGGCGCTGGCTCTCCAGCGAATATTCGTCCTGCTTCTCGCGCGAGATGCCGTAGCGCTTGGCGACGATTTCGGCCGTGTCGATCATGGGCATGTAGACCTCGCCCTTGATCTTGAGCAGAGCGGGGTCCTGGGCGTGGAAGCCGTTCATCTTGTCGTTTTGCACGAGCGAGATCGACTCGCCGCCGCCGCCGACCGCGATCTCGACGCCGTCGAAGATCACCGAGCGCGCGGCGAGCGCGATCGCCTGCAGGCCGGAGGCGCATTGCCGATCGATCGTGGTGCCGGCGACGGTGACGGGAAGGCCGGCACGCAGCAGCGCCTTGCGCGCGATGTTGCCGCCGGTGGCGCCCTGCTGGAGCGCTGCGCCCATCACGACGTCCTCGACCTCCTTCGGGTCGACCTTGGCGCGCGCGACGGCCTCGCCGATGGCGTGGCCGAGCAGGGTTGCGCCCTCGGTGGCGTTGAGTGCGCCGCGATAGGCCTTGCCGATCGGGGTGCGGGCGGTGGAAACGATGACGGCGTCGGTCAAGAACGACCTCCTGATGCGAGTGGCGTGGATTGTGACGGTTTCTGCTGCTGGCGCAACTCGTGGCGCGACAGCTTTCCGACCGGCGTGCGCGGCAGATCGTCGACGAACACGACCTCGGCCGGCAGCTCGTGCTTGCCGACCTTGCCGGCGAGCTGCGCGCGCAGCTCGTCGAGCGAGAACGGCTTTGCGCCGGGCTTCAGCTTGATGAAGGCCTTGGCGGCCTCGCCGCGGTACTGGTCGGGGATGCCGAGCACGATCACCTCGTGCACACCGGGAATGGTGTAGATCGCCTGCTCGATCATCTGCGGATAGACGTTGAAACCGCCGGAGATGATCATGTCCTTCTTGCGGTCGACCAGGAAGAAATAGCCGTCGGTATCGACATAGCCGATGTCGCCGGTGAGGAAGCGGCCGTCGACGAAGGCATCAGTCGAACCCTCCGGCTTGTTCCAGTAGCCCTTGGTGACGTTCGGGCCCTTGATGCGTATCTCGCCGACTTCGCCCGGCGGCAATACGCGGGTCGGATCGTCCAGCGCGACGACGTCGAGCTCGATGCCGGGCAGCATCAGGCCGATCGAGCCGGGCTTGTCCGGGCCAACCGGCGGATGGCCGGTGCCGGGCGAGCAGGTCTCGGTCATGCCCCAGCCGCTGCGCAGCTTCTTGCCGACCTTGCGCTCGAAGAAGTTGGCGATCTCCACCGGCAGCGGCGCGCCGCCGGAGCCGATGGTGGCGAGCGAGGAGAAATCGCGCTTGTCCAGATCAGGGAGGGCTGCGATCGCGATCCACATCGTCGGCACGCCCGGAAAATAAGTCGCGCGCTTGACCTCGATGTCGCGCATCACCGCTTCGACGTCGAAGCGCTGATGCAGCGAGATCAGATGGCCGCGGCTCAGCGAGGACAACAGCACGACGGTGAGCGCATAGATGTGGAACAGCGGCAGCACGCAGATCACGCGCTCGATGGCGTCGCCGCGCGCCGCGCGTGACGGCTTGCCCCAGACGTCGTAGATCGACACCGCAGACGTCAGATTGCCGTGGGTGAGCATGGCGCCCTTGGGCAGGCCGGTGGTGCCGCCGGTATATTGCAGCAGCGCGACGTCGGCGGCGGTCACTTTCGGCCACTCTGCCGGCGCGGTCGCCCCCTCGACGAAGGTCCTGAAGGTGACGATGCGGGGATCATCGGGGATCGGCGCCTGCGGCGTGCCGACCTTGCCCCAATTGTCGTCCTCGCAGACGACCAGGCGATCGATCAGGCCCTTCTCGAGAAACTTCAGCGCCGTCGGCAGCAGCGCCGCGAGGTTGGAGGTGACGAGCAGGCGCGAACCGGAATCGGAGACCTTGTGCGTCAGCGCGATCTCGCCGTCGAGCGGCGAAAGATGCGCGACGCGGGCGCCGGCCTTGAGCGCGCCGAAGAAATTGACGGGGTGGTCCGGCGTGTTGCCGAGGAACAGCGCGACGGAGGTGTTCTTGCCGCAACCGGCGCGCAGGAACGCGGCGGCCGCACGCCCGGCCATGGCGGCGAGCTCGGCATAGGTGATCGGCCGGTCGCGGAATTCCAGCGCGGCGCGCGGGCCGTACTCGGCCGCGGCCTTCGCCAGCAGATCAGGCAGCGAGCCCTGGACGATGGTGTCGTCCCAGCACACGCCCTCGGGATAAAACTGTTCGCCGGGATGGGTCATTTTCTTGATTGCTTGAGCGAGCAACTAACACAGACCGTCATTCCGGGGCGCGACGAAGTCGCGAGCCCGGAATCCATAATCGCCAACTGGGGTTATGGATTCCGGGCCTGCGCCTTGCGGCGCATCCCGGAATGACGAAGGTTGAGACGAAGCGACCATTACGCCGCTTTCGACGCGGCCGCGAGCGAGGCGAACGTCTTGCCTTCGGCCGCGAGCTTCTTCAGCAGCGGCGCCGGCTCGAGGCTCTTGTCGTTGGTCTCCTTGGCGTAGAAGGAGAGGCGATCGGCGATGTGCTTGAGGCCGACGCTGTCGGCCCAGAACATCGGGCCGCCGCGATAGATCGGCCAGCCATAGCCGTAGAGCCAGACCACGTCGATGTCGGAGGGCCGCGCCGCGATGCCTTCTTCGAGGATCTTCGCGCCCTCGTTGATCATCGGGTACATCATGCGCTCGAGGATCTCCTCGTCGCTGACGGCCCGCTTCTTGCGGCCGAGACGGAGCAGCGTCTCGTCGATCAGCTTCTCGACCTCCGGATCGGGCAGCGCCGAGCGGGAGCCCGCCTCGTACTTGTAATAGCCCTTGCCGGTCTTCTGGCCGAAGCGGCCGGCTTCGCACAGCGCGTCCGCGATCTCCGACTTGATGCCGCGATCCTTGCGCGAGCGCCAGCCGATGTCGAGGCCGGCGAGGTCGCCCATCGCGAACGGCCCCATCGGCATGCCGAATTTGGTCACGACGGCGTCGACCTGCTGCGGCAGCGCGCCTTCGAACAGCAGCTTTTCCGACTGCTTGCCGCGCTGGGCCAGCATGCGGTTGCCGACGAAACCGTCGCAGACGCCGACCACGGCCGGCACCTTCGCGATTTTTCGCGCGATGGTCACGGCAGTGACCAGCGCATCCGGCGCGGTCTTGTCGGCGCGCACGATCTCGCACAGCTTCATGACGTTCGCCGGCGAGAAGAAATGCATGCCGAGCACGTCCTGCGGGCGCTTGGTCGACTTCGCGATCTCGTCGATGTTGAGATACGAGGTGTTGGAGGCGAGCACGGCGCCGGGCTTGACGTACTGGTCGAGCTTGCCGAACACTTCCTTCTTCACCGCCATGGTCTCGAACACGGCCTCGATGACGAGGTCGGCATCGCCGACGTTCTCGATGCCGACGACGCCGTTGATCAGCGCCATGCGCTTGGCGGGCGCATCGGCGGGAATGCCGCCGCGCGCGGCGGTCGCTTCCCAGTTCTTCTGCATGATGCCCATGCCGCGCTTGAGCTGCTCCTCGCCGGTCTCGATCAGGGTGACGGGAACACCGGCATTGGCAAAGGACATCGCGATGCCGCCGCCCATGGTGCCGGCACCGAGGATGGCGACGCGGTTCACCGGCCGCGACTTGGTGCCCTCAGGCACGCCTGCGATCTTGCTGGCCTCGCGCTCGGCGAAGAAGGCATAGCGCTGCGCCTTGGACTGGTCGCTGGCGACGAGCTTCAAGAAGCCCTCGCGCTCCTTCTTCAGGCCCTCGTCGAACGGCAGGTCGATGGCGTAGCCGACGGCGTCGGCCGCCGCGAACGGCGCTTCCAGGCCGCGCGACTTCTTGGTCATCGCGGCGACCGCATTGGTGAAGATCGAGCGGTCGGCCTTGGCGGCGGCGATCTTGGAATCGTCGTCGCGCAGGCGCCGCAGCGGACGCTTCTCGGAGAGCAATTTGCGGACGAACGCTTCGCCGCCGGAGGCCGGCCCCTCGACGATCTCCTCGATCAGCCCGTTCTTGAGCGCTTCCGCCGCACCGATGGGATCGCCGCCGACGATCATCTTGACGGCGAGTTCCGGCCCGACCGCACGCGGCAGGCGCTGGGTGCCGCCGGCGCCCGGCAACAGGCCGAGTTTCACCTCGGGCAGGCCGAGCTTTGCCTCCTTGACCGCCACGCGGAAGTGACAGGCCAGCGCGACTTCGAGCCCGCCGCCGAGCGCGGTGCCGTGAATCGCGGCCACGACCGGCTTCGGCGAGTTCTCGATCTCGGACAGCACGTCGTTGAGGGCGGGCGGCTTCGGCGGCTTGCCGAATTCGGTGATGTCGGCGCCGGCAATGAAGGTGCGGCCGGCGCAGGTCAGCACGATGCCCTTGATGGCGGGATCGGCAATCGCAGCCTTGACGCACTCCAAAATGCCGCCGCGGACCGCAGCGCTCAACGCATTCACCGGAGGGCTGTCGACCGTGACGATCCCGACTTCATCATGACGCTCAAGCTTGACCACTTCGCTCACGGTGTCCCTCCTTGGTGGGGTAACTTTTGTTCGATTTCGCACTGCGGAATTTAATTCCGCATCTTGACGGCAGGGTTATTTTGAAGCACGTGACTTGTCAACGACTCCGCGCAAGAAGCAGATCAGGGATGAAGCGTACAGCAAAGAAGGCCGCGACCGATCGGAATTTCGTCGTCGCGCTTTCCCGCGGACTAGACGTATTGCGCGCATTTCAACCCAGCGACGGTCTCCTCGGCAACCAGGAAATCGCGGCCCGCACCAATCTGCCCAAGCCGACGGTTTCGCGGCTGACCTATACGTTGACGAAGCTCGGTTATCTGACGCCGGTTCCCCGCTTCGAGAAGTATCAGCTCGCGCCGGCCGCGATGGCGCTCGGATACGCTGCGTTGGCCAATCTCGGTGTTCGGCATTTGTCCGAACCGTTTCGCGAAGACATGATGCGCTCGACGGGAGGCGCCGTTGCCGTCGGCGGCCGCGACCGTCACAGCATGATCTATTTCGGGCAAAGCCGCGGCAGCGAAACGGTCGGCGTTCAACTTGACGTCGGCTCCCGTGTGCCGATTGCAACCAGCGCGATGGGCCGGGCCTATTTCTGGGCGCTCGACGAAAACGATCGCGCAGAACTGTCGCGTGTCCTGCGCGAACATTACGGCAGCCGCTGGCCCAAGATGCGCGATGGGCTGGAGCGTTCCGGCGAAACCGTCGCGAAATACGGTTTCGCGATCTCGGTCGGCGACTGGCATGACGACATCGGCGCAGCCGGAGTCGCGCTGAAGCTGAACGACGGAACCGGACCCTATGCCTTCAATTGCGGGGCGCCCGCATTCCGTTTCACGGAAGAGCGTTTGATCAACGACATTGGACCGCGTCTGCTTGCGATGGTAAGGAACATCGAAGCGGCACTTGGGGGTCTGATGCCGCATTCCAAAAAAGACGTCAGCAAAAAGCTGAAATCAGGAGGGAAAGTTGCGCGTGTGGCCGAGGGGATCAGATAGCCTTTGTCGTCGCCGGGAGCGGTTCACACCGCCCCTTTGCCCACTCAACAGTGTGGGCGAGACGAGATGACGCAGGCACAGCTCGCGCAGGGGACATCGCCCTTGCTCGCGGTTCACGACGTCAGCGTCGTGTTCGGCGGCATCATTGCGCTCAACGGCGTGTCCTTCGACATGCACAAGGGCCAGATTCTCGGGTTGATCGGCCCCAACGGCGCCGGCAAGACCACGCTCTTCAACTGCCTCTCGCGGCTGTACCAGCCGTCGTCTGGCGACATCCTGATGGAAGGCGCGAGCATCCTGTCGCGGCCGCCGCACCGGATCGCCGAGATCGGGATCGGCCGCACCTTCCAGAACGTGGCGCTGTTTCCGAATCTCTCGGTGATGGACAACGTCCGCGTCGGCGCCCATTCCAAGACCTCCAGCGACATCATCAGCGACTCCCTGAGGCTCGCGTGGGTCCGGCGCAGCGAGAGCAGCGTCAACGAGAAGGTGCACGAGATCCTGGCCTATCTCAAACTCGAGGACGTCGCCCACACCGTCGTGTCCGGCCTGCCCTTCGGCACGCAGAAGCGCGTCGAGCTTGCGCGCGCGCTCGCGGCCGATCCGAAAATCCTGCTGCTCGACGAGCCGGCCGGCGGCCTCAACCATGAGGAAGTCTATGTGCTCGGTGACCTCATTCGCCGCATCCGGGACGACCGCCACATGACGGTGCTGCTGGTCGAGCATCACATGGGCCTCGTGATGTCGATCGCCGATCACGTCGTCGCGCTGAACTTCGGCAAGAAGCTCGCGGAAGGCACGCCGGCCCAGGTGCAGGCGGATCCCGACGTCATCAAGGCTTATCTCGGGAGCAAGGACCAATGACGACGCTGCTCAACGTCAAGGACCTGCGCGCCTATTACGGCCAGGTCCAGGCGCTCCACGGCCTGTCCTTCTCGCTCAACGAGGGATCGCTGACGACGCTGCTCGGGGCCAACGGCGCCGGCAAGACCACCACGCTGCGCGCGATCTGCAACATGGTGCGCTCGACCGGCGGGATCGAGTTCGACGGCAAGCCGCTGAACAACCGCTCCACCGAGAGCATCGTGCGGTTCGGCATCGCCCACGTGCCGCAGGGCCGCGGCACCTTCACCACCATGACGGTGGAGGAAAACCTCCAGCTCGGCGCCATCACCCGCAAGGACAGCGCCGGCATCGTCTCCGACATCGAGCGCATGTATGCCCATTTCCCGGTGCTGAAACAGCGGCACACCCAGCAGGCCGGCACGCTGTCGGGCGGCGAGCAGCAGATGCTCGCGGTCGCCCGCGCCCTGATGCTGCGGCCGCGGCTGATGCTGCTGGACGAGCCGTCCTTTGGCCTCGCGCCTCTCGTGGTGCGCGACCTGTTCGGCATCCTCGGCAAGATCAACCGCGAGGACAAGGTGTCGATCCTGGTGGTCGAGCAGAACGCCCAGCTCGCGCTCGAGCTCGCCGAC
Organism: Bradyrhizobium sp. Bra64; assembly: GCF_024519875.1. NCBI lineage: Bacteria > Pseudomonadati > Pseudomonadota > Alphaproteobacteria > Hyphomicrobiales > Nitrobacteraceae > Bradyrhizobium > Bradyrhizobium sp. Bra64. Next base: position 474,750 of record NZ_JALJRD010000001.1, on the reverse strand, counting down.
CAGGCCTATGTGATCGAGACCGGACGCATCGTGATGTCGGGCAATGCCAAGGACATCGCGAACAACGAAGAAATCCGCAAATCCTATCTGGGCTACTGAGGAGCCGGCACGATGGAGCTTTTCACCAACCAGGTGCTGGCCGGGATATCCACCGGCGCCATCTACGCCTGCATGGCGCTGGCCGTGGTCATGATCTACCAGGCGATCGACCATCTCAACTTCGCGCAGGGCGAGATGGCGATGTTCTCGACCTTCATCTCCTGGCAATTGATGCAATGGGGCATACCCTATTGGGGTGCGTTCATCATCGCGCTGGTGTTCTCCTTCATTGGCGGCATCGCGATCGAGCGAATCCTGTTCAAGCCGCTCGCCAAGGCGCCGGTGCTGACCAACGTCGCGGGCTTCATCGCACTGTATGCGATCATCAACTCCTCGGCCGGCCTGATCTGGGACTTCACCATCAAGCAGTATCCGACCCCGTTCGGCTCCTCGCCGTTCCTCGGCAGCCAGCTGATCTCGACCCACCAGGCCGGTATGATCGGCGTCACCGTGCTGCTGCTGCTCGCGCTCTATTTCTTCTTCCAGTACACGCGGATCGGCCTCGCCATGCGCGCGGCCGCCTCGGTGCCTGAGTCGGCCCGCCTGGTCGGCATCAACACGAGCTGGATGATCGCGCTCGGCTGGGGCATGGCGTCCGCCATCGGCGCCATCGCCGGCATGCTGATCGCCCCGGTCGTGTTCCTCGAGCCCAACATGATGGGCGGCGTGCTGATCTACGGCTTTGCCGCGGCGGTGCTCGGCGGCCTCACCAGCCCGTTCGGCGCAGTGGTCGGCGGCTTCCTCGTCGGCATCTTCGAAAACCTCGCCGGCACCTACATCCCCGGCGTCGGCAACGAGCTGAAACTCCCGATCGCGCTCGCGCTGATCATCTCCGTCCTGGTCGTCAAACCCGCTGGTCTGTTCGGCCGGCAAATCGTCAAGCGAGTTTGATCATGAGCACAGCAGAAGACGTCGTCACGGAAGCCCCGGCCATCGAGGCGGTTCCGAAGCGGGCCATGACTCTGGGCACCGGCACCTCGGTTGTGGTGTTGCTGCTGCTCCTGGCCGTGCCGCTGTTCGCCAAGAACTTCATCATCTTCCAGCTGACCCAGTTGCTGTATCTCGGGCTCGCCGTACTGGCATTGAACATCCTGACCGGCGGCAGCGGCCAGTTCTCGCTCGGCCAGAGCGCGTTCTACGCCGTTGGCGCCTATGTCACCGCGGTCATGATGGAGGCGTTCAACATCAATTACGTGCTCTGCCTGCCGATCGCTGGCGTGCTCTGCTTCGGCTTCGGTTTCCTGTTCGGCCAGCCGGCGTTGCGGTTGTCCGGCGTGTACCTCGCGCTCGCAACTTTCGCGCTCGCCACGGCCATGCCGCAGCTCCTGAAGCTGAACTTTCTCGAGCACTGGACCGGCGGCGTGCAGGGCCTCGTTGTGACCAAGCCCGACGCGCCATTCGGCCTGCCGATGTCGCAAGACATGTGGCTCTATTATTTCACGCTCGCGATCGTGCTTGCGATCTACATCTTCTCGGTGAACCTGCTGCGCTCCCGCTCGGGCCGCGCCTTCATGGCAATCCGCGACAACGAGATCGCGGCCTCCGCGATGGGCGTCAACGTCGCGCTCTACAAGACGCTCGCCTTCGGCGTCTCCGCGGGCATCACCGGCGTCGCCGGCGGCCTCAGTGCAATCGCGGTGCAATTCGTGGCACCGGACAGCTTCACCATCACGCTCTCGATCCAGCTGTTCCTCGGTATGGTCGTCGGCGGCGTCGGCTGGCTGCCCGGCTCGATCGTCGGCGCCGCCTTCATCATCTTCGTCCCGAATATCGCGGAAGGCATCTCGAAGGGCCTCTCCGGTGCGGTGTTCGGCGTCCTCCTGTTCTTCGTCATCTACCTCGTGCCGCACGGCGCAAGGCAGGTCGCGATCATGGGCCAGCAGCTCGTCGGCCGGCTCAGAAAGAACTGACGACCCGTTAATTGAAGCCAAGGAGACCCGAATTGCTTTTTGAAAGAACACTGCGAACCGCTGCGCTGGTCACGGCAACGGCGGTCATCACCTTCACCTCCGGCGCAGCACTCGCCCAGAAGAAATACGACACCGGCGCTTCCGATACCGAGATCAAGATCGGCAACATCATGCCGTACAGCGGTCCGGCGTCGGCCTACGGCATCATCGGCAAGACCGAAGAAGCCTATTTCAAGATGATCAACGACAAGGGCGGCATCAACGGCCGCAAGATCAACTTCGTCACCTATGACGACGGTTATTCGCCGCCGAAGGCCGTCGAGCAGGTCCGCAAGCTGGTCGAAAGCGACGAGGTGCTGGTGGTGTTCAACCCGCTCGGCACGCCCTCGAACAGCGCGATCCAGAAGTACCTGAACGCCAAGAAGATCCCGCAGCTCTTCGTCGCCACCGGCGCCACCAAGTGGAACGACCCGAAGAACTTCCCCTGGACCATGGGCTGGCAGCCGTCCTACCAGAGCGAAGCGCAGATCTACGCGAAATGGCTTCTGAAGGAGAAGCCCGACGCCAAGGTCGCGATCCTCTACCAGAACGACGATTTCGGCAAAGACTACCTCAAGGGCACCAAGGACGGGCTCGGCGCCAAGGCAGCGTCCATGATCATCATGGAAGAGAGCTACGAGGTGTCGGAGCCGTCGATCGACGGCCACATCGTCAAGATCAAGGCGGCCAATCCCGACGTGCTGCTGATCTACGCGACGCCGAAGTTCGCGGCCCAGACCATCAAGAAGACCGCTGAGCTGAGCTGGAAGCCGCTGCAGATCCTCACCAACGTGTCGATCTCGGTCGGCAGCGTGATGAAGCCGGCCGGCTTCGAGGCTGCGCAGAACGTGCTGTCGGCGGCCTATGCCAAGGACTCCACGGACCCGCAGTGGAACAACGACCCCGGCATGAAGAAGTGGAACGAGTTCGTCGACAAGTACATGGCGGGCGCGGACAAATCCGACACCAGCATGATCTATGGCTATGGCGCAGCATCGACGCTGGCCAAGGTCCTGGAGATGTGCGGCGACGATCTGACCCGGGCCAACATCATGAAGCAGGCGGCGTCCTTGAAGGATTTCACGCCGGACACCCTGTTGCCCGGCGTCAAGATCAACACCGGCGCCACCGACTTCGCCCCGATCGCGCAGCTCCAGATGCAGCGCTTCAAGGGCGAGAGGTGGGAACTGTTCGGCGAGATCATCAGCGGCGACATCGCCACCGAGTGACGCGTTGACGCAATAATCCAACACATCGAGAAGCCCCCGCGAACGATCGCGGGGGCTTTTTGTTGACGTCCGCCGTCAATTTTGTTCAATGCGGCGCCGATCCGTTCCGGGTGGAGAAAGATGACTGCCGTTCGATTTCAGGTTGCGGCCGTTCTGGCCGCATTCGCGTTGTGCACTGCGATGGGCAGCCCGGCACCGGCACTGGCGCAGAAGAAATACGACAGCGGCGCTTCCGATACCGAGATCAAGATCGGCAACATCATGCCCTATAGCGGGCCGGCCTCCGCCTATGCCGCGATCGGCAAGGCCGAGGAAGCCTATTTCAACAAGATCAATGCCGAGGGCGGTATCGGCGGCCGCAAGATCAAGTTCATCTCCTACGACGACGGCTACTCGCCGCCGAAGACGGTGGAGCAGGCGCGCAAGCTGGTCGAGAGCGACGGGGTACTGCTGATTTTCGGCTCGCTCGGCACCTCCACCAACGGCGCGATCCGCAAATACATGAACGAGAAGAAGGTGCCGCAACTGTTCGTGGCGAGCGGCGCCTCGAAGTGGAACGATCCGAAGCAATATCCATGGACCATGGGCTGGCAGCCGAGCTACGCGAGCGAGGCACGCATCTACGCCAAGTACATCATGAAGGAGAAGCCGGACGGCAAGATCGGCGTGCTCTACCAGAACGACGATTTCGGCAAGGACTATCTGAAGGGACTGAAGGACGGCCTTGGGCCCAAGGCCTCGATGATCGTGCTGGAAGACGGTTACGACACCTCGGAGCCCGCGATCGACGAGCACGTCGTGAAATTGAAGGCCGCGGGCGCCGACGTCTTCATCAGCATCACCACACCGAAATTCTCAGCACAGGCGATCAAGAAAGCGGCCGAGATCGGCTGGCATCCGGTCCACATCATCTCCAACGTCTCGACCTCGGTCAGCGGCGTGCTCGAACCGGCGGGCCTCGAGATCTCCCAGGGCATCCTGTCGGCGAGCTACACCAAGGACGGCTCCGACCCGCAGTGGAATGCCGACGACGGCATGAAGAAGTTCTACAATTTCATCGCGCAATACGACCCCAAGGCCAACAAGCTCGATGCCGCCGTGGTGTTCGGCTATGCCGCCGCGCAGACCATGGTGAAGGTGCTGCAGATGTGCGGCGACGACCTCACCCGCGACAACGTCATGAAGCAGGCGGCTTCCTTGAAGGATTTCGAACCCGACACGCTGCTGCCCGGCATCAAGATCAACACCACAGCCGACAATTTCGCCCCGATCGAGCAGCTCCAGATGATGCGCTTCAAGGGCAAGAAATGGGAGCCGTTCGGCGATATCATCTCGAGCGAGCTCGGGCATTGAAGCGGCGCAACTCAAAATCGCCGGCGTTTGGTTAATCAACTCAAGACGGCTGCGCCTTCTCGCAGTCGCACACGGGCGGGCGCCCCTCCTGACTACTAAAGAAGCAGCCCCTGCGGCGCCGGCGCTGGGGCTTTCTGTTGAACGCCTTGGCCAAATCGTATTGAATTGCGGGCAGCGTCGCCAAAAACGATCAAGACAAGAAAAGGGGCGCACACACACCAAGAAAATAGGGAGATAGGAATGCCCGCTGTCACCGGCAAACTTGCGGCCGCGTCAATGGCGCTTGCGCTCATTGCGGCCACGGCCTCCACTGCATCGGCCCAGAAGAAATACGATACCGGCGCGACCGACACCGAAATCAAGATCGGCAACATCATGCCCTACAGCGGACCAGCTTCCGCCTACGGCATCATCGGGCGGACCGAAGCCGCCTATTTCAAGAAGATCAACGACGAGGGCGGCATCAACGGCCGCAAGATCAACTTCATCAGCTACGACGACGCCTACTCGCCGCCGAAGACGGTGGAGCAGGCGCGCAAGCTGGTCGAGAGCGACGAGGTGCTGTTAATCTTCAACTCGCTCGGGACGCCGCCGAACTCGGCGATCCACAAATACATGAACTCGAAGAAGGTGCCGCAGCTCTTCGTCGCCACCGGTGCCACCAAGTGGAACGATCCGAAGGACTTCCCCTGGACCATGGGCTGGCAGCCCAACTACCAGAGCGAGACGCAGATCTACGCAAGGTGGCTCTTGAAGAACAAGCCGGACGCCAAGATCGCCGTGCTGTTCCAGAACGACGATTACGGCAAGGATTATCTCAAGGGCCTGAAGGACGGTCTCGGCGCCAAGGCCGCGTCGATGATCGTCATGGAAGAGAGCTACGAGACGTCGGAGCCGACCATCGACAACCACATCGTCAAGCTGAAGTCGACCGGCGCCGACGTCTTCATGAACATCACGACGCCGAAATTCGCGGCGCAGGCGATCAAGAAGAATGCCGAGATCGGCTGGAAGCCGCTGCACTTCCTCAACAACGTCTCCGCCAACGTCGGCAGCGTGATGAAGCCCGCCGGCTTCGAGAACGGCCAGGATATCATCTCCGCCGATTATCTGAAGGACGCGTCGGATCCGGCATGGGCGAACGACCCGGGCATGAAGGACTTCCTGGCCTTCATGAACAAGTACTTCCCCGAGGGCGACAAGCTCGACAAGGGCACCATCGTCGGCTACGCCGTCGCGCAGACGCTGGTTCAGGTCCTCAAGCAGTGCGGTGACGATCTGACCCGCGCGAACGTCATGAAGCACGCGGCCGGCCTGAAGAACTTCCGCACCGAACTGCTGCTGCCGGGTATTCAGATCAACACCTCCCCGACCGACTTCGCACCGATCAGCCAACTTCAGCTGGAAAAATTCAAGGGCGAGAAGTGGGAGCTGTTCGGCGACGTGATCAGCGCCGACGTCGGCGGCTGACCGCTTCACACGACGACAACAGGCCCCCTGCGAACCATCGCAGGGGGCTTTTGCTTGCGCAGCGATTATGATCACGCGATTGCACAATCGAATGATGGCAAAGCCGGCTTACGCTCTGGCGCATGATGCGGTAGGCATGTGAGCAACGTTTGCCGCCGATCTCTTCTGTCCGCCCAAGGCCTTTCGTCATGACCGACCGACGTCCCCTGCTCCGCGCGCTCTACGACGCCGCGGTCGCCGCCGCTCATCCGAGCACAATTCTGGCGCCGCATCTGCGCCCCGCGCCACGGGGGCGCGTGATCTGCCTCGCCGCCGGCAAGGGCGCGGCCGCGATGGCCGCCGCCGCCGAGCGGCATTATCTCGATACGCTCAAGCTCGCGCCGGAGCGCCTCGTCGGCATCGCCACCACGCGCCACGGCTACGGCGTGCCGACGCGCCGCATCCGCGTGGTCGAGGCCGGTCATCCCGTGCCCGACGAGGCCGGCCTGAAGGGCGCGGCCGACACGCTCGCGCTCGCTGGCGAGGCCGGGCCGGACGATCTGCTTCTGGTGCTGCTCACCGGTGGCGGCTCGGCGAACTGGATCGCGCCGGTGGAGGGCATCAGCTTCGCGCAGAAGCAGGCGGTCAACAAGGCGCTGCTGCGCTCCGGCGCGCCGATCGGCGAGATGAATGTCGTGCGAAAGCATCTGTCGCGGATCAAGGGCGGGCGGCTGGCGCGCGCCGGCAAGAATGCCGCCGGGATCGTGACGCTGGCGATCTCCGACGTGCCGCATGACGATCCCTCCGCGATCGCCTCCGGTCCCACCGTGCCCGATCCGACCACGCTGGCTGACGCACGCGCCATCGTCGCCAGGTACAAGCTCGACGTCGACGATGCGGTCCGCCGCGCGCTGGACGATGAACGCAACGAGAGCTGCAAGCCCGGTGACGCCGCCTTCGCCCGCGCGCAGTTCGAGCTGATCGCGCGTCCGAAGCAGTCGCTCGACGCGGCGGTGAAGCTCGCGAAAGAGGCCGGCTACGAGACGATCGATCTCGGCGCCGATCTCGAGGGCGAGGCCCGCGAGGTCGCAGCCGATCACGTCCGGCTGGCGCTGCAGGCCCGCGCGCAGGGCAAGCGCGTCGCCATCCTCTCCGGCGGCGAGCTCACGGTGACCGTGCGCGGCCAGGGGCGCGGCGGTCCCAACCAGGAATACGCACTGGCGCTCGCCGGCCTGCTGAAGGACACACCAAACATCTCCGCGCTCGCCGGCGACACCGACGGCGCCGACGGCGGTGCCGGCAATCCCACCGACCCCGCCGGCGCGCTGATCGACGCGGCGACGTTTGCGAAGATGAAGGCGCAGAAGTTGCAGCCGCAGGCCTATCTCGACAACAACGACGCGACCACGTTCTTCGAGGCGACGGGCGATCTGCTGCTGCCGGGGCCGACGCTGACCAACGTCAACGATATCAGGGTGATCCTGGTCGATTGATGCGGGGAATCCAGTACGCCGCGGCCTATCGATGAGTCACAGCCGTCTCGGAGTACTGGATCGCCCGGTCGAGGCCGGGCGATGACAGCCCCGCCTCAAAACTCGTTGGCGATCTTCGAGAGCATCCCCAGCAGGGCCTCGCGATTGGACTGCCCCAGCAGCTCGTTCAGCCGGGCCTCGTGCTTGGTGGCGACGAGCTTCTTGGCGCGGGCCAGCACCGCCTTGCCCTTGTCGGTCAGCACCAGGATGTGCGAGCGGCGGTCGTTGGTGGAGCGGATCCGCGCGCAAAGGTCGCGGCTCTCGAGATTGTCGAGCATCGCCACGAAGTTCGGGCGCAGGATGCCGAGCGTGGACGCGATCTCGGTCTGGTTACGGCCCGGATTCTTGTCGACCAACAGCAGCACGGAGAACTGCGCCGGCGTGAGCTGGAGCGAGGCCATGCAGCGCAGGAAATTCTCGAACACCTTGAGCTGCGCCCGCTTCAGTACATAGCCGAGCTGCTCCGAGAGCTCCCCGAGCTGGAGGGCTTCGGCAGGTCCCGGGCCCTGAACCTGGACTTGGGCCTCGGCCGCGTCCTTGCGGCCCTTGGCCGTATCGGCGGGCTTTTCAGAGGACTTTTCAGCGGTTTTGGAAACGGTCATCGCCTCGTGCTCGTAATCCCGTTAAATTCGGGACGGGTCGCCCGCCACCCTTGAAGTTATATTTGATAATTGTTATGGACCATATCAAATATCGTCAGCGTATTTCAATGGCTGTGAGCGGACCATCCACCACAATCAGGGGACCGGTCCTTAATCTTCGAGGGGGAGCGTCCGGTCTTGAATACCACCATCATGCTGTTCCTGCTGCAGGACGGCATCACCAATGGCGCGATCTATGCGCTGCTCGGCCTCGCGCTGGTGCTGGTGTTCGCCGTCACCCGCGTCATCCTCATTCCCCAGGGCGAGTTCGTCACCTACGGCGCGCTGACCTATGCCTCGCTGGCCGCGGGCCAGATGCCGGGGACGGCAAAGCTCGCGCTGGCGCTGGGCATCGGCGCCTTCGCCTTCGACCTGTTCGCTGCGCGCAAGGCGCTGCACGGGCGCCTGATCCTGCGCAGCATCGTCGCTAACATCGTGCTGCCGGCCATCGTGCTGGCGCTGACCGTCTACTTCGCCGCCCAGAAGCCGCCGGTGGCGGTCTGCATCGCGCTGTCGCTGGTGATCGTGGCGATGATCGGCCTGTTTCTCTATCGGATTGCGTTCCAGCCGCTGGCACACACCTCCGTGCTGGTGCTGCTGATCGCATCGGTGGGCGTCCACCTCGCGCTGCAGGGACTGGGCCTTCTGTTCTTCGGCGCCGAAGGCCAGCGCGGACCTGCCGTGCTGTCCGGCTCGTTCACCGCCGGCGCGCTGCGCTTTACCGGCCAGAGCATCACCGTCTACGGCATCACCATCGCCTTCATCGTCGGGCTCTGGCTGTTCTTCGGCCTGACGCTCTACGGCAAGGCGCTGCGCGCGACCGCCGTGAACCGGCTCGGCGCGCGGCTTGCGGGCATCCGCACCACGCTGTCCGGTCAGATCGCCTTTCTGCTGGCCTCGGTCATCGGCGCGCTGTCTGGCATCATGATCGTTCCGATCACGACGCTCTATTACGACTCCGGCTTCCTGATCGGCCTGAAGGGCTTTGTCGCCGCGATCATCGGCGGGCTCGTCAGTTACCCGCTCACCGCCGTCGCGGCGCTGTTCGTCGGCATCGTCGAGGCGTTCTCGTCCTTCTATGCCTCCAACTACAAGGAGGTGATCGTTTTCATGCTCTTGATCCCGGTGCTGCTGCTGCGCTCGCTCGCCGCGCCTGCGGTCGAGGAAGAGAAGGACTGACGCCAAGATGCAGAGCCGGCTTCCCATCCTCGTCTTCGCGCTTCTCATGGCGGCGATCCCGTTCGTGCCCGGCATGCCGCCGTTCTGGATCGTGCTGCTCGACAATATCGGCCTCGCTGCCCTGGTCGCGATGGGCCTCGTGCTGCTGACCGGCGTCGGCGGCCTGACCTCGTTCGGCCAGGCGGCCTTCGTCGGCTTCGGCGCCTATACCACCGCGGTGCTGTCGACGACCTACGGCCTGTCGCCCTGGTTGACCCTGCCGCTGTCGCTATTGGTCAGCGGTCTGCTGGCGGTGCTGCTCGGCCTCGTCACCGTCCGCCTCTCCGGCCACTATCTGCCGCTCGGCACGCTGGCCTGGGGACTCGGCCTGTTCTATCTCTTCAGCAAGCTGGAATTTCTGGGACGAAACGACGGCATCTCGGCGATCCCGCCGCTGTCGATCGGCGCGTTCAAGATGCTCTCGCCCGGCTCGATCTACTACGCGATCTGGGTTGCCGTGATCGTCTCGGCGCTGCTCACCATGAATCTACTGGATTCCCGCACCGGCCGCGCCATCCGTGCGCTCCGGCGCGGCCACGTCGCGGCCGAGGCATTCGGCGTGCACACGCCGCGGGCGAAAATGCTGGTGTTCATCCACGCCGCGGTGCTCGCCGGCCTCTCCGGCTGGCTCTACGCGCACCTTCAGCGCGCGGTGAACCCGACGCCGTTCGGCGCGCAGGCCGGCATCGAATATCTCTTCATCGCCGTGGTCGGCGGCGCCGGCTATGTCTGGGGCGGGGTGCTGGGCGCGGCCCTCGTCGTGGTCCTCAAGGAAGTGCTGCAGAGCTATTTGCCGCTTGTCCTGCCGGGCTCCGGCCAGGTCGAAACCATCGTGTTCGGCATCATGCTGGTGGCGCTGTTGCAACTCGCACCAGGCGGCGTCTGGCCCTGGCTGATGTCGCTGCTGCCCGAGCGCAGGAGCGGCAAGAAGCCCGACACCTCGCTGAAACTGGAGCAGCGCCCCCGCTCGCCCGGACAATCCAGCGTCCTGCTCCAGGTCGAAAAGGCGCGCAAACAGTTCGGCGGCGTGGTCGCGGTCAACAACGTCTCCTTCGACGTCCAGGCCCGCGAGATCGTCGCGCTGATCGGCCCGAACGGCGCCGGCAAGAGCACCACGTTCAACCTGATCACCGGCGTGCTGTCGGCGACGTCAGGCTCGATCTCCGTGCTCGGCAGCAAGGTCGACAAGGCGCCGCCGCAGGAGATCGTCAAGCTCGGCATCTCCCGCACCTTCCAGCACGTCAAGCTGGTGCCCGACATGACCGTGCTGGAGAACGTGGCGATCGGCGCGCATCTGCGCGGTCACTCCGGCCCCATCTCCTCCATGCTGCGGCTCGACCGGGCCGACGAGGCCAGGCTGCTCGCGGAGGCCGCCCGCCAGATCGAGCGCGTCGGACTTGGCGACCAGATGCACCAGCTTGCGGGCTCGCTCTCGCTCGGCCAGCAGCGCATCGTCGAGATCGCCCGCGCCCTCTGCGTCGATCCGATGCTGCTGCTGCTCGACGAGCCGGCCGCCGGCCTGCGCCACATGGAGAAGCAGCGGCTGGCATCGCTGCTGCGCGATTTGCGCGACGGCGGCATGAGCGTGCTGCTGGTCGAGCACGACATGGGCTTCGTGATGAATCTTGCCGACCGCATCGTGGTGCTCGATTTCGGCACCAAGATCGCCGAAGGAACGCCCGCCACGATCAAGACCAATCCCGAAGTGATCAAGGCCTATCTCGGAGTGGCGGCATGAGCGCGCTGTTGTCCGTCACCGACGCGCATGTCGCCTATGGCAAGGTCGAGGCCGTGCGTTCGGTCTCGCTCGAGGTCGGCCAGAACCAGATCGTCACCATCGTCGGCGCCAACGGCGCCGGCAAGACCACGCTGCTGTCGGCCATCATGGGCATTCTGCCGCTGAAGGGACGCGTCGTCTTCGCCGGCCAGGACCTGTCACGGCTCGACATCGAGGATCGCGTCGCGATGGGGCTCGGCCTCGTCCCCGAGCACCGCGAGTTGTTCGTGACCATGAATGTCGAGGACAATCTCGAGCTCGGCGCTTTCCGCATCGAAAGAAGCAAGGCGAAAGCCTCGATGGAGCGGGTCTACGGCCTGTTTCCGCGGCTGAAGGAACGGCGCAAGCAGCTCGCCGGCACGCTCTCCGGCGGCGAGCAGCAGATGCTCGCGATGGGCCGCGCACTGATGGGCGAGCCCAAGCTCCTGATGCTCGACGAGCCGAGCCTCGGCCTCGCCCCGATCATCGTCGCCGACATTTTCCGCATCGTCACCGAGCTGCGCGCCAGCGGCGTCTCCGTGCTGCTGGTCGAACAGAACGCGCAGGCCGCGCTGAAGATCGCCGACCAGGCCTATGTCATGGAGCTCGGCGAATTCGTGCTCAGCGGCAAGGCCAGCGACGTCGCAGCGAATGAGCGGGTCGCGGCAAGCTATCTCGGCTTCCAGCACGAAGGTGCGAGTGTGTTGTAACCGCCCGCTCAACTTCCCTTCTCCCCTTGCGGGAGAAGGTGGCGCGAAGCGCCGGATGAGGGGTTCTCTCAACTCGCAAAACCGCTCGTGAGGATCGAAACCCCTCACCCGGCTTCGATGCAATGCATCGAATCCACCCTCTCCCGCAAGGGGAGAGAGTGCACCGTACACGCCGATTCAGTTTTCGTTGGATGGTGAGCTCGCCTCCCCCTTCAGCGCCGCGACCTCCGCTTCCAGCTCCGCGATCCGCTGATCTCTTGCCGCCAGCGCGGTCGCCACATCCGTTGCATCGAACTTCTGCGGAATGTGTTGCGGGCAATTGGTGTCCCACGCCGCGATCTTGAACAGGATCACCTGCTCGGGCCGCGCCCGGTAGCCTTTCGGCATAAGGGACTGCGTCAGCGCCGCGTCGTCCTCGACCACATGCGCCTCGCCCCAGATCTTCACCCGGCGACGGTGGGCATAGTCCATGACAAATATATACGCCTTGGGATTCTCCGTCAGATTGCCTTGCGTGATGAACTGCTGGTTGCCGGCGTAATCGGCAAAGGCGAGCGTCTGTTTGTCCAGCACCTTGAGGAACCCTTTCGGTCCGCCGCGATGCTGAATATAGGGCTGGCCGTCGGCTGACGCGGTGGCGAAATAGAAGCTGTTGGCCTCGGCGAGGAAGCCGGCCAGCTTATCGTCGACCTCAGTGCGCCAGCCGTGCTGCTCGGCGCGGGCATAGGCCTCGCGCGAGCCCTTACGGGTCTGGATCGACTTGACTGCCGGCGTGAAGGCCACGTCGCTGGCGTATGTGTGGGCTGCGGTCATCGGAACATCTCCTGAAAATTCCGGCGCGTTGCTGCGTCTTTCGCCATAAAAAATGGACCTTCCATCGGCTAAAACAATCATTCCGATTGACACTTCATAATTGCAATATATGCAATAATAGGATGGACCGTCTCGAAGCCATGCATGTCTTCGTCACCGTCGCCGATCTGCGCGGCTTTGCCCCGGCGGCGCGCAAGTTGCGGCTGTCGCCCTCGGCGGTGACGCGACTGATCGCGGCGCTGGAGGAGCATCTCGGCGCGCGGCTGCTGCAGCGGACCACCCGCCAGGTCAGGCTGACCGACGTCGGCACGCGCTATCTGGAACGCGCCCGGCGTATCCTTGCCGACGTCGAGGAGGCCGACGGCTCGGCGCGGGAGGAGCGCAACCGGCCGAGTGGACGGCTCGTGGTGTCGGCGCCGGTCGGCTTCGGCCGGCTCCATGTCGGGCCGGTGATGACCGCCTATCTCAAGCGCTATCCCGAGGTCGCCTGCGAACTCAGGCTGTCCGATAACCTCGTCAATCTGGTTGAAGACGCCGTTGACGTCGCGGTGCGGATCGGCCATCTCGCCGATTCCACGCTGGTGGCGCGCCAGGTCGGCGAGATGCGGCGGATCGTCGTGGCGACCCCGGGCTATCTGAAGCGCCATGGCGAACCGAAGACGCCGGAGGCGCTGCTCACGCACCAGACCATCGCATTCGGTTCATCCGCGAACTGGCGCTTCGTGCAGGACGGCCGCGACATCGAGGTGACGCCGAACCCGCGCTTCGCCAGCAACAGCGCCGACGCCGCCCTGCAATATGCCGAGGCCGGCGGCGGCGTGACGCGCGTGCTGGCCTATCAGGCCGCCGAGGGCCTGCGGCGCGGGCGGCTCAGAATCGTGCTGGCGAAATACGAGCAGCCGGCGCTGCCGATCCACATCGTCTATCCGACCTCGCGCCTGCTCTCGGCCAAGGTGCGCGCCTTCGTCGATCTCGTGGTGGAGACGACGGAGTGGAGATTTGGGTAGGTTCACGCCTTCTTCGGCACCACCCGAAACGTGCCGCTGGCGCGCGCGATCACGGTGTCGTCCGCCTTCGCCAGGCTCTGCGCGAAGCAGATCGTAGAGCCGGTCTTGATCGCCTCACCCTCGATCGCTAGCCATTGGCCGATTTCGCCCGCACCGACGTAGTCGACCGACAGCGAGATCGTGACGAACGACGTCGTCCATCCCGTCGCCTGCGCGCAGCTATAGCCCATGGCCGCATCGGCCAGCGCCGCAATCAGACCGCCATGGATCAGCCCACGCGCATTGGTGTGCGGCGTCGCCAGCCGCAATCCCACGGTGACGCCCTTGTCGGTCTTTTTGGAATAGAGTGGCTCCCACGGATCGGTGAGCGGCGCCTTGCGGAAATGCGGCTCGAAGCCGGCGGGGATGTCGGTGGAGGTCATGGCTGTCTCGCGTTGGTGGCTGCGGCCATTGAACGCGATGTGGATGACGGTTTCACCGCCTACAAAGTTTTAAACGGAATTTGCGGGGGTGTTTGAAACGGGCTGTGCCGCAGGGTGGGTTCGCCGAAGGCGTAACCCACCTGTTTGGTGTCCGCGGCAGCAGAAGTGGCGGGTTACGCCCAGCGAACTGCGCTTCACGCATTCGCGAGGCTAACCCACCCTATGACCTCGCTACGGCATCGTCCTAGAACGGCAGCCCCACGTAATTCTCCGACAGCGACGTCATCGCGGCCTGCGATTGCGTGACGTAGTCGAGCTCGGCGAGCTGGATCCGCGCGCCGATGGTGCCGTTGTCGGGGAATTTGTGCAGCATCGAGGTCATCCACCAGGAGAAACGCACGGCCTTCCAGACCCGTGCCAGCGCCCTGGCGGAATAGGCATCGATCCCGGCATTGGACTTCTCGTCGTAGAACTCGCGAAGTGCGCTCGACAAATAATGCGCGTCGCTCGCGGCGAGGTTCAGCCCCTTGGCGCCGGTCGGCGGCACGATATGGGCGGCGTCCCCGCACAGGAACATCCTGCCGAAGCGCATCGGCTCGGCGACGAAGCTGCGCAGCGGCGCAATGCTCTTCTCGATCGAGGGGCCCGTGATCAGGCTGTCGGCCGCCTCCCGGTCGAGCCGGCGCTTCAATTCGTCCCAGAAGCGATCGTCCGGCCACTGGTCGACGTGGTCGTCGAGCGAGCACTGCACGTAATGCCGGCTGCGCTTCATCGAGCGCATGGTGCAGAGCGCAAAGCCGCGGGCGTGGTTGGAATAGATCAGCTCGTGACTGACCGGCGGCGTATCCGAGAGAATACCGAGCCAGCCGAACGGGTAAATCCGCTCGAACTCCTCGATCGCCGAAGCCGGCACGCTGGCGCGGCTGACGCCGTGAAAGCCGTCGCAGCCGGCGATGAAGTCGCAATCGATCGCGTGGGCAACGCCATCCTTCACGTAGGTTACGCGCGGGTGACTGCCGTCGAAATCATGCGGCTGCACGTCCCTGGCCTCGTAGACGGTAGTCAGGCCGGCCGCCTTCCGCGCATTCATCAGGTCGAGCGTGACCTCGGTCTGGCCGTAGATCATGACGGTCTTGCCGGTCGCGGCCTTCATGTCGATGCGATGACGGCGGCCGGAAAAGGCGAGCTCGATGCCCTCATGCGGCAGGCCTTCGGCATGCGCGCGTGCACCGGCGCCGACCTGGTCGAGCAGCGCGACTGTTCCTTCTTCCAGGAGCCCGGCGCGGATGCGGCCCAGCACGTAATCCGGGCTCTGCCGCTCCAGAATGACGTTATCGATGCCGTATTGGTGCAGAAGTTGCCCAAGCAACAATCCGGCCGGCCCGGCCCCGATGATTGCGACTTTTGTCCGCAATACTTGCTCCTTCCGATCCTGTAGGGTTCGTCACGGTCGCTTGTCGCGATCGTCCGCGCACGATAATTATATCATATAACGGTTGGGCAAAAGGGGAGAGCGCGTCGCCGCATCGCGACAAATCCATGCAAAATGGCTGACGTAGACAGCGCGGCGGCACGCCGCGTCAGTTCCGGCTTGAACGCGCCGGCGAATTAGATAACATGTTAATTAAAGAGACCGGGCCATCGAAGCCCGCCGTCGAAACAGGGAGAGACGCGTGATGAGAAAAGCCTGTCTGGCTTTGCTGCTGGCAGCAAGCGTGACGCCTGCGTTCGCGCAGGACAAGACCTTCGATTTGAAGATCTCGCATTGGGTGCCGGCCTCGCATCCGCTGCAGAAATCGCTGGAAGACTGGGCGGCCGCGGTCGAGAAGGATTCCGGCGGCACGATCAAGGGCAAGGTATTTCCGGCCCAGCAGATGGGCAAGGCCTTCGACCATTACGACATGGCGCGCGACGGCATCGCCGACGTCACCTATGTCAATCCCGGCTACCAGCCCGGCCGCTTCCCGATCATCGGCGCCGGCGAGCTGCCGTTCCTGATCTCCGACGCCAAGGGCGGCTCGATGGGCCTGGACGCCTGGTACCGCAAATACGCCGAGAAGGAGATGAAGGACGTCAAGTACTGCCTCGCCTTCGTCCACTCGCCCTCCTCCTTCCATTCCAAGACCAAGAAGATCGTGATGCCGGAGGACGTGAAGGGCATGAAGGTCCGCCCGGCCCATGCCACCATGGCGAATTTCGTCACTTCGCTCGGCGGCACCAATGTGCAGTCGTCCGCACCCGAAGTGCGCGACATCATCGAGCGCGGCGTTGCCGATGCGGTCACCTTCCCCTGGGGCTCGCTGGTGCTGTTCGGCATCGACAAGGTGACTAAGTACCACATGGACGCGCCGCTCTACACCACGACCTTCGTGTTCGTGATGAACAAGGACAAATACAATGCGATGTCCGACAAGCAGAAGGCCGCGATCGACAAGAACTGCTCGACCGAAATGGCCGGCGTGGTCGGCGAGCACTGGGGCAAGTTCGAGGATGCCGGCGTCGACAAGGTGAAGGCGGAAGCAGGCCACGAGGTCTACAAGCTGACGGGCGAGCAGACCGCCGCCTGGAAGAAGGCGGCCGAGCCGCTGGTCAAGACCTGGTCCGACGGCGCCAAGAAGGCCGGCGCCGATCCCGACGCCGCGCTCGCGGAGCTCAAGGCTTCGCTGAAGAAGTACAACGCGCTGGCGGAGTGACGCCCGGCTGCAGCCACACACTCGCCGCACCTCTCCCGCTTGCGGGTGAGGTCGGCGCGAAGCGCCGGGTGGTGGCTCTCTCCGCTTTGGGATTGTTCATTGCGGATGCACCCCACCCCAGCCCTCCCCCCGCGAGCGGAGAGGGAGCGCACCTCCGGCGCGGTAACAGCTGAACCCAACGTCGCTGAATTTAGATAGGACTCTTCCCGCATGAAGCGCTCCTGGATGGATCGCGTGATCGACACGATCGAATGGATCGCGGCCGGCTTCGTCGGCATCGTCGCGCTCGACATTTTCCTGTCGGTGCTGCTGCGCAACACGCTGAACTACGCGATCCCCGACAGCTTCGACATCGGCCGCATGCTGCTCGGCATCCTGATCTTCTGGGGCATCGCCGCCACCTCCTATCGCGGCACCCACATCACGGTCGACCTCGTCTGGGGCAATGTCGGGCCGCGCTATCAGCGCTGGATCGACGTGTTCGCGACGCTGGTGCTGCTGTTCGTGGTCACCGTGCAGACCTGGACGCTATTCGACAAGGTACGCGGCACCTACAACGACAACGTCCAGACCTTCGACATGCACATGCCGACCTGGCCGTTCTTCGCGGTCGCCTGGATCGGCGACGTCTCCGCCGTGCTGCTGATCGCGATCCGCACCTACCGGTTGATCTTCCATCCCGAAGACATGCACGACCCCAAGCTGAAGGCGACGGAGTAATCATGAGCACCGATGCCGTCGCCGTTCTCGGCTTCGTTTCCCTCTTCGTCCTAATGCTGCTGCGCGTGCCCGTCGGCATGGCCATGGGCCTCGTCGGCGTGTCCGGTTTCTCCTATCTGGTCGGCGCCACGCCGGCGCTGAAGCTGGTCGGCCAGACCTCGATGCGCACGGTCACCGACTACACGTTCGGCGTAATCCCGATGTTTCTGCTGATGGGCTCGTTCGTCAGCAATTCCGGCATGAGCCGCGAGCTGTTCCGCGCCGCCAACGGTTTCGTCGGACATTTGCGCGGCGGGCTCGGCATCGCCACCGTCGGCGCCTGCGGCGGCTTTGCCGCGATCTGCGGCTCGTCGGTCGCGACCGCCGCGACGTTCTCCGCGGTCGCCTATCCCGAGATGCGCCGCTTCGGCTATCCGCAGTCGTTCGCCACGGGCGTGATCGCCGCCGGCGGCACGCTGGGGGCGATGCTGCCGCCCTCCACAGTGCTCGCGGTCTACGGCATCATCACCGAGCAGGACATCGGAAAACTGTTCATCGCAGGCATCATCCCGGGCCTGCTGGCGATGAGCATGTACATGATCACGATCTTCCTGATCGGCTATTTCCGGCCGGACTTCCTGCCCAAGGGCAAGGTGCTGCCGTGGCGCGAGCGATTCGCCGGATTGAAGGACATCTGGGCACCGGTGCTGCTGTTCGTGTTCGTCATCGGCGGCCTCTACGGCCTGCCCTTCCTGCCGCGCTTCACGCCGACGGAAGCCGGCGGCGTCGGCGCCGCCGGCGCCTTCATCATCGGCGTGGTGACGGGCCGGCTCGACCGCGAGAAGATCCTGGCGTCGCTGCTGCAGGCGACGCGCACCGCGGCAGCGGTGTTCACCGTGCTGATCGGTGCCCTGATCTTCGGCTACTTCCTCACGGTGACGCAGACACCGCAGAAGGTCACCGAATTCCTCACCGGCCTCGGCCTCGGCCCCTACGGGGTGCTGGCGCTGATCATGGTGATGTATCTCGTGCTCGGCTGCCTGATGGACGCCATGGCGATGATCATCCTCACCGTGCCGATCATCTTCCCCGTGATCACGCATCTTGGATTTGATCCGATCTGGTTCGGCGTCATCATCGTGATGACGGTCGAGCTCGGCCTGATCCATCCGCCGGTCGGCATGAACGTCTTTGTCATAAAAAGCGTGGTGAAGGACGTCTCCTTCTCCACCATCTTCAAGGGCGTGATCCCGTTCGTGGCGACGGACCTGGTGCGCCTCGTGATCCTGATCGCCTTCCCGCTGCTGGCGACCTGGCTGCCGACCCGGATGATGGCGCAATAAGGAGGTGAAGCGATGACCACACCCACGCTCGACACCAGATACGTCTTCACCATCACCGCGAAAATCGGCGACGTCGTCACTGCCGGAGAGACCGGTATCGGCGTTCGCCGCATCATTCCGATCCTCGGCGGCAAGGTGACGGGATCGATCACCGGAAAGGTGCTGCCGTTCGGCGCCGATTTCCAGACCATCCGCCCCAACGAGCTGATCGACCTCGAGGCGAAATACGCCTTCGAGACCGACGACGGCGCCGTCGTCTATGTCGAGAACAAGGGCATGCGCTTCGGCCCGGTCGAGCTGCTGCAAAAACTCAAGCGCGGCGAGCCGGTGGACCCGAAGCAGATCTATTTCCGCACCGTGCCGAAATTCGAGACCGGGCATGAGAAGTATCGCTGGCTGATGGAGCGCATTTTCGTCGGCTCGGCCGCGCGGCATGCTGATCGGGTGGTGATCGACGTGCATCAGGTGATGTAAGGCCCCATTGACCGCCGCCACTACAGTGTGTATAAATACACACCATAAATAGTCGAGACATTATTTCGGCCCTTCACAGCGATGGCTGGGTGCAAGTGGCTCAGAAGGGCAGCCACGTCCAGTTCAGGCATCCGACCAAAAAGGGCCGCGTGACGGTCCCTCATCCGAAGCGAGACATCGCGCTCGGAACGTTGAAGAGCATTGAACAGCAATCAGGACTGAAACTGAGGTAAGCGCCATGCGTCACTATATTGGTCTTATCCATAAGGATGCCGACAGCGATTTCGGCGTGTCGTTTCCTGACCTGCCCGGCGTTGTGACTGCAGGGACCACCCTGGATGAAGCGCGGGACATGGCTGAAGAAGCGCTGGCGTTTCATCTTGAAGGGTTGGAAGAAGACGGCGAGGCCATTCCCGAGCCTTCGTCGCTCGAAGACATCATGTCGGATCCCACGAACCGCTCCGGCGTCGCCATTCTGGTGTCGGTGAAAGATGGCCAGCCCAAGATCGTACGCGTCAATGTCACGTTGCCCGGTGACGTCCTGGAGCAGATCGATAAGTACGCTGAAGCCCACGGCTACACACGATCGGGCCTGCTTGCCCAGGCCGCAAAAAAGCTGATGACTGAAGCCGCCTGAAGCATTTCCGCATCTTGCGCTCGTGTGGCACCGATTGCCTGACGGTTCACCCTCGCGACTGCGAGGATGGAGCTTCTTGACTCCCCCGGAATTCGTTATACAACATAACTATTCTGACAAGGACGCAAATGACACAGGGAAACGCCGAGACCGCCGAGGCGGGCGCCTCCGGGCTTTTGAGGATCGAGCGGGCGGACCGGGTGCTGACCGTGGGTCTGAACCGGCCGGCCAAGCGCAATGCGCTGAACGACGGCATCATCCTGGAAATCGGCGAATGTTTTGCGTCCCTGCCCGAGGATATCGGCGCGGTCGTGATCCACGGTATCGGCGACCATTTCTCCTCCGGCCTCGACCTGTCCGAACTGCAGGATCACGACGCCACCGGCGGCCTTCTCCACTCCCAGATGTGGCACCGGGTGTTCGACCGCATCCAGTACAGCCGCGTGCCCGTCATCGCAGCGCTCAGGGGCGCGGTAATCGGCGGCGGGCTGGAACTCGCCTGCGCGGCGCATATCCGTGTCGCCGAGCCCTCGACCTATTTCGCCCTGCCGGAGGGGCAGCGCGGCATCTTCGTCGGCGGCGGCGGCTCGGTGCGCCTGCCGCGCCTGATCGGCGTCGCCAGGATGATGGACATGATGCTGACGGGCCGCGTCTATAGCGCGACCGAAGGCGCTTCCTACGGCTTCGCGCAATATGTGACGGAAGCCGGCAACGGCCTCGGCAAGGCGCTGGAGCTTGCGACCAAGGTCGCCTCCAACGCGCCGCTGACGAATTTCGCCGTGCTCCAGGCGTTGCCGATGATCGCGGAGGCCAATCCGCAGGCCGGTCTCCTCATGGAATCGCTGATGGCGACGGTCGCGCAGAGCGACAAGGAAGCCAAGCGCAGGATCCGGGAATTCCTCGAGCACAAGACCGCAAAGGTGAAGCCGAAATCATGAGTGCGCAGCCGTCCTCTTCCAGCATGGAGCGCGGCGCGAGCACTTTCCCGCTGCGGCCCATTTCGTTCGGCGATCCCGTCGTCGACATCGAGCGCCGCGACGACGGCACGATTTACCTGCGGCCCAAACAGCCGCTCGGCGACTTTCCCGTCCGCCTCACCGACCGCCTGCATCATTGGGCGAACACGACGCCGGACCGAATCTTCATGGCCGAGCGCGAAGGCGGCCGCTTCTGGCGCAAGATCACCTATGCCGAGCTGCTCGCCGCGAGCCGCCACATCGCCTCCGCGCTGATCGCGCGCGGCCTGTCGGCGGAGCGGCCGGTCGTCATCCTCTCCGGCAATTCGATCGACCACGCCTTGCTCGCGTTCGGCGCCTACTATGCCGGCATCCCGTTCTGCCCGGTGTCGCCGGCCTATTCGCTGGTGTCGAAGGATTACGGCAAGCTGTCCTACCTGATGAAGCTGCTGACGCCCGGCCTCGTCTTCGCCGAGGACGCCGACAGGTTCGCGGACGCGCTCGCGGCCAACGTCACGCTCGGCACCGAGATCGCCGCGTCCTACGGCCGCGTGCCCGGGCGCGACGTCACCACGCTCGCCGACCTCATGGCGACGCCGATCCGCGCCGATCTCGACGAGGTCCATGGCCGGATCGGCCCCGATACGATCGCGAAGTTCCTGCTGACTTCGGGCTCGACCGGCAATCCCAAGGCGGTCATCAACACCCAGCGCATGATCTGCGCCAACCAGGTGATGCTGCGCGAGACGCTCGCCTTCCTCAAGGACGAGCCGCCCGTCATCATCGACTGGCTGCCCTGGAATCACACCTTTGGCGGCAACCACAATATCGGGCTGACGCTCTACAATGGCGGCTCGATGTATCTGGACGCCGGCAAGCCGATGCCCGGCGGCATCGAGGAGACCGTGCGCAATCTCCAGGAGATTTCGCCGACGGTCTATTTCAACGTGCCCAAGGGTTATGAATCGCTGCTGCCTTATTTGCGCGACGACCAGGGCCTGCGCGCAAAGTTCTTCGACCGGCTGCATGCGATGTTCTTTTCGGGCGCGGCGTTGTCGCCGTTCGTCTGGAACAGCCTCGACGAGCTCGCGGTGAAGGAAAAAGGCTACCGCGTGCCGATGCTGACCGGCCTTGGCGCTACCGAGACCGCGCCGTTCTTCATGTCGGTCAATCCGCGCACCAGCCGTTCCGGCCATGTCGGCCTGCCCGTCTCGGGCAATGACGCAAAACTGGTGCCGAACAACGGCAAGCTCGAGGTGCGCTGCAAGGGACCGAACGTGATGCCCGGCTACTGGCGCCAGCCCGACATCACCGCAAAGTCCTTTGACGAAGAGGGATTCTACAAGCTCGGCGATGCGCTGAAGCCGTCCGACCCCGACGATTTCAACGCCGGCTTCGATTTCGACGGCCGCATCGGCGAGGATTTCAAGCTCGCGAGCGGCACCTGGGTCAGCGTCGGCCCCTTGCGCGCGCGCTTCGTTGCGGCATGCGCACCGCTGGTGCGCGACGTCATCATCGCCGGCATCAACCGTGACGAGGTCTCCGCGCTCGTCGTGCTCGACCTCGACGGCTGCCGGCTGATCAACCCGACGCTGCCGGCCGACGATCTCGTCGTCGCGACGCGCGACCGGCTGGTGCGCGAAGCCTTTCGCGAACGGCTGACCCGTTTTCTCGGCGCGGCCACCGGCTCCTCGACGCGGATCACCCGCGCGATCCTGCTGGACACGCCGCTCTCGATCGACAAGGGCGAGGTCACCGACAAGGGCTCGATCAACCAGCGCGCGGTGCTCGAGCATCGCGGCGCGCTGATCGAGGAGCTCTACGCTGCCAATCCATCGGACCGTGTGATATCGGTCGGCTAAGAAACCATCGCACCAGGAGAACGCCATGTTGTTGAAGGATCAGGCAGCCATCGTCACCGGCGGTGCATCGGGACTGGGCGCGGCGACCGCGCGAAAGTTGGCGGCGCAGGGCGCCAGGGTCGCGGTGTGCGACCTCAATTCCAAGCTCGCCGAGACCGTTGCCGCCGAGATCAAGGGCGTGGCCGTGGCCTGCGACGTCTCCGATGCCGCCTCCGCCGAAGCTGCGATCGCCGCGGCCACGAAGGCCCACGGCCCGGCCCGCGTGCTGGTCAACTGCGCCGGCATCGGCGTTGCCAAGCGCGTGGTCGGCCGCGACGGCCCGATGGCGCTCGCCGATTTCGACAAGGTGATCAAGGTCAATCTGATCGGCACCTTCAACATGCTGCGCCTTGCCGCCACCGAGATGTCCAAGCTGGAGCCGCAAGCGACCGGCGAGCGCGGCGTCATCATCAACACGGCGTCCGTGGCCGCTTATGACGGCCAGATCGGGCAGTCGGCCTATTCGGCCTCCAAGGGCGGCATCGTCGGCATGACGCTGCCGATCGCGCGCGAGCTGGCGCAGTTCGGCGTCCGCGTGCTGACCATCGCGCCCGGCCTGTTCCTCACCCCGCTGCTCGCCAACCTGCCGCAGGAGGCGCAGGATTCGCTCGCCGCCGCGATCCCCTTCCCGCGCCGGCTCGGCCATGCCGACGAGTTCGCTGCGCTGGCGCTGCACATGGTCGAGAATTCGTACCTCAACGGCGAAGTGGTGCGCCTCGACGGCTCGCTGCGCATGGCGCCGAAATAGGACGCGACGCATGTTCGTGAACCAGCGCGACGTACAGATCCAGTGGGGCGATTGCGACCCCGCCAACATCGTCTACTACCCGCGCTATTTCGGCATGTTCGACGATTCGACCTCGACCCTGTTCGAGGTCGCCGGGTTCTCCAAGCAGGACCTGGTCCGCAAATACGGCCTGGTCGGCATTCCCATGGTCGACACGCGGGCCAAGTTCTACATCCCCTCGACCTATGGCGACTGGATCACCATCGAAACCAGGATCGAGAGCATCAAGCGCTCGAGCTTCGAGGTGAAGCACAACGTCTACAAGGGCGAGGCGCTGGCGATCGAGGGTTTCGAGACCCGCGTTCTGGTCGGCCGCGATCCCGTTAACCCCGAGAAGCTGAAATCGGCACCGTTCCCGGCGGAAATGGTAGCCAAATTCACGGGGAGCTAGGTCTGGAGCTAAATCGCCGCATCGCCAAAAGAGGGGGCTGAATTACCCCCCGAATTCTGCTTTCAAAGAAACACGTAAAGGGAGGAATCAATGAAACGCTTTTACCTGACCGCCGCCATCGCTGCGGCAACGCTTGCTCTACCGGCGCTGCCCGCGCTGGCCCAGACCAGCGACATTACCATCGGCATCAGCGTGACCACGACGGGTCCCGGCGCGGCGCTCGGCATTCCCGAACGCAACGCGCTGGAATTCGTGCCGAAGGAGATCGGCGGCGTGCCGCTGAAGGTGATCGTGCTCGACGACGGCGGCGATCCGACCACCGCCACCACCAACGCGCGGCGCTTCGTTACCGAATCGAAGGCCGACATCATCATGGGCTCATCGATTACGCCTTCGACGATTGCGGTCTCGAACGTCGCCAACGAAGCCGGCATCCCGCATTTCGGCCTTGCGCCCTTCCCGGTCACCCCGGAGCGCGCGAAATGGTCGGTGTCGATGCCGCAGCCGATCCCGATCATGGGCAAGGTTGTGTACGAGCATATGAAGTCGAAGGGCGTGAAGACGGTCGGCTATATCGGCTATTCCGACAGCTATGGCGACCTCTGGTTCAACGACTTCAAGGCCCAGGGCGTGCCGATGGGCATGATCTTGGCCGACGAGGAGCGCTTCGCACGTCCCGACACGTCGGTGACCGGACAGGTGCTCAAGCTCGTCGCCGCCAATCCCGACGCCATCCTGGTCGGCGCTTCCGGCACCGCGGCCGCGCTGCCGCAGACCGAGCTGCGCGAGCGCGGCTATCAGGGCCTGATCTACCAGACCCACGGCGCCGCCAGCATGGACTTCATCCGCATCGCCGGCAAAGCCGCGGAAGGCGTGCTGATGGCTTCGGGCCCGGTGATGGACCCGGAAGATCAGCCGGACGAGGCCGCCACCAAGAAGCCGGGCCTCGCGCTCAACTCGGCCTATGAAGCCAAGTACGGCCCGAACAGCCGCAGCCAGTTCGCCGGTCACTCTTACGATGCGTTCGAGATCCTCAAGCGCATCATCCCAGTGGCGCTGAAGACGGCCAAGCCCGGCACGCCGGAATTCCGCGAAGCGATCCGCCAGGCGCTGCTGTCCGAGAAGGAATTGGCCGCAAGCCAGGGCGTCTACAATTTCACCGAAAAGGACCGCTACGGCCTCGACCAGCGCTCGCGCATCCTGCTCACGGTGAAGAACGGCAAGTACATGCTGGTGAAGTAGACGCAGCGATAGTTTCGAGACGACGAGAGCCGGCCCGATGGGCCGGCTCTTTTGTTTTGGCTTTAAGATTGTCCAGCGTGAAATCGAATCGAGTTCGGCCAACAGCACCGCTCTCTCCGTTCCCTCCCCCCTTGCGGGGGAGGGCAGGGAGGGGGGTGCCACACGGGGATTCCATCCGTCGTGCACCCGCCCTTTGACGCATCATCGACAACCGGCACTTTTTCCTGGGCTACCCCTCTCCCTAGCCCTCCCCCGCAAGGGGGGAGGGAACGCACCGTTGTCGGAGCGCAAGCCGGGTCTCATCCCATCGAGTTTCAAGCCGCCTGCCGCAGCGGGGTCCAGGCGAACTCTGGATAGTAACTGTCCATCATGCGGTCGACATAGGCGGTGAGGTTGGCAAATCCTTCCGCCCGCTGCCGCAATCCGGATTCGAAGAACGGCGTCAGGATCCCGGCGAGCGCGCCGAATGCGGTGGCATCGACACCGCAGGGCTTGGTGCCCATCAGATAGGACTTGTCGCCGAGCTGCACCGACAGCGCGAACAGCGAACGCACCGCGAGATCGACATCGTCATCCGGTCCGTGGCGGCCGAGGCCGGAGAGCAGGTAATTCTCGGCGACGCGGAATTGCGCATCCTCGCGCAGCTTCTCGCGATTGTGCTCCGGTGCGCCGTCGAAGAAATGCGACGGGCCCTTGGCGAAGTTGACCGGATCGACCCAGCGCGCGCCGACCAGCGCCCAATAGACGTGATGCTCGATCATGCGCTCGAATGCCCAGGCCTGCGCGCGCTCGGCCAGTGACAGGCCGGCGTCGAAATCGAAGCCGTAGCGGCGCTCGATATGGGCGCGGATAAAGGTGGAATCGGCCACCGCCTCGCCGCTATCGTCGATGAAAGGCAGCTGCCCCTTGGGCGAAGCGGGCGGCATCGCGCGCTCCTTCCGGTAGGGCAGTCCCGCCATCTTGAGCTGCACCTCCGTCTTGGTGACGAATGGGCTGATTTCCGGCAGGCCGAAACCGGTGCCAAAGCCGTAAAGCGTGATCATGCGAGCTCTCCTGAACCTGCGAAAGTTGACGGAACCTAATGACGGGCTGCTGCCACCATGGTGGCAGCAGCCGTGATATCTTCTGCGAAGCGGGCCCCTCGCCAGGCGCGGGCCATGACGTGGCGGGCCAGCGCGTCCACAGCCTGAACCAACGAGCGAGCCACCATGGTCGCGAGCGCAAGGCGGAGGTCGACGACCATGAGATCGAGGGAGACGAGGCGGCTGAACGCCCAAGCACGCCAGGCTCGGACTTGCAAAGCCTGGAGCTGGAGAGGCTGGGTCCGCCACAACGGAGCGGCCGGGCCAAAATGGGTTGGAACGATCATGGACAAATCCCCTTCAGTCGATGTGTTGTCCCGGTATAGAACTCCCCTGCTGCCAACATCCTGTCAGCAGCCGCGCGCCGCCTTCTGAAAACACCACCGACAAGAGATCCGTCATGAGACGCGCCGATCGGCTGTTTCAAATCATCCAGGTGCTGAGACGCACACGTAAGCCGCTGACGGCGGACGCGATCGCGGCCGAGCTCGAGACCTCCAAGCGCACGATCTATCGCGATATCGCGACGCTGATCGGCCAGCGCGTGCCGATCCGCGGCGAGGCCGGCATGGGCTACATCCTGGAAAAGGGTTTTGACCTGCCGCCTTTGATGCTGACACCCGACGAGATCGAGGCGGCGGTGCTGGGCGCACAATGGGTCGCCGGCCATGCCGACTCGACACTGGCGCGCGCCGCCGAAGATCTGATGGCGAAGATCGCCGACACCGTGCCTGAGCGCCTGCGTCCCTTCGTGCTGGAGCCGGCGAGCCGCGCCCGGCCGAGCTGGAACAGGGAGCCCGACCGCCTCGACATGGCGCGCACGCGCACCCAGATCCACGAAGGCAAGAAGATCATGCTGCGTTATCGCGACGAGCAGGGTCGCGCCAGCGAACGCATGATCTGGCCGATCTCGGTCGGTTATCTCGAAGCGGTGCGCCTGCTCGCGGCCTGGTGCGAGCTGCGCGGCGACTTCCGCAGCTTCCGCACCGACCGCGTGGTGGATGCGAGCTATCTCGACGAGAGATATCCGGAGCGTCGCGACGTGCTGCGGGCGAAATGGCGGCAGAGCCTGGTCTGGGGCCCGCCAAAGGACACATGAGCACGATGGAAGAGACCTCCCCCATCGACCTGTCGAGCTGTTGCCAGAGTTGCGGCGCCTGCTGCGGCTATTCGGCGAACTGGCCGCGCTTCTCGATCGAAAGCGACGAGGAGCTTGCCGCGATTCCCGAAACGATGGTCAACGACCGCCAGTCCGGCATGCGGTGCGAGGGCGATCGCTGCTCGGCCTTGCAGGGCGAAATTGGAAAAGCGACCGCGTGCGGCATCTATGCGGTTCGGCCGGAGGTGTGCCGCACCTGCATGCCGGGCGATGCCGAATGCGCAATGGCGCGGCGGAAATTCGGGCTGCCGGTGATCGAGACCGTTTAGGCGGGGACGGCTTCGCCGATCTCGTCGTCGAGCTCGTCGTCGATCGGCGCAAGCACCGAGAGTGGCTTGGTGGACAGCGTGATCGGCTTGCGGCCGCCCGACAGCGACGGCGTGGATTTGACCAAGCCCTCGCGCGACAGCGCGTAGAGCGTCGAGCCGACACGGCCGCCGTTCTCGATCAGGTCGCGCTCGCTGCAGCTGCCTGCGATCGCGACCGCCAGCGAATGCAGGTGGCTGCGGCGATAGCAGAACAGCGCCAGCTTCGCGCGCGCGTCTGGGGAAACACTCTCAACCAGCCTCGGCAGGCCACTCTCGCTGGCGCGATACATCTCGCCAAGGAGTTCGTCGCGGACCGGGCAAAAATCGCTTTCAAAGGCGTCACGACTTGAAAACATTGCAGTTCTCCCTCGACGGCGAGGATGCAGCGCAATTCTCTAATGAAAGGTTAACCACGCTGCCCGGTAGTCACCCGGGGTCCTTGCGCGCTGGCCACGAATCAGAGGCGCCGGCCGGGACTGCGGTCGCGGCAGTCCTTCGAGACGCCCGCCTTCGGCGGGCTCCTCAGGATGAGGTCTGGAGCTGTTGAAGGACTCTATCCCTCATGGTGAGGAGGCGCGCAGCGCCGTCTCGAACCATGCAGGCCCGGGCAGCCGCTTCGCGGGAAGCCGCCCTCAGTTCGCCGCCATGAACATGGACAGGCCGAATCCGGTGAGATGGTGCAGCGCCTGGTCGACACCGATCAGGGTCCAGAACCAGGGATGCGCAAGATCGACACCGAAATTGGCGGAGACAAACCCCTTGGCACGGTCGATCGTGATGTGGATCACGAAATCGATCAGGGCCACGAACCAGAATTTGGGCGCCACGATCAGGATCAGCGGCAGCGCAACCGCAAGGTGAATCAGGCAGTGCACCAGAAGCGGCAAGGCCCAGCCGTGCTTCTGGTCCTTGCCGTGCGCCATCCAGGCGGTCTGGAGGACGAAATCAGCGATGACGTGCTTGAAGGTGAGCAGCAGCATCCAGCCAATGAGCGCTTCGACCGGAATCGCCGATGACATGGATGGAAACGACAAGCTGACGCCCTCATTGACGTGACAAGAAAAATTGGAGCGTTCAGCGCAACTTCTTCTTGGACCGGTCAAATCGCCGAGACCCGCGATTTATGACATCTCCCGAGACGGAATGCAGCCGGGGGAACCGGAAAATCGCCAACTGTGGCTAACTGGTGATAGGATGACCAATCGCCGCGGCGGAAGCGAGTAAGGTTACCTTCGGCTCGAAATTTGCATTCCGTGACCTGCGCGCTATCATTGCCGATAGAGAATATCGTTCTTTTTTCAGACCTTTACGAATTACGGGGCGCCCGCAGCGATCACATCCGCGAGCCGCCCGCCACCGAAGGAATAAGGCCAGAGTGCTGCCATGAGTACTGAAGGCCCTACCGCGTCACCGCCCCGACGCCCCAAGGTGATCAAGACCAATCAGCAGCAGGTCTTCCTCTACGTCGTGCTGACCCTGCTGTTGTCGCTTGCCACCGTCTGGGGCGGCCGCGCGCTGGTGCACAATTCGGAGACGCTGACTTTTGCCGTCGGCGCCCCCAACAGCGACGAGGCGCTGTTCGCGGCCAAGCTCGCCGCTCTCCTGAAGGACAACGCCTCGCGCTTCCGGATCAAGATCGTCAACAACGCCGACAACGCCAAGGCGCTCGCCCAGTTCGACCGCAAGCAGGCCGACCTCGCCGTGCTGCGCACCGACGCCAAGGTGCCGCTGCGGGCGCGCACGCTCGCGATCCTCGAGCACGATCTCGTGCTCCTGCTCGGGCCCGGTACCAAGAAGATCAAGTCGCTCGCCGAGCTGAAGAAGAAGAAGGTCGCCGTCCTCGCAGAAAGCGAATCCTCGCTGGCCTTCGTCCGCAGCATCCTCGACGTCCCCGACGGCCCGGACGCGGCGAAGATCCAGATGGCGCCGCAGGGCGCAACGCTCGACAAGCTGTTCGCGCCGGCAAGCGGCTTGGGTGCGGTGATCGCCGTCGTCCACGCCTCGAAGGCGGTGCGGGACAAGGCCTATGCGCAGGCCGCCAGGCGCGGCGGCTTTACGCTGAACGCGATCGACGAAGCCAAGGCGCTGGCGCGCAAATTCCCTGGCATTTCCGACGAGACGCTGACGGCAGGCACGCTGTCGGCTTCGCCGGAAATCCCGGACGACGATCTCGACACGATCGGCCTGGAATGGCTGCTCGTGACGCAATCGAAGATGTCCCCGACCACCGCGGGCGAGCTGGCGCGTACCATCTACGAGAACAAGTCCGCGCTCGGCCTCGACAACGGCTTTGCGACCCACATCGAGCCTGCCTCCGTCGAGAAGGACTCCTTCGTGATGGCGCATCAGGGGGCGGCCGACTACATCAACGACGACACCAAGTCGTTCATGGATAAGTACAGCGACCTGATGTATCTGGGCGCTGCCGCGCTCAGCGTCATCGGCTCGATCTTCGCCGCGATCTACGCCAAGATCACACGGATCGCGCCGGAGAAGGCGAGCGAGCTCGCCACCGCGATCCTCGACATCGGCGAGCGTATCGAGCACGCCCGCTCGCTGGACCAGCTCGAATGTCTCCAGGACGAGCTGGAGGGCATTTTGCGCGGCGCCGTCATTGGCTTGCGCGATGGCACGATCAGTACCGACGGGCTCGACACGTTCAAGCTCGGCTACGAATTCGTCCGCGACGAGATCGGTATGCGCCGCGACTACCTCAAACGCCATGCCGGTGAGGCCGAGAAGCTCGCCCAGGACACAGCCCCGCCGCCGCACGACGAGGGCAATCTCGTGGTGGTGAAGACAGCTCAGAGTGCCTGACCTATCGACAGAAAGGTCACACGGCGGCGCCTTGCCGACATGTCCCGCACGTCACCATGCCTGGTCCCGGAACCGTCCCCGCCCGCAACCGTTTGGTTCCGGATACAACCGGGGAAGGCGCCATGCGTACACTCCTCATCATCATCCTTCTGGGAATGCTGGTTGCAGCTGGATATTTCGCTTATTCGGCAATGGCGGTCGAAGGTGAGCCGCTTCCGACGGAAGGCTATGTTGCGTTGGCGCTGGGGGCCGGATTTTCCATTGCTGTCGGCATCGGCTTGATGGTGCTGCTGTTCTTCAGCAGCCGTGGCGGCTATGACGAGCCGCCGCATTTCAGGTAACGGCACGCGCGCCCGTCGTTGACGGCTCCGGCCCGGGCAGGCACTTTGGCGCCGAGGTTCCAGCCGGGACCGCCAACAGACGAAACCGAGCCGCCTTCCCGCATGTCCAAGCCGCTGATCTCCGCTCTGGCCCAGTTCGCGGCCGCCACGGCCGGCCGCAACATGACCAAGGCGGCCTATGTGGCCGTCGCCGGCGGCGTGCTCGGCATGGTGCTGCTGACGGTTGGCCCAGCCTACGAGACCGCGCACCGCTGGGTGGATACCCTGCTGTGGGCCTGCCTCGTCTACTTCGTGTTCGAATGGCTGGTGCGGCTGCGGCACATGGCGCGAACGGGGCGCCTTGCGCTCTACATGTCCTCCTCCGCCGGACTGGTCGATACTGTCGGGGCGCTGGCCGTGCCGGTCGCGCTGATGCTCGGCGCCGATCCCGGGACGGCGTGGCTGCTCAGCGTTCTCTGGGTGCTGAAGGTGGTGCCGGGCATCCCGGGCCTGCGGCAGCTTCGCCGCGTACTGGTTCTGGAATCGGGGCCGCTGGTCAGCGTGCTCGTGATCTTCCTGATGGTGGTCTTCCTGGCCTCGGTCGCCGAATATTTCCTCGAGCGGGACGTGCAGCCGCAGACGTTTGGCAGCGTCCCCGCCGCGCTGTGGTGGGCCGTCGTAACTCTGACGACGACGGGCTATGGCGACGTCGTGCCGGTGACGCCGCTGGGCCGCATGGTGGCGGCGCTGGTGATGATCTCCGGCCTCGGCGTGTTCGGCCTCTGGACCGGCATCCTGGCAACCGGGTTCGCGGCAGAAACGCGGCGCGACAATTTCCTGAAGACCTGGGAATCCGTCAGCAAGGTGCCATTCTTCGCAGCGCTTGGGCCGGCGGCCATTGCCGACGTCACCCACATGCTGCGCACCATGGAGCTGCCGGCGCGCACCATGATCATCCGCAAGGGCGCGCAGGGCGACTGCATGTATTTCATCGCCGCCGGCGAGGTCGAGGTCGACCTGCCCGGCAAGAAGGTACGGCTCGGCGACGGCGCGTTCTTCGGCGAGATGGCGCTGCTCGGCAACAATCTGCGCGGTGCCAACGTCTCGACCACCAAGGTGTCGCGGCTTCTGGTGCTCGACCTGGTCGATTTCCGCATGCTGATGGCGCGTCATCCTGATCTCGCCGAGACCATCGATGCGGAAGCCAGGCGCCGCACGCTCGAAAACAAATAAACGGAGACGAGAATGTCTGATACCGCCGAGGCGGCCTCCGGCCCCGTGTTCGAAATCATCGGCGCACGCGCC
Organism: Bradyrhizobium sp. Bra64; assembly: GCF_024519875.1. NCBI lineage: Bacteria > Pseudomonadati > Pseudomonadota > Alphaproteobacteria > Hyphomicrobiales > Nitrobacteraceae > Bradyrhizobium > Bradyrhizobium sp. Bra64. The sequence continues at coordinate 442,458 of NZ_JALJRD010000001.1, read as the reverse complement.
ACCATCCGCCTCAACAGGCCCAAACATCTCAACCGGCTCCAGGCTGAAGATCTCGGCGAACTGATAATATTGTTCGACCGGGTCGAGGCCGATCCCGATCTCCGCGTGCTGGTGCTGACCGGAACCGGCCGTGCCTTCTCGGCGGGCTATGATCTCAACTCCGTCGCCGAGCGCGCGGTCAGCGCGAGCGAGCAGCAGAGCGCGGGCTCGGCGTTCGAGGTCGTGGTCAACCGGCTGGAGGATCTCGGCGTGCCCACGATCTGCCGGCTCAATGGCGGCGTCTATGGCGGCTCGACCGACCTTGCGCTTGCCTGCGATTTCCGCATCGGCATCGACACCGCCGAAATGTTCATGCCGGCGGCGCGGCTCGGGCTGCATTACTACAGGAGCGGCATCAAGCGTTACGTGACGCGGCTCGGCGTCGACAATGCCAAGAAGCTGTTTCTCACGGCACAGAAGATCACCGCGCCGGAGATGCTGCGGATCGGCTATCTCACCGCCATGGTGCCGGAGGAGATTCTCGACGAGGAAGTCGACAGGCTCGCCGGCGTCCTCGCCGGCAATGCGCCGCAGGCGATGCGCGGCATGAAGCGGGCGATCAACGAATTCGCCCGCGGCGAGCTCGATGAGCAAGCCGCCGACCAGCGCCACCGCGACAGCATGCGCGGTGACGAGATCAAGGAAGGCATCAAGGCGTTCGCGGAGAAGCGGGAGCCAAAGTTCTGATCACGCCCGCTTCGACCGCATCGCGCGCACCTGCGTGAGCTTGGGATCGCGGACGAGCGCCTGGTAGCGTTTACTGTCGACGGCGTAAATCGCGATCCGGCCCTCACTGTCGGCATGAACGCCCCAGCCGAAGCGCTTGCCCAGGCTCGACGCTCTCATGCACGCCTGCCCCCGGGAGAAGAACGCTTCACGTGCCGCACGCTTCTCCGCCTTCGTCGCCCTCACATCGAGCTCGCGTCCCGGCGCGGACGTCGCGAAGATCACGTCGTCGGACGTGTGCTTGTAGGGTGCCTTGGCGATCATCTCGTATTGCAGGCCGGCCACGGTCGGCTTTCCCGCGCGCAGCGGCGGTTCCTCGCCGGCACGCGCGGGACAGTCTTCAGCGACCCGGATGAAGGTGTTGAAGCAGTTGGTCGTGTGCATCGGCTTCGTCATCCGCAATCCAGATCGTTCATCCGACTGCCGCTGCGGCATGCCGCGCGGCCATCTCGGCGTCGGCCGCAGTGATCCGCTGGAAAGCCGGCCGCGACGTCATGCGCTCGGCATAGCGGACGAAGACGTCCTTTTTCGGCACGATCCCGAACATCATCGTCCAGCTGAACGCGACACCCCACAGGACATCCGCCGCCGTCATGCGCTCGCCGAGCAGATACGGCCCGTTCGACAGCTGCGCTTCGAGCGCGCCCAACATGATGTCGTAATCGGCATAAGGCGACTGCGTGATCGGCGCCGGCTCGCGTTGCATGAACTTGTCGATCAGGGCCGGCTCGAACGAGGCGCCGTAATAGGCGATCCAGCGCAGGTAAGGACCGCGCAGCGGATCGTTCAGAGCGGGCGTCAGCCCGGCCTGCGGAAACAAATCGGCGAGATAGATGGTGATCGCGACCTGCTCGGTCACCAGCGCCCCGCGGTGGCGGATCGCCGGCACCTTGCCGAGCGGATTGATGGCGAGATAGGCGTCCTCGCGCTGCTCGCCGGCCTTCATGTTGAGGATTTGGAGATCGTAGGGCGCGCCCAGCTCCTCCAGCAGCACCCGCGTGCCGGTGGCGCGGGTTTGGGGTGAATAATACAGCGTGATGCGGTTCGGATCGGTCATGGCAGGTCTGGTCATGGCAGGTCTCCATCTGGCCGGCTGGCGATGGCGGTTGTAGCGGACCATACCTGACATCTTGTGTCAGGTATGGTTTAAGGGATCATGCGCGCGAACCGGATGATGTCGATCCTCACCACCCTGCAGGCCAAGGGGCAGGTCACCGCGCCCGAATTGGCCGAGGCCTGCGAAGTCTCGGTGCGCACGATCTATCGCGACATCGATGCGCTCGCGGCATCCGGTGTCCCTGTTTACGCCGACCGCGGTGCAGAGGGCGGCTATCGCCTGCTCGACGGCTATCGCGTGCGGCTGAACGGACTGTCGCAGAGCGAGGCGGAGGCGCTGTTCCTCACGGGATTGCCGGGACCGGCGGCGGCGCTCGGGCTCGACGCGGCAATGATCGCTGCGCAGAACAAGCTGATGGCCGCGCTGCCCGCAAATCTGCGCGAAGACGCCGGGCGGATGCAGGAGCGTTTTCATCTGGACGCGCCCGGATGGTTCGGCGAGGCGGAGCAACCAAAGCATCTGCGCACGATTGCCGGCGCGGCTCTGCGCGGAACGCTGATCAAGATCCGCTACCAGAGCTGGCGCGCGCAGAAGCAGCGCCGCGTCGCGCCGCTCGGGCTCGTGCTGAAGGGCGGCAGCTGGTATCTCGCAGGGCAAGTCGACGGCAGCGTGCGCACCTATCGCGTCGCGCGCGTGCTCGACTGCACCGCGCTCGACGATCGCTTCGACCGTCCCGCCAATTTCGATCTCGCCGCTTATTGGCGCGACGCAACGCTGCGTCTCGAGGCCGAGATGCATCCCAATGTCGCGGTCGTCCGGTTGTCACCGTTCGGCGTCAAGCTGCTCGATGCGCTGAGCCAGCCTTACGTCAGGGCGCGCACGCAGCTTGAAGAGACGGCCGACGCGGATGGCTGGCGCATCGCCAGAGTGCCGACCGGCAAGACGTCATGGCATGCGGCGGCCGAATTGCTGCGGCTCGGGCCCGAGGCCGACGTGCTGGCGCCCGCCGACCTCCGCGAGAAGATGGCGGAGATGACGCAGGCCATGGCCGCGCGGTATCGCGCGGCGCGTAAAGCCTGATATCGGCGTATTTCGCCGCAGCCGACGAAACAGTCCTGAAACACGATTCTCGGTCCGCGCCGTGAACGCATTCGCGCTTCGGTCCGACCGAGAAGCAGGGACACAACAACGGCCTTTGCGCCACACTGGAGAATGAAGATGTTTCGCAAGCTTGCACTTGGTCTGATCGCTGCCGGCTCGCTCGGCGTTGCCGCTCTCGCGCCCACCGCCGCGTCCGCTCACGGCTTCCACCATCACTGGGGTCCCGGCTGGGGCTTCGGCGGCGTCTATGTCAACACCGGCGTCAACAATTGCTACCAGGAGCGCGTCGTCCAGACCCGCCACGGCCTGCGCGTCCGCGTCGTGAACGTCTGCGCGTACGGGATCTACTGAACACGCCTGCATCGGCTGGCGCAGCCCCGGTCGCTTCGCGACCGGGGCTCGTCGTCTCAGTACGCCAGGGCTCTCGCCGCCGGCACGCCGCGCTGCAGCGTCACCGATCCGGCCTGATCGTCGGCAAGCGAATTGCGCTGCGATATCCATTGTTCCGCGCGCGATCGCCGCAGCGAGGGGGCGAAGAAGAATCCCTGGGCGACATCACAACCGATCCGGCGTATGGCCTCGAGCGCTTCCTGGCTTTCGACGCCCTCGGCCACGACCTTCATGTTGAACGCCCTTGCAAGTGCGACGGAGGCATCGACGATCTTCATCATGTCGTCATCGGATTCGCAGCCCTTGATGAAGGACTGATCGATCTTCAGCTCGCTGAACGGCAGCCGCGCCAGGGCCGCGAGCGACGAATAGCCGGTGCCGAAATCGTCGATCGCCGTACCGATCTTCTTGATCCGCAGCCGCACCAGAATGTCATTGGCGCGATCGACGTCGGCCATCGCCGTGGTCTCGGTGATCTCCACGATCAGCGACGCCGGAGGGACGTTTTCGCGGCGCAGAGTCCCCTCGATCCGGTCAGGCAATGTCAGATCCGACATGAGCGAGCCCGAGATGTTGACGGCGATGGTAAGACCGGGATTGAGCTCGATCAGCTTACGGCCCTGCGACATCGCCGAGGACAGGATGCAGTCGGTCAGCCCGCGCATGAGGCCGGCGCCCTCGGCGATTGGAATGAAGACCAGTGGCGAGACGATGCCAAACTCGTCCGTGCGCCAGCGCGCGAGCGCCTCGGCGCCTATGACCCGTCCGGTCTGGAGCGCGATCTTCGGCTGGAATTCGACGAAGAACTCGTGGTCGGCGAGGCCTCGCGCAATTCTCTCCGGTGTGACCAGGAGCGACGGCGAGGCCGACGTCGCGGCCAGCGGCGACCGCCGCGGCCGTTCGAGCGCGCTGCGCAGGCGGCTTAGATCTAGCGGCTTGGTCAGGCATCCGCCAAGCGTCAGCTTCAACGCGCTCGTAACCCGCCGTGCCGCCTTCATGATGCGGTCATCGCAGCCACTGATGATGACGATCGACATCGCGCGGAAATTCTTCTCGGCCACGAAACGCAGCAGCTCCACTCCGTCGCGTTCGCCGAGCGACAGGTCGAGGACCATGATTTCGAAGGCTTCGCGCGCCAGAAGCTCGGTTGCGGCCTCGTAAGAGGAAGCGACGACGGTCTCGTAGCCGAGTTTCGCCCCGATCTTGCCGATCAGAACCCGTTGCACCAGATCGTCGTCAACCACCAGAAGGCGGCTTCTCGTTGCGCTCATGACCCATCACTCCAGACATCGGCTGCGTTGATGCTTTCGACATTAGAACGACGGGCTTCGCGGGCTCGTGAATACAAGACTCCTAAAACTTTCCCGATCTGGAAGAATTCATTAGCCACGATTCTGTGGCTTACAAACGGCTGATTATATTGAATATTCTGGAGCCATCGACCAGACGGTATCGGAATGACCCGCCCGAACTGCGGGCGCGATGAACCCGCGGTAAAGCTTCCTATCGGAAGCCGGCAAAAGGCGTTGGCGAGAGGCCGCGCTGCTAGCTAGCCTGCCGCTGCCTGCGAAACCAGGCCCAGGTTTCGCGCGTCGTTCTGAGGTAGCCGCGGCCGCGATGGACGATCTCGCCGTCGACGATCCCGTTCAGCTTCGGCAGCGCGTGAAACGGGATCGAGGGATAGGCGTGATGCTCGACATGGTAGGGCATGTTCCACGCCAACCATTTGACGATCGCGGCGGTATAGGTGGTACGGGTGTTCTGGAAAGCGCTGCGGGTCCGCTCGCAGCCGGTGTGCTCGGCGTACAGATAGGGCCGCAGGAAGAACTGCCCGATGATCAGCGGCACGATCCAGACCCAGAGCAGCAGCGCTGAGGCGAACCACAGCGACAACACGAGCAGCAGCGCATAGAGCGCGACATAGACCCGCGCCTCGGTCACGATGATGGCGCGCCGGTTCTCGGGAATCCAGGGCACGACGACCTTGCCGCTGACGGCATGGCCGAGCATCAGCCGGAGGCGGCCGGCAACCTGGAGCAGGCCGCTATAGGCAATCGCGAGTTGCGCGTCGGATGTCGGCCTGACGCCGACGATGAGCTCCGGGTCCTTCTCCGGATCCTGGGTGTAGCGGTGATGGTCCCAGTGAAACAGGCAGTAATATTCGTAGGGCAATCCGATGATGAAGGCCGAGAGATAGCCGACCGCGAGATTGAGGCCGCGGCTCCTGAACGCCGTCTTGTGCGCCGTCTCGTGCACCGCCATGAACAGGAAGGCGACGACATAGCCCTGCACAGCCATCAGCGGCAACGCCCACAGGACGCCATGACGTGAGGCGACCATCCAGATCAGCCCGCCGACCAGCAGGATCACGCCGTAATGGCCAAGGCTCTGCGCGGCGCCCCTGAGATCGGAGCGTACCGACAATTCGCGCAGCATTGCCGGGCTCAGCGGCTTCAGGCGATGGCCGGACTCTGAAACGGTTGCGTCGGTCATGATCGATGCCCGCCTATTTGCCGAGAAGCTCCGCGACCTCGGCCTTGATGAAGGCCTGATCGCGCGGAATGTTGACAGGGTTGCCGGCCCGGTGGCCGTGCAGTGACGGAATGGGATGGAGCACAGCCGACCTGGCGTTGACGAGACGTCCGAGTTCGTCCTCGTTGTCGCGGACGTCGAAATAGCGATCGGTCGCGCCCGGCATCAGCAGCATGTGCGCCTTGATCGCGGCCAGCGCCCGATCGAAATCGCCGCCGAATGCCGTGCAGCGGCTGATATCGCCGTTCTGCCAGATGCCGATCTGCGCCAGCAGATCATTGGCGTCACGCCGCGCGAACGCCGCGTCCCAGGCACGGACGAGATAGTCCTCCAGCGAGGTGAAGCCTGCCTCGCGCCAGACCTCGTCGCGGTAAAAGCCGTGCGACATCGCCCAACCTGCGTAAACGCGTCCCATGGCGCGATAGCCTGCGACGGGCTTCTCGACGAAGCGGCCGTCGCGGAAGGCCGGATCGCCGGTCAGCGCGCCCTTCACGCTTTCGAGGAAGACGTAATTATAGGGCGCGCACCGCGCGCTGCCGCAGACGACCGCGGCACGCTCGACCATGTCGGGATGCAGCGCCGCCCAGTGATACGCCTGCATTGCTCCCATCGACCAGCCATAAACGAGGGCGAGCTTCGAGATACCGAACCGCTCGGTGAGCAGCATGTGCTGAACCGCGATGGCGTCGTGACAGGTGACTTGCGGAAACGGTTCGGCGGTATTCGACGGCGAGGACGACAGGCCATTGCCGAACAGGTTCGGGATGATGATGAAGTAGCGGGTGGGGTCGAGCACGCCGGCGGGCCCGATCAGCCACTCGGTATCGATGTGCTGCGCGCTGAACGAGGTCGGATAGAGGATGACGTTGTCCTTGTTCGGGTTCAACGTGCCGTAGCTCTTGTAGGCGAGGCTCAGCGCGGGAAAGACGACGCCGGACTGGAGCGTGACGTCTCCGGCCTCGAAAATCTCGTAGTCGCGCTCCGCCGTCATGCGTTCAACTCCCACGCGGCCGCACAGCGCGCCGCCGAACCGACGATGCATCGATCGTGCCGATCTCGCGGACGCGTCGTTGCGTCACGCTTAATAACTGTACTTTTAGTCCATTTATTAACGGCCGGCAAGAAGAATTCGATCGCACCGGCTCAGGCGATGGCAGCCAGATAGCGTGCGACAGACGCCGCGAATGCCGCCTTGGCGCCGGCCGCGACGTTGCGGCCCCACCAGGCACCATAGATGCGATCGAAGACCAGCGGCTCGACGGCAGCCGCAATCCGTCGCACGGCGGCGGCGTTCAGCGGCATGTAGTTCGGATAGGAGTACATGAAGCTGACGAAGCGGCGGTCCATCGTCACCTGCGCGATATCGCCGGTGAGCAGCGCGCCCCTGCCATCCGCGCCGCGCGACCAATGCAGCATGGTCGCGCCGGGAAAGTGCCCGCCGGTGCGCAGCAACTGCACATCGTCCGAGATCCGATGCTGATCGCCGGTCCAGTGCACGATCGATGAATGCGGACGCGTCACCCATTCGCGGTCGTCCGCATGCAGGTAGACCGGCACGCCGCCGAAGGCATCGCTCCAGTCGGCGAGCGCACCATAATAATGTGGATGCGAGATCGCGATCGCTTTCAGCCCGCCGAGCGAGCGGACCTGCGCGATCGCCTCCGGTGTCGCCAGCGGCACGCAGTCCCACATGACGCAGCCGCCTCCCAGCGGCACCAGCAGCGCCCGCTGGCCGATGGCGAAGCTGGGCTCGAGCGCGATGCCGGACAGGCCGAGATCCTCGCGCCAGAGCACGCGGTGACGTTCCGAGAGCGTCTCGCGCGTGATGAAGGTCTGGCCGTTCCAGCCGACGAACTGCCGTTCGTCCTCGCAGATCGGACAGGACGCGGGCGGATTTCCGCTGTCCGGGAATTGCGCGCCGCAGGTTTCGCAGGTCCACAGAGGCATGGTCGTCATCCAGCTGTTGCAAATACGGTCGGAACCAACGCGATGAGGGCAGGTTAGATTCCGATCAGCGCCGGCACAATGGGCTGGCAGTCTGCGCGTGGCGCGAGACCCATTTGATCGACAGGAGCATTTTCAACGTCTCGATGACATCGCGCCCTTCATCACCCAGTCTCTGGCCCCTGTACGCAGTCAACTTCTTCATGGCCGACATGCAGTCGGGCATCGGACCGTTCGTCGGCGTGTTCCTTCAGGAGCGCGGCTGGGCGAGCGGATTGATCGGCACCGCCATGACGATCGGCAATGTCGCGGGCATGCTGGTCACGACGCCGATCGGCGGCTTCATCGATTCCAGCCGCAACAAGCGGCTGTGGCGTGCTCGCCTTCTTCGTCACGGGATGGTGGGGCGTCGAGCCGATGCAGGTGCTCGACGGCATCGGCACCGGCCTGCAGACGGTAGCCGTCCCCGGCATGGTCGCGCGCTCCCCCAATGGCACCGGCCGCATCAATCTCGGCCAGGGCGCAGTGGTTACTGTGCAAGGCGTCGGCGCGAGCCTTAGTCCGCGCTCGGCGGCTGGATCGCGCAATGGATCGGATACGGACCGACCTTCCTGCTGCTCGGCGGATTTGGGCTGGCGTCGATGGCGCTGTGGCTGGCGTTCGGGACGCACGTGAAGAAGTATTAGACCGTCATTGCGTGCTCCTAGGAGAACTCCACCACGATCTTGCCGAAGTGTCCGCCCCGCTGCATCAGCCGCAGTGCGTCGGGCACGGCATCGAAGCCGAACACGCGGTCGATCACTGGCTTCATCCCGTTGCGCCCGATCGCGGCGGTCATGCCCTCGAACATGCGGCGGCTTCCGACGGAGAGGCCGATGACGTGCAAATTCTTGGAGAACAGGCTCGGGATCGCGATCTGCTGCGAGAACCCGGAGAGCACGCCGATCACGAGAATGGTCCCGCCGACCCTGACAGACTCGAGCGACTGCGCAAAGGTGTCCTTGCCGCCGACCTCGACAACGTGGTCGACGCCGCCGCCGGTCCAGTCCGAGGCCGCCTTGCCCCATTCCGGAACCGAGCGGTAGTTGATGGTGTGGTCAGCCCCGAGCGCGCGGGCGCGTTCGAGCTTCTCGTCGCTCGACGAGGTCACGATCACACTTGCGCCGGCGAGCTTTGCGAATTGCAGCGCGAAGATCGATACACCGCCGGTGCCCTGCACCAGCACGATGTCGCCGGGCTTCACATTGGCTTCCTCGAACAGCGCGCGCCATGCCGTAAGCCCCGCGCAAGGCAGCGTCGCAGCCTCCTGGAACGAAAGATGCGAAGGGATGCGGCTGACCCCTTCGGCGTCGAGCAGCATGACCGCCTGCAACACACCCGGCCGCGTGCCGCCGAGCGCGTAGCGGCGACTGGTCGCCGAGACCTTCCCGTCGATCCAGGACTGGAAGAACATCGGACAGACGCGATCACCGACCACGACGCGAGCAACGCCCTCGCCGACCGCGATCACCTCGCCGGCACCATCCGAGAACGGGATCAGCGGCAATCTGGTGACTCCACCCTTGCCCTGCACCGTGAGCAGATCGCGATAGTTCAGTGATGCCGCCTTCATCCGCACCGCGACCTGGCCGGGGCCGGGCGCGGGCTCGGGCAGATCGGCCAACTCCATCCCCTCGATCGACCAGTCGCGCGCGACCTGCCAGGCTTTCATGGCAAATGCTCCGTCTCAGGTGCCGAAGCTCTTCTGGACCGCCTTGTCGAGCGTCTCGCCGCCGACGAACCGCTGGCGCAGCTCGCGCTTGAGCAGCTTGCCGCTCGGGTTCTTGGGCAGCGCGTCGACGAAGATGACCCGCTTGGGCACCTTGAAATGCGCCATCTGGCCGGCGCAGTGCCTGATGACGGACTCTTCGTCGAGCCTCTCGCCGCTCTTGACCACGACGATCGCGGTCACCGCCTCGATCCAGCGCGGATCGGGCAGACCGACGACGGCGACCTCCGACACGGCGGGAATGCGATAGACCATCTCCTCGACCTCGCGGCTCGCGACATTCTCGCCGCCGGTCTTGATCATGTCCTTGACGCGGTCGACCACGGTGATGTGGCCCTCGTCATCGACCGTGGCGAGGTCGCCGGAATGAAACCAGCCCCCGGTGAACGCGGCCGCGGTCTTCACGGGATCGTTATAATAGCCGGACAGCAGATGCGGCGAGCGGTGCACGATCTCGCCGACCTCGCCCACCTTCACGTCCTCCATCGCCGTGTTGACCACGCGCGTCTCGACATTGAGCACGGGCTTGCCGGCCGAGCCGGCCTTGCGCAGCTGATCCTCCGGCCGCAGCACGGTCGCGAGCGGCGCGATCTCGGTCTGGCCGTAGAAGTTCCAGAATTTGACGTCGGGCAGCCGGCGCTGCAGTTCGAGCAGCACCTCCACCGGCATGATCGAGGCGCCGTAATAGCCCTTCTGAAGCGTCGACAGATCGGTCTTGTCGAAATTCGGCGAGCGCAGCATCGCGATCCAGATCGTCGGCGGCGCGAAGAAGGAGGTGATCTTGTGGGCCTGGATCAGCGCCAAAATGTTGTCGGCGGTCGGCTTGCCCGTGATGACGCCGGAGGCGCCGAGATAGATCTGCGGCCCCAGAAAGACGTCGAGCTGCGCGCAATGATAGAGCGGCAGCGCGTGCAGAAACTTGTCGTCCACGCTCATGCCGCCGTCGATGATGCAGCTGACGTACTGCCACATCACGGCTTCATGGGTCAGCATCGCGCCCTTGGGCAGCGACTCCGTGCCGCTGGTGTAGACGATCTGCGCGAGGTCGCGGCTGTCGACGGACGCTTCCAGGAACGAGCCGTCGGCGGCAAGAAGATCATCGAAAGTGGTCAGGCCCGACGGCGCCGTGGCGGGATCCTCGCCCGGCAGCCAGATGATCTTCTCGACCGCGCAATCCCTCGCGCTTGCGGCGCGTGCGGGCTCGACGAAATCCGGCCCCGTCGCGAGCAGCTTGGCTCCGGAGCTTTTCAGGATGAAATTGATCTCGTCCGGATTGAGCATGAAGTTGATCGGCACCAGCACCGCGCCGATCCGCGCCAGCGCGAAGCGCAACGCGGCGAAAGCGTGCGAATTGCGCGAGAGCACGGCCATGCGGTCGCCCTTCTTGACGCCGAGAGCGAGCAGGCCGCGGCCCAGCCGGTTGCAGATCGCGTCCATCTCCGCAAAGGTCCAGCTGATATTGCCGCAGCTCACCGCGAGCTTGTTCGGCTCGCGGCCCGCCGATCGACGCAAGAGATCGCCGATGGAATGCTCGCGCGCTTTGGATATGGTGGCTGCGGTGTCGTTCGACATTTCCATTCCCCTCAAGATCTGCAATTTACGCGACGTTCCGAGCCCTAACGTCCGCCAGGCTCTTCCATCGCTTTTCGAGTTGCGCGAAGCGTAGTCGGCGCTGTCGGCTGCGTCAAATTCCTGCGCGCTGGCGTCATGACGCAAGAATTGCATCCTCGCCGCGGCAACTTTAGGCTGGCGCGCCAACTATAAATATTGGGGGAAATGTCATGTATCGGATCGCGCGCGCCGCCTTTGCGGCCGGGCTACCGCCGACTACGTGTTCGGCCATTCGCTCGAGCGCGACACCAGCGATGTCGTGAAGGCCGCGGGCGGCAAGGTGCTCGGCAGCGTCAAGCATCCGCTCAATACCGCGGACTTCTCCTCCTTCCTCCTTCCTCCTTCCTCCTTCCTCCTTCCTCCTTCCTGCTGCAGGCCCAGGCCTCCAGAGCCAAGATCATCGGGCTCGCCAACGGCGGCGATACCATCAATGCGATCAAGCAAGCCGGCGAGTTCGGCATCGTCGCCGGCGGCCAGAACCTCGCGGCCATCGTGATGTTCATCTCCGACGTGCACAGCCTCGGGCTGAAGCTCGCGCAGGGGCTGATCATCACCGAGGCCTATTACTGGGACCTCAACGACAAGACGCGCGGCTTCGGCAAGCGCTTTCTGGAGCGCGTCAAGCGCATGCCTACGATGAACCAGGCCGCAACCTACAGCGCGGCGCTGCACTATCTGAAAGCCGTGCAGGCCACCGGCACCAAGGATACCAAGACGGTGATGGCGAAGACGCGCGAGCTGCCGGTGAAGGACGCCTTCACCGACAACGGCACACTCCGCGATGATGGCCGGATGGTGCACAGCATGTACCTGTTTCAGGTCAAGAAGCCCGAGGAATCCAAGGGTCCGCGGGATTATTAAAAGCTGCTCGCCGAAGTCCCCGCCGACCAGGCTGTCCGGCCGCTGAAGGACGGCGGCTGCCCACTGGTGAAGTAACGCTTTGCACACATTGTGGACCTGCCTTCCGTGACAGGGCGGGTCCACGACATTGCATCGCACGGAAAAACGAGCGAGCGCTCTCTCAGAAAATTCTGGTCCGCCCCCTTTCCCGATGGCTGCTCTCTGCGCTAGGAATGACGACAAGGGTGTAAAGCCCACGCCTGGATCAACAACATCGCCACAAGATCCGGGAAGAAATTTAGGGAGGCAGCGTGAATCTCGCGCGCCGACGACCTTGGACGAACGCGTTCTCGACGGAAGCGCTGTGCACGCGCATTCTGGAGCGTCATCGCGACTCCATCCGCGTCCAGAAGCCACGTCTCGCCGTCGCAAATCTCGCGCGCATCATCGGTGCAACCCTCACGCTCTCCAACAAGCAGGGCTTTCACGCCACGACGCTGCGCCAGCTCGCGGAAGCCTCCGGGCTGAGCATGGGCGGCCTCTATACGTATATCGACAGCAAGCCCAGGCTCCTGTCGATGATCCTCGACGAAGTCGCGGCAACGACGACCGAGGTGCTGACAGCGCCCCCCGACGACGTCAGGGACGACGCCCACAAGCACCTCGACTGGATCATCGCGACCCACATCCGCATGAGCGAGGCGATGCAGCCCTGGTTCGTCTTCGCTTTCATGGAGGCGAAGTCCTTTCCGCCAGCGGAACGCCAGCGTGCGATCGACATGGAAGCCATGACGGAGAAGATCATCGCCGACGTCCTCAGGCAGGGCGTCGCCAGCGGCGCCTTCACGATCGACCATGTCAAGCTCACGGCGTCATTGATCAAGCCGCTGCTCCAGGACTGGTACGTCAAACGCGCCAAGTATCGCAAGCGCGGCACGTCGATCGACGGCTACATCGATGGAGTCGGCAACCTCCTGAGCGCCGCCTTGTCGAATGGCAACCGCACGAACGGACGCACGTCCGCCAGGGCACGTGCGAGGCCAAAGCAGATGGCGCACCCATAGTCCCAGGAAGGGCCAAACGATGAAGCGTTTCCGGTTCAATCAGCAAGAGATCGTCTTCGCCGTCTTCGCGCTGCTGTTTCTGGTGTTTTCGATCTTCCTGCGCGGCTTTCTGACCGCAGACAACATGCTGACGCTGCTCCAGAACGTCGCGGTGCTGGGCATCCTCGGCCTTGCCATGGCGATCGTCGTGATCGGGCGCGGCATCGACATCTCGTTGATCGCAGCGCTGGCGGTGCCGCCGGGGCTGGTCTTGCAGATGGTGCAGAACGGTCACTCGCTGCCGGCTTCGCTGCTGACCGCCGTACTGCTCACGATCGCCTTCGGTCTCGTCAATGGCTGGCTGATCGCATACGCCGAAGTCCCCTCGCTGTTTGCGACGCTCGCAACCGGCCTGCTCCTCGCCGGTCTCGGGCAGGCTGCGCTGTTCCAGCTCGACGTCGTGCAGTGGAGTCCCGGTATGGACGGCTTCGAGCGGCTCGGACAGGGCACCGTTCTCGGCATTCCGACGTCGATCTGGATGTTCGCGATCGCCTGCATCGTGGTCGCGTTCCTGCTGCGCAAGACGCGCTGGGGTGCCTATATCTACGCGATCGGCGACAACCCCTACGCCGCACGCGTGACCGGCATCCCGGCCCGCCCGATCATCGTCCTGCAATATGTGATCACCGCCCTGATTGGCTGCTTTGCCGGCCTCGTGATGGCGGCTTCCGTCAATTCGATGCCGACCCGCGTCTTCAACTCGACACTGATCTACGATGTCATCCTGGTCGTGGTGCTCGGCGGCATCGGGCTATCCGGCGGACGCGGCGGCGTGCTGAACGTCGTCATCGGCACGCTCGTGATCGGCACGATGCTCAACGGCATGACCATCATGGACATCTCCTATGCCGGCCAGAACCTGATCAAGGGCGTGGTCCTGCTGCTCGCCGTCATCACGGATTCCTTCCTGAATCCACGCAACGAAGAAACCGCACAACAGGGCGACATCTGAACCAACGACAACAACGACAACCACAACCAAGGAGGAAGCAATGAAGCATTTCGGAAGCCCGACCAAGGCCATCCTTGCCGCACTGGGCCTTGCGGCCATGACTGCACCGGCCCTCGCCCAGCAGGGCTTGGACGAGCCGTTCCAGAAGCCGTTCAAGGAGGCACTGGCCGGCAAGACTGTCGCCTATGTTCCGGTCGCCATGAACTTCGACCTCACCGAGGGCTGGTATGCCGGATTGAAGAAGGAGCTCGAGCCGTTCGGCGTCAAGTTCGTGATCCGCGATGCCAACTGGAACACCAATGCCGGCGCACAAGCCGTCACGTCGCTGATCTCGGAGAAGCCGGCGGTGATGGTGGTCCATAATCCCGACGTGCAGACCTATGCGAAGCTGCTGCAGCGCGCGGAGAACGAGGGCATCTACGTCATCCAGATCAACATGGGCTCGGCCTATCGCAGCTCCGCCTTCGTTGGCGCCAACTGGGTCGAGATCGGCGAACGCCAGACCGAAGCCGTGGTCAAGGCCTGCGAGGGCAAGTCGAACAAGATCGCGATCATCCAGGGGGCGCTGTCGGCGGCCGCGAGCGCCTATACGCTCAAGGGCGTCGAGAACGTGCTCGCCAAGCATCCTGAAATCAAGGTGGTGTCGAGCCAGGCCGCCGATTGGGACGCCGCCAAGGCCAAGGCGATCACGCAGACGGTGCTGAAGCAGAATCCCGATCTCTGCGGCATCGTCGGCTTCTGGGACGGCATGGACATCGGCACCGCAGCGGCCGTCAAGGAAGCCGGCCTCACCGGCAAGGTGTTCGTGGCGACGTCGGGCGGCGGCGAGCGCAAGGGCGCGTGCGAGCTGGTGAAATCAGGCGCGTTCGATCTCAACATGAGCTACGACGTGCCGACGCAGGCCGCGCAGATGGCGGGCACGATCAAATGGCTGCTGTCGTCTGGCGTCAAGCCCGGCTCGATCAAGGGCTCGGAATACACGACGCTGATTCCGATCACCAAGGAGAACGCCGACAGCCAGACCGCCTGCTGGAACCTCAGCGACCTCAAGAAATAGCTGTCGCGACGCAAGACCCAGGCGTCCCGGACGATCGCTCGTCCGGGACGCGGCCCCTAAACTTGCAAGGTTCTGGAATGCCGATGCGCGACACCCTGACAAGCCTGCGTTACCGCTACTGGCCCGATCATCTGCTCGGTGAAATCCTGTCCAAGCGATGGACCGAGACGGCCATCCCGGTCATCCTGCTCCTGATCGTCGGCCTCGCGCTCAGCCGATCCATCGACAATTTCCTGTCGCCGGCGAGCCTCGCCGACACCGCGCGTCAGGCCGGAGAGATCGGCTTCATCGCGCTCGGGCTCGCGCTGGT
Organism: Bradyrhizobium sp. Bra64; assembly: GCF_024519875.1. NCBI lineage: Bacteria > Pseudomonadati > Pseudomonadota > Alphaproteobacteria > Hyphomicrobiales > Nitrobacteraceae > Bradyrhizobium > Bradyrhizobium sp. Bra64. The sequence continues at coordinate 427,028 of NZ_JALJRD010000001.1, read as the reverse complement.
CGTCATCGTCGGCGGCATCGATCTGTCCGTCGGATCGATCTTCGCGCTGACGGATTTCTGCGCGCTTTATCTGCTCGACGTGCTGGACTGGCCGGTCCCGGCGGTGGTGGCGGCCACACTGCTCTGCGGTGCGCTGCTCGGCGCCGTCAACGGCGTGCTGATCGGATATCTGCGGCTGCGCGCCTTCATCACCACGCTGATCACGCTGATCATCTACCGCTCGGCCTACGATCTCCTGATCCAGCGCTACTCCAACGCGATCGCATCGGCCTTCCCAGATATCCCATCCTGGGATTTCATCGGCGGTGGCAGCGTCTTCGGCATTCCGACCGTGGCGCTGGTCTATATCGTCGTCGCCATCGTCGGCCATATCTTCATGACCCGGCTCCGGCCGGGCTGGCACATCACGGCGATTGGCGGATCGCGCCGTTCGGCGTACAATTCAGGCATTCCCGTCCGCCGCACGATTGCACTCTGCTATGTCGCAAGCGGCGTGCTGACCAGCATCGGTGCGCTGTTCTTCGCATCCCGGCTCGGCACCGTCGGCGGCGACATCGGCGTCGGGCTCGAGGTGATCGTGCTGACGGCTACGGTACTGGGCGGAATCACGCTCGGCGGCGGCAAGGGCTCGGTCGCAAAATCGGCAGTCGGCGTTCTGATCGTGCTGCTGATCACCAACGGCCTGACGACCATGAATGCGCGCGGCGGCGTCAACCGGATGGCGCTCGCCGGCATCCTGCTCGTCGCGGCCATGGTCGATATCCGCTGGCAGAAGAACCGCACCCGTATCATCAGCAAGGTCTATGTCGCGCCAACCTATCACGCGCTGCCGCCGCCACCGCCGACCGAAATCGGGCAAGGCGGCCCGTTCGAGCAGAACGACAAGCTGCGTAACGTCGAGTCGATCGGCCTCGGCCGGATCGAGGCGCCGGAGGACGTCATCCTCGATCGCCACGACAACCTCTATGCGGGATCCCGTCACGGCGACATCATGCGCTTCCTCGCACCCGACTATCAGAAGATGGAGGTGTTCGCCCATATCGGCGGCCAGCCGCTCGGCATGGCCTTCGACCGCGAGGACAATCTCTATGTCTGCATCGGCGGCATGGGACTCTATCGCATCACGCCTGACGGCACGGTGGAAAAGGCCACCGACGAGACCAACCGCAGCATGCGCTCGGTCAACGACGACAGCCGCCTGCGGCTCGCCGACGACCTCGACATCACCGACGACGGTCTGATCTTCTTCTCCGAGGCGACCGTGCGTTACGAGATGGACGAGTGGCCGATCGACGGCCTCGAGGCGCGCGGCAACGGCCGCATCATCTCCTACGACACCAAGACCGGCGTGACCCGCACCGAGTTGCGCGGTCTCAAATTCCCCAACGGCATCTGCGTCGCCAGCGACGGCCAATCGATCCTGTTCGCCGAAACCTTCGGCTGCTCGATCAAGCGCTATTGGTTCGCCGGACCGAAGAAGGGCAAGGTCGAGGTCGTCATGGACAATCTGCCGGGCTACCCCGACAACATCAACCTTGCCTCCGACGGCAATTACTGGCTGGCACTGGTCGGCATGCGCAGCCCCTCTCTCGACCTCGCCTGGAAGATGCCCGGCTTCCGCCGCCGCATGGGCAAGCGCGTGCCGGTCGACGAATGGTTGTTTCCCAACATCAACACGGGCTGTGTGGTCAAGTTCAACGAGCAGGGCAAAATCGTCGAATCTTTCTGGGACCTGCGCGGCGAGAACCATCCGATGATCACCTCGATGCGCGAGCATCGCGGCTATCTCTATCTCGGCGGCATCCTCAACAACCGGATCGGCCGCTACAAGCTCGACAATGCCGATCCGAACTTCGTCCAGTACGACAAGCGGTGGGGGAAGCAGTCGTGATCGCAGCCGTCAGGGAGTTCGCAAACCGCTTTCTTGGACGCGGCGACGCCACCATCACCGTGCCGTCCTTCGACGGCGCGCTGAAGCCCAACCAGAAGCTGGAATCGGCCGAGACCTTGCTGACCTGCGAGGCGCCCGAGGACCTCGCGACGGATGGAAGCAACCTCTACATCGCGGACGGTCAGCGGCTGATGTCCCTGACTGGCGGCCAGGCATCGGAAGTCCGGAGCTTCGAGCAGCCGATCTCGGCCCTGTGTGCCCTTCCCGGCGGCGGCCTCGCCGTCGCCCTCGGCGGACGCGAGGTACATCTCTACGCAAACGCGTCGGCCGAGCAGCCAGGCGTGACGTTCGCCGATACGGCGTTCAACGCCATCAACGCGCTCGCGCTGGCGGGCGACAACACGCTGATTGCGACGGACGGCTCAGCGACATGCGGCGTCGACGACTGGGCGCGCGACCTGATGGAGCTCAACCTGAGCGGCCGCGTGTTCAGGCTGGATCCCGGCAGCAAGGTCGTGACGCCTCTCGCGCAGGGGCTCGGCCACGCCTTCGGCGCGTGTGCGCATGGCAACGGCGCGCTGGTCAGCGAGAGCTGGCGCCATCGCCTGGTTCTGGTGACGCCGGGCGCATCGCCAAAGGTCGTGCTTGCTCACCTGCCGGTCTATCCGTCGCGACTGACAAAAGCCGCGGGCGGCGGCTACTGGCTCACTGCCTTTACCGCGCGCACCCAGCTCATCGAGTTCGTGCTGCGCGAGCCGGGTTACCGCCGCCGCATGATGGCCGAGATCGATCCGGCCTACTGGGTCGCGCCTCGACTGCGCTCGGGCCTCTCGTTCAAGGAACCGATGCAGGGCGCGCACATCAAGACCATGGGTGTCATCAAGCCGTGGGCGCCGCCGCGGTCCTATGGCCTCGTCATCCGCCTCAACGCGGATGGCCAGCCGCTCTATTCGCTGCACAGCCGGGTCGACGGCGTCAACCACGGCATCGTTGCGGCGGTCGAACTGGGCGGCGATCTCGTCCTGATCGCCAAGGGACCGGGCCGCGTGCTGCGACTGTCCCTGTCCGGCCTTGCCGAGGAGTTTTGCTCATGAGCGACATCGCACTCTCGCTGCGCAAGGCCACGAAACTCTACGCCGGTGTGCCCGCCATCGACGGGGTGGATTTCGACCTCCGCCGCGGCGAGATCCACGCGCTGGTCGGCGAGAACGGCGCCGGCAAGTCGACCCTGACCAAGGTGATGGCGGGCGTGGTGACGCTGACCTCGGGCACCATGACGGTCGATGGCGCGGACGTCGCGCCGCGGACGCCGCTGGAGGCGCGCAATCTCGGCATCGCCATGGTGTTCCAGGAGAACAGCCTGGTGCCGACCATGACGGTGGCGCAGAATCTGTTTCTCGGGCAGGAGAGGTTCTACAACCGCCTGCGCGGCATCTACATCGCCGCGCAGCAGTTTTTGCAATCGCTCAATTTCGACGTCACGCCGACTGCGACCGTCGGCGGCCTCGGTGCCGCCAAGAAGCAGATGGTCGAGATCGCGCGCGCGGTCCTGCATCGCGCCAAGGTCATCATCTTCGACGAGCCGACCGCGTCGCTGACGCCGGAGGAAAAGAAATACTTCTTCGACCTCGTCCGCGATCTCAAGAAGCGCGGCGTCTCGATCGTCTTCATCTCGCACGCCCTCGAAGAGGCCCTGTTGCTGGCCGACCGCATCACCGTCCTGCGCGACGGCAAGCATGTCGTGACCGATGATGCCGCCAAATTCGACCGTGCCGCCATCGTGCAGGCCATGGTCGGGCGCGACCTCTCCAATACACTCTACGGCGCGCGGAAGAGCACCGTGCGGCCGGCCGGCGCCCGCGTGCTCACGGTGCAGAATTTGAAGATGGCGCCGATGGTGAAGAACAATTCGCTGTCGGTCTTCGCAGGGCAGATCACCGGCGTGTTCGGTCTCGTCGGCGCGGGCCGCACCGAGACGTTCAAGATCGTCGCAGGCGTGCTCAAGCGCGACTTCTTTCACGGCGGCGAAATCCTGCTGCACGACAAGCCGGTGCGCTATCGGGTGCCGGCGCCGGCGGTCAAGGCCGGCATCGCCTATGTCACCGAAGATCGCAAGGTCGAGGGCTTCTTCGAGACGTCCTCGATCGCGCGCAACATCTATCTCGGCCTGCTGTCGAAGTTTCCCGGGGGACGCATGATGCTGTCGCGGCGGGAAGCCGAGACGGTGGGCAAGACCTGGATCGAGAAGCTCAGGGTTCGCGCCATCGGCGACCACGGCAAGGTGGTCGAGCTCTCCGGCGGCAATCAGCAGAAGGTCGTGATCGCCAAATCGCTGGTGCAGGAGCCGGACCTGATCATCTTCGACGAGCCCACCCGCGGCGTCGACGTCGGCGCCATCGTCGAGATCCACGAGCTGATCAACCAGCTCGCCGACGATGGCAAGGCGGTCGTCGTCATCTCGTCCTATTTGCCGGAGATCATGGCGCTCTCCGACCGCATCCTGGTCTCGCGCCAGGGCAAGGTCGTGGAGGAATTCTCCGCGCTGGACGCGACGGAGGAGAGGATCATGTACGCCGCCATCCACTAAAACGGCTGTTCAGGGCTTTCGCCCCTTCTGGCGTAGCGCCTCGATGAGGCGCTGCTTCAGTTCGTCGGTGGCCTTCTGGCTGACGTCCTGGCCGATCTGCGCGCTGGCCAGCGCCAGCGCATCCGCCTTCTCCAGATATTTCTGCCCGGCAGGCAGGGCATAGAACGCCTCGATCTGGCGCAACTCGTCCGTGGTGAAGGTTGCGGCATAAGCGGCGGCGATCTGATCGATCATCGCGGCGACGTACGGGGCGTAAATCTGGGCGCCGGGAGCTGTCATCGAGTCATAGTCGCGCTCGATCTCCGGCCGGTCCTGCGCGACCACGGGCCTGAGCTTGAGCAGCAGTTGCGGAAGCGCGTTGCGATACTGGTCCGCGATCCTCAGCGTGACCACGAGCTTGCGCGCCGCGGTCATCGCCTCCGGCGACGGCGGCTCGGCGGACGCGCCGCCGGCGAGGAGCAGAAGCAGACCAGCGATCGTCAACAAACGTTTGGACATGAAACTCTCCACGATGCGGGCGACGCGTTTCTTCAACGGCTGGCAGGCGCCATGGCGGCGGTCGCCGCCGTCGCGCTGTTCGGCGTGACCTCGTCAGGCTCCTCGACCTCCGTCACCTTCACAAACAGCTCCGGCACCTTGCGGGCGCGGTCGAGCAGCCACGCGGCGCCGATCTGAATCATGATGCCGACAAAGGACACGACGAGCTGCTCCCAGACGCCCTTCGTGTATTGCGTCAGGATCCAATGCGCCGAGAACGACAGGAACACGCCCAGGCAGAAGATCGGCAGCGAATGCTGGCCGCAGAGGATGACCGGGCGCAGCCATTTCAAATGCAGCGCCTTCCAGTGGCGCGGGACGAAATAGGTCACCCAGATCGCCAGCGCCAGAAAATGCGTGAAGCGCAGCATGTCGAGGTCGGTCTTGTCGATCGGGTAGATCGCCTTGATCATCCATTTCGGGACCATCGCCTCGAGTGCGTGGATGTGCCAGGTCATCACGATCAGGAGGGCGAAGGCGATCCACGCCGCGGCCAGCCCCATCACTGTCCTCGACCAGACCCATTTGGCGACCTTCTCGACCTGGCCGATGCCGCACCAGGCCGCGAACACGAACATCAGTTGCCAGCAGAACGGGTTGAAGTACCAGGTCGTGCCGGGCGGATAGGAGGCCAGGTTCCAGTCGAACCAGCGCGACAGCGCGTGGAGCACGACGGACGCCGCGAGCGTCAGGTTCGGCCGGCGCACCAGGCACCACACGATGAAGGGCGAGGCGAACACCAGCGTGATGTAGAGCGGCAGCACGTCGAGATTGACCGGCTTGTAGCGCAGCGAGAGCGCTTGCCCGATCAGGATGTCCGGATGGTCGAGAAAGTTGTGAACGTTGAACTCGTCCGCATACATCGGGTTGTCGAACCTCCTGACCGTACGCGCGATCTGCGCGGTGAACAGCAGGAACAGCATGATGTGGGCGACGTACATCTCGGCCGCGCGCCGCCACAGCCGCTTCAGCGCGGCGAGAAACCAGCCGCCGGCGACGATCGGCCCGTAGATCCAGCCGACCAGATAGCCGGAGATGAAGACGAAGAACTCGGCGGCGTCGCTGAAGCCGTAATTGCGCAGCGTCAGCCAGGCCACGACGTCGTGCGGGATGTGGTCGAGAAAGATCATCCACAGTCCGATGCCGCGGAAGAGATCGAGCCGCAGATCGCGCTCGACCGGAGCAAGCAGAGCCGACTGGTCCCGTATGATCATGGCCCCGCCTCGTTCGGTGAGCGTCGCGCCGTTGCGGCGCCGGCAAAATGGAATGCTAAAAAAACTGAATCAAAAGTCACCTGGCCGTGCGGCCAGGGCCAACGGTAGCCGACCTTAGTGGGCGCGCAAGGGGCTTTGTCATCGGAGCAGGCAGCGTAGGCGCGCCGTCCTCTGCGCTGCACAATGGCGGACCCTTCAAAAACAGCGAAAACAACCCCATGCACAGTAGCCAACCCTCTGCGTCGCCTGCGGGATTTATTTGGCGCATCGGGCCGATATCGGCCGGCCCGGAGTGGGTCAGGTCAGCTCGTCGTCCCGCGCCAGCATCCCGTTCAGCATCGCCTCGGCCTTGCGCTGGAGCGGCAGCGCGCCGCTTTCGGAGGCGATTGCGATCGTGCCGTGCAGGGCGGCGAGAATGGCCGCCCTGCTCTCCTCGCTCGTGGACGGCGTCACCACGGCTTCGCCGAACAGGGCCTCGGCCTCGAGCCCGGCAAACCCCTGCTGCCGCGCCGTGTTGCGCGCCTCGCGCAGCATGTTCTGCGCGGCCTGGACATCGCCGAGGCGATAGGTGGCGAGCGCCAGATAGATCGAGCTGCGCAACACCGCGGAGGTATAGCCGACCGCCTTGGCCTCCTCGCGCGCCTCAGTCAGCATGCCGCGCGCGCGGTCGAACAGCCCCTGCTCCAGATAGGCGATGCCGAGATGGCAGGCGAGCACCGGCACGAACAGCCGGATGCCGTGCTTCTGCGCCAGCACGTAGCCGTCCTCGAGAACGGCAGCGGCCGCCGCCGGCTCGTTGCGGCCGAGCATCAGCCAGCCGCCGCTATAGGCGGCCGCGACGCGGTCGTAGGGCCGATTGGTCTCCGCTGCGATCGCCGCAGCCTCTTGCTGGAGCTGCTCCGCGATATCCAATTCGCCCATGACGGTATGGGTGAAGCTCTTCATCATGCAGCAGAGCAGCAGCAGATATCTTGGAGTCGTCCCGATCGGGGCACTGGCTTGCGGCCCGGCCAGCTGGGCGTGAGCCAGTGCCAATGTCTGCCCGGCGTCACTGTAGCAACCAGCGAGGAAATAGGCTTGCCCGAGACCATATCGTGCGAGGTTGAGCCAGCCCAGATTGTCCCAGCCCTCCGCAAGACGGACGACCTCTTCATTGACCGCAACCGCTTCGACCGGCGCTCCATAGAAGTTCTGCGCACCGGCTCTGACCGTCATGGCGGCGACCTTGCGTCCGATATCATCGATCGCGTCGGCCCGCCGCTCGGCCTCTTTTCCAAGGTCGAGCCACTCGGCAATCTGACCGGACGCGATGAACGCCGCGCGTGCTTCCATGCGAAGATCTATGGCGTCGGCCTCCCGCAAGGGAGCCATCGGAGTCTTGTCGAGCGCGTCCATTGCGATCTCGAAATAGTTGGCCGCATCCGCAAAGGCCGAGCGGCTCAAACATTTTCGTCCTGCACTTCTGCCCTGACCGAACGCCCTGCGCCAATCCTTGGCCCGCACCGCATGATAGCACAGCGTATCGGGTTCATCGGCGTAAGCTCCGTCGCCCTCCAGGGTCTCGAGAATGCGCGCGTGAATGCCTTCGCGCACCTTTTCAACCATCGAATCATACGTCACCTGACGTACCATCTCGTGCCGAAACTCGAGCGCGTCGTCCAACTCGCTGTCGATCCTGACCAGCAGCTCGGCGCGATCGAGCGCCGCAAGGCAATCCTGGAGGACGTTCTCGGGCAACTCTACGAGCTTGCGCAGCATTGCGGCACGCGATCGCGGCCCGAGCGCCGCCGCCATCTGCAAGACGGAACGTTCCTGCCTCGACACGCGATCGAGGCGCGCCGCGATCACGCCCTGGATGCTGGTGGGGATACCAAGCTCATCGATGGGACGCACCAGCGCGAGATCGCCCCACTGGCCGCGAAGCGTTCCGCTGTCCCTCAGCCCGCGGCAGACCTCCTCGATGAACAGGGGGACGTTGGCCGTGTGGGAAATGATCCGGCTTTTCAGATCGGCGTTCGCCGCGGAGGGGCCGAGCATGTCAGCCAGCATGGCCAGCCCCGAATCGTCGTCGAGAGGTCGCATCGCGACGACCTCGGCGCGGCAGCGCGCAATCCATACCGGCATGCCGTTAGGCCTGGAGGTGAGGAGCACGAGAAGACCTGGCACTTGCAGCGAAGCAATCGCAGCGATGACGGTATCGCTGGCCCGATCGATCCAATGCAGGTCCTCGACCAGAAGCACGGTGCGGCGGCGGCCCGCCACACTCTCGACGATGGCGCAACTCGCATCGGAAATCGCGCGTCCCCGCGCATGAGGCTCCAACTCGTTCCACTGCGGCTCCGATATCGGCAGATCAAGCACGGCATCGAGGGCGCATTGCTGGATCAGCGGCCGATCCTTTCGCGGGTCAGACGGACCGTCCGGATCCTTGCCGGCGGCATCCAGGATCGAGAGCAGCAGGCGCTTGAGCGTACTGAATGGCGCGCCCTGGAGGTTCGGACTGCACTCGGCGTCGATCAAGCGCCAGCCATCCGCCTTGAGCTGCTGGGCAAACTCATGCGCGAGACGCGACTTTCCGATGCCGGCGTCACCCAGCAACAGCACGGTCTGCCGGCCGGCACCGACGCATTCCGCGGCGCGGCCCAGCAGGGCCCGCTCCGTCGTGCGGTCGAAGAACCTTGAAATGCTGCGTGCCCGTCGTACGCGCCAGCTCGAGAGATCGCTGGCGCCGACGACCCGATAGACCGGCAGCGGCTGGCTGAAGCCGCGCAGCGCCCTGCAGCCCAGAAATTCAAACCGGACATGGCCATCCGCAAGCCTCTGGCAGGCTTCCGACACGTAGATCTGATTGGCTTCGGCCGCCGACTCCAGCCGCGCGGCGAGATGCTGGGCGGCACCGCCGATCTCGTAGACCTTGGAAAACTCGCTGGCGACCATGTAGGCAACCACATGTCCCGAATGGAGGCCGACCCGCACCTGCAGCCCGGGATCGCCGAGGCTTCCGACCCGCCGGACCAGCTCGATCGCCGCGTGGCAGGCCAATGGCGCATGGTTGTCGTCCGCGATCGGAGCGCCGAACACCGCTGCGAGTCCATCGCCCAACTCCTTGCTGACGATGCCTCCAAACTGACGTACCGCGGCCCTCATGGCTGCCAAGGCCGGCTCCAGGCGCGAGACGGCCTCCTCCGGCTCCAGCTCGGCAACAAGCCCGGTGGAATCGACCACGTCGGCGCGGAGAATCGTAACGAAGCGGCGCTCGCTTTCAGGATCGGCGCGTCGTGCGGCCGCCCCGCATTTGGGACACCAGCTATCGCCCGGATCGATCGTCGATTGACACGCGACGCAGTGCATTCCTGTGCCTTCAGAGGTCACGGCGTCGTTCCCGGCCGACCGGCGCACGCGAGGAGTTTGACGCAAGATTACCTATCGGGAAATGCATGGCAATCGAACTTGCACAGAAGCATGGCTGCATCACCAAACAGTGGCTCTCTGGACGAAGCACATTCGCGAGTGATAGCTTTTGCATGCGCGAGAATGGGGCCGCGCGTTCTAGGGGCGCCGAAGGCTTTCGATCTGGCCAACGAGCTTTGCTGGGCTGCACGTTACCCTGATTGGCTTAGATCATATCGAAGGACAAGGCGATGGGTGGAAGGACATACAGCGGCAAGCCGTTCAGGGATTTGATGAACAGCAATTACTACCCGCTGGCGAACATGAAGAAGAGCGTGGCGAAGCTCAAGGCATCGGACGACATCGATCTGCCGACCCTGGAATACGGCCAGTACCACCTGATTCTGAACCCCGCATCGACCTGGCCGCAGGGAAGCGCCAAGTACTGGCACAAGGAGAAGGGCCGGGCTCGTCTCGATCTCAGCACCCAGCCGAACACGGTGCCCCTGTCCAGGGATGAGCCGGGCGTCATTCCGCTGACGCGATGCGATCTGCTCGATGCCTGCGTCCGGAAATGCTTCAACTCCGAGCCGCCGATCCCGATGAAGACCAACATCATCGTCCACGAGCCGAGCGATGCCTATGCCCACCGGCACGAGATCCGGCTGGAGTGGGAGTACAAGAAGGGCGCGGACAAGCCAACGCTGCTCCATCTGACGATGGTCTGTCCGCACAGGGACTGATCTTCGGCCGCCTTTGGCTCGATCAGGAGAATCCTCATCATCGCCTCTCGCGCGCTCACGGGCACGCGAGAGGCATTTGTTTCAGGCGGTCCACGGCAAGACCGTCGCTGTCAGTTTCGCGTCAGCCGAGGGCTGTCGCCGCGCGTCGCGTCTGTCCCATCTCCGTCATGGGCCTGTCGTACGATTCGCTGCCTCCTGAATCATGACAGGAGCGGCCGATGCCCGTTGGACTGCTGGAGGTCGAAGGCACCATCGAGGTCAAGCAGTTCTGACCGGCGCGACGACCTGAATTGCCTCCTTGTCCCCGGTTGCAGACCGAGGACGGAGGACTGAGTTACTGGACCTCGGCGATCTTCGGTCCAGATGACAGCATCTGCGCGCTAGTTGCCGAGGGCCGGTTCGACGGCGATGCCGAGTCCGGCGATCGGAAAGCGGCGTCGGGCGGCGTTCCCTGCAATGGTCGGCGGGCAGCGGTTGCCGGAAGCACGATCACTTTCGCTCCGACTTTCACCCGCTCATAAAGGTCGACGACATCCTCATTGGTCAGCCGGATACAGCCGGACGAAACCCGCTTCCCGATCGTATCGGGCTTGTTGGTGCCGTGAATTCTATATTCGGTCTCGCCCAGATACATCGCCCGGGCGCCGAGCGGGTTGCCGGGACCGCCTGCCATGAACCGCGGCAGATAAGGCTGACGCACAACCATCTCCACAGGCGGATGCCAATCCGGCCATTCTGCCTTACGGGCCACGGTCTGCTCACCGGACCACGTGAAACCTTCGCGGCCAACACCGATGCCGTAGCGCAGTGCTTGCGCGTCGTTCAGAACGAAATAGAGGAACGTGTTTTTGGTATCTATGATCACGGTGCCCGGGGTCTGGCGGCTGGCGTAGTCAACCACCTGCCGAACCAATGCTCCGGGACCGTCAGCGGCTTTTGGCGGTTCGACCAGAGCGGCCGGCGCCGGAATCGGAGCCGGAGCTGGCGCCGACGCATGAACCGGAGTTGCCACGTAGACCGGAGTTGACGATGCCTGGGCCTGGGCCGCGGACGGCTTCCGTGTCGGCTGCACGCTCGCCGGGCGAGACAGCAAACCGTACCCCAACGCGGCAAGGGCCACGGCGCCAATAACGACTCTCCCGGCCATTGGCAGTGCGAGCGTCTCCGCCTTTCCACGTTTGGCCCGCTTGCCCATGTCTTCCCCCGGATCACTATGCCCGGAAGAGGTACCCAGTAAGATTTAAGAAACTTCGAAGCGAGCTCGCTCAGGCTGGAACCGTTAACGGTGGTTAACGCCGAACTCTTATTCCGACGACCTATGATCGTCTCGATATGCCGGGCCCTGCCTGAGGTTCGGTTGGGGATGACCAGCACGGCGAGAGCCCCGGGTGCAAAAGCTGATACTTACAGGCAGTCGGGTTCAACTTTTGGGAAGCTGGATGGACGCCATGTAGTCGCGGATCGACTGGTCGGGGATCGCCTTGCGCGCAATCAGGTGGTGAACGCAGTTCGCGGCAAGGTCGAACGAGCGGTAGCAATGATGAGCAATCATTGCGAGATGTTTCAGTTGCTCGACCGTCATGTCGGCTGGCCGCATGAAGTTTCGCACGTAGACGATGTCCGCCTCCAGCAACTGGTTCATCGCCGCATAGGGATTGGACGGGTCGCTCAATGGAGCGATCATTCGCTGATTGATCGCCGTAAAGGCGTGGGGAATGAACCCCTGCTTGCGCAATTCCCCATCGATATCGCCGAACGTCGGCTGCTCCTTGTAGAGGCAGAGAAACGAGACCTCCGTTTGGATGGCGACCGCCTGCTTCAGCTTCTGCCGTCCGCTTCCGAAGACGGCGAGTTCGGAGCCCTGAACGTCGATCTTCAGGAAATCCAGGTCCCGGATTTCGGCAATATCGTCGAGCCTGCGGGTCTGGACCGGATGTTCACTGACCACGGTGCCCCATTCGGCGAATTTCGCAAAATGCGAGAGTGCGTTCTGATCCGGGAGCAGCAGGCTCGTCATTCCCGGTATTCGGCAGAGGCGCAGCTTTGCCTTGTGCCCGTTTCCGACGACGTAGTGGTAGTAGCTCTCCAGGTCGCTCTTGCGGGCGTTGAGCTCGGCGAGCGCCGCGTCCTGCGGTTCAAAGCCAACGACGGTGCAAAGCCTTCGTTGCAGCATCGCCTTGTAGGGCGGGTCACCATCAATCGGATTGGCCCCGACGTCGACCACCGAGGTGAGCCGCGCCGGCTGGATGAGATCATTCAGAAGGTCGTGTTCGTTGCTGGTCATATGCGGTGAAGCCATGAAAACAGAGATAGACGCGTGTGAAGTGAAGGTCAGACCGGAAAGCAGACATCGGTCAAGGAGTGTGTGGGGCTGTTTGAGGACCCACAACCGTCGCTCCCCTCAACCTCCGCCACCATCGACGAGCCGTCATCGCGATATGTCGGACGGCTCGGTGGCGCGCGTAAACGAGGCATGCCGAAGACCCTTCATGCGATTGGTCTCCAACAGTGATGGCAATTGGTTGAGTTCGGACGCCTACAAGCGAATGTTGACGGTATCAGATCAAAGAAAAGCCCTTGAAAACATAATGTTCTCAAGGGCTTTTCCTTATCTTGGTTGCGGGGATAGGATTTGAACCTATGACCTTCAGGTTATGAGCCTGACGAGCTACCGGGCTGCTCCACCCCGCGTTAAACGTTGCCTTGCCTTCGCGAAAATGCCGGAGACGGTGGATGGAGGGCCGGCGCTGTACGCGTGGCTTGCTCTTCCGTCCCAAAGGCTTCCTTGGAAGGCAACCCCGGGCAAGGCCCGTCGGGTGCAGGGCGTATCTATCAACCCGGGCTGCCTTTGGAAAGGGCTGCGGGAACGTTTTTTTCGAGTTTATGACAGGCGGATGGACCAAATTCGGGTCGGTTTGGCGCGCCCTTGCCAGAAGTTCCACAAAGGGCCAGCTTGCGGCAACAAAACCAAGGGGCGAACGCCGCTTCAAGAGGGAGAACGCCCATGGACCGATCCCTGGATCGCGCCTTGAACCAATCCTTGGACAATTCGCCAGCGAGCGCCCCGCAGCTGGCCCTCGAGGACGCCTTCCATGCCATGGTCGCGCGGTCGCGGACCGAGCCGGCGTCTGACCTCGCCGAGCGGCTCGACCGGCTGGCGCGGCTGCGCGCCGTCGTCGCCGACAACGAGGAACGCTTCCGCCAGGCGATCTCGGCCGATTTCGGCCACCGCTCGGCGGTCGAGACCACCATCGCCGAAGCCATGATGGTCTACGGCGAGATCCGGCATGCCACAAAGCACCTGAAGAGCTGGATGGCGCCGCAACGCGTCGCCACCGCGCTGCAATTCCTGCCCGCGCGCAACCGGCTGATCCCGCAAGCACTCGGCGTCGTCGGCATCATCGCGCCCTGGAATTATCCGCTCCAGCTCACGCTCGCGCCCGCGATCGGCGCGCTCGCAGCCGGCAACCGTGTCATCATCAAGCCGAGCGAGCTGGCCCCCAGCTTCTCCGCGCTGCTGAAGGAGACGGTCGGGCAGAGATTCGACGCGACCGAGTTGCTCGTCACCAGCGTGGAGGATGAGGTCGCAAAAGCCTTCGCTCACCTGCCGTTCGATCATCTGGTCTTCACCGGCTCGACGCGGGTCGGGCGGCTGGTCGCGGAGGCCGCGGGGCGTAATCTGACGCCTGTCACGCTCGAGCTCGGCGGCAAGTCGCCGGCCATCATCGATGCCTCCGCCGATCTCGAAGAGGCGGCCGAGCGCATCGCCTATGGCAAGCTGCTCAATGCCGGGCAGACCTGCATCGCGCCGGACTACGTGCTGGTGCCCGAGCACGCATTGCAGGCCTTCGCCGAAAAAGTGCGCGCGCAGATGCGGCGCATGTTCGGCACCGACCCCGCCAACAAGGACTACACCTCCATCATTTCCGACCGGCATTATGCGCGACTGGAAGGTCTGGTCGCCGATGCCGCAAGCCGCGGCGCAAAGATCCTGCAACCGGCGAAGGCAGACGATCCGAACTGGAAGGCGCACCGCAAATTCCCTCCGACGCTGATCGTCGGAGCGACCGGAGAGATGGCCGCGATGCAGGAGGAGATTTTTGGTCCCGTGCTGCCGGTGCTCGGCTATCGCGAGCCGGCCGACGCCATCGCCTTCATCAATGCCCGCGACCGGCCGCTGGCGCTGTACTGGTTCGGCAAGGACCGGATTGCGCGCGAGACGGTGCTGACGCGCACGATCTCCGGCGGCGTCACCGTCAACGACTGCCTGTTCCACTTCGCGCAAATCAACCAGCCGATGGGCGGCGTCGGCGCGTCCGGCACCGGCGCCTATCACGGCGAATGGGGATTTCGTACGTTCAGCAAGCTGAAGCCGGTGTTCTACCGCTCCAGGTTCAACCGCCTCGCCGACCTCTATCCGCCCTACGGCGGCAAGATCGCACGGCTGGAGAAATTGATGCGGTTCATGTCGTAGCTATCCGTCATTACGAGCGAAGCGAAGCAATCCAGACCGTCACCACGGAGGGATACTGGATTGCTTCGCTTCGCTCGCACTGACGACAAAAAAAGCAAATGGGGGAAACCAGGTGACTGACACATTCGATTTCGTCGTCGTGGGCGCGGGCTCCGGCGGCTGCGCGGTGGCAGGAAGGCTGTCCGAGGATGCAGGGACATCCGTGGCACTGCTCGATGCCGGCGGGCGAAACGACAATTGGCGGATCACCACGCCATTCGGGCTCGCTTTGCCATACAGCGCGGCCAACTGGGCCTTCGATACTGTGCCGCAGAAGGGATTGAACGGCCGGATCGGCTATCAACCGCGCGGCAAGGGCCTCGGCGGCTCCTCGGCGATCAACGCCATGGTCTACATCCGCGGCAACAAATGGGACTACGACCACTGGGCCTCGCTCGGCAATGCCGGCTGGTCGTACGCCGACGTGCTGCCCTATTTCAAGCGCTCGGAGAACAACACCGATTTCGACGGCGCGTATCACGGCAAAGGGGGCCCGCTGCATGTCAACAAACCACGCTCGGACAATCCGATCCACGACGTCTTCCATCAGGCCGCGCGCGAGGCGCAATTCCGCATCCGCGAGGACTTCAACGCCGAGGACCACGAAGGGCTCGGCAGCTACCAGGTGACGCAGCACAATGGCGAGCGCTGGAGCGCGGCGCGTGCCTACGTCCAGCCCCATATGGACAGGCGCGCGAATCTGCGCGTCGAGACGGGGGCGCAGGCGACGAAAATCCTGTTCGAAGGTGGACGCGCGGTCGGCATCGAATATGTCCAGGGCAAGCAGACCAAGCAGCTGCGCGCCCGCCGCGAGGTGATCCTCGCCTCCGGCGCCTTCCAGTCACCGCAACTGCTGATGCTGTCGGGCGTCGGCGATGGCGATGCGCTTCGCGCGCACGGCATTGGCGTCGTGCATCATTTGCCGGGCGTCGGGCGCAATCTGCAGGACCATCCGGACTTCGTGTTCGTGTACGCCTCCGACTATCCGCACTTCGTTCATTCATCGCTCGGTCGGCTGCCATCCCTGCTCCGCGCCATCCAGCGGTACCGCCGCGAGCGACGCGGCCTGATGACCACCAATTTCGCCGAGTGTGGCGGCTTCCTGAAGACGCAGGCCCACCTCGACGTGCCGGACATTCAGCTCCACTTCATCATCGCGATGCTCGACGACCACGGCCGCAAGAAGCACAAGGAGGCAGGCTTCTCGTGCCATGTCTGCCTGCTCAGGCCGAAGAGCCGCGGCAGCGTGTGGCTGAAAAGCACCGATCCGTTCGCTGCCCCCATGATCGATCCGAACTTTCTGGGCGAGGCGGAGGATCTCGAGACGATGGTCGCGGGCTTCAAGACCACGCGACGGCTGATGGAGACACCGGCGATGCGCGCGTTGCAGAAGAAGGACATGTTCACGTCCGGTGTGAGAACGGACGACGACATCCGCGCCATCCTGCGCAATCGCGTCGACACCGTCTATCACCCCGTCGGCACCTGCAAGATGGGCACCGATGCGATGGCCGTGGTGGATCCGTCGCTGAAGGTGCACGGCGTCGAGGCTTTGCGCGTTGTCGACGCCTCGATCATGCCGACGCTGATCGGCGGCAATACCAATGCGCCGACCATCATGATCGGGGAGAAGGCGGCGGATATGATCCGGGCGGAGATGCGGTAGCTCTTCTCCCTCTCCCCGCTTGCGGGGAGAGGGTTGGGGTGAGGGGAAGTCTCCGCGAGGACGGATGCAGTTGAATCTGCGGAGGCTCCCCCTCACCCGCATCGCATCTTCGATGCGGTGCGACCTCTCCCCGCAAGCGGGGCGAGGTGAAGAAAGAGCTCAATTCAGCAGAAACCCGCCGTCCACCGTCACCACGCTCCCCGTCATGTACCGCGACGCCTGCGAGGCCAGCAGCAGGATCGCGCCGTCGAGATCGGACTCGGCGCCGACGCGGCGCTGGGGGATACGCTTGGCCAGGCGCTCGCCCGGCGGCGTCGACCAGAATGCGTGGTTCATCTCGGTGTCGATGTAGCCGGGCGCGAGCGCGTTGATGCGGATGTTCTGCCCGGCGAGCTCGAGCGCCATCGCCCTGGTCGCCTGGATGATGCCCGCCTTGGAGATCGCGTAAGGCGACACAGCCTTCAGCACGCCGGTGCCGAGTACGGAGGCAATGTTGACGATGTTGCCGGGCTGCTTGCGCGCGATCATGCGCCGCGCAACTTCCGTCGCGAGGAAATAGGCGCCCTTCAGATTGGCGCCGATTACGGCATCCCAATCGGATTCGGTCTGCTCGGTTGCGAGCTTCTCGATCGCGATGCCGGCATTGTTGACCAGCACCGTGATCGGACCGAGCGCGGCTTCCGCCGCATCGACGGCTTTCGCAATCGAAGCGATATCTGTGACGTCGAGCGCGACCGCGGCGGCGCGGCCACCCTTGCCGCGGATGTCCTGTTCCAGATTCTTCAACTTTTCCGTTTGCCGCGCCGCCAGCGCGACGGCCGCGCCATGCGCCGCCAGCACCCGGGCAAATTGCCGCCCCAGCCCCTGGCTCGCGCCCGTCACGAGGATGGTTTCTTTACTGACGTCGAATAGGTCTGACATGACGATTTCCCTGGACGTGTTCCCGCGCTTTTGGAGCCCATCAATACAGACGATTTTAACGATCTGAAACCGGAACGATCGGTTCAGCGTTCATTCGTTCCATGGCAGGGCTTTCGCAATGAACAGTTTCGATCTCGCGGTCTATGCGGCGTTCGCAGTTGCAATCGGATTTGGCTTCAGGACCGGCCTGCTCGGCAGCGCCATGACCATCCTCGCCTATCTCCTCGCCGCCCCCATCGCCGTCGCGCTGATGCCGCTGATCGTCCCGCAGGTCGCAAGCAATCCGAATCCACCGCTGTTTCAGAACTGGATCTGGTTCTTCGGCATCTTCGTCGTGGTCGGCATGCTGTTTGGATATATCGGCCGCCTGGCGCTGAGCGACACCATACGCGACGCCGGCATCGGCGACCGGCTCGGCGGCGCCGCGCTCGGCGCGATCAGGGTCGGCCTCGTCGCCACCACGCTGGTGCTGGTGTTCGACCAGATCGTGCCGGCCAACCGCCAGCCGCCGTTCCTCGCCGGCTCGCATCTGCGGCCGCTGTTCTCGGCCGCCGGCCAGATGGGCTTCAAGTCGCTGCCACCGGAGGCGGCCTCCGCGATCGACCGCCTCAAGCAGGAACGGCGCATCTAGCTCATTGTCTGGGCATGAACTTTTCGGAAAACTGCGGACACTTTTCCGGATCATGCCCGCACATTTGCATCGCCGCGCCGACGCGCATGCATTTTGGTGCGAGCCCGTCCCTTATCAGCGGCGTCGAGGTTGGCTAGAGTGCCGCCGTCTTAAAACCTGCCTGCCATTTACGGGAGTGAAACAGTGGATCTTGGGATCAAAGGTCGCCGCGCCATCGTCTGCGCATCCAGCAAGGGCCTCGGACGCGCCTGCGCCATCTCGCTGGCCGAAGCCGGCGTTCACGTCACGCTGACCGCGCGCGGCGCCGAAGCCTTGAAGAAGACGGCCGACGAAATCCGCAAGGCCTATCCCGATGTGACCGTCACCGAGATCGTCGGCGACATCACGACGCCGGCCGGCCGCGAGGCCGTGCTGAAGGCCTGCCCAGAGCCGGACATCCTGATCAACAATGCCGGCGGCCCGCCGCCCGGCGATTTCCGCAACTGGACCCGCGACGACTGGATCAAGGCGATCGATGCCAACATGCTGACGCCGATCGAGCTGATCAAGGCGACCGTGGACGGCATGATGGCGCGCAAGTTCGGCCGCATCGTCAACATCACCTCGGCCGCGGTGAAGGCGCCGATCGACATCCTCGGCCTCTCCAACGGCGCGCGCGCCGGCCTCACCGGCTTCATCGCCGGCCTGTCGCGCAAGACCGTGATCAACAACGTCACCATCAACGGCCTCTTGCCGGGCCCGTTCGAGACCGACCGCCTGCGCAGTACCGCGAAGGGGGAATCCGAGAAGCGCGGAATCACGCCGGACCAGGTTCTGGCCGAGCGCGCCAAGCTCAATCCCGCCGGCCGCTTCGGCGATCCCGACGAATTCGGCTATGCCTGCGCCTTTCTCTGCGGCGCGAGGGCCGGCTTCATCACCGGCCAGAACCTCCTGCTTGACGGCGGCGCCTTCCCCGGCACGCTGTGAGGGCAGGGCTACACCTCTCCCCAGCGGGGAGAGGTGGATTCCCGATGCCGCACCTGCTTGCCCAAGACTCAGAAAGCAATCCAGATGAGAGCGGTCTGGTACGAAGAGGCAGGACCGGCGGCGGAAGTTCTCACCTATGGTGAGATGGCGACGCCGGTCGCGGGCCCAGGCGAAGTTCGCATTCGCCTGGAAGCCTCCGGCGTCAACCCGGCCGATGTCGGCCGGCGCGGCGGCAGCTACCGGACCATGGAATATCCCCGCGTGATCCCGAACAGCGACGGCGCGGGGTTTGTCGATCAGGTCGGCGACGGCGTGACGCGTTTCAAGATCGGCGACCGTGTCTGGCTGTTCAACGGCCAGCGCAACGGCCGCGCCTTCGGCACGGCGGCGGAATATATTGCGCTTGCCGAGCAGCTGGTGACGCCGCTGCCGGATCATCTTTCGTTCGCGGAAGGCGCAACGCTCGGCATCCCCGCGATGACCGCGTGGTGCAGCCTGTTTGCGGACGGACCGATAGTCGGCAAGACCGTGCTCGTCACCGGCGGTGCCGGCGCGGTCGGCCACTATGCCGTGCAGCTCGCCAAATGGGGCGGCGCGCAGGTGATCGCAACCGTCAGCTCGGCGATGAAGGGGGAGCAGGCCCGGCAAGCGGGGGCCGATCTCGTGGTCAATTACAAGGACGAGGACGTCGCCGCCAAGGCAATGGCCTTTTCCGGCGGACGCGGCGTCGACCGTGTCGTCGATGTCGATTTCGGAGGCAATATCGCGACGACGCTGAAGCTGATGGACGTCAATTCCACGATCGCGGTCTACGCCACCAATGGCAACCGCACGCCGACAGTGCCGATGCGCGAGCTGATGGAGAAATGCATTACCCTTCGTTCGCTCGTGCTGTTCGCACTGCCGCCGGCGCTGCTTGCGGCTGCGCAGGCCGATATCTCGAAATGGCTGGCGGCAGGGCCCCGCATCCACAATGTCGCGGCGCAGTTCGCGCTGTCGGAGACCGCGCAGGCTCATCTCGCCGTCGAGAAGGGCGACAAGCTCGGCACCGTGATCGTCGATTGCGCCAAGTAGGTCCTACGAGACCGGCGTGGTCCGCTCGTCGGACCAGTCGATACCGAGCTCGTCCATGCCGTCGGCGAGCAGATCGCCCAACATCGGCTCGCCCAGCAGATACCGCACCGCTTCGCGCCGGGGCGCCTTGTATTCGGCGCGCGCCTCGACGGCGCGGGTACGCAGATCGTCCCACTCCTCGACGTCACCGTCGCCGCGACCGAGCCACATCAGCGTGACGAGATCAAGCTGCTCGTCCTCGTTCAGCGCCCGGATGAAGCCCGCAAGCTCGCCAGCGACCGGATCTGACGCGTTGTCCTCCAGCACGTCGATCTCGTCATCGTCGGACGGATTCGACCCCGAATCCGGATCGGACGCCGCTTCCTTGACGTCGAATTCACGGGCCTTCTCGATGATGAAGGCAACCTTGTCGGCGGAAATGGCAAGCTCTGGCATGGGCTCCCCCTGGGGTGTCGTTTGGCTGGTTCGGGTTCCTCGGATAACGCGATATCGCGACAGATGATCCATTGCGTTCGACCGCGGAAGGCCGCATCTTTCGCGAAAGCAAGAAAATCCGGGGGCGCAGGGCATGTCGTGGACGGTCGGCAAGGTCAGGATCACGAAGATCGTCGAAATGGAGACGGTCGGCTCGACCCGCTTCATCCTGCCGGCCGCGACCAATGATGAAATCCGGAAGCTGCCCTGGCTGATGCCGCATTTTGCCACGGATGAAGGCCGGCTGAAGATGTCGATCCATTCACTGGTGGTGGAGACACCGGCACGTCGCATCGTGGTCGACACCGGCCTTGGCAACGACAAGCAGGGCCGCGGCGTGCCGACCTGGAACAACCGCAGCACCCCGTTTCTGGAGAGCATGACCGCGGCGGGCTTTCCCCCTGACAGCATCGACACGGTGCTGTGCACGCATCTTCATGTCGATCACGTCGGCTGGAACACGAAGCTGTCTGGCGGTCGATGGGTGCCGACCTTCCCCAACGCCCGCTACCTGTTCGGCAAGACCGAATACGAATATTGGCGCGGCTACACGGCCGAGCCGGACAAGGTCGCGGTGTTCAACGATTCCGTGAAGCCGGTCGTCGATGCCGGCCAGGCCGAGTTGATCCCAAGCGACCACTGGCTCTGCGAGGAAATCCGCGTGATCCCGACCCCCGGCCACAGTCCCGGGCACATGAGCGTCCTGATCGAGTCCGGCGGCGAGCAGGCGCTGCTCGCCGGCGACGTCGCCCACCACCCCTGCCAGATGGCGCATCTTGACTGGTGCTCGGTCGTCGATACCGACCCCGCTCAATCGGCGGCCAGCCGGCACAAATTGTTCTCGCGCTTTGCCGACAGCCCGACGCTGGTGATCGGCGGGCACTATTCGGCCGGGCACATCCGGCGGGACGGGGATGCGTTCAGGTTCGTGGCGCTGCAATCGTAGGGGGCAAAGCGGAGCGTGCCCACTATTCCCGGGGCAACCACGAGAATTGGAGGGCACGGCGCTTCGCACCTTTGTCCGCCCTACGATCCCTGAATTGCGGGGGCTGCAATGCGCCCCGCTTTGAGCGGTTGAATTTCCCGCCGCCCTGTTCCATGAAGCTATTTAACCGATCAGTCCATCCCAAGGGAGAAACGAGAATGAAGCTTGTTCGTTATGGCGAGAAGGGTGCGGAAAAGCCCGGCCTGATCGACAAATCCGGCCAGTTGCGCGACCTGTCGGCGCATGTGGAGGACCTCACCGGCGAAGCCTATTCGCCTGATACCCTGAAGAAGCTGGCGGGCCTCGATCCCGCTTCGCTGCCCGCCGTCTCGGGCAAGCCGCGCTTCGGCGCGCCCGTGACCGGCATCTCGAAATTCGTGGCGATCGGCCTCAACTACAGCGACCACGCCAAGGAGACCGGTGCGGCGATCCCGACCGAGCCGATCATCTTCATGAAGGCGAACACCTCGCTGTCCGGTCCGAACGACGCGGTCGAGAAGCCGCGCGGCTCGACCAAGCTCGACTGGGAAGTCGAGATCGCCGCGATCATCGGCACCCGTGCCAAGTATGTCTCGGAAGCTGATGCGCTGAACCATGTCGCCGGCTATTGCGTCTGCAACGACGTCTCCGAGCGCGCCTTCCAGACCGAGCGCCTGGGGCAGTGGACCAAGGGCAAGTCGCACGATACCTTCGGCCCGGTCGGACCGTGGCTTGCGACCAAGGACGAGATCAAGGACGTGCAGGACCTGTCGATGTGGCTCGACGTCAACGGCCAGCGCCGCCAGACCGGCTCGACCAAGACCATGATCTTCTCCATGGCCAAGTGCATCTCCTATGTCTCGCAGTTCATGACGCTGCTGCCGGGCGACATCATCACCACCGGCACTCCGCCCGGCGTCGGGCTCGGCATGAAGCCGCCGACTTTCCTCAATGTCGGCGACGTCGTCACCCTCGGCATCGAGGGCCTCGGCGAGCAGCGCCAGGAGATTATTGGGGCGTAAGCCTCCGACCACGACGGCCCGCCACAACATCATTGCGAGCGAAGCGAAGCAATCCGGAATCCCTCCGCGGCGACACTCTGGATTGCTTCGTCGCTTCGCTCCTCGCAATGACGAAGCAAAACTTTCATTGTTGGATACGCGCCATGAAGCTCTCCTTCTCCCCAGCCTCGCCCTTTGCCCGCAAGGTGCGCATCGCCGCGATCGAGCTCGGGCTGATCGACAAGATCGAATTCACGCCCGCGACCGTCGCGCCGGGCACGGCCAACGAGGATTATTCGCGCATCACGCCGCTGAAGAAGCTGCCGGTGCTGATCACCAATGACGGCGACGTCATCTTGGACTCCTACGTCATCGTCGAATATCTCAACGAGATGGCCGGCGGCAGCCTGATCCCCGACTACGGCCCACGGCGCTGGAAGGCCAAGACCAATCATTCCCTGATCAACGGCATGCTCGATTCCATGCTGCTGTGCCGCTACGAGAAGATGGTGCGGCCGCAGGGCCTGCAATGGCAGGCATGGTCGGACGACCACTGGAACCGGGCCTGGACCGGCATGGCGCGCTTCGAGAACATGCCCGACGTGCTGAACGGCCCGTTCGACATCTCGCAGATCGGCCTCGTCTGCGTGCTCGGTTATGCCGACTTCCGCTTCGCCGATTGCGGCTGGCGCAAGGCCTATCCGAAGCTCGACGCCTTCCACCAGAAGATGCTGGAGCGGCCTTCCGTCAAGATCTCGGTGCCGCCGGCCAGCTAAAACGCGATGATCCGCATCGCGCTTCAGCTTTCCGTTCGAGCATGATCTTTTCGGAAAACCGCCGCACACTTTTCCGGATCATGCTTGTAACTCGCAGGAATTCTCATGAGCCTGAAATACTCGGTCGGCGATCTCACCATCCATCGCATCATCGAGCAGGAGACGACGTTCCTCCCGGCGCTGGAGCTCATCCCCGGTCTTACGCCGGAGGTGCTGGCCGAGAACCGCGCATGGATGCGTGAGGCGAAGGCGATGGACGAGCAGGATGTCTTGATCCTGTGTTTCCAGTCCTATGTGATCAAGACGCCGCACCACACCATTCTGGTCGACAGCTGCATCGGCAACGACAAGCCGCGGCCGCAGCGCCCGAAATGGAACATGAAGACCGACGACACCTATCTGCGCGGACTCAACGCTGCCGGATTCTCGCCTGACGACATCGACTTCGTGATGTGCACGCATCTCCACGTCGATCACGTCGGCTGGAATACGCGGATGGAGAACGGCCGCTGGGTGCCGACCTTCCCGAAAGCGCGCTACGTGTTCGCCAAGCAGGAGTTCGACTACTGGACCGAGCAGAACGCGAAGGCGGAGGTCGCCCCCTTCGTCGACAGCGTGCTGCCGGTGGTCGAGGCCAAGCGTCACGAGGTGGTCGGCAACGACCACCAGATCGGCGATCACGTCCGCATCCTGCCGACACCGGGCCACACGCCCGGCCATGTCGCTGTTACGATGGGCCGCGGCAAGGACGACGCCGTGTTCTCCGGCGACCTCATGCATTCGCCGTTGCAGACGCTTTATCCGGAACTGTCGATCAAGTTCGACGTCGATCCGGCGAAGGCGGCAACCACGCGCCGCAGTTTCCTGGAGCGCTATTGCGACACCGATACGCTGTGCTGCACCGCGCATTTCCCGTCGCCGTCGGTGGGCAAGATCCGGCGCAAGGGCAGCGGGTTCGTTTGCGCGGCGGTTTAGTAGAGTCCGCACTCGTATGGAGGGCAAAGCGAAGCGTGCCCACCATGCCAAACGCGGTGTAGAAAGATGGTGGGCACGGCGCGCAAAACGCGCCTTTGCCCACCCTGCGATTCCACCCGAGTGGAGGAAACGATGGCCGATCTCCCCGACGTCCCATTGCCCGCCGGCATCCGCTCGCGTTATGTCGACGGCATCAACGGCCTGCGCATGCATGTGCTGGAGGCAGGCTTCGAGACCAGGGGCCGGCCCTGCATCCTGCTGCTGCACGGCTTTCCCGAACTCGCCTTCTCCTGGCGCAAGGTGATGCCGGCGCTCGCCGAAGCCGGCTATCACGTGATCGCGCCGGACCAGCGCGGCTACGGCCGCACCACGGGATGGAGCGCCGATTACGACGGCGATCTTGCGCCCTTCTCTCTCCTCAACCTGGTGCACGATGCGCTCGCCCTGGTGTCGGCCTTCGGCTACGAGCAGGTCGATCTGGCCGGACATGACTTCGGCAGCCCGGTCGCGGCCTGGTGCGCGCTGATACGTCCGGACGTGTTTCGCTCGGTGACGATGATGAGCGCGCCGTTCGGCGGCGCGCCGCCGTTGCCGTTTGGCAGGGTCGACGCGCCGGCGAAGCCTGCGGTCGAAGACCCCGTTCACCGCGAGCTTGCCGCGCTGCCGCGTCCGCGCAAGCACTATCAATGGTACTATTCGACACGTCCGGCCAATGCCGACATGCAGCACGCGCCGCAAGGCGTGCATGATTTCCTGCGCGCCTACTACCATCACAAGAGCGCGGACTGGGCCGACAACAAGCCTTACCCGCTGACATCATGGTCGGCGAGCGAGCTCGCAAAACTGCCGACCTACTACGTGATGGACGCCGGCGAGACCATGGCCGAGACGGTTGCGAAGGAGATGCCCTCGGCCGCCGCGATCGCCGCCAATCGATGGCTGCCGGACAGCGAGCTTGCGTATTACAGCGCCGAATATCGCCGCACCGGATTCCAGGGTGGCCTGCAATGGTACCGCTACGGCACGTCGGGCATGCTCAATAACGAGATGCAGCTGTTCTCCGGTCGCAGCATCGACGTGCCCTCCTGCTTCATCTCGGGCAAGCAGGATTGGGGCACCTACCAGCGCCCCGGGGTGTTCGAAGCGATGCTGGGCCGCGGGTGCACGAACATGCTCGGCTGCCACCTCGTCGACGGTGCCGGCCATTGGGTGCAGCAGGAGCAGCCTGCCGAGGTGAGCCGTCTGCTGCTCGACTTCCTGACGAAGAGCGGCCCGGCGTGATTTGACCGGGGAACCCCGGCATTCTATATAATTTAGAATTATTCTAAACTTGGGAAGCAGGGCCGCCGTGAAGAACTTTTCCGATCTGACCGAGCGCGAGGTGCTCGCGGTCGCGATCTCCTCCGAGGAGGAGGACAGCCGCATCTACATGACCTTCGCCGAGGATCTCCGCGAGCGTTATCCGGATTCCGCCAAGATCTTTGAGCAGATGGCCGAGGAAGAGCGCGGGCATCGTCACATGCTGCTGGAAACCTATGAGCAGCGTTTCGGTCCGCACCTGCCTCCCATCCGCCGCGAGGACGTCAAGGGCTTCCTGCGACGCCGCCCGGTCTGGCTCACAAAGAACCTGTCGCTCGACACCATCCGCAGGGAGGTCGAGACCATGGAAATGCAGGCCGAGCGCTTTTACGTCAAGGCCGCCGAACAGGCTCAGGACGTCGGCGTTCGCCGTTTGCTCGGCGATCTCGCCGAAGCGGAGAAAGGCCACGAAGAGATGGCCGCAAAGCTGTCGGACCAGATCCTCAGCCCTGATGTGCGCGCGGAGGAAGATCGCACCAACCGCCGCATGTTCGTGCTGCAATACGTGCAGCCGGGCCTCGCCGGACTGATGGACGGATCGGTCTCGACTCTGGCGCCGCTGTTCGCGGCCGCGTTTGCCACCCACCAGAATTGGCAGACCTTTCTGGTCGGCCTCGCCGCCTCCATCGGCGCCGGCATCAGCATGGGATTTGCGGAGGCGCTGTCCGACGACGGCTCGCTCACCGGTCGCGGCTCGCCATGGCTGCGCGGTCTCACCTGCGGGGCGATGACGACGCTCGGCGGGCTCGGCCACACCATGCCCTATCTGGTGCCGGACACGTGGGCCAATGCGTTCTGGATCGCGACCGCGATCGCCGGCATCGTCGTGTTCTTCGAATTGTGGGCGATCGCCTTCATCCGCGCGCGCTACATGGACACGCCGTTCCTCCAGGCTGTGTTCCAGATCGTGCTCGGCGGCGCCATCGTGCTGGCGGTGGGGATATTGATCGGGGCGGCGTAGACGGCGATGACGGAGCGCAATACGAGTTCATCGTCAATCCGATCATGGGCGTCGGCTCCGGCCGCCATGGCGAGGCGGATGTCACGCCGGCCGCGCGCGTCACGCCCGCATCCGATCGTCTCGTGGTGAAGATGATCAACGGCTACGCATTTCGCGCATGCCTTTGCATGCAGCTTCCAACCCTCGAGCGACACTTGTCGCAGGATCGGGCGACTTCATGACGGGCCAACTTCACTATGGGACACCGGCCAAGATCTTCCACTGGCTTATTGTCGGACTGCTTGTCGTGCAATACCCGATCGGCTGGCTGATGCCGGACCTGCACCGCGGCATGACGCCCGGTGCCGGGATGACGTTTCACGTCTCGGTCGGAATGACGGTTCTGGCTCTGACCGCCCTGCGCTTCTTCTGGCGTCTTACCCATCCCGTTGCACCGGAGAGCTCGCTCCCGGCCTGGCAACGCGTGAGCTCAGAGGCGATCCACTGGCTGCTTTATGCGCTGGTGTTCGCCACGACGATTTCGGGCTGGCTGTTTGCGTCCTTCCGCGGATGGTCTGTTTCCCTCTTCTATCTTGTGCCGCTGCCGATGCTCGCGTCCGACAACGCTGCCGCCGGGCGGACAATCGACGGCCTGCACCAGGCCATGGAACTGGCGCTCGTCGTAACCATCGGTATTCACGTTGCAGCCGGGCTCGCACACATCTTCATCTATCGCGATCGTGTCATGCAGCGGATGCTGCCCAGGTAGCTTTCGTCACAGGTCAACGGCTGTCAAACGGCGGTTGCGACATCAGGTAAAACTGCGCATCATCTGTCCAGCAAAGCGCGGGAGAATGCCGTGGCCAAATCGGAATGGAGTTTCAAGAGCGCGGTCGAGCTTTCGGCGGCACTGACCGCGAAGAAGGTCTCCGCGGTAGAGCTCACGCAGGATGCGATCGAACGCATCGAACGACACGACGGCAAGGTCAACGCGATTTGCGTCAGGGATTTCGACCGAGCGCTCGGTGCTGCGCGCGAAGCGGACGCCGCATTGGCGCGCGGCGAACGGAAGCCGCTGCTCGGCCTGCCCGTCACGGTGAAGGAATCCTTCAACGTCGCCGGCCTGCCCACGACCTGGGGGTTCGTTCCGCAGAAGAATTTCAAGCCGGTGGAAGACGCGCTACCGGTGGCACGCATCAAGCAGGCCGGCGGCGTGATCCTCGGCAAGACCAACGTCCCAGTAGGCCTCGGCGACTGGCAGAGCTACAACGACATCTACGGCACCACGAACAACCCCTATGATCTCGACCGCACGCCGGGAGGATCATCCGGGGGATCTTCGGCAGCCCTTGCGGCAGGCTATTGTGCGCTCGCCACCGGCTCCGACATCGGCGGCTCCCTGCGTGTGCCGGCCTTTCATTGCGGCATCTTCGCTCACAAGCCGACCATCAATCTCTGCCCGGCACGCGGCGAGACGCCGCCTCCGTTTCCAGCCCTTCCGCGCGACAACGATCTCGCCGTCATCGGGCCAATGGCGCGCACGGCAGCGGATCTGCCCTTGCTGCTCGACGTTATGGCTGGACCCGATCCGCTCGAAGCCGGCGTCGCCTACAAACTCGATCTGCCTGTTGCACGGCATCAGTCGCTGCGGGATTTTCGCGTCCTGGTGATCGAAAGCCATCCATTGCTGCCGACTGACCGGGATGTGCGCGGCGCGATCGACAGGCTCGCAACCGATCTCACGAAGGCCGGCGTGACGGTCGCGCGCGAGAGCGCGCTGCTGCCGGATTTTGCGGACACGTCGCGGCTTTATATGCGCATGCTGCTCGGGTTCCTCGGCGCGTTCTTCCTTCCCGACGTGCTGGCGGATTCGCAATCCCGAGCGAGCCAATTGTCGCCGGAGGACCAGAGCCTTGGCGCGGAGCGGCTGCGCGGCATCACTGCAAGTCACCGTGCCTGGGTGCTCGACGCCGGCGGTCGCGCCGGCCTACGCGCACAATGGCGCGCGCTGTTCAGCAGCTTCGACGCGGTGATCTGCCCGATCATGCCGACGCCAGCCTATCCGCATGATCATTCGCCGGAGCAGCGCTTGCGAACCATCAACATCGATGGCAAGGACTACCCCTATTCCGACCAGCTCGCATGGCCCGGCATTGCGACGCTTCCGGGCCTGCCGGCAACGGCCGTTCCGCTCGGCCTGTCGAAGGACGGCCTGCCGGTCGGCGTTCAGATCATCGGGCCGTTCCTCGAGGACCGAACGCCGCTGAAACTCGCCGGGCTGATCGAACGCGAGTTCGGCGGGTTCGTGCCGCCGAAGATGTTTGATGACTAGTTCCTTGGCAATGACGGCGCAATATATCTGCTGGATCCGGGCTTGATGTTTCGCGGGCGCCGCGACGTCACCGCTCCAAGGTCTTCAGCAGCAATTTCAGCGCTGTCGCCGCAAATATCTGCATGTTGGCGAAACGGTCGTTGCTGCCCGTCTCCAGCGTCGTCACTTCCGCTGCGGGCCCGGCGACCGCCATGCAGCTATGGCCTGCGGCATCGCCGTAGCGGTTGCCGGTGGGACCGGCCGCGCCGGTCTCGGACAGGCCCCAGTCGCAGTTGAAGCGGCTGCGCATCTGCTCGGCCAGCAGCTGTGCGTAGGGCTCCGATGAGGACCGAAAGCCCTTCATGCCGTCGTCCGAAATATCCATCAGCACGCGTCTGGCATCGCGGGTGTAAACCACCGCGCCGCCGAGGAAATAGGCGGAGGCGCCGGGCACCGCGAGCAGGCTGGCCGAGATCAGGCCGCCGGTCGAGGATTCCGCCACGGCAATGGTCTGTTTGCGCGCGATCAGTCTGCCTGCGACCTGTTCCGCGATGCCGACGAGCTCTTTCATGCCTTTGACCTCTCATTCCCTCGCAACCGAGCTCAGCCTTCCTAGCATATGACAGCGCCGTTGGCCGAGTTGCGGGCGGCGGGCAGGCCTGCTTGAATGCCGCCACAAGACGGAGCGACCGAGCGCCGCCCACGACAAGACGTGACGAGGAAACGTGAAGGAGACGTCATGGCGTCCCTGATCGCCGGCGGGGTGGATTGCGATCTGCATCCGGCCGTGCCGCATCTGACCAGCCTGCTGCCCTATCTGAACGACTATTGGCGCGATCAGGTGACGACGCGCGGCATGGTCGACCTCGTCTCGCAATCCTATCCGCAGAACTCGCCGATCACGACGCGGCCCGACTGGCGCCCTGAAAGCGGCAAGCCGGGCGAAAGCCTGGAAGACATGCAGCGCCATGTGCTCGATCCCTTCCAGTTCACGCATGCCATCTGCAATCCGCTCTACGGCGTGCAGATGGTGTTTTCGGAAGACCTGCAAGCCGCCTTCTGCCGCGCGCTGAACGACTGGCTCGCCAAGGAGTGGCTCGATCGCGACCCGCGGCTGCGCGGCTCGATCGTGATTCCCACGCAGAGCATCGACAAGGCCGTTGCCGAGATCGAGCGCTGCGCGCCGGACAGGCGCTTCGTGCAGGTGCTGATGCTGGTGATGGGCGACACGCCGCTGGGCAAGCGTGCGCTGTGGCCGATCTACGAGGCCGCGGAACGGCTGGGGCTCCCAATCGGCATTCATGCCGGTTCCGCCTATCACAATCCGCCGACCTCGGTCGGATGGGGTTCCTACCACATCGAGGACTATGTCGGTCAGGCCCAGGCGTTCCAGACCCAGCTCACCAGCCTGATCGTCGAGGGCGTTTTCGCCAAATATCCGCGGCTGAAAATGGTGATGCTGGAATCCGGCGTCTCCTGGATCTCCCCCTATCTCTGGCGCCTGCACAAATTCTGGCGCGGGGTGCGGATGGAGACGCCCTGGGTCGATCGCGCGCCGCTCGAGATTGTGCGCAGCAACATCCGCTTCTCGTTACAGCCATTTGATGCGCCGCCGGATCAAGCGACATTAATTCGCCTGTTTGATCATATGCAGTCGGACGAATTGGTCCTATTCTCCACCGACTATCCGCACTGGCAGTTCGACGGCCAGGACGCGCTGCCCGAGGGCCTCACCCCCGATCTCGTGCGCAAGATCATGATCGATAATCCGCATGCCACCTACCCCCGCCTGACTTAGCCCGCTGCCAAAGGAGGCAAGGCGATGAATATCCAGTTCCGCGAGAGCACCGAAGCTGCTTCCCCACTGACCGTCAAAACCGCGATCGCGGACTGCGACATCCATCCGGCCCGCGCGACCCGCACCGAGCTCTATCCCTATCTCGCCAAACGCTGGCAGCATCATCTCGAAGTCTACGGCGTCCATGCCTATCAGGGCATGATGGAAGGGCCGCCCTACCCGAAGGCCCAGCCCAACGCCTCGCGCCGCGACGCCTATCCGCCGGAGGGCGGGCCGCAGGGCTCATCGCTCTCCTTCATGCAGAAGCAGCTGCTCGATCCCAACAACGTACAGCTGGGCGTGCTCAATCCGCTCAACACCGGGCAGGGAATCCGCAACCACGAGCTCTCGGCGGCGCTGTGCTCCGCGGTCAACGACTGGCAGATCGACAAATGGACCAGCAAGGATAAGCGGCTGAAGGCGTCCATTGTCGTCGGCAATGAGGACGGCTTGTCCGCCGCCGCCGAAATCCGCGAGCGCGCCGGTGACAGGAATTTCGTTCAGGTGCTGCTGCTCAGCCGCAACGTCGAGCCGCTCGGCCAGCGCCGCTACTGGCCGATCTATCAGGCCGCGGAAGAGGCGGGGTTGCCCGTCGGCGTGCACGCCTTCGGCTTCGGCGGCAACCCGATCACGCCGTCGGGCTGGCCTTCCTATTACATCGAGGAGATGGTGGGCCATTCGCAGTGCCAGCAATCCGCGCTGGCGAGCCTCGTGTTAGAGGGCGTGTTCGAGCGCTTCCCGAAACTGAAGATGGTGATGATCGAGGCCGGCTTCGGCTGGGCGCCGTCGCTGGCGTGGCGACTCGACAAGGTCTGGCGGCGGCTGCGCAGCGAGGTGCCGCACGTCAAACGGCCGCCATCCGAA
Source organism: Bradyrhizobium sp. Bra64 (assembly GCF_024519875.1). NCBI lineage: Bacteria > Pseudomonadati > Pseudomonadota > Alphaproteobacteria > Hyphomicrobiales > Nitrobacteraceae > Bradyrhizobium > Bradyrhizobium sp. Bra64. Next base: position 395,394 of record NZ_JALJRD010000001.1, on the reverse strand, counting down.
TATATCCGCGAGCAGGTGTGGTGGACGACGCAGCCGATGGAGGATCCGGAACGGCGCGAGGATCTGTTCGACGTCATCAATTGGATCGGCTGGGACCGCCTGCTGTTCGCGACCGACTATCCGCATTGGGACTATGACGAGCCGTCGCGGGTGCTGCCGGCGGGCGTCAGTGAAGCCAATCGCGAAGCGTTTTATCTCGGCAATGCGAAGAAGCTCTACGGCATTTCCTGATGGCAAGTTCCTGATGGCAAGTTCCTGATGGCAAGACACGTCATCGCTCCCGTCGACGAGCTTCCGCCGGGCACGCGAAAATTTCTGGAGATCGACGGGCGGCCGATCGCGGTCTTCAACATCAAGGGCGAATATTTCGGCCTGATGAACCGCTGCCCGCATCAGGGCGCGGCGCTGTGCGAGGGCCCGCTGATGGGGCTCGCGCAATCCAGCGACCCTGGTGAGATCGAATACACCAGGCTCGGCGAGATCATCCGCTGCCCCTGGCACGGCTGGGAGTTCGACATCCGCACCGGCCAGTCCTATTGCGATCCCCGCCGCTTCCGCGCGAAGGCGTACCCGGCCCATGTCGAGCCGGGTGCGAGCGTGGTGAGGGGGCCGTATGTCGCCGAGACTGTTACGGTGCGGGTCGAGAGCGATTACGTGGTGGTGGAGTTGTAGCCAGCCGCACGTTTCACACCCTCCCTGGAGCGGGAGGGTGAAGGTCGACGATGATCGAAGCGACCATCAATGTCCCGCGACCGGCTCGACCACCGCATCATACGTCGGGACCGCCCTGCCGCCGCCGCGATAGACGACCGAGGCCGCGATGATGCCGAGCAATGCCGCGAACATCAGCCAGAAGCCGGGCGAGGCCTTGTCGCCGGTGTGCTCGATCAGCAAGGTCGAGGCGAATGGCGTGAAGGTGCCGAATAGCGCAGCCGCGAGCGCAAACGCCAGCGAGAAGCAGGTGGTGCGCACATGCGCCGGCACGATCTCGACCAGCGCACCGAGCATGGTGCCGCTGTAGACGCCGAAATAGAACGAGAACATCATCTCGACCGCGAGCAGCTTGCCGAAGCTCGGCGCCGCCACCAGCCAGTGCAGTGCCGGATAGGCGGTGACCAGCGACAGGCAGGCGATGGTGATCAGCACCGGCTTGCGGCCGATGCGGTCGGACAATGCGCCGCCGACCGGATTCCAGAAGAAATTGGTCACGGCGACGAGCAGCGTCACCAGCAGCGCGTCCTGCGTCGACAGTTTCAGCACGGTCTTGCCGAAGGTCGGCGTGTACACGGTGACGAAGTAGAACGTCGTCGTCGTCAGGATCGCGATCATCATGCCGAGGAGGACGATGCGCCAGTTGGCGAGCGCGGAGGCGAACACTTCGCTCGCCGTCGGATGCTTCTTCATGGCCAGGAACGCCGGCGTCTCCTCGAGCGTCCGGCGCAGGAAGAAGATCAGCGGAATGATCATGCAGCCGACGAAGAAGGGAATGCGCCAGCCCCAGGCGGCCACCATGTCGGCCGGCATCACCTCGGACAGGATGAAGCCGAGGATCGAGGCCACGAAGATCGCGACCTGCTGGCTCGACGACTGGAACGAGGTGTAGAAGCCGCGATTGCCGGGCGTGGAGATTTCCGCGAGATACACCGACACGCCGCCGAGCTCGACGCCGGCGGAGAAGCCCTGCAGCAGGCGTCCGATCAGCACGATGACCGGCGCCGCGATCCCGATGGTGGCGTAGCTCGGGCAGAACGCGATCACGACGGTGCCGATGGCCATGATGCCGAGCGTGACGATCAGGCCCTGGCGGCGGCCGATACGGTCGATATAGGCCCCGAGCACGATCGCGCCGACAGGGCGCATCAGCGCGCCGAGCCAGAATACGCCGAAGGTGTTGAGCAGTGACGCAGTTTCGTTGGTCGAGGGGAAGAACGCCTTGCCGATGGCGGCGGCATAGAAGCCGAACAGGAAGAAGTCGAACTGCTCGAGGAAATTGCCCGATGTGGCGCGCAGGATCGCGCCGATGCGCGACTTGATCTCGGGCGGATTGGTTGCTGGTCCAGCCATGACATTACTCCCCTTGAAGATGCGGCCGGACCGGGAACTGACTTCACGGCAGGCGACGGATTGTTGCTGCGACAATCTGTCCTACCCCTTCTCGCGCGGGGCGCTGCGAGTCAATCGATTTTGCCACGGAAGCTGATGATTTTTCAGGCTTTATTCCGCGTCGCAGCGATCATCCAGTCACGGAATGCGGCGAGCTTCGGCGCCGCGCGGCGGCCCTCCGGCGCGACCAGGTAGAACCCGGCATCGGCGGGCAGCGCGATCTTGAAGGGGACCACCAGTCGCCCCTTGGCAATGTCGTCCTGGACGTAGGACGTCCGCCCCATCGCCACGCCGATACCGTCGATCGCGGCCTGGATCGTCATGAAGATCATGTCGAAGGTGATGCCGGGCTGCCTGGCGATGTCGACCGGCTGGCCCGCCGCCGTCAGCCATAGCCGCCAGTCGTCGCTGTTGGCGTTGGAGGTGTGCAGCAGCATGTGGCTCTTGAGATCCTCGGGGCAGCGCAGCGGCTTGTCGCCACGCAGGAGGGATGGGCTGCACACCGGAAACAGCTCGTCCGCCATCAGCCAGTCGGCGCGCAGGCCCGGCCACTGGCCGCGGCCGTAGCGGATCGCGGCATCGACATTGTCGCGCTGGAAGTCGACGAGACTGGTGGAGGTGGTGATCCGGACGTCGATGCCGGGATGCTGCTCCTGAAAATCGGTCAGCCGCGGCAGCAGCCATTTTGCGGCGAGCGAGGCCAGCGTCGAGACGGTCAGCACCTTGTCGTCCTCCTTCCGCAGCAGGCGGTCGGTGGCGAGGCGAAGGTCGTTGAAGGCGGCACGGACGCCCGGCAAATAGTCGCGCGCCTCCGGCGTCAGCTGCAGCGCGCGGTTCTGCCGGACGAACAGGCGGATGCCGAGCTCCTCCTCGAGCCTGCGGATCTGATGGCTGATTGCGGTCTGGGTCACGTTCAGCTCCGACGCGGCCAGCGTGAAGCTGAGATGGCGCGCCGCGGCCTCAAAGGCCCGCAATCCGTTCAGGGAGGGCAATCTGGCAGTCATCTGGCAGCAGGATGCATGACGTTATTTCATGCGAAAGGGTACAAATTGTCGTTTGTCGCAGCGCACTGAGAAGCAGATATTAGCGGTTAACTTAGCTCAAGGAGCTGAAAATGTCTACTTTGACCCAGAATTCGATGACAAATCATCATGCGGCCGGTCTGCTCCAGCAGATCGGCGAGACGATTCACGTCTGGCATGAGCGCTACCGGACCCGTCGCGAGCTCAGCAATTGGACGGCGCGCGACCTGCACGATGTCGGCCTGTCCTGGACCGACATCGCCTATGAGGCCGACAAGCCCTTCTGGCGGGCCTGATTGGCCGCCAGGCCGGCGCCGCCTGATCACAGGGGCGCCGGCGGTCCCTCTTTCGTTAGGTCCTCTTTGGGGCACGTGTCATGAGCACCCTTCGCCTGGAAGATTTGAAGCAATATTCGGACGCGCTGCGCACCCGGCACGGCGAGGCGGTGAGCGTTCGTTTCGTCGAGCCGCGCGATACCGACGAGCTTCAGCATTATTTCCGCTCGCTCACGACCCGCTCCCGCTACAACCGCTTCTTCGGCGCCATCAGCGAGCTGCCGAAGGGCCTGCTGCACGAGTTCCTCGAGATCGGCGAGCGCGACCGGTTTACCGTGGTCGCGACAATGATGGTCGACGGATTCGAGACCATCGTCGCGGAAGCGCGCTATGCGCTGCATGCGGAGACCGCGACGCTCGAGTTCGGCCTGTCGGTCGACGATCGCTGGCAGGGCCACGGCATCGCCACCGTGCTGATGAAGAATCTTGAATGCCGCGCAGCCGCGCTTGGCGCCGAGCAGATGTTCGGCGACACGCTGCGCTCCAATGAAGCCATGATCTCGCTCGCCCGCAATTCCGGCTTTGCTTTCGTCAACCATCCGGACGACTGGAAGCTGGTGCGTTTCGACAAGGACATCACGGTCGCGCCAAAGGACATTCCCTGTGCGAGCTGGCGGCTCGCCGCCCTTTCCCGTCAGGCCGAAAGCCCCTCAGCCTCGGTCTGACACCACTGCAAGCCCGGTCCTCCAGGGCCGGGCATTTTTTGTGCTCACGCAGGCCGCGAAGCCCTACTTCCCCGTGAACACCGCCTTGCGCTTCTCGATGAAGGCCTGCACGGCTTCCTTGTGATCGGCGGTCGTGGTCAGGCGGATCAATCGTTCGGCTTCATGGTCGCGCGCGGTCTCGAAGTCGAACTGGAGGGCCTCGTCGAGATTGTCCTTCATGTAGCGCAGCGCGAGGCGCGGGCCTTCGGCGAGGGACTTGGCCAGGGCGAAGGCCTCGGCCTGCAATTTATCATCAGGCACGACGCGATTGACGAGGCCAATGGCCTCGCAACGCGCGGCATCGACCCGATCGCCGGTGAACATCAATTCGCGCGCCCGCGCTGTGCCGACGAGGCGCGTCAACAGCCAGGCGATGCCGTAATCGCCGCTGAGCGCGATGCGGGCATAGCCGGTGGCAACGAAGGCCGATTGCGCGGCGATGCGGATGTCGCAGGCCATGGCGATGGCGAGACCCGCGCCGACCGCCGGCCCCGGCAGCGCGGCGATGGTCGGCTTGCGCACCGACACCAGCGCGCCGGTGAGCAGCCGCTGCCGCTCCTGGAGATCGGCGATGCGGTCCTCGAGCGACATCTCCAGCTTCTTCGGATCGCGATGCGCGCCCATGCCCTTGACGTTGCCGCCGGCGCAGAACGCTTCGCCGGCGCCGGTGAGCAGCAGCGCGCCGACATTGGGGTTCTCGCCGCAGGTCCGGATCATGGTGCGCAGCGCCGGCGTCAGCAGGTCCGACAGCGAATTGCGCGCCTCCGGCCGATTCAGCGTGATGACCGCGACGCGGTCGCGGATGACACAGAGGAGTTCGCTGGTGCCGGTGTCGATGGTGGTTTCCGTGCTCATATCGCTCCCTACTCTTGTCGGGTGGGCAAAGTGAAGCGTGCCCACCATTTCCGCATCCGGTGTTCGCGAAGGCGGGCACGGCGCGCTGCGCCTTCGCCCACCCTCGGCAGCCCGTTTAAAACTTCTCAACCCACGGCCGCAGCTCAAGCTCCCAGCTCCAGGCGCTGCGCGGCTGTTGCAGCACGTTCCAATAGCTCTCCGCGATCGCGTCGGGATCGAGCATCGAGTCCGGCTTGTCGGCAGGCTCTGTGCGCGTCGTGCTCTTGATGCCGCCGTCGATGACGAAATGCGCGACATGAATGCCCTGCGGCGACAATTCGCGCGCCATGCTCTGTGCGAGGCCGCGCAGCGCGAATTTGCCCATCGCAAACGGTGCCGACTGCGCATAACCCTTGACGCTGGCGGAGGCGCCGGTGAACAGGATTGCGCCGTGCTTGTTCGGCAGCATGCGTTTTGCCGCCTGCTGCGCCACCAGGAAGCCGCCATAGCCGCTGACCGCGATCGCGTTCGCGACGTCGGCCGGAACGAGGTCGACGAACGGTCCGCGCGCGCGGCCACTGGCATTGTAGACGACGAGGTCGGGCGTGCCGATCTCGCGCTCGACCAAGCCGAACAGGCGCTCGACCTCCTCAGGCTCGGTGGCGTTGCAGGCATAGGCCTTGGCGCCGGTCTCGCTGCAGAGCGCACCAAGCTTCTCGATCTTTCGCGCGGCCAGTGCGACGCGGATGCCTTGAGCGGACAGCAGCCGCGCCAGCGAGGCGCTCAAGCCCTCGCCAGCGCCGACGATGAGGGCGATCTTGTATTTCGGGTGTTCCATGGCCTGATCTCTCGGAGACGGGAAGCCGCTGATCTATGCATCCGCCGAGCGGACAACCAGCCGGGACGATCACAATTCCGCAGAGCGAATTGCTCCCTCACGGCGATCATGCCTCCCCGACAATTTGCGGCTTTATCCGCTTTCGCGACTGGAGCATGATCGACATCATCCCAAGCGGCAAGCGTTAAGAATTGCCGTCGGGCGGAAACGAAGAGGACGATCATGCAGAAGCCGGTCCCAGCGCAGCCAAAACACGTCGCGGCCGCACCATCCGGACTGCTAGCGCCCGATACCAGCGGCATGAATTTCTATCGCGCCGATCCGGCACTCACCGACCTCTTGCGCATCCATCTGCCGGAGGCGCTGTTCCGTCACATCGAGCCGCATCTCGATCGACTCGGCGAGCTCGCCGGCGGCCGTCTCGACGAGTGTGCGCGGCTCGCCGATCATCACACGCCGGTGCTGCACCAGCGCGACAAGTTCGGCCGCGACGTGCAGTGGATCGAATACCACCCCGCTTATCGTGAATTGGAGAACGCCGCGTTCGGCGAGTTCGGCATCCACGCGCTCTCGATCCGCAAGGGCATCATGGGCTGGCCGGACAAATATCCCGTCGTCGCCAAGCACGCTTTCACCTTCCTGTTCAACCAGACCGAATTCGGCATGGGCTGCCCGATCAACGTCACCGACGGCTGCGCAAAGCTGCTGGCGAATTTCGGCAGCGAGGCGCTGAAGGCAAAATATCTCGACGGCCTGACCCAGACCGACATGAGCAAGCTGACGCAGGGCGGTCAGTTCATGACCGAGAAGGAAGGCGGCTCCGACGTCGGCACCCTGACCACGCGCGCGGTGCAGGAGGGTGACCATTGGCGCCTCCACGGCGAGAAATGGTTCTGCTCGAACGCCGACGCCAAGGTCGTGATGCTGCTGGCGCGCCCCGAAGGCGCCGGCCCCGGCACGCGCGGCGTCGGCCTGTTCCTGATGCCGCGCTTCCTCGACGACGGTTCGCAGAATCACTACCGGATCGTGCGCCTCAAGGACAAGCTCGGCACGCGCTCGATGGCCTCGGGCGAGATCAAGCTCGAAGGCGCGATCGCCTATGCGGTCGGCAAGCTCGACCGCGGCTTTGTGCAGATGGCCGAGATGGTGAACTCGTCGCGGCTCTCCAACGGGGTCAAATCCACCGCGCTGATGCGTCGGGCCTACCACGACGCGATGACCGTGGCGATGAACCGTGTGGTGTTCGGCAACCGCATCATCGACCTGCCGCTCGGCCGAAGGCAGATGTTGAAGATCATGCTGCCGGTCGAGCAGGCGCTGTCGATGAGCTTCCTCACGGCCGACGCGCTCGACCGCGCCGAGGGCGGCAGCCAGGACGCGGCGGCGCTGCTGCGCATCCTGACGCCGACCCTGAAATTCCGCGCCACGCGCGATGCGCGAAAGGTCTGCGGCGATGCGCTCGAGATGCGCGGCGGCATCGGCTATATCGAGGAATTCGCGACGGCGCGGCTGCTGCGCGATGCGCATCTCGGCTCGGTCTGGGAAGGCACCGGCAACATCGTCGCGATCGATGCGCTGCGGCGCGCGGTCGGCCGTCACGGCGCCGAATCCGCGCTCGCGGCCGATCTGCATGCCCGGCTCGACGACAGTGCCTCCGTGCCGCAAGCCTGGCGCGACCGTCTGCGCGGTCTCGTCGATCGCGCAGTCGGCTTTGCGCGCGAGGTGGCGGGCAAGGCCGACAACGAGGCCGATGCGCGGCGCGCCACCAGCCTGCTCTACCATGTCGCAAGCGCGGTCGCGCTTGCCTGGGAGGCGCATCGCATCCACGACATGCGCGGCGATGCGCGCCGGCTGCTGCTGTCGCGTCTGGTGATCGATCATCGGGTGTCGCCGAGCGATCCGTTCCGGCTGACGGAAAATGCGGTGCAAGCGAAGATCGCGGCACTGCTGCTCGGCGAGCGCGATGCCGGCATGAGCGAGGTTGGCGAACTGGTTCTGGCAGCGTAGGCTGCACTCCACGATCTAACCAAAAAACGCGACAGGGAGTGCTCGATGAAGGCCGCCGTCCTCCACGAAGTCAACAAGCCGCTGGTCATCGAGGATGTCAGCCTGCCGAGGCCGGGCCCACGCGAAGTCCTGATCCGCACCTCTGTCGCAGGCTTATGCCACTCCGATCTGCACTTCATGGAAGGCCTTTACCCGCATCCGCTGCCTGCAGTGCTCGGGCATGAATCGGCCGGTGTCGTCGAGCAGGTCGGCGCCGACGTCACTTACGTGAAGCCGGGCGATCACGTCGTCACCTGCCTGTCGGTGTTCTGCGGCACCTGCGACAATTGCACCACGGGCCGCACGGTGCTCTGCACCGACACGACGGTGAAGCTGCTGCCGGGCGTCTCCAATCGTATGCAATGGTCCAGACCTGAGAAGCTGCACCAGTTCCTCAATCTCTCCTCCTTTGCCGAGCAGATGCTGGTGCACGAGAACGCCATCGTCAAAATCCGGAAGGAGATGCCGCTCGATCTCGCCGCGCTGATCGGCTGCGGCGTCATCACCGGCTACGGCGCGGTCGTGAACACGGCCAAGGTGACCGCCGGCGAGACCGTGGCGGTAATCGGCTGCGGCGGCGTCGGCATGGCCGCGATCAACGGCGCACAGATCGCGGGCGCCGGCCGCATCATCGCCATCGACACCAACCCGGCCAAGCTCCAGCTCGCGACCAAGCTGGGGGCTACCGACATCATCAACCCCGCCGACGGCGACGTCGTGAAGCAGGTCCGCGACCTCACCAATGGCGGCGTACACCATTCCTTCGAGGTGCTCGGCCGCAAGGAGACCGCCGAGCAGGCCTTCGGCATGCTCGCCTCGGGCGGGACGGCCACCATCGTCGGCATGATCCCGTTCGGCCAGAAGATCGAGCTGCACGGCTTCGACTTCCTGCGTGAGCGCCGGATCCAGGGCTCGTCGATGGGCTCCAACCATTTTCGCGTCGACATGCCGCGGCTGGTGGACTTCTACCTGCGCGGCCGGCTGCATCTGGAGGACTGGATCTCGGCCAAGCTGAAGCTCTCCGAGATCAACGAAGGTTTTGCCAACATGAAGGCCGGCAAGACGCTGCGCAGCGTGATCATGTTCGACAGCTAAAGCACGCCGCGATCACCGTCCCAGATGTCGGGTAAAGATCCGCACCACATGGCCCCTGACCCGCGGCGCCTCGTCGTAGAGGTCTGACGCGATCCGCTCGATGGACTCGCGCAGCGACAGGAACTGCGCCTGTCGCGCGCTGCTTTCGGTGCCCTGCATGCCCGCAAGCTCGTCCATCGCGGCGTCGCTGATCTGGCACTGTACGACGTCGCCCTCGCTCAGCATGGTGAAGCGAAAGGCCAGCCGTTCGAGATCATGACCAATGATCTTGTCGCGCATCAGCGGCATGGAAAACGGTCCGGTCGGCCCCGCGCCGACAATGCCCAGGATTCCCCGGCTTGTCAGCCGCAAGGAGGTACTAGTCCCTACTGGAACGCGACTTCGGCAAAACTGCGGAGCTTTCGCGAATGCAGCCGCTCCGATTCCTGCTGCTTGAGCCGTTCCAGCGCCTTCAGGCCGATCTCGAGATGCTGCCCGACGCGGCGGCGATAGAACTCGCTGGCCATCCCCGCTAGCTTGATCTCGCCGTGCAGCGGCTTATCGGAGACGCATAGCAGCGTGCCGTAGGGGACGCGGAAGCGGTAGCCGTTGGCGGCGATCGCGGCCGATTCCATGTCGAGCGCAACTGCGCGTGATTGCGACAGGCGGCGGATCACCTCAGGCCCGCTGATCTCCCAATTGCGGTTGTCGACGCTGGCGACCGTGCCTGTGCGCATCAGGCGCTTGAGCTCGAAACCCTCGAGGCCCGTGACGTCTTCGACGGCGTCCTCGAGCGCGATCTGCATTTCGGCGAGCGCCGGGATCGGCACCCATGGCGGCAGCTCGCGGTCGAGCACGTGATCCTCGCGCACATAGCCGTGGGCGAGCACGTAGTCGCCGAGCCGCTGCGTGTTGCGCAGGCCCGCGCAATGGCCGAGCATCAGCCAGGCATGGGGCCGCAGCACGGCGACGTGGTCCGTGACGTTGCGCGCGTTGGACGGTCCGGTGCCGATGTTGATGAGAGTGATGCCGCGATAGCCGGGCTCGACCAGATGAAACGCCGGCATCTGCGGCGTCCGCGCGGGCGCGATGCCCGTTGTGGCGCCGCCGCTGCGCGTGATCACATTGCCGGGCGCGACGAAGGCGTCGAGGCCGGCTTCGCCGGACTGAAGCCGCTGCTGGCAGAGCTGCGCGAAGGCGTCGACATAGAACTGGTAGTTGGTGAAGATCACGAAGTTCTGGAAATATTCGGGGTCCGTGCCGGTGTAGTGGTAGAGCCGGCGCAGCGAGTAGTCGACGCGGGCCGCCCGAAACAGCGACAGCGGCTCGGGCGCGCCGGGCTGGAGCGCGAAGGTGCCGTCGGCGATGGCATCGTCCATGGTGGCCAAATCAGGCACGTCGAACGCATCGCGCAGCGACCGTGTGACGGCGGAGTTCTCGCTGGTGGTGATGGCGGCCTCAATGTTGATGTCGCGGCGATAGGCGAAGTGAACGGGGATCGGCTCGCTGGACTCGCCGATCTCGACCGGCACACCGTGATTCTGGATCAACAATCCGATCTGCTCGGTAAGGTAGGTCCGGAACAGATCCGGCCTGGTCACGCTGGTCTCATGCACGCCGGGCCGGGCCACGAAGCCGTAGGCGAGACGCGAATCCAGCCGCGCATGCGTCGCGGTGGTGACGCGGACCAGGGGATAATAGGCCCGCATGCGCGCCGTGATCGCTTCGCCGTTGACATAGGCCTCGAACCGGTCGCGCAGGAATTTCGTGTTGCGCTCGTAGATCTCTTCGAGCCGGGCGACCGCCGCGACCGCGTCGGAGAAGGATTCGGTGGCGATGGAGGGCGGGGTTTGCATGGTTCGACGCCGGGTTGCTGGGCTTTGAGTCGAACTATAGCAAGAATAGACCCGCGTCGTCATTGCGAGCTCTTCTTATCCTCCCCAGGAGGGCCGGGGAGGGCAAGCGCGTCACTTCTCCCGGAAGGCGCGCATGAACTGGTCGTGCAGCGGCTTCAGCAGATAGGACAGCATGGTGCGGTCACCGGTCTGGACGAAGGCTTCCGCCGGCATGCCCGGGATCAGCTTGGAGTCGCCGAGCTTGGCGACCTCTTCCGCGGATAGCGAGACGCGGATGGTGTAGTAGCTCTGGCCGGTGCGCTGGTCGGTGGTGACGTCGGGCGAGACGCGGCTGACGACGCCGTTGAGCTCCGGCGTAGTGCGCTGGTTGAAGGCGGACAGGCGCAGCAGCGTCTTCTGGCCGATCTGGAGCTTGTCGATATCGACGGGATTGACCTTGGCCTCGACCTGGAGGTCGTCGGCCTGCGGCACGATCAGCATCAGGGTGTCACCCGCGGTGATGACGCCGCCGACCGTGTGGACGGTCGATTGCAGCACCATTCCGTCCTGCGGCGCGCGGATGTCGACGCGGCGAAGCTGGTCTTCAGCCGCGACCTTGCGCTCGATCAGCTCGCCGATCTTGTCGTTGGTCTCGCGCAAATCCTTGGAGACCTCGCTCACCATGTCCTTGTCGACCTGGATGATCTGAAGCTCGGTCTCGGTGATCTTGCCCTTGGCCTGCGCGCGCGATGCGATGTATTGCGCGCGTTCTCCATTGAGGCGGGCACTGTCGCGCTCGAGCGTGGTCAGGCGCGAGATCTGGACCAGATGCTTGTCGTAGAGATCGCGGACACCGGTGAGCTCCTGCTGCACCAGCGAGATTTCCTTGTCCTTGGCCCTCTCCTGCGCGGAGAGGCCCTCGATCTCCTCGTTGAGCTGCTGGATGCGCTCCCGAAGCTGCGCCTTCTGGCCGGCGCGGCCGTTGACGCGGACGTCGAACAGCTTGGTTTCGGCGGAAAGAAGGTTCTTGACGTCGGGATCGTTGCCGCGATCGAGCAGCGATTGCGGGAACTCGATCCTGTCGACGCCACGCTGCTCGGCCTGGAGCCGCGCCGTGCGCGCCAGGGCGGCATCGAGATTCTTGGTGACGATGGCGAGGTTCGCCTTGGTGACGGTGTCGTCGAGCCGCACCACGACATCGCCCGCCTTGACGACGTCGCCGTCGCGGGCGCGCACTTCGCCGACCACGCCGCCGGTCGGATGCTGCACCTTCTTGACGTTGGATTCGACCACGATCTGGCCCGGCGCGATCAGCGCGCCCGAGATCTGCACGGTCGATGACCAGCCGCCAAGGCCGACGGCCAGAACCAGCACGATCGCGAGGCCGAGAAACAGGTGAAACCTGATGGATTCCCGCACGGTCCTCTTTGCTGCGGGCTTCGCGCCGCCGATGGCCATCGTGCTCATGCCTTGGCTCCGCCTTCGCTGACGATCTTGATCGGGGCCGGCGGGGTCACGCGCGGCTGGAGCACCTGGGCGAGCACCTGCTCCTTCGGTCCAAAGGCCTGCATGCGGCCGTCGCGCAGCACCAGGATCTGGTCGACCGCCTCGACGCCGATCGGGCGGTGCGCCACCACGATGACGATGGCGCCGCGCTCGCGCGCGCTGCGGATCGCGCGCGTCAGCGCCTCGTCGCCTTCGGTGTCGAGATTGGAATTGGGCTCGTCGAGCACGACCAGGAACGGGCTGCCGTAGAGCGCGCGCGCCAGCGCCACGCGCTGCGCCTGGCCTGCCGAGAGTGCGGTGCCCTGCTCACCGACCTGCGTGTTGTAGCCCTCGCGCATCTTGATGATCATCTCGTGCACGCCGGCCTCTTTCGCCGCGGCGATGATGCCGTCGGAGATGGCGTCGGGGTCGAACCGGCTGATGTTCTGCGCGATGGTGCCGCCGAACAATTCGACGTCCTGCGGCAGATAGCCGATGTGGCGGCCGAGCATGTCGGACGACCACTGGTCGAGCGCCGCGCCGTCGAGCCGCACCTTGCCGCGCACCGGCTGCCAGACGCCGACCAGCGCGCGGATCAGGGACGACTTGCCGGAGCCGCTCGGTCCGATCACTCCAAGTCCATTGCCGGCTTCGAGCGCAAAGGTGATGTCCTGCACGATGAGGCGCTGGTCGCCCGGCGGCACCATGGCGACGCCCTCGACGGCGAGGCGGCTGGTGGGCGCCTGCAACTGGGTCGGCATCGTCTGCGCCGGCATCTGCTCCAGAAGACGGCTCAGGCGGTGCCAGCTCTGGCGGGCCGCGACGAAGGACTTCCAGTGGGCAATCGCAAGATCGACCGGCGCGAGCGCACGCGCGGAAAGGATCGAGCCGGCGATGATGATGCCGGCGGTCGCCTCCTGGTGGATGACGAGATAGGCGCCGACCGCGAGCACGGCCGATTGCAGCATCATGCGCAGCACTTTTGCGACCGCGCCGAGACCGCCGGCGACGTCGCTCGCACGCTGGTTGCCGGCGAGGTATTTTTCGTTGGCCTCGCTCCAGCGCTGGTTCATCCGGCCGGCCATGCCCATCGACACCATGACTTCGGCGTTGCGGCGGCTGGCCTGGGCAAGATCGTTGCGCTGGGCGGCGAGCCCCATCGCGTCGCGCGCCGGCTGGCGGGACATGAACTCGGTGACCAGCGTCAACCCGACCAGGATGACGGCGCCGACCAGCGCGGTGACGCCGATCATGACGTGGAAGGCGAAGCAGATGGCGAGATAGAGCGGCAGCCAGGGCAGGTCGAAGAACGCGCTCGGTCCCATGCCGCCGAGGAAGGAGCGGACATTGTCGAGATCGCGCAGCGGCTGAAGGCCCTCGTTGCGGTTGCCGACAAGCAGCGGCAGGCGCACGATGGTGTCGAACACACGCCTGTTCAGGGCCTCGTCGAGCGCGGTGCCGATCCGGCCCAAGATCCGGTTGCGGATCATGTCGAGCACGCCCTGCGCCATGTAGAGGAAGCTGGCGAGGACGATCAGGCCGACCAGGGTCGGAATGCTGCGGCTCGGCAGCACCCGGTCGTAGACCTCCAGCATGAAGATCGACCCGGTCAGATAGAGCAGGTTGATCATGCAGCTCATCAAGCCGACGCCGACAAACGCCGTGCGACAAGCGCGCAGCGCGTCACCGAGTTCTGAGCGACGAACGCCGGGTACGGCTGCCATCAGTCTGATCTCTTTCGGGTGGGGGCCAAAGCCCCTGATTTCAAAGGCAATTTCAGGAGTAATCGACCCGGATTAACATCGCGTTTTCGGCCCTCGTCCAACGCGGCTGAATCAATCCGATCCCCTGTGGGGGCACATCACCCCCTGATGGCCCCGCGCGCAAGTCCGGAATCACACAGTCTTGCGGCTTTTTCTTGCAGACATGTCACCCCTCCCCGGGCGGGGAGAGGTCGAAATCTTGATCAATTGAACCCGGGGCGCCGCTACAACCGGCCGCCGCCGCGTACCAGCCGCACCACCAGCAGCAGGATGACCGCGCCGATCGCGGAATAGACGATCTCGGACACCAGGCCGGTGCCGATGCGAATGCCGAGCTTCGGGAACAGGAAGCTGGCCACAAACGCGCCGGCAATGCCGATTACGATATCGCCGATGATGCCGAAACCCGCGCCCCGCACTACCTTGCCGGCCAGCCAGCCGGCGACCAGGCCGACGAACAGGATGACAAGCAGGCCTTCATTGGAAATGTACATAAGTGAGGTCCCTCTCCGTGAACCGTCCTATGGAACCGGAACGGGGATGAATGACGTGTGAATGTTCCCCCGCTGCCAGATTGCCGTCCAGGTATCAGGAGAGCGCGGGGACCGGCTCCGCCAACACACATCGTGCCGCCCGGCTCGGCCCGATCTCCACGTTCTCGGGCAGTTGCTCCAGGCAGCGCGGCTGAGCCACCGAACAGCGGGGCGCGAAGGAGCAGTTGTGGGGCTTCTCGGCCAGCGAGGGCGGGGTACCGGGGATGGTTTCGAGGCGCTGCCCCCGCTTGGCGCCGTGGATGGTGGAGGCGAGCAGGCCCTTGGCGTAGGGGTGCACCGGGCTGCGGACGATGTCGCGCAAGCTCCCCTGCTCCACGATCTGGCCGGCATACATCACCGCGACGCGGTCACAGATCTCGATGGCGACACCGATGTCGTGGGTGACGAAGATGACGGACATGCCGAACTCGCGTTGAAGCTCGCGCAGCAACAGCAGGATCTGGATCTGCACGGTGGCATCGAGCGCCGTGGTCGGCTCGTCCGCCAGCAGGATTTTTGGTCGGCAGGCGAGCGCCAGCGCGATCATCGCGCGCTGACGCATGCCGCCGGACATTTCATGCGGATAGGCGTCGAGGCGACGCTTCGCGCTGGGAATGCGCACGACCTCGAGCATTTCGAGCGCCCTCGCCCTGCCCTCCGCATAAGACTTGCCTTCGTGACGCACCACGCTTTCGGCGATCTGCGCGCCGATGGTGTAGACCGGATCGAGCGCGAGCGCGGGTTCCTGGAAGATCATCGACACGGTCTGGCCGCGGAACGACGAGAGCTGCTCGTCGTTCATGGCGAGCACGTCGCGGCCCATGACATTGACCTTGCCCGAAATCTGCGTCCGCTTCTTCGGAAGCAGCCGCATCAGCGCGCGCAAGGTCACGCTCTTGCCCGAACCGGACTCGCCGAGTAGGCCCAGCACCTCGCCGTCGCCGAGCGAGAGGCTGAGATCGTTCACTGCATAGACCGTGCGTTCGCCGGTGAAGCGGATGTTGAGGCCTGAAATCTCGACGAGCTTTGTCATGACGGGAGTTTCGGCAGCCTGTCGTGATAGTCGGTGACGCGCTGGAATGCGGCGCCGATGGTGAGCAAGGTCGCCTCATCGAAAGAGCGGCCGATCAGCTGCATGCCGATCGGCAGGCCGCTTTTGGTGAAGCCCGAGGGCACGGTGAGCGACGGCAGGCCGAGGAAGTTCACCGGGCGGGTGAACAGCGTCAGCCGCTGCAACAGCGCCGGCGCGTTCGGTCCGCCACCGACGTCGCTTTCGTCGATCGTCGGCGCCGGCACCGGCGAGGCCGGCGCGATCACCGCGTCGACCTTCGCCGTGGCCGCATTGTGCGCGGCGAGCGCCGGGCCGCGCCAGCGCATCGCCTCGAGATAGGTGATGGCGGGAACCGCGAGCCCGTTCTGGAGCCGCATCAGGACCTGCGGGCCGTAATCCTGGGGCCGCTCGATCATCCAGCGCTTGTGGAAGGCGGCAGCTTCCGCCGCGAGCACGAGCTGGCTTGCCGCCGACAATTGCCGCTGGTCCGGCAATTCGACCGTGACGATGTCGGCGCCCTCGCGCTTGAGCACCGCGATGGTCTCGTCCAGCACGCGCGCGACCTCGCTGTCGAGATCGTCGACATAGAAGGACGCGGGCACGCCGATCTTCAGGCCTTTGAGCGACCCCCTGGTCGCGCCGACATAGTCCGACAGCGGTTCGTGGCTACAGGTCGAGTCCGCAGGATCGGGGCCGGCCATCAGCGCCAGCAACAGGGCACAGTCTTCGGCAGTGCGGGCGAGCGGACCGACCGTGTCGAGCGATTGCGACAGCGGCATCGCGCCGGCACGGCTGACGCGGCCGACCGTGGTCTTCAGCCCGGTGACACCGCAGAAATGCGCGGGCATGCGAATCGAGCCGCCGGTATCCGAGCCGAGCGCCGCGTAGGTCAGCCGCGCGGCGACCGCCGAGCCGGAGCCGGACGACGAGCCGCCGGTGATATGCGCGACGTTCCAGGGATTGCGCACCGGGCCGTAATGGGCGTTGTGGCCGGTCGGACCATAGGCGAATTCGGCGAGATGCAGCGTGCCGAGCCGAACCTGACCGGCGTCCTTCAGCCGCTGCAAGGCGGTGGACGTCACGGTCGGCACAAAATCGCGGCGGATCAGCGAGCCGCAAGTCGAGACCTTGCCGGCGTCATAATACATATCCTTGTGCGCGAGCGGCACGCCATGCAGCGGCCCGCGAACCTCGCCTTTGGCGAGCTCGGCGTCGGCAACCTCGGCGGCCTTCAACGCTGCCTCTGATTCAATCGACATGAAGGCGTTGAGATGCGGTTGCCATTGCGCGATGCGGTGAAGCAGCGCGCGCGTCACCTCATGGGAGGACACCTGCTTCATCGCGAGCGCGCGCGCGACCTCGGTGAGCGTCATCAATGCAGGCTCGGTGCTCATTTCGACACCTTTTGCGTCTGCGCGATCGGATAGAGCGCGGGCTCGAGATCGAACGGCAGCGTGCCGGCGATGGCCGCAAAGCCCTCGAAGGCCGGCCCGATGGAATTGGAGATGCGCGTCGCGATCTCGTCATCCACGGGGACGCCGGCGATTTGCGCGATCGGCTTGATCTCTTTTGGTGTCGGTCTCGTCATGCGGTCTTCTCCCTGGGCGCGCGGCTGTGGCCTGAACCCGGAATTACCATGTAGCACGCGGCCTCGTGGCCCATTGTATCGAGCGCTGTGAGCTTTGGTGTCGCATTTGCGCAGAGCGGCTCCGCAAACGGGCAACGGGTGTGGAAGCGACAGCCCGACGGCGGATCGATCGGATTGGGCGGATCGCCCGTGATCGGCGGCGTCTCGGTGCGCCTGTCCGGGTCCGAGGACGGCATCGCGGCAAGAAGTGCGCGTGTATAGGGATGGGCCGGCTGGTCCCAGACCTGGTCGACCGGACCAAGCTCGACGACCTCGCCGAGATACATCACCAGCACACGATCGCTGATGTAGCGCACGACGTTGAGGTCGTGGCTGATGAAGAGATAGGTCAGCCCGAACTCGCGCTTGAGGTCGGCAAGCAGGTTGAGCACCTGCGCCTCGACGGATT
The DNA here is from genome assembly GCF_024519875.1 of Bradyrhizobium sp. Bra64. Classification (NCBI taxonomy): domain Bacteria; kingdom Pseudomonadati; phylum Pseudomonadota; class Alphaproteobacteria; order Hyphomicrobiales; family Nitrobacteraceae; genus Bradyrhizobium; species Bradyrhizobium sp. Bra64. The sequence goes on along the minus strand of NZ_JALJRD010000001.1, from coordinate 377,735 downwards.
TGTCGAGCGCCGAGACGGCTTCGTCGAGGATCACCAGCCGCGGCGACAGCGCCAGCGCCCGCGCGATGTTGACGCGCTGACGCTGGCCGCCGGAAATTTCATGCGGATAGCGATTGGCGAAGTTTGCAGGTACCAGGCCGACCTTGCCGAGCAGCTCGCGCGCCAGCGCACGTGCTGCGCCGTCGGCCATGCCGTGGACCTTGGGGCCGAAGGCGATGGATTCCTCGATCGTCAGGCGCGGATTGAGCGAGGCGTAGGAATCCTGGAACACCATCTGCATGCCGCGGCGCAATTCGCGCAGCGACAAGGACTGACCGACGGCCATGCCGTCATAGATGATGTCGCCGGTGTCGCGCGGCATCAGATGCATCAGGAGCCGCGCGGTGGTCGACTTGCCGCAGCCGGATTCTCCGACGATGCCGACCGTCTCACCCTTGGCGACGGAAAACGAGACATTGTCGACGGCGCGCACGGTGCGCTTCGCGGCGAAGAGCCCGCCACGCACGGGGAAGTGTTTTGTCAGGCCGTTGACCTGGAGCAGCGGCTGCGCGACGCCGCCAAGGTCTTCGATCGGCTCCAGCATGGCGAGGGAAGCGTTGGTATCGCTCATGGCTAGTTCCTGATGTCCATGGCGCTGCGCAGGCCGTCCGAGAGCAGGTTGAAGCAGATCGAGACCGCAAAGATCATCGCGCCCGGAAGCGCTGCGACCCACGGATTGACGTAGATCGCGGTCCGCAGCGTGTTGAGCATCAGGCCCCATTCCGGCTCCGGCGGCTTGGTGCCGAGGCCGAGGAAGGAGAGACCGGCGGCCAGGATCATCGAGACCGAGATCAGGCTGGTGGCATAGACGAAGATCGCGCCCAGCACGTTGCCGAGGATGTGCACGCGCATGATGGTGAAGGGTCCCGCGCCGGAGGCCCGCGCAGCCTCGACGAAATCCATGTTGCGCACGCCGGTGGTGACACTTTCCGCGACGCGCGTGATCTGCGGCACGAACACGACGGTCAACGACACGATGGAGTTGAGGATACCCGCTCCCAGCGCGCCGGAGATCGCGATCGCGAGCAGCACCGAGGGGAACGCGTAGAACACATCGATCGTGCGCATGATCGCGGTGTTGAGCTTGCCGCCGACGTAACCTGCGACGAGTCCGAGCGAGGTGCCGATGCCGAAGGCGAGGATCACCGGCAGGATGCCGATGAGGAGCGACAGCCGTCCGCCATAGATCAGGCGCGCCAGCATGTCGCGGCCGAGCTCGTCGGTGCCGAGCGGATAGCCGACCGTTCCGATGTGGCGGAGGCGGCGGATCATCGAGCCCTTGTAGGGGTCCTCCAGCCCGAGCCAGGGCGCGATCACCGCGGACAGGAAGATCAGCAGCAGCACCATCGCGCAAACCATGCTGACCTTGTCGCGCCGGATGCGGCGGCCGACGGTCGCCCAATAGCCGCGCGCCTTGGTCGCGGGCGCGGCCTGCAGCGCGGCATCGCTGGTGGCAGACAACGGAAGCTCGCTCATCGGCTAGCTCCCAATGGACGTTGGTTCGATAGGTGCATGCCAAGGATGCAGTGCACCTCGCCCGCTTGCGGGAGAGGTCGGCGCGCTGCGCCGGGTGAGGGTTCTCTCCTCTGGGGGATACTCGATTGAGGAGACACCCTCTCCCCAACCCTCCCCGCGCAAGCGGGGGAGGGAGCGCACTTTTTGTGTGGCTACGGCTGGGCTCATTGGCTAGCCCCGCTTGATGCGCGGATCGATCGCGGCTTGCGCGATGTCGACCAGCAGATTGAGGAAGACGAAGAACAGCGCCAGCACCAGGATCGTGCCCTGGAGCAGTGGCAGGTCGCGCTGGAAGATTGCCGAATTGAGCAGGAAGCCCGAGCCCGGCCAGGAGAACACGGTTTCGATCAGGATCGAACCGCCGAGCATGTAGCCCAGCTGAAGTCCCATCACCGCGAGCGCCGTCGGCGCGGCGTTCTTGATGACGTGGCGGAACACGCCGGTTTCGTGCAAGCCTTTTGCACGCAACGCCTCGACGAAATCCTGGCTGAGAATATCGCCAGTCAGCGCGCGCACCGTGCGGGTGACGATGCCCATCGGGATCACCGAGGTCGTGATCGCCGGGAGCACGAGGTATTTCAGGTGCGCCCAGTCCCAGGCCCAGGAGTTTGAGCCGTTGGGCCCGGCGCCGACCGCGGGCAGCCAGTTCAGCTGGACCGAGAAGATGATGACCAGCACCATGCCGAGCCAGTAATGCGGCACCGACACGCCGGCGATCGCAAAGGAGGTCGCGAGCTTGTCGATCCAGGTCTCGCGAAAATAGCCGGCGATCAGGCCGAGCAGGATGCCCATCGTGAAGCCGATGATGGCGGCGGCAATCGCGAGCGTCACGGTATTGCTGACCGCGCGCATGACCTCGGCGAGCACAGGGCGGCCCGTGGCGATGGAATTGCCGAGATCGCCATGAAGGGCACGGAGCAGCCAAAGCCCGAACTGCACCGGCAGCGGCCGGTCGAAACCATAGGCGGTGCGAAGCTGCGCCGCGAGTTCCTGCGAGGCATCGGCCGGCAGCACCGCGACCAGCGGATCGCCCGGCGTGATGTGCACGAGCAGAAAGCACACCAGCGCCACGCTGATGACGATCGGTATGACGTAGACGATGCGTCTGGCGATATAGGCGAGCACGGATTAACCTGACGTGATGTCGCACGATTGGGTGCGCGGGCTTGAGTAAGGGACGCGAGATGCGAGAGTTCCCTCCCCCCTTGTGGGGGAGGGTTAGGGAGAGGGGTGGCGACACGGGGACCGCCCGTGTGGCCCCCCTTCCCCAACCCCTCCCCACGAGGGGGAGGGGAGCCCCACCAGCGTGCTCACCTCACTGCATCGACACCAGCGAGAAGTCGATGAACCAGCTCTTCGGCTGCACCACGCCCGTGACCTTCGGGCTGATGGCGCGGGGGCCGACGTCGTGGGCGACGTAGAGGAAGGCTGCGTCATCGACGGAGGCCGCGTGCAGCTCGGCGAGAGCCGCGTCGCGCGCGGCGGGATCGAAGGTCTGCCGCGCCTTCTTCACCAGCTCGTCGAATTTGGGGTTGTTGATGAAGCCCCAATTGTTCGAGACCGGCGGCGCCATGCCGGACTGAAGGAAGCGCACCAGCGCGAAGAACGGGTCCATCGCCGCATAGGTGACGTTGGTCGCGTTCGAGCCGTTGGCGCTGGGGTCCTTGGCGCCGCGGCGCCAGTTGGTGAACAGCGTATTCCACTCGATGACGTCGAGCTGCACGTCGAAATAGCACTCGGCGAGCGCCTGCTGCAGATACTCGTTCATCGGCAGAGGCTGCATCTGGCCGGAGCCGGAGGCGGAAGTCTGCACCTTCACCGTCAGCTTCTTGTTCGGACCGAAGCCAGCCTCCTGCATCAGCTTTTGCGCGGCCGCCTTGTCATATTTGATCTCGAAGGTCGGCTTGCCGCGCCAGGGATGGCCGGGCTCGAACGTGCCGGTCGCGGGCACCATCAGGCCGGCGAGCAGGCCGTCCTTGAGGCCTTCGCGATCGACGCAGAGATTGGCCGCCTTGCGGACCCGGATGTCGTTCCAGGGCGAGCCTTCCACGCGCGAGAACTGCCACGGCCAGACATGCGGCTGCTCGTTGGCATAGAGCTTGAAGCCGCGCTGCTTGAGCTCGGGCAGCGCGTCGGGCGCGGGCGCTTCGACCCAATCGACCTGGCCCGAAAGCAACGCCGCGGTACGCGCGTTGGCTTCCGGCATCGGCAAGAGCACCATCTTGTCGATCTTGGGCAGGCGCGCCTTGTCCCAATAGCTCGCGTTCTTGACGAGCTCGAGCCGCTCACGCGGGGTGAAGCTCGCCATCTTCCACGGGCCGGTGCCCGCGGCGTCCTTTGCGAACGCGGTCCAGGCGGCCTGCGACTTCGCCTTGGCGTCGGCGCCTTCCGCCTTGTCGTAAAAATGCTGCCACTTCGCCGGGCTCGCCATGAAGAGGTTGGTGAGGTTGATTGGCAGGAAGCTGTCTGGCTCCTTGGTGGTGAGCTCGACGGTCATGTCGTCGATCTTCTTCGCGGACGCCAGCGTCGGCATGCGCGAGGCCGTGACGCCGACCTGGCTGGCGTCGAATTGCGGCGCGTCCTGCTTCAGCACCTTCTCGACGTTCCACACCACGGCATCGGCATTGAACGGCGAGCCGTCGTGAAAGGTGACGCCGGGGCGCAGCTTGAAAGTCCATTTGGTCTTGTCGGCATCGTCGACCTTCCACTCGGTCGCGAGCCCGGGGATCACCACGCTCGGCTTGTCGGCAGAAGACAGGTCCCAGCCGGTCAGCGCGTCATACATGGTGAGGCCGGTGAAGCGGTTGCCCTCAAAACCCTGATCGGGTTGGCCCAGCGTGCGCGGAATATCAGCAGCGGTCATGCCGATGCGCAGCACGGTGTCGGCATTGGCCACGCGCGGCCATGCGGCAGCACTCGTCAGAGCCAGCGCCGCAATCAACGCCGCGCGTGTGGTCTTCTTGATAAGCATCGACTCAATCCTTTTCCGGCCTACGATGATTAATTTTGATGCAATCGTATGCAATGGCTGTGCCAATGGGGAAACTTATTCTGCGAATTGCCCCTGCGACGACAAGTCCTTGTGATCAAGCGCAGGCAAAAGTACCGCGCTGCCTATTCTGGCATCAAGATTGCAAGTTTGGCTCCAACTTCTCCCTCGAATTTTCCCTCGGAGCTTTGGGCCATGCGTATCCGACTGACGATCTGTCTCGCCGTGCTTGCGCTGGCGGCTTCCGCAATCTCGGCGCGCGCCGAAACGGTGGTGCGCTACGGCATCTCGATGGCGGACATTCCGCTGACGACGGGCCAGCCTGATCGCGGCGCCGGCGCCTATCAGTTCACGGCCTACACGATCTACGATCCGCTCGTCGCCTGGGAGATGGACGTATCCGATCGGCCCGGCAAGCTGGTGCCGGGACTCGCGACCGAATGGAAGGTGGACGAGGCCGACAAGACCAAATGGCGCTTCGCTCTTCGTAAAGGCGTGAAGTTTCACGACGGCAGCGAATTCAACGCCGACGCTGTGATCTGGAATCTCGACAAGGTGCTCAACGACAAGGCGCCGCAATTCGACAAGCGGCAGAGCGCGCAGGTGAAGACCCGCCTGCCCTCGGTCGCGAGCTACGCCAAGATCGACGACTTCACGGTGGAGATCACCACCAAGACGGTCGATTCCTTCTTTCCCTATCAGATGCTGTGGTTCCTGGTGTCGAGTCCCGCGCAATACGAGAAGCTCGGCAAGGACTGGGACAAGTTCGCGAGCCAGCCTTCCGGCACCGGCCCGTTCAAATTGACCAAGCTGGTGCCGCGCGAGCTTGCGGAGCTGACCAAGAATCCGGACTACTGGAACAAGAAGCGCATTCCGAAGGTCGACAAGCTGGTGCTGGTGCCGATGCCGGAAGCGCTGACGCGCACCAACGCGCTGCTCGCCGGACAAGTGGACCTGATCGAGACGCCGGCGCCGGACGCCGTGCCGCAGCTCAAGGCCGCCGGCATGAAGATCGTCGACAACGTCACGCCGCATGTCTGGAACTATCACCTCAGCGTGCTGCCGGGCTCGCCCTGGACCGACATCCGCCTGCGCAAGGCGCTGAACCTCGCGATCGATCGCGAGGCGGTGGTCGGCCTGATGAACGGTCTGGCCAAGCCCGCCAAGGGCCAGGTCGATCCGTCCAGCCCGTGGTTCGGCAAGCCGAGCTTCGAGCTGAAATATGATCTGGCTGCGGCCAAGAAGCTGGTCGAGGAGGCCGGCTATTCGAAGGCCAAGCCACTGAAGACGACCTTCATCATCGCGCAGGGCGGCACCGGCCAGATGCTGTCGCTGCCGATGAACGAATTCCTGCAGCAGAGCTTCAAGGAGATCGGCATCGACATCGACTTCAAGGTGGTCGAGCTCGAGACGCTCTATACGCATTGGCGCAAGGGCGCGGCCGACGAGATGAACGCCGGCATCACCGCCAACAACATCGCCTATGTCACCTCCGACCCGCTCTACGCCATCGTCCGCTTCTTCGCCTCCGACCAGATCGCGCCTGTCGGCGTCAACTGGGGCGGCTACAAGAACCCGAAGGTCGACGCGCTGATCAACGAGGCCAAGCAGACCTTCGACACTGCCAAGCAGGACGATCTGATCGCGCAGGCACACGCGCTGATCGTGGACGATGCCGCGCTGGTGTGGGTCGTCCACGACACCAACCCGCATGCGCTGTCACCCAAGATCAAGCAGTTCGTCCAGGCGCAGCACTGGTTCCAGGACCTGACCACGATCGGGGTGGAGTGAGGGGGCACGCAACCCTCTGCCGTCGTCCTGGCGAAAGCCAGGACCTATTTCCCCAGGGAGTAGTTGCGGCGACAAGCTATTGACCACCGGCCTTCGCAAAACAACGGTCGGTGGTAATGGGTCTGGCTTTCGCCAGGACGACACCGGGTGTGTGGCTGCCATCCAGCCACACATTCCCTACTTCGTCAGCAGCGCATATGCCCCGGTCCACCCCTCCGCCGGCGGATTGACCTGGAATTCCTTGATGCGCACTTCGTAAAGCTTGAACAGCTTTTCCAGCGTGTCGGCATCCTCGCTCTTGCGGCCGCGCTCGATGGCGTCCAGCGCGCCTTGCCAGTCGCGGCCGCGGTAGCAGCCGAGCATCTCGATGGTGACGTTGCGCAGGCGCTGGAAGGCGCCTGAAAGCATCACGTCCTCGCGGCCGGCGATGGCGTAGATCACTTCCGGCTCGGTCTTGCCCTTGACCATGATGAAGTCGAGTTCGAGGATCGCGAACTTGTCCTTGGCGGCAAGCGCGGTCCTGGAGCCGACGATGATGGGAAAGCCGTATTCCTTGGACTGCCCCTCCAGGCGCGAGGCCAGGTTCACGCTGTCGCCGAGCACCGAATAGTTCTTCTTCAGGTCGGAGCCCATGTTGCCGACCACGCCGATGCCGGTGTTGAGGCCGATGCCGACGTTGAGCGGGATGTAGACGTGGCCGCCGTCGGAGGCTTCCTGCTCGCGCTCCTTGTTGACCGCGTCGATCCGCTCCAGCATCCGGATCGCGGCTTCGCAGGCGTTGACCTCGTGCTCCTTGTCGTCGAGTGGCGCGTTCCAGAACGCCATGATGGCGTCGCCCATGTACTTGTCGATATAGCCCTTCTGATCGATGATCACGTCGGTCAGCGGCGTCAGGAAGCGGTTCATGAGCGCAATCAGCCCTTGCGGGTCGTGCTTGTAGGTTTCCGATATGGTGGTGAAGCCGCGCACGTCGGAGAACATGATCGTCATCTCGCGTTCCTCGCCGCCGAGCACGAGCTTTTCCGGCGACTGCGCGAGTTGCTCGACCAGAACCGGCGACATGTACTGTGCGAACATGCCACGGATCTGCACGCGCTGGCGTTGCTCGCGCACGAAGCTCGCGAAGATCAGCGTCAGATAGATCGCCGTGGTCGACAGCAGCGGATAGGTGAAGTCGATGAGGTAGCGGTACTGCGCGTAGAAGAACCAGGACACGCCGACCAGGATGACTGCAAACGCCGCACCCGCGAGCACCAGCCGCACGGGCCCAAGGTTCGGTGTGAAAATGATGACGAGCAGGCCGATGACGAGGGCGGCGAGCAGCTCGACGCCGAGTGCGTAGTTCGGCTGCGAAATCACCGCGCCGCTCAGCACGCTTTCCAGCACCTGGGCGTGGATCTCGACACCAGGCATGGCCCGCGACACCGGCGTGGTCTTGATGTCGTTGAGCCCGACGGCAGAGGTGCCGATCAGCACCAGCTTGCCGGCGATCTTGTTCGGCGGCACGGTGTTGTCGAGCACGTCGGCCGCCGAGACATAGATCGAGGGGTCCTGGGGGGCGTAATGCACCCAGATCTGGCCGTTCTTGTCGGTCGGAATCTCGACGCCCTTGAGGCGCACGGCCCGCACGCCGGTCTTGTCGGTGCGAACCAGCAGTGTCGGCGTGCCCGTTACGACGCGCAGGATCTCGAGGCTGAGCGAGGGCATGATGTTGCCCTGGGCTCGCATCACCATCGGCACGCGGCGGATCAGGCCGTCGCGCTCGGTCCTGATCGTGAACAGGCCGCGGCCGGCCGCGACCTTCTCGATGACGGGGACGTTGCGTAGCAGGCCAGGAAATTCAAACAGAAAGCGCTCGGCGCCCTCCTCGCCGACCGTCGCGACACCGGTGAACGGCAGCGTCTTGTCGAGCTCGGACGAGATCGCCGGCTGCCCGGTCTCGCCCAGCACCACGCGCGAGCGCTTGATCGCTTCGGAGAGTATCTGATCGTTGCTCGGCAATTCGCGCAGCTTGGCGCGGGTGGCGTCGTCGAGATAACGCATCTGGCCCGCCACCAGATCTGGATTCAGCCGGTCGGCCTCCGAGAATACCACGTCGAAGCCGATCGCCACCGCGCCTTGAGCCGTGAGGTTAAGGATCAGGTCGGCGATCCGCGTGCGTGGCCACGGCCACTGACCGAGCTTGGCGAGGCTCTTGTCGTCAATGTCGACGATGACGACCGGCCGCGCCGCCTTGTGGCGCGGATCGATCAATTGAAACATGTCGAAGGTGCGCAGCCGCAATTCCTGGATCGGCGGCGGATCCCATAGGCGAGCGCCGGCAAACACGACCAGCAGCGCCAGGCACATCAGCCGCGCAAAACCGAGCTTCCGCGCAAACCACCGCCGGAGGATCTTTAGACGTTTCATATCGCCCGAATTTCCCGCAGCCCGCCTTCGTCCGATGTTCGGGCGACAATACGCAATCAGCTATGTCTTTGATACCGGAATCCGCCGCAGACGAGGCGCCGCAGCCGAACCGGGGGCATGGCCGTCAGGCATGGTTCGCGACGATGAAATCGCTGGCGTGCAGGCTGCTCGCCACAAGATTCTTCACGCGGATCGACTGGTGATCGTCGAGCGTGACCAGAGTGTCGGCTCCCTGTTGCGTGATGCCGAGATCGCTGAAGGACTGGATGCCGGCAAACTTCTGCAGGTCGATCTTGTCCTGGCCCAGCTCGAAATCGAGGATCGTGCTCTGAACCGGAAGCGTCGAATTCGTGAAGGTAAACTGGTCCTGCCCGTCGGTCCCGACGAGGGTTGGTCCCGTGGGTGGATCGACGACCAGCGTGCCGCCATTGCCGTCGCTGGCGAAATCGAAGCTGTCGATGTTGTAGTTCCCGGCAAACTTGAGGATCGCGGTATCGGTCCCGTCGCTCAGCGTCAGCACGCCGCCCAGATGGTCGGCGTTCTCGGTGTAGGTCACCCCGGTCAGGCTCGAGAAGCCGATGTCCTTGAGGTCGAGGAGATCCGAATTGGCGAGGGTACCGTCACCGGCAAAGCCGTTGATGACGCCGGTGAAGTCGGCGGCGTGGTCGATCGCGAAGGTGCCGGTGGTTCCGGTTCCGTTGACGAAGATCACGTCCTCGGCGGAAGCTTCGCTGAGGTTCAGCACCGAACCGGTCTCGATCGTCATGGGTGAATCGGCAAGCGGATCGTAGACGGTGGTGCCGCCATGACCGTCGCTCTCAAGGTGCCAATTCAGGTCCCTGCCGAGGAACGACAGGGTGATGGTGGTCGCGCCGTTGTAGAAGTCGACGGTCGTGATGTTGGTGGCCTGATCGTACTGTGCCTGCGCCGACATCGAGGACGTCCAGGCGAGGTCCTTCATGTCGATCTCGTTACCGGACGAGAGCGGAGCCCCGGCCGGCGAGCCCGAGATGAGCCCGTGGAAATCCCTGGAGTGGTCCAGGATCAGCGTGCCCAGACCGTTGTCGTAATAGACGACGATTCCCGAGAACGATCCGTCGACCAGCGTCCCCGAAACAGACCCCTCGATCTCGACGACGGCCTTGTTGGAGATCTCGATCGCCCCGGTGCCGCTGACGTCGCCCTTGATGTCGATGTTCGAAACGTCGTTTCCGGAGAACGGGCCGGCCTCGATCAGACCATTGTCGACGACGTCACCGTTCACCGTGAACACGGTGCCGGGCTCGGTCTTCAGCGTCACGCCCGAGGCAACGGTGAGATCTTCGATCGTGACGCTGGTCGTGCTGTCGACGGTATAGGTCCCAGGCGCGTCGAGCTTGACGTCGTAATTGGCCGCAGGCACGCCCAGGCTCCAGTTCGACGCGTCATTCCAGGTGCCGCCCGTAGCATCGGTCCAGTGATCGGTCGGAATCAGCTCGACGTTCGTGCCGCCGCTTCCGTCGCTGCTGGTGACGAAGCGGACGTCGCTGTAGTCGCCGAGGAGGTGCAGCGTGATCGTATGCCCATGGGTGTCGCTCACGGCGAGATCGCCGGTCGAAACGTCGTAGGTCGCCGTTGTCCCGCTATCATACGTGATGGTCGACAGGTCGAGCTTGTCGGTCGCGGCGAAGCCGGCGATCGACCCGCCAAAACTCGTGGTGTCGATCTGGAGCTCGGCACCGCCGCCTTCGAAGGTCACGGTCTGCGACACCGTGGCGTTGACCTCGAGGGTCGCATTGGCCTCGATCTTGACCGAGCCTGCGCCGGACAGCGAACCGAACAGCGTCAGCGTTCCGGTGTGGACCTCGATGCTGCCGGTGTTGGTGATGGTGCCGGAGATCGACGCCGTGCCCCAGCTGTCGATGTCGTGGGAATTGGCGATGCTCAGGCCGGAGCCGGAAACCGAGGCGCCATTGAGGAGATCGATCTCGCCGGCGTTACCGATCGAGGACAGATTGCCGAACACGCTGCTGCCGGAGACGGTCCAGATACCGCCCGACTTGTTGTTGAACGTGGCGGTGGCGACTGAGATATTGCCGTTGATGTGGCCGTCATTGTTGATCGTGATAGCGCCGCCGGTCTCGACAATGGCGTAGGTCATGGCGGTCACGGTCGAGGCGACGGCGGGTCCGATCGTTCCGGTGGCGGAATTGTCGATCAGCGCGGAGCCGCCGGCCGTGTTCTCCTGGATATAGATCGCGGCGTGGGCGGTCGGCGCCACGATCGATCCGGTATTGATGATGTGGGTCGAGCCGGCCGCGCCGGCCTCGTTCTGCGTGACGCTGATGCCGGCCAGGCTCGTGCTGGTGATGCTGCCATGATTGACGATGGTGACGTCGCCATTACCGGTGGCAACGGCGGCGAGACCGACCGCGCCGGTGGCGGAGCCATCGTTGGTGACGCTGACGTTGCCGCCGCCGTGATCGAAGGCGCCGATCGCGGTGCCCGTGGCGGCGGTGATCGAGGACGTCGCGCCGGTCGTGACCGTGATATCGCCGGCGCCCCAGGTGAACGCCTCGATGCCGTAGCCGGCGTCAGCGACGATCGTCGCGTCACTCGTGACGATGACGTCGCCATTGACTGCGTTGGAGAAGGCGCTGGTGCCGCCCGGCTTATAGCCGGCGATGATCCCGCCCGGAATGGAGGTGTCGGAGTTCGCGGTCGGGCCGGAATGGATCGTGCCATGCGCCACGACGGAAATCGTGCTGTCGACGTCGGCGGCAATCGCGGTCGCATAATTGACAGCCACGATGCCCGAGCTGCCCGAAATGATGCTGTCGCCGTTTGCGAGGGTGACACTGATGTCGCCCGCATCGATGCTGTAGGCGAGGATGCCGTAGCTGGTGGTGCCCGTCACCGACGCACCGGCACCGAGCGTCACGCTGACGTCGCCGGCGCCGCCGCCGAGCGCCTGCGCCCTGATGCCTTCCTCGGCACCGACGATCATGGTGCCCGCTGCATCGTTCACCGTGACGTCGCCATTCCCGTAATTATATGCGTGAATGCCGTAACCCGCCGCGGCGGTGATGTTCGCGTGGTTGTTGACGACGACCGAGCCGTTCACGCCGGTGTTGGCGTTGCTGCCGGTGGCGGCACCGTTGTAGCCGGCCTGGATGCCGGCGGGCGCATTGCCGCTCTGGTTCTGGCTGCTGCCGGAGTTGATCGTACCGTAGGCGTTGATGGTGATGGTGCTGCCGGACGCTGCGCCGAGGGACGTCGCCCGATTGACTGCAACGATGCCGGAGCTGCCCGACGTGATGACGCTGCCGGCCTCGGTCGTGACCGCCTCGCTGCCCGAGCCGTAGCTGCGGACCCGAATGCCGTAGATCGCGCTGCCCGTGATGATGCCGCCGGCGTCGATGGTGATGTCGCCATCACCCTGGGTGACCGCGTCGATGCCGTATGCGCCGCCAATGGCGCCGCCGGTTGCCGTCAGCGAAATGTCGCCGGCGCCGTTCTGGGTGACGACAATGCCGCTCGCCGCGCCCGTCAACTTACCGGTGAGTGCGAGCATGATATCGGCCGGTGCGACATTCGTGCCGCCCGACGCGGTGAAGTCGAGCGCGTCGCCGCTCGATGTCGTGATATCGGCCGCGCCCTTGATTGTGAACGTGCCGGCTGTCGTCGACTGGCCGGCGATGGTGCCGGTGAAGCTCTGGCCCGCGGCCTTGTCGAGCTGGAGGGTATCAGCGCCGCCGGCGAAGGTAATGGTCTGGGCCGTCGCCCCCGCGAGCTCCAGCGTCGCGCCGTCGTCGATGGTCACCGAGCCGACGCCGCTGAGGCCGCCGGAAAGGTTGAGCGTTCCGGCCTGGACCTCGATGGCGCCGGTGTTGGTGACCGCGGCCGAGATCGTGTTGAGACCGGAGACCCCGTAGAGATTGCCGGCGTTGGTCAGAGACCCGCCATTGATCGAGGTGACACCGGACAGATACAGCTTCGACGTCGCGTCGACCGTGACCGTTCCGCCGCCATTGGTGATCGTGACATCGGTCAGCTTCAGGACGCCGTGGTCGATCGCCTTGATCTCGGCCGTATTCACGATCAGGTCGCCGGAGACGTCGAGTTCGCCGTTGCTCACCCGGATCAGAGCGTAATTTGTGATGGTGTGCAGCGTCACCGGATCGATCGTCAGCGTGCCGCCGGTGACAGTGATCGTGCCGGTGTTGGTGATGTCGGCGTCGTTGATCGCGCTCGTGCCGGTCGATTCCAGCGTGCCCGCGATCGTCAACGTGCCGCCGTCGATGACTGCACCGACGAGATCGAGCGTCGAGCCGGCCCCGACCGAAACCGCGCCGGTGCCGTTGGTCACCGTCATCGAGATCAGCTTCAGCGTGCCGCCATTGATCGCGGCCAGCGTGCCGGTGTTGGTGACGGCCTCATGGTCGATGTCGAGTTCGGCGCCATTGGCCTGAAGCGTGCCGGCGTTGGCGATGGTGGCCGAAATGACGGTGGCAAGCGTCAGCAGGCCGCCGACCGCTTCAATCAGGCCGTTGTTGATGATGGCAGCATCGGTGATCGTGGTCGCCCCGGACGAATCCAGCGTGCCGGAGATCGTGAGCCCACCGCCGGTCAAGCCCACATCCGACAGCGTCAGCTTCTTGCTCGTATCGACCTTGACTGCACCATGATTGGCGATCGCACTCCCTGCAACGGTCGCATCATCGAGCGTCAGCGTGACACCGTTTTCGACCGTGACGGCGCCCTTGTTCAGGGTCGCATTGCCGTCGATCTTGCTGTTCCCGGTGACGTCGATCGCACCGCCGACCGAGCCGCTGAAATTGTTGATGGTGCCGCCGGTGATCTCGGTTCCGGACAGCGTCAGCGTCTGGCCATCGTCGACCGTGACGGTGTGGCCGGTATTGGTCAGGACATCGTTGAGCAGCGTCGCCGCGCCGGCGATCTCCAGCGTGCCGTTGTTGCTGATCGGGCCGCCCTGGATCTTGGCGCCGTCCTTGAGCTTGACGGTGTTGTTCAGCTCGATGCTGGAATTGTCGGTGATCGTCGAGCCCGACACCGTGACGCCGTCCAGCGTCAGCTTGGCGTCCGCCGTGACGATGCTCGTGCTCAGCGTCGCGCCGCCGTCGATCTTGCTGGCGCCGGTGACATCGATGGTGCCGCTGCCGTTGACGGCGCCGCCGCTGATCGTGGCATGATCCAGCATCAGCGCGGCACTACCGTCAACGATGACAGTGCCGCTCGAATTGTCGACGGTCGAGCCCTGGTCGATCGTCAGTGCACCGTTGGCCAGCACTTCGATGGTGCCGGCATTGGTGACGGTTTCGCCATCCAGCGCATTGCCGGTGCCGCTGACATTGAACGTGGTGTTGTTCTTCAGGATACCGCCGCTCAGCACGGCGTTGCCCGTCAGGTCGATCTCGCCGTTGACTGTGACAGTCCCGGCACCGCTGATCGTTGCGCCGTTCACCGTCAGCTTGCCGGTGGCATCGACGGTGACGTTGCCGGCATTGGTGACGCCGGAGCCCTGGTCGATGATCAGCCAACCATTCGCCAACACCTTGATCGTTCCGCTTGGCGTGTTGGCGACGGTCTCGTGGGCGAATTCCGCCGTGTCCTTGACGTTGACCGTGCCGGAATTGTTCAGCGTGCCGTTCTCGATCAGGCTGCTGCCTTCGAGCTCCAGCGTGCCCAGAATGGTGACGGTGCCACCATCGACCGTCGTGCCATCGACGATCAGCGTCGCGCCGGCATCGGTCTTCAGCGTGCCGCCGGCATTGTGGATCGTGGCCAACGTCTTCAGCGTGCCGCCAAATAGTTCGAGCGTGCCCGAATTGGTGATCGTGGTGCCGACGGCGAAATCGCCGCCGGCTTTGAGCGTCAGGTATCCGGCATTGCTGAGTACGCTGGTGTCCAGGATCTCGGCCAGGCCGCCGACCGACATCGTGCCAGTCGCGGCGTTCGTGAAGATCGAGTCCGCACTCATGTCGAGCGAGCCCGCGATGGTCAGCGAGCTCTGGTTGATCAGCTGCGGCGGTGGACCGCCAAAATCATTCATCGTGACCGACTTGGCATAGGCTGCCGCATCGATCGTGGCCGGAAAAGACGGCGTCAGGCCGTGCAATTGATCGGTGATGACGATGACGTCGTCGTCGATGGTCGGAACGGTGCCGGTTGCCCAGTTTGCCGCATCTTTCCAGAAGCCTCCGGAGGGAGCCTCGGGTTTCTCCGTTGCGATCCACACCACGGCAGGCGCATCGGTGCCCGTGATCGTGACGGTGATGGTCTGCTGCGAGGTGGCGCCTTGCAAATCCGTCAGCGTCACGGTGTAGATCAGCGTCAGCACCTCGCCCCTCGGAATGAAGTCGGCAAGGTAGACGGGAAGGTCGGCCAGAGACCAGTTGATGGTGCCGGTGCCGTCCCCGGTGCTGTCGGCACCGGCTGCGATCGCGACCGACATCGCGTTCTGGAACGCTGCAAGCGGACCCGGCGGAACAGTCGTGCCATCGGGCAGGGTCGCACTGGTCAGCGCCACCGACACCGTATGCTTGTCGGTGAGATCGACGTCGTCGAAGCTCAGCGTGCCCGTCGTCGGCACCTCGCTGCTGAGCGGGCCACCCGGCACGCTGGTGCCGCCCTCGAAGGTGATGGTCGGAACGCTGGTGGTAATCACCGGCTTGTCGTTGGTGCCGGTGATGGTGATGGTGATGTCGATGAACGACGTTTCGGGGTTGACCGAGAAATTGTTGTTGATGCTGACCTTGTAGGTCAGCGTCAGGGTTTCGCCGGCCGCGAGGAAGTCGAAGACGTGGTCCGGAATTGTGTAGGTCCAGACCGCCGAACCATTGTTGCTGTTGCCACCGTCGGCGGCGACGTTGATCTGGATCTGCGTCGCCGCAATGTCCTGCTTCTGAAGCGCAGAGAGCGTGCCGGTGACATCCTGCTGGCCGGCGCTCTTGTAGACGTAGTTCGGCGCACCGGCGAGATCCACGCTCACCGTCGGCCGATCGCCCAGGTTTTGATCGATGAAGGTGATTCGGCCGGAGACCGTGTCGGAATCCACGGTGTCGCCGGTCTTGTCCGCGCGCTCGGTCAGCGCAAACGCCGACGTCACATTGCCGTTGGCATCGAGACTTCGGGAAAGGGGCGGGCCGGGAACACGGGTGCTGGTCGACGGATCATGGCCGGGGCCCTGCGATCCCGGCTGATTCAGATTCGTGAAGGTCGCGGTCGCGGTGGCACCGGTGTCCGTCTTGATCACGACGATGTTGCCGGTCTGGGTGATCGAATCGGTGAAGTTCGTGGTCAGCTTGGTATTGCTGTTGTTGTCGGTGAACTTCAGTGTGAACACGTCCGTGATCAGCTTCTGAATGTCCGGCGACATCAGCGCGTTGGAGATCGAGACGTTGCCGCCGCTGATCTGGATCATCTGGCCGGCCTGATTGACCGTCGCGATCGGCAGCAGCGTGACCTTGTCGAACAGGATGTAGGAGCCGGTGGTGCCGTTCGGCTCGACCAGAACCTGGAAGCTCGCCTGCGGCTGCGGATCGCCGCCGCCGGCGGGAACGACGAAATTGATCTGGCTCAGCACGGCCGTGCCGCGGATGCCCATGGTGGCGACCGGCGTGTCGACCTTCATGTCGCCGTGCTTGGCTGTCTCGCCGGCAACGAAGGTGATGGTGCCTGCGACCAGGCTGAGCAGCGAGGAGTTGTTCGACCCGTTGGGGTCGTAGACCATCTCGTTCAGCACCATCCGCGCATTGGAGGACAGGCCGAACACGGTGCCGTCGATGAAGGTGATGCCAAGCGTCGAATCCGCACCGGTCGAGACCACATCGCCCTTCTCGACATTGTCGCCGTTGTTCAGGATGACCGAGACGCCGTTGCGGATAGCCGTGGCGCTGCCGGCGAGCTTGGTGACGTGGCCGATGACCTGCGCGGCGGCGATGCCCGACGCGGCTTGCGCATATTGGACGTGGCCGGTGAGCGCGTTGACGATGTCGCCGGTGAGATGGGCGCCATCGGGCGATGAGATCGCCGCGCGCTTGTCGCCCCTGAAATAATCGTGAACGACGAACTCGTGACCCTCATGCGACAGCACCAGATCGGCGCCGGCGCGCTTGAACTCACCGTGAAAGATCAGGTTGGGATCGGGAACGACGAACGCGCCTTCCGGCACATGCCCATGAGCCTTGGCAATGAAGGAATCGACATGGCCATCGGCGGGCGAGCGGGAACCCAGGCCGTCCAAGGAAATCGCGGCGTCAAATTTGCCAGCGTAATTCAACCGGGCACCAAAAAAAGGGTTAAAATTTAAGTAAGTATCGTTCGCCTAAACTTGCATATCATTACCAAGTCCTTAGCGAAACCATCTATTGCTTGTGTGATTTCGCATCACCAAGCGGTCGTTGCTCCCAAGCGGCAGGGCACCCGCAGAGAAGTCAAAGTAATTTTTGAAATAATGAAAAGTAAAGCGGGACTTATTCTCGCTCATTTCAAGTCACCCCATGTGTTCTATTGTAGAAATTCTACAATAGATACTTTTGTCATCTTTTTTTCGCGGTTCCCCGCAGGATCTTGCGCCAAATACGGAGCTAGATCTGTGATCCAACTAACAGAACCCGTGAAATGGCGGGTCGTTAGCCATACGGCACGGAACCAAGTTCCCTGCAACTTTTGCCTGCAATTGGTGCGAATTCGCGGCAGCCGTGCCCTCTTAGCCCCCGATAGCCCCCGAATCGTAAAACTTTACGCAATTCGAGCAGGCCCGTTTCAGCCTGTCCCCCGGTTTTGGGACCGCAGCCGGGCGCGTTAAGCAGAACAAAACGGCCCGTCTCGCACTATCTCCGCGAAAGCAACAAAGCCCGGCACGCACAGGTCGAGGGGGACCTGACGAAGCCGGAAGGGGATGTCAGATGGAGACCGCTGCTCGCTCGCGCGCCTGGCGCGCAATCCTTGTCCTGTGCGGATTGATCCTACTCGGATCGGCCGCCGAACTTCGCGCCGGCACGCTGCTGTCGCCGGGGGCCGGCATCCTCGTGCGCAAATCCGCCGAGCCGTTCGGCGTGTTCGCCTTCGCCATCTCCGGCGGCGGCCTGCAACAGAAATGGCTCGCGCTGAAATCCAAGCTGGACGACGACATGGTGCAGCTCGCACTGTGCGACGGCGACCGGGACAATTGTGCTTCGCCCGCCGCACTGAAACTGCTCGCCATCGTCGACCAGGCCCGCAGCCGTGACGGCCGCGCCCGGCTCGGCGAAACCAATCGCGCCATCAACCTCGCCATCCGGGCAGCCAATGACGGTGCCGAGGATGTCTGGAGTTCGCCGCTCGCGACCCTCGAGCGCGGCGCCGGCGACTGCGAGGACTATGCCATTGCCAAGCTCGCCGCGTTGCGGCTCGCGGGCGTTGCCAGCGATGACCTCCGCATCGTCGTGGTGCGTGACACCCGCGCCGGGGAAGAGCATGCGGTTGTCGCCGCACGGCTCGAGGGCCACTGGCTGATGCTCGACAACCGCCGCATGGCAATGGTCGAGGACGACGCCGCACGGAGCTACCAGCCGCTGTTCGTGCTCTTCCAGTCGGCCGTGATGAAATATGTCGACGAGCCGGTGCGGATATCGCTGGTCGCCGACGAGGCACGCTGATTGATCTGGTAGCCTGGATGGAGCACAGCGAATCCAGGCTGCAGGCCCGTGCCGACCACCCACCACAAACCCATTTCGCCGCGCGATCCGGAACTGCTAGCATGGCCGCGGCCATACTGGGGGCGACGGGAATGCGGTTCATCGTGCTGTCTGTGCTTGCGCTGCTGGCCTTGCCGGCAGCACCAGGCCTCGCGCAATCCGGCCCATCCGACCGCTCCGTCGCCGACAGGCTGCCGCTATTCGCCCAGAACAACTGCCAGCAGATCCGCGACCCCGGCAATCAATTGTTCTGCGGTGATCCCGAGCTTGCCGCTGCGGCCGAGAAGCTGAACTCGGGAATCGAGGCGCGGCTTGGCCGCCTGCCCGATCGCTTGCCGGCGATCGAGGAAAACGCGATCTGGGTTCGCCAGCGCAACCTCGGTTGCGGCATCGTCGGCCAGACCGCGATCCGCACCGGCGATTTCGACCGGGTGAAGGCATGTCTACTCAAGGTGACCGAGGAGCGCGCCGCGATCGTGCGCGATCCGGATTTCGACTGTCTCGCGGCCAACACCGCCGCGGGCGCGGTGATTTGTGCGGACCCGTCGCTGGCGCTTGCCGAGACCGAGTTGAACGGCCAGGTGCTCGGTTTGATCGGCAAACTCGATTCGACCGCGTCGCGCTTTGCCTTTGCCGAATATGGCCGGTGGACGCGGGAGCGCGATCGCAAATGCAATCTTGTCGGCAAGGAGAACGTCCCGCTCGGAGAGCTCGAATCCGCTGAGGACTGTCTCGCCGCCTATCTGAAGCACAAGACCGACGAAATCGGCGCGGCGAAAGGCGATCCCAAGAAGGTGTTTGGCCGGCAGGTCGCAGCCCGCTCGCCCGACACAGACGCCGTCGACTTCTGCGCCGCGCGAATCCATGCGGCCAATTCCTGTGGCAATTTCCTCCGCATCACCCGCGTCTACGCCATCGACAGCCATGTGACCGAGCAGGAGGCGCAGGTCACGGGCGAGATCGAAATGGCGGTGCTGGCGCCGTTCGCCACCTGCAGCAGGGTCGCGACCATCTGCACGGGCACTTGCTGGGACGCCGGAACGGGTCGTCCGCAGCCGGGAGCCGGCAACAAGGAGCGCTCCGCAGACGCCTTCAACGTCACGCGCCGCCTCAGGATCCAGCGAACCTTCGCCTTCGTGAAAGCCGCCGACGGCTGGCGATGCCGGGAGGACGCGCTGGCCCCGGTGAGCTCGGGCACTGCGGGCGGGGGCTCGTAGGTGTTTTCTTCCCTTCTCTCCTCGTGGAAGAAGGTGACGCGAAGCGCCGGATGAGAGGTCCTCTCCACTCGCAGGACCGTTCGTGGGGATAGAGACCCTCCCCCGGCTTCGCTGACACGATGCCACCCTCTTCCACAAGGGGAGAGGGTGCACCATCGTTGCGGCGAGAGATCAGAACATCAGATTGTCCTTCACCAGCACCCAGCGGCCGCCCTTGACCTGTTGCACCTGGGTGATGGTGCTGGCGAGATGGTCGGTCTTGGAGAACTTCGTCGGAGGCGAGTTGAAGATGTCGACGAACTTGTCCCCGGATTCCAGCGCGTCGAGCATCTTCTGACCGGTCAGATCCTTGCCGGCCTTCTGCGCGTAGAAAGCGAAGGTCATGACCGCGTTGTAGCCGATGATGGCCTGGGTGTTGGCGTCCGTGCCGAACATCTTCTTGTAGGTGGCGAGCCAGTCCTTGACCTTGCCCTTGGCCGTGTCCTCGTAGGGGATCTCGAAGAGGGCGGCGGCGTAGAGGCCTTCCACGGCTTCCTTGCCGAGCATGGGCACCTCCATCACATTGGTGGGCGTGGCGCCGAGGAAGGTAACCTCCCAGCCGAGCTTCTTGGCCTCGGTCATGGCGCCGATGGGCTCACGGAGGATCGCGCCGAGCACGACGAGGTCGCAGCTGTCGGACTTCATCTTGGCGATCTGCGCGCTGAAGTCGGAGGCGCCACGCTTGTAGCTCGTGATCGAGGCCGGCTGCACCTTCATGGCGGTGAGCTGCTGGCTGAAGCCGTCGAGCACGTTTTTGCCGTACTCGTCATCCTGGTACATGATGCACGGCTTCTGGAATTTCTTCCACTCCATCATGTATTTCAGCGCCGCGCGTGTGCTCTCGACATAGGGCAGCAGGTTATTGAACTTCAGCCGCTCCTGCGGTTTGGCCGGATCGAACTTGAAGGTGAACTCGGCCGCCGTCAGCGGGAAGAGCTGAAGCACCCCCGCATCGAGCAGGATATCCTGCGCGGCGAGCACGGTCGGCGATCCCATTGCTCCCACCATCGCGAAGATCTTGTCGCGCTCGATCAGTTTCTGCGAAGCCAGCACGGCCTTCTTCGGATCGTAGCCGCTATCCTCGACGACCAGCCGAATCTTGCGGCCGTTGACGCCGCCCGCCGCGTTGACCTCCTCGACCGCCATCTTCATGCCGTTGGAGACCGGCACGCCCCAGCCCTTGATCGGGCCCGACAGATCCTGATGGGTGCCGATGACGATCTCGGATCCCGAGATGCCTTCGTTGGTGACCTTGGTTTGCGCCGCGGCCGGCAGACTGGTGAGCGCCATCGCGCCCACCGCAAGGCCGAACGCTCTCATCGATCTCGACATTGACGTCTCCTCTCCTTGGGGCCCGTATTATGCGAAGGGCGGGGGCCATCACTCCTTCGCTGTCTTCAGACGAACATCCCTTTGTTTCCGCGCATGCCTCTTGTCGGAAAAACTTCCCACTCTTCCAGGAGCATGCGCACGTCACGCCACCGCGCGCTCGCGATACATCGCGTCGATCTCGGCGGCATAGCGCTTGTTCACGAAGCCGCGCTTCAGCTTCATGGTCGGCGTCAGTTCCTCGTCCTCCGGGGTGAGCTGGCGTTCGATCAGGAAAAACCTCTTGATGGTCTCGACGCGGGCGAAATTGGTGTTGACCCCTTCGATCTCGCGCCAGATCAGGTCCTGGATCTCCGACGCGCGGCACAGGCTGGCATAATTGGTGAAGGGGATGTCGTGGTCCTGGGCGAACTTCTCGACATTCTCCTGGTCGATCATCACGAGGCAGGTGAGGTACGGCCGCTTGTCGCCGACCACCACGGCGTCCGAGATGTAGGGCGAGAATTTCAACTGGTTCTCGATCTCGGACGGCGTGATGTTCTTGCCGCCGGAGGTGATGATGATGTCCTTCATCCGGTCCGTGATGCGGACGAACCCTTCATTGTCGATGGTGCCGACGTCGCCGGTATGCAGCCAGCCGCGCTGATCGATGGCCTCCGCGGTCTTCTCGGGCTGGTTCAGATAGCCCATGAACAGGAAGTCGCCCTTGATCAGGATCTCGCCCTCGGGCGACAGCGCGACCTCGCCCCAGGGCACCGCCGTGCCGACCGAACCGAGCTTGATCCGCTTCGACGGCATCATGGTCGCGACACCGCAATTCTCGGTCTGGCCATAGAGCTCGTGGATGTCGATGCCGAGCGCGAGGTACCAGCGAATCAGCTCCGGTGCGATCGGCGCTGCGCCGGTGAAGGCAATGCGGCAGCGATCGAGTCCGATCATGCGGCGGATGTTGCGGAATGCGACCTGATAAGCCAGGCCGTTAGCGATACGGAGCGACAGCGGCGGCGCTTTACCCTCGATCTTGCAATCGACCATGCGATTGCCGATTTCGATCGCGCGGCGGTAGACCCATTGCTGGAACGGCGTTGCATCCTTCAGCGCGATGGTGATGGCGGAATAGAATTTTTCCCAGATGCGCGGCACCGCGAGGAAGACGGTCGGCTGCACCTCGCGAAGATTGTCCGGCACGGTCTCCGGGCTCTCGGCAAAATTCATCACCGAGCCGAGCGCGACCGAAATGTAGTAGCCGCCGATGCGCTCGGCGACGTGGCAGAGCGGCAGGAAGATCAGCCGGTCATCGTTCTCTCGCGCCGGGATGAAGTCGTTGGCGTGCCGCATCTGATGGGTGACGCTGAGGTTGGCGTGCATCGCGCCCTTGGGCGGACCCGTGGTGCCAGAGGTGTAGACGAGCACAGCGAGATCGCCGGCGCTGCGACTGTCGATCATCTCCTGCCACAGCGCCTCGCGGTCGACCATGTGATTGCGGCCGAGCGCGCGAAACTCGTCGAGCGACATCACCATGTGGTCGGAGAAGCCGCTGAGGCCCTCCATGTCGAACACGATGATCCTTTGCAGGGAGGGACAGCGCGCGCGGCACGCCAGAATCTTGTCCAGCTGCTCCTCGTCCTCGGCAAAGATCACTTTCGTCCGGGAGTCGTTGACGAGATATTCGACCTGGGTCGATGCATCGGTCGGATAGATGCCCGTCGAGACGCCGCCGGCGCACAGGATGCCCATGTCGACGTGGACCCATTCGGGCACGGCGTTGGCGATGATCGAGGCAACGTCGCCGGGCACAAAGCCGCAGGCGTGAAGCGCGTAGGCGATCTCCTTCGAGATCTCCAGCCATTCGCGCCAGCTCGTCGGTTGCCAGATGCCGAATTTCTTCTCGCGGATCGCGGGCCTGTCGCCCCGCGTTTCAGCGGCGCGCAAAAAGCTCTTCGCGATCGTGTCAGCGACCGTCAGCACCGCCGGTCGATCCATCCGCGTTCCCTCCTCGTCGCTTCCCTCTCCACTGCCTGCCTTGCCGGCGGTCTATTGTTGCGGACGGGCAATCCCGTTTAGCGCCAGTTCTTCCTCAACGCCACGTCTTCTTCTTTTTCCAGCGCCGCTCGCCTCGCGCGCCCGCTTCCTTGGCGCCAAGGTAGAACTCCTGGATGTCCTGGGAATGCATCAAGCGGTCGCAGCTATCGTTCATCACGATGCGGCCGATCTCCAGCACATAGCCGTAATGCGCGGTCTCCAGCGCCACCTTGGCATTCTGCTCGACCAGCAGGATCGACATGCCCTGCTCCTCGTTGACGCGGCGGATGATGGTGAATATCTCCTTCACCAGGATCGGCGATAGCCCGAGCGAGGGCTCGTCGAGCAGCAGCAGCGTCGGCCGGTTCATCAGCGCGCGCCCGATCGCGAGCATCTGCTGCTCGCCGCCGGAGAGCTGTCCGGCCGGCTGGTTGATCCGCTCCTTCAGCCGTGGGAAGTAGCCATAGACGCGCTCGATGTCTTCCGCAACGCCATCGCGATCCCTACGCGGATAGGCCCCCATCATCAGGTTCTCGCGCACGGAGAGGAACGGGAACACCTCGCGACCTTCCGGTACGTGGCTGAGGCCGAGCCGCACGATGCGGTCAGCCTCCATGCGCTGGATCGGCCTGCCCATGAACTCGATCGCGCCCTTCTGCGGATCGAGAATGCCGGAGATGGTCTTCAGCACCGTGGTCTTGCCGGCGCCGTTGGCTCCGAGCAGCGTCACGATCCGGCCGCGCGGCACCTCCAGCGAGATGCCGCGGATCGCCATGATCGGCCCGTAATAGCTCTCGATGTTGGAGAGCTTCAGGATGATATCCGGTGTCACCGCGGCATCCATCACCTCAAGCTCCCAGATACGCGGCGACAACGTCGGGATGGTGCTGCACCTCGGCAGGCGACCCCATGGTCAGCACCCGGCCGTAGTTCAGCGCGATGACGCGATCGGAGACGCGGTTGACCAGCGACATGTCATGCTCGACCATGAGCACGGTGACGCCGAGCTCGTTCTTCAGGTCGCGGATCCAGAACGACATGTCGTCGGTCTCCTCGACGTTGAGCCCGGAGGACGGCTCGTCGAGCAGGATCAGCTTCGGCTCCGAGCAGAGCGCGCGCGCGAGCTCGATCACCTTGCGCACGCCGTAGGGCAGACCCGAAATCAGCTTGTCGCGATAGGGCTCGAGATCGAGGAACTCGATGACCTGCTCGACACGACGGCGATGCACCTTCTCATTGGCGCGCACGCTCGGCAGGAACAGCAGCTCCTGCCAGAGCTGCGTGGTCGAATGGCGGTGGCGCCCGACCAGGAGGTTGGAGAGCACGGTGGCATTCTCGAACAGCTCGATGTTCTGGAAGGTGCGCGCGATGCCGAGCCTGGCGATGTCGTAGGGCGGCTCTTCGGTGATGTCCTGGTCCTCGAAGAAGATGCGGCCCGAGGTCGGCCGGTAGATCCGCGAGATCAGGTTGAAGATCGAGCTCTTGCCCGCGCCGTTGGGACCGATGATCGAGAGGATCTCGCCCTTCTCGACCGCGAAGGATACCGCATCGACGGCCTTCAGGCCGCCGAAATGCAGCGACAAATTCTCGGCGCGGAAATAGCTCATCGGTTCCGCTCCGATTTCACGTAGATCTTCTGCCGCTTGAAGGTGGCGCGCTTGTAGAGCGGGAATAGCTGGAAGAAGAGCTTGATCTTGAGCCAGCGGCCGTAGAGCCCGAGCGGCTCGAACAGCACGAACAGCACGATGATAATGCCGTAGATCGCGCCCTTCAGTCCGTTAAGCGAAGCGAAGGCCGCGACCTTGGACTGCACATTCGCGGCACTCTGTGTGCCGGCGCCGAACGTCGCGGCGACGCCGGCGATGATGCCGGGCATGTCGTCCTTCAGATAGGTCAGGAACGGATCGATCATCACGATGAAGATCGCGCCGAGCACCGCGCCGTGCAGGCTGAAGGTGCCGCCGATCAGGATCACGATGATGAACTCGATCGAAAGCTGCAGCGTGAACATCTCCGGCGAGATGAAGGAGAGCTTGTGCGCGAACAGCACGCCGGCAAAGCCGGTGATCGCCGCCGAGATCGCAAACGACTTTACCTTGTAGAGCGCGACATTGACGCCCATGCTGCGCGCCGCGGTCTCGCTGTCGCGGATGGCGACGAAGGCGCGGCCCGTGGGCGAGCGCAGCAGATTGAGCGTGCCGACGATGGTCAAAACCAGCACGGCGAGGCAAAGGAAATAGAAGGTCGGACTGTCGCGCGAGACTGTGACCCCCAGCAACGACACCGCCTTGACCCGCATACCCTCATTGCCGTTGGTGACGCTTTCCCAGCGCGCCAGGATTTCTTCGACGATCAGGGCAAAGGAGATGGTAGCGATGACGAGGTAGATGCCGGTCAAGCGCAGCGCCGGGAAGCCGACCATCGCGCCGATCAACCCGGTCAGGACACCTGCGGCAAGGAAATAGATTGGGAACGGCACATTGTATTTCTGCAAATAGGCCGCCGTGTAGGCGCCGATCGCCAGAAACGCGGCATGCCCGAGCGAGGCCTGCCCGGTAAAGCCCGTCAAGATCAGCAGCGCCACGCCGACGGTCGCATAGATGCAGACGAAGACGAGCTGGCTCATCACATAGCTGGAGAGCACGTAGGGCGCTATCAGCAGCACGGCCAGCAACAGGCCATAGGAGACGAAATAGCCCGAATGCGGAAACAGCCTGATGTCGTCCTCATAGTCCGTCTTGAACAGGAAGCGCATGGCGTTCAGACCTTCTTGCGAACGTGAAGGCCGAACAGGCCTTCGGGCTTGAGCAAGAGCACGGCGAGCAGCACGATGTAGGGCGCGACGTCCTTCCAGCCCTCCGCCAGATAGAAGCCGGCCATGCTCTCGATCACCCCGATCAGCACGCCGCCGACGACGGCGCCGGGGATCGAGCCGAAGCCGCCGAGCACGGCCGCCGGGAACGCCTTCAGGCCAAGCGCCAGACCGACATTGGAGTGGATGAAGGTGATCGGCGCCAGCAGCACGCCGGCGCAGGTCGCGACCGCCGCGCTGATCGCCCAGACGATCGACACCACGCGCTTGACCGGAATGCCCATGTAATAGGCCGCCAGCATGTTCTCGGAGCTGGCGCGCATCGCGGTGCCGAGCGTGGTCTTGTTGAAGAACAGCCACAGCAACGTGCAGAGGATGACCGTCGCCGCGATCACCGAAAGCTTGTCGTGGGCGAGCACCAGCGAACCGACGCGCAGCACGCCCTGGCTGAACGGGGTCTCGATCTTGAGATCGTCGGTGCCCCAGATCATGCCGGCGATCGAGCGCAGGAAGTAGCCGAGGCCGATCGTGGCCATGATGATGGAGAATTGCGGATAGCCAAGGATCGGCCGCACCACCACGCGTTCCGCCACCATGCCGAACAGCGCCATCGCGGCCACCGCACCGGCAAAGCCGACCCAGTAGTTCAGCCCCATCATGCCGATGAAGGTGAAGGCGAAGAAGCCGCCCAGCATCATCAGATCGCCCTGGGCGAAATTGACGACCTCGGTGGCCTTGTAGACGAGCACGAAGCCGAGCGCGATCAGGCCGTAGACGCAGCCGAGCGCAACACCGCTGACCAGCTGCTGAACGAAATCCAGCATCGCCGCGCATCCTCCCGATACAACCGGCGGTTCTTCCTGACCGCCTTGCCGCATCTTGTGTCCAGTCGCTACGCAGTCGTTTGCTGCGTTAGCGCCATTCGTCCCTTCGCCAATTCAGCCTGAACCGCCAAGCGCTGTCAACAAACGGTGACTTGCCTTTAGTCCAATCCGGATGACGGAATTTGCGGCAACGCGATTCACCGTGCCGAAACATCTTCAGGTCATGGTCGCGAGCAATGCAAAACCGGATGGTGTGGCCCGTCATGAAGCCCGACAGATCGGCGCTGGAAGTCCTGGGGTTAACGAAGCGTTTTGACCGCCTGGCGGTCGATAGCCTCGATCTCACCATCCATGCCGGCGAATTCTACGCGCTGGTCGGCCCCAATGGCGCCGGCAAGACCACCACTTTGCGCATGGTTGCAGGCCTGCTCAGGCCCGATGCCGGCGCGGTCTCGATCTTCGGCATCGACGCGCTCCAGAATCCCGTCGCCGCCAAGCAGGTGATGGCGTGGGTGTCCGACGAGCCCATGATCTATGACAAGCTCACCCCGCTCGAATATCTCGAATTCGTCGCCGGCCTCTGGGGCATCGCGCCATCGGTCTCGGAACCGGTCGCGCAGGAGCTCTTGAGCTCGCTCGGGCTCGAGCCGCACCGGCACGAACGCTGCGAGGGCTTTTCCAAGGGCATGCGCCAGAAGGTCGCTCTCGCCGGCGCGCTCGTGCACGATCCCCGCCTCATCATTCTCGACGAACCCCTGACCGGCCTCGACGCCGTCTCCGCGCGCCATGTGAAGGGTCTCCTGAGCGAGCGCGTCAAGGCCGGCTGCACCATCATCATGACCACGCATATCCTCGAGGTTGCCGAACGCATGGCCGACCGCATCGGCGTGATCGCCTCCGGCCGCCTGGTTGCGGAGGGCACGCTCACCGAGCTGCGCCAGCAGAACGGTCACGGCGACACCAGCCTGGAAGATCTCTTCATCGCCTTGGTGACGCTCCAGGAAGCCGCATGAGCTCGGCGACCGCGCTCTCCTGGTTTGCCCGCCACGAGCTCCGGCTCGCCTGGCGCGAATGGTTCGCCATGATGACCGGGGGGCGGCGCAAGCGAACGCGTGCCGCGGTGATCGGCCTGCTGTTCTTCGCAGCGCTGCTGCACGTGCCCGCCTGGGCCGTGATCGGCCGGTTCGCCGACCTGTATTTGCCGCTCGACAAATCCGCGCTGATCGTGATCTCCGCGACGATCTTTCTGGCCTGGACCTTGATGGTGTCGCAGGCGATCGAATCGGTGACGCGGGTGTTTTACGCCCGTGCCGATCTCGACCTCATCATGTCCTCGCCCGCGACGCTGGCCAATCTGTTCTCGGTGCGCATCGCCGCGATCGCGCTCTCCGTCACGGTGATGGCGCTGCTGTTCTCGATGCCCTTCATCGACGTGCTGGTGTTCGGGGGCGGCGCGCGCTGGCTTGCGGCGTTCGGCCTCGTCGTCGCCATGGGCCTGTCGGCCGCGGCGGTCGCGATTGCGGTCACCATCCTGCTGTTCCGGCTGATCGGCCCGGCGCGCACGCGGCTCATAGCCCAGATCCTGGCCGCGATCATCGGCGCCGGCTTTGTGATCGCGCTCCAGGTCGCGGCAATCATGTCCTACGGCACCCTGTCGCGCTTCACCATCCTGACCTCGGGTAGCGTGGCTGACCATGCCCCCGACGTCGACAGCTTCTGGTGGTGGCCCGCGCGGGCGGCGATGGGCGACGGTGGGCCGCTGCTGCTGCTTCTGGCGCTCGGCCTCGTGCTGCTCGGGAGCGTCATGGCGATCTTCTCGGGCCGCTTCGCCGATACTGCGATCGATGCCGCCGCTTACGGCAAGTCCGGTCGCCAAGGTGCGAAGGAACGCCCGTTCCGCGGCGGATCGCGGCAGCAGGCGCTGCGGCGCAAGGAATTTTCGCTGCTCTGGCGTGATCCCTGGCTGGTCTCGCAGACCCTGATGCAGCTGCTCTATCTGGTGCCGCCGGCGCTGCTGCTCTGGCGCAGCTTTGCCGACAGTTCCGCGGCGCTGACGTTGATTACGCCGGTTATCGTCATGGCGGCGGGACAGCTCGCAGGAGGGCTCGCCTGGCTGACGATCTCGGGCGAGGACGCGCCCGATCTGGTCGCGACCGCACCGTTGACACCATCCGGCGTCACCCGCGCCAAGATCGAGGTGGTGCTGATCGCGATCGCCGTCATCTTCTGCCCGCTGGTCACGGCGCTCGCCCTTGCCTCGCCGCTCCAGGCCGCGGTCAGTGCCGGTGCCGTTGTCATCAGCGCGGCCTCAGCCACTGCGATCCAGCTCTGGTTCCGGGTCCAGGCCCGGCGCAGCCAATTCCGCCGCCGCCAGACCTCGTCGCGGCTTGCGACGTTTGCCGAAGCCTTCTCCTCCATCGGCTGGGCTGCCAGCGCCGCGCTTCTGCTCGCGCTGCCGCTTGCCGGCATCATCAGCGGCCTGATCACCGCAGGGCTCGTCGCCATCACGTGGAAATTCAGCCCGCGGCGGGAGTGAGGGCCTTTCAGAAGATCTGCCTTCTCTTGAATGTAAGGCCATTTTGCCTTACGAAGATAATGCCGAGCAGAGCAAGGCAGCCGAAGCCATTCTCAAGAAGGCCGACGTGGTGGCCATCTCGATCTCAGCACTCTGTGAGCTGAGCTGGGTTCTCTCACGAGGCTACAGGATTTCCGCTGACGATATCGCAGCTTCCATCCGGCACTTTCTCAATACCGCCAATGCGACCGTCAATCGCCCGTTGGCCGAAGCTGGATTGGCCTTTCTCGAAGCCGGAGGCGATTTTGCCGATGGCGTCATTGCCCACGAAGGAAACTGGCTTGGGGCCGACACGTTCGTGTCTTTCGACAAGAAGGCCGTGAAATTGATCGAGGCAAGCGGCGGATTGGCGCGGCTGCCCTAGCGCGACATGACCGCGGCCGGATTCGACGATACACTGTCTGGATCGCTGCTTGAGTGACGGACGGTCTGCTATGTATCGACTAATCTTGGCGGTCTTCGCGTTTCTTGGCTGGGTCGCCGCACCTGCCCTCGCCCAGCAGCCACAGCGCAGCGAGTGTCTGGCGATGGCGAATGCGGCGCCGCGCGCCATGCCGGTCGCGTTCCGGCAGGCCGCCAGCTCGGCCGAGGTCGAGATCACCTATGCCGGCCACTCCACCTATTTCATCGATACGCCTGGCGGCTTGCGCATCGCCACCGACTACAGCGGCGCCTACCAGGTCGGACGGCTGCCCGATGTCGTCACCATGAACCGCGCGCACAGCACGCACTACTCCTTATATCCCGACAAGCGCATTCCCCATGTGCTGCATGGCTGGGGCGAGGACGGCAAGCCGGCCATCGTGTCGGAACGTATCGGCGACACCTTCATCCGCAACGTCACCACCGACATCCGCCGCTATGTCGGCGACGATGCCGGCGCCGACATGATCCGCGACGGCAATTCGATCTTCATCTTCGAGGTCGCGGGCCTCTGCATCGGCCATCTCGGTCATCTCCACCACAAGCTCGACGACAGCCATTTCGCCCAGATCGGGCGGCTCGACATCGTGATGGTGCCGATCGACGGCACCTACACCATGTCGCTCGACGGCGTCTCCGATATCACCAGGCGGCTGCGCGCCTCGGTGGTGCTGCCGATGCATCGCTTCGCCACCCCGCTCGACGACTTCATGCGCCGCACCGGCCAGCAGTTCGAGATCGACCACCGCACCGAGCGCTCCTTCCGCATGTCCCGGGATGCGCTGCCGTCGAAGCCGACTGTGATCATCCTCGACGGGGTCTGACGCGCAATTTTCTCCAAGTCGGCAGCCGGCCGGTCGTGCTGCTCTCCCCACGACAGGAGATCGGCATGACCGACTTTGCGAGATTGTTGCACGCGGACGGACCGAACCCAGAGCACGCGGCGGCGCTGCAGCTTTACGGCCGCTTCGTCGGCGATTGGGACGCCGAGATCACCGCCCACGGTCCGGACGGGACGAAACACACCGCGGCCGGCGAAATCCATTTTGGCTGGGTGCTGGAGGGCCGCGCCGTCCAGGACGTCTGGATCATCCCCCGCCTCGCGGGCAGCCCGGCGTTGCCGATCGCCGGCAACTGGTACGGCACGACGCTGCGGGTCTACGATCCGACCATCGATGCGTGGAGGATCTCCTGGTTCGATCCCGGCCGCAGCGTGTTCCGCCAGCAGGTCGGGCGCCCGCAGGGCGAGGACATCGTGCAGGAAGGCGTCACCGAAGCCGGAGACCTGACGCGCTGGAGGTTTACCGAGATCACCGGCGATTCCTTCCATTGGCTCGGCGAGGTCAAGCCGGCCGCCGCAGCCAATTGGCGGCTCGTGGTCGATGTAAGGGCGAAGCGGCGGAGTATCTGACGACGGCGCCCCGCTGTGCTCGCGATGAGGAGCGCGGTTGCGCAACGTGCGCTGCTGCGCAAAGAGATGAGGTGCTAGGCTCCCACCACAAGAGAATAAAAGGAGCGAACGCCGATGGCTGCAAGCGGTCTGCCCGCCAATACGAGCGGGCTGTTCGTCGAGCCGCGCGAGGACTGGCTCGCGCAATATCAGGAGGAGATCATCGATTCGGCTCGGCCGATCGTCGATCCCCATCACCACCTCTGGAATCGCGGGCACCGCTATCTGATCGAGGAGATGGCGGCGGACATCGCCTCGGGCCACAACATCGTCGCCACCGTCTACGTCGACTGCCGCTCGATGTATCGCGCACACGGGCCCGAAGCATTCCAGCCCGTCGGCGAGGTCGAGTTCGCCAATGGCGTCGCCGCGATGAGCGCGAGCGGCGGTTACGGCAAGGCCGCGATCTGCGCCGGCATCGTCAGCCACGTGAATTTGCTGCTGGGCGATGCAGCGAAGCCGGTGCTGGAAGCCGAGATCGCGGCAGGCAACGGCCGTTTCCGCGGCATCCGGCATTCCTCGGCCTGGGACGAGGATCCCGCCGTCGCCGGCATGTATGCGAACCGGCCGAAGAGACTGTTGCAGGACCCGACCTTCCGCAAGGGTTTTGCCTGCCTCGCACCGCTGAATCTGAGCTTCGATGCCTGGCTGTTCCATCCGCAGATCGACGAGCTGACCGGGCTCGCGCGCGCCTTTCCGGGCACCAGGATCGTGCTCGACCATTGCGGCGGCCCGGCAGGCGTCGGCCGCTTTGCGGGGCGGCGCGAGGAGGTGTTTCCGCAGTGGCGCGCGTCGATCCAGGAGATCGCGAAGTGTGAGAACGTGGTGGTGAAGCTCGGCGGGCTCGCGATGTGCCTGCTCGGCTACGACTTCCATCTGCGCGAGAGGCCGCCGTCATCCGAAGAGCTTGCTGCGGCCTGGCGACCCTATGTCGAGACCTGCATCGACGCGTTTGGACCCACGCGGGCGATGTTCGAGAGCAATTTCCCGCCGGACAAGGGCCAGTGCAGCTATCAGGTGATCTTCAACGCCTTCAAGCGCATCGCGGCGCCCTTGAGTGAGGCCGAGAAGACGGCGCTGTTCTCACAGACCGCGACCGATGTCTACCGGCTCGAACGGCCGTCATGACGAGAAAAAGGGCCGGGATATTGATCCCGACCCCTCTCCCGTCGTGGCCGCTGGGAAGCGTCCTTAAAAACTAGCCGGCCCCCATCAGCGAGGCGGGGCGGCGTTCGCCGGCGGAGACGAACATCCGCTTGAGCCTGTTGACGACGCGGATCAGGAAGCCGATCATCACGGGATTGGTCTTGCGGCAGAAGGCGATCTTCTTGACGTGTCCCTCGACATGCCATTTGGCATGCGCGCCATCGCGGAAGAAAATGACGTCGCCCGGACCGTAGCGCTTCGGCGGCATGCCGTCGCTTTCGAGCACGATCGACCCTTCCATGATCATGATCGTCTCGTCGATGTCGTAATACCAGTTGAAGCGCCCTTCGGTGCAGGCCCAGATGATGGTCGAAGCGGTGCCGTCGGCGCTGGTGGACAGGATGTGCGAGCGCGATACCGGATTGCCCTCGATGATCCAGGACGGCTCGATCGGCCGCAGCTCGAGCTCAACGTTGCAACTACTGATTTCAATCAATGCGCGCGACATCTGTCTCCCCAAGGGATATAATATGACCGGCCGGGTCTCGGCTCGGATTGTTTCGAAAGATGTTTGGAACGCTAGTAGCCGGCTTTTAATTCTTTCTTACGCGGGCCCCGACAATCAGCCGCAAGTTGCAGATGCGAAGCGGTTAACGTCGCGATTTCCCTGCAATTTCGCGCAGATGAACCCGTCTTTTCCGGGGTGCGACAAAATGCGCGGAACGATCTGAAAGGAGCCATGCCGATGCCCCTCACTCCCGAGGTCCTCGCAGCCAACAGCGAGGCCGTCGCCTGGCTCGGCAGCCTCGATGTCTCCTTCGCAGCCGAAGAGGAGACCTGGTTCACCGTCGACGGCATCGAAAGCCCCCTGCACATCGGCAGTGACGGCTCCGGCGGCGCGTTCGTGCTGCTCCCGTCGCAGAACGTGCTCTACGTCTCGTCGGAAGGCCGCGCGGGAATTATCGCGGAGGATTTCGAGGCGTGGGTCCAGCTCGTCGTCGCCCGACCTTATTGGCTCGACATCCTGAAATTCTCCACCGGCGGCGATCTCGCCGAGATGCGGCGCGCGGCGGATGCGCTGGAAGCGACACTCGACGACGAGGACGACGTCAACGAGGCGCGCGAGGAAATCCGCAGCGCGCTCGACCTGCCGGAGGCGAACGATCCGGTCGGCGCGCTCTACGACGCAGTGGCTGCCTCCGACGCCATCGTGCGGGCCACCGACGGCAGCCCATTCACGACGCTATTCAACCGCTTCAGCATCGACAACAGCCCGATGCGGCGCAACGCGGCGGCCTGAGGAAAAATCCTACTTCGCCCACTCGCCCTTGCGGAATACCGGCACCTTGCTGCCGTCGGCAAGAATGCCGTCGATGTCGGTCTCGGCTGAGCCGATCATCCAGTCGATATGGATGAGGCTCTGGTTGCCGCCTTGCGCCGCGATCTGCTGCGGCGTGAGCTGGGCGCCGTTGACGAAGCACTTCGAATAGCACTGGCCGAGCGCGATGTGAGATGCCGCGTTCTCGTCGAACAGCGTGTTGTAGAACAGCAGCCCGCTCTGCGAGATCGGCGAGGAATGCGGCACCAGCGCCACTTCCCCGAGACGCCGCGCGCCCTCGTCGGTGTCGAGCACCTTGTTCAGCACCTCCGCACCGCGCGAGGCCTTGGCATCGACGATCCTGCCGTCCTCGAAGCGCACCGCGATGTTGTCGATCAGCGTGCCCTGGTAGGACAACGGCTTCGAGCTCACGACATGGCCGTAGACGCGACGGCAATGCGGCGTGGTGAAAACCTCTTCGGTCGGGATGTTGGCGTTGCAGCTGATGCCGTTCTTGGACAGCGAGGCGCCGCCCTCCCACTCGTGCCCGTCGGCAAGCCCGATGGTGAGGTCGATGCCGGGACCTGCGTATTGGAGCGCGCGAAAACGCTGGCCGTTGAGCCAGTTGGTGCGCTCGCGCAGCACCGCATTGTGGCTCGCCCAGTTGCCCATCGCGTCCTCGCGATCGACGCGCGAAGCCGCGAAGATCGCATCGGCGAGCTTGCCGATCGCGACGTCTTCGGGATCGTTGGGAAATACCTGCCTGGCCCAGGACGGGCTCGGATAGGCGATGATGTTCCAGTTGGTGTCGAAATTGACGATTTTTTCCAGCGCCGGCTGATAGGCCATCGAATTGGCCTTGCTGGCTCGCGCCACCTTGGACGGATCCTCGCCCGACAGCAGCATCGGATTGTCGCCGACGATGGCGAGCCGCGCGGTGTTGTCCGAGAACGCCTTGGCCATGCCCTCGTAGAGCCAGTTGGCGGCGCGATCGAAGCTGTTGTCGTGGCCGTGGCGATAGCGCGCCAGCGTCATCTCCTCGTCGGAGAGAATCGGCGTCACGATGCCGGCGCCGGCCTTGTAGGCATGCACGGCGATCCGTCGCACCAGCGGCAACGCGATCGCGGGCGCCGTCAAGAGCAGATCCTGGCCCGGCCGCAAGCCCAGGCCCACCTTCACCGCCACCTCGGCCAGCCGGTCGAGCTTCGCAGGATCGATGGGAGTGGTGGAATTGCGGTGATCAGTCATGCGGGGTCCTCTGCCGAAGCTCTCTCGTCCAATTTAAGTCTAGCATCGCAAGGCGCAAGTGCGCGAGCACCTTGCGGCACGGAGAGATACGCAGTTTCACGCATTTTGGTTTTCAACGCGTTGCCGATTTCAGCACCCGGTCGACCATGGCGGGAGCAAGGCCGAGGTAATTTTTCGGTGAAGTAAGCGCCTCGATCCCGGCACGGTCGATCCTGACAGAGACGCGGGCGTCGGACGAGAGCGCGTCCGCCAGCGTCAGACCCTTCTCGTTGGCGAGCCTGCAAGCGTCATAGACCACGTCATGCGCTTCCTGCCGCCCGATCTGCGGCGCGAGCCCCATCATGACAGCTTCGGCCACGATCAGGCCGCGACTGATGGCGAGATTGTCGTTCATCTTTGTTTCGTCCACGACGAGGCCTGCGAGCGCGAACTTCGCCTGGTGCAGGGCGCCGGCCGTCAGCACGAAGCTTTCGGGGATCGCCATCCATTCGGCGTGCCAGGGGCCGGTGGCGCGCTCGAAATCCTGCACCATGGCATCCAGCATGAGTCCGGCGTGCTGGCGCACCGCCTTGGACGCGGCGAGCATCAGTTCCGAGGAGATCGGGTTGCGTTTCTGCGGCATGGTCGAGGAGGCGCCGCGCCCCTTGACGAAGGGCTCGTAGACCTCTGCGAATTCAGTCGAAGCCATGATCATGATGTCGAGCGCGATCTTGCCGAGCGAGCCAGTGACGAGCGCGAGGAAGTTCACGGCCTCGGCAAAGCCGTCGCGAGCGACATGCCAGGTCGAGGCGGGAACGCCGAGCTTCAGCTCGGCGCAGAGCGCCTCCTGCACCTCGAAGCCCTTGTCGCCGAGCGAGGCCAGCGTTCCGGCAGCGCCGGCGAACTGGCCGACCAGGACGCGCGGCTTCAATTGCGCCAGACGCTCGGCATGGCGATCGAACATCGCGAGCCAGATCGCGGTCTTGTAGCCGAAGGTGACCGGCAGCGCCTGCTGGAGATGGGTGCGGCCCGCCATCGGCGTGTCGCGGTAGCGCTTCGAGAGCTCGGCGAGGATCCTGCGCAGCTCGGCGATGTCGTGCGCGACGATATCCAGCCCGGCGCGCAATTGCAGCACCACGGCGGTGTCCATGATGTCCTGCGTGGTCGCGCCCCAATGCACATAGCGGCCGGCATCGCCGCATTGCTTCACCATCTGATGCACGAGCGGAAGGATGGGGTAGCCGACCACGTCGGTCTCCTGGCGCAGCAGATCGAAATCGAGCGCGGCAACGTCGGTCCGCGCCGCGATCTGATCGGCGGCTTCCTGCGGAATCACGCCGCACTTCGCCTCCGCCTTCGCCAGCGCCACCTCGACCTCGGCATAGCGCGCGAGCGTCGCGACATCGGAAAATATCTCCCGCATCTGCGGCGTGCCGAAGGCATCGCGGAACAGCATGGAATCGATCACGGTGGTCGCGGCGGAAAAAGCGGGCATGGGCGTTTCTTCGTGGTTGGTGTTGTATGAAGGGTAGCTTACGCAGGCCACCCTGTTCGGCAAAGGACATTCAGTGTTCGGCGCACACTCAGTGGTGTGCGATGCTCTCGCAGGCGCGTGTCGAGTTGTCAGCTCCGTCATCCCGGGGTGGCCGCTGAAGAAAGCGGCCACCTCAGGGTGACGGCGGCAAGAACAGGAAGATCCGATCCGGTACGTAGCCCGCGGCCATCCGGCTCAAATCGTCGCATTCTCGTCGCGGTTGTATTTCCCTCCGAAAACCGCATGGCTGCCATCACGCGATCGTGGTGAACCGGGCAGACCTCTCGTTAGACTCACAGACTTCGTGTCGAAATCCATATTGATTTCATCATTGCCGAACCTATTGTGAGGTCTGAGTTTTCGACGTGCAGTTTCTGTTCCGGGATCATCTCCTCGACACCGACCTGCGCGAGCTGAGCCGCGAGCAGGTTCCCATTGCCGTGGAGCCACAGGTCTTCGATCTCGTCGTCCATCTCATGGAAAACCGCGACCGGGTGGTGAGCAAGGACGAGCTGATCGACAAGATCTGGCATGGGCGCAGTGTCTCCGAATCCACGCTGACCAGCCGCATCAATGCGGCACGCAAGGCGATCGGCGACAGCGGCGCAAGCCAGGCGCTGATCCGCACCATCGCCCGCAAAGGCTTTCGTTTCGTCGGCAATGTCCAGACGCAGCTTGGGGCGGTCGCCTCGGATCTTGGCCGCGTCGCGCAGACTCAGTCCATGCTCGCGTTGCCCGACCGGCCCGCAATCGCGGTCCTGCCCTTCACCAACATGAGCGGCGACCGCGAGCAGGATTACTTTTCCGACGGCATCAGCGAGGACATCATCACCGCGCTGTCGAAACTTCGCTGGTTCTTCGTCGTCGCGCGCAATTCCTCCTTCGTCTACAAGGGCCGCGCCGTGCACATGCACGACGTCGCGCGCGAGCTCGGGGTGCGGTACGTGGTCGAAGGCAGCGTGAGGCGGAGCGGCGAGCGCCTGCGTATCTCGGCCCAGCTCAACGACGTCTCGACCGGCAGCCATCTCTGGGCCGAACGCTACGATCGCGAGCTTGCCGACGTCTTCGCCGTGCAGGACGAAATCACCGAGGCGATCGTCGCCGCGATCGAGCCGCAGCTCTATACGGCCGAGAGTTTTCGCGCCCAGCAGAAGCCACCGGGCAGCCTGGATGCCTGGGACCTCGTGATGCGCGCGTTGTCGCGTTACTGGCGCATCACCCGCGAGGACAATGCCGCCGCGCAGGACCTGCTCGAAAAGGCGGTCGCGATCGACCCCGCCTATGGCAAGGCGCTCGGCCTGCTCGCGACCAGCCATATCTTCGGCGCGCATATGGGCTGGGCCGACATGGCTGCGACCGTGCCGCTCGCCGAACGCGCGGCGCTCGCCGCGGTGGAGGCTGATCGCGAGGATGCCTGGGCCCATCACGGCCTCGCCTATGCTTATCTTTTCCGCCGCCGCTTCGATGACGCGCTGGCGGAGTTCGAACTGGCGCTGCAGCTCAACCCGAATTTTGCGATGGCGCACGCCTTCTATGGCGTGACGTTGTGCTACGCGGGGCGGTGGCAGGACGGCGATGCCGCCGCGCGCCGCGCGCTGCGGCTGAGCCCTCGCGACCCGCTCGCGGCGATCTATTGCGGCGTTTCCGCCTATGCTCGATTCATAGGCCGCGACTACGAAGGAGCCGTGCAGATGGCGCGGGAATCGATGCGACAACGCGCCGATTTCGTCGGCGCACATCGCGTGCTGACGGCCGCCGCCGGCATGTCGGGGGACACCGCGCTCTCGGCTGCGGCGCTGGAAGGCCTGCGCCGCGCCCAACCCGGCATTTCGCTCGCCTGGATCACGCGCGAGCTGCCCATGCTGCGGGACGAGGATCGCGCGCATTATCTGGAAGGGTTTCGGCGCGCGGGGATGTGAACGACTTCTCCCTCTCCCCGTTTGCAGTGCGCTTGCGGGGAGAGGCGAAGAAAGTCTATTCCTGCATCATCTCGCCGCTGCCGCCGAACTCGGCCGGAAAATCCTTCAGCTTGGGCAGGCCGTCGCGCATCGGCAGAACCGTCTCGGCGTAGTTGACGTGGACGCCGGGCGCGAATGCGAGCGTGGGGATCGTGGCGGTGAAGACGTCGACCAGGCCGAGTGGCGGGTGGTTCGTCATGAGATGGCCGCCGCACTTCCGGCAATATTTGCGCTGGCTGAGCGGCGTCTTGGCAAACGTCTCGACGTTCTGAGCGCCTTCGGTGATGCGCACAGCCTCGGGCTTCCAAAGGCTGAATGCGTTAACCGGGCCGCCCGACCACGAGCGGCAGGAACGGCAATGGCAATAGCCCATCGCCTCCGGCGCACCCGTGACCTCGATCGTGACCGCGCCACAGAAGCAATTTCCGACATGTTTCATTGGGTCGTCTCCGTTGATGAAGGGTTGAATTCCTCTCCCCGCTCCTGTCCGCCGATAACTCGGCAAAGCGGATGCGGGGAGAGGCGTCGGGATGAGGGGGAATCACCCCGATGGACGTGAAGACTGCAGTCCGGCAAGGTCCGTTACGCGTCATCGTTCCGCCGCGCATCCTCCTTTCGGCGGACGCGACGGAACGACGCGAGCGCTATATCGATCTGCGCCAGGGAATAAGCATCGACACCCGTTGTTTGTACTGCCGGTACTCGTCGCCGAAGAGATCGACGAGGTCATGCTCCTCCAGCGCGATGCCGACGAAGATGTAGAGCGTGGTCACGGCCGCGAACAGCAGATGGCCTGCGGTCATGACCGGCGCCGCCCAGAACGCGACGATGAAACCGAGATAAATCGGATGGCGGACGAACTTGTAGAGCAGCGGCGTCTTGAAGCGTGGCGGCGTCTCCTCCTTGCCGACGAGATGATTGGTGACCTGGTGCAATCCGAACAGCTCGAAGTGATTGATGATGAACGTCGAGGTGAACACCAGGATCCAGCCCGCGAAGGACAGCGTGACCACCGTCACGGCAAGATCCGGATTTCCGACATCCCAGATGACCGATGGCAGCGGACGCCATTGCCAGAACAGGAGCAGCAATGACAGGCTCGCAAACAGCACATAAGTGCTGCGCTCGACCGGCTTGGGGACGAATTGCGTCCACCACGCCTTGAACTGCCGGCGCGCCATCACGCTGTGCTGAACGGCAAACAATGCCATCAGCAGCAGGTTGATGATGACGGCCTCGGCCGTCGGCGTGTCGGTTCCGGTGTCGATGGTCTTCGGCACCACCAGCCCCATGACGAAGCCGATGGCGTAGAGAATAGTGACGAAAAACACGAGATATGCCGCAATTCCGTATAGAAAGGCGATGAACTTGAAAATGCGTGAGCCCGCAACCTCCGGGCCGATGGAATAAACCTGATGTTCAAATTGGGTCATAGAACGCTCCGTTGTGCCGAGGCATCGGCACTATTTGGTCTTCTCACCATGCCGGTTCGGAGGTCCCCATGCTTTCGCGGATGGTTGATTTTCGCCTGAGACGACTTTGATTTTTGCTTGAGACGACAGAAACGTGCGATTTCTCTTTGAAAACAACGTGCTCGACGGCGATCTGCGGGAGCTGACCTGCGGCGGCACCCCCGTGCCGCTACAGCCGCAGGTGTTCGATCTCCTGCTCTACCTCGTCGCGCAGCGTGCCCGTGTGGTCAGCAAGGATGACCTGATCAGCGAGATCTGGAGCGACCGCATCGTCTCGGACTCCGCGCTGAACAGCCGGATCAACGCCGCGCGCAAGGCGCTTGGCGACGACGGCGCAACGCAGCGGCTGATCAAGACTATTCCGCGCAAGGGCTTCCGTTTCGTCGGCGAAGCCCGGGAAGATGGGGCAACAACTCTTGCGCCAGAGGAACCCGGCCCTGCTCCCTCACGGGTCGTGACCGACCGGCCGGCGATCGCGGTGCTCGCTTTCGAGAACATGAGCGGCGATCCCGCGCAGGAATATTTCGGCGACGGGATCAGCGAGGACATTCTCACGGCGCTATCGAAGCAACGCTGGTTCATGGTGATCGCCCGCAACTCGTCCTTCACCTACAAGGGACGCTCGGTCCATATCAGGCAGATCGCCGAAGAGCTCGGCGTCCGTTACATCGTCGAAGGCAGCGTGCGCAAGGCGGACAATCGCGTGCGCATCACCGCACAGCTCAACGACGCCACCACCGGCAGTCATCTCTGGGCCGAACGCTACGACCGCGAGCTCGGCGACGTCTTCGCCGTGCAGGACGACATCACCAACGCGATCGTCGCGGCGATCGAGCCGCAGATCCATGCGGCGGAGAATTTTCGCGCCGACCGTAAGCCTCCCGCAAGCCTTGACGCCTGGGACCTGTTGATGCGCGCCCTGTCGCATTACTGGCGGGTGACGCGACAGGATCACGCGGCCGCACAGACCTTGCTCGAACGCGCCATTGCCATCGACTCGAACTACGGCCAGGCGCTCTCGGTGCTCGCGGCAAGCCACATGTTCGGCGTACATCTCGGCTGGGCGGAGCTTGCCACGACGGTGCCGATCGCAGAGGCTGCCGCGCTCGCCGCGGTGCGCTGCGACCACGAGGATGCCTGGGCGCATGCCGCGCTCGGCAGCGTCTTTTTCTCGACGCGCAGGCTTTCCGACGCGTTATCCGAGTTCGAGCAGGCGCTCGCGCTCAACCCGAATTTCTCGCTGGCGCAGGGCTATTACGCCCTGGCGCTGTCCTACGCCGGGCGATCAAGCGAATCGTTCGACGCAGCACAAAGAGCGATCCGGCTCTCACCGCGCGATCCGTCGCTGGCGATCTACTACGGCATTGCCGGCTACGCGCGCTTCACCGAGCGGCGCTATGACGAAGCCATCACGCTCGCGCGCGAGGCGATCCGCCACCGCGGCGATCTCACCGGCGCTTACCGCGTGCTCGCGGTTTCAGCCGGCATGACCGGCGACGGGATGCTTGCGGAGACGGCGCTGGACGAGCTCCGCCGTACCCAGCCGGGCATTTCGCTGCATTGGATCGCGACGCAATTGCCGTGGGCCAATGAGGCCGATCGGGAGCACTATCTGGAGGGATTCCGGCGGGCCGGATTACGCTAGAACATCGTCCTGCCGCCCCTACGTCGCGCGCTTCCGGCGCAGATGGACGATGACGTCGAGCCGCGCGATCTCGTGGCCGGGAAGCGCCTCGGGCAGCTTGGTGAAGGTCAGACCGTCGGCGACGTCGACCAGCAGATCCTCGCCTTCGAGGTAGAAGTGCGGGTGCACGGACGTATCGGTGTCGAAGAACGACTTGATGCCGTCGGCGGCGATCCGGCGCAACAGGCCGGCTTCGGTGAACTGGTTCAGCGTGTTGTAGACGGTCGCGAGCGACAGGTACGCGTTCGCCGCCATCGCCTCTTCATGGAGTCCCTCGGCGGTGACGTGCCGGTGGCCGCGCAGGAACAGCAATTGGCCGAGCGCCAGGCGCTGGCGCGTCGGGCGCAGACCGGCATCGCCCAGCAATTGCAGGCAGCGCTGCACGCCCTCATCCGGCTCCGGCGCGACGACGTCCGGGCCGCTGTCGTCGCCCGCAGGGATAGTCGTGGCCTGCATATCCATCGATCGTCTCACGGCTGAAAGAACCAGGGCACGCAACGCGGCGTCCGGCCAGTTGCCACTCGATCGCAGAAACGGCGACTTGGCTTTGATCCGGATCAAATCCGGAAGCGGACGCCTCTGACCTATCGCAAGGCGGCCCGGTTTATTCCCGGCCAAAATGAGAGGCATCGATGAGGTTCACATGTCCCGTCCGGTTCCCGACAAGGCAGAGATCGCGCTCGAATATCCCGACAAGTTCTATGTCGGCACCTTCGAGCACTCATCGCGGTTCGAGGCACGGCTCGACGGGAGCGGCGTCGCGCTGGTGCTGCAACATCCGGGCGCGGCCGACGAACGCAAGTCGGTGCATCTGCACATCAACTTCGGCCTGCTCGCCAGCATCCTGCGCGAGCTCGCAGGCAGCGTCGCTGCCCTCCCCAAGGATGACATCGCGCACCGCGAGCAACTCGCAGACGCCCTCGATGAGTTGCGGCGGGCGCTGCGATCGTCGTGAAGACTACTTCCCCTTCGCCTGTACCGGCTTCGGTGCCGGCACTTGCGCCCATTCCTTGTCGGCGCGGGGGCCGTTGAGATCGCCGGTCAGGCCGACCAGCTGGCCGGGCTGGACGTCGAGAGTCTGCTGCCAGGTCTGGGTCTGGCACAGGAACTTGATCAGGCATCCCTTGAGCTTGAGGCGGTCGGGGGATTCGCGCCACAGCGAGACCGAGTAGAACTTGCCGTCCTCGGCATTGTAGATGTCGCCGGCAAACCGCCCCTCTGCCGTCGCCTGCAGGCCCATGATGAGCTGGTGGCCGAGCAGCGCGCGGGCGCGCTTGTCTGCATCAGGGTTTTCCTTGTCGCGATAAGGCTGGCCGCGCTTGTCGGCCGGCTCCTTCATCCAGACGATGAAGCCGCAGATGCGCTCGCGCGACGGACCGCAGCGTTCGAGCCGAATGCGGGCGCGGCCGTCCTCGACCAGCCAGGTGCCGCTTGGATCAGTGGGCGCGGCAGCGCCGGCGCGGCCGCCGATGATCATCATCACGACGGTGATCGCGACGCGCAGCACGAAGCGAAGCAAGAAGTTCATCGGCAGCACCTTTCGTTGGGTGGATTGCGGCGTCAGTTGAGTTGCGCCATCAGCGCGTCGGCGCCCTTGTCGAGGCCGGCG
Organism: Bradyrhizobium sp. Bra64; assembly: GCF_024519875.1. Lineage (NCBI taxonomy): Bacteria > Pseudomonadati > Pseudomonadota > Alphaproteobacteria > Hyphomicrobiales > Nitrobacteraceae > Bradyrhizobium > Bradyrhizobium sp. Bra64. Next base: position 334,673 of record NZ_JALJRD010000001.1, on the reverse strand, counting down.
GTGGCGGCGGCGAGCGAGCCGGCCGTAGCCTTGATGTCGTAGGCGCCCGGGTATTGCTTGGTGACGTAGGCCGAGAGCAGGCGCGAGGTCGTGGCGTCGAAGATCTCGACGCCGTAGACGACCGAGCCGGTCATCGTCCCCTCACCGTCGCGCGCGGCCTGCACGCCGTTGTAGACGGCGCCGGCGAGGTCGAAGCGTGAGAGCGTGCCGAGCACCGGCGTGTTGGTGACGGCGCCGGTGAGCGTCAGCCTGATCCGCAGCGTGTTCGGTCCGCGCTCGCGCACCAACGCGAAACGGCCGCGCAGCCGCTCGGCGAATGAATTCTGCATGTAGGCGGCGAGCGTCGCCTTGTCCTTGTCGGACATGTCGCCGAACTGGTGATCCTTGCCGCGGTAGACCACGACGGGATCGAGGATCACCTTATGGTACGCGCGCCAGTCCACCTGGGTGGAATAGCGGTAGGGCACGCGGCCGGAGGCGTCCGATTTGTCCGGGGCCATGTAGGCCGAGGACGCCATCTCCGAATAGGGCACGGGCGCGACCGAGGCGCAGCCGGCCGCGGCCGCGCAAAGCACCAGCATTCCCGGACCGCGCAGGGCGATCGAGCGATCCATTCCAGACTCCTCTAGCGGCTTTCAGCAAGGGCTATGGGGACCGCAGCCGCGTTTTGGGACCAGACGCGGCTGCGGCGCTCACCATTGCCGGCCCAAGGCATCGTCCGGGGCCATTTCAGAAGCCTTGGGCCGTCTCAGTGTTTCCGCTTATAAAACCGACCAGTTGGTTTGTAAAGTGCGAAAATGACGGTCTGGCACCTTTGGCCGCAGGCGCGGTTTTGGGCAGGCGCCGGTCGGAATTCGTTAACGATGTATCAGGCGCGCTTGCGCGGGGTTGCGGCCTTTGCCGCCGGCGCTGCGCCGGACTTGGCCGTGCGGACCTTCGCCGCCTTTTCGAGAGGACGCCACTGATCGTCATCGAGCAGGCGCGCGAACAGCCGCTGGTGCTCGTCCTTGCCAAGCGGCGACATGCCGAACAGCGAGCTCAACAACAGTCCCCGCGCCGCGGCCCAGCGCAACAGCGCGAGCTCGGGATCGGCGGCCTCCGCCTTGATCGCCTCCACCCGCTTCAACTCACGCTCGCGCGGCAGCACCATCAGGCCGGGATTTTCGACCATGGCCGCAACAAGCGCCAGCGCTGCGGAATTCGGCGACGTGGCCGCTTCGCGTACGGTGGCAAGCTGCGTCGCCAGGTGGGGATTGGCCGAGGTCCCACTGACCTTCGCCATATAACGGAGCGAGAACTCCTCGAAATGATCCATCTGCCGCTCCAGGAGCGCCTTGAGCACGGCCTCCTTGGTGCGGAACTGGTGCATGACGCCGCCCTTGCTCAGACCGCTCTCGCGCGCGATGGCATCGAGCGTCAGCCGGCCGGGCCCGTCGCGCGCAATGATCCTGGTCGCCGCATCGAGCGCAGCGTTGCGGGACCGTTCGGAGCGCGTGGCATTGTCCATGGCGGACTTGTCTCCGTGACAGGAGAATGAATCAAGTGAAAACAGGACGCGCTGTACATTTTTTGTGCGAACACTGTCGAGACTTTCATCTTGCGGCGCCGAACGGGACTATGTGAGCCTCGATCTCGGATGGGGACTGGGATGGGCCGGCCGTAGCTTTGCGCGCCACAACGTGCGAAGCGCTTGCGGCCGGCCTCGTTTGAGAAAGATACGACATGCCAAAACGAGTGTTGCTTGGTCTTCTCCTGGCTTGCGGCCTCACGGCCTCGGCGCTGGCGCAAGAGCCAAAAACGGGGGGTGTGATCAACGCCGTGATCCAGCCCGAGCCGCCCGGCCTGATGCTGGCGATGGTCCAGAACGGCCCGGTGCAGATGGTGGCGGGCAACATCTTCGAAGGCCTGCTTCGCTACAGCCCGAAGCTCGAACCGCAGCCGGAGCTCGCCGAGAGCTGGAGCGTCAGCGAGGACGCGAAAACCTACACATTCAAGCTCAGGAAGGGCGTGACCTGGCATGACGGCAAGCCCTTCACCGCCGCCGACGTGCTGTTCTCGGTCGAGATGCTGAAGCAAACGCATGCGCGTGCCCGCAACAACCTCGCGCAGGTCGACAAGATCGAAGCGCCCGACGATTACACGGTGGTGTTCACACTGAAGCAGCCGTTCGGCCCGTTCCTCGGCATCTTCGAGGTCGGCTCGATGCCGATGGTGCCCAAGCATCTGTATGAAGGCACCGACTGGAAGACCAACCCTTACAACAACGCGCCGGTGGGCACCGGTCCCTTCATGTTCAAGGAATGGCAGAAGGGCTCGTTCATTCGCCTGGTCAAGAACCCGAACTATTACGAAAAGGGCAAGCCCTATATCGACGAGATCTACTGGCAGATCATCCCCGACGCTGCGGCGCGCTCGGTGGCCTACGAGACCGGCAAGGTCGACGTGCTGCCCGGCGGCTCGGTCGAGAACTTCGACGTGCCGCGGCTGTCCAAGCTGAAGGACACTTGCGTCACCGGCGCCGGCTGGGAGTTCTTCTCGCCGCTGGCCTGGCTGTGGCTCAACAACCGCCAGGGCCCGCTCGCCGACAAGCGGGTGCGGCAGGCGATCATGTATGCGATCGACCGGGATTTCGCCAAGGACGTGATCTGGAACGGGCTCGGCAAGATCGCGACCGGCCCGTCCGCCTCGAGCATCAAGTACTACACCGCCGACGTGCCGAAATATCCGTACGATCCGGCCAAGGCCAAGGCGCTGCTGAAGGAGGCCGGCTACAAGGGCGAGAAGATCCGCCTGCTGCCGCTCGCCTATGGCGAGACCTGGCAGCGCTGGGGTGAAGCCGTGAAGCAGAACCTCCAGGACGTCGGCATGAACATCGAGACGATCGCCACCGACGTTGCCGGCGGCAACCAGAAGATCGGCGACTGGGACTACGACATCGCCTTCACATATCTCTACCAGTACGGCGATCCAGCCCTCGGTGTCGGGCGCAACTACGTCTCCAGCGCCATCGCCAAGGGCCAGGTGTTCAACAATGTCGAGGGCTACTCCAACCCGGAGATCGACAAGCTGTTCGCCGATGGCGCCGTCGCGACCTCGGATTCCAAGCGCAAGGAGATCTACGAGAAGGCGCAGAAGATCCTGGTCGAGGACGTGCCGGTGGCCTGGATGCTCGAATTGCAATTCCCAACCATCATGCGCTGCAAGGTCAAGAACCTGATCACCACCGGCATCGGCGTCAATGACGGTTTCAAGGACGCATGGCTCGACAAGTAGCGATGATTCGCGCCGCACGCTTGCTTCACCTCCCTCGCATGCGGGGGAGGTCGACGCGCTCGCAGAGCGCGGCGGGAGAGAGCTCTCTCCACTCGGCGTCCTCTCTGCGGAAATACCCTCTCCCCTGCCCTCTCCCGCCAGCGGGGGAGGGAGCGCACCGCGATTGCGGCTGCGTTCAACCTGATCTGATCGCCATCTAATTATGCTCTCCTTCGTCGCTCAGCGTGTCGTGAAGGGCGTGATCGTCCTGCTCGCGATCGTCGTTCTCAATTTCTTCCTGATCCGGCTTGCGCCCGGCGACCCCGCCGTCGTGATGGCGGGCGAGGCCGGGGCCAGCGACCAGATCTTCGTCCAGCAGCTCAGGGAGAAGTTCGGCCTCGACAAGCCTGTACCCGAGCAGCTCTTCATCTACGTCAAGGGCATCGTGACACTCGACCTCGGCTTCTCCTTCCGCCAGCAGGCGCCGGTGTCGAAGCTGATCCTGGAGCGGTTGCCGGCGACGCTCCTGCTCACGCTGACGGCCTTCGCGATCTCGCTGGTGCTCGGCATCCTGTTCGGCACCTTCGCGGCGCGCTTTGCCGGGACCTGGCTCGACACCGCGATCACGATCTTCGCGCTGGTCTTCTACGCCATGCCTATCTTCTGGGTGGCGCTGATGGGCATCCTGCTGTTCTCGGTCACCATGGATTGGCTGCCCAGCTTCGGCTACGAGACGGTCGGCGCCAATTTCTCCGGCCTTGGCCATGTGGTCGACGTCGCGAAACATCTGATCATGCCGGCGATGACGCTCGGCCTGTTCTTCATGGCGACCTACACCCGCATGACGCGAGCCTCGATGCTGGAGGTGAAACGGCTCGACTTCGTCAAGACCGCGCGCGCGAAGGGCCTTTCCGATGCCGTGATCCAGCGCCGCCATGTGCTGCGCAACGCGCTGCTGCCGGTCGTGACGCTCGCCGGCGTCCATTCCGGCACGCTGATCGGCGGCGCCGTCATTACGGAGACCGTGTTCGCCTGGCCCGGCATCGGACGCCTGATGTACGACGCACTGCTGCAGCGGGACTACAATCTGCTGCTCGGTGTGTTCGTGATCTGCTCCGCCATGGTCCTGACCTTCAACCTCATCACCGACCTGGTCTATCGCCTGGTCGACCCGCGCATCGAATTCACCTCATGAAACAGTTCTGGAAATCGATGCTGAAGAGCCCGAGCGGCGTCATCGGGCTCGTCATCCTGCTGCTCGCGATCGGAGTCGCGGTGTTCGGACCGATGCTGTTCCCGAACTCGCCCTGGCGCATGGTGCAGCGGCCGTTCCTGCCGCCGTTCACGCTCTCGACCGTACCGCTCGGTACCGATGCGCTCGGCCGCGACGTGTTCGCCGGCATGATCTTTGGCGCACGCGTTTCACTGCTGGTCGGCCTGGTCTCCACCCTGGTGGCGCTGGTCGTGGGCGTGCCGATCGGCGCCATGGCCGGCTATTTCGGCGGCAAGGTCGACGACGCCCTGATGCGCTTCACCGAGTTTTTCCAGACCATTCCGAGTTTCGCGCTCGCGATCGTGCTGGTCGCCATCCTGCAGCCCTCGATCTATTCGATCGTGGCCTCGATCGCCGTGGTGAGCTGGCCGCCGGTTGCCCGCCTCGTGCGCGGCGAGGTGCTGTCGCTGCGCACGCGCGAATACGTCCAGGCCGCCGTGGTCACCGGCCAGAGCAACGCCTGGATCATCCTGCGCGAGATCCTGCCCAACGCGCTGTCGCCGGTAATCGTGCTGGCGTCGCTGATGGTGGCGACCGCGATCCTGCTGGAATCCTCGCTGTCGTTCCTCGGCCTCGGCGATCCCAATCTGATCTCCTGGGGCTACATGGTCGGTGCCGGCCGCACCGTGATCCGCCAGGCCTGGTGGATCACGGTGTTTCCGGGCATCGCCATCCTGATCTCGGTGCTCGGCCTCAATTTGATCGGCGAAGGCCTCAACGACGCGCTCAACCCGCGCCTGTCGCGGGAGGGACGCTGACGATGACCGCCCCGCCCGCCGTCTCCATCAAGAACCTGCGCATCGCGCTGCCCAAGGGCGCCGAGCGAGACTTCGCCGTCGACGGCATCTCGCTCGATTTGCGGCCCGGCAAGATCGTCTGCGTCGTCGGCGAATCCGGCTCCGGCAAATCCATGTGTGCGCATGCGCTGATGGGTCTCCTGCCGGACACGGTCGACGTCGCCTCCGGCGAGATCCAGTTCGAAGGCCGCGACCTGCTCAAGCTCGATGACGACGGCTGGCGCGATCTGCGGGGCCGCAGGCTCGCCATGATCTTTCAGGAGCCGATGACCGCGCTCAATCCCCTGATGCGGATCGGCGACCAGATGGCGGAGATGTTCGAGGCCCACGGCCTGCTGACGCCGACGGAGCGGCGCGCAAGAGCGCTCTCGCTGGCGCGCGAGGTCGGCCTTCCCGACCCCGAGCGCATCGTGCGCGCCTATCCGCATCAGCTCTCCGGCGGCCAGCGCCAGCGCGCCATGATCGCCATGGCGCTGGCACTCGAACCGGCGGTGCTGGTCGCGGACGAGCCGACGACCGCGCTCGACGTCACCACGCAGGCGCAGATCCTCAAATTGATCCGCAACCTCCAGCGCAACCGCAACATGGCGGTGATGTTCATCACCCATGATTTCGGCGTGGTCGCCGACATCGCCGACCAGGTCGTGGTGCTCAGGCATGGCAAGGTCGTGGAAGAAGGCCCCGCCGCGACCGTCTTCAACGAGCCGCAGCACGACTACACCAAGGCGTTGCTCGCCGCCGTGCCGACGATGGATCCGCCGGCACGCCAGCCGCTCGACGATCAAGCCAGGGCCGTCGAGGTGATCGGGCTGGACAAGACCTACGTCACCTCGGGCGGCTGGTTTCGCGAGGACCGCCGCGTCGATGCGGCGCGCCAGGTCAACTTCAACATCCTCAAGGGCGAGACGCTTGGCCTCGTCGGCGAATCCGGCTCGGGCAAATCGTCGGTAGCGCGCCTGGTGATGCGGCTGATCGAGGCCGATCGCGGCACGGTGCGGATCGGCGAGACCGATCTTACCTCGCTCTCGGGCAAGGCGCTGCGTGCGGAGCGCCATCGTATCCAGATGATCTTTCAGGACCCGTTTGCCTCGCTCAATCCGCGCCGCAAGGTTGGCCACATCATTGCCGACGGCCCGATCGCCGCCGGCACCGGTCAGAAGGTGGCGTTCGACCGCGCACGCGATCTCCTGAAGATGGTCGGCCTGGACGCGGGCGCGCTCGAGCGCTATCCGCATGAATTCTCCGGCGGCCAGCGCCAGCGTATCGGCATTGCGCGCGCACTTGCACTCGAGCCCGAGATCATCGTCGCGGACGAAGCCGTCTCCGCGCTCGACGTATCCGTGCAGGCGCAAGTGCTGAAACTGCTCGAAGACCTCAAGGCGCGCCTCGGACTCTCGATGCTCTTCATCACCCACGATCTGCGTGTCGCCGCCCAGATCTGCGACCGCATCGCGGTGATGCAGCGCGGCGCCATCGTCGAGCTGAAGCCGACCGCACAGCTGTTCGCATCTCCGGAGCACCCCTACACCCGCGAATTGCTGGCGGCCGTGCCCGGGCGGAAGGAACGGGCGCCGGCAGCGTGAGGTAACCGGTTCTACCGGGCACCCGATATTCGGCCGATTTTCCGCAGGAACGGGGCGGTCACGCGCTTGTTATTGCTTCAACAGCGCTGCTCCGGCTTCAAAGCCGCGAGCGGCATCCTACATGCTTGGCATGACATTCATCATCTAATGATGCCGTTCAACGTTTGGAGCGAATATGGGCGAAGTCATTCGGTTTGTCTCGAAATCCGAGCGCGAGCGAGAGCGCCTCATTCGAGAAGCGCGCGCGATCTACGACAGCATCTTCCCGCCTGCTGATCCGGCGAGCGAGCAGTCGGGCGGAGCTACCGCGCGTCGCGGCGACGGAGGCAACCTCGCGTGATCAAGATCATCGCCGTGCTCTGCAACCTCGCCTCTCCGGCGAACTGTCATGAGCTAACCGTCACCACGTCCGACTTCGCCGACGTTTCGATGCAATCGTGCCTGATGGGTGCGCCGCAGCTCGCCGAATGGATGAACCAGCATCCGGCCGAGCGCCTCGCCGGATGGCGCTGCGTGATCGGCCAACAGGCCCGCAGGGGCGCCTGAGGTCATAGGCTGCGATCCGGTTGAACCGTGACGACGGCGCATCTCCCAGCTAGGATGGCATCGAGCTGACTGGCTAAGGGGGATGCCGGATGGAGGTCGCCAGCCTCGTTCTTCCCGTGTTCGCGATCATCGTCACCGGGTGGCTCGCCGGCGAGCTCGGCTATCTCTCCCGCTCGCTTGCCGATGCCCTGGTGCATTTTGCCTACAACGTGGCGATGCCGGCGCTGCTGATCGTCACGATTGCGCAGGAGCCGGCACGCCATCTGCTGGAATGGCGTTTCCTGCTCGCCTTCGGCGGCGGCTCCCTGATCTGCTTCGCGCTCGTCTTCGTGACCGTCCGCGCCGGCGGCAACCACGATCTCGCCAGCAGCACCATCCATGGCATGGCGGCGGCGATGACCAATACAGGGTTCGTCGCACTGCCGATCCTGCATGCGATCTACGGCCAGCCTGCGGTCCTGCCTGCCGCGGTCGCGACGGTGTTCGTGGCGGCAGTGATGTTTCCGATCACAGTCATCCTGATGGAAAGGCGCGATGCGCGGGGGACATCCGCGTCCTCCGCCGGACTGGTGAAGCAGATCCTGCTCAATCCGATGGTCCTGTCGACGCTGATTGGTCTCGCCTGGGCGATCACGGGCTTGCCGATTCCGGCACCGGTCGCGGCCTACCTGAACATGATTGCCGCGGCGCTCACGCCCTGCGCGCTGTTTGCGATCGGACTAGGCCTGTCCCTGGAGGGCCTGCGGTCGAGCCTGAAGGCATCGTTCGCGCTCGCGGCGGTGAAACTGGTGATCATGCCAACGATCGTCTACGGCCTCTGTGTGGTCCTGGCCCTCAGCCCTCTCTACACGGTCGCCGCGGTCGTGTGCGCGGCGGTGCCTACGGCCAAGACCGTCTACGTGCTCGCACACGAGCACAAGGTCGAGGAGAAACTGGTTGCGGCTACGGTCTCGGTCACGACGATGCTGTCGGTCGCGACATTGCTGGTCGCGCTCTATTTGCTCTCCGGTCTCGCGACCGGCCCGCGCTGACCGGCATCGGCTCGCACCAGAGGTGTTCTCTATCTCGTGGTGTTGCTCCAGGTCGGGACCGAATTGGTCACGCCGACCGACGGCCAATTGTACGTTCCGACCGACGGCGCTGTGACCGTGCCGACCGTCTGTCCGGACGCCCCGTAGGACGCCCCCGGCTGCACCGCCGGCGCGCCGGCGCCGCGATAGGTCGGAGCCACGACGCTCGTGCTGTGATGTCGGCTCGATCGGGCCTTCTTCGCTTCAGCCGCAAACGGCGCGGCGAGCAGCCCGGCCGTCATGAGCGCGGCAATGGCGAATTTGAGGCTTGTCATGGTTGATCCCTCGGTTGCTAGCGGCCCCCCGTGCCATGTGCTCATTCCTCGGGCAATTTCCATGGGCACAGGATCATAACTCCGTGCGAACGCAAATGTGCCGGAGCATGGTCGCACCGCGTTTACCGCCGCTTCGGCCGGCAGGCATGGCGGCCATGCCGCTCCTTCACGGTCGCGACCGAATGCATGAGTTCCTTGAATGCGGCGATCGCCTTGTCGTCAGCGAGCGCTTGATCTGGCCTCGCCTCCAGGTGCTCGATCACGGCCAGCAGCGCATCGGCGATTTGCCCGATCTGCTTGCCGTAGCCGGCGACGTCCGACAGCACGTCCTTCTCGACATCGGGCGCCGAGGATTGCCCGACCGTGATGTTGACGAGGCCGAACTGGCCGCCGGCAGGACTGAAAAACGATGGATAGATCGACTGGACGACATCCCCCGACAGGGGCAGCTTGAAAACAGGCATGCCATTTCCCCTCGCTGACGCTCGACCGGCGGGGACACACTATCATGATCACGCCTGTCTTCGGATCGACCCGAATCAGCGCTAGTGCATTGCCTTCAGTGACTTCCCTGGACGCAAGCAGCATGACCGGCCCCGAACTGAAGCAACTCCGCGCCGACCTCTCCGACGCCCTCGAGCGCAAGCTCACCGCGGTCGACATGGCCAGGCTGTGCGGATTGCCGGAGAAGGGCGGCGCCGACACCATCAGGCGCTGGGAGGTGAGCGGCCCGACGCCGTCGGCGACCAAGGTGCTGCGCGTGCTCGCGATGGCGAGCGAGCGCTATCCGATCCTGGAGAAGTTCGACATCTTCGATCGTCACGACGTACGCGAGGAAGACCGGCCCGCAAAGCGCGCGGCTTTTCGCGAACAGATGCGCGATGAGGCGCGTCGGCGCCTTGGTTAACAAGAGGCGCGACAAGTTACCTGCGGGGCACGAAGTTAAGCCTTCCTTCAGCATTTCTTAAGCCGACATTAAGCACAAAAATCATTTACAGCCCAATAAGTTAGGTTGGCTGTCGCTGTGCCATGCATGTGACAGCATTTTCGTCAAAAGCGAGCTATCTGCAAAACCAACGACGGCGCGGAAAGCGCGCCTGCCGGGGACCTAAGTGTTGGAGTTTGGACTATGAAGAAGATTCTGTTTGCGACCGTTGCGCTGCTCGTGGTGGGCGCTGCCGCGCCGGCCGTCGGCGCCGATCTCGGTAACCGCAATTACTACAAGGCGCCCGCGCCGGCTTATGCCGCGCCGATCTACAACTGGACCGGTTTCTACCTCGGTGCGCATGTCGGTGGCGCGTTCTCCAGCGACAACAATTTCAGCGGCCTCTCCACCGGCAACAACGGCAATGGCCGTTTCCTCGGCGGCCTGCAGGCCGGTGCGGACTGGCAGTTCAACCCGAACTTCGTGGTCGGCGTCGAAGGCCAGTATTCCTGGCTCTCCGGCAGCGTCGGCGCGGTGTTTCCGGGCGGCGTCGCCTACACCAACGACCAGCGCGGCCTCGGCTCGATCACCGGCCGGGTCGGCTACACCTGGGGTCCTGGCCTGCTCTACGTGAAGGGCGGCTACGCCTATTCGGACAACAACGAGAAGGTGACGGTCGGCGGCGTGCCGACCGGCTTCATCATCGATGGCGATCACCGCAACGGTTACACCGTCGGTGCCGGCCTCGAGTACATGTTCGCCCCGAACTGGTCGGCCAAGGCCGAGTACCAGTACTATAATTTCGGCGACGCGCACTTCACCGCAGGCCCGCTGGCGGGCACCGGCAACTTCACCACCGACGACCACACCATCAAGGCGGGCGTCAACTACCGCTTCAATTGGGCCGGCCCGGTCGCCGCGCGCTACTGAACGGTTATCAAGACCTTATCGTGATGAGGGGCCGGCAGCGTTTGCCGGCCCTTCTTTTTTCGCTGTGCGGAACGAACCCAAGCAATTGCCCCAATTGCGATTTTTTAACCGGCGCTGCCGATACTGCCGGCCACAGAACAGAAGCAAGAGCGTGGGGGAATTTCGATGGCGATCCGTATCAGTGCTGGCCGTTTCGTGAGCCGCTTCCGGCCTCGCTTCAAGATGCCGAAATGGGGCGTGCGCGGCAGCCTGTTCACGGCCTTCGCGGTGATCGCAGGCATGGGCCTCGTGATCGCGGCCGGCGCCGGCTTCGTGTTCAACCATCTCGGCAGCACCATGATGGATCTGAGCGGGCGCGACATTCCGCGCCTCTCCGCGAGCCTTCAACTCGCATCGCAAAGCGCAACGCTCGCGGCGCAGGGGCCGGGCCTGCTGGCATCGCCCTCGGACGAGGCGCTGAACGAGCGCACCAAGAGCGTAAAGAATATCCAGCAGCTCGCCATGGCCAAGCTCGGCGAGATCATCGAGCTCGGCGCCGACAAGCAGATCGCGACCGCGCTGCGCGACACCGCAAAGAGCATCGACGAAGCGACCCAGAGCCTGGTGTCGGCCGCGCGCGAGCGGCTCGATACCGGCGCGCAGCATGACAAGCAATATGAAGCGCTGCGTAAGGCACAGCTCACCTTCGTCGGCGCGGCCGGTCCTGCGATGCTGGACGCACAGACGCGCCTGAACGCGATCCTCGGCGCAGCCGAAGTTTCCGCCGATGACGCCACCGAGGCCGCCCGCACCGTCGCTCAGGTCGCGACGATCTCCACCAACGGCAATCTGATGGCCGCCGACATGATGGCGGCGCTTTCGGCAAACAACAGCGACACGCTGGAGGCGATCGAGAAGGAGTTCAAGGCGACGCGCGACCGCGTCAAGTCGAACCTCGAGGACCTGCCGAACATGACCTCGATGCAGGCGGTGCGCGACGCCGTGCAAAAGCTGTTCGGATTCGGCGAGGGCAAGACGGGCGTGTTCAAGATCCGCCAGAAGGAGCTCGACGCCATCGACTACGGCCAGACCATCCTGGACGAGACCCGCAAGCTCAATGTCGGCCTCGGCATCAGCGTGCAGCAGCTCGTCGACGGCGTGCAGAAGGAGACCAACGCTTCGACCTTCCAGGCGCGGCAGGAGATCTCGCTGGCGACGACCGCGATGCTGGCCCTCGGCGCACTCATGCTGGTCGGCTCGGCCCTGTTCGTCTGGCTCTATGTCGGACGAAACATCCTGCGCCGGATCACCGGCCTGCAGCGCGCCATGCAGTCACTCTCGGCCGGCGATCTCGACACCGAGATCGCGCGCGCCAGGCACAATGACGAGATCGGCGCGATGACCGACACGCTGACCGTGTTCCGCGACAGCATGATCGAGGCCCGCGCGCTCGCGAGCGAGCAGGACAAGGACCGCGTCGCCAAGGCCGAGCGTGCCGCACGCATGGAGGCGAAGATCGCCGAATTCGAAGGCACGGTGCGCTCCGCGCTGGACAATCTCGCGCAGTCGGCCAACTCGATGCAGACGACCGCACAGAGCATGTCGAACACCGCCGACCAGTCCAATGCGCTGGTGAACGCGGTCGCTTCCGCCGCGGAGGAAACGTCGGTCAACGTGCAGACCGTGTCGTCCGGCACCGAGCAGCTCTCGTCCTCGATCGAGGAGATCAGCAAGCAGGTCGTCACCTCGTCCGCGATCGCCAGAAAGGCGGTCGACGAGGCAGGCGCCACCGACGCCACGGTGCAGAGCCTCGCTGACAGCGCCAGCCGCATCAGCGTCGTGGTCGACCTGATCCAGACCATCGCCTCGCAGACCAATCTGCTGGCGCTCAACGCCACCATCGAGGCGGCGCGCGCGGGCGAGGCCGGCCGTGGCTTCGCGGTGGTCGCCTCCGAGGTGAAGAGCCTGGCGAGCCAGACCGCCAAGGCAACGGAGGAAATCCGCGCCCAGATCGCCAGCATGCAGCAGGTCACCACCTCGGCAGTCGGTGCCATCCAGGGCATCGGCCGGATCATCGGCGAGATCAACAACGTCACCACCACGATCGCGGCCGCGGTCGAGGAACAGGGCGCGGCGACCCGCGAGATCGCCCGCAACATCCAGCATGCGGCCGGCGGCACCAGCGAGGTTTCCAGCAACATCGTCGGCGTCTCCACCGCCTCGGCGGAAGCCGGCGCAGCGGCGAGCGAAGTGCTTGGCGCCTCCGACGCGCTCCGCCGCGAAGCCGACATGCTGCGCGGAGAGATCGACGCGTTCCTCAACAATATGCGGGCCGCGTAAGCAGCCGTCCCATGGCCCGGACGGAGCGCAGTCCGAGATAGTGCCGCAAGCGAGAAAGGCCCGGGTTGCGCTGCGCTCCATCCGGGCTGCGGAAAAACCCGTCCGGCATGACCGCCATGCGGCGGCCAGCTCGCGTCCTTTTTCGGCTGGCGCGCCGCAGCCAGTGGGTTTAAGTCGGTAGCATGAACTCAAAGAGCGACATTGTGCAGTCCTTCGCCGAGGCCCTGCGCTACCCCTGGGAACAACATCCCGGCCCCGAACAGGTCGTCGAGGTGAAGCCGGGCGTGTTGTGGGCGCGGCTGAAGCTGCCGTTCCGCCTCAACCATGTGAACATCTACCTGCTCGCCGACGGCGACGGCTATGCCATCGTCGATACCGGCTTCGGCAATGAAGAGACAATCGAGGCCTGGACCAGGCTGTTCGACGGACCGCTGAAGGGCGTCAACATCACGCGCCTTATCGTGACCCATTCCCATCCCGATCATGTCGGGCTGGCGGGGTGGATCGTCGAGCGGTTCAGCTGCCCGCTGGTGATGTCGCAGGTCGAGTATCTGCAATCGGTCTATCACCAGAACCGCGGCACAGAGGAACGGCAGGAGGCGCAGCGCTTGTTCTTCCGCCGCCACGGCATGGACGAGTCGCTCACCGAAAAACTGCTCGGCCGGGGCCAGGATTATCTCAAGCGCGTCTCGGTGCTGCCGCCGTCCTATCGCCGCATCTCGCATGGCGACGACGTCGTGATTGGCACGCGCCGCTTCAAGGTGATCACCGGCGGCGGTCACGCGCTCGACCAGGTGATGCTGTATTGCGCCGACGACAAGTTGTTCCTCTCGGCAGACCAGGTGCTGAGCAAGATCTCGCCGAACGTCAGCGTGTGGGCGGTCGAGCCCGACCAGAACTCGCTCGGCGAATATCTGGCCTCGCTCGCCAGCCTCACCACGACGCTGCCCTATGACGTGCTGGTGCTGCCGGGCCACGGCGTGCCGTTCTACGGACTGAAGACCCGCATCAAGCAGCTCGCCGATCACCACGAGGAGCGTTGCCGCCTGATCGCGGAAGCCTGCCGCGAGGTCCCGCAGACCTCGCGGGCCCTGGTGCCAGTCGTATTCAACAAGCACGTGTTGGACGAGCACCAGATGGGTTTTGCCGCCGGCGAGCTCGTCGCCCACGTCAACTACATGATCGTCGAAGGCCGGTTGACGGCCGAAACCAAGGACGGCGTGCTCCAGTTCAGGACGACTTGAGCTCTGGCTTCGTTTCTCCCTCCCTGCAGGGAGGGACCAGGCGTCAGTAGTCCACCTTCATCAGATACAGCCCCTCCGGAGGGGCGACGATGCCGCAGGCGGCGCGGTTGCGGGCGGCAAGCGCGGCCGAGAGATCGTCCGCGGTCCAGCGGCCTTCGCCGACCCACATCAGCGAGCCGACCATCGAGCGCACCTGGCTGTGCAGGAAAGAGCGCGCCGAGGTGACGACGGTGACCTCGCGGCCGTCGCGCATCACGTCGAGCTGGTCGAGCGTCTTCTCCGGCGACTTCGCCTGACACTCGGTGTCGCGGAACGTCGTGAAATCGTGCTTGCCAAGCAGGTGTTGTGCCGCTGCGTGCATCGCGTCGGCGTCGAGCCGGCGCGGCACGCGCCAGGCGTGGCCGATATCGAGCGCGAGATTGGCGCGGGTGTTAACGATGCGGTAGCGGTAGTGGCGCTTCACCGCCGAGAAGCGGGCCTCGAATGTATCAGGCACGATCTCGGCCTCTAGCACCGCGATCGGATGCGGCCGCAGATGCGCGTTCAGCCCGTCGCGAAAACGGCCCGGCGGAAACTGCTTCTCGATGTCGACATGGGCAACCTGGCCGCGCGCATGCACGCCGGCATCGGTGCGGCCCGCACCGTGGACGCGCAGATCCGCGCCGGTCATCGCCTTCACGGCGGCCTCCAGCGCGCCTTGCACCGACGGCAGCGTCTCCTGCACCTGCCAGCCGAAAAACGGCGCGCCGTCATATTCGATGGTGAGCTTGTAGCGGGGCATCAAGCCAGCCGCATCGGCGGCTTCAGAGGCACACCGCGCAAGAAGTCCACGGCCTGCATGCGCGCCTTGCCTTCGCGCTGGAGCTCGAGGACGCGTATGGCGCCCTCGCCGCAGGCGATCGTCAGTTGGTCGTCGAGCACCGCTCCCGGCGCGCCAAAACCCTTCGCGAGTTCACACCGCAGGATTTTTACGCGCACATTTTCGCTCAGCCCGGCCAGCTCGGCCCAGGCGCCGGGGAACGGCGACAGGCCGTGGATGTGGCGCAGCACCTCGCGCGCCGGCTTCGTCCAGTCGATCCGCGCCTCGGCCTTGTCGATCTTGGCAGCATAGGTCACGCCGTCCTCGCTCTGCTTCCGGAGCTGAAGTCCGCCGCGGGCGAGCGCAGCCATCGCGCGCACCATCAGATCGGCGCCAAGCCGGGACAGACGGTCGTGCAAATCGGCCGCGGTCATGGTGTCGGTGATCGCCAGCCGTTCGGCCATGGCGACGTCGCCGGTGTCGAGGCCGACATCCATCTTCATCACCATGACACCGCTCTCGGCATCGCCCGCCATGATCGCGCGGTTGATGGGAGCTGCGCCACGCCAGCGCGGCAGCAGCGAGGCGTGCAGATTGTAGCAGCCGAGCTTTGGCGCATCGAGGATGACCTGCGGCAGGATCATGCCGTAGGCGACGACGACGGCCGCGTCGGCGTCAAAGGCGCGGAACTGTTCCAGCGCTTCGGGCGTCTTCAACGTCTTCGGCGTCAGCACGGGAACGCCGAGTTTTCGCGCGGCTTCCTCGACGGGGGTCGGCTGCAATTGCAGGCCGCGCCGTCCGCCCGGCTTCGGCGCGCGCGTATATACCGCCGCAATCTCGTGACCATGCGCGACGAGCTCGAGCAGCGTCGGCACGGAGAAATCGGGCGTGCCCATGAAGATCAGACGGAGGGGCATGACAAGAACTCGATACGTTCCCTCCCCCCTTGCGGGGGAGGGCTAGGGAGGGGGGTGCCACACGACGCGCTCTCTCGGTTTGAGCGCGGGCGCCTTGTTGTTTGCACTCCGCAGATCGGGAGCACCTTTTGCTGGTCTACCCCCCTCCCCTGCCCTCCCCCGCAAGGGGGGAGGGAGCAGAGTGGAGTGCCTGGCTACTAATCGCTCACTCCGCCCGCTTGGCGGCCTTCTCGAACTTCTTGATCACGCGGTCGCGCTTGAGCTTCGACAGATAGTCGACGAACAGGACGCCGTTGAGATGGTCGATCTCGTGCTGGATGCAGGTGGCGTAGAGGCCTTCGGCGTCCTCTTCGTGCACCTTGCCGTCGAGATCGGTGAAGCGCACGCGCACCTTGGCAGGCCGCTCGACCTCCTCGTAATATTCGGGGATCGACAGGCAGCCTTCCTCGTAGACCGACAGATCCTCGGAGGAGGCGATGATCTCGGGATTGATGAAGACTCGCGGCTCCGGCTTGGTCTCGCCGTCCTGGTCCGGCTTGGCCAGATCCATGGTGATGAGCCGCAGCGGCCGCGCGATCTGGATCGCCGCCAGGCCGATGCCGGGCGCGTCGTACATGGTTTCGAACATGTCGTCGGCAAGCTTGCGGATCTCCGGCGTGACCTTCTCGATCGGCTTGGAGACCAGACGCAGCTGCTTGTCGGGCAGGATGATGATTTCTCTGAGGGCCATGGCCGCGATTTAAGCTGCGCACCGGATGCGGTCAATCCGGCCGGGAACTCCGTTAACGATCCGCTAACCATAAAACTTCAGGTTTCGTTAACCACGAAAATTAGGGGGTAGTTAACCATAAACGTTCGCTATTCGTTCGTGTCGCCAGGCGAATCGGCTAGAAGGACAGGCATGAACGAGACCATTTTCATGCTCGGCGACTGGCCGGTGCGCACCATCGATGCGCTGATCGGCTTCGGCGTCCTGGTCCTCATCCTGCTGGTGATGATTGCGGTCGTGATCGCGAGGTCAGGGCGGCGCGGCGCGGAACTCGCGATGGCGAATGCCATCCGGGCCGACGAGCTCGAGGAGCGCATCAGCCAGATGCTGCACGCCCAGAGCGAGTCCTCGGGCCGGGTCGATGCCATGACCCAGGCGCTGGCCGGCCGCCAGGCCGAGATGGCGCGCGCGGTCAACGAGCGGCTGGATTCGGTGACCCACCGCGTCGGCCAGTCCATGGAGCACTCTACCCGCAACACCATGGAGAGCCTGCGCGCGCTGCACGAGCGGCTCGGCATCATCGACAGCGCCCACAAGAACCTCACCGACCTCACCACCCAGGTAACGACCTTGCGCGATGTGCTCGCCAACAAGCAGTCGCGCGGCGCCTTCGGACAAGCGCGGATGGAGGCGATCGTCCAGGACGGTCTGCCGAAGGGTGCCTACGAATTCCAGTTCACGCTTTCGACCGGCAAGCGGCCCGACTGCGTTGTGTTCCTGCCCGACCAGCGCCCGCTCTGCATCGATGCGAAATTCCCGCTGGAAGCGATGACCGCGCTGCACGACGCCCGCACCGACGAGGAGAAGCGGACCGCGGCGCAGCGGCTGCGCAGCGACGTGATGAAGCATGTCAGCGACATCGCGGAAAAATACCTCGTCACCGGCGAGACCCAGGAGATGGCGCTGATGTTCGTGCCGTCGGAATCGGTCTATGCCGAGATCCACGACGGTTTCGACGACGTGATCCAGAAGGCCTACCGCGCCCGCGTGGTGCTGGTGTCGCCCTCGCTGCTGATGCTGGCGATCCAGGTGATGCAGCAGATCATGAAGGACGCGCGCATGCGCGACGCGGCCGACCAGATCCGCACCGAAGTGATCAAGCTCGGCGACGACCTCGGCCGCCTGCGCGACCGCGTGCTGAAACTGCAGAAGCACTTTGCCGACGCCAACGAGGACGTCCGCCAGGTGCTGATCTCCGCCGACAAGATCGAGAAGCGCGCAGGAAGAATCGAGGAGCTCGATTTCAGCAAGACCGATGCGCCCGAAGGCCCGCACCTGGTGGCGACAGGTGCTCCGGAGCTGTTCCCGAGGAAGCTCCAGGCGGGGGAGTGAGGCACTTCCCTCTCCCCCGTAAGAACGGGGCGAGGGAAAGAGGCAGCGCCCCCAGAATCTGCTAACACCACCCCATGACCGCACCCGACGCGACCTCGCCCGCCGGCACCGACGCCCCCGCCACCTCCTGGCGCGACAGCCTTGCCGTTTACCTGCAACCGCGGGTGCTGATCGTGCTGTTCCTCGGCTTCTCCTCCGGGCTGCCGCTGGCGCTGTCAGGATCGACGCTCCTGGTGTGGATGCGGGAGGCCGGGGTCGATCTCAAGACCATCGGGCTATTTGCGCTGGTCGGCACGCCCTACACGCTGAAATTCCTGTGGGCGCCGCTGGTGGATGCGGTGCACGTGCCGCTGTTCACCCGCGCTTTCGGGCGGCGGCGCGGCTGGCTGGTGTTCTCGCAACTGCTGCTGATCATCGCGATCCTGCTGCTGGCGCTCACCGACCCCGCAAGCTCGCCGTTCTACGTCGCGCTGGGCGCGCTGCTGGTCGCGACGATGTCGTCAACGCAGGACATCGTGGTCGACGCCTTCCGCGTCGAAAGCCTCCCGGAGAGCGAGCAGGCCGCCGGCATGGCATCATATGTCGCGGCCTATCGCATCGGCATGCTGGTCTCGACCGCGGGCGCGCTGTTTATCGTCTCGGGCTTCGAGAGCACCGGCATTGCCCGCACGTCGGCCTGGATGTGGGGCTATGTGGTGATGGCGACGATGGTGCTGATCGGGACGATCACGGCGCTCGTCGCAACCGAGCCCGGGCAATCGGTGCGGGCGGAAGCTGCGACAAAGGCCGAGACCGCCTTCGTGCGCGTGCTGCACGCCGCGACCGGCGCCTTCTCGGAATTCCTGACGCGCAAGGACGCACTCGCCGCGCTCGCCTTCGTCGTGCTGTTCAAATTTACCGACGCCTTCTCCGGCACCATGACGGCGCCGTTCGTGATCGACCTCGGCTTCTCCCGAAACGACTATGCGGCGATCGTGAAGGGCGTTGGCCTCGCCGCAACACTGATCGGCGGCTTTGCCGGCGGCTTCGTTGCGCGGCGCTATTCGCTTTCGACCAGCCTCTGGATCGGCGGCGTGGTGCAGGCGCTCGCCAACCTCTCGTTCTCCTGGCTCGCATTCGTCGGCACCAGTCAATGGGCGCTCGCTTTCGCCATCACCTGCGAAAATTTCACCAGCGCCATCGGCACCGTGATCTTCGTCGCCTACCTTTCGGCGCTGTGCCAGAACCCGCTGCACACGGCGACACAATACGCGCTGCTCACCGCGCTTGCGGCGGTCGGGCGGACCTATCTTTCATCAGGCGCCGGCTTCGTGGCGGACACGACGGGCTGGCCGCTGTTCTTCATGATCTGCGTGCTGGTGGCGATCCCGAGCCTGGTGCTGCTCGCCTGGCTGCAGAAACGCGGGCATTTCGAGGCGCTGGGGCCGGTGCGGGTGTAGGTCGACGCTTCCACCTTCGTCATTGCGAGCGAAGCGAAGCAATCCAGAGAGCGGAGCGCGCGCTCCTACTGCTTCTTGATCAGGCTCCACTTCGTGATCACGGCCTCGCTCATCTGGCCGGGATCGTTGGCGCAGGCGACCTCGTCGACCTTGACCGAGATCTCCTTGCCGGCGAACGTCTTCAGCTGCGCGGCCTGCGCGTTACCGCTGGGAACGAGCTGGAAGGTCTCGGGCCCGGTCTCGAGATTGCAAAGCCCGTTCGGCGCTGGAAGGCGGCGTGGCTCGGAGGTGATCTGGTACATCGCAATCCGCTTGCCGGCGTTCTTGACGTCGCGCACTTTCATCGCATTCAACTCGCCCGACAGCACATCGCCGGTGTTGATCGGCTTGCCGGGCTTGGACGGCGGCGGCGCCTCGTCGCCCTGCTGCGCGGAGACGGCCGGCGTCACCAGCATCGTCATCATCGCGACCAAAGCCAATCGTGTGGCGAAAAGTTTCGTCATGTCGTCCGTTCCGTCAAGGCTGGATGGCTAGAACAGGGTGCGCTGCCGCATCGCAGCCGATAGCGTACCTTCATCGAGATAATCAAGCTCGCCGCCGACCGGCACGCCATGGGCGAGCCGCGTCACCTTCACGTTGGCGTCCTGAAGCAGGTCGGTGATGTAATGCGCCGTGGTCTGGCCGTCGACGGTGGCATTGAGGGCGAGAATGACCTCATGCACCTGCGCGTCATGTGCGCGCGCGACCAGCGCGTCGATGGTGAGGTCTTGCGGACCGACCCCGTCGAGCGGCGACAATGTCGCGCCCAGCACATGGTAGCGCCCTTGAGTCGCATTTGCCCGCTCCAGCGCCCAGAGATCGGCCACGTCGGCGACGACGACGATGATTGCAGGATCGCGCTTCGGGTCGGTGCAGACGGTGCAGGGATTTTGCGTGTCGATGTTGCCGCAGGTCTTGCAGACCTGAACCTTGTCCAGCGCGACCTGCATGGCCGAGGACAGCGGCATCATCAGCGCCTCGCGCTTCTTGATCAGATGCAGCGCCGCGCGCCGCGCAGAGCGCGGACCGAGGCCAGGCAGCCGTGCCAGGAGCTGGACCAGCCGCTCGATTTCAGGACCTGCAACCGCGCCCATATTACTGGCCGAACAGCCCCGGCGGCAGGCCGAGCCCGCCGGTCAGCGACTGCATCTTCTCTTGCATCGCAGTCTCGGCCTTCCGGCGCGCATCGCCAAGGGCGGTAACGAGCAGGTCTTCCAGAACCTCGCTCTCTTCCGGCTTCATCAGCGAGGGATCGATCTTGACGCCTTTGACGTCCATCTTCGCGGTCATGCGCACTGCGACGAGACCGCCGCCGGAGATGCCCTCGACCTCGACGTTGGCAAGCTGGTCCTGCATCTCCTGCATCTTGGATTGCAGCTGCGCCGCCTGCTTCATCATGCCTAGAAAATCAGCCATGGGTGATTGTCCTCGAAACTGGCTCTAGAGATCGTCGCCGTCGGAACCGTCCGGCGGATCGTCGCTGCCATAGTCGGCGTTTATATTGGATTCCGGGGTCTCGGGCGCAAGCTTTCGGACCTCGACGACCTTGGCTCCGGGGAAACGCGACAGCACCTCCCGTACGCGCGGATCGGCCTCGGCGGTGCGCGCATGTTCCTGCTTCGCAGCCTGGTTCACCGAGCGCAGCGTCGGCTGGCCCTGCTCGTTGGAGACGATCACAGTCCAGCGGCGGCCGGTCCACAGCTCGAATTTTCGCGCGAGCTCGGAGATCATGGTCTTGGAGGCGTTGGGCTCGAGCGCGACTTCCAGCCGGCCCTCCTCGAAACGGACGAGACGCATGTCGCCTTCGAGCGCGCCCTTGGTCATGAGGTCACGCTTCTGCCCGGCGAGCGCGACGAGCTGGGTGAAGCTCGCAATGCGAAGCGCCGGTGCCGCGGCCTGCGGGTCGGCCGCGGGCGCGGCCATCTGTGGGCGGGCGCCACCGCCGAACGAGGACGGCGACGATGTCGGCATGCGAACAGGCGGCGCAGAGGCCACCGGCGCGGCGGGCGCGCTGCGCGCGGCGCTGCCGCCGCTTACGACCGACGCGCCGCCATCGTTCTGCTCCAGCATCCTGATCGCTTCGTCCGGCGTCGGCAGGTCGGCGACATAGGCGATGCGCACCAGCACCATCTCGGCAGCCGCGGCGGGGCGCGTCGCGGCCTGCACCTCGGTGATGCCCTTGAGCAGCATCTGCCACATCCGCGACAGCACGCGCATCGAGATCTTCGACGCGAAATCCCGCGCACGCACGCGCTCGGTCTCGCCATAGGCGACGTTGTCGGCAGTCGCAGGCACGATCTTCACGCGGGTGACGAAGTTGACGAATTCGGCGAGGTCCGAAAGCACGACGATGGGATCGGCCCCGACGTCGTACTGGTCGCGGAACTCCTTGAAGGCGCTCGCGATGTCGCCGCGCGCCAGCGAATCGAAGAGGTCGATGACGCGGGTGCGGTCGGCAAGCCCCAGCATCTGCCTGACCGCATCGGCCTTCACGGCGCCGGCCGCATGCGCAATCGCCTGGTCGAGCAGCGACAGCGAATCGCGCACCGACCCTTCAGCCGCACGCGCGATGATGCCGAGCGCCTCGGGTTCGATCTCGACGTTTTCCTTCGCGGCAATGCTGGCGAGGTGCTTCATCAGCACGTCGGCCTCGACACGGCGGAGATCAAAGCGCTGGCAGCGCGACAGCACGGTGACCGGAACCTTGCGGATCTCGGTCGTGGCGAACACGAACTTGGCGTGCTCCGGCGGTTCCTCCAGCGTCTTCAGGAAGGCGTTGAACGCCGCCGTCGACAGCATGTGGACTTCGTCGATGATGTAGACCTTGTAGCGGGCGCTGGCCGGCGCGTAGCGCACGCTGTCATTGATCTGGCGGACGTCGTCGACACCGGTGTGCGAGGCCGCGTCCATCTCCAGCACGTCCATGTGCCGGCTTTCCATGATTGCCTGGCAATGCACCCCTAGCGTCGGCATGTGGATGGTCGGGCCCTTCACCGAACCATCCGGCATCTCGTAGTTGAGTGCACGGGCCAGGATGCGCGCAGTGGTGGTCTTGCCGACGCCGCGGACGCCGGTGAGAATCCAGGCCTGCGGAATGCGGCCGGTCTCGAATGCATTCGAGACCGTCCGGACCACGGCCTCCTGGCCGATCAGATCGTCAAAGCTCGAAGGGCGGTATTTGCGCGCCAGGACCCGGTAGGGCGTTCCAGCCTGGCCGGCGCTATCGGGATTGGGAGGGGCGCCAGCGTCGGTCATCGGTCGATCCGCAATGAAATGTCTTTCGGCCGGCGTTTGCGGAAAGGAGCGCGCTGGCGGGAAACCCGCCGGCGCAATTCGCTCGGAGAAACAGGTAGGAGACTGACGAGCGACCCGATCCGGACCTCGTTAGGGCTGCTTCCTTCCGGACCTGACCCGGTTGGCGAGTGGCTCGTCCACCGCCAATCTCCCGGTGCCTATTTGGGGCCAAAAGAGCCGGAAAGCAAGCGGGTATCGCCCGCATGGCCGGGGCCTGCCCAGCATCCGGGCAATTCATGATCTGCCCAGCCGACAGGCTGTGCTTTCGCTGCCAAGGCTGCCTTGGTATGAACGCAGCCGGAACCCCATCCAACCAGAAAAGCGATTGATCCCAATGGTTACACGTCGTGATGTTGCATCGATTGTCGGGCTTGGCGCCATTGGCGCGGTGACCGCGGGCGCGCTGGCGTCGCCTGCCGTTGCCCAGGCGGCCGATCCCAACGAATCGACCTTCGCCCGCATCCGCCGCACCAAGAAGATGCGGATCGGCGCCGTCGGCGGCGGCGCGCCCTATTACATGAAGGATCTCGCCAGCGGCCAGTGGAAGGGTTTCTACATCGACATCGCCAAGGGGCTCGCCGACGACATGGAGGCCGAGCTCGAGATCACCGAGACCACTTGGGGCAATTCGGTGCTGGACCTGCAGTCCAACAAGATCGACATCTTCTTCGGCCTGAACCCGACCCCGAAACGCGCGCTGGTGATCGACTTCTCGGTGCCGGTCTTCAACAACGCCTTCGGCATCCTCTGCAAGAAGGACTTCAAGCCGAAGAGCTGGGCCGAGCTGAACTCGCCCGACGTCAAGATCGCCGTCGACCAGGGCTCCTCGCACGACCAGGTCGTCAGCCGCCTGACGCCGAAGGCGCAGATCTCGCGGCTGAAGACCGCGGACGACGCCACCGCAGCTCTGCAGACCGGGCGCGTCGACGCCCAGTGCCTGATCACCATGCTGTCGCTGACCGTGCTGAAGAAGAACCCCTCGCTCGGCCAGTTCGTGCTGCCGACGCCGATCTTCGCCACCACGTCGAACGCCGGCTTCCGCCGCGAGACCGACAAGACCTGGCGCGATTACGTCAATACCTGGATCGACTTCAACAAGGGCCTCGGCTTCATTCGCAATGCGATCATCACCAACATGGAGCTGGTGGGCGTGACCGAGGCGGACATTCCGCCTGGCGTTTCATTGTAAGCGATGAGATCAGGGCTTGCTCGTTCCGCCCCTCTCCCGCTTGCGGGAGAGGGGCGGGGTGAGGGTGTCTCCGCAATCGAGAACCCCTGTGGGAAGAGAGCCCTCACCCGCACCGCATCTTCGATGCGATGCGACCTCTCCCGCAAGCGGGAGAGGTGAAGCAAGAAAGAACACATGTATCAGTGGGACTTCGGCATCCTCTGGAGCTATCGCTGGCTCTTTCTCAACGGGCTCGGCGTCACCGTCGGCTTCACCGTGGTCATCGTCATACTCGGGGTCGTCTTCGGCCTGTTCGGGGCGTTCGGCAGCCTGTCGCGCTTCAAGGCGGTGCGCATGCTCGCGCTCACCTTCATCGAGGCATTCCGCTGCACGCCCATCCTGGTGCAGCTGATCTGGTTCTACTACGCGCTGCCGATCCTCGCCGGCGTCGAGATGACGCCGATCACGGCTTCGGCGCTGGCGCTCTCGCTCTATGGCGGTTCGTTCTATTCGGAGATCATCCGCGGCGGCATCATCTCGATCGACCGCGGCCAGTCGGAGGCCGGCGCCGCGCTCGGCATGACCCCTGGCCAAAGCATGCGGCGCATCGTGCTGCCGCAGGCGATCAAGCGGATGATTCCGGCCCTGATGAATCAGTCGATCATCCAGTTCAAGAACACCTCGCTGGTTTCGGTGCTGGCGGTGCCTGACCTCGTCTACCAGAGCCAGGTCGCCGCCCATGACAGCTACCGGCCTCTGGAAACCTACACCGCGGTCGCCGTCGCCTATGCGGCGATCCTGATTCCCCTGACCATCCTCGTCCGGCGAGGCGAGAAGCGACTGGCGGTCAGCGAATGAGCGAGACGTCAAAGATCGAGATCCGCGGCTTGCGCAAGAGCTTCGGCAGCAACGAGGTCTTGAAGAACATCAATCTCGACGTCGCCAAGGGCGGCGTCGTGGCGCTGATCGGCCCCTCCGGCTCGGGCAAATCGACGCTGCTCCGCTGCATCAATCTGCTGGTCGCGCCCGACGGCGGCAGCGTCCGCGTCGGCGACACGCGCTTTGCATTCGGTGACGGCACGAAGCTGCCCGACGTGAAGACGCTGGCAAAATTCCGCGCCACCACCGGCATGGTGTTCCAGCATTTCAACCTGTTCCCGCACATGACGACGCTCCAGAACGTGATGGAAGGGCCGGTCACGGTGCGGCGCATGACCAGGGCGGATGCCGAAAGGCTCGCACGTGCGCAGCTCGCCAAGGTCGGGCTCGCGGAAAAGGCCGACCAATACCCGGCGACGCTGTCCGGCGGACAGAAGCAGCGTGTCGCGATCGCGCGGGCGCTGGCGATGGAGCCGGACGTGATGCTGTTCGACGAAGCCACCTCGGCACTCGACCCTGAGCTCGTCGGCGAAGTGCTCGCTGTCATCCAGCAGCTGGCGTCGGAGGGTATGACCATGGTGATCGTGACCCACGAAATCGCCTTCGCCCGCGAGGTCGCCGACCGCCTCATCTTCATGCGCGACGGCGTCGTGGTCGAGGAAGGCCCGGCGCGTCAGGTGATCGACAATCCGCAGGAAGCCGCAACGCGGGCGTTCCTCAGCCATTTCCACCGCACCGGCGCATTGCCGCCGGCCAACGCAACACCGTGATGCCCAACATCGATCGTGCCTATCTCGTCACCGGTGCCGCCAGCGGCATCGGCCGCGCCACCGCAAAGCTGCTGGCGGCGCCCGGCACTGCGCTGCTGCTGCACACGCGCTCGAACGCAGAGGGACTCGACGCCACTACGGCGGAGGCCGAAGCGCTAGGCGCTGTGGTGGCAAAATGCCTCGGCGATCTCGCCGAAGAGGCCGCGGCGACTGATGCCATCGCCGCCGCGCAAACGGCCTTCGGCCGGCTTGATGGATTGATTCTGGTCGGCGGCCACGCCCGTCGCGGCAGTGCGATCGGCACGTCCGCGGATCAGTTCCGCCAAGCGATGGACGAATCCGCACTGGCATTCACGCGGTTGGTCGACGCCGCGCTGCCGTTGCTGCGTGCAGGGCGTGACGCGCGGATCGTGGCGGTGTCATCCTTCGTGGCACATGCGATCCGCCCCGAATTCGCGCCTTTCGCGGCGACGGCCGCGAGCCGCTCCGCGCTCGAAGCTCTGGTGCGGTTGACCGCGGTCGAGCTCGCGAGTGAGGGTATCTCCGTCAATGCGGTCGCACCGGGTCTCATCGTCAAGGACAAGCCGAGCGAGAGCCGGCTGTCGCCCGAACAGATCGCAGCGACCGAGGCGCTGATCCCGATGCGCCGCCGCGGGCGGCCGGACGAGGTGGCCGAAATCATCGCCTTCCTCGCATCGCCAAAAGCATCCTACGTCACCGGCCAAGTCTGGCACGTCAATGGAGGCCTGACATGACAGAAGTAACCGTCGCACGTCTCAGGCTGTTCCTGATCGAGAGCCCGATCAAGATGGCGCGCCTCCAGGGCGTCGGCAACGTCAAGGGCACGGTAAAGCGCGTGCTGATCGAGCTCACGGCCAGCGACGGCGTGATCGGCTGGGGCGAAGCGGCGCCGTGGGAGGTGTTCACGGGAACACCGGAAGCCGCGTTCTCCGCGCTCGACATTTATTTGCGCCCGATCGTGCTCGGCAAACCCGTGCGCCGTATCCGCGCGCTGCTGGCCGAACTCGACCGCGCGCTGGTCGGGCATGCCGAGGCCAAGGTCGCGATCGAGATGGCGCTGCTCGACATCGTCGGCAAGTCGTCCGGACTTTCAGTTGCCGACCTGCTCGGCGGCCGCGTGCGTGACACGATCCCGCTGTCGTTCTCGATCGCCGATCCCGATTTCGCTGCCGATCTGGAGCGGATGAGAAAAATGGTTCCGGATGGCAATGTCATCTACAAGGTCAAGACCGGCGTGAAGCCGCATCGCGAGGATCTCGACCATCTTGAGGCGATCCGAAAGGAGTTCGGCGACAAGGTCGATCTTCGCGTCGACTACAACCAGGCGCTCGCGCCGTTCGGTGCCATCAAGATTTTGCGAGATGTCGAAGAATTCGCGCCGACCTTCATCGAGCAGCCGGTGCCGCGCAAATATCTCGATGTCATGGCACAGCTCGCCGCGGCGCTGGAAACACCCGTGCTTGCCGACGAAAGCTGTTTTGATCGCCGCGACATGATGGAGGTGGTGCGCCGGGAGGCGGCCGATGCCGTCTCGATCAAGCTGATGAAGGCCGGCGGCCTGTTCGAGGCGCAGGCGATCATGGCCATCGCCGACATTGCCGGCCTGCCCGGCTATGGCGGCACGCTGTGGGAGGGCGGCATTGGGCTCGCCGCCGGCACGCAGCTGATTGCGGCAACGCCCGGCATCTCGCTGGGCTGCGAATTCTACATGCCGCATCACGTGCTCACGGAGGACGTGCTGGAAGAGCGCGTCGCCAATCGCGGCGGCCACGTCGTGGTGCCCGACGGCCCCGGCCTCGGCATCCGCGTCAGCGAGGCCTCGATCCGTGCCAATGCACGGGTGCTGGCGGAGGCGTAAAAGGCCGCCACTAATTCGCTGTCGTCCCGTCGAAGGCCAGGACGACAACGGTGCATGCGGCCCCTGCGGAGCCTCATCCTTCCCCAATCAAACTCGGTATCGTATGGTCGGGCCAAACAAGCCCGATCGCGTCGGGCAAGCTGGAAACCCATATGTCCGATCCCGCCTGGTCGCTCCACTCCCGCCTAAAAGAGGACACCATCGACATCGGCGACTTGCCGCTGTCGAAGGTGCTGGTCATCAAGGACGCGCATTATCCCTGGCTGCTGCTGGTGCCGCGGCGCGCGGACGCTGTCGAGATCATCGATCTCGACGAGGTGCAGCAGGCGCAGTTGATGACGGAGATCTCCCGCGTCTCGCGCGCGCTGAAGGAGATCACCAAATGCGACAAGCTCAACATCGCAGCGCTCGGCAACCTCGTGCCGCAGCTTCACGTCCACATCATCGCGCGCCGCACCAGTGACGCCGCCTGGCCGCGACCGGTCTGGGGTGTAATGCAGCCCTTGGCGCATGACGCCACCGAGGTGCAGAATTTCATCAGCGCGCTTCGCCGCAAGATCTGGTTGGGTTGAAAGAACAAGAATGTCAGCATTCGACTCGTTTCCGCTGGGACAGCCGGCCTTCGTCACCAACATCCTCGACCGCGCCGCGCATCTGCGCCGCGACGATGAAAAGCTGTTCGCGATGGAGCAGAAGCCCTCCTCGCGCGCCTACGTCGTCTACCGAGACTCGCTGCTGGTGAAGCGCGAGGGCGAAGGCGCGCGCGCGCTGCTGTCGATCGACGAGGCGCTGAAATGCGGCGCCAATCCCGGCACGGTCTTCCTGGGGCTGCGCGACGGCGCCGCGATGTTCGGGATGGGCCTGTCGCAGGCCGCCGCCGAGAAGCTGATCGGCCGCGACGATTACACCGTCACCGAGCTGCGTGGCATGGCGATGCAGGGCGCGATTCCGCCCGATGAGCTCTCGGCGATCGCAATGGCGAAGTCGATGGTGAGCTGGCACCAGCGCCACGGCTATTGCGCCAATTGCGGCACCCGCAGCGCGATGAAGGAAGGCGGCTGGAAGCGCGAATGTCCGAGCTGCAAGGCCGAGCATTTTCCACGCACCGATCCGGTCGTGATCATGCACGTTTCCTCCGGCGACAAATGCCTGCTCGGCCGTCAGAAGCAGTTTCCGCCCGGCATGTATTCCTGCCTTGCCGGCTTCGTCGAAGCCGCCGAGACAATCGAGGACGCGGTGCGTCGGGAAATCCTCGAGGAATCCGGGATCCGCTGCACCGACGTGCAATATTACATGACCCAGCCCTGGCCCTATCCGTCGTCGCTGATGATCGGTTGCAGCGCGCGGGCGCTGAACGAGGATGTCATCGTCGATCATTCCGAACTGGAGGATGCGCGCTGGTTCACGCGCGAGGAGGCCGCCCTGATGCTGAAACGGACGCATCCTGACGGACTCGCCGGCCCGCATCCGTTCGCCATCGCCCATCATTTGCTTGGCCGATGGGTGCACGACAAGAGCTGAGACCGCCGATGGCGCCACCTGAGACCGCGCCGCGCATCCTCTGCATCGGCATTCCCGTGCGCGACCTCACCTTTCGTGTCGAAGCCGTGCCCGCGCGTGGCAGCAAGGCGAATGCGACCCATCTCGCGGAGATCTGCGGCGGCAATGCCCTCAATGCCGCGATCGCAATCGCCCGGCTTGGTGGACGTGTCACGTTCACCGGGCCGATGGGCGATCCCGGCGAGACGTCGAGCAGCTTCATTCTCGAAAGGATGGCCGCCGAAGGTATCGAAACCGCGCATATCGTGCTCATGCCGCGGTTGACGACGCCGGTCTCGGCAATCTTGATTGACCCTTCCGGCGAGCGAACGCTCACCATCTTTCGCGATCCCGGTCTGTGGAGCGTGAAGCTGCCTGACGCCGACGTACTGCTGACCGACTGCACGGCGGTTCTGGTCGAAAGCCGCTGCGCCGCGTTCGCGACCTCCCTCTGCAACGAGGCGCGACGGCGCGGCATTCCGGTCATCGTCGGCGTCGACCGAGCGATGACACGGACTGACGACCTGCTCAGGGCGGCCTCGCATCTGCTGTTCGCCAGCGAACAGGTGCGGGAGACTGCCGGCGTCGCCGACGACGGCAAGGCCTTGAAGCGCCTGGCCGGGCTGACGCCGGCCTTCCTGGCCGCCACGCGCGGCCCGCGCGGCACGATCTGGCTGAACGAGGCGGGTGAGTTCGAAGAGACGCCGGCCTTTCCGGTCGAGGCCATCGACACGCTCGGCGCCGGCGACGTCTTCCATGGCGCCTTCACGCTTCGCCTTGCCGAAGGCGGCGACATGCGGGAGGCACTGCGATTCGCCGCGGCAGCGGCGGCGCTGAAATGCACCCGCCATGGCGGCGGTCTGGCCGCCCCGCAACGCACTGAAGTTGAAGGACTTTTGCAACCGCTTTCCGAACGCAAGCCCCTGGGACCACCGAGATAATAGACTTGATATAGAAGAATTTTCTCTATATGAGGAAAAGCAGCCGTCAAAATGGAACAAAGTTCTTCAAATGACTGATCTTGCTGTCCAGCTCCCCGAGACCAGCCGCCGCCTCGACGCCATCGACCGCAAGATTCTGATGGTGCTCCAGGACGATGCCTCCCTGTCCGTCGCCGAGATCGGCGATCGCGTCGGCCTGTCCTCGACCCCCTGCTGGAAGCGGATTCAGCGCCTGGAGGCCGACGGCGTCATCCTGAAGCGGGTGGCGCTGGTCGACCAGAACAAGATCGGGCTCGGCATCTCCGTGTTCGTCTCGGTCGAGAGCTCCGATCATTCCGACGCCTGGCTCAAGAAGTTCGCCGAGGCCGTCAGCGCGATGCCCGAGGTGATGGAGTTCTACCGCATGGCCGGCGACGTCGACTACATGCTGCGCGTCGTGGTCGCGGACATGCAGGCCTATGACGTGTTCTACAAGAAGCTGATCAGCGCCGTGCCGCTGAAGAACGTCACCTCGCGCTTTGCGATGGAAAAGATCAAGTCGGTCACCGCGCTGCCGATCCCGGCAGTGGTCGCCGCCTGACACTCACGCCGGTTGAAACACCGGCAGCGTGACGTTGACGCGCGTGCCCCCGCCCGGGGCCGCGCCGATCTCGATGGTTCCGCCATGGGCCTCGACCAGGCTGCGTACCACGGCCAGACCAAGCCCGGCGCCGCCGGTCGCGCGGTTGCGCGACTTCTCCAGCCGATGGAACGGCTCCAGCACGGTCTGTCGCTCGCTGGCGGGGATACCCGGCCCCTCGTCGTCGATCGACACCACAATCGCCCCATCCTTCAAGGCCGTCCGCACGTGCGCGACACGGCCGTAGGCGAGCGCGTTGTTGACGACATTGGCAAAGATCCGCCGCAGCGCCAGCCGGTCGCCGAGCACGACGCTCGTCTGCGCGCGCTCGTCCGAGACCAGATCGACCGCTGCGCCGTGGACACGCCGGTCGTGCACTTCCGCAGCAATCAAGGCGGCAAGCTCGATCATCTCCTGTGACAGACCTCCGGCGCCCGCACGCGTCGACAGCAGCGCGTCGTCGAGCAGGCGGATCATGTCGTCGATATCGGCAACCGCCCGCTGGCGCTCGGCATCATCGGGAATATGCTCGACCCGCAACCGCAATCTTGTTGCGAACGTCCTGACATCGTGGGCGATGCCGCCAACCAGTGTCATGCGCGCGCGCAGCATTTCAGCGAGCCGACCTTGCAAGCGGTTGAACGCGGCAATAACGGCACGGATCTCCGGCGCGCTGCGCTTTGCGTCCGGAAGCGGCGGTGGATCGGTCGACAGGTCGACGCGATCGACCGCCGCGGCGAGTTGCGCCAGCGGCCGCGTCTCGCGCTGCATCACGAGCAGCGCCAGCAGTGCCACAATCGATCCGAACAGGCCCGCGCCGAAGCCGACGGGCAACCCGAGCGGTGTGACCGGCAGACGGGTATAGGCATCGATGATCAGCATCTCGCCGCTGCGCAGGCCGATACGGAACTCGATCGCATTGGCCATCAGCCGCGCGATCCGCGGAAACACCCGGCTCATGCGACGATCGGGCGGCGACACAATCTCGACCGGACGGCCCGCAAGGCCGGCCGCATAGGTCTCGCGCAATTGTTGTTGCTGTGGCGGCGTCTCGCCGCTGACCGGCACGGCCGACGGCACGATCCGCACCATGAATTGCGGAGACGACACCGCGTCGAGCACGGCCTGCCGCGTATCGGAGGTGGCGCGCTCGACGAGCGTCGCGAGCGCATCGAGTCGCGCTGGCGAGGGCCGTGTCAGCTCGTTCTCGTGGACCGTGGTCCGGTAGAAAATCGCCACCACGACCGTGACCACCACCGAAAATCCGATCAGTCCGATCAGGGCGAGCCGCGCGGCGAGCGTCACGCGCAGCATCACGACACCTGCTTGACGGTGGCAGTGAACAGATAGCCGCCGTTGCGTACCGTCGTGATCAGATTGGAGCCCGGACTTGCGCCGTCGAGCTTCTTGCGCAGCCGCGAGATCAGCATGTCCACGGTACGATCGAACGGCTCCGCCGAGCGTCCGCGAGTCCAGTCGAGGATCTGATCGCGAGTGAGCACGCGGCGCGGACGCTGCACGAAACAGCCGA
Organism: Bradyrhizobium sp. Bra64; assembly: GCF_024519875.1. Classification (NCBI taxonomy): domain Bacteria; kingdom Pseudomonadati; phylum Pseudomonadota; class Alphaproteobacteria; order Hyphomicrobiales; family Nitrobacteraceae; genus Bradyrhizobium; species Bradyrhizobium sp. Bra64. Next base: position 302,544 of record NZ_JALJRD010000001.1, on the reverse strand, counting down.
GCAGGTCGAATTCCGCACTGGTCAGCTGCGGGGCCGCGGCGTCCGTCTCGATCATCTCGACGCTGCGTGCATCGAGATCGACCACGAAGCGGTCGAACGCAAAGCGGCGGATCAGGGGTTTTGCCGCCGTGCCGTTGGAACGACGAAGGATGGCGCGAATCCGCGCCAGCAATTCGCGCGGCCCGAACGGCTTTGCGAGATAGTCGTCCGCCCCCATCTCGAGGCCGACCACGCGGTCGATCTCCTCGCTCTTGGCCGTCAGCATCAGGATCGGAATCTGGTCGTCGGCACGCAGCCTGCGGCAGATCGACAGACCGTCCTCGCCGGGGAGCATCAAGTCGAGGATCACGAGATCTGGGCGTAGGCGCTGAAGCATCGCGTCCATGGCCTTGCTGTCGCCGACGCAAGCAACCTCGAACCCCTCGCGCCGCATGAAATCGGCGACGAGGCGGCTGATCTCGGGATCGTCCTCCACCATGAGGATCGTGGCCGGATGCGCGTTCATCGCCGCATTCTGGCTTACCGCGCGGCCCGCGCAAGGCTGCGGGCACCATTGTTACACAACGTTACACACGCCGGACAAAGCCATAACAAACGTTTCGCCCGGGCCACGCGGCGCTGACGCAGCATGCTCAGTCTCCTTGCATGGCTCCCGCTCACGGCAGCCCTCACACGTCAAGGAGACGACGACCATGACCAAACTAATTTTCTCCACCCTCGTCATCGGCGCGCTTTCGGTCGCGACAGCGGCGGACGCCAATGCCTGGACGCGGTCGGCGACGTCGAGCGGTCCCCGCGGCACGTCGAGTGTCACTGCGACGGGAAGCTGCGCCAACGGAAGCTGCTCGCGCAACGTCACCCGCACCGGCCCGGCCGGCAACACCTACACCCGCACCGGCACGGTCTCGCGCTGAGTCGCGGGCCGGGCCGTCGCCGCGTCCGCCCCACGCGGCGGCGGCCAATCCCACCAGATCAGAAAGGATGAACACAATGCCATCGGCTTTCCGTCTCCTTGCAGTCCCGCAGGCCGCGATCATCGTCGCCCTCGGTGTCGCGGCCTCGACTTCTGCGTTCGCCCAGAGCCAGCTGCAGACGCAGATCACGCCGCAAATGCGCAGCGAAGCTAGGGCCGTCATGCAGGCCTGCCGCGCCGACTATGACCGCCTGTGCAGCGACGTCACGCCGGGTGGCGGACGCATCCTCGCCTGCCTGCAATCCCATGCCGGCCAGCTCGCGGCGTCCTGCGCTCAGGCGATGCCACGCGCACAGGCGCTCCGGGACAGCGCCGTCAGCGCCGGCGTGGCGCCGAAATAGGAGGATGCCGTGGGCTACGCTTCACTCCTGCTCGATCCAACGCTCAGGCGCGTGATCCTGGCAACGGCGATCGGCCTGATGCTGCTTGAATACGGCATCGGCCGGCTCGCGCATCGCGAGACCCACGACTGGCGCGAAAGCATCGCGTCATTTGGCGTTGCGCTGGGACAGAACCTGCTGCGCGCCGTGGAAGCCGGCATTCTCGCCGTACCGTTTGCCTTCCTCTACGAGCACCGCCTGTTCGACTTCGCTCAAGCCGGCCCGCCCGCGCTCGCCGGATTGTTCATCGGCAGCGAGTTTCTCTACTATTGGCAGCACCGCGCCTCGCATCGCATTCGCTGGATGTGGGCGACGCATGCGGTGCATCACTCGACGACACGGCTGAACCTGACGGCGGCGATCCGGCTCGGCTGGACCGGCAACATTTCCGGCAACTTCCTCTTCTTCCTGCCGCTGGCGCTGATCGGCTTTCATCCCCTCGCGATCATCGCAATGCTGGGGATCAACCTGTTCTACCAGTTCTTCATCCACAGCGAATTCTTGCCAAGGCTCGGCGCGCTCGAATGGCTGCTCAACACGCCGAGCCATCATCGCGTGCATCATGCCTGCAACGAGCCGTGTCTCGACCGGAACTACGGGGGTATCCTGATCGTGTTCGACCGTCTGTTCGGAACATTTGCCGAGCGGCCGTCGGACCAGCCGCTCCGCTTCGGCCTGGTCGGCGGCACGCCGTCCTTCAATCCGGTCCGGATCGCGCTCGGCGAATGGATCGCGATGCTGGACGACGCCTGGAAGGCCCGCGGACCAGGGGCGAAGCTCCGCGCCCTGTTCGGCCCACCGGGGATCTGAGCGCTCGCAGGCGCTCAGATCTTCTGATTGTACTCGCCGACTTCGGGATGCGTACGCAGCACGCTGTTCACCATCTCGAACATGTCGTGCATGCGTTGCTCGGAGACCGGGCTCTCGACCACCACCACGAGCTCCGGCTTGTTGGAGGAGGCCCGCACCAGGCCCCAGCTTCCGTCCTCGACCGTGACGCGGACGCCGTTGACGGTGACGAGGTCGCGGATCGCCTGGCCGCCGATCTTGGCACCCTTGGCCTGCAAGCCCTCGAAGTGCTTCACGACCTGGTCGATGACACCGTATTTGACCTCGTCGGCGCAATGCGGCGACATGGTCGGCGACGACCAGGTCTTCGGCAGTGCGTCCTTGAGATCGGCCATCGATTTGCCGGGCGCGCGGTCGAGCATGTCGCAGATCGCGATCGCAGAGACCAGGCCGTCGTCATAGCCGCGGCCATACGGCTTGTTGAAGAAGAAGTGGCCGGACTTCTCGAAGCCCGCGAGCGCGCCCGCCTCGTGAGTGCGGCGCTTCATGTAGGAATGGCCGGTCTTCCAATAGGTGGTCTTCGCGCCCTGCTTCTGCAGCACCGGATCGGTGATGAACAGGCCGGTCGACTTCACGTCGACGATGAAATGCGCGTCCTTGTGGATCGCGGACATGTCGCGCGCCAGCATCACGCCGACCTTGTCGGCGAAGATCTCCTCGCCGGTGTTGTCGACGACGCCGCAGCGGTCGCCGTCACCGTCGAAGCCGAGACCGACATCGGCCTTGTGCTGCAGCACCGCGTCACGGATCGCGTGCAGCATCTCCATGTCTTCGGGATTGGGGTTGTATTTCGGGAAGGTATAGTCGAGCTCGGTGTCGAGCGGGATCACCTCGCAGCCGATCGCTTCCAGCACCTGCGGCGCGAACGCCCCGGCAGTGCCGTTGCCGCAGGCCGCGACCACCTTGAGCTTGCGCGTCAGCTTCGGACGGGTTGTGAGATCGGCGATGTAGCGCGCCGGATAGTTCTCGTGGAACTGGTAGGAGCCGCCGGCCTTGTTCCTGAAATCGGCATTGAGCACGATCTCCTTGAGCCGCGTCATCTCGTCCGGACCGAACGTCAGCGGACGGTTGGCGCCCATCTTCACGCCGGTCCAGCCATTGTCGTTGTGCGAGGCCGTGACCATGGCGCAGCAGGGCACGTCGAGGTCGAACTGCGCGAAATACGCCATCGGCGTGACCGCGAGGCCAATGTCGTGCACCTTGCAGCCCGCCGCCATCAGGCCGGAGATCAGCGCGTATTTGATCGATGCCGAATAGCCGCGGAAATCATGGCCGGTGACGATCTCCTGTTTGACCCCGAGTTCCGCAATCAGCGCGCCCAGCCCCATGCCGAGCGCCTGGATTCCCATCAGGTTGATTTCCTTTTGAAACAGCCAGCGCGCGTCGTACTCGCGAAAACCGGTCGCCTTCACCATGGGCTCGGATTCGAAGGCGTAGGTGTTGGGCAGCAATACGGATTTCGGCTTGGGGAACATTGAGACGGTCTCGCGAAAATGGCGGGAATTGATGCAGCCTTAGCGAATGCCAGGCCGCAGCGGAAGGCGGGAATGGCAGCTTATGGCTTATAATTGCGGCAGTTTGGTAACGGACAAAATCCGACCGTGAGCAGTCGAAATAGAGACGTTTCTTGAAATATACGGGCTCAGCGGCCTTTGGGAGATCGTTACTGCTCCAGCACCATCTGGCCGTTGGCGTACTCAAAGCGCTTGAGGCGGGACAGGAAGGAGAGGCCGAGCAGGTTTTCGGACAGCGCCTCGTCCGGCAACACCATGGCGTCGACGTCACGCACGACGAGGCCTCCGACGTCGAGCATGGCGATGCGGGTGCGGGCGGCCTTGATGGTGCCGTTGGCGGTGGAGACGGTGGCGTTGTACTCGCTGCGCGAGGGGCGCAGACCGAAGCGCGCTGCCGAGGTCTCGTTCAGCGCCACCACGGAGGCACCGGTGTCGACCATGAAGCCGATCCGCTGGCCCTCGATCCGGCCCTCGGCCTGGAAGTGGCCACGGCCATCGCGGGAAATGGCCAGGCTGCGGCCGCCTGTCGGCGCATTCGCCGCGACCGCAACCGTCGTGCGCGGCACCGAGGTGGCGGACGCGGAGCTCATCTTGTCCGCCATCTGCGCCATGAAGGTGCCGAGGCCGATCATGATCGCCGCGAGGATCATTATGTTACGCATCACACCACTTCCGAGCCCGAAAGCTCGATTTCACCACGCGACACGCCTGCCGGCGAGCTTAGCCACGGCCAAGCCCGTGTCATTTTGACGAAAAGGATGAGCGAACGGTTAATGCGCCTTCGCGAACCTCACGTCCCGCGCGGTTTCACGCGCCGGGTCGGCAGCGCGCTCGCGGGATCCTCCGGCCAGGGATGGCGCGGATAGCGGCCGCGCAGGTCGGAGCGTACGGCCGCGTAACTGCCGCGCCAGAAGCCGGGGAGATCGCGGGTCACCTGCACCGGGCGCTGCGCCGGCGACAGCAATTCCAGCACCAGCGGCACCTTGCCCGCCGCAATCGAGGGATGGGTGTTGAGGCCGAACAACTCCTGGAGCCGGACCGCGATGGTGGGCCCCTGCTCGGCCTCGTAGTCAATCGCGAGCACGCTCCCGGTCGGCGCCTCGAAATGCGTCGGCGCCTCGCGGTCGAGCCGCGCGCGCATGTCCCAAGGCAGCAGCGCCATCAGCGCGTCGGAGAGATCGCCGGCTGAGATCTCCTTCAGCGCGATCTTGTCGTAGAGCGCCGGCACCAGCCAATCATTTTGCCGCGCGATCAACCCGTCGTCGGAGAGATCGGGCCAGCTCGCGCCTTCCGTCTTGCGCAGGAACATCACGCGGTCGCGCCATTGTTTCGCTGCTTTCGACCAGGGCAGCCGGTCGAGGCCCGCGGCGATCAGCCCATCTGCGAAGATGCGCGCGGTATCCTCCGAGGGCGACACGGCAAGTGTCGCCTCGGACAGCGTGATCGCGTGCAGCGCGCGCTTGCGCCGCGCGCGCAGTGCCATCGCGCCGCGATCGAACGAGATTTCGACGACGCTCTCGATATGCCCGGCGAAATGCCGCTCGATCTCGTCCTGGGTGATTTGCGCGGCGAGCAGGATGCGTCCGCTCGCGGCCGTTCCGGTCATTTCGCCAATTGCGACGTACGGCGCGCGGGCGAGCGATGAGGTCTGCTCCACGGCAGCGCCACGGCCGTTGGCGAGCACGAAACTGCCGTTGCCGCGGTTGCGCGCGACGCGATCCGGGAAGGCGTAGGCGAGCATCAGGCCGGTGGAGAGATCATCCTGCTGCCCCGCCTTTTCCGACGCCGCCACCTGCGCGGCCCAGCGCCGCGCCAGGTCGCGCGCACTGGCGGCGCGCGGCGAACGGTCGCGGCGGAACTGGTCGCGCCGGTGCTCGAGATCGACGCTGTCGCCGCCGAGCCCGCGCTCGGTGATGATGGCCGCGATCTCGGCTGCGGCTTCGCCCTCGCCGGCGCGATGCGAATCCACGATCATGCGCGCCAGCCGCGGCGGCAGGGCCAATGCGCGCAGGCTCTTGCCTTCCGCGGTGATGCGGCCGTCGCCATCGAGGGCGTTGAGCTCAGTCAAAAGGCTCTTGGCTTCCTTCCAGGCCGGCGCGGGCGGCGGGTCGAGGAACGACAGCGCCGCGGGATCGGCGACGCCCCATTGCGCGAGATCGAGCACCAGCGAAGACAGGTCGGCGCTCAAGATTTCCGGCTGGGTGTAGGGCGTGAGCGAGGCGGTCTGCGGCTCGTCCCAGAGCCGGTAGCAGACGCCAGGCTCGGTACGGCCGGCGCGGCCGCGGCGTTGATCCGCCGCCGCGCGCGAGACGCGCACGGTCTCGAGCCGCGTCAGTCCGATATCCGGTTCATAGCGCGGCACGCGGGCAAGGCCGGAATCGACCACGATACGCACGCCTTCGATCGTCAGCGACGTCTCCGCGATCGAGGTCGCCAGCACCACCTTGCGCGTACCCTTGGGCGCCGGCGAGATGGCGCGGTCCTGCACGGCGGCATCGAGCGCGCCGAACAGCGGCACGATCTCGATGCTGGCATCCTGCACGCGCTCGGCGAGGAAATTCTGGGTGCGGCGGATTTCGGCGGCGCCCGGCAGGAACGCCAGCACCGAGCCGCCATCGGCGCGCAGTGCGGACGCGATCGCATCCGCCATCTGCCGCTCGATCGGAGCATCCGCCTTGCGGCCGAGATAGCGCGTCTCGACCGGAAAGGCGCGGCCCTCGCTCTCGACGACGGGTGCATCGCCCAGCAGCTTGGCGACACGGGCGCCGTCCAGCGTGGCCGACATCACGAGGATACGCAGATCTTCGCGCAGGCCGAGTTGCGCGTCGCGCGCCAGCGCGAGACCCATATCCGCATCGAGCGAGCGCTCATGGAATTCGTCGAACAGGATCGCGGCGATGCCGGAGAGTTCGGGATCGTCGAGGATCTGGCGGGTGAAGATGCCTTCGGTTACCACCTCGATGCGGGTTGCGCGCGAGATTTTCGAGCCGAAGCGGACGCGATAGCCGACGGTCTCTCCAGTGCGCTCGCCGAGCGACTTGGCCATGCGGTCGGCGCTGGCGCGCGCGGCGATGCGGCGCGGCTCCAGCACGATGATCTTCTTGCCCCTGGCCCAGGGCGCATCGAGCAGCGCCAGCGGCACGCGCGTGGTCTTGCCGGCGCCCGGCGGCGCCACCAGCACGGCGGCATTATGCTGATCAAGGGTGCGCGACAAATCGTCGAGCACGGCATCGATCGGGAGGGGCGTGTCGAAGCTGCGGGGCAAGTATTTGGGTCCCGTCATCACCCGCCTTGCGCGCGATTGCGTGCCGGGACGGGTGATCCAGTAAACTGAGGTCCCAATCATTGCGAAGATCGGGATTACTGGATACCCCGCCTTCGCGGGGTATGACAATCATATGTCGCGATCAACCCTGCGCGGAGGGGCGGCCGACACTCTCGTAGGTGAAGCCGGCGGCACGCATGTCTTCGGGGCGGAAAATATTGCGGAGGTCGACGACGACGGGTTGAGCCATGACGCTCTTCAGCCGGTCGAGATCGAGCCCGCGGAACTGCACCCATTCGGTGACGACGACGACAGCATCGGCGCCTTCCGCGCAGGAATAGGCGTCGTCGCAATAGGTGATGGCGGGAAGTTCACCCTTGGCCTGCTCCATGCCAACGGGGTCGAACGCCCTGACCTTCGCGCCCATGTCGATCAGGCCGGTCACGAGCGGGATCGACGGCGCGTCGCGCATGTCGTCGGTGTCGGGCTTGAAGGTGAGCCCGAGCACGGCGATGGTCTTGCCGCGCAAGCTACCGCCGAGCGCCTGGCTCACTTTCCGCGCCATCGCCCGCTTGCGGTTCTCGTTGACCGCCAGCACGGATTCGACGATGCGCAAGCTCACGTCGTAGTCCTGCGCGATCTTGATCAGCGCCTTGGTGTCCTTCGGGAAGCACGAGCCGCCGAAGCCGGGACCCGCATGCAGGAATTTTGTGCCGATGCGGTTGTCGAGGCCAATGCCGCGCGCGACTTCCTGCACGTTGGCGCCGACCTTTTCCGACAGATCCGCGATCTCGTTGATGAAGGTGATCTTGGTCGCGAGGAACGCGTTCGCGGCGTATTTGATCATCTCGGCGGTGCGGCGCTCCGTGAACATCAGCGGTGCCTGGTTCAACGACAGCGGGCGATAGATGTCGCCCATCACCTTGCGGCCGCGCTCGTCAGAGGTGCCGACGACGACGCGATCGGGGAACTTGAAGTCACGGATCGCCGCGCCCTCGCGCAGGAATTCGGGGTTCGAGGCGACGACGACATCCGCCTTCGGATTGGTCTCGCGGATGATGCGCTCGACCTCGTCGCCGGTGCCCACAGGCACGGTCGACTTCGTCACCACGACGGTGAACCCTGACAGCGACTGCGCGATCTCGCGCGCGGCGGCGTAGACATAGGACAGATCGGCGTGGCCGTCGCCGCGGCGCGAGGGCGTGCCGACCGCGATGAACACGGCATCGGCATCCGCAACCGGCTTCGACAGGTCGGTGGTGAAGTCGAGACGCTTGGCCTTCACATTGGTTGCGACCAATTCGTCAAGGCCGGGCTCGTAGATCGGGATCTCGCCGCGATGAAGCGCTGCAATCTTCTTCTCATCCTTGTCGACGCAAGTGACGTCGTGACCGAAATCCGCAAAGCAGGCTCCGGACACCAGTCCCACATAGCCCGTTCCGATCATCGCGATTCGCATGAAAATCCCTGTTCTGGCTTGGTTAACGAAACCCCAATTCGGGGCGGTTTAGCATTTTCCCGGTGCAAGGGAACCGTCTGCCCGGAAAAAGCCGGCACACGAATTGTACCGGTAAAGAAATCGTAAGCCGCAAGCCGCCAAACTGCCCCGCAGCCACACAGAGCCGGGCGGAACACGCCTCGAAAAGGGACACCATGGCACCATCAGGCACATTCGCGAGCGGAGGCATCGAGGCTTCCACTGCCGCACGTGTCGACTGGGTCGACTATGCCAAGGGCATCTGCATCGTCATGGTCGTGATGATGCATTCGGTATTGGGGGTCGAGCTCGCCGCCGGCGAGACCGGTTTCATGCATGTCGCCGTAGCCTTCGCAAAGCCGTTCCGGATGCCGGATTTCTTCCTGATTTCGGGCCTGTTCCTGCCATTGGTGATCGACCGCGAATGGCGAACCTATCTCGACCGCAAGGTGGTGCATTTCGCCTATTTCTATGTCGTCTGGGTGACAATCCAGTTCGGCTTCAAGGCCCCGGCCTTCGCGGCGGAAACAGGCTGGCGCGATGTCGGCCTCATGTACCTGGAATCCTTCGTCGAGCCGTTCGGCACGCTCTGGTTCATCTACCTTCTGCCGATCTTCTTCGTCGTCACAAAATTGACACGGGGAATCCCGTCGCCTGCGATCTGGCTCGTCGCTGCTGCGCTGGAGACGGCGCGTATCTCGACCGGCTGGACTGCGATCGACGAGTTCTGCGCGCGCTTCGTCTATTTCTATTCCGGTTATCTGTTCGCGCCCTACGTGTTCGCGTTGTCGGACCGCGCGCGCAGCCATCCCGCATGGGCGCTCGCAACGCTCACGACCTGGGCGCTGGTCAATGCCGGCCTGGTCGCGTGTGGGGCCAGCGAGTGGAAGATCATCTCACTCGTGCTCGGCTTTGCCGGTGCCTGCGCCATCATCACGATGGGCACGCTGCTCGCGCGAGCGCAGCGGCTGAATGTCTTCCGCTTCTGCGGCGAGCATTCGATCGTGATCTATCTCGCCTTCTTCCTGCCGATGGCCGCCACGCGAACGCTGCTGCTGCGCACGGGAATCATACCGGATATCGGCACGGTGTCGCTGATCGTCACCATCGTCGGCGTGGTCGGGGCGCTCGCGATCTGGCAGCTCGCGTTGCGGCTCGGCGGCAATTTCCTGTTCGAGCGGCCCGATGCATTCTGGATCGCGCCGAAGAAGGCCGGACCCGTGTTGCAGGCGGCTGAATAGCGGGGAATCACAGCGGGGGATAGTCGCGCCAACAGCCCAAAAATCGCCCTCCCAAGGCTGTCAAAGCCCGCAAAAATTCATACATTGCGGCCATGCCCAAGACATCCTCGAAGACCGCCGCCAAAGCCGACACCAAGCCCGCTGCTGACAAGCCCGCTGCCAAACCGGCCGCAGCCAAAGCGGCCGGCAAGGGCGACCACATCTTTCTGGTCGACGGCTCCGGCTACATCTTCCGCGCCTATCACGCGCTGCCGCCGCTCAACCGCAAGTCCGACGGCTTGCAGGTCAACGCCGTGCTCGGCTTCTGCAACATGCTGTGGAAGCTCTTGCGCGACATGCCCGCCGACAACCGGCCGACGCATCTGGCGATTGTCTTCGACAAGTCGGAAGTCACGTTCCGCAACAAGATCTATCCCGAGTACAAGGCGCATCGGCCGCCGGCGCCGGATGATCTGATCCCGCAATTTTCGCTGATCCGTGAAGCCGTGCGCGCCTTCGACCTGCCCTGCCTGGAACAGGGCGGCTTCGAGGCCGACGATCTGATCGCGACCTATGCGCGGCAGGCATCCGACCGCGGCGCGACCACGACGATCGTCTCGTCAGACAAGGATCTGATGCAGCTCGTCACCGACAAGGTCGTCATGTACGACACCATGAAGGATCGCCGCATCGGAATTCCCGAGGTGATCGAGAAATTCGGCGTGCCGCCTGAGAAGGTGGTCGAGGTGCAGGCACTGGCCGGCGATTCCACCGACAATGTGCCCGGTGTGCCCGGCATCGGCATCAAGACCGCCGCGCAACTGATCGTCGAATATGGCGACCTCGAGCAGCTGCTGTTCCGCGCCGGCGAGATCAAGCAACCGAAGCGGCGCGAGGCGCTGATCGAGAATGCCGAGAAGGCGCGGATCTCGCGGCAACTCGTGCTGCTCGACGACAAGGTCGAGCTGGAGGTGCCGCTGGACGACCTCGCCGTGCACGAGCCCGATGCGCGCAAGCTGATCGCCTTCCTGAAGGCGATGGAATTCACGACGCTGACGCGCCGCGTCGCCGACTATTCGCAGATCGATCCTTCCAATGTGGATGCCGACACGGCGAATAGCAGCGAAGCACGCGGCGGGACCTCCGACGGCGCCGACAGGACTAAATCGCCTGAGGCCTCCGGCGATCTCTTCGCCAGTCCTGCGGCAACTGCCAAAGGCGGCGACAAGGGTGACAAGGGAGCGAGCCTCAAGGGCGCGCCGATCTCGCTCGCCGCTGCGCGCGAGGAAGCTTTGCGCAAGCTCCCGATCGACCGCGGCAAATACCAGGCGGTCAAGTCGCTCAAGGAGCTCAACGCCTTCATCGCGCGCATCTACGATGCCGGCCAGGTTGCGGTCGAGATCCGCGCCAACTCCATCGACCCGATGCAGGCCGATTTTTGCGGCATCGCACTGGCGCTGGCGTCGAACGATGCCTGCTATGTGCCGCTCGCGCACAAACAGTCCGGCGGCGGCGCCGGCCTGTTCGATGCAGGCCTTGCGCCGGATCAGGTCAAGCATGATGACGCGATCGAGGCGCTGCGGCCGGTGCTGGAATCGACGGGCATCCTCAAGATCGGCTTCGACGTCAAATTCACCGCCGTCATGCTGGCGCAGCACGGCATCACCTTGCGCAACACCGACGACGCGCAACTGATCTCCTACGTGCTCGACGCCGGCCGCGGCTCGCACGGGCTGGAATCGCTCGCCGAGCGCTGGTTCGGACACGCCATGCTGAAGGAGGGCGAGCTGCTCGGCAGCGGCAAGGGCAAGATCACCTTCGACCAGGTGCCGATCGACAAGGCGGCGCCGCTGTCGGCGGAGGGCGCCGACATGACCTTGCGGGTGTGGCGCGTGCTCAAGCCACGCCTCGTCGCCGAGCACATGACCACGGTCTATGAGACCCTGGAGCGGCCGCTAGTCGCGGTGCTCGCGCGCATGGAACGGCGCGGCATCTCGATCGATCGCCAGGTGCTGTCGCGACTGTCAGGCGACTTTGCCCAGACCGCAGCCCGCGTCGAGGCCGAGATCCAGGAGATCGCGGGCGAGCCGATCAATGTCGGCAGCCCGAAGCAGATCGGCGACATCCTGTTCGGCAAGATGAGCCTGCCGGGCGGCACCAAGACCAAGACCGGTGCGTGGTCGACCACCGCCCAGGTGCTGGACGAGCTCGCCGAGCAGGGCCACGATCTTCCGAGGAAGATTCTGGAGTGGCGCCAGGTCTCGAAGCTGAAGTCGACCTATACCGACGCGCTGCCGACCTATGTCAATCCGCAGACCCATCGCGTGCACACCACCTACGCGCTGGCCGCGACCACGACGGGCCGGCTGTCCTCGAACGAGCCGAATCTGCAGAACATCCCGGTGCGCACCGAGGACGGCCGCAAGATCCGCCGCGCGTTCATCGCGACGCCCGGACACAAGCTGGTCTCCGCCGACTATTCGCAGATCGAGCTGCGGCTGCTGGCGGAGATCGCCGATATTCCCGTGCTGAAGCAGGCGTTTCGCGATGGGCTCGACATTCACGCGATGACGGCCTCGGAAATGTTCGGCGTGCCGATCAAGGGCATGCCGAGCGAGATCCGCCGCCGCGCCAAGGCGATCAATTTCGGCATCATCTACGGCATCTCGGCGTTCGGCCTCGCCAATCAGCTCGGCATCGCACGCGAGGAAGCGTCCGCCTACATCAAGAAATATTTCGAGCGCTTTCCCGGCATCCGCGCCTACATGGACGAGACGCGGGACTTCTGCCGGAGCCACGGCTACGTCACTACGCTGTTCGGCCGCAAATGCCACTATCCCGACATCAAGGCCTCGAACGCCTCGGTGCGTGCCTTCAACGAGCGCGCCGCGATCAACGCGCGGCTCCAGGGCACCGCCGCCGACATTATCCGCCGCGCCATGACGCGGGTGGAGGACGCGCTCGCCGAGAAGAGGCTGTCGGCGCAGATGCTGCTCCAGGTGCATGACGAACTGATCTTCGAGGTACCCGACGCGGAGGTCGAGGCGACGCTGCCCGTGGTCCAGCACGTGATGCAGGACGCGCCGTTCCCGGCCGTGCTGCTTTCGGTGCCGCTTCACGTCGACGCGCGCGCTGCGAATAATTGGGACGAGGCGCACTGACCACCGCATTGTGCGCTGCGTAAGTATCTATCTCCCCTGCTCCACGCCCCTAGGTTGCTGCCGCCCTGATTCAATGGAATGATGCAGTCATTCCAGGGGGGGCCACCGATGCGTGCCGCGATTTGCGCCGTAACATTTGTCATTCTCGGGCTGGTTGGATTCGTTGCGACACCAAACCTTTTCAAGGTCGTCAATCCAGAATACCTGCTGGCGCTACATCAATATGGCCGGCCGCTCGCCGCGCTGTCCGAGGACGCAAGCAACACCGACATAAAACTCGCAGAACTTCGGACGAAGATATCGAAGCAAGAGCGCAGCATGAAGGAGTTGTCGGCAACGTTGACGGCGAAGCAAGCCAACATGAAGATCGCCGGTGCCCTTGCCGAGGACATTGCAAAGGTTGGGATCGAGGCTGCGACCAGGATGGTTGAGCTGAGCAGCGAATTGGATCAGCTCAATGGCGAATATGGGGATTTGAAGGACAAGAAAGCCTTCGTTGTTTCCAACCAGCTGGACATCCGAAAGAAGCTTGAAACTGCTGCGGCTGATACTTCGAATATCTATGTGGTGGCACGCGCGTTGTCGCTTGGCGCGATTGGAGCGTTGATGTCGATCATCGCAAAGTTCCTTGCCAGCCCGACGAAGCGGGGATTGCTCGAAGATAGCAATTTCATTGGACGAATGTGGGCTTCCATGGCGTTTGGAGGCGTCGCGTCCGTTGTCGTCATTGGGCTCTTCTTCACCGGCTTCATTTCAATATTCGCCAATTCAACCCAGGGCGGCGGCGAAACCGATTTCTGGAAAGTGACAATTCTTTGCCTGCTCGCCGGCGCGTTCTCCGATCGCCTGTTCCAGGCCGCGTCGGGACGAATGGACGCTTATCTCGGAGCCGATCAATCCGCCAGGCAGAAGAGCCGCACAAGCGCGGTCAAGGCGGCGCCGGCGGGCCCAGGGGAATAGGCGCTCCGGGGCCTGTGCTGCGCCAGCGCGGAATCGAATTGTCCTCCGAGCAATTGCGCGATGGCCCAACCGTCCCGCTCATAATAAAACCGTGCCATCCCCCGCACCGGTTCGATCATGCCCCATACCTCCGCCCTGCTCGGTTTCGCTCTCGTCTCTCTCGGTCTCGTGCTCACGCCGGGGCCGAACATGATCTACCTGATCTCGCGCTCGATCACGCAGGGGCCGGCGGCCGGCATCGTCTCGCTCGGCGGCGTGGCGCTGGGCTTCGTGTTCTACATGCTATGCGCGGCCTTTGGCATCACGGCGCTCCTGCTCGCAATTCCCTTTGCATATGACGCGCTGCGCTTTGCCGGCGCCGGATATCTGCTGTGGCTCGCCTGGCAGGCGGTTAAGCCGGGCGGACGCTCGCCGTTCCAGGTCAAGACGCTTGCGATCGACAGCCCGCGCAAATTGTTCGCGATGGGCTTCGTCACCAATCTGCTCAACCCGAAGATCGCGATGCTGTATCTGGCGCTGCTGCCGCAGTTCATCGATCCCGCCGCCGGCAGCGTGCTGACGCAATCGGTGGTGCTGGGCGCGATCCAGATCGCGATCAGCGTCAGCGTCAATGCGATGATCGCGCTCGCGGCAGGATCGATCGCGCTGTTCCTGGCAAACCGGCCGAGCTGGATGCTGGTGCAGCGCTGGCTGATGGGCACGGTATTGGCCGGGCTTGCGGTGCGAATGGTGGTCGAAGCGAAGAAGGTGTGATGGGGGACGCGGTCCCCCGGCTTGACCGGGGCATCCAGCACGCCGCAGCTTCTCGGCTCTAACTCAACCGTCTCTGGAGTACTGGATCGCCCGCCCCAGTGCGCAAGTGCGCGCAAGGCGGGCGATGACGCCGTCAGCTCAATCCAGCTTTGCTTCCATGCCCCGCTTCACCGCAGGCCGCGCCATCAGCGCCTCATACCAGCGCTTGACGTTGGGAAAATCGGCCAGGTCAACCTTGTGGCGAGGATGGCGCCATGCCCAGCCCAGGATGGCAAAATCGGCAACCGAGAGGTCGCCGGCGACGAAGTCACGGCCGTCGAGCCGGCGGTCCAGCACGCCGTAGAGCCGCCGGGTCTCGGCCATGTAGCGCTTCAGGCCGTAGGTGCGGTCCTGCTCGTTCTCGAGCGCGATGAAATGGTGCACCTGGCCGGGCATGGGGCCGAAGCCGCCCATCTGCCACATCAGCCATTCGTAGACCGGGATGCGCCCTGAAAGCGATTTCGGCAGGAATTTGCCGGTCTTTTCGCCGAGATAAAGCAGGATCGCGCCGGACTCGAAGATGCTGACGGGCTTGCCGTCCGGCCCCTCGGGGTCGAGGATCGCGGGGATCTTGTTGTTGGGAGAGAGCTTGAGGAACTCCGGCGCCATCTGCTCGCCCTTGCTGATATTCACCGGGATCACCTTGTAGGGCAGCCCCATTTCCTCCAGCGCGACCGAGATCTTGCGGCCGTTCGGCGTGTTCCAGGTGTGCAGCTCGATGGTCATTTCCACGTTTCCTTGCCGGTTTTCTTGCTCAGTTCTCTTGCCCAGTTTTCTTGCCCGAGACATCCGGCATCCACCTACTCCAGAAGGTTGCACCCCCACAACCGGCGGACCGGGATGGCCGATCCCTGTTGACGGGGGACGCCCCCTCTGGAATGTCCCGGCTGTCGCGGATAAATTCCGCCACTTCCAAAAACGCTCCCGAGGGACCGCCGTGTCGAAATCAGCCTCCCGCGCCCGCCTGTTCGAAATCATCCGCCGGCGCTCCTTCGGCCGCGGCGATGTCACGCTCGCGTCGGGCCGCAAGAGCGATTTCTACTTCAACCTCAAGCCGACCATGCTCGACCCGGAGGGCGCGACCCTGCTCGCTGAGCTCACCTATGAGACGCTGAAGGATGACCAGCTCGATTTCATCGGCGGGCTGGAGATGGGCGCGGTGCCGCTGGCCGGCGCGCTGGCGCAGATCTCCTGGATCAAGGGCCATCCGATCGCGGCGTTCTTCGTGCGCAAGAAGCCGAAGGAGCACGGCGCCAAGCTTGCCATCGAAGGCCTGCCCAAGGGCGAGACGCTTGCCGGCAAGCGCGTCGTGATCGTCGAGGACGTCACCACCACCGGCGGCTCGGCGATGAAGGCGGTGGAATCCGTGCGCGAAACCGGCGCCGAAGTCGTGCTCGTGCTGACCATGGTCGACCGCGAGGAAGGCGCCACCGACACGTTCGGTGCGGCCGGCCTGCCGTTCCGCTCGCTCTACAAGGCGTCGGAATTTTTGAAGGCCTGACGTCTGTCGCGTTGCGGGTGCAACGCAGCGTCCGGGGTCACGAAACCGGCCTCCTCAACCGCTCATTTACCATCCCGCTTTATGGTGAATCCGGTGCCGAGACCTGATGGTCCCGGCCGGTTCGGTAGCGTCCGGTGGAGTAAGCGTTGCGTACAGTCATGTCCCATTCGCGCCGGCGGCGTCGCGCGATGCTTGTGGCCGCCACACTGGCAGCACCGCTGCTTGCGGCTCCGGCCCCGGTTTCGGCCGAAGGCCTGTTCGACTTCTTCTTCGGCGGAATGCAGCAGCAGCGGCCGCAGCGTGAGGTGCCGCAGCAGGCGAACTCCTACGCCGACCCCTTCACCGGCCAGCAGAATGCCCCGCAATACGTCCCGCCGACGCGTTCGGCCGCGGCCGGCGGCTCGGGACCCGCATTCTGCGTGCGCAGCTGCGACGGCAAATATTTTCCGCTGATGCGCGGCCTCGCCTCGCCCGCACAGATGTGTCAGGCATTCTGTCCTGCCACCGCGACGAAGGTCTATTTCGGCTCCTCGATCGACGGCGCCGCATCGCAGACCGGCGAGCGCTACGCCGACAGCGAGAATGCGTTCGCCTACCGCAAGGCGCTGCGCGCCGACTGCACCTGCAACGGCCGCGAGCCGGTCGGCCTCGCTCCGGTCGATCTGGCGCTGGACTCCTCGCTCAAAGCCGGCGACGTGATCGCGACCACCGACGGCCTCGTTGCCTATACCGGCATCCGCGTCGGCAACGACCAGGCTGCGGACTTCACCCCGGTCGCCTCCTATCCCGGCCTCACCGCGCAGGTCCGTGCCCGCCTCGGCGAGATGAAGGTGGCGCCGGTGCGCGCAGAGACGGTCGCCGGGGATGCGCCGGCCACGGAGATCGTGCGCGAGACGCTGCCTGACGTGACGGTGCCGAAGACGCAGAAGCCGGCGAAGAGAGCGGCATTGGATTAAGGCGCGTCTGCAACAAAGCTGTCATTGCGAGGAGCACTTGCGACGAAGCAATCCAGAATCCCTCCGCGGAAGGACTCAGGATTGCTTCGCTACGCTCGCAATGGCGGAGGATGGTGGGTCACCTGCCGATGATCACCCCGATCACGTTCGGCGCCGCCAGATATTTTTCCTCGATCGCCGCGCGCGCGGCAGCGCGGTTTTCCTGAGTCAGCAGGCCGCGCTTCTCTGCCAAAATCATCCAGCAGAACCCCCACCAGTCGGTGAGCATGCCCGTCTCATCGACGAGATCGTAGCCCTGCTCTGCCGCAAAGATGCGCGCTTGCGCTTCGTCCAGCGTGTCGAGGAACAGATGGTCTTCGGCCGCGAACAGATCGTCGCTGATGTCGTCGATGGTGTAGCCCCAGATCGACTGGCACACCGCGTTGAACTCGCGGTCGAACTGGTCGTCATCGACGGCATGGCGCCGCGCCGCCTGATGCAGCCGCGACAACGACCGCGCGAAATCGGCGATCCTGGTAAGGGCAAACTGATCGAAGGCAATGGTGGACATGTAGTCCTCGCGAAGTCTGACAGACCCTAGATATTGTGTCGGCAACGCGCCGAATCACAATGATATATCAAAGACTTGCTAAAGTGTTCTTAATTTGTTCCGATGAACTGGTGACTCTCGCCTCTCAGTAGAGGCAAGGGACAGGAGATCGAGGAATGAGACTGCAAGATGCGATCCGGAAGGCGATCGAGCTTGGTCATCGGACAGGAGCCGTAACCTTTGATCAGCTCAACGAATTGTTGCCGTCAGCGACGACTGAGCCTGAGGACATCGAAGTCGTAATGCAGGCATTGAGCGATGAAGGCATAAACCTCATTGAGGACGATCAATCGTAGCAAGGCAACTGCGCGGATCCGACAGCCCGTCGTCGCGTCGCCAATTTGGCGCGACCTTTCTCTCAATTCGCTGCCGACATCAGCCTATCCCCACACGCGCTCGCATAAAACTTCCCACCGCACTGGCGCTTGATGGCGGCGCAGCGCGCGGCGGGAGATGCATTTTGCGGGACGGCAAAGCCGCAGCTCAGGCCGTCGGCGCTGCGGCCCTGCTTGCCGGCGGCTAAGGCAGCGCTGGGGGCGGCGATGCAGACGACGAGCAGGGCCGCGGCGGCGATTTCGATCGGCAGTCGCATCAGAAGTCTCATGGGACGTCTCCTCCACACTGATGGCTGAATTTGCCGCTAATCTAGCAGCAAATCCTCGTTTCTCCGTGCTCCTCCGGGTTCCCAAATCGGCCCGTTCCTTGCATAATTTTACGCCAGCGCAGTGCACGGCCGCATCAGCGATGGTTCCGGGGCACGGCCAAGATGCGTAGGGTGAGTAGTAGTCTTCGACCAGGAAGTGACGGCTTTGCAAGATTCATCGTTCCAGCCCAATTTCCCCGCCCCCGGGCAGCCCATCGACGAACTCGCGTTGGCTGAGATCAAGGGCGCGATCCTGGCGAAGCTCCGCCTTGCCATCGGCAAGGACGCGGGCATGGCGACCAAGCACGACTGGTACCAGGCCGCAGCGCTGGCACTGCGCGACCGCATCGTGCATCGCTGGCTGTCCGCGGAGAAGCGCAGCTACGATGCCGGACGCAAGCGCGTCTACTACCTCTCGCTTGAATTCCTGATCGGCCGTCTCTTCACCGACGCGCTGAACAACATGGGGCTCCTGAAGATCTTCGAGGTCGCGCTCGGCGATCTCGGCGTGTCGCTCCCTGAGCTGCGCAAATGCGAGCCGGATGCGGCGCTCGGCAATGGCGGCCTCGGTCGGCTTGCCGCCTGCTTCATGGAAAGCATGGCGACGCTGTCGATCCCCGCGATCGGCTACGGCATCCGCTACGATTTCGGCCTGTTTCGCCAGATCATCAATCAGGGCTGGCAGCAGGAATATCCGGACGAATGGCTCGGCTTCGGCAACCCTTGGGAATTGCAGCGGCCGGAAGTCATCTACGACATCAATTTCGGCGGCGGCGTCGAGCATGTCGACGACAAGGGCCGCGACCGCGCGATCTGGCATCCGGCCGAGACCGTGCAGGCGCTCGCCTATGACACGCCGATCGTCGGCTGGCGCGGCCAGCACGTCAACGCGCTCAGGCTTTGGTCGGCGCGCTCGCCCGATCCCTTGAAGCTCGACGCCTTCAACAAGGGCGACTATGTCAGCGCCAGCGCCGAGCAGTCGCGCGCCGAAGCGATCTGCAAATTCCTCTATCCGAACGATGAGAGCCCCGCTGGGCGCGAGCTGCGGCTGCGCCAGGAATATTTCTTCGTCTCCGCTTCGCTTCAGGATCTGATCAAGCGGCATTTGTCCTCCGACGGCCAGCTCCGCAGCCTGTCGTCGAAGGTCGCAGTGCAGCTCAACGACACGCATCCGAGTCTTGCCGTCACCGAGCTGATGCGGATTCTGATCGACCTGCACAATTTCCGCTGGGACGAGGCCTGGAAGATCACGGTCGCCACGCTGTCCTACACCAACCACACGCTGCTGCCCGAGGCGCTGGAGACTTGGCCGGTCGAGCTGTTCGAGCGGCTGCTGCCGCGGCATCTCGAGATCATCTACCGCATCAACGTGCAGCATCTGGCGCTGGCCGAAGCGCGCGCGCCCGGCGACATCGACTTCCGCGCCTCGGTCTCGCTGATCGACGAGAGAAGCGGACGCCGCGTACGCATGGGCCAGCTCGCCTTCGTCGGCTCGCACCGCATCAACGGCGTTTCCGCCATGCATTCCGACCTGATGCGCGAGACTGTGTTCCACGATCTCAACCATCTCTATCCCGGCCGCATCACCAACAAGACCAATGGCATCACCTTCCGCCGCTGGCTGATGCTGGCCAACCCGAAGCTGACCGATTTGTTGCGTGAGACCTGCGGCGAGGCCGTGCTCGACGATCCGACCCAGCTCAGCCTGATCGAGGCGCGTGCCAGCGACGTCGAATTCCAGAAGAAGTTCCGCAGCGTCAAGCTTCACAACAAGACAGCACTCGCGCGCCTGATCGGCGAACGGCTCGGCATCAAGGTCGATCCGAGCGCGCTGTTCGACGTGCAGATCAAGCGCATCCACGAATACAAGCGGCAGCTCCTCAACGTCATCGAGACGGTCGCGCTGTACCAGGGGATCAAGGACGACCCCAACGGCAATTGGGTGCCGCGGGTGAAGATCTTCGCCGGCAAGGCGGCGGCGAGCTACCGCTACGCCAAGCTGATCATCAAGCTGATCAACGACGTCGCGGAAGTCGTCAACAACGATCCCGCGATCGGCGGCAAGCTCAAGGTCGTGTTCCTGCCCGACTACAATGTCAGCCTTGCCGAAATCATCATTCCCGCAGCCGATCTGTCCGAGCAGATCTCGACGGCCGGCATGGAAGCCTCCGGCACCGGCAACATGAAGCTGTCGCTGAACGGCGCCCTCACCATCGGCACGCTCGACGGCGCCAACATCGAGATCCGCGACCATGTCGGCGCAGAGAACATCGCGATCTTCGGCATGGAAGCCGGCGACGTGATGATCCGGCGCAAGCAGGGGCTGGATGCCTCCGACACGATCCGCAATTCGCCGAAGCTCCAGCGCGCCATCAATGCGATCGGCGCCGGCGAGTTCTCGCCCGGCGATCCCGGCCGCTTCGAATCCATCGCGCATGCGCTGCGCTATCTCGACCACTACATGGTCAGCGCCGATTTCGATTCCTATTACGAGGCGCAGCGCAATGTCGATGCGCGCTGGCAGGTGCCGCCGGCCTGGACGCGCGCCTCCATCCTCAACGTCGCGCGCATGGCGTGGTTCTCCTCCGACCGCACAATTCGCGAATATGCCGAGGAGATCTGGAACGTGCCGGTCAATCCGACCACGCCGTTGCTGCCCGATCTGCGCGACATCGCGGGCTGAATTTCCGCGGCGTGAAACCGGTTACCCCAGAGGTAATTGCACAAGCCGGCGCCGGACGTGATATGACGTCCGTCATTGGAAGCCGGATGGAAAAATGCACGCCAAGCTCCCGCACCCTTTCGACGACGCCACCCGCGTCACCGCCGGTGACTCCAGCTGGCAGGGGCACACCAGCGACGACTACTGGGCCTTTGTCGGCCCGTTCGGCGGCGCCACCGCCGCGACCATTTTGCGCGCGCTGATCGACCATCCGCAAGCCGCCGGCGATCCGCTGGCCGTGACCGTCAACTACTGCGCGCCGATCGCCAAGGGCCCGTTCGATCTCGACGTGCGGCTGGTGAAGGCCAACCGCTCCAGCCAGCACTGGAGCGTCGAACTGTCGCAGGGCGGCGGCGAGGTCGCGACGCTCGCCACCGCGGTGTTCGCCGAGCGCCGGCCATCCTGGGAGCACAGGGTCGCGCGATATCCGGATACAAAGCCGTTCGAAGAGACGCTGCCGTTCCCCAAGATTTCTGCGTCCTGGGCCAACCAGTATGAATTCCGCTTCGTCGAGGGCGAGATGCGGATCGGTCCGCCGCAGGCCGAGCTCGCCAGCACCTATTCGAAAATCTGGATCAGCGACCGCACGCCGCGCAAGCTCGACATACTGTCGCTGATGTCGATGTCGGACGCCTTCTTCGGCCGCATCTTCCACGCCCGCCGCGAGCTGGTGCCGTTCGGCACGGTGTCACTGACGACGTATTTCCACACCGACGCCGAAGAGCTCGCCACCGAGGACATCACGCGCGTGCTCGCGACCGCCGATTCGAAGATCATGCACAAGAGCTACGCCGACCAGAACGCAGAGCTGTGGTCGCCAAACGGAAGGCTGCTAGCGACGAGCACGCAGATCGCGTATTTCAAGGCCTGAGTGCTTCCACAAACTCGTCATTGCGAGCGCAGCGAAGCAATCCAGGCTGTCACTGCGAAGGGATTCTGGATTGCTTCGCTGCGCTCGCAATGACGGCGGAAAGATATCGCAAGAAACAAAAAAGGGCAGCCTTTCGGCCGCCCTTTCGCATTTCAAGCAGCGCGACCTTACTCAGCGGCGAGCTTCACGTCCGGCGCGGCGGCGCGGACCTCGGCGTCGACCTGGGCTTCGAACTTGGCAAAGTTCTTCTGGAACATGCCGACCAGCGCGCGGGCGGTCTTGTCGAACTCGTCCTTGTCCTTCCAGGTGTTGACCGGGTTGAGGATCTCGGAGGGAACGCCCGGCAGGGCGGTCGGAACCGCGAAGCCGAAATATTTGTCGGTGCGGAATTCGACGTTGCGCAAGGAGCCATCGAGCGCGGCGGTGAGCAGAGCGCGCGTCACCTTGATCGGCATGCGCGAGCCGGTGCCATACTTGCCGCCGGTCCAACCGGTGTTGACCAACCAGCAGTCGACATTGTGCTGGGCGATCAGGTCGCGCAGCATGTTGCCGTAGACGGATGGATCGAGGGGGAGGAACGGCGAGCCGAAGCAGGTGGAAAATTCCGGCTGCGGCTCGTTGCCGAGGCCGCGCTCGGTGCCCGCGACCTTGGCGGTGTAACCGGAGAGGAAGTGGTACATCGCCTGCGCAGGCGACAGTTTGGCGATCGGCGGCAGCACGCCGAAGGCGTCCGCGGCGAGCATCACCACGTTCTTCGGCTGCGGCGCGCGGCCGGTGCGCGAAGCGTTCGGGATGAAGTCGAGCGGGTAGGCCGAGCGGGTGTTCTCGGTCTTGGAGCCGTCGTCGAAGTCCACCACGCGGGTGTCCTCGTCGAGCACGCAGTTCTCGAGCACCGCGCCGAAGCGGGTCGATGCCGCATAGATCTCGGGCTCGGCTTCCTGCGACAGCTTGATGCACTTGGCATAGCAGCCGCCTTCGAAGTTGAAGACGCCGTTCGGGCCCCAGCCGTGCTCGTCGTCACCGATCAGCGTGCGGTTCGGATCGGCCGACAGCGTGGTCTTGCCGGTGCCTGAAAGCCCGAAGAAGATCGCGGCATCGCCCTTGGCGCCGACATTGGCCGAGCAGTGCATCGGCATCACGCCGCGCTCGGGCAGATAGTAGTTCAGCGTGGTGAAGACCGACTTCTTCATCTCGCCGGCATAATAGGAGCCGCCGATCAACACGATCTTGCGGGCGAAGTCGATCGCAACGACGTTCTCCGACTTGCAGCCATGTCGCTTCGGATCGGCGCGGAAGCTCGGCATGTCGATGATGGTGAGCTCGGGCATGAAGGTCGACAACTCGATCGCCTCGGGGCGGATCAAAAGCGTGCGGATGAACAGCGAATGCCAGGCGAGTTCGGTGAAGACGCGGGTCTTGATCCGGTAGGCCGGATCGGCGCCGCCATACAGGTCCTGCGCGAACAGCGACTTGCCTTCGGCGTGCTTGAGGAAGTCCTGGTACAGCGTCTCGAACTGCTCAGCGGTGATCGATTGGTTGCCGGCCCACCACATCTTCTTGTCGGTGGTGGCGTCGCGGACCGTGAACTTGTCCTTCGGGCTACGGCCGGTGAATTCACCGGTGTCCGCGCAGAGCGCGCCGTCGGCCGAGAGCACCGCCTCGCCCGCGGAGAGCGAATATTGGTAAAGCTGCGGTGCGCCGAGGTTCCAGTGAACCTGTTTGAGATTCTTTAAGCCGAATTTGTCGGCACCGAAGGCACCGTTGCGCACGCCCGTCTCTTGCACGAAAAATCCTCCTAGAACCCGCGACACTCAGCGCGATCATGCTTTGGCGCCGCCGCGGTCACCGTGAATAGTAGGCCGCCCGGCCTCGGTTGGACGACCTAATACTGATGAACGCTTGCGTTGCCAAGCTGATCCCGCAGGATTTGGTTTATTCAAGGACCGCGCCAAACGTCGCGCATGACAGCTCTGAGCAGGCGCATCAAAAAATTGCGAATGGTCGCGCAACCAAACGCTTGTTTCGGCGTTTCCGAGGGTTATTGCGACGCACAATCGGAGACTAATGCCGGGCCGTTCTATCGTACCTCGCCCTCGCCGATGAGCGCGAACGGCCCCCACATCGCGGGATAGGCGTTGCGCGGCGACGATGCGTCATCAACATACGTCAACATCGCGCGGCGCAAGGCTTCGGCACGGCCGATTTTTGGTTCGTTTTTGAGCAGCTCGAAAGTCGACGTGGTCAAGCGGGTGGCAGCTTCCGAATCCACTGCCCAATGCGAGACCAGGAGTGCGCGGGCGCCGGCATAGAAGAATGAGCGCGCCAGTCCCGACAGGGCCTCGGCGCCGGGCTTGTCGCCTGCGATGGTGTTGCAGGCCGACAGCACAACCCAATCCGCATTGAGCTTGAGCTGGGCGACTTCGCTCGCGGTCAGCAGACCGTCGTCGAGCTCCGTGGGTTGATCGGGAATGGAGAGCGCGAGCGAGGGCTCGCCCAATCCCTTGACATCGCCGGCAACGAGGCCGTGGGTGGCGAAGTAGATGATGCTGTATTGAGCAAGCGCTGCACGCTTGAGTGTCGTTTCGCTGGCGTCGCGGCCGAGATGGATGTCGGCCTCGGCCGCGCCGACGTCCCTCGCCACCGCGTTCAGCTCGTCGGCGGTGTCAGGCAGTTGCGGCAGCGCCTGGGCCAGCCGCGCGCGGTCGACGCCGGCACCGCGCCAGAAATCGGTATAGGCAATCGTCGCGACGCTGCGCGCAGCGACCTTGCCGCTCGCCGCACGACGGTCGGCGGGCGCTTCGAGCGCAGGGTTGAAGACCGGATCGCCAAAGCCGGTCATCGGCTTTATACTCTGGTCCTTGCGCGCAAACGCGCGCAGCGATTTCAGGCTGGCCACCGACGGCAGCACCGAGACGGCCTGACGCCGCAACAGCCAGGCGGCGCCGCGATAGCCTTCGAGCGTGTCCGGGATCGCAGCCTGCGGCGTCTCCGTGACCAGCAGATGAAACGGCAATGCGGTCAGCGCAGCCGAGGGCACCACCAGCAGGCTGCGCTTGTCCTTGATCAACGCCTCGACCGGACCGAGCAGCGCGACATAGAGCTCGTGGGCGAGCCCGAGATCGAACAATCCGGATTTGCCGGACGCATCACGCGCCTTGCCGACGTCGAGTCCCTTGCGGAATGAAGTCACCTTCTGCGTCAGAGCATCCGCGCCGAGTGGAATCGCCTTCCAGTCGACGCCCTCGCGCGTGATCGCCATGACATAGCTCTGCTTGTCCACGACGGCGTAGAGCACCATCGCCTCGTCGGCCGACAGCAGAGGCTGAACCTCCTTTACCGTGAGCGGCAGGGGATTGGACAGCGAGGCGTAATCGGGAAACTCAACCGCGAGCCTCTTCTGCAAGCCCGCGCGCTCGTTCGCGATCGCCGCAATGCGCGCGCGGTTGCGCTGCTCCGATGCGACGTCGCGTTGGGCCGATTGCTTCGAAACCGCGGTCATGATCGCCTTGTCGAGCGCCTCGGACTCGGCCGCGAGATCCTGGTCCCGGCGCACCAGCTCCGCGAGAAGGTCACTGCCGGCAGCGAGGCGCACCGCAAGCTTGTTGACGGCGGAAGCGGCGGAGGATTGCGTGCCGCGCTGGATCGCGGCGAGGGCCTCGTCAAGCGCCGTGTCGCCGGCCAGGAGCGATTGCTGCCGCGCTGCGAACAGGACCGGCAACACGACGCGCAACTGCGCGCGATCCCCCCGAAGCGTCTTTTCCGCTAGCGGCAGCGCGTCCGCGTTCCGCCCGGAGACGTGGAGAAAATAGGCCAGATTGCTGGTCGAGGTCGCGACGTCGGGATGATCGGGACCGAGTGCACGCTCGCGGATGACGAGCGCGCGGCGATAAAGCGGCTCGGCATCGGCGTAGCGCTGCTGATGCTCGTAAAGGCCGGCGAGATTGTTCAGCGAGCGCGCGACGTCGGGATGATCCGGTCCCAGCACCTTCTCGCGGATTGCGAGCGAGCGCCTGATCGGCGCCTCGGCGTCCGCATCGCGGTTGAGGTCGCGATAGACCTGGCCGACGTTGTTCAGGACGGTTGCCACCGCCGGATGCTCGGGGCCAGCGGCCTTTTGGTAGATCGCGAGCGCCCGCTGAAACAGCGGCTCGGCGTCCGCATAGTGCTGCTGTTTCACATAGAGCGTGGCGAGATTGTTGAGGGACTGGCCGACATCGGGATGTTCGCGCGACAGCCCCTTCTCGCGAACGGCGAGCGCGCGCTTGAACAGCGGCTCGGCTTCGGCATAACGACTCTGCCGCTGATCGAGCGCGGCGAGATTCGTCAGCAGGGGCGCGATCTCGACGCTATCGAGACCTGTCCCCTTCTCCATCAGCGCAATGGCGCGCTTGTAGAGCGGTTCGGCTTGGTCGTCGCGTCCCTGATCTGCGTGGATCTGCCCGAGATTGTTGAGCGCGGCCGCGAGATCGCGGATGTTGCTGGTCTTCTCCACGCTCGCGACCATGGCCTGCGCCAGCGGTAGCGCCTCCGAATATTTGCCGGCACTTCTCAGCGCGTTGATCCGCGCGCTCTGCGTGGACAGATCGCCCTTCTGGGCATAGCCTGGCGTGGCCAGCGATGCAGCGATCGCGAGCGCCAAACCCGCAATCAGCGTCAAACGACGGCGTGTCATGAACCCCCTCGCTGCCGACCTCGAACCATTACGGATTTGGGTCGCGGCGATGGGCGGGAGCGTTCAAATTATCGCTAGCCTGTCTTGGCGCGCGCCTCGCCGGCGAGGCGGACCAGCATTTTGCGCAGCGCCGTGCCATCAGTCACCCGCTCCGGGAAGTCCAGCCGCAATGCGGTCTGGCCGTCCTGCATGTCGAGGCCTTCGGGGTCACACCCGGTGCAGCGCCAGTCGCCTTCGGCCGCGCCGAGCAGTTTTGTGGCATAGAGGCCCATGGCGTCGCGGTGATCGGCATTCATGTGCGCGACCGCCCCCTCCTCTGCCGCCAGCAGGTCCTCGGCGCCGGTGAGGTCCGTGAGGAACTGCTCCGGCTTGAGATCGACGATGCGGCCGAAGCCGGCGACCAGATGGGTTCCCGTCGGCCGGATCCGGAAGGATGAGAAATCTTTAAAGGAAACAAAGGCTTCTGCCGACGGATGGGCACTGAGATACCGTCGCTGGAGCAGATCCTTGTCGGCATCGGCCTGCTCGGCGTGGCCGGACAGCATGATCCGGGCACCTTCAAGGGGATCGCCCGCCGCCCGTTCGTCCAGCATCAGGGAGACCCGGCTGTCGGCGAGGATGTTCCTGGTGTGCACGGCCAATCCCGAGATCAGCAGGATGGGCGAGCCGTCCGGATGGCTCGCCAGATTGACCAGGGAACAATAGGGATCACCACTGGCCACCATCAACGTTGCGAGAGCGCCCTGCCGCGACCGCCTGAGCAGCGATCTGGCGAGCTTTCCGGGGTCGAAATCGGGGGTTGGTTGCATCGGCTTTCTCGGGTCAGGTGGTTGCAAGGAGGGCCTTTTTTCGAGTAAACCGGGGCCCGGTTATGGGTCGAGATGCGGCGAATCTGCCGCCTTTCGTGGAACTTCGTCACACTTCAGCCCAGCTTGCATTGCTCGGTGACAAGGTTCGAAGGCCAATTCGGCACCCATGTATGCGGCGCATCAGTGGATTGCTCGCCGTTCAAGCCACGACCCAAACGGAAAGCAGAAAGCAGAGGCTCATGCCCACAATCGCTTTGGTCGACGACGACCGCAACATTCTCACATCCGTCTCGATCGCGCTGGAGGCCGAAGGCTATCGCATCATGACCTACACCGACGGCGCCTCCGCGCTTGACGGTTTCCGCACCACCCAACCCGATCTCGCCATCCTCGACATCAAGATGCCGCGCATGGACGGCATGGAGACGCTGCGCCGTCTGCGGCAGAAATCCGACCTGCCGGTGATCTTCCTGACCTCCAAGGACGAAGAGATCGACGAGCTGTTCGGCCTCAAGATGGGCGCCGACGACTTCATCCGCAAACCGTTCTCGCAGCGCCTGCTGGTCGAACGCGTCAAGGCGGTGCTGCGCCGCTCGGCGCCGAAGGACCCGACCGTCACGCCGAAGGAGAACGACGCCAAGGCGCTCGACCGCGGCCTGCTGCGCATGGATCCGGAACGGCATACCTGCACCTGGAAGAACGAGCCGGTGACGCTGACCGTCACCGAATTCCTGATCCTGCAGGCGCTCGCGACCCGGCCCGGCGTGGTGAAGAGCCGCAACGCGCTGATGGACGCCGCCTATGACGACCAGGTCTATGTCGACGACCGCACCATCGACAGCCACATCAAGCGGCTGCGCAAGAAGTTCAAGGTGGTCGACAACGAGTTCGAGATGATCGAGACGCTCTACGGCGTCGGCTACCGCTTCAAGGAAGCCTGAGGCGCGACGCGCCTTCACGAACGTCGAGAGCGTCTCCGGTTCTCGTTCCATCGGGACCGGGATAGCTCTAGGATGCGGGGACCTTCGCACGAGCTGTCCTAACGCGGGCATGAGCATTGCTTGACCGAACGCAGCCTGACGAGAACCAGAACGCCGGGGATGTCGCATCCGACGGCGTTTCGGAGCACGTCGCCGAAGACAAGCCGCAAGGCTGGCGCCCACTGAACTGGCTGAAGCGCGCCGGGCAATTCTTCTTCGCGCTGTCTTTCTCGAGCCTGACCCGCCGTATCGTCTCGCTCAACCTCGCCGGCCTCGTCGCGCTGGTCGCGAGCATCCTTTATCTGTCGCAGTTCCGCGCCGGCCTGATCGACGCGCGCGCGCAGAGCCTCTTGGTGCAGGCCGAGATCATCGCCGGCGCGATCGCGGCCTCCGCGACGGTGCAGACCAACGCCATCACGATCGATCCCGACCGGCTGCTCGACCTCAAGCCGGGCGAGACCTATGGCGGGTCGGACGACTATTCGCCGCTGGATTTTCCTATCAATCCGGAGCGCGTCGCGCCGGTCCTGCGCACGCTGATCTCGCCGACCAAGACGCGCGCCCGCATCTACGATCCGAACGGCAGCCTGCTGCTCGACAGCCGCAACCTCGAGAACGTGTTGCGGTTCCCGCTTCCACCCCTGTCCGCCGAGAAGCCCGGCGTGGTCGAGCGCGGCATGGTCGCGGTGCGCACCTGGCTGAACCGCGGCGACCTGCCGCTCTACCGCGAGCTCGGGCCCGAAAACGGCAATGGCTATGCTGAAGTGAGCGATGCGCTGCAGGGCCAGAAACGCTCGATGGTCCGCGTCAATGCGCGCGGCGAGGTGATCGTCTCGGTCGCGGTCCCCGTGCTGCGCTCGCGCGCCATCCACGGCGCGCTGATGCTGTCGACGCAGGGCGACGACATCGACCAGATGGTCACCGCCGAGCGCCTCGCCATCCTCAAAGTGGGCGGCGTCGCCGCCGCGGTCATGATCATGCTGTCGCTGTTGCTGGCCAGCACGATCGCGGGCCCCGTGCGCCGGCTGGCCGACAGCGCCGAGAGCGTCCGCCGCCGCATCAAGGCCCGCATAGAGATTCCCGACTTCACGCGCCGCCGCGACGAGATCGGGCATCTTTCCGGCGCGCTGCGCGACATGACCAGCGCGCTCTACAGCCGCATCGAGGCGATCGAGATGTTCGCCGCCGATGTGGCGCACGAATTGAAGAACCCGCTGACCTCGCTGCGCTCCGCGGTCGAGACGTTGCCGCTGGCGCGCAACGAGACCAGCCGCGCGCGCCTGCTCGAGGTGATCGAGCACGATGTCAAGCGGCTCGACCGGCTGATCTCGGACATCTCCGACGCCAGCCGTCTCGATGCCGAGTTGCAGCGTCAGGATGCGATCGCGGTCGACCTGCGCCGCCTGCTGACGACGCTCGTCTCCGTCGCCAATGAAACCAAGCTCGGCCATGACGTCGCGGTCGAGACGCGCTTCGAGGGCCGCAGCCCGACCGACGCCTTCGCCGTGACCGGCCACGATTCGCGGCTTGGGCAGGTGGTCTCGAACTTGCTCTCCAACGCACAGTCGTTCTCCGAGCCCGGCAGCAAGGTCCGCCTCACCTGCCGCCGCGTCCGCTCGGAGATCGAGATCGTCGTCGACGACGACGGACCCGGCATCCGCGACGACGCGCTGGAGCGCATCTTCGAGCGCTTCTACACCGACCGTCCACATCAGGGCTTTGGCCAGAATTCGGGCCTCGGGCTGTCGATCTCCAAGCAGATCGTCGACGCCCATGGCGGACGCATCTGGGCCGAGAACCGCGCCGGCCCGGCGGACGAGGACGGAGCGCCTACCGTCGTCGGCGCGCGCTTCGTGGTGAGGCTGCCGGCGCTATGAGCGACGGCGGCCCCAGCGTTCATGCCTCCGCGGTCAGGGTCGGGACTTTGGCGGTGCTGATCCGCGGGCCCTCCGGCTCCGGCAAGTCGCGCCTTGCCTTCGATTTGATCATGGCGGGACGCACCGGCGTGGTCGAAAGGGCCGTTCTGGTCGGTGATGACCGTGTCCATCTGGCGACAGTCGGCCGCGAAATTGAAGTCCGCCCCGCACCGATACTGGCCGGCCTGATCGAGATACGGGGACTGGGAATCCGCAGCTGCGACTTCGTGGAGCATGCGACCGTCGGCCTCGTGGTCGATCTGGACGCGGCGGACGCGGAGCGGCTGCCGCCGGCCGAATCCCTGAAAACAAGCATTTTAGGTGTCGAAATACCGCGAATCCCGGTCGGCCGCGACTATTCGCCCCTCCCACTGGTTGTTGCGGCCTTGACCACTACCAAGAGTTCATCTTCGGTTAACCCCTCAGGCGATTGTTTGAAGGGAAATGGTAACCATATGAACCCCACTATCGCGACCGAATAGACCGGCGCAGCTCCCCTCATCCATCCGTCTAGATTCAGGGAGATACGCAACATCCCCTCTTGCGCAGGGGCTCTGGATGGTCAAAGTGGCGCGTTCGTGCGGTGCACCAAAAGCGCCCGCGAGGAGTTTTCCGATGATAGGTCTAGTACTTGTGACCCACGGGCGCCTTGCCGACGAATTCAAGGCAGCGCTTGAGCATGTCATGGGCCCACAAAAGCAAATCGAAGCGATCACGATCGGCGCCGAAGATGATTCCGATCTGTGCCGAAGCGACATCATCGAGGCGGTCAACCGCGTCGATTCCGGCGACGGCGTCGCGATCCTCACCGACATGTTCGGCGGCACGCCATCCAACCTGGCAATATCCTGCATGAGCCGGCCGAAGGTCGAAGTCCTCGCGGGCATCAACCTTCCCATGCTCGTGAAGCTTGCCAAGGTGCGCGAGGAGCGTCCGCTGCCCGACGCGATCGCAATGGCGCAGGAAGCGGGCCGTAAATACGTCACCATCGCCAGCCGCGTGCTCGCCGGCAAATGAGCGAGGAGGCGCCGCAAGCCGGGACGGGCGTGCCCGCGGGCGCGATCTCCAAAGAGCTCCTCATCATCAACAAGCGCGGCCTTCATGCCCGCGCCTCGGCGAAGTTCGTTCAGATGGTCGAGCGCTTCAATGCGCAGATCTGGGTGACGCGCGGCGGCGAGACCGTCGGCGGCACCTCGATCATGGGCCTGATGATGCTCGCGGCCGGTCCCGGCACGACGATCACGGTCGCGGCTGCGGGCGATGATGCTGACGCTGCGCTCGCGGCGATCACCGAGCTCGTTGAAAGCAAGTTCAACGAGGAAGGGATTTAGCGCTCCGCAGCGCTCGATCACTTCCCCGGCGCAGCGATGTAGATGTTCCAGCTCATCGACGGGCCGGGCCTGCCGTGGGTGAAGCGGCGCGTCGTCATCACGATGCGCTCGGCGTTCGGTGCGACCTCGGCCACCCATTTCTCGAACGCAGGCAAACGGCCGTCGGTCGGATCGAACACGCCGATGAAGCCGTATCGCTTGACGTCCTCGCGCGAGGTCAGTCCGGAATCCCAGGCTTCGATCGGCACCAGCGCGGCCGGATGATCCGGGCTGTAGAACACCATCGGCTGGATCGATTCCATGGTGCCGGCGACGACCGCCCAGCGCGAGGCAAAACGCGCGTGCCAGACCTGCGTCAGTTCGCGCGCCAGCTCCGAGCGCGCGCCATAGGTCGCCGTGTTGCCGGCATTGGCCGCCATCTCGCGCGCGGCGATCCAGGGCGAGGCCATGAGCGTCGCGACGCTGAGCACGAGCCAGATCGCCGCGATGTTGAACAGGGCCGCACTCTGCACCCGCAACGCGGGGATCGCGACCAGCACCAAAGGCACTAGGAAGAACAGCGAGATGCCCCAATCCGTCTTCATGTAGATGCTGAAGATCAGCGCACCGAGCGGCGGTCCGACCGCGACGATGATCTGGATCATCCAGACGTTCAGCGCCTGCGAAACATTGACGCCCGGATTGGGACCACGCGCCCAGGCGCGCGTGACGAGGCGCAAGGGGGCGCGCGTGAGCAGCGGCAGCCAATGCGGCACCAGCGCCATTGCGAGCGCGGCCAGCGCCACCGGCAGCGCCAGCAGCGCAACATTATGCAGGACATAGCCGGCCACGAGTTCATGCACCTGGCCGCTGTCCTCGAGGCTGTAGGTATCGCCCGCATAGGTCAGCGGCATGAAATGCGCCTGCGCCAGCCAGACGACGTGCGGGATCATCGCAACGATCATCGTCGCGATTGCCGCCCACGGCGCCGGCGACAGCAGGAATCTCATCCGCTCCGGATGGATCAGCGCGGCGAGGCCGATGGCGCCGATCATGGTCAGTACCCAATATTTGGTCATCAGCGCCAGCGCGCCGGCAAGGCCAAGCAGGATTCCGGACTGCCAGCTCCGCTTCTCGAACGCGTTGAGATAAGCGAGCACGACGAGCGGCAGCGTGACCAGCTGGAGCAGGTCGGGGTTGTATTTGAAACCCTTGAAATTGAAGATCGGGTAGAGCGCGATCATCACCACGACCAGGAACGCGCGCCGTGCGTCCACCACGCGCAAGGCAACCAGCCAGCAGATCACCATGCCGACGCCGACGGTCGCCATCGCCAGCGCATAGGTCGCCCAGTCCGTCGCCGGGAATGCCATGAACCAGACCCCGGCCACCCAGCCCGACAGCGGCGGATGCTTGCCATAGCCGAGCAGGAATTTCTGGCCCCAGCCCCAGGCTTCTGCGACGTCCATGTGAACGTCCTGCGCCGCCTTCAGATTGATCAGGATGAAGGTCCAGAGCACCGCATGCAGGATGGCGAACTGGATCACCAGCCACAGGCGGGCCTCCGGGCGGGTCGCGCAGGCGACCAGCCAGGCCCGGAAGCGGCCAAAGCTCACCCGGGTTTTCGCGCGCGCCCTGGCGGACGGGATTGAGGTCGTGGACATCAGGCGTTGCGTAGCGCGTTTTGGACCCGCGTGGAATCAGCTTGGCGTGAAGAAAGCCCCTGAAAATACAGCAATATGGTTGCCGCACGGGGATGTGAGTGGTATCCCGCGCCCATGACGACCGTCCCCATTTCCAACATCCGCAATTTCTCCATCGTCGCCCATATCGACCATGGCAAATCGACGCTGGCCGACCGCCTGATCCAGATGACCGGCGGGCTCACCGACCGCGAAATGGCCGGCAAGGAGCAGGTGCTCGATTCCATGGACATCGAGCGCGAGCGCGGCATCACCATCAAGGCGCAGACGGTGCGGCTCGCCTACCACGCCAAGGACGGCAAGGACTACATCTTCAACCTGATGGACACGCCCGGCCATGTCGACTTCGCCTACGAAGTCTCGCGGTCGCTGGCGGCCTGCGAGGGTTCCCTGCTCGTGGTCGACGCCAGCCAGGGCGTCGAAGCGCAGACGCTCGCCAACGTCTACCACGCGCTCGACGCGGGTCATGAGATCGTTCCGGTCCTGAACAAGGTCGACCTTCCTGCGGCCGAACCCGAGAAGGTGAAGCAGCAGATCGAGGACGTCATCGGCATCGACGCGTCAGACGCCGTGATGATCTCGGCCAAGACCGGCCTCGGCGTTCCCGACGTGCTCGAGGCCATCGTCACCCGCCTGCCGCCGCCGAAGGGCGATCGCGACGCGACGCTGAAGGCGCTGCTGGTCGACAGCTGGTACGACGTCTATCTCGGCGTCGTCGTGCTGATCCGCGTCGTCGACGGCGTCATGAAGAAGGGCAGCCGGGTCCGCATGATGGGCACGGGCGCGGCCTATGACATCGAGCGCGTGGGTTTCTTCACGCCGAAGATGACCCAGGTCGACGAGCTCGGTCCCGGCGAGATCGGCTTCATTACCGCCGCAATCAAGGAAGTCGCCGACACCCGCGTCGGCGACACCATCACCGACGACAGGAAGCCTGTCACCGAGATGCTGCCGGGCTTCAAGCCGGCCATCCCCGTGGTGTTCTGCGGCCTGTTCCCTGCCGACGCCGATGACTTCGAGACCTTGCGCGCGGCGATGGGCAAGCTGCGCCTGAACGATGCCAGCTTCTCCTACGAGATGGAGACGTCGGCCGCACTCGGCTTCGGCTTCCGCTGCGGCTTCCTCGGGCTGCTGCATCTGGAGATCATCCAGGAACGTCTGTCGCGCGAGTTCGATCTCAACCTGATCGCGACCGCGCCCAGCGTGATCTACAAGATGAGCCTGACAGACGGTCAGGAAATTTCGATTCACAACCCCGTCGACATGCCCGACGTGGTCAAGATCGCGGAGATCCAGGAGCCCTGGATCGAGGCGACGATCCTCACCCCCGACGAATATCTCGGCAGCGTACTGAAGCTGTGCCAGGACCGCCGCGGCGTGCAGAAGGAGCTGACCTATGTCGGCTCCCGCGCCATGGTGAAATACGATCTGCCGCTCAACGAAGTGGTGTTCGACTTCTACGACCGCCTGAAATCGGTCTCCAAGGGCTACGCCTCGTTCGACTATCATCTGACCGACTACAAGCCGGCGGATCTCGTCAAGATGCAGATCCTGGTCAACAACGAGCCGGTCGACGCGCTCTCGATGCTGGTGCATCGGACCCGCGCCGAAGGCCGCGGCCGCGCCATGGTCGAGAAGATGAAGGACCTGATCCCGCCGCACATGTTCCAGATCCCGATCCAGGCGGCGATCGGCGGCAAGGTGATCGCACGCGAAACCGTCCGCGCGCTGCGCAAGGACGTCACCGCAAAGTGCTACGGCGGCGACATCACACGTAAGCGCAAACTTCTGGAGAAGCAGAAGGAAGGCAAGAAGAAAATGCGGCAGTTCGGCAAGGTCGACATCCCGCAGGAAGCCTTCATTGCCGCGCTGAAGGTGGATAGCTGAGGCATCACCGCGAGCCTCGCTCCGGCCGCGCAGGCCTCGGCTCGAACAAGAAATGCGAAAACAACCCCATGCACAGTAGCGAGGGGCTTGTCCGCATTACGTTTTTCGATTTTACGAAATCGCACTTGAAGCGTCGGGCAAAACACTGGCATAGTGGCATCATGGCAGCGGTCGGCAGGTGGCGATGAAAACCACCCCAGTCACGCTCGTGCTCATCCCCCGAATCCCCGCAGAGGGTGTCGCGGACTTTCGCGCCTACGAGGATGCGGTTCTGCCGCTCTTGCCCGAGTTCAACGGATATCTGGAGCGGCGGCTTCGAAATCTCGACGACACCATCGAGATGCATATCGTCAGCTTCGCATCCGATGCGGACTTTCAAAGCTATCGGAATGATCCTCGGCGTGCGGCGCACGCCGGGCTGCTGGAAAAATCATCCGCGAAGCTGGAGCTGCTTCCGATGGCGGACGCTCCCAAGAGCGACTGAGATCTTGCAGTGCCGCAGCATGCCGCACGGGTTCTAAATGCCGCGACGCGCAACCCCGCCGCCGGCAGCCTTGCCCTCTGCCGGCAGATGGGTCACCATCCCCGCGCGCACCATCAACAATACAAAAAGCGCTGAGGAAACGCATGAGCAAGCCATCAGGCTTCGACTATGGCTGGGTCGTTGTCGCCGCGGGCGCGCTGATGACCTGTGTCGGCTTCGGCACCATGCTGTCGCTTGCGGTCTTCCTGCAGCCGATCTCGGAATCGATGGGCTGGTCGCGCGCCGGCGTGTCCGCGGCGGCGACGCTGGATTTCCTCTGCATGGGCATTGCCGCGTTCTTCTGGGGCACGCTGTCGGACCGGTACGGCACCCGCATCGTGGTCCTTGCTGGAAGTATTTTGCTGGGCCTTGGTCTCGTGGCCGCGAGCCAGGCGGCAAGCTTGTGGCAGTTCCAGCTTTTCTTTGGCACGCTGATAGGGATTGCCGCCGGCAGCTTCTACGCGCCGATGATGGCGCTCGCGAGCGCGTGGATCGAGAAGAACCGCAGTCTCGCAGTGGCACTTGTCTCCGCCGGCATGGGCGTGTCGCCGGTGACGATCGCCCCAACCGCAAGCTGGCTGATCACGGCCTATGACTGGCGCACCGCGATGCTGGTGATCGGCGTCGCCGCATGGGCGCTGCTGATCCCGGCCTGCTTCCTGGTGCGTCCGGCGCCCGCCACGGCCGGCCCCGCAACTGCGGACACGGCACCGGACGTCGAGTTGACCGCGGCGCAGGCGCTGCGCACGCCGCAGTTCATCACGCTCGCGGCGGCGCATTTCGCCTGCTGCGCCGCGCATTCCGGCCCGATCTTCCACATGGTGTCCTATGCGATGGTGTGCGGCATCGCTCCGCTCACGGCGGTGACGGTCTACAGCGTCGCCGGCGTCGCCGGCGTCGCCGGCCTCGGCGGGCGCCTGCTGCTGGGCGCTGCTGCCGACCGCATCGGCGCAAAACCGGTACTGGTCGGCGGCCTGTTCGTGCAGGCGATGTGCATCGCGACCTATCTCGCCGTGGCCCAGCTCGGGGAATTCTACGCGCTCTCGGTCGTCTTCGGCCTCGCCTATGGCGGGGTGATGCCGCTCTATGCGGTGCTGGTCCGCGAATTCTTCGGTGCACGCATCATGGGCACCGTGTTCGGCGCTGTGTCAGCCTTTGCCAGCCTCGGCATGGCGTTCGGGCCATGGGCCGGTGGACTCGTGTTCGACAATTTCCAGCGCTACACATGGCTGCACGCCGGCTCCTTCGCGATCGGACTTGCCGCCGTCGCTGTGGCGCTGAGCTTCCCGACCAAACGCGGGCAATCGCTCGACCTGGGCCGCGCCGCGGTCTGACGGGGCAAAACACCGGCATGATGTCATCATCGCGGGGCGTGACCGGTCGGTCGTTGCCGTATCTATCGAACCAACTGCAATCAGGCCTCTCCGGGCTGGCTCGGCATGAGTTGCTTTGGGCCGGTCAGGATAGGCAGATCGAGCAGGAAACGAGTCCCC
Organism: Bradyrhizobium sp. Bra64; assembly: GCF_024519875.1. NCBI lineage: Bacteria > Pseudomonadati > Pseudomonadota > Alphaproteobacteria > Hyphomicrobiales > Nitrobacteraceae > Bradyrhizobium > Bradyrhizobium sp. Bra64. The sequence goes on along the minus strand of NZ_JALJRD010000001.1, from coordinate 265,378 downwards.
TTTCGATCTCTTGAAAGCGTGAGGTGGCCCTGAAGCTGCTTCACCATGCCCGTGACCACCTTGAAACCCAGGCTTGCCCGCGGCTGATCGATATCGAACGCTTCCGGAAGGCCAACACCATGGTCGGAGACTTCGACGTGTAAATATCCATTTATGTCCCGGGCCGAGACTTCGATGTCGCCGCCTCCTTCCGGATAAGCGTATTTGACCGCGTTGGTGACCAGTTCGTTGATTAAAAGCCCCAGGGGAATTGCGTGATCGGCCGCGAGCAGCATTGGATCGGCGTGGCAGTGCAGCGTGTGCCTTTCGATGTTGCCCCGCAGCTTCTTGCAGAGTTCGGTCATGAAGTCCGCAAGTTCGACATAGCCGATGTGCGAACTGCGCCAAAGATGATCGTGCACCTCGGCTATGGTGGAGACCCGCAAGCTGGCATCTTCGAGCGCATTTTTGACGTCCTTGGATGGCGCGCTGCGCGCCTGGACTCGGAGCAGGCCCACGACTGACGTGAGGCTGTTCTTGACACGGTGGCTCATCTCCCGGGTCAGCAAAGCCTGGTGCTTGAGCGCCTCTTGAAGTCTGGCGTCGGCCTGCTGACGTTCGATTGCGATGCCGAGCAGGCCGGCAAAGCCGGCAAGAAAATTGGCGTCGTCCTGATCGAACTGGCCGGGATCCGCACTATCGACTTCGAGCACGCCGAAGAAGGCGTTACCTTCTCCGCCCTTTTCTATCAGTACGTTGATGGCGCGCCTGATGCCGTGGTCCGCCAACAGCCGGGGCGTGCGGAAGCGGGCATCTGATTCCAGTTGGTTCGAAATGACGGTCATTCCGGTCTGGTAGGCGTAGCCCGCCGGCGATCCAACGTCGGCGGCGAGTGAGACGGCACCGATGGTGCCCGGCGCCCAGCCGACCCCCGCGCGCACCATCAGACGCTTTTCATCCGGTTCATATTCCAGAACCTTGGCGAACGGAGACTGCAATCCGATTGCGCACAGTTCGGTGGCGCGTTGCAGGATTTCCCGGAAGTCGCGGGTCTGCATGGCGGTGCGACCGAATTCGCCGAGCAGCGACTGTTGCCGCAGCCGATAGCCAAGTTCGTCCCGGCTGAGCCGGGAAGGAGTTTCAATCGGCTCCGGGACCGATATGAAAACCTCATGCATAACGGATGCTCCGAACACGGTCGCGCCCGGCAATGAAGCCAGAAGCCCGCAATGCGCTCCGGTGGAACTGTGGCCGCTTTTCTTCGGAGAAGCTGAGCAAAATTGCTCACCTGCCGGGTTCCAATCGGTCCTTGCCCGTACGGCTTGGGCTCTGTGGTCTGGACCACCGACAACGGCAACATCGGCGTGCGACCACTCACCTCCGGTTTCGGAGGTCGATGCACACCATGCCTGATTCGGAAAACGATAGTAAATTGGAGCTTGAGTGCCTGCGCCTGGCTTCGGACCTCATGCAACTCGCCAAGGAAACACTCGACCCGGATTTGAAGGAACTTTGCCTGCGGATGGCGAAGCATTGGTCTGGCGAGGTGGATGAGCCAGCCACGGACGATACCGGGGTCGATGACGCTTCAGATCAATGACGAGCATCATCACGGCCTGTCGTCCTTGTCGTTGAGGATGAACCGGATGGTCGACCCATCTCAATCGAGCGCGGTGATCCAACACCGGCAAGTGAGCGCTTTTGCTCAGACTCACCCGCAGAATGAGTACAAAAGTGATGATCCCGATCCTACCCGCTCCCATCGACATGCCCGTTGTCCGGATTGCGCAGGAAGCGGAACCGGAACGACATGCTGTCATGGCGAAGGTGCAGACGGACCGTGATCTGCGGAGCAATCGGCTGCTGGGCGCGTTGGAGCCCGCCAGCCGCAGGCGGTTAGATCCTCATCTGGAACCCGTCGATTTCAAGCTTGGCGACATGGTCTGCGACGCGGGAGGCCTGCTCAAGCACGCCTATTTTCCCCGAGGCTCCGTGCTGTCGTTGTTGACCGTGCTGGAAAATGGCGCGGCGATCGAGACCGCGAATATCGGCCGCGAAGGCGCGTTCGGTCTGTTCGCCGCCATGTATAGTCGTGTCTCCTTCAACCGTTGCATCGTTCAACTCGAGGGGCATACGGTCCGCTGTCCCATCCAGCTGTTGCAGCATGAATTCAAGAGCAGCGAGCACGTGCGCGATCTGTTCGTGAGCTATTCGGAAACGCTGCTGTCGCAGGTCCAGCAGACCGTCGCATGCAACGCGATGCATTCGACGGAAGAGCGGATGTGCCGCTGGCTCCTGATGATGCACGACAGGGCCGAGGGAGAAGCTCTTCCCTACACCCACGAATTTCTATCTCAGATCCTCGGTGCCAACCGGAAATCCGTGACGCTTGCCGCGCAGTCGATGCAGGCCGCGGGTCTTATCAGCTATCGGCGGGGAACGATTCAGGTGCTGGATCGTCCAGGCCTGGAGAAGGCGTCGTGCGAATGCTACGCGATCGTGCAAGAACGCTTCGACGCGTTTCTCACGCCGCCGTCGACCGCGGTCCCGGGCCACAACAGAAGCCGAAGCGACCAGTACGAAAAGGACTGAGTATGCCTGCCCTGTTCGGCACGATGCATTCCGCATGGTCCCCATCAACAGCTATGCCCCCATTCGAAGTGTTTGCGAGCCCCGCGAGAATTTACTTCTCTCGAACGGCGATCGAGACCGGTCCGTGCCGACATGGTCGTGTCGTGAATGTCCAGAAAAAGCAAACCCGTCACACTGAAGAGCGAGCAAATTTGCGGTCATGAGGTCCAAGGCATTGTCAGATCATTTCCCGAGCTGTTCCAGCACGGCGGACCACAACGCAAGCGGCTCCCTGAGGGCTCCCGGTTCGGACGGCTTCTGGCGAACGGCGGTGTGCACCATGACGAGCTTCGAGGCCGGATCGACCAGGATGACCTGACCGCGGATGCCGAGCAGGGCAAATCTGCGCTGCTCGCCAGGGAGGAGCCACACCTGATAGCCGTAGCCGAAATAGGGTGTTGCCACTCGCGGAGCGAGATGACTATCGCCTGGTCTGACGGTCGTGGCATCCAACAGCCATTGCCGGGGGATCAACTGACGACCTTCCCAGGCGCCGTCATGTGCGAGCAGCCGTGCGAGGCGGGCATAGTCGCGCAAGACTGCGTTGAAGCAGCAAAAGGCAATCTCCTGCCCGCTGCCGTCGATCGCCCATGAGGCATCCGCTTCGGTGCCGATAGCATCCCAGATCCGGTCGTGGAGATAGTCGGCAACCGGCGTGCCCGTCGCGGAGCGCAGGACCAGGCCCAGGATCTCGGTTTCCACACTGGCATAGTGCCATCGGGTCCCCGACGGTGCGGTTCTTGTATTGAATTGTGCGACGACGACGGCGGGATCTTTCGGCTCTTCAACGAACAAGGCTCGCCCAAGCCGGGCTATGTCGTCGTGCCCGTCATAGACCTCGGAAAATTCGACGCCCGACGACATGTTCAGCAGGGCCCGGATGGAGGTGTTTCCATATTCCGTTCCCGCAAGGCCGGAAACGTAGGTCGAGACCGGGTCGTCGATCGACTTGATCCGTCGCTCCGAGACCGCGATCCCGACCAGCATGGCCACCAGCGTCTTGGCCATGGACTGCGAGAGAAAGCGGTCGTGGTCGGTCCGCGCGTATTGATAGTGCTCGTACAGGATCGTGTCGTCCCTGGCGATCAGGAGTCCCGTCACCGGGTTGCGTTTGAGGTAATCCGCGATGCTCAACCGTTCCGTACCGAAACTGTAGGCGATCGCCGGCTCCGGCGCGCGCTTGAAGTGCCAGGACGTCGTCGCCCGACCGATCGGGCGCGAGGGAAAGATCTCGCCGAAATGGCTGTAGACCCCGACGAGCTTGTCGAGCTGGGTGGTGGTCCCCCGCGTGCCGACCGGATAGCCGGACGCCGCGCCGTAGAGCTCGGCATTGGGGCCGCTCTCCGAAAAGACCGGTCCTGCCTCGCTGGGCGAGCTTCGGACGTCCTGTGCGCAGGCCAGGGACGTCCAGAGTGCGGAGACAAGAAGGACAGGCAAGAAAAGTCCCCGGCAACCGCGGGGCTTGCTGAGAGCTCCCCAATTCATTGCACCTGCCTCCTCTCACGCTCTGGCGGGTGCTTTTATGAGAACAATCCCGCAAGGCGCTAATGAGAGGAATGCTATCATTACGGGTAGAGGGTGTCAGCATGTGGCCGATCGCCGACGTCGGCCGAATTCCGCGCTTCAGATGACGGACCTCTCGCGCCACCGAGACATCCATCATCCGATCGCGAAATCAGCCGCCGTCTCGGCGTGGATCGCAGTCGTGTCGAACGTCTCGACTGTCGTGTCGCCCTGCCCGACCAGCATCGTGATCTCGGTGCAGCCGAGGATGATGCACTCGGCGCCGGCGACGACGAGGGCAGCCATCACGTCCCGATAGCGGCCACGGGAGGAAGCGGAGACGATTCCGAGGCACAGCTCGTCGTAGATGATGCGATTCACGTCGGTCCGCGGCTCGGCGGGAGGAACCAGGACGTCGAGATCATGCGCGCGCAGCCGGTCGATGTAGAAGTCTTCCTCCATCGTGAACCTGGTCCCAAGGAGCCCGACCCGCCGATAGCCTTTCGACCGAATGCGCTCTGCCGTTGCGTCGCCGATGTGAATGAAGGGAACGGTGACGTTCGCCATGATGGCGGGTGCCAGTTTGTGCATCGTGTTCGTGCACAGCACGATCGCACGCGCGCCGGCGCCTTCAAGACGCCGCGCGATCTCCGACAGGCTGGCCGCCGCCTCGTCCCAGCGGCCGCCATATTGCATCTCCTTGATCTCCTGAAAGTCGTAGGAATACATCAACAACGGAGCCGAATGCAGCTTGCCCATGCGGTCGCGGACGCGCTCGTTGATGAGCTTGTAGTAGAGCGCGGTGCTCTCCCAGCTCATGCCCCCAATCAGGCCAATCGTCTGCATCGCGTCGCTCCACGGATAGCTCGACCGGATCGTAGACGAAGACATCGAGGCTTGCCATCACGATGCGGAACGAATGGCTTGAGAAGCATCGTTGCTGCGATTGAACCAACGGCAAACCCGGCTACACCAAACCAGGTCGCGCCAATGCAATGGCCGTCGTATCGCGCCGACAGATACGCGCTACGACGAAACGGATGCCTACATGCGGTTTTTCCTTTGCGAGGTCGTCGCCCGAATCGTCGCGATCTATCTGTGCGTCGACTGCGGCCGCATGCTGTGGGATGGCTACAACGAGAGGAAAATCAGGGCCTTCAGCCCTGACATCGTGGTCTGGCTGCTGGACTGGTCGAGGCAGGTTTTTCAGCGGGACACTGCGCCGGTCCGGTACTGGATGGAAATGGGCCATCAGGCCATCTGCCTGGTGGCGTGCCTCGCCGTTGCGATATTCGGATGGTGGCTGCCGAACGGCTGAGCATTCGGCGATGGCGCTCCGGACCTTGCCATGGACCTGCAAGCGAGCTATCGCGCCAGCTGCAAGAGATCCCAGCGATTTCCATAGAGATCGTCAAAGACCGCAACGGTTCCGTACGGCTCAACGCGCGGCTCCTCCCGAAACACCACGCCTCTTGAGCGGTAGGCTTCGTAGTCGCGCCAGAAATCGTCTGTGTGCAGGAAGAGGAACACCCGCCCGCCGGTTTGATCGCCGATGCGTTGCGTTTGCTCCACCGTGACCGCTTTCGCCAGGAGGATACGGGTCTCCAGGGAGCCCGATGGAGCAACCAGGACCCACCTTTTGCCGTTGCCGAGTTCTGTGTCCTCAACCAACTCAAAGCCCAGCCGCCCGATGAAATAGGCGATGGCTTCATCGTAGTCGCGGACCAGAAGAGAAAGGTATCCAATGTGCTGCGGCATGTCCGGGTCAGTCTACGCCGCCGGTTTTGGTCTGCAACGGGTTGCGGCGTGAGATTCCGCGTTTCGACACTGACGTCTCGCCCCCGCAATGACGACCGCACCACCTTGATCCTGTCCACCAAATAGATCACCATCGCTTCTCTTACCGCTCACGGCAGAATGAGCGAGGAAACGCAAACATGAATGCAGCTCTCGGGACCCGCGCGACTGCTGAGCAAGCGGATTGATCATGGACTACACGATCCGACCTGCGCTTGAAGACGACGCCGCCGATATCAGCGCCGTCATCTTGCGCGCGCTGCGGGAAACCAACGCGAAGGACTATACGAACGAGATCATCGCAAGGATCGCGCTTAGCTTCAGCCCGGATGCCGTGCGGCGGCTGATCGGACAACGCACCGTCTTCGTCGCCACCTTCCGCGGCCGCGTCGTTGCGACCGCAAGTCTCGACGGAAGCGTCGTCCGCACGGTCTTCGTCGCCCCCGAGGTTCAGGCCCGCGGCATCGGCAAGCTGCTGATGGCCGAGATCGAGCGTACCGCGCGCGAGCGGAACATCCCGTCGTTGACCGTTCCATCCTCGGTCACCGCCGAGACATTCTACGCCGGGCTTGGGTTCAGCTCCGTTCACGACAGCTATCATGGTGACGAACGCACGATCATCATGGAGCGATTGCTCCACTGAATAGTCAGTGGACGGGGTACGGGCCAGGCGCCACGATGTGAGCTTGATCCTTCCGGCCAGATAGACCACCATCGCCTCACTTACCGCTCACACCAAGAATGAGCGAGGAAACGCGCATGAACGCAACTCCAGCAGTTGGCCTGGTCGAACGTGCCCGCGCACTGGCACCGCTGATTGCGGGCGAGGCGGATGAGATCGAGCGAAGCCGGCGGCTGACGGCGGCCGTCGTCTCTGCGCTGATCGACAACGGGCTCTACCGGGCGCTGCTGCCGCAGAGCCTGGGCGGCGCCGAGGCGCCCATCGAAATCTTCATGCAGATGCAGGAGGAGATCGCGAAGGCCGATGCGTCGACCGCCTGGTGTCTCGGCCAAAACAGCGTCTGCGCCATGATCGCGGCTTCACTCGACCACGACACTGCGAATGAAATCTTCAACGCAGCCCCCGGCATCCTCTCCTGGGGCGCGGTGGCGCACGAGGCGCGTGCGGTCGAGGGCGGCTATCGCGTCACGGCGCGCTGGGATTTCGCCTCGGGCTCGCGGCAGGCGAGCTGGCTCGGGGCGCATGTCCGCATCGTCGGTTCCGACGGAGCGCCGCGCAAGAATGCGGACGGATCGCCGGAGCTGCGCACCATCCTGTTTCCGGTCGCGAGCGCGACCCTGCATGACGTCTGGCAGGCGATCGGGCTCGCCGGGACCGGCACCGATTCCTACGAGGTGAGCGACCTCTTCGTCCCCGAACGCTTCACAACATTTCGTGACGTGCCGTCCGCGCTGCGCGAGAAGGGGCCGCTCTACAAAATCGGCACCGGCTCGACCTTCAGCCTCGGCTTTGCCGCGGTATCGCTCGGCGTCGCGCGCGCCACGCTGGACGCCGCGATTGCACTGGCGCGTGGAAAGCATCAGTCGCTGGCGGCAGGCGCCATGCGCGACAACCAGGCGGTTCAGGGCATGATCGGCCGCACCGAAGGCGATCTGCGCGCTGCGCGCGCGTATCTCTATGCGACCGCAAGCGCGATGTGGCGAGACCTGTCTGCGACCGGCGCGTTCAGCGCGGTGCATCGCAGCGCTGTCAGGCTCGCCGCGACCTGGACCATCCACCAATCAGCGCGCGTGGTCGACACCGCCTATCGCATGGCCGGCGCGACCGCGGTATTCCGCAGCAATCCGTTCGAGCGGCGCTTTCGCGACATGCACGCCATCGCCCAGCAGATCCAGGCGCGCGACACGCATTACGAGGACGTCGGCAGGATGATCCTTTCAGGGGACCGCTGACGTCGACCCGTTGCGAAAGTGCATCCACGCTGACCTATGTCGAGTTCGCCATCCGGCGCCTCCGTCGATGAACCATCTTGGCTTTTCCCGGACCAATTTCTATAGTCACCGGAACGACAGCTTTTCCGCTGTCAACCGAGCCGACCATAGTGAATTGATCGTTCAAAATTGTTTTTAGCGCGCTGCATGCGCGCAAGAGAGGTCCGTTATGGGCCGAACGGCTGGCGAGAAAGTCAGTTGCGATGCCGTGCGGCGTCATTCGCCGGGATGGCACCATGGTGGCACTCTCATTATTGTGATGCTCTGCACCGCATGCACGCTCCTGTTCGCGAGCGAAGCCCTGGCTCAATGCTCGGCGCGAGATGTCCTGCGGAATCACCTGATGCTCAAGCAAGCTCCCTCTGACAGGCCGCAAATCCCAATCAGATTCGCCGTCGATGTCCCCGCGTGGAAGACGGTCAAAATCGGGACGTTCGCAAATTTCTTCGCTCTCAGTAACGCATTGGATGCGGCAGGTTGCAGCATCGGAAACTCGGCTGGCGAAATTCTCGCGCGACCGACCTTTACCCTTAGCGCCACGAAAACAAGCGTCGAGCTCTTTGCGGTCTCGGCAGCTGAACTTGGCTTTCAGACCGATACAGCGTTGCTGGCGGACATTTATGCGCGCGCCAAGCAGCTGGGTTTCGGCCTGGCGGCGGCTGAAGTCGGACCACAACTGAGGCTTCAATATTTTGACCAGCCGGTCGGCGAATTTCTCATCATCGGAATGGAGCCGATCAGGACCTGGCAGGGCGCCCCCGTCATCCTGAACGTGGCCAATGGCGGAGCGGGACTCATTCTCATCGGCCAGGATGGCAGCGCCGACGCACAGATCCCCGTGGCATCCCGGTTTGTATTCGTGCGGTCCAATGAAACCGCTGCTGCCGAGGGGCATAAGGCCGTATCGCTTGTCCGTCACTGAACTTTCGACCGTGCGCAACTCAAGACGCAAGCCGACATCCGCGCGCCCTAGGCCACCAGCGCGTCATCCTCGTCGTCCCCCTCGATGCCACGCTGCGCCGCCAGCAGGCTGATGATCTCGGCGTTGGGCCGGGCCTTGCTGAACAGGAAGCCCTGGCCCTCGTCGCAGCCTTCGGCGCGCAGGCAGCTCAGCTCAGACTCGGTCTCGACGCCTTCGGCGGTGATGGTGACGCCTAGCCCTTTGCCGAGGCTGACGATGGAGCGGATGATCGCCTGGGCCTCGCGGTTGGCGCCGAGATCGCGCACGAAGGACTGGTCGATCTTGATCTTGTCGAACGGGAAGCTGCGCAGATAGGAGAGGCTGGAATAGCCGGTGCCGAAATCGTCCATGGAGACGCGCACGCCGAGCGCGCGCAGCGCATGCAGCGTCGCCAGCACCTGCGCGCTCTTCTCCAGGAGCAGCGTCTCGGTGATCTCGAGCTCGAGCCGCCGGGCCGGCAGGCCGGCATGCTTCAGCGCGTCCGTCACCACCGAAAGCAGATTGCCGCTGCGGAACTGAAGCGGCGACAGATTGACGGCGACGCGGACGTCGTCCGGCCAGGTCGCGGCGTCGAGGCAGGCCCGGCGCAGCATCAGGCCGCCGAGCGGGTTGATCAGCCCGGTGTCTTCGGCGACCGGGATGAACTCGGCCGGCGAGACCATGCCGCGCTCGGCATGCGGCCAGCGCACCAGCGCCTCGAAGCCGGTGATGCGGCCGCTGGAAAGATCGACCAGCGGCTGGTAGTAGGGCCGCAGCACGTCGTTCTGGATCGCGTCGCGCAGCTCGACCTCGATCTTGCGGCGGCTCTGCGCCTTGGCATCGAGCGCGGCCTCGAAGAACGCAAACGTGCCGCGCGCATCCAGCTTGGCGCGCGACAGCGCCATGTCGGCGCTCTTGAGCAGCTTTTCGGAATCATCGCCGTCGCCGGGCGCCATCGCGATGCCGATGGAGGCGCCGATCACCACGGAATGGCCGTCGAGCAGATAGGGATCGGCAATCGCCTCCAGCAGGCGCTTTGCCAGCAACACCGCGTCCTCGGGACGCGTCAGACCGCTCTGCACGATGGCGAATTCATCGGAATTGAGCCGCGCCAGCGCGTCGTCCTCGCGCAAGGTCGAACGCAGCCGCTTGGCGACACCGCGCAGCAGCTTGTCGCCGACCGCATGCCCGAGCGTGTCGTTGACCGCCTTGAAATTGTCGAGCCCGAGCATCAGCAGCGCAACCCTGTCGGAGCTGCGCCTCGTGTGCAGCAGCATCTCGTCGACCTGCTGGCGCAGGAGGTTGCGGTTGGGCAGGCCGGTGAGCCCGTCGTGCTGGGCCATGAAGGCGAGCCGCGCCTCGGCGCGCTTGCGCTCGGTGATGTCCATCAGCGCCAGCAGCACCGCGGGCCGCGCGGCATAGGTCAGCTCGCGCGAATAGATCGCAAGGTCGATCAGCGCGCCGTCGGCCTTGACGTGCTTCCAGGTACGCCCGGCCTGCTCCTCGCCGGTCGGATCGGTCGTCCAGGGCGGCTCGCTGTCGAAGGCCTGCAGCGAGCGGATCTTCAGCTTCTCGAACTCGGCGCGGCTGTAGCCGTAATGCGCGATCGCGGCGTCGTTGACGCCGAGGATGCGCTCGTCGTCGAGGGCGCAGACGATCATGGGGACGGGATTGCCGTCGAACAGCAGGCGGAACGAGGCCTCGCGCTGCTTCAATTCGGTGATGTCGACGCGCAGGCCGACCACGCCGCCGTCGTCGGTGAGCCGCTCGTCGATCAGGATGACGCGGCCGTCCGCCAGCTTCTGCTCGTGGCGCGCGCCGGGCTGATAGAGCTTTTGCAGCCGCTCGGCGATCCATTCTTCCTCGTGGCCGGCAGCCTCCGGATAGTCGCCGCGGGCGACACCGATGCGCAGCGTGTCTTCGAGACGCGCGCCTTCTTCGAACAGATCGGCGGTCTTGCTGTAGATCTCGGAATATTGCTTGTTCCAGAGGACGTAGCGGCCCTCGGCATCGAGAAACACGATGCCTTGCGGCAGGATCTCGATGGCCTGGCGCAGGCGCTCATGGGCCTTGCGCGCTTCCGCGATCGCGGCTTCCGCCTCGGCGCGGCTGCGCAGAACTTCGTCGCGTTCGGACAGAAGATGAGGCGCGCGCGCGAAGCGCGGCTTGCGTGGCCGTTGGCCGGCCCTGGCAAACACGCTGTGCTTTCGCTTTTTTGGTTTTCGAGACCCCAAACTCAACTTCACTCGTCCCAGTCGCGCCCGGCGGCCGCAAGTTTTGGAGCAAGTGTCTGAAAAAAAAGTAATCCTGGTGCCGCCGCGGCCGGGCGCAACGTCCTCAACACGGGCCTTTTTGCCTTTTTACGAGGCGCGGCCGGCATCCGCGGGCGCGCCGAGACCATCCCGTCGTCGCAATCGAAGAGGAATGTGGCGCAAAATTGCGCGTGCTTTTGAATCGTTTCCGAATTCACCAGGGATTGCATGCCGGCCGTCCGCATTACTCACTGCGCGCACGAATTTTGGTCAACGCGGAACAGGGTTATCGCGCACTTAAAGACCGGCCGGCAGGGATGCGACTTTGGGATGACGAGATGGACATCGACATGGAAATGGGGATGGTCGCATGGGGACTCGCATAGCCCTGGCATTGCCGAGGGCCGGATCCTTAACCCTGACGCGGGGTTGGGCTATAAGGATGTCAGCATGAGTCCCCGCCGCCTTGTCTCTCTGCTGCTCGTCATGACGCTCCTGGCCGCCGGCGACGCGCTGGCCCAGGACAAGGGCAGCATGAATCCGAAGCCGCTGCCGCCGCTTGCCAATCCCAACGATCCCACCATCGGCGCCAAGGAGCTGTTCGCGCGAAAGCTGCTGCCCTCGAAGGGACCGGCGCATGTCATCGGCTCCTACACCAGGGGCTGCATCGGCGGCGCCGATCAGATGCCGGTCAACGGCGACAATTGGCAGGTGATGCGGCTGTCGCGCAATCGCAGCTACGGCCACCCCCAGATGATCGCGCTGATCAAGCGGCTCGCGGCCAGGGCGCACAAGGACGCGGGATGGCCGGGCATCCTGGTCGGCGACATCGCCCAGCCGCGCGGCGGCCCGGCGCTGTCCGGCCATGCCAGCCACCAGATCGGCCTCGATGCCGACATCTGGCTGACGCCGATGCCGGACCATCGGCTCTCGCGCGAGGAACGCGAGGAGATGTCGGCGGTTATGATGGTGCGGCAGGACCGGCTCGACATCGATCCGAAAGTTTTCACGCCGGGCCATGTGCTGGTGCTGCGCGACGCGGCGCAGGAGCCCGCGGTGCAGCGCATCTTCGTCAATGCCGCGATCAAGAAGGCACTGTGCCGCGAGGCCAGGGGCGACCGCTCCTGGCTGTCGAAGATCCGGCCTTGGTGGGGCCACGACTATCACTTCCACATCCGCATGCGCTGCCCGGCGGGCGCCGGCGAATGCGAGGGCCAGCCGTCGCAATCCGCGGACGAAGGCTGCAAGCCTGCCGATCTTGCCTATTGGTTCTCCGACGCGGTGCTGCATCCCAAGCCGCCGCCGGAGCCGCCAAAACCCAAGCCGCCGATGACGCTGGCGCAGATGCCCGCGGCCTGCAAGGTGGTGCTGCGCGCGGGCGATGCGAAGCCGTAAACATTGTCGTCCCGGCAGAGGCCTTCTCTTGAGTGTTGCACTCGTTTGTGAACTCAGGGGACCTATTGCTCCAGGGAGCAGTTGTTGGGCGAAGTGGTAACTCCGCGTCTTCGTAAAACACATCCCTGTGGTTATGGGTCCTGGATCAGCGCTTCGCGTGTCCAGGACGACGCTTGTGCGTAAGGCGACGGCTGGTTCGCACCCCCAAATGCGCTAGGATTGCCTGCCGCCGCCGGGCCGTAAGCCGCGCGGCATCCCGGGATCTCGATCGCGATCCTGCCCAGCGAGTAGACCGGGCGGGACCAAAGGTCTCCTTTGACCTCAAAGCTCAGCTTTGACCTCAAAGGTCAGCTTTGACCTGTTCCGCCAGCCTGTTATGGTCTCCCCGGCGATATCCCGACGGACCGTAAGTCGGTCGGGCTTGTCGGAACAGCGCTTCCGCCGGTCGCAATCCTTACTCAACCAACGCCGTCTTGCGTGCGCCATTGGCGCGCGTATGCGCGCATGGAGCGCTCCCGATGTCCCGCCTTTCCGTGCTTTTTTCCGCCATCATCGTCTTGCTCGCGGCCCTTTCGCCTGCCGCCGCCGAGGACAAGACCATCACCGTGTTCGCGGCCGCCTCGATGAAGAACGCGCTCGACGAGGTCGACGCCGCCTACACCGCCAAGACCGGCGTCAAGTTTAGCGTCAGCTATGCCGCAAGCTCCGTGCTCGCCAAGCAGATCGAGCAGGGCGCGCCGGCCGACGTATTCGTCTCCGCCGACACCGACTGGATGGACTATGCGACCTCCAAGAAGACCATCGACGAGCCGAGCCGCGTCAACCTGCTCGGCAACAGCATCGTGCTGATCGCGCCGAAGGATTCAGGGATCGACAACGTCGCCATCGCGCAAGGTTTCGACCTCGCAAAACTCGCCGGCGACGGCAGGATCGCGACCGGCGACGTCAAGTCCGTTCCCGTTGGGAAATACGCCAAGGCCGCGCTGGAGAAGCTCGGTGCCTGGCAGGCCGCCGAGCCGAAATTCGCCATGGCCGAGAGCGTGCGCGCCGCGCTGACACTGGTGGCCCGCGGCGAGGCGGCGCTCGGCATCGTCTATTCCACCGACGCCAAGGTCGAGCCCGGCGTTAAGATCGTCGGCACCTTCCCGGCGGATTCCCACCCCGCGATCATCTATCCGGTCGCCGCGACCACCACCGCGAAGGGCGAGACCAGCGACTATCTCGCCTTCCTGCGCTCGACCGCGGCCAAGACCATTCTGGAAAAATATGGTTTCAAATTCCTCGTCAGTCCGACAACCTGATTTTTGCGACCTGATGTTCACGACTTGATGCTCGACATCTCTCCCGCCGAATGGACGGCGATCCTGCTCTCGCTCAGGGTCGCCGTCATCGCGACGCTGGTGGCAACGCCGTTCGGCATTGCGCTGGCATGGCTGCTTGCGCGCCGCGATTTCTGGGGCAAGCCGGTGCTCGACGCACTGGTGCATCTGCCGCTGGTGCTGCCGCCGGTCGTGACCGGTTATCTGCTGCTGTTGACGTTTGGCCGCCGCGGCCTCGTCGGCGCTTTCCTCGCCGATCATCTCGGCATCGTCTTCGCATTCCGCTGGACCGGCGCGGCGCTGGCCTGCGGCGTGATGTCGTTTCCGCTGCTGGTCCGCCCGATGCGGCTGTCGATCGAGGCGGTCGACCGCCGGCTCGAGCAGGCTGCCGAGACGCTTGGCGCGGCTCCTTTCAAGGTGTTCTTCACGGTGACACTGCCGTTGGCGCTGCCCGGCGTGCTCGCCGGCATGGTGCTCGGCTTTGCGAAAGCGATCGGCGAGTTCGGCGCGACCATCACCTTCGTCTCCAACATTCCCGGCGAGACCCAGACGATCTCCTCGGCAATCTATTCGCTGATCCAGACCCCGGATGGCGACGCCGCCGCGGGCCGGCTCGTGATCGTCTCGGTGATCCTGGCGCTGGGCGCGCTGATTGCCGCCGAATGGTTCGCCCGCCGCGCGACGCAGCGCCTGCACGGGAACTGACCATGCTGCGCGTCGACATCGAAAAGCAGCTCGGCGAATTCTCGCTGTCCGCGTCCTTCGCCAGCGAAGGCCGTGTCATCGGCCTGTTCGGCGCTTCGGGCGCCGGCAAGAGCTCGCTGGTCAACATGATCGCCGGCCTGCTGCGGCCCGACCGCGGCACCATCGTGATCGACGGCGAGACCGTGGACGATACGGCGGCCGGCATCCACGTCCCGACCTGGCGCCGCCGCATCGGCTACGTGTTCCAGGATGCGCGGCTGTTTCCGCACCTCAACGTCGCGCAGAATCTCGACTATGGAAGGCGGATGAACCGCCTGGCGCCCGATCCAGCGCAGCACAAGCGCGTCATCGACCTGCTCGACATCGGTGCGCTGCAGGGCCGCCGCCCCGGAAAACTTTCCGGCGGCGAACGCCAGCGCGTCGCGCTCGGCCGCGCGCTGCTGTCGAAACCGCGCCTCTTGCTCCTCGACGAGCCGCTCGGCGCGCTCGACGAAGGCCGCAAGCTCGAGATCCTGCCCTATCTGGTGCGGCTGCGGGACGAGGCCAACGTCCCCATGGTCTATGTCAGCCACGACGTCGCCGAGCTGCGCCAGCTCGCAACGCAGATCGTGATGCTGAAGCAGGGCCGCGTGACGTCGTTCGGCGGGGTCAAGGTGCTGACGTGAGAAGGTCCGTAGCCCATCCTCGTCATTGGAAGCGCAGTGAAGCAATCCAGAGTCTTTTCGCGGCGGCAGACTGGATTGCTTCGCTGCGATCGCAATGACGTGTGGAGAGTTCAGCGCTTCCGCCGCTTCGGCTTGACTGCACTGAATACGCTTTCCAAATCCTCGCTCGTTGGCGCCGCATCGTCGTCGAGATGCAGCCGGCTCTCCACATGCAAGAAATGCTCGCGCGACACCGCGATGGCGCGGGCCACATCGCGGGCGCGCAGCGCTTCGACGATGGCGCCGTGCTCGTCCACCGCGCAGATCGAATCGGTGGCGGGCTCATAGACCGAGACCATCACCGAGGAGCGGCTGAGCAGGTCGGCGAGGAAGCGCGTGAGCTCCGCATTGCCGAGCGCCTCGACCAGATGGACGTGGAATGCGCCCGACAGCCGCACCGAGGCAGCGCGGTCGCCGCGCGTGGCGGCGGCGCGTTCCTCGGCAAGATGTGCGGTCAGCCTGTCGATCAAGGCGTCGTCGATATGGCGCACGAGCTGCGTCAGCACGCCGGCTTCGAGCACGCGGTGCGCCTCGTAGACGCTGCGGACGTCGTCGAGCGTCGGGCGTGGCACGCGGGCGCCGCGATTGGGGATCATCTCCAGCCGCCGCTCCGCACCCAGCCGGTGCAGCACCTTGCGGATGCGCTCACGCGAGACGCCAAAAATGTCGGCAAGCGGCGGCTCGGCGAGCTTCACGCCCGCCTTCAGCTTGCCCTCCAGGAGCGCGTGCAGGATAGCCTGATAGACCGCCTCGTCCTCGGCCGGATTGGCCTTGCCGTTTGCCTTGCCGTCTCGCCTGCGCTGCGTCGCCATGGCGATAGCTAGGCCCAAAGGATGCGCAGCGTCACCTCCAAAAAATGTGCACATTTGTCGCGCCGCTGTGCAGGCGGCAATCCATGCCTGGATTCAGACCATTGATTTCATTATAGAACTCAAAAATGTGCACATTTGGCATGGTGCTTGCTGCTGTCTCGGAGCAAGCTTTACGCGCAACAAACGGGACATGCCCATGCACCCCCCCTCCCGACGCAGTGTTTTGAAGTCCGGCGCGGCCCTTGCCGCGATCATCGCAGCTCCAGCGCGGCTGCGCGCCGCGCCCAAGGAAATCGTCATCGGCGGCCCCGCAGGCGCCGCAAAGTATTTCAACGCCGATCTGTTTCCGGTGCTGGAGAAGAAGCTCGACTGCAAGGTGCTCTACGAGGGCACCAACTCGCTGACCAATCTCCAGAAGATGCAGGCCGACAAAGCCGCGCCGAAAATCTCCGTGGTCATCATGGACGATCCGGTGATGCTGCCGGCAGCCAGCGACGGCCTGATCACGAAGATGTCGGCCTCGTCGATCGCCAATCTCGGCAAGCTCGTGGACGGCTCGGTGCATCAGGACGGCATGTGGGCGAACTACCAGCGGCCCTGGGCCGGCATCGCCTACTCGACCAAGCGCATGAAGACGGCGCCCGCCAAATGGTCGGACCTGTGGGACGCGAAATATGCCTCGAGGGTGATCGTGCCGTCGCTGTCGAACACCGAAGGGTTCTGGACTCTGCTCGCGGCCGCGCGTCTTGAAACCGGCAAGCCCTACAAGGACGCGCAATACGAGATCGACGCCGCCTTCAAGAAGGTGAAGGAGCTGAAGGCGAACCTGCTCAACGTCTATACCAACGCGCCGCAGGCCATCAATCTGATGGAGCAGGGCGAGGCCTGGATGATCGGCGGACAGTTTTCCGCCTACACACTGATCCGCAAGGCGGAAGGCTCGCCGGTCGATCTCGCCGTGCCACAGGATGGCGGCTTTGCCATGCCCTCAGGCATTGCCAAGGTGGCTGGCGCACCGGCCGGCGATCTCGCCGATGCCGTGATCGACTTCTTCCTGAGCCCGGAGGCACAGACCATCCTCGCCGACAAGGCCTTCGTCGCGCCAACCAACAAGGGCACGCCGACGCCGGCCGGCTTCCCGGATCCCGCCTCGCTGTTCGCGCCTGACTGGGCGTTCGTCGCCAAGAACCGCGCCGCGTGGGTCGACCGCTGGAGCAAGGAGATGACATGAGCGAGAGCAGCCCGCATCTCGTCGTCCGCGGCGTCTCCAAGCGCTACGGGCCGACGACGGTTCTGGACCACATCGACCTCACCATCCGGCGCGGCGAGCTGGTGACGCTGCTCGGCCCCTCCGGCTGCGGCAAGACCACGCTGCTGCGCGCTATCGCCGGCCTCGTACAGCCCGACACCGGCAAGGTCGAGCTCGCCGGGCGAGACATCACCAACGTGCCGCCGCACAAGCGCAATGTCGGCGTGGTGTTCCAGAGTTACGCGCTGTTTCCGCATCTCACCGTCGCCGGCAATGTCGCGTTCGGATTGAAAGTGCGCGGCATGGCCAGGCGCGAGATCGACATCGCGGTCGAGCGCGCGCTGGCGCTGGTCAAGCTCGGCCATCTCTCCGGACGGCGCATCTCGGCGCTGTCGGGCGGGCAGCAGCAGCGCGTGGCGCTGGCGCGCGCCATCGCGGTCGAGCCTGATGTGCTGCTGTTCGACGAGGCACTCTCCGCGCTCGATCGCAAGCTGCGCGAGGAAATGCAGGTCGAGCTGCGCCGCCTGCTCCAGGACGTGAAGGCAACCGCGATCTTCGTGACCCACGATCAGGACGAGGCGCTGACCATGTCCGACCGCGTCGCCGTCATGAACAAGGGGCGGATCGAGCAGCTCGCCGAGCCGCGCGAACTGTATTTGCGGCCCGCGAGCCTGTTCGCGCTCAACTTCGTCGGGCTGTCGACGCGGATTGCGGGCACCGTCCTGGCGGCAGGCAACGGCAAAGTCGATGTCGAGACCAGGGTCGGCCGCCTGTCGGCGCTCGGCAATTTCCAGGCAGGCTCCCCCGTCATCGTCGCTGCGCGCCCCGGGCAGCTTCGCTTGGGCGAACAGGGCGAAGCCAACTCCGCGGCGGGGCGCGTTCGCTCCGTGGTGTTCCAGGGCTCGCGTACGCTGGTCGAGGTCGATGCCGGCGCCGGCGAAAGCCTGCTTGCCGAGCTCTCGGGGCGTGACGGCGCGATCCCGCGCCTGCATGACGAGATTCGCCTGAGCTGGCCTGTGGCCGAGACCTTCGCGTTTCCGATGGAGGCGCAGGCATGACCGAGGCGGCCCTTCCCGCGCCGGTGTCGGCGCCCGCGGTTGACCGCGAGCGGCTCGCCGCAGTTGGATTCGTGCTGCCGTCCTTCGTCATCATCGCCGGCGTGTTCGCGCTGCCGCTGGTGCTGCTGCTGGGCGTCAGCATCGTCGACGCCAACGGGCTGACCTTTGCGCATTACAAGCGCCTGCTCGGCACGCCCTATTATCTCGGCGTGATCTGGAATTCGTTGCGGCTCGGCCTTTTGACCACGCTGATCGCCTTCCTGATCAGCTACCCCGCCGCCTTCGCGCTGGCGCGCGCCCGCGGGCCTTTGCGCTCGGTGCTGCTGGCGACGCTGTTCCTGCCGCTCGCGGCCAGCGTCATCGTCAAGGCCTTTGCCTGGACGATCCTGCTGCGCAGCGACGGCATCGTCAACGAGACGCTGATGGCGCTCGGCATCATCGAAGACCCGATCCGGATGATCTTCACCGAAACCGCGCTGATCGTCGGCGCCGTCAACATCTTCCTGCCCTTCATGATCCTGCCGATCTACGCGATCGTCGCACAGCTCGATCCGCGTTATGCGGAAGCAGCCTCCACGCTCGGCGCCTCGCCGGTCGTGACGTTCTTTCGCGTGATCCTGCCGCTGACCTTGCCCGGCATCATCGCGGGCGTGGCGCTGGTGTTCTCGCTCTCGGTCTCCGCCTATGTGGTGCCGACGCTGCTGATCGGCGAGAAATACCCGACGCTCGCGACCACGATCGCAAAAGCCTATCTGCTGGCGCGTGAACCCGGCTTCGGCGCTGCGGCGGGCGTCGTGCTGCTGGCGATCGCGATCGCAATCGTCGCGCTGAGCGCGCGCCTGTCGCGGGAGCCGAAATGATGACGCGAACCGCAATCATCGTCTGCTGGGTGATGGCGATCGGGCTGGCGCTGTTCCTGGTCGTCCCGCTGCTGGTCATCGCCGCCGCGAGCTTCTCGCCGACGCCGGTATTTGATTTGCCGCTGACGGGCGCATCGACGCGATGGTATGGTCGGATCGCGCGGCTCGACGGCTTCTGGCCGTCGCTGCTGCTGTCGCTGCAGATCGCGCTGTTCTCGACGGCGATCTCGCTGGTCTGCGGCACGCTCGCGGCGATCGCGATCGCACGGGGAAAGCTGCCGGGCGCCGGCATCTTCGCGACCGCGCTGGTGTCGCCGCTGATGATGCCGGGCCTCGTGCTCGGCATCGCGCTGCTGCAGGGCTTTCGCGCCGTCGGGTTCACCGCACCCTGGGCGACGCTGCTGGTGGCTCATCTCGTCATCACGCTGCCTTACGTCGCCCGCACCATGATCGCGGGGCTTGCGCGGTTCGACTTCACGCTGATCGAGGCGGCGCGCACGCTCGGCTGCACCTATCCCGGCAGCGTGCTGCGGGTGATGGTGCCGGCGCTGGCGCCGTCATTCCTGATCGCGGGAATCTTCTCTTTCCTGGCCTCGTTCGACAACTATCCGGTGTCGATCTTCCTCGCCGACGTCCGCACCAAGACGCTGCCGATCCGGATGCTGCAATATATCGAGGAGGCGCCCGACCCGACGCTGGCGGCGCTGTCCACCCTCATCCTCGCGGGCACAGTGATCCTGCTGGTCGTCAGCGACCGCGTCGTCGGCCTGCACCGCATGGCCGGAACCTCGGACTGATCCCATGAGCGAAGCAGAGCATCCTCTCTCACGACGCGACTTCGCCGGATACCGCGGCACGCCGCCGAATCCGCGCTGGCCGAACGGCGCGCGCGTCGCGGTGTCGCTGGTGGTGAATTTCGAGGAGGGATCGGAGTTCTCCGTCAACGACGGCGACGCCGGCAACGAGGCGATCTACGAGGTCGTGCATCGGCTCGACGGCCCGGATTCCTGCATCGACAGCCATTTCGAATACGGCACGCGTGCCGCGTGGTGGCGCATCATGGACCTGTTCGACGCGCACGGGGTCAAGGTCACCGTGAGCTCCTGCGGCCGTGCGGTCGAGCGCTTGCCGGAGCTGGCGCGCGACGCCGTCGCGCGCGGCCACGAAGTCTCCGCGCATGGCTGGCGCTGGCAGAGCCACGCCGGGATGGATGAAGCGGACGAACGCGAAGTCATTGCGAGGACGGTCGCGACGATCGAACGCGTCACCGGACAACGCCCGGTCGGCTGGCACACGCGCTCGGCGACCTCGCCGAACACGCGCCGCCTGCTGGTCGAGGATGGCGGCTTCCTCTACGACAGCGACGCCTATAATGACGACCTGCCCTATTACAAAGAGATCTCCGGCAAGCAGCACCTCGTGCTGCCCTACGCCTTCGACACCAACGACATGCAGTATTACAACGCCTCGCGCTTCAACGGCGCGGATTTCGCCGATTACGTCATCGACGCCTTCGAATGGCTTCGCCGCGAGGGCGAGACGGCGCCAAAGATGATGTCGATCGGCCTGCATCTGCGCATGATCGGCCGCCCCGGCCGTATCGGCGCGCTGGAGCGGATTCTCACGCATATCACCGGAAGCGGCGCAGCGTGGATCGCGCCGCGCGCGGCGATCGCGCGGCATTGGAAGGAAGTGGTGCCGGCTGGGGTGTGAGTCGTGCCGCATTGGCGGCTCTTACCCTCCCCGGAGGGGGAGGGTGAAGACGGCGCTAAACCCCCGCTACCGAGGTCCACAAATCCGCCAGCTTGCGCCGCAGGGCCTGTGTGCGAGACAGCGGCGCCGGCGTCTCTTCTTCCTCCGGCAGGCGGAGGCCGACGACGCTGACGCGGCCGCCGGAGATGCTGCGTGCGACCAGCACGATCTCGTCCAGCGCAAGCTCAGCGCCCTCTTTCGGCGCGCGGTCGAGATGGACGTCGAAATAGTCGGCGAGCGTCAGCTTGCCGTCGTCCTCGCCGACTTTCACGCCGTAGATTTCGGCAAGCTCGGCGAGCGTGTGCTCGCCGGAGACCATGAAGTCGCCGAGCAGATGCGGATCGGGTGTCGAGCTCGGCTGCATATCGACGAAGAAGCGGTCGAGCGACTCGGCCTTTTCCGGCGGCGCCAGCAGATAGATGTAGTCTCCGGGCGCGATCGGATCGGCCTCCAGCGGCGTCAGGATGTTCTCGTTGCGGATCACCAGCGTCGGCTTGGACCAGGACGGGATCAGGCCGCGGCGGAAATACAGGCTCTTGGGCCGGACCGGATAGCCGACGAGCTGCTGCTCGAGCTGGCCGGGCAAGTCCAATTCGACACGCCGCGGGCCGCGCTCGGCGCGCGGCAAGGCGACGTGCAGCTTGCGCGCGGCGGGCGCCAGCGTCCAGCCCTGCAGCAACAGTGAGATGATGACGACGACGAAGGCCACGTCGAAATAGAGATAGGCTTTCGACAGGCCGACCAGCATCGGGATCGACGCCAGGAAGATCGCGACGGCGCCGCGCAGGCCGGTCCAGGCGATGAAGATCTTTTCACGCCAGTTGAAGCGGAACGGCGAAAGGCACACGAACACCGCGATCGGCCGCGCCACCAGCATCAGCACGAATGCGACACCGACCGCCGGCAGCACGCTGGTGCCGAGCCGGCTCGGCGACACCAGCAGGCCGAGCAGCACGAACATCACGATCTGCGCCAGCCAGGTCGCCGCATCCAGGAAAGCCACCACCGAATTATGCGCGCGCGTCGGCCGGTTGCCGATGATGATGCCGGCGAGATAGACCGCGAGGAATCCCGAGGCGTGCATGATCTGCGAGCCGCCGAAGATCACGAGCGCGGCCGTGGTCACGAACGGCGCATGCAGGCCTTGCGGCAGCGCGACCTTGTTGAGCGCGATGACGACGAGACGTCCGCCAAGAAAGCCGACGATGGCGCCCAGCACCGCCTCCTGGATGAACTCCATCGCCACATGCCCGGCCGAGCTCGACCCCAGCGAGATGTATTCGACCAGCATGAGCGTGAGGAAGATCGCGAAGGGGTCGTTGGTGCCGGATTCAGCCTCCAGCGTCGCGCCGACGCGCGGGCGCAGGCGCAGGCCCTGGGTGTGCACCAGCAGGAACACGGCGGCAGCATCGGTCGAGGCCACCACGGCACCGACCAGCAGCGACTCGGTCCAGTTGAGGTCGAGCGCGTATTTCGCGAACGGGGCCGTGATCAGCGCGGTCAGGAGCACGCCGACCGTCGCCAGCACCACGGACGGCGCGAGCACGGTGCGGATGCTGGCAAAGCGTGTCCGCAGGCCGCCGTCGAACAGGATCAGGGCGAGCGCCACCGAGCCGACCAGATAGGTGGTGCGGACGTCGTCGAACTGGACCTGCCCGGGACCGGAATCACCGGCGAGCATGCCGATCGCAAGGAAGACGAGCAGCAAGGGCGCGCCGAAGCGCAGTGCAAGCAGGCTCGACAGGATGCCCGCCATGACGAGGACGGCGCCGAGCAATATGGCGATGCTGACGGAGTCGAGGGAAGCCATCCACCTTCCGGGTAAAAATCGCTGGAATTGCATCCTTATCGTCGCCACACCGGCGCGCCAACCCATTTTCTCCCGCGCGCGGCAATCTGCCCGTATTTTGCGGCCTTAACGCACTTCACTTAGCAGTGTATCGGTGGCCGGGCCGCTGCCTTTGTGGGATTCTGCGGCTCCCTCGAATCAATTCCTTCCGCCCGCTTCCCCGACGAGACCGATGGACATGGACCTCAAAGACTTCATGGAGTTCGTGCAGACCACCGCGCGCAGCGTCGGCGCCGAAATCTCCTCACCCTGGTTCTACCTGCAATTCGGCCTCATTCTGGCCGCGGTCGGCATCGCCTATGCCACGGAAGCCGCCGTTCGCAGCCGCGTCGACATTACGTCGCTGGCCATGCGCTGGCCGCTGCCGCTCCGGCACTTCGTCCGGGTGATGGTCTCCAGCGCCTCGACCGCGGTGTTCACCCTGCTCGTGATCGTCTCGCGCGTGGTGATGTACCACGCGACCTGGCCGAGCCGGAGCTATCTCCTGATGGTCGCCGCCAAGCTCGGCTTCGCCTGGCTCGCGATCCGGCTGCTGACCTCGGTGCTGCGCAACGCCTTCATCGTCAAGCTGGTGTCGATCACCGCGTGGTTCATCGCGGCGCTCTCCATCGTCGGCCAGCTCGATGCGACGGTCGACCTGCTCGATTCCGTCGCGATCGTGCTCGGCGGCCTGCGGCTGACACCCCTGCTCGTGATCAAGGCCGGCGCGCTGCTGCTCATCGCACTCTGGCTCACCAACATCGCCAGCAATTTCGCCGAGAGCCGGATCAATTCGACCACCGATCTGACGCCGTCGGTGCAGGTGCTGCTGGTCAAGATCATCCGCATCGGACTTCTGGCCATCGCGATTGTCATTGCGCTCGGCGCGGTCGGCATCGACCTGTCGGCACTCGCGGTGTTCTCCGGCGCGGTCGGCGTGGGCATCGGCATCGGCCTGCAGAAGATCGTCGCCAATTTCATCTCGGGGATCATCCTGCTCGCCGACAAATCGGTGAAGCCGGGCGACCTCGTCACCATCGGCGACAATACCGGGCGGATCAGCGCGATGAAGACGCGTTATATTTCCGTCGCCGCCGGCGACGGCCGCGAATTCCTGGTGCCGAACGAGGATCTGGTGACGCAGAAGGTCGTCAACTGGACCTATACCGACAAGAACACGCTGGTGAAGATCGCCTTCGGCACCAATTACGATGCCGACCCCAGACTGGTCTGCAAGCTCGCCGCAGAGACCGCCGCCGCCCATCCGCGCGCGCAGAAGGGCAAGCCGCCGAATTCCATCCTGACCGAGTTCGCGGAAGCCGGGATGAAGTTCTCGCTGACCTTCTGGATCGCCGATCCCGACGGCATGGACGGCGTCAAGAGCGACGTCATGCTGGCGCTGTGGGACGCCTTCAAGCGCGAGGGCATCCGGGTTCCCTATCCCGTCCGCGAAATCCGCATCCGCGGCGGCGCACTGCCGGTGGAAACCACCGTAGAAGTCCCGAATTGAGCCCGCTTTCGGGCACAGGGCGGCGAACCTTGGCTTGCGCGAAAGCCCGCAATCATTAGATTGGGGCCTGAATTCAAGCCTTTCCGCCGACATCGAGACCAGCCCCGCATGAGCTACGTCGAAGCCTCCGATACCTCCCTGCGCAAGACCGGACAGATCAAGCTGCATGGGCCGAGCGCCTTTGCCGGCATGCGCAAGGCCGGCGCGCTAGTGGCGAAGTGCCTCGACGAGCTCACCGACATCGTCGGGCCCGGCGTGCCGACCGAGCGCATCGACCAGTTCGTCCGCGACTTCGCCTTCAGCCACAATGCCTATCCGGCGACGCTGATGTATCGCGGCTACCGCTACTCCACCTGCACCTCGCTCAACCACGTGGTCTGCCACGGCATGCCCGGCGACCGTCCACTGAAGGAGGGCGACATCGTCAATATCGACGTCACCTTCATCGTCGACGGCTGGTATGGCGATTCCAGCCGGATGTATGCGATCGGCCCGATCGCGCGCAAGGCCGAGCGGCTGATCGAAGTCACGTATGAAGCGATGATGCGCGGCATCGCCGCGGTGAAGCCCGGCGCCACCACCGGCGACATCGGCCACGCCATCCAGAGTTTTGTCGAGCCGCAGGGCATGAGCGTGGTGCGCGATTTCTGCGGCCACGGCCTCGGCCGCATGTTCCACGACGAGCCGAACATCATCCATATCGGCCGGCCCGGCGAAGGCGTGCAGCTCAAGCCCGGCATGTTCTTCACCATCGAGCCGATGATCAATCTCGGCAAGCCGCATGTGAAGATCCTGTCCGACGGCTGGACCGCGGTGACCCGCGACCGCTCGCTGTCGGCGCAGTTCGAGCATTCGGTGGGCGTGACCGCCACCGGCGTCGAGATCTTCACGCTGTCGGAACGGCACGGCGAGAAACAGATCGGGTGAGCCTGCAAAGGCTCGCCGGCGGGACGTGAACCAGACTTGCCCCCCGCAATTGACGGTTGCAAAAACGATAGTCCCCGGCAATGCTGGCGGCCGATGCCCGCCAAAACCGACCACGACAAGAGCAAGCCTGAGGACGCGCCGCACTATCTCGGCCATCGCGAGCGGCTGCGCGAGCGCTTCTACAGCGCCGGTGCGGACGCGCTCAGCGACTACGAATTGCTGGAGATGGCGTTGTTTCCGGCCCTGCCGCGGCGCGACACCAAGCCGCTGGCGAAGATGCTGATCAAGACCTTCGGCTCCTTCGCGGAAGTCGTTCATGCGCCGGTCGCGCGCTTGCGCGAGGTTGACGGCATCGGCGAATCCGCGATCCACCAGCTCAAGCTGATCGCCGCGGCGGCGCACCGCGTCGCCAAGGGCGAGGTCAACAGCCGCAACGCGCTGTCGTCCTGGAACGAGGTGATCGACTATTGCCGCTCCAGCATGGCGTTCGCCGACAAGGAGCAGTTTCGCCTGCTCTTCCTCGACAAGCGCAACCAGCTCATCGCCGACGAGGTGCAGCAGACCGGCACGGTCGACCACACCCCGGTCTATCCGCGCGAGGTGATCAAGCGCGCGCTCGAGCTTTCGGCAACCGCGCTGATCCTGGTGCACAACCACCCCTCAGGCGATCCTTCGCCCTCGCAGGCCGACATCCAGATGACCAAGGCCATCATCGACATCGCCAAGCCGCTGGGGATTGCCGTGCATGACCATATCATCGTCGGCAGAAGCGGCCACGCCAGCTTGCGCGGGATGCGGTTGATCTAGATCGTCGAATCACATGACAAGAACAGCATGAGCGACTGGCTGCACAATCTGCCGCTGCCGTTGATGGCGCTGGTCATCTTCGGCTTCACCTATCTTCTGGGCGCGGCCATCTTCGCAGCCGTCGCGCTGGCCGCGACGGGTGAGCGCGCGACATCGCTGAAAGCGATATCGCCGGGCATGCTGCCGGTGCTCGGTATCATCTTCGGCCTGTTCGTCGCCTTTACCGCCGCGCAGGTCTGGGGCGACGGTGACCGCGCCGGCGCCGCGGTCAGCCGCGAGGCCAGCGCCCTGCGAGGCACCGTGCTGCTGGCCGCCGGCCTGCCGGCGGAGCAGGAAACGAAGCTGCGCGGCCTGGTGCGCGCCTATGTCGAACAGGCCGTCGCGCTGGAATGGCCGATGATGGCGCATCAGGAGGTGTCGCTGAAGGTGACGCCGCCGCCGCTCGCCGAAGCCCTGCAGCTCGTCGTCACGATGACGCCGCAGGGTACGGGTCAGGCGAATGTGCAGCGCGAGCTCATCGCCACGCTGGAGCAGGCGCTGGATGCGCGGCGGCAGCGGATCATCGTCAGCCTCGCCGCCGTGAATCCGGTCAAATGGTGGTGCCTGTATCTCCAGGCGGCCTGCGCGCTGCTGGTGATCGGCCTCGTTCATTGCGACAACCGCCTGGGATCGGCGATTGCGATGGGCCTGTTCGCGACCGGCGTCGCCACCTCGGTCCTGCTGATCGCCGCGCATGACCGGCCGTTCGCCGGCCAGATTTCGATCCGGCCGGAGCCGCTGCTCCAGATCATGCCGGAGCCGGCGGCGAAAAGCTGAAGCGCGCGCGCCTCGTCCGGGCCTCAGTAGCAATACCGCGGATCGACCGGGACATAGCGGCCGTCGGGACGCTGCATGTAGCAGCCGCGCTGATAGGCGTAATAGCCGGAGCGGCGGCGCTCGCCCTCGGAGGCGATTGCCGCGCCCGTGCCGGCACCGACGACGGCACCGATTGCGGCGCCGCGGCCGCCGCCCAGCACGCCGCCGACGATCGCTCCGCCGACACCGCCGATGATGGCGCCGCCCACGGCATCCTGGGCGACCGCCTCATGCACCGGCATCGCCATCGCTACCGCCAGGCATGCCGCGATTCCAAATCCTCGAAGCATCCGCAACCCTCCTGTCCACCGCGGCCACCATAGCCGCGGCGGATCAGGCGAACCAGAACAATCGCCGATGGCCGGCGGAGCCGCCCCTGCCCGACGGAAGATGTCCGCTAGCCGCCTCGGGTCAGATGCTGCTGCAACGCCCTCATGTAGCGGATGGCGAGGCTGCGCGCGTGCGCGATCTCCACGACGAAGCCTCGATCCCGGCAGGCGGCCTTGTCGTTCATCAGATCGACAAGCTCGGGACAGCGAAAGACCGCTTCGGCGTACCAGGGGAAGAACTCGGAATTTGCAAGCTGATCGGCTTCGGCCAGGCCAAGCGTCCGGGCGTGATTTCGCGCCGTATTGGCGGCATAGGCAAAGCAGCATTCGGCGAAGTTGGCGTCATCCTGCGTGACGACGAAGGATCTGGTTTGCAGGCCGGGCAGCAGCCATTCCGTCATCGTCACGGAGCCGGCCTCGATCGCCGCGCATCGCTCGCGCAGGCCCTTGGGGCCGGTGACGAACTCGGCAAGCGTCGGTTGTGACGGTGCCATGCGGGCCAAACGTCCCGGCTCGCGCTCGCAGATGTATTTTCGCCACGCCCAGCGCTTGAGCGGCGGCGCGGCGAGATAGAGCTGCTCGGTGAAGACGCCGAGATGAACCACGACGACCGGCCGGTGCAGAACAGCGACCGGCGGCTTGTAGGGTCCTTCGACGATGCGCAGCTCGAAATCAATCCCTCGCGCGTTGCAGATGCCGGTCCATTGCTCACGCAGCCCGGCCAGGGGTTGGCCGGCCGCGTCATTCATCGCCGCGACGAAAACAAAAGCGTCGAAATCCACCATCAATCCGGGCGTCGATGGATATTGCCCGCTGGTGTTTCCGATGAAGGCGACGTCGACGCAGGCCGGGTGGACGGAATAGGCGCGAAACCAGTCCTTGAGATCGGCGATGACGCTCGCAAGATCGCTCCGCGCCGGCTCGGACATCACCATCTCCGCTGGTCGGCAACGCCGTCGTCATCGCCGGCGCGACGTCCCTCGCTGCCGATCGAGACCGCGATCAGATCCTCGATCTGATCGACGAGGGTGGTGTCGACATAGGCCGGCAATGCCCCGGGCGCGACCGCATCGAGCTCCTCGTTGACCTTTCGGACCAGGCTGGCGACCTTCGGATCGGAATACGTCACTCCGAGGTTGCCCATCATCTCCGCTTTACGCCGCGCGGCGCTTCCACCGGCCTGCTTGAGAATGACGACTGGGATCGACCGGTCCAATGCCATGTTGATCTCGGTCTCCGTCCCGGATGGTTTTCCCTCGCGCGACGGCCCGCCCATGACGACGAGCACGTCGAGCTCGCTGACGAATCGTTCCCGCATGCGACCGAACTCTCCGTCGGGACGACCGGCATCTCCGTCAGACACCACCACCGCCGGCGCGGTGCGACTGAACTGGCTGCTGCCGCGTTTGCGCAGGTAGAATCGCGCGGCGCTCGGGTTTTCCTCGAAGGCCGCCTCGACCACGGGAATGCCCACGCCGGGGCCATGGCCGGACGTCACCCGGAAGTCGCGCCGCACCAGGGCGCGTCCCATCCGTTCACAGAGCGTCCCGATGTCGGACGTCGTGATGGTCCCGCCATCGAGGACACCATCCGGCACCAGCACACCGTCCTCCTGCTTGGCGGTGCCGCCGAATCCGACGATCGGCCTGTTCGCGATCACGGCGATCTGCCGCACCCAGCGTTCGATGTCGGAATACTCCTTGAAGAGGTGCGTCTCGATGCGCATGCGTCTCAAATTCTCGACATACATGGCCTCGACGATCCGGTCGGCAGGATGCTCGGCCGCCTTCACCAGAAGGTGGTGCCAGAAACGGGTACGGGGCACCGCCTTGGCGGCGCTGGACAAAAGCCGGCGCAGGGCCGGGTCGGTGAAGGAGGTGCCGACGAACACCATGCAGCTGCTGCGGTAATCGTCCTCGAACAGGCGCCATATCTCCCGGCGGTGGCGTTCGGCCAGATCGAACTGCTCCTCCAGGAAAACGAGATCCCAGTCGAGATTGTTGGCGTACCGGGAGTGCTCGAAGTCTCCGTTCATCTTGACGATCAGATGGCTGTTGGCAAAATTCTCCAGCAGCGTGCCGTCGTCCGTCACGACGGAGTGCGGGAAATTGCCGCTCGCCAATGCGGCTTCGAACAACTGATCATAATTGGTGGTCCAGATCCGCGACGCACCAGACCGCATCATCGCATAATGATAGGCGTTCGGCCGCTTTTGCTTGCGGTTCGCAAAGCTCTGCTTGAAGCGCTCGTAAACGTCTTGCGAGCGCGCCGATTCGGCGGCGACCAGTTGCAGCAATTGCGGCAGGCTGTACGTCGTTTGCCCCGCCCACAGGCTCATTTTCAACTGTTGCAGGATCGGAAAGTAGTGATCATTCCAGCCGCCGATGCCGGATTGGACGGAAACTCCGGCGCCGGCATAGAACACCAGGCGATCGACCCGGATGGCGCCCTTCAGGGTCGAGGGCATGTTCCGGTGCGACCCGAGCTGTGGGGCGGGCGTGTCGCGCAGAACAGCTTCGAGATCAGCGACGTTGCGTAGCAAGGCACGACAGCCGGTGTAGGCGCGACTGCTCGGCTCGCCGGTCCAGGCGGCATGGTAGTAAGCGACGCCGGTGCCTTGGGTGACGTCGTAGTCGCGATCGGAATCGCCGATGTAGACCAGTTCATTCGGCGCGACGTTCATTTTTCCGGCCAGGGCCCGAACCGCCTCGGGGTTTGGCTTGGCGCCCGACGGCGCATCTTTTCCCCAGATCTCGTCGATGACGCCGTGCAGACCGAAATGGGTCACCAGATCGACCAGTTCGGCCGTCTCGCGCGACGAGAGTATCGCGCATTTGATGTCACGCCCCTTGAGATCCTGAAGAAGCGTCTGAACCCCGCTGACGATCTTGCCCTGACGTTCGCAGGCTTTGACCGTCTTGCGATAGAAGTCGCAGATTTCCGTAAGTTTCGCGGCAGCTGCGGGAATATCTGCGTAGGCAAGCGCGATCAGTGCATTGGGACCGTAAAGCGGCAACGTATTGACCGCGATGTCGGGCCGTCCGACCGTCGGCTCATACAGATCGAAAGTTGTTGTCAGCGCCTTCTGGCTGGCGGCGCGGCCGTCGAAGACCGGCCCGTCGAAATCAAGGATGACGCCCCGCAGCGATGCTGGCATGAGACACCCTACCTTCGCGGAATGACCGTACGCAAAATGCCAAGGCTTCTCACGGCAGGATCATGCCTGGATGACACTGGCAAGAAGTTGCCCGACGACCGCATTGGTGACGTTGTTGTGAGCGTCCGTTTGGTTCGTCTTGAGGATATATGCGTCGGCCAGGAACGTGTTGACCTTGCCTCGCTTGGGCGCGAACACTTGGGTGATGTTGTCGGGCTCGCTTGCGCCCGGCTCGAGTTTCTGGGGCCCGTTTGCACCCATCGCGCCGAACTCGTCGCTCGCATCTCCGACGCCTTGGGTGGTGTCACGCGAAAAACGCGATGCGATCGCATAAGCGAGCGTACACGCAAGGTCGTTGTGGGTGTGCGTGATCGCGATTGGCCCGGTCGGCTTGCCGACCACGTTCGGAAATGCTCCCGCGACCTGATGAGACATGGCATTGTGGGAATAGGCACCCTGCAGGATCGTGAGCGAAAACAGCTCCAGATTCGGCACCGCAGCCCAGCGATTGGCGGCCGCCGTGACCAATCGCCCACCAAAGCTGTGGCCGACCAGATGCACCCTGATCGGATGCGAAGGCGTGAGCTTTCCAAGAACCTTGTCGATCAGGCTGACACCGATGACGCCGGCACGCTTTTTCATCTCGTAGTAGGTGAGCTGGTTGAGGAAGCGGCCGACAGCAGCGCGCGCGCCGGTGAAAAAGCCATGCACGGCACTGCTGAGACCCATGGCACCGCCGACCTTCGGCGCGAGCTTCAGCACGGGTGGCGTGGTAAGGCTGCCGAGCAGAAACTGTGCCTCGGTACGATCGGCGGCGGCGCGCGCTATACGGGTGGCATCGCCCCGAAGTTCCTTGTCGGGCGAGTGTGCATCTACCCCGGCCGCTGCTGCGGCTTGCTTGGCAAGATCGTGCGAGGCGTCGGGGTTCAAGTGCTGGGCAGCGGTGCGCGCGGCGGCGATGGTCTGCGCCGCGGACGGCCCCATGAAACGGGCGAAGTCCGCCAATAACGCGTCGAACTCCTGCTGAGGCAGGTCTGAAGCCGAAGTGCCTCCGGAAGCGGAAAGCGTGCCTGGCGTGCCGACATCCGTGATCGCAGCGGCATCGAAGTCGGTCTGAAACGCCTTGGCGGGCCACAGCACGCCGGCGACGACGATCTTGTCCGCGCGGCCAGCCGGCAGATTGCCGGCGGCGTTCGCCCAGAGGGTCCCGTACAGCTTCGTCGCATCGTTCTTGTCGTTCTTCCAGCCGTGGGACATCACCACCAGGTCCTCGATTCCCGGCTTGCCGAGCAATGCCGTGAGCTGCGCTGCGATGCCCGCGTCGATTGCACCATTCTCGTCAAACTCCAGCCAAATCGACGGAACATTGCTCATGGGCGTCCTCCCTAGACGGATTGCAAAGCGCGCAGCAGATCGAGCAGGCCGGCCCCCTGGAATTCGGGCCGGCGCTTTATATTGGTCGCAGCCGCGACGAAGATGTCCTTCACCTGTTCGGGCTGCCCGAGGAACTCGTTGCGGACCGACAGAAAGGCCGCGATCGCGCCCGAAACGTGGGGGGCGGCCATGCTGGTCCCGGAATCCTCTCGAAACAATGCCTCGTTCGCGGCAGCGCCTTTCATCAAAGCGCAGGAGACGATGCGCTCGCCCGGCGCGACCAGATCGGGCTTCATCCGGCCGTCCGAGGTCGGGCCCTTGGCCGAGAAGAACGAAACACCGAACGTGTGGGGCATGTCGCGATGGGTCGATCCCACCGTGATCGCAAGGCTCGCATTGCCGGGATCCGCGATCGTCCCCATGTGCGCCGCGCGCTCGGCCGCCCCGTAATAGCCGCTGACGACACCGTATCCACCATTGCCGGCCGCGACGACCACGCAGACCCCCGAGTGCACAAGGCGGTCGACCTCGACGCAAAGAGGGCTCTGCCCGGCCGCAAACCATTCGGGATCGAACGGATAGCCGAGGCTGAGATTCACGCCGTGAATCTTCAGGCTCCGTCCGTTGTCGTTGCAGCGCTGAATATAGCCGAGCGCGGCCAGCAGGTTGCTGAGATCGCCCGACTCACCATCGGCAAGCACTTTCAGACTGACGAGCTTGCAGTCGCGCGCCAATCCCGCGATCGGCTTCTTATGCTCGACATTGACCTTGCTGACATTCCCCTTGCTGTCCCGGACCTCCGTCCTGATGCTTATTGTCGCGATTGCCGTCTCGATCCCGGGCAGGTTGTCCTGCTTGCGGCATGTCAGCCCGGCGATGATGCCGGCGACATGTGTGCCATGCCCGTCCTGATCGGTCAGAGCTGCGGCCTGGGACGCATCGGGATCATTCGGATGCGGCTCCGTAAAATCCTTGTGCAGGAGCCCATCCGGAAGCTTGGTGGTTTCGAGCGACTGGAAGTGCGGATGAGTTGCGTCGATGCCGGTATCGGCGACCGCCCAGACAATCCCCTTTCCGCCTGCTTGAAAGGTATTGAACGCCGCGTCGCACTTGATCGTTCGCACCGACTCATAGACGCAACGCTTGATCTCGTGATCTCGCCAGATCTTGTAGATCAGCGCGATCGGCTTCTCAGCCGCTGCCGACGATTGGGAACTGCTCACATCCGCCGGCTTGCAATCCGAGAGAGTGCCGATCGT
Source organism: Bradyrhizobium sp. Bra64 (assembly GCF_024519875.1). Classification (NCBI taxonomy): domain Bacteria; kingdom Pseudomonadati; phylum Pseudomonadota; class Alphaproteobacteria; order Hyphomicrobiales; family Nitrobacteraceae; genus Bradyrhizobium; species Bradyrhizobium sp. Bra64. The sequence goes on along the minus strand of NZ_JALJRD010000001.1, from coordinate 232,423 downwards.
CTTGCTGGTCAGCCTTGCGAAAACGTAATTATCCGTCCACATCGACTTCTCGATGTCGATATCGTCGGACGGATCGAACATGGCCATCAGCGACGGATCGAAGCGGGATGCGGCGGGCCCGAACGCGGGAAGAAGCTTCATCTGGACCGCCGGGTCCGCCAGCCCGCGCGCCTTGCTGTAGGCCCACAGCAAGACAAGCCGTGCGCCGCCGATTCCCCCCGGAAAACTCCGGTTGAATTCGATGATCACCTTGAACGTAGGCTCCGCGGCAGCGGCTCTTGCTGCGGTCTTCCTCTTCGGGCCGCCATCCATGACGGCGAGCAGATCGGGCGCGATCGAGGTCTTGGTCAGGACTCGCCTGACATCGCCCGCATTAGCCTTTGTCTCGCCAGCCCTTGTGTCGCTAGCACTCGTGTCGCTAGCCTTTTCGCTCGCCGGCTTCTTGCGCACCATACGGAAACTACTCCCGCATCCAGACACGTGCTCGCATCACATGCGGAGCGCGCGCTTTTTGAAATTCATCAGGCTTCCGGCGCTTCGGCGACCGAAAGCAAAAACCGCTTATGTCAATTCGGATGTCGCGACGCTCAATATCCCGTCGTGATACACGCTACAATTGCACGGACGCCAAGTCGTTTCAATCCTGTTTTCGGGAACCAACGCTGTCGCTGCAAGGATGTGAACGCCGTGCTCCATCACGTGTAGATCCAGCGCTGCACGGCTTCGGCGGTGTCGGCGGGCGAGGTGTTGAAGCAGATCGCCGCATTCGGCGCCAGGCGATGGACGAGGTTGAGCACCTTCTCGAATAGCAGCAGGCGCTCCCTCGGCTCACGCAGACCCGCGCCGATCAGGATGCAGCCGAAGCTCTCGTCGCGCAGCGCCGCCGTGACTCCGGCTTCCGCCGTGGCGTCGAGATCGATCAGGCAACTCGTGACCTCGTAGCCGAGATCGCGCAGGCGCAGCAATTGCGCATCGATGTAGGTGCGCACGAGCTCGGGCGTGACTTGCGGGAACGCGCTGTAGTCCGCATTGCCCGGTTCGATGCCGATCGCGAGGACGCGCCTGCTCATGCAAAACTCCTTGCCGGACTTCCCGCATCGCTAACGGAAGGAGCCTTCCTCCCGGTTCCCTCGCGCGCGGTCGCCCTGCGGTCCCGATCCTGCCCTGATTTTCCTGCCGACGCTGTAACCCACTTCACATGTGCCGAGCCGACGACATAACCTGCGGCCATCCTTCGAGACGCCCGCCTCCGGCGGGGCCCTCAGGATGAGGTCGCGTTTCGCGGCGAGATATCAGACCCTCATGGTGAGGAGCCCGCCAAAGCGCGCGTCTCCGGACGATGCTCTGCATTGCCGGGCGAACCGTGGCAGGCCGAGCACGCTCGCGGCGCCTACTGACGCAGCATGATCAGGGGATCGGCGGTGTCGGGGACGCGCCGCCACTGCGCGTTGTCGTCGGCCTCGAACTGCCAGACATCGCCGGACTTCGACAGCAGGATGATCTGGCCGCGTTCGAGCCGCCATTGCGTCGGATTGAACTGTGCGATGGCCGCATCGCATTTCGGCTTGAGGAAGACCTGGAAATTGTCCTGGCCGGCTTCCGTGTTGGTCAGCGTCAGCCCGCACACCGGCTGGCCGTTGCCGCGCACCATCGCCCAGTCCCCGATCATCTGGTCCATCGACTTGGCCATCGACCGTGCGGCGGCAAGATCCTGCAGGATGTAGACGCCCTCGCCCTGGCGCAGGCCTTCGAAGATGCCGGCCTCGACCTCGGTGAAGTCGATCACGGCTTCACCGGTTGCATCCTGCAAACGGACGATGTCGAGACCCCTGACGCTCCAGGCGACGATGTCCTTGGTGAAAGGCAGCGTGGCCTTGCAGGCCGGCTCCAGTTCGAGCTTGAAGCCTTGTGCGGCGGCGTCAGCCTTGAGCGTGACGACACAGGTCTTGCTGCGCTCGGTGGTCGAGAGCTCCCACTGCCCGGGCATCTCCTTCTTCAGGGTCGTCGTATCCTGCGCCAATGCAGGGCTCGTCCGAGCAAGGCTGATCGCGGCAATACATGCCGCGATAGCCAGTGCGACGACCCGAAGAACTCTCATCAGCGTCCCTTGAACGGCGTTTCCGCCACCGGCGTCAACGGCGCCTTGCCGCCGAACCAGGCCTTGAGGTTGTCGACCACGAGTTGGTCCATCGCGTTGCGCGTCACCACCGAGGCCGAGCCGATATGCGGCAGCAGCACGACGTTCTGCATGGACTTGAGCTCGTCCGGCACGGTCGGCTCGGCCGCGAACACGTCGAGACCGGCGGCGAGAATGGTGCCGGACTTCAGTGCCTGGACCAGCGCCGCCTCGTCGACCACAGAGCCGCGCGCCACGTTGACCAGCACGCCGCGCGGGCCGAGCGCCTTGAGCACCTCGGCGTTGATCATCTTTTCGGTCGCGGCGCCGCCGGGCACGATCACCATCAGCGTGTCCACCGCCTTCGCCATCTCGATCAAATCGGGGTAGTGCTTGTAGGAGACGTCCTTCGACGGATTGCGGGAGTGATAGACCACCGGCACCAGCGAGGCATCGAGCCGGCGCGCGATGGCCTGGCCGATCCGGCCCATGCCGACGATGCCGACCTTGCGGTCGCGCAGCGAGCCGACGCTGAGCGGATAGTTCTGGGTCTGCCAGAGGCCTGAACGCACGTAACGGTCGGCCTTGATGAACTCGCGCACGGTGGAGATCAGAAGGCCCATCGCAACGTCGGCGACCTCCTCGGTCAGCACGTCGGGCGTGTTGGTGACGATGATGCTGTGCTCGGCCGCGTATTTGGCGTCGATGTGGTCGTAGCCGACACCGAAGCTCGCCACCATCTCGATCTTCGGCAATTGCGACAGCGAATCCTTGTCGGCGCGCACCGTGTGATAGGTCACCGCCACGCCGCGGATCTTTTCGCGGATCGCCGGCGTCAGCCGCTCGAGGTCACCGCGCGTCTCGGCCTTGTGCACGACGAAATGATCGGAAAACCCGTTCTCGAGGATCGGCCGCACCGGCCCATAGATCAAAAGGTCGATCTTTTCGGACGAAATCGAACCGGTGGTCATCAGTTTTCCTTTCCAAGCGCGCTCTCATGCCAGCGCCGTAAAACGAGGTGGGAAACTAGCGCCAGCACCCCATAGATGACAATCCCGGCCAGCGATAACAGCAGCAGCGCCGCGAACATGCGGGGTATGTTCAATCGATAGCCGGATTCGGCGATCCTGTAGGCGAGCCCGGAGCCCGCGCCGGCCGTTCCCGCCGCGATCTCGGCCACGACCGCGCCGATCAGCGACAGGCCGCCGGCAATGCGCAGGCCGCCGAGAATGTAGGGCAGCGCCGCCGGCAGCTTGAGAAAGCGCAGGGTCTGCTGTGGCGAGGCGCCATAGAGCTGGAACAGGCCGGCGAGATTGCGGTCGACCGAATTGAGCCCGAGCGTGGTGTTGGACAGCACCGGGAAGAAGGCGACGATGAAGGCGCAGACGACGACCGCGGTCTGCTGCTCCAGATAAATCAGGAGCAGCGGCGCGATCGCGATCACCGGCGTCACCTGGAGAACAACGGCATAGGGGAATAGCGAATATTCCACCCATTTCGACTGGTTGAACAGCAGCGCCAGCGCGACGCCGCCGATGCTGGCAGCGACGAAACCCTCAAGCGTGGTCAGGAGCGTGGCGCCGAGCGATTGTGACAACACCGCCCAGTCCTTGATCAGCGTCAGGAAGATGATCGAGGGCGCCGGCAGCACGTAAGGCGGGATCTCCTTGATGCGGACCACGAGTTCCCAGGCAAGAAGCCCCGCCGCGAACACCATGACGGGGAGCACGAAGCGGATCGCGCGTCGTGCGCCGGGCGGTTTCGGGGTGACGGTCGCTTGCGCGTTCATAGCACCAGTTGCCCCGAATAGGACGGCGCCAGCGCGGCCGACACCCGCCGGCAATAGTCGGAATAGGCGGCCGAGGTGCGAAATTCCTCGCCGCGCGGCTCGACCGTCTCGATGCGGATGTCGGCCTGGATGCGGCCGGGCCGCGCCGTCATGACCACCACGCGCTGCGACAGGTAGACGGATTCGAACACCGAATGGGTCACGAAGATGACGGTCTTGCCAAGGCTGCGCCACAGCGCGAGCAAATCGTTGTTGAGGCGGAAGCGCGTGATCTCGTCGAGCGCGGCGAACGGCTCATCCATCAGCAGGATGTCGGGATCGGTGACGAGCGCGCGCGCCAGCGACACCCGCATCTTCATCCCGCCGGAGAGTTCGCGCGGAAACGCGTCGGCGAAATCGGCAAGCCCGACGCTGGCGAGCGCCACATCGGCACGCGCGCGCGCGTCCGCCTTCGCCACGCCTGCGAGCCTCAGCGGCAATCGCACGTTCTCGCGTACGCTGGTCCAGGGCATCAGGGTCGGTTCCTGAAACACGAAGCCGATGCCGTGGCCCGGCTGCGGTACGCCCTCGTGACGCCCCAGCCTCACGATTCCCGACGACGGCGCGCTGAGCTCCGCGATCAGCCGCAGCGCGGTCGACTTGCCGCAACCGGACGGACCCAGCAGCGAGATGAACTCGCCCTTGCGCACGGCAAGATCGAGCGGGCCGAGCGCCATGATGCCGTTGTCATAGGTCTTGGTCACGCCGCGCAGGCTGACGGCCAGGGCCGTCAGGCCGGTCTCGACCCCCGTCGAAGTCTTGGCTGACGACATCGACCTTGCGCTACGGCTTGCCGGGGCGCAGTTCGGCGCCGACGCCTTTGTTGACGAAGCGCAGCGTATAGGATTTGCGGAAATCGAGGTCCGCCTTCACCACGCCCGCCTTCACCATCTTGTTGAAGAAGGAGGTGTAGCGCTCGTCGCTCATGGCGCCGATGCCGTCCTTCAAGCTGTCGCCGGAATCGACGATGCCGTATTGCTTCATCTTGGCGACGGAATAGGCGAGCAGTTCGTCGGTCATCTCCGGATTGAGCTTCTTGATCATGGCGTTGCCGGCGGAATTGTCGCGGTAGATGTAATTGTACCAGCCGACCATGGAGGCATCGACGAAGCGCTGCACCAGGTCCGGCTTCTTCTCGACCACGTCGCGGCGGGTCTCGATCAGGGTCGAATAGGTGTTGAAGCCGTAATCGGCGAGCAGCAGAACGTTGGGCTTGAAGCCGGCAGCCTTCTCGACCGCGAAGGGCTCGGAGGTGACGTAGCCCTGCATCGCGCTCTTCGGATTGGCAATGAAAGGCTGCGGATTGAAATTATACGGACGGACGTTCTTCTCGCTGAAGCCGTATTCGGACTTCAGCCACTGGAAATAGCTGGTCATGCCTTCCTTGGAGACGAACAGCGTCAGCGGCTTGAGGTCCTCGATCTTGGCGACCTTGGCGTCGGGCTGCGTCAGCATCACCTGCGGATCCTTCTGGAAGACCGCGGCGATGGTGACGACCGGGACGTTGTTGGCGACCGCGTCGAACGACATCAGCGTGTTCGCGGCCATGAAGAAATCGATCTTCCCGGCGATCAGCAGCATCCGGTTGTTCTCGTTCGGCCCGCCGGGAACGATGGTGACGTCGAGGCCGTATTTCTTGTAGGTGCCGTCGGCGACCGCCTGGAAGAAGCCGCCATGCTCGGCCTCGGCGACCCAGTTGGTGCCGAAGCTGACCTTGTCCAGGGTCTCGGCGCGCGCCGCGACGATCGAAACCAAAGCGGCCATCAAGCCCGCTGTTAACGTTCGCCGCAGATGAGAGGGGCTCATGATGGGACTCCGTCGATCGTGGCTGGTCGATGTCGAACCAACGCGATAAAACCGCAAGAAGTTCGGGGACGCGAGCCGGCCGGGCCCGCGTCCCCTGATACCCCAAATTACGTGACAAATTCGGGCAAAGAAACCTCCAAGAAAAATTCCAAGGAAAACTTGATGATGCCGTCCCGCGACTGGACCGAGATCCACTGGGCCGATACCGGCCCAGCGGACGCGTCACGCTGGATCGCGGTGCTGCCGCTGGCGGCGACCGAGCAGCACGGCCCGCATCTGCCGCTCGCAACCGACGTGCTGATCGCGGACGCCTATCTGGCGCGCGTGCGCGAGCTTTTGCCCGCGGACATTCCGGCGACGTTCCTCCCCGTTGAAACGGTCGGGATTTCCACCGAGCATCTCGATTATCCGGGCACGCAGACGCTGCCGACTGACATTGCGCTGAAGAGATGGACGGGGATCGGCGAGGACGTCGCCGGGCGCGGCGTGAAGAAGCTCGTCATCATCACCAGCCATGGCGGCAACAGCGCGGCCATGATGCTGGTCGCGCAGGATCTGCGCGCGCATCACAAACTCTTTGTGGTGACGACGTCGTGGTCGCGGCTGTCGGGAGCTGACACATTGTTCCCGGCTGATGAAGTGCGCCACGGCATCCACGGCGGCGCGGTCGAGACCTCGATCATGCTGGCACGCTATCCCGATCAGGTGCGCATGGATGCGATCGCGGATTTTCCCGCGAGCAGCATCGCGATGGAGCAGCAATATCGCTGGCTGTCGACGCAGCGGCCGGCGCCGTTCGCCTGGCAGGCGCAGGACCTCAACCCAAGCGGCGCGGTCGGCAATGCGACGCTGGCCGTGGCCGCGAAGGGCGAGCAGCTGATCGACCAGGGCGCCCGCGCCTTTTGCGAGCTGCTGGCCGAGGTCGATAACTTCGACGTGAACAGGCTCGCCAAGGGCCCCCTCGGCTAGCTCCCATCCTCCTGGAATCGTTCGGGAAAGAGCCGGATTCCACCCCCGCTTTTGCCGGTTTCGAACCGGACGCGGGGAGCCTCCGTCCAACTGGGCACGCGGGCCACAACGGACCGCCTCAACCCGGATGGAGTTTCCAATGTCGATGAAGACCAAGATTTTCGCTGTTGCCCTCGCCGCGCTCACCCTGACCGGCAGCGTCGTGGCCACCACCTCGCAGGCGCAAGCCAAGCCGCTCGGCTGGGGTGTCGGTGTCGGCCTGGGCATTGCCACCGCCGCCGTCGTCGGCTCCGCGATCGCCGCCAGCAACGACCCCTATTACTACGGCTATCACCGCTGCGGCTGGGTCGCCCAGTACAACGCTTTCGGCCAGTACATCGGCCGCGTTCGCAGCTGCTACTGATTTGAGTACCTGAGGCCGATCTCAAGTGGATCCGCGTCCGACACGGGCGCCTCATCCACCCCGTGTCGTGCCCCCGACCCCGCCCGGATGTCCCCCCGGGCGGGGTCATCCGTTTTGGGGCCCGGGAAATTGTTGCAGTCCCGTCACACCGAGGTGCGAACCATCACCTGCGGCAATCCGCACTAGTTGCTATTGCGAATTAATCGCAATAAGGTTCGCAACAAGCTCAGGGGCTTGGAAGAAGTCGGGTCGGATCGAGGTCATCTCGCTCGATCCCGGCAGCAACCGAGGCCTGATGACAGGGCCGCCGCGAATCGGCAGGGATACATCGCGGCGGGTGGGACACATTCGCTTTTGGGGGCGTGCGTTTTGACGTTGAGAAATCACCGACACCGGTATTTGCGGACGGCCGCGGCAATTGCCTCGGGCGTGCTGGCTCTTCCCGCCACCGGCCGTGCGGCCGACCTGCCGCTGAAGGCACCGGCCTTGAAGGCGGTCTACGATTGGACCGGCCTCTATATCGGCGCGCATTTCGGTGCCACCCGCGGCACGTCCTCGGCGACACTGACCGATCCCACGCTCGCGACCAACAATCACGTGTTCACCGGCGCGACCGGCGGCGTGCAGGCGGGCTATAACTGGCGCCTCAACTCAGGGCTCCTGCTCGGCGTCGAAGGCGACATCTCGTTTCCGAACTATCTGCCGTCCAACCACGTCGTGTCATCGGCGGCGACCGTGCTGTCGAGCACGGAGGAGCGCTGGGACTATGTCGCAAGCCTGCGCGCCCGGCTCGGCTACACCAGCGGCAACTGGCTGTTTTACGCAACCGGCGGCGCGGCCTTCACCGGCGAGCGTTTTCTTTCGACACCGACCGGCGGCAATGAAGAGAAGGTACTGCACACGCGGTTCGGCTGGACTGCCGGCGGCGGAGTCGAATATGCCTTCGCGCCGCACTGGAGCGCGCGGCTCGAATATCTCTACAGCAAGTTCGACAACGCCAACATCACCTTCCCCTCCGGCGCGCAGTATTCGTCGTCGATGGATTTCCAGAGCCTGCGCATCGGCCTCAATCGCAAGATCGATTGGCCGGGCGTGCCGACCTACAACCCGAAGTCGGATGTGACGGACACCGAGTCTAGCCGCTGGGAGATTCACGGCCAGTCGACCGTGCTGGGGCAGGGCTACCCCGCGTTCCACGCGCCCTATACCGGACCGAACAGCCTGCTCCCCTCCCCGGATTTCCAGCAGACATGGAGCAATTCGCTGTATCTGAATGCGCGGCTGTGGGACGGCGGCGAGGTCTATTTCAATCCCGAGCTGCTGCAGGGTTTCGGCTTCAACAACACGACGGGCGCCGCCGGCTTTCCCAACGGCGAAGCGCAAAAATCCGGCTTTCCCTATCCGCACTTCAACGCCTCTCGCCTGTTCGTGCGCCAGACCTTCGGCTTCGGCGGCGAGCAGGAAGAGCTTGCCAGCGGCCAGCTTCAGCTCGCGAGCAAGGTTGACGTGTCGCGCCTGACCTTGCAGGTCGGCAAATTCTCCGTGGTCGACGTATTCGACGGCAATTCCTACGCGCACGACCCGCGCAAGGATTTCATGAACTGGTCGATCTGGGCGTCCGGCGCCTTCGACTATGCCGCCGACAAGCTCGGCCTCGGCTATGGCGCCACGGCCGAATTGAACCAGAAGCAATGGGCGCTGCGCGCCGGCTACTTCCTGATGGACGCCCAGTCCAACTCGAGCAATTTCGACATGAACATCGGCCGCCGCGGCGAATATGTGATGGAGCTGGAGACGCGCTATTCGCTGTTCGGCCTGCCCGGCAAGCTGCGCACGCTCGGCTTCGTCAACAGCGCCTATTCCGGCAGCTATCGCGAGACGCTGGACAATCCCCTGCTCAACCTCGACATCAGCCAGACCCGCCGCGGCCGCCTCAAATACGGCTACGCGCTCAACCTCGAACAGGCGATGACCGACGACATCGGCGTGTTCGGCCGCTGGAGCTGGAACGACGGCCGCAACGAGATCATGGCGTTCACGGACATCGACCGCAGCCTGTCCGGCGGCGTCTCGGTGAAGGGAGCGAAATGGGGCCGGCCCGACGACGTCGTCGCCATTGCCGGCGCCATCAACGGCCTCTCGCAGGACCATCGCGACTTCATCGCCGCCGGCGGTCTCGGTCCGCTGATCGGCGACGGCCAGCTCAACTACCGCCGCGAACGCGTGCTGGAGACCTATTACGCCTACGCACTGAACAAGGCGCTGACCTTCACCGCCGACTACCAGCTCATCGTCAATCCCGCCTACAACGCGGATCGTGGCCCGGTGTCGGTGTTCTCAGGCCGCCTCCACGGCGAGTTCTGATCGCGCCCCTTACGCGGCCCGGATCGCGTCGAGAAACTTCCCGACCTCGACCTTGAGGCGGCTGCTCTCGCCAGACAGCGACTTGGCTGACGCAAGCACGTTCGAGGATGCCGATCCGGTCTGGCTCGCGCCGCGCTGCACGTCGACGATGCTGGCGGAGACCTGCTGGGTGCCGCGCGCCGCCTGCTGCACGTTGCGGGAAATCTCCCGCGTCGCCGCGCCCTGCTCCTCGACCGCCGAGGCGATCGCAGACGCGATCTCGGACATGCGGGTGATGGTGTCGCCGATCGCCTTGATCGCGCCGACCGAATCCTCGGTCGCCGTCTGGATTCCCGCGATCTGCTGGCTGATCTCGCCGGTGGCCTTGGCGGTCTGCTCGGCCAGCGCCTTGACCTCGGAGGCGACGACGGCGAAGCCGCGCCCGGCCTCGCCGGCGCGCGCCGCCTCGATGGTGGCGTTCAGCGCCAGAAGATTGGTCTGGCCCGCGATCTGGCTGATGAGCTCGACGACGTCCCCGATCCGGCCGGCGGCCTTGGCGAGCTCGCCGACATGCTCGTTCGTTCGCCCCGCCTGCTGCACCGCCTCGCCGGCGACGCGCGCGGAGTCCTGGACCTGCCGGCTGATCTCGTCGACCGAGGACGCCATTTCCTCCGCGGCAGCGGCAACGGTCTGCACGTTGGTGGAGGCCTGCTCGGACGCGGCGGCGACGGTCGCGGTGACCTTTTCCGATCGATCGGCCGTGCTCGTCAGCGTTCCCGCTGAGGCCTCCAGCTCCGAAGATGCCGACGCGACGGTGTTGATGACGTCCCCGATCATGGCTTCGAAGTCGCGCGCGATCTGGTCCATGCGCTGGCTGCGACGGAGCTTCGCCTCGGCTTCGGCCGCGGCCGCCTCGTCGGCGGCCTTCTTGGCGGAGAGCGAATCCTTGAAGTGCCGGAGCGAGCCCGCCACCTGGCCGATCTCGTCATTGCGCCCCGTCGCGGGGATCTCGACCTCGTGCCGTCCGGCGGCGAGCGTTCCGATCACGTCAGCGAGCCGGCTCAGCGGCGTCACCACGCGGCTGCGCAGCATCATGGTCACCCCACCGAGCGTCCCGAGCAGCGCCAGCACCGCCACGCCCGCAAGCGCGAGCATGGCCAGCGCACCATCGCGCGCGGCCGCGGCGCGCTCGGCAGCTTCGGCCAGCGCGGCGTCGCGCACGGCGTAGAACATCTGGATGGCCGGCACGATGACCTTCGCCAGCTCCTCGGCGTTGATGCCGTACTTGCCGTCGCCACGGGCCGCGGGCATCTCCTTGTCCACGGCAGCAGCCGCTTTGCCGAAATAGGAGTCCGTCGCCGCCTTCAGCGCGGTGGCGATGCGAGGCGGGCTTCCGAGTTGGTCGATGCCGGCCTCGATGCGCTCGCGGTCGGCCTCGACACGCCCCTGCATACGATCCATCAGCGAGAATTCGGCCGCCGTGATCGGGCGGCGTGCGCTCAGCGCCGGCGACAGCGTCGCGGCGCGGCTGCCGGCCGAGACGCGCAGATCCTGCGCCGTTCGCGCCAGGCTCAACAGCGCGGCAAGCGAGGAATCGGCATTGATGACCTTCGCTTCGAGCCTGTTCATGATCGGCTCGATATCGCCGATGACCTCGGCAACGCCCGGAAGGAAGCCCTTGATCACAGCCCCGTCGCGCGACGCCAGCGGAACGCTCATCGCGCGATCTGCCGCGGTGTAGATATCCTTGAGCCGCCGCGCGGCACGGTCCAGGTTCTCGATCATCGCTCCGGCGTCGTCCAGCACCATGATGGCGCGCCGTGCCCCCTCGAATGCGGCATCGGCCGCCTTCGAGGCCTTCGCGGCGGCTTCGATCTGGGCCTGTGTCGCAGGGTTCTCCTGGAAGATCGGGGAGATGTAGGGGGCACGAAGGCCGGCGACCTGCTGGCTGACCATCAGGGTCGCACCAAAAGCATCGACCGTCTTGATCGCGTCGGAGCGGTTCGTGAAGATGCGCGCCTGGGGTATCAGCACCTCGGCGCCTAGGATGACTGCAAATACCGTCACCGTCAGCATCGACAGCGCAAAGAGCTTCCCGATCCGCATCCTGATCCCCGAATACATTCCTGCAAATGTCGAGAACCTAGCGGGTGGCCACTAAGAGCCCGTTAAGCACGGCATGCCTGTAGTTCCGCGGGGGTCGGCGTCGAGTGCCTTCCGGAACAGTTGGGACCCGAGGTTCCCTCGGAGCAAAGGATGCGACAGAATCACCGGCATTTCGTCCCCGGAATAACTATATCAAGGCCTGCGCCGCCATCTGCGCCACACTCCCTTACCTCGGAACGTCAATGCTCTCGGTCGAACTCGTCATCGTCGTCGTCCTGATCGTCATCAACGGCCTTTTGTCCATGTCCGAGCTGGCCGTGGTCTCGTCGCGCCCGGCCCGGCTGTCGCTGCTCGCGGCCAAGGGCGTGCGCGGCGCCGAGCGCGCGCTGACGCTGGCGGCCGATCCCGGAAAATTCCTCTCGACGGTGCAGATCGGGATCACGCTGGTCGGCGTGCTCTCGGGCGCGTTCTCCGGCGCGACGCTCGGACAACGGCTGACTCAATCCCTGGTCGAGCTTGGCCTGTCCGCAGGGATCGCCGACATCGTCGGCGTCGGCATCGTCGTCACGCTCATCACCTACGCGACGTTGATCGTCGGCGAGCTGGTGCCGAAGCAGGTGGCGCTGCGCGACCCCGAGAGCGTCGCGGTCATGGTCGCCCCCGCGATGCACGTTCTGGCGCGGATATCGCTGCCACTGGTTTTCCTGCTCGATCTCTCCGGCAAGCTGATCCTCTCGCTGCTCGGCCGCGGTGGCAAGGCCGAGGAGAAGGTGTCCGAGGACGAGATCCATCATCTCGTCAGCGAGGCCGAAAGCGCGGGCGTGCTCGAATCAGGCGAAAAGGAGATGATCGCCGGCGTGATGCGGCTCGGCGACCGTCCGGTCGGCGCGATCATGACGCCGCGCACGGAGGTCAACGAGATCGACCTGAACGATACGCCGGAGGCCATTCACGAGATCATCGTGAAGAGCCCGCATTCGCGCTTTCCGGTCTCCGACGGCGATCGCGACAAGCCGATCGGCGTGCTCCAGGCCAAGGACCTGCTGATCGCTTATATGAACGAACGCACGCCCGACCTGCGCGCGCTCGTGCGCGAGGCGCCCGGCATTCCGGCGTCGGCGGATGCCCGCGACGTGCTGGCCATCCTGAAAGCCGCGCCGGTTCACGTCGGTCTCGTCTACGACGAATACGGCGGCTTCGAAGGCATGGTGACCACTGCCGACATCCTCGAGTCGATCGTCGGCGCGTTCCATTCCGAAGAGGGACCGCCGGAGCCGGCCTATGTCAGGCGTGCCGATGATTCACTTCTGATCTCCGGCTGGATGCCGGTCGACGAATTCGGCGAGCTGCTCGGCGTCGAGCTGCCGCCGCACCGCTACAACACGGTGGCGGGGCTGGTGCTGCAGCAGTTCAACGTGCTGCCCAATGTCGGCGATGCGTTCGACTTCGCCGGCTGGCACATCGAGGTCATCGATCTCGACGGGCGAAGGATCGACAAGATTTTGGCGAGCAGGCGGGGCGAGCAGGCGGCGGCGTGAGCTGGTCTCGTCGACCCGGCGAAGGCCGGACCCATAACCATACAATTGAGTTTGGCGAAGACTGAGAGTTACGCGGTGCTGCTGCCTGCGCATTGGCGATAAGTCACGCGGTATGCGCCCCGGCCTTCGCCGGGACGACCGCGGGAGCAAGGGTCACGAGCTCGCGTCGGACGCAGAGCCCCTATCCAAACCTCACCCCGATCCGCTTTTCCTTGCGCCAGACCACGGTGCAGGACAGATGGGTTCCGCCGGCCTGGACGACCAGGATGAAATGGTCGGGGATGCCAACGGGGCTGGTGACGTCGAGCGCGGCGCCTGTATCGGAGAGGTTGCGGATGGTGCAGTCGATCGCGCCGCCGCCGAACTCGATCGTTCCGGCCTTCAACACGCGATGCCTTGCCTTGTCGCGCCGCTCGTCCATGGGGACAATCTACACCCAAAGTTGAACCAAGCGTTAAACGCAGCCCTGGTCGCGACGCATTCTCGCGTCAGGTGCTGCGGCCTTGCAAGGTGGACCGGCGCCTACAGCGCCGGCTGGAACGTCTCCGCCCGCGCCATCCGCCAGGCGTCGCGGAAGCGCGGGTCCTCGGTACCTTCGAGCAGCTCGCCCGGACGCAGCGCCGGGTAGAGCTGCGCGAAGGACTTCACGTCGGTCGTCGAGGTGCGCTGGCTGAAATGGATCGGGCGCAGCTGCTGGGGGTGCTCGAGGCCGGCCGCGGCGATCAGCTCGGTCAGCGAGTGCAGCGTCGCATGGTGATAATTGTGCACGCGGTCGATCTTGAGCGGCACATAGAGCGCGCGCGCGCGGGTCGGATCCTGGGTCGCGACCCCGGTCGGGCAGCGGTCGGTGTGGCAGCTCAGCGACTGGATGCAGCCGAGCGAGAACATGAAGCCGCGCGCCGAATTGCACCAGTCGGCGCCGATCGCCATCGCCCGCGCCATGTCGAAGGCGGTGGCGATCTTGCCGGACGCGCCGATCTTGATGCGGTCGCGGGCGTTGATGCCGATCAGCGCGTTGTGGACGAAATTGACGCCCTCGCGCATCGGCATGCCCAGATGATCCATGAACTCCAGCGGCGCCGCGCCGGTGCCGCCCTCGTTGCCGTCGACGACGATGAAGTCGGGATAGATTCCGGTCTCGATCATCGCCTTGCAGATCGCCAGGAATTCCCAGGGATGGCCGATGCACAGCTTGAACCCCGCCGGCTTGCCGCCGGAGAGGCGGCGCATCTCGGCGATGAACTGCATCATGCCAACAGGTGTCGAGAAGGCACGGTGCGAGGCCGGCGAGATGCAGTCCTCGCCCATCGAGACTCCGCGGATCTTGGAAATCTCCTCGGAAACCTTCGCCGCCGGCAGCACGCCGCCATGGCCGGGTTTGGCGCCCTGGCTGATCTTCAGCTCGACCATCTTGATCTGGTCGTGGTTTGCGACGCGCGCGAACGCCTCCGGATCGAAGCTGCCGTCGAGATGGCGGCAGCCGAAATAACCCGAGCCGATCTCCCAGATGATGTCGCCGCCCATCTCTGCGTGATAGGGGCTGAAGCCGCCCTCGCCGGTATCGTGTGCGAAGCCGCCCTTCCTGGCGCCGGCATTCAGCGCGCGCACCGCGTTCGGGCTGAGCGCGCCGAAGCTCATCGCGGAGATATTGAAAACCGAGGCCGAATACGGCTTCGTGCACTCCGATCCGCCGATGGTGACGCGGAATTTCTCCTCGGCATGCATCTTCGGCGAGACCGAATGATGCATCCATTCATAGCCGTCGCGGTAGACGTCCTCCTGGGTACCGAACGGACGCTTGTCGAGTTGCATCTTGGCGCGCTGATAGACCAGCGCGCGGATGTCGCGCGAGAACGGCATGCCGTCCTTCTCGCTCTCGAAGAAATACTGCCGCATCTCCGGACGAATCTCTTCGAGCAGGAAGCGGATATGTGCCGAGATCGGATAGTTGCGCAGAACGGCATGGCCCTTCTGCATGAGATCGCGGACGCCGAGCAGCGTCAGCGCGCCGAAGATCAGGGTAGGGATCAGCAGGATGTCGAAGATCTTGCGGTCGGCGATGCCGATGCCGATCAGCAGCGCGGTGACGACCGCGCAGATGGTCAGCACGATGAAACGCGGGGAGAATGGCAGCAGCAGGGTTTCCATGATCCCCTCTTCCGCCAGCGGCAGCCGTTTGGGCGCTGCGGCTATCGGAGATTCCTGCGTCTTGTTGTCGTCGGCCACGATTCCCATCCTCTCGCCAGCATGAGGCGGCACGATACGCCCGCGCCTGTCATACGGATATGACGCGGCCCTTGTTTCAGGCTAGCGAATTCGGCCGAGACAAATCAATCAGCCCGATGGGCGGGCTGCTGCGGTGCAATATGAAATGGTTGAGGATGACGTGGCATTAACCGGTCAGGGCGCTTTACCCACAGCCGTCGTCCTGGCGAAAACCGGGACGACACCGAGAGGGCCTACCGCTCGACGAACGCCTTCTCGATCACGAAATGGCCGGGCTTGTTGCCGCTTCCCTCGACGAAGTCGCGGCCCTCGAACATCACCTTCAGCTCTTCCAGCATCGCCGGGCTGCCGCACATCATGATGCGGTCGGTTGCGATGTCGAGCGGGCCCTGTCCGATGTCGTTGAAGATCTGCTCGGAGTTGATCAGGTCGGTGATGCGGCCGCGATTCTTGAACGGCTCGCGCGTCACGGTCGGGTAGTAGACGAGCTTGTCCGCAAGCAGCTCCCCGAACAGCTCGTCTTCGCGCAAGGAAGCGACGAGCTTCTCGCCATAGGCGAGTTCGGAGACCTGGCGGCAGCCGTGCACCAGCACGATGGACTCGAACTGGTCGTAGACCTCGGGGTCCTTGATCAGGCTGGCGAACGGCGCGAGGCCCGTGCCGGTCGAGAGCAGCATCAGCCGCTTGCCGGGAATGAGGTTGTCGGTGATCAGCGTGCCGGTCGCCTTGCGGCCGACCAGGATGGTGTCGCCTTCCTTGATCCTCTGCAGACGCGAGGTCAGCGGACCGTCCTGAACCTTGATCGAGAAGAACTCGAGCTCTTCCTCGTGATTGGCGCTCGCCATGCTGTAAGCGCGCAGCAGCGGACGGCCGTCGATCTCGAGGCCGATCATCGCGAACTGGCCGTTCTGGAAGCGGAAGCCGGTATCGCGCGTGGCGCGGAAGCTGAACAGCGTGTCGGTCCAGTGCTGGACGGAAAGAACCTTCTCTCGGTAAAACGCGCTCATGATTTTCGATATTCCGAATAATTGCGGTTTTAGGGCAAAAGCGTTGCCCGGCCCCTGAAACGGGGCGGACACCATTGCCATGGCGGAGGATTTCGCGTGTGTGATCTACGCCATTGAGACCAATAATCAACCTCGTTCCGGATGCAATTGATGCCGGTCAAACCGGCATTTGCGGCGGAAATGGTCACATCATTAATGGATCTGCTGTCTGGCGCATGCGGAGGGCAATTTCTTTTCCCGCCGGGGCTCGAATACAGCACTTAATTTCCGTGGCGCTCGCGAGAATTTCATTAAGAATAGCTCTGATTTCCACCCCGGTTCGGCGCCGTTTCCCGCATTTTTGCGGCTTTTGGCGCCAGGAGCGTCTGGAACTGGCGACAAAGGCACATGGCGAGCGGTGATCGGATCTTCGTCCAGGCGATCGAGCGCTATTGCGCGAACCACGGCATCAGGCTCGGTGTCCGCGCCGATGGCTGGCTGCTCGCGATGCGCCGGGGCGAAACGCGCCATTTCGCCTTCGGCTATGACATCGGCCTCAACAGCGCCATCGCGCACCGCCTCGCCAACGACAAATCGGCCACCGCCGAGGTGCTGGCGCTCGAGGGCGTGCCTTACATTCCGCATCGCCTCTTCCTGAATCCGAAGCTGGGCCGGAATGTTGTTGGTGCCGCCTGGCGAGAGGCAATGCTGGTGCTGCTTCACGACAATCCGAAAGGCGTGGTCGTCAAGCCGAACGAGGGGACGTCGGGACGATCCGTCTTCAAGGTGACGACGGAGGCGGAGCTCGACCACGCGGTCGGCGAGGTCTTTTCGATGAACGCAGGGCTCGTGATCTCGCCCTATGTCGCGATCGAGAGCGAGGTCCGTGTGGTGCTGCTCGATGATGAGCCCCTCGTCGTCTACAGCAAGCAGCGTGGCTCGGATTGGCGGCACAATCTCGATGCCGGCGCAAAGCCGGTACTCATGGAGGACGGCGAGGTTCACACGGCCTGCGTCAAGCTCGCGGTCGATGCCGCGCGCGCCATCGGCATTGCCTTCGCGTCGATCGACGTGGTGCGCGTGGATGGCGCCTGGCAGGTGCTGGAAATCAACTCCGGCGTGATGATGGAAGCGCTGGCAAAGCTGCATCCGGAGCTGGTTCAGAAGACGTACGATGCGGCGCTGGATCGGGTGTTTGGCGAAGCACGTTGATTGAATTCTTGCCGCGAAATACGCGCCACCTTCTCCCACAAGGGGCCTGTTGCGCTATTGGCTTTTGGAGCTGAAGACGGCAGGGGAGAAGGAAGAAAGCACTAATTATTCGCGCTCGCCGAATCGTCCATCGCCTTGAAGGCTTCCTCGAGCTGCAGCGAGATCGGCACGTTCATCCGTTCGCCGGTGGGAAGCCTTGCGGTGAACCATTTGTTGTAGAGCGGGACGAGGTCGTGGTTGGAGCCTAGCCTGCGGAAGGTTCGCTCGACCACGGCCGACAGTTGCGGCTCGCCCTTGCGGAACATGATGCCGTAGGGATCGTAGGACAGGTAATCGCCGGTGACGCGGAACTTGTCCTGGGCCTTGTGGCGCACGATCAGACCGAAGAGCAGGATGTCGTCGGTCGCGAACGCATCGGCCTTGCCGTCGGCGAGCATCTGGAACGACTGCTCGTGGTCGGCGCCAACAGCGATGTTCAGCCCCAGCGAAAACTTCTTGTCGGCCGCCTGGATCGCCTGCTCGTTTGTGGTGCCCTTCGTCACCACGATGGTCTTGCCCTTCAGATCGGTCAGCGACTGGACGCTCGACGCCTTCGGCACCATCAGCTTGGTGCCGGCGACAAACATCAGCGGCGAAAATGCCACCCGCCTGGCGCGCTCGGCATTGGCAGTGGTCGAGCCGCATTCCAGGTCGATCTTGTTCTGGAGCACGGCGTCGATGCGGTCGTCCGAGGTGACCTTGACGTAGTCGATCTTCAAGTTGGGATCGTCGACCTCGACACCGATCTCCTCGACGATGGCCTCGCAGAGCTCGAGGCTGTAGCCGATCGCGCGATTGGCCTGGTCGAGGAACGAGAACGGCGGCGAGCTCTCGCGATAGCCGAGCCGCACGGTATGCGCGTTCTTGATGGCCAGCAGCGTCGGGCTAAGCCCTTCGCTGCCGCCGGTCTGGCCGGAGGCACCTGTTGCCAGCAGGCACGCTGCCAGCAACAGGCCGCCCGAAATCGCCGTTGAAAGGCGCATGTCGATTTCCCTTCAATGGCCGGCCATCGCGGGTACTTCGCCAGGAACCATGTCTTCGGGCACGGCGTCGCCGGGGCCCATCGCATGCTCCGGCCCGAGCTCGCCTTCCCATTTCGCAACGACCGAGGTCGCGAGCGTGTTGCCGATCACGTTGGTGGCGCTGCGGCCCATGTCGAGGAAGGTGTCGATGCCCATGATCATGAGCAGGCCCGCCTCGGGGATGCCGAACTGCGACAGCGTCGAGGCGATCACCACGAGGGAGGCGCGCGGCACGCCGGCGACGCCCTTCGAGGTGATCATCAGCGTTGCCAGCATCGCGAGCTGCGTGCCGAGCGGCATGTCGATGTGATAGCTCTGCGCGATGAAGACGCTCGCGAAGGTGCAGTACATCATCGTGCCGTCGAGGTTGAAGGAATAGCCGAGCGGCAGCACGAAGCTCGAGATCCGCGACGAGGCGCCGAAGCGGTTGAGGCCCTCCAGCGTCTTTGGATAGGCCGCTTCCGAGCTCGCGGTCGAGAACGCGATCATCAGCGGCTCGCGGATCAGCTTCAACAGATGACTGTAGCGCGGCCCGATCACGATGAAGCCCACGACAACCAGAATGCCCCACAGGATCATCAGCGAGAGATAGAAGCCGCCCATGAAGACGATGAGCTTCCAGAGCACCAGCAGGCCGTTCTTGGCGACGGTCGCGGTGATGGCGGCCCAGACCGCGAACGGCGCGAACAGCATCACATAGCCGGTCACCTTGAGCATGATGTGGCCGATATCGTCGATCAGCGCCAGGATCGGCTTGGAGCGCTCGGGCATCGAGCCCATCGCCACCGAGAAGAACACGGCGAAGATCACGATCTGCAGGATCTCGTTCTGCGCCATCGCGTCCGCGATCGAGGTCGGGATCAGATGGGTGAGGAATTTCTCGATCGAGAAGGCGGACACCGGCAGGCCGGTCGACTGCGCCTTGTCAGGTAGCGTGCCGGGGAAGTTCGCGCCGGGCTGGAGCAGATTGACCATCACGAGGCCGAGCATCAGCGAGACGAAGGAAGCACTGACGAACCAGCCCATGGTCTTGGCGAAGATGCGTCCGAGCTTGGAGCCCGAGCCCATATGAGCGATGCCGCCGACCAGGGTCGCAAACACCAAAGGCGCGATGATCATCTTGATCAGGCGCAGGAAAATCACCGCAATCAGATTGATGGACGAGGCCCAGTCGCCCCGCGTGTCGGGCAGGAAATTGTAGATCGCCGCGCCCATGATGATGCCCAGCACCATCGCCACCAAGATGTATTGCGTAAACCTGTTCGACATAGACGACCCCCGCTACACCGGCCGCTTCATGATGTCGCAGATATGACGATGACGCAACACGCTTGGCGTGCAGGCGCCAGGGCGGATGTTCCCGTTGCGAAGCTGGCGGCCGCGATCTAGCCTTCATGCAGCGCACAACGAATGCGGCCTGCACGTTTTCTTTGCGGCTGCTGCATCAATAATCGTCAACCAAGCGAAGAGGAAACGCCATGAGCGGCAGCGTCAATCGCCAGATTCTTCTGGTGGAAAAGCCCAGCGGCAAGCTCGGCCCCGAGCACTTCAAGATGGTCGAAGGCGCGCTGCCGGAGCCGAAGGACGGCGAGGCCTTGCTGCACGTGCGTTACATCTCGCTCGACGCGGCCAACCGCGCCTGGATGCACGGCGCGACCTATCGCTCGGCGGTCGAAGCCAACAGCGTGATGGCCGGCGGCGCCATCGCCGAAGTGGTCAGCTCGAAGGCGCCGGGCCTTTCAGCAGGCGACATCGTGTTCGGCGACACCGGCTGGCAGGAATATGCCGCAGTGCCGGCCAAGCATCTCACCAAGATGCCGAAGCTCGAGCCGATGACGCATCTGCTCAGCGTGTTCGGCATCGCCGGCCTCACCGCCTATTTCGGCCTGCTGGAAATCGGCAAGCCGCGCGACGGCGAGACGGTCGTGGTCTCGGCAGCCGCGGGCTCGGTCGGCTCGATCGTCGGGCAGATCGCCAGGATCCAGGGATGCCGCGTGATCGGCATCGCCGGCGGCGCCGACAAGTGCAACTGGCTGACCTCCGAACTCGGCTTCGATGCCGCCGTCGATTACAAAGATGGTGCTGTCTTCAAGGCGCTGCGCGCGGCTGCGCCAAAGGGCATCGACGTCTATTTCGACAATGTCGGCGGCGACATTCTGGAAGCCTGCCTGCCGCAGATGAACAATTACGGCCGCATCGCCTGCTGCGGCGCGATCTCGCAATATGACAGCGCACCGTCCGCGCACGGTCCGCGCGGCGTGCCGGGCCTGATCGTGGTGAAGCGGCTGGTCATGCAGGGCTTCATCGTGATGGACTACATGAAGGAGAGCCAGCGCGCGCTCGCCGATCTCCAGGGCTGGGTGAAATCCGGCAAGCTGAAGGTGCAGGAGGACATCATCGACGGCCTCGAGAACACGCCGAAGGCGCTAATCGGATTGCTCGCCGGCGAGAACCGCGGCAAGCGCATGGTCAAGCTCTGACGACGTAGTTACGTCGCATTTGCGCAGGCATAATCTACTTGCGGTAGAGGCCAAAGCGGCCAAAGATACCGCTCGCGAGGCATCACTCGCGACGATTGCGCTTGCATCACATTTGAAAAACGTCGTCGTTACCGGCAGGGCAGGAATTCACTCAGATGTTCAACACGTTGAAACACGCATCAACGCGCACGGCGTTGCTCGCGGCAGCGCTCTTCGCAACTGCAACAGGCGCGTTCGCGCAAGCGCCGACCGACGCGCAGAAGAGCGCGATCCGGTCCGCATGTCGCTCGGACTTCATGGCGCACTGCTCGAGCGTTACCCCCGGTGGCGTGGAAGCGTATCAATGTCTGGCGAAGAACATGTCCAGCCTGTCACCCGGATGCCAGACCGCGGTTCGCGCGGTCGAACCCGCTGCAGCTCCGAAGACCGAAGCCGCTCCCGCCAAATCCGAACCGGCAAAGACCGAAGCGGCGCCAGCCGCACCGAAGACGGAAGCTGCACCCAAGGCTGAGTCGGCGCCTGCCGCGCCGAAGGCTGAATCGCCCCCCCCGACCAAGCCGGCCGCCGCAGCGGCCGCCAAGCAGCCGAGCAGCGCGCAGGTTGCAGCGGTCAAGAGCGCATGCCGCTCCGACTATCCCAAGGTCTGCGCCAGCGTGCCGCCGGGCGGCGCGCCCGCGCTCGAATGCCTGGAGAAGAACAAGGCAAAAGTTTCTCCCGCCTGTGGGAAGGCCCTCAGCGCCGCGGCCGGCGGCGGCGCGGCAGCAACGGCAGCAACGGCAGCGCCCGCGGGCGCAGCTCCTGCAGCGGCGGCAACACCGGCGGCCGCGCCAGCCGTGATCGTTCTGCGCCCGCTGCGTCCGCGCGAAGAGCTGTTCATCGTCCGCTCGGCCTGCGGCGCCGACATCCGCACGCTGTGCGCTGGCGTCGCGCCCGGCGGCGGCCGCATCGTGCAATGCATCGCCGGCAATGCCGCGTCGCTGTCGCCCGCCTGCAAGGACGTGCTGGCGCCGTTCGCGGCGCGATAGGATCGACACGCGACTGCGCGCACGGAAGCGCGGATAGCGCTTGGCGGCGTGCGTGAAGGAGCTTCGCACGCCTACGACGACAATCGCGGAATTTGCCGACAATCGATTTCGATCACGACAAGATCAGGAGAACAACATGCGTTCATTGCTGCTTATCGCTTCCGCACTCCTCGCCTTCGCGGCAACCATGACGATCGAGGCCACCGATGCCAACGCGGTGGTGTGCGCGCGCGGCGTCTATCGCGCCGGCTGCGCCGGGCCGAACGCGGCCGTGGTGGTCCGCAAGCCGGTTCCGGTGGTCCGCTGCACCCGGGTGCTGGTGAACGGGGTCTACGTGAAGCGCTGCGTCTGATGCGCGGATAGCCAAGCCGTTGCGGTTTGGCTATGCTCCGAACGTAATGGTTTCGGACACGCGCCAAACGTGTGTTTGGAGCGAGTTTCGGCGCGCCTTGCCTTGCTGATAATTCCGCTGGCGCGGGAAGCCGGAGCCCATTAGTCTACCCCTAGATAGTAAGTATACTGTCAAATAGGGAGGCAGACGTTGCGGATCGCCGTGATTGGCGGGGGGCCCGGTGGGCTCTACTTCGCCTATCTGTGGAAGAAGCGTCACCCCGAGGATCAAGTCGACCTGTTCGAACAGAACCCGGCCGACGCGACCTGGGGGTTTGGCGTCGTGTTCTCCGACCAGGCGCTGGAATTTTTGCGCGCCGACGACCCCGAGACGGTCGACGCAATCGCGCCGCATATGGAGAGCTGGGAGAACATCACTCTGAACCTGAGCGGCGACAGCGTCGCCATCGACGGGGTCGGCTTCTCCTCGATCGGGCGGCTCGAGCTGCTCAGGTTCCTGCAGCAGCGCGCGCTCGATGCAGGCGTCACCCCGCGCTTCGACACCCAGATCCACACGATCGACCAGCTCAACGGGCATGACCTGATCGTCGCCGCGGACGGATTGAACTCGCTGGTGCGCCGCGCCTTCGAGGGCGATTTCGGCACCTCGCTGTCCTACTCCTCCAACAAGTTCGTCTGGTACGGGACCTCGAAGCGCTTTGACACGCTGTCGCAGACGTTCGTCAAGACCGACCGCGGCGCCTTCAACGCCCACCACTACCGCTACTCGCCGACCATGAGCACCTTCCTGGTCGAATGCGACCACGCGACATGGCAGGCCTATGGTTTTGCCTACAAGGACGTCGAGCAGTCCAAGGGCGTCTGCGAGGAGGTGTTCGCGGACACGCTCGGCGGCCATTGTCTCGTCTCCAACAAATCGCTCTGGCGCAACTTTCCGTGGGTCTGGAACGAGCATTGGTCGTTCAAGAACATGGTGCTGCTCGGCGACGCCCTGCACTCGGCGCATTTCTCGATCGGCTCGGGCACGCGGCTCGCGATCGAGGACGCCATTGCGCTGGTCAAGGCGCTCGAATCGGACGCGCATCTTTCGACCGCGCTGCATCGCTACCAGGCGGCGCGCAAGCCGGTGGTGCAGAAGCTCGTCAATGCTGCGCGCACCAGCGCGTTCTGGTACGAGCACTTTGCCCAGCATATGCAGCAGGGCCTGATGGACTTCGCCTACAGCTACATCACCCGCTCCGGCCGCATCGACGACTCCCGCCTGCGCGCGATGTCGCCGGCCTTCATGGCGCGCTACGAAGCCGCAAAGAACGGCGGAGACGAGGCATGAGCAACCAGATTTGCGATCAGGTGCCCGCCGACAGTCCGGGCGCGCGCGAGATCGGCTTTTCCGTTCCACTGGTCTACAACGCCAGCCGCGTGCTGTTCGACAATCTCGGCAAGGGCCGCGGCGACAAGCCCGCGCTGATCGGTCCCGCGGGCAGGCGGACCTATGCCGAGCTGTGTGCAGAGGCTTGCCGCTGGGGCAACGGCTTTGCATCGCTCGGCCTGAAGCGCGGCGATCGCGTGCTGCTATTCCTCGACGATACGCCGGCCTACCCGGCAGCGTTCTTCGGCGCCGTGCGCGCCGGCTTCGTGCCGCTGCTGATCAACACGCTGACGCCGCCGGATCTGCTGCAATTCTATCTCACCGATTCCGGCGCCGCTGTTGCGGTGGCGGACGCCGAGTTCTGTGCGCGGTTCAATGCGGAAGCCTGCAAGGACACGAATCTGCGTACCCTGATCGTCGTCAACGGCGCGGCGGGCGATCACGCCGCGCCGAGCGCCGTTGCTGCCGCCGGCTGGCTCGCGCAATTTCCGGCCGAGCTGACGGAAGCCGACACGCATCGCGACGAGATGGCGTTCTGGATGTACTCCTCCGGCTCGACCGGTCGGCCCAAGGGCATCGTGCATCTCCAGCACGACATGGCCTACAGCGAGGCGGCCTTTGCGCAGAACGTGTTGAAGCTGGCGCCCGGCGACATCTGCTTCTCGGTGCCGAAGATCTTCTTCGCCTACGGCTTCGGCAACTCCGTCACCTTCCCGTTCTCGGCCGGCGCGGCGACATTGCTGCTGCCGGGCCAGCCGAAGCCCGCATCGATCTTCTCGGCGATCGAGCAGTACAAGCCGACGGTCTTCTTCGGCCTGCCGACGCTCTACACGTCGCTGACCAAGGCCGAGGGCGCGCACGAGACCGACTTCGCCTCGCTGCGCATCGCGCTCTCTGCCGCCGAGGTGCTCTCGGCCGACGTCTTCAATGGCTGGAAGACGCTCACGGGCCTGGAGATCGTCGAAGGACTCGGCTCGACCGAGGTGCTGCACATCTACCTCTCCAACCGCCCCGAGCGGAAGAAGCTCGGCGCCGCTGGTCTGCGCGTGCCCGGCTACGAGGTCGCGCTGCGCGACAAGGACGGCCGCGACGTCGCCGACGACGAGGAAGGCATCTTGTGGGTCCGCGGCGATTCCAACACGCCGCTGTACTGGAACCGGCCGGACAAATCCGCCGAGACCATCCGTGACGGCGGCTGGATCTACACCGGCGACCGTTTCGTCCGCGATGCCGACGGATTCCACTTCTTCCGCGGCCGTGCCGACGATCTCATCAAGATCTCCGGCCAATGGGTCTACCCGCTCGAGGTCGAGCTCTGCCTCGCCGATCACCCCGACATCCGCGAATGCGCGGTGTTCGCGGCCGAGCTGCCCGACCGTCGCATGACGCTGAAGGCGGTGGTTGTGATGAACAGCCGCGCCGCCGACCAGCGCGAAGCGACGCGGCGGTTGCAGGACTATGTGAAGGGCAAGCTGCTGCCTTACAAATATCCGCGCGAGGTGATCTTCATCGACGAGTTGCCGAAGACGGGGACGGGAAAGATCGACCGGCAGGCGCTGCTGCGGATGTGAGGCGACTGCACAGCCTCACTCACACCGCCCTCACCCCGCCTTTCCCAGATGCTCCAGCGCATCCTCCGCGCGTAGCGGCACGCGTGACGCCTCGTTGTTGAGATCGACGAGCTGGACCAGCAGCCCCATCAGCGCCTTGCGCTCAGCGGGCTTCAGCGGCTCCAGCATCCGCGCCTGCGCGCGTTCGACCGCGGGAATGATCTCGCGCAGGATCGTCGCGCCGGACTTGGTCAGATAGAGCAGCTTGATCCGCTTGTCCTCGGGTGCCGGTTTGCGCTCGACAAAATCCTTGGCCTGAAGCCGCTCGATCACGCTGCCGAGCGTCGAGCGGTCGAAGGCGATCACCGCGGATAGCCGCGTCGCGTCGATGCCGGGATGGGTATGGATCGCGATCAGCGCCGCGTATTGCACCGGCGTGAGATCGAACGCCTTGCACTCCTCCATGAAGATCGAGACCGCGATCTGCTGCATGCGCCGGAACAAATAGCCCGGCGCAGCATAGACCGCGTCTATCGTGATGGGCGGTGCAGGCTTACTCGGCATCGGCCTGCTTTTCCGGCGCGGCGTTGGCGAACGCCGCAAGCGCCTTGGCTGCGGCTTCCGCCCTGAGCAGCCGTGGATAGGCCGAGACGTCGACGCCGAAGCGGCGGGCGTTCGCGAGCTGCGGCACCAGGCAGAGATCGGCGAGCGTCGGGGCTTCACCGAAGCAGAACGGTCCCGGCTCGTCCCTGATCAGCGTCTCGCAGGCCGAGAGCCCCTCGCGGTTGACCCACGCCGCCCACTCCTGGACCTTCTCCTCGGCAAGGCCGAGCTCGCGCAGGCGCGCCAGCACCTTCAAATTCTGCACCGGATGGGTGTCGCAGGCGATCGCCAGCGCGAACGCCCTGACCTTCGCGCGTTGCAGCGCATCCTTCGGCAGCAACGGCGGATTGGGATGGGTCTCGTCGAGCCATTCGATGATCGCGACCGATTGGGTCAGCACAGTACCCGTATCATCCTCCAGCGCCGGCACCAGGCCTTGCGGATTGATGGCCAGATAGGCGGGCGCGCACTGCTCGCCCTTGCGAAGGTGATGCGGCAGATGCTCGGCACCGAGGCCCTTCAGGTTCAGCGCGATCCGTACCCGATAGGCGGCGCTGGAGCGGAAATAGCCGTGCAGCTTCATGGGAAGCCTCCCTGTCATTCTTGTTCGTCAAGTTGACGCTACCTAGATCGTCAGTATACTGTCAATCAACAAAACGAACGGGAGCCGCACCATGGAAGCCGTGACCAAGACGCCCGAACGCGAGGCCTTCTACAAGAAGATCGACGGCGAAAATCTCACCGCGCTGTGGACGGTGATGGGCGATCTGATCACGCCGGAGCCGAAAAGCGCCTGCCGGCCGCATCTGTGGAAATTCGACGTCATCCGGGACTACATGACGGAGGCCGGCAAGCTGATCACCGCCAAGGAGGCCGAGCGGCGCGTGCTGGTGCTCGAGAATCCCGGCCTGCGCGGCCAATCGAAGATCACGACCTCGCTCTATGCCGGCGTGCAGATGGTTGTCCCCGGCGACGTCGCGCCCGCGCACCGCCATAGCCAGTCGGCACTGCGCTTCGTGCTCGAAGGCAAGGGCGCCCACACCGCGGTGGACGGCGAGCGCACCGCGATGGAGCCCGGCGACTTCATCATCACGCCGTCGATGACCTGGCATGATCATTCCAACGAGACCAGCGAGCCGATGTTCTGGCTCGACGGCCTCGATATTCCGCTGGTGCAGTTCTTCGACTGCTCCTTCGCGGAAGGATCGAAGGAAGACCAGCAGAGGATCACCAAGCCCGCCGGCGACAGCTTTGCGCGCTACGGCCACAATCTGCTGCCGGTCGACGTGAAGCGAAGCTCGAAGACCTCGCCGATCTTCAGCTATCCCTATGCCTATACCCGCGAGGCGCTGGAGAAAGCCCGCGCGAGCCAGGAATGGGACGCCTGTCATGGACTGAAGCTGAAGTTCAGCAATCCCGAGACCGGCGATTTCGCGATGCCCACCATCGGCACCTTCATCCAGCTGCTGCCAAAGGGCTTCAAGACCGCGCGCTATCGCGCGACCGATGCGACCGTGTTCTGTCCGATCGAGGGACGCGGCCGCAGCCGCATCGGGGACGCTGTTTTCGAATGGGGCCCGCGCGATCTGTTCGTGGTGCCGAGCTGGCAGTGGGTGACGCACGAGGCGGACGATGATGCCGTGCTGTTCAGCTTCTCGGATCGGCCCGTGCAGCAGAAGCTGGATCTGTTTCGCGAGGATCGCGGGAATGCGTGAGGCACCGCTCTCGTAGGGTGGGCAAAGGCCCTCTTGCGCCGTGCCCACCACGCCTTCGCGAGTGATGAGAGGATGGTGGGCACGCTTCGCTTTGCCTACCCTACGGCAGCGGTGATTTTGGCTACCGCCAGTGCAGCAACCTGGTCTCCAGCCAACCGATCACCTTCCCCACCGCCAATCCAAACACCGACAGGATCACCACGCCCGCGAGCAGTTGATCCGTCTGCATCAGATTGCCGGCCTGGAGCACGAATGCGCCGATGCCGTATTGCGCGCCGATCATCTCGGCGCTGACGACGAGCAGCAGCGCCACCGAAGCGGTGATGCGGAAGCCGGCGAGGATCGCGGGCAGCGCGCCGGGCCAGATCACCTTGCGCACGATGGTGGCGAAGGGGACATTGAAGCTCTGCGCCATGCGGATGAGGTTGCGCGGCACGGCATCGACGCCGCTATAGACCGAGATCGCGGTCGAGAAAAAGACCCCGAGCGCAATGGTCGCGATCTTCGGCTCTTCGCCGATGCCGAGCCAGAGGATCAGCAGCGGCAGCAACGCGATCTTCGGGATCGGAAACAGCGCCGAGATGAAGGTGATGCCGACGCTGCGCGCAAGCCGCGACAGGCCGATGGCAAAGCCGACGACCACGCCGGCCGCGGTTCCCAGCAGCCAGCCCACGCCGATCCTCAGCAGTGACGCCGAGAGATGCTGCCAAAGCGCGCCGGAAACGGCGAGCTGGTAGATGGCCCGCGCGATCGCGGATGGCGCCGGCAAGAACAACGGATTGACGAGACCGGTGCTGCCGGCCGCCTGCCAGATCGCGATGACGAGCGCGAGCGCGATCCAGCCGCCAAAACGGCTGCTGGCGGGCACGAAGCCCGCGCCGCGGAACCGGACGCGCCGGGCTGCTTCATCTTTCACAGATGTTCCCGCCGGAGCGCGATCAAGCATGCTGCACCTCGCGCTCGGCATCGATCGCCTCGTTGCGGATCAGCGACCAGATCTGGTTCTGAAGCGCGAGCAGCTTTTCGCGGGCTGCGATTTCACCGCGTTCGGCGCGCGTCATCGGCACGCTCACGACCTCGCGGATGCGGCCGGGACGCCGCGACAGCACCACGATGCGGTCGGCAAGCCGCGCCGCCTCTTCGAGATTATGCGTGACGTAGACCGCGCCCATGCCGCCATCGGCGAGCAGGCGGACGAAATCCTCCATCAGGAGCTCGCGGGTCTGCGAATCCAGCGCCGAGAGCGGCTCGTCCATCAGGAGAATGGCCGGCCTGACCGCGAGCGCGCGCGAAATGCCGACGCGCTGGCGCATGCCGCCGGAGAGCTGCTTTGGATAGGTTTTGCGGAAATCGGTCAGGCCGGTGCGGCGCAGCGCATCCTCGACCAGCGCGCGGCGCTGGGTGGCCGAGAGTGGGGTGTGCAGCAACGAAAATTCGACGTTCTCCTCCACCGTCGCCCAGGGCAGCAGCGCAAAATCCTGAAACACGAAGGTCAGCGGATTGAGACTGTCCGCCGGCGGCGATCCGCGCAGCTCCGGCGCACCGGACGTCGGCTGCAGCAAGCCGCCAAGGATCGACAGCAGCGTGCTCTTGCCGCAGCCCGACGGCCCGACGATCGCCACCACCTCGCCGGCGCTGACCGTGAACGAGACGTCGTCGAGCACGGCGAGATCGCCGAAGCGATGGCTGATGTGGTTGGAGATCAGGTCCATAAGGTACGTTCTACTCTCAATCCGCCTTCACATATTCCTTGGCGATGATCGCATCCGCGTCAAAACCCTTGTCGGCAAAGCCCTGCTCCTGGAGCCATTTGATCTGGTTGTCGACGTTCTTCACGTCGAGCTTGCCGTCGGGATCGATATAGGCGCAATTGCCGACCACCTGCTCGACCGGCAGATTGGTGTACTTTGCGATGATCTCCAGCAGCGGCTTTGTCTTGTCGTTGATCGGCGCCACGCCGTTCTTCATCGCGGCGAGGATGACGTCGTGATATTCGCGATCGGCTTTCGCCAATGCGCCGAGCAGCTTCGTCACCAGAACCTTGTTGGTCAGCGTCTTCGGCGAGGCGAACACCGCGCCCAATTGCCAGGGCGTCTCGTCGCCGACCCAGCCCAGGAATTTCGCGCCGCCGTCGTCGATCAGCTTTCGCGCGGTGGAAATCGGCAGCAGCGCCGCATCGACGGTCTCGCCCTTCAGCGCGGCCGCCGCGTTCGACAGCGATTGCAGCGGCACGATCTTCACGTCGGCGAGCTTGAAGCCGTATTTGTCGGCGAGCAGGCCAAGCGAATAGTGAAAGCTCGATCCGACCTGCGTCATCGCCACGCGCTTGCCCGCGAGATCCTTCGGCGTCTTCAGTCCGGCCGCATAAGCATTGTTGCTGGCGAAATAGCCGATCAGGGGATAGCCGGCCTTCTCGCGGCTCATGCCGCCGATCACCTTCAACGTGCCCTTGCCGGCGAGATTATAGAGACCGGCCGTGAAGGCGGTGACGCCGAAATCGATGTCGCCCGACGTCGTCGCGACCGCGATCGGCTGGGCAGCGTCAAAAAACTTCAGCTCGACGTCGAGGCCGGCCTCGCGGAAATAGCCCTTGTCCTGCGCGATGAACACCGGCGCGGAGGACGACAGGCGGAGCACGCCGATCCTGGCCTTCAGCGCGTCCTCGGCCCGGACCGTGCTCGTCGCCATGATTGCCAAAAGGCCCGCAAGCGCAAGCCGCATCATCCCGATCATCCCGTTTCCTCCAATGGTTCTTTTGGTCGTTCTTGCAGTCCGTTACAGGCCCCCGGGGACGGGCTGGTCCCGTCCGATAAAGGCGCCCTGTTGTTTCAATGTTTCCTGCAATTTTTCAATGGGGATGTCACGGGGTATCCGGTTTCCGGAGAGCGCCAGCGCTGCCGCGGAACCGGCGGCCTCCCCCATCGCGAAACAGGCACCGGAGACCCGGGCCGCCGACTGGCCCTCATGGGTCATCGAGGCGCAGCGGCCGGCGACCAGGAGGTTGTCGACGCCCTCGGGCACCAGCATCCGATAGGGCAGCTCGTTATAGCCGCGCGATTCCGGGATCGGCGGGAAGGTGAAGACGACATCGCCGGGAACATGAGCCTCGATCGGCCAGCCATTGACGCCGATGGAATCCTCGAACGAGGCGCATCCGAGCACGTCCTCGCCGCTGAGCTGGTAGCCGCCCTTGATGCGGCGGGTCTCGCGGATGCCGAGCTGCGGCGGCAAATCGACGATGTAGGACTTTTCAAACCCCGGCACAGTGCTGCGCAGGAATTCGAAGGCGGCGAGTGCCTGCTTGCGGCCCTCGATCTCGCCGCGGGTGAGGTCGTCGGGCTCGATACCGTTGATGGCATGGCCATCCTCGCGCGCGACCTGCGTGAAATTCACCCGCCATTCGATGCCGGATTTCTGCGGTCGCACGATCGCGCTCTTGCGCGGGAATTTGTGCGTGCCCGCGGCAAGCGCCTTCTCCATCAATTGCGGAATGGTCCGCCACGCATCGCCAGCCCTCTCGGGATCGATGCCGTTCAGGCGCAGCATCATCGAGGGGTACATCGGATGGCCGTGCTCGTCGCCGAGTTCGAACGGCGCGCCGGCCCAGACGGCGAGATCACCGTCACCCGAGCAGTCGATGAAGATCTCCGAGCGAACCGCCTGCCGGCCGGCCTTGGTCTCGACCATCAGCGCATCGATGCGGCGGTCGTCGCCCATCACCACGCCGGCACCAAGGGCATGGAAGAGGATGTGCACCTTGTGGCTGGCGAGCAGTTCGTCGGCCGCGATCTTGTAGGCCGCGGTGTCATAGGCCTGGGCGAAAACCTTGCCGAGGATCAGATGTGGCGCGTTCAGCCCGTTCAGGCGATCGATCCGCGCCAGCAACTCGGACGCCATGCCCTGAACCAGCCGATGCGCCTCGCCGTAGACATTGCCGTGCAGGCCGCAAAAATTGGTAACGCCGGCGGCAGTGCCCATGCCGCCGAGGAAGCCGTAACGCTCGATCAGCAGCGTCTTCCGCCCTGCCCGCGCGGCTGACGCCGCTGCCACGATGCCGGCCGGCCCGCCGCCGAGCACGACGACTTCATATTCGCCGTAAAGCGGCACCTGGCGCGCTGGTTCTTCGATCGTCATGGCCCGCATGGCGCGTCCTATCCCTGAAAATCCTTGCTTGGGCCCGACTATGAATTAACGCGGCCCGAGCTACAATCCACCAAAATAGGCGATCAGCTTTCGCGAATCGAGAAAAGTCGACATGGACATCCTCGTGAACCTCCAGGCCTTCCTCGCCACCGCGGATGCGGCCGGCTTCTCCGCCGCCGCGCGAAAGCTCAATGTCTCGACCTCGGTCGTGGCCAAGCGCGTCACGCAGCTGGAGGCACGGATCGGCACGCCGCTGTTTCACCGTTCGACCCGGCAATTGCGGCTGACCGAAGCCGGACAGCGCTACGTCCATCGCGCCCGCGGCGTCGTAACCGACGCCACCGATCTGCTGTCGCGCATGGGCGAGAAGGGCCACGATCTCGTCGATCACCTCCGAATCAAGGCGCCGACCTCGCTGACGGTGGCGCGCCTCGCCGACGCCTTCAGCGCGTTCCAGACCCAGAACCCGCGACTAAAACTCGAGATCGTGCTGATCGATCGCCCGGTCGATCCCGTCACCGAGGGTTTCGACATCGCCATCGGCGCCTTCCCGCATTCCTTCGGCGGCGTCATCGACGAGCCGCTCTGCGCGCTGAAGCGGCTGCTCTGCGCTTCGCCGGCCTATCTGAAGAAGCACGGCACACCAAAACATCCGCGCGACCTCGTCGAGCACCGCTGCCTGAGTTTTCTGCCGACCGGCCCGGAATGGATCTTCGACGGACCGCGCGGCCGCATCAGCATCCAGGTCAGCCCGCTGCTTTCCTCCAACGAGGGACACGTGCTGGCGCGCAGCGCCATTGCCGGCAACGGCATCGCGTTGATGTCGCATTACCTCGTCGCCGATGCCTTGCGCGACGGCACGCTCAAGCCCGTGCTGCGCGACTTTCCGATTCCGGAATTGTGGGTCAAGGCAGCAATCCCCGAGCGGCGGCGCAACGCCGCGGCGGTTCAGGCGCTGCTCACCCTGCTGAAAACGTCCCTCGTATCGTCGCTGTAGGCTGTGTCGCGGCGGTTGCTCCCGCAGCGCGAACCTGAGAGAAGGGCCGCCATGGATTCGATAGCCGTGAAATTCGCCCTGCCCGTCTTGACCGTCCTCGCGCTGTCGGCGACTCCCGCCGCAGCCGTCGAGCAGAACTGCCGCTTCATCCAGGCCAAGGCCGATCGCGAGGCCTGCTACAGACGGCAGGAGGAAGAACTCGCGGCGAAGCGCAAGCCCGCGGCGCCGGCCGGCGAGAGCAAGACGCTCCAGTCGCTGCAGCAGATGCGGCAGGACGACGACGCCGTTTACCGCAGCATCAACAACATCTGCCGCGGCTGCTGACCCTCAGCCTTTTCCGTCGCCCCAATTCGCCGCCCGCTTCTCGGCGAACGACGCCAGTCCCTCGGCCGCCTCCGCGCTCTGGCGCTTGACCGAATGCAGGTGCACGAGCCGCGTATAGGCGGCGTCATCCACCGCCATCCCGCCGAACGAGCTCTCGAGCGCGAGGCGCTTGGTCTCGGCCATCGCCTCCGGTCCGTTGGCGAGCAATTGCTCGACCACCTTGGCCCCGGCGGCCTCGAGATCGGCGAGCGGCACCACCTCATGCACGAGACCGATGCGGCGGGCGTCCTCCGCACCGAAGCGTTCGCCAGTCAGCGCGTAGCGGCGGACTTGCCGCACACCGATGGCATCACAGAGCTGCGGTATGATGATCGCGGCGGTCAGGCCCCAGCGCACCTCGGTGATGGAGAACAGGGCGTTGTCCGCCGCGATCACGACGTCGCAGGCCGCGATCACGCCGGTGCCGCCGCCAAAGCAGCCGCCCTGCACCAGTGCGACCGTCGGGATCGGCAGCGTGTTGAGCCGCTGCACCGCCTCGAAGGTCGCACGCGACGCCGCCTCGTTGGCATCAGCCGATTGCGGCCGCACGCCGTTGATCCATTTGAGGTCGGCACCGGCCTGGAAATGCTTGCCGTTGCCCCGGAGCACGACGACGCGCAAATTGGGCTTCTTGCCGAGATCGTCCATGGCCGCGAGCACGCCCGCGATCAAAGCGCCGTCATAGGCATTGTTGACCTCCGGCCGGTTCAACGTGACGGTCGCGACCCCACGCTCATCCAGGGTCCACAGGACGGGACTGTCGGTCATCGGTGCTCCTCCGCTCATTTGTTTGGCGCGCACTATGGCCGAGGCTCTACGCGTTGATCCATATCTTTCCGGCGTAGGGCGGCCGCGTCCATCGCATGGCGGCTTGTGTCATGCTGGCGCCGGGCGGTACCGAGAAATCAGGGACGGGACATATATATGCGCATCTGCATTTTCGGCGCGGGCGCCGTCGGCAGCCATATCGCGGTTCGGCTGGCCCGCGCCGGCCACGAGGTCAGTTGCGTGATGCGCGGCGCGCATCTGGAAGCCGTCCGGGCCAATGGCCTGAAGCTCCGCGTCGGCGATTCCGAGGTCAGCGCCAAGGTGAACGCTTCCGGCGATCCGGCCCAACTCGGCCCCCAGGACGTCGTGATCTCGACGCTGAAGGCGACCGCGCTGACCGGGCTGGTCTCCAGCATCAAGCCGCTGCTGCAAGACGACACCGCGATCGTGTTCGTGCAAAACGGCATTCCCTGGTGGTATGGCATCGGCCTGCCGCCGCGGCATCCGACCCCGCCGGACATTTCGTTCCTCGACCCGGGCGGGCGCTTGCGCGCCTGCATCCCGAAGGAGCGGATCATCGGCGGTGTGGTGTTCTCCTCCAACGAGGTGACCGCACCCGGCGTGGTGCATAACCTCACGCCGGACCGCAATCGCCTGCTGATCGGCGAATGCGACGACCGCAATTGCGAGCGTATCACGAAACTCCGCGGCGTCCTGAACGATTCCCGGCTGGACTCGCCGCCGGTTGCCGAGATCCGCGAGGCGATCTGGTCAAAGCTGCTGACCAACATGTCGCTGTCGGTGCTGTGCCTGCTCACCGGCCAGACCGCGCGCGGCGTGCGCGACGATCCCGCCTTCACGGACGTCATTCCGCGCATGCTGAACGAGGCCAACAACATCGCGCAGCATTTCATCCCCGAGGTCAAGCGCGTGACCCGCAGCGGCCCCGCTCCCAACCACAAGCCGTCGCTGCTGCAGGATTACGAGCTCGGCCGCGCCATGGAGATCGACGTGCTCGTCAAGGCGCCCGCCGCCTTCGCGCGCGCCGCCGGCCTGTCGACGCCGACGCTCGACCTGATCGCCGCGCTGGCGATCCAGAAGGCGCGGGACAAGGGGCTCTATTCGGCTTAATTCTGGGCGTGATCTTTTCGGAAAGCCGCTGCACACTTTTCCGGATCATGCTCTAGCCTCAGCCGAGGCCGTCGATCCAGGCCGCAAGCGTGTCGAGCACCTCGGTAAGCGCCTGCTCGTTGCTGCGGCCCGACTTTTTCAGCACCGCGAAGGAGTGATCGCCACCCTCGACCTCATGCAGCGTCGCCTTCGCCCCGAGCGCCGCGATGACGGGCTTGAGGATGCCGAGATCGGCGAGCCCATCGCGCGTGCCTTGCAGGAACAGCATGGGGATTGCGATGCCGGCGAGGTGCTCGGCGCGCTCGGCCGACGGCTTCTTGTCGGCGTGCAGGGGAAAGCCGAGGAACGCGAGCCCTCTTACGCCCGGCAACGCCGCCTTGGACTGCGCCTGCGACGTCATGCGCCCGCCAAAGGACTTTCCGCCGGCGACGAGCTTCAATCCGGGGCACAGCCGCGCCGCCTCCGCGACCGCCGTGCGGATCGCAGCGTGCGCGACCGCCGGCTGGTCGGGGCGTCCCTGCTTCTTCTCCATGTAGGGAAAATTGAAGCGGAACGTCGCAATGCCGCGGTCTGCGAGACCCGCGGCGACCTTCTCCATGAACGCATGCTGCATGTCGGCACCGGCACCATGCGCCAGCACGTAGCAGGCACGCGCATTGTCTGGCTGCGTCGCGATCGCCGAGACCGCGCCGATGCGCTCGATGTCGAGCTTGAGCTCTTTGGTTTTGACAGCCACAATCAGCAATCCTGACAGACGCGCCTCCGGCCGCCTTGGTAGCGTCACCGGCGCAGCCTGAAAACACAATAATTGCCGCCAAAAGCTGGCCTACCAAGCCGGAAAGCCGCATCGACCGAGGTGACCATGTCCTACCGCTCCTCCTGGATGACCGAAGATCTCGAAATCTTCCGCGACCAGTTCCGGAAATATCTTGCCAAGGACCTGGCGCCGCATGCCGAAAAATGGCGCGAGCAGAAGATGGTCGATCGCTTTGCCTGGCGCGGGCTCGGCGAGATGGGCGCGCTGCTCGCAAGCGTGCCGGAGGAATATGGCGGCCTGGGTGCGACCTTCGCCTATGACGCCGCGGTGCTCGACGACCTCGAAAGCACGGTGCCGGAGCTGACGACCGGCGTCTCCGTGCACAGCGCCATCGTCGCGCACTACATCCTCAACTACGGCTCGGAGGAGCAGAGGAAGCGCTGGCTGCCGAAGATGGCCTCCGGCGAGATGGTCGGCGCCATCGCCATGACCGAGCCCGGCACCGGCTCGGACCTGCAGGCCGTCAAGACCACCGCCAGGAAACAGGGCAATGCCTACGTCATCAACGGCCAGAAGACGTTCATCACCAACGGCCAGGCCGCCGACCTCGTCATCGTGGTCGCGCGCACCGGCGATGTCGGCGCCAAGGGCATTTCGCTGATCGTGGTCGAGACCGCAGGCGCGGACGGCTACAAGCGCGGGCGCAACCTCGACAAGATCGGTCTGCACGCCTCCGACACGTCCGAACTGTTCTTCGACAACGTCGCGGTGCCGCCGGAAAACCTGCTCGGCAATGAGGAAGGGCAAGGCTTCGTGCAGCTGATGCAGCAATTGCCGCAGGAGCGCCTCGCGCTTGCGGTCGGCGCCGTCGCCTCGATGGAGCGAGCGGTCAAGCTCACCACCGAGTACACCAAGGAACGCAAGGCGTTCGGCAAGCCGCTGATGGACTTCCAGAACACCGCGTTCACGCTCGCCGAGCGCAAGACCGAGGCGATGATCGCGCGCGTTTTCGTCGACTGGTGCATCGAGCGCCTGGTCGCAAAAGACCTCGACACCGTCACGGCCTCGATGGCGAAATACTGGTGCTCGGACAAGCAGGTCCAGACCGCCGACGAATGCCTGCAGCTGTTCGGCGGCTACGGCTACATGCAGGAATACCCGATCTCGCGCATCTTCATCGATTCCCGCATCCAGAAGATCTACGGCGGCACCAATGAGATCATGAAGCTGCTGATCGCCAGATCTTTATGAATCGTGTCGTTGTAGCTCAGTTCATCGCGCGCGCCAGTCGCGCGGCCGGCAGCCGAAACGCTGCTTGAAGCGCCGCGTGAAGTGGGACAGGTCCGAGAAGCCCCAGTCGAACGCAATGGTGCCGATCGCACGGCCGCCCAGAGCCGGATCCTTCAGGTCGGCCGCCGCGCCTACGAGGCGGCGGTCCATCACATAGTCCGAAAACGTCGTGCCCGAGCGCTCGAACAGCTTGTGGACGTAGCGCTCGCTGATGCCGACGGCGCCGGCGACCATTGCGACCGTCAGTCCCGGCTCGCACAGCCGCTCGTGAATGGCGCGGCGCAGCGCCAGCGCGGTGGCGTCGGCAAAACTTGCGGCTTCCGCCGTCTGCGCCCGCGAGCGGCGCGACAGGCTGAGCGCAACGAGATCGAGCAGCACGTCGAACAGCCGAACGCCGTCCTCCTGCGCCATCCGCAATGCGCCGGCATTCAGGGAGCGCGCGGTCTCGACGATGAGATGACCGACATGAGGATCGTCGGACACGCGCTCGGCCCTGAAATCGAACGACGGCGGCAGCCGGTCGCGCAGGGCGCGCGACGGCACCCAGAACGAAGCGACCTCCAGGGTCGGACCGCGATCGTGCAGCAGCGTCACCTCGCGGTCGCTGTCGACGATGCCGACCTGACCGCGCGACAGGCTGACCTCGCGACCGTCCTGGAGCATGCGGCAGCGCCCGGCGAGCTTGAAGTTGAGATAGAAGCAGCTCTCGCGCGATGCCGCGATATCGGCACGCGAACGATTGACGGTGTGCTCGGGAAACAGCACCCGGTTGATTGCGCCGGTGCCGAGCCCGATCGTCTCCACCTTGGCCGGGAAGCGCGACGTCGTCGCCGATTCCGGGGTCAGGTTCATGAATGCCTGGCAGATCGCCTCGCGGTAATAGGAAAACTGCTCGTCCGGCCGCGTCTCCGCGGTGTTCCAGATGACGTGCCGCGGCCGGCTTGTGGAATTGACCTGTTCCATCAGTTCGCTCCGAGACCAATCCGGTTCAGCGCCAGACAAGCGCGCGGCATCGCGACCGGTTCAATATGGCGGCACCAACGACCGACGCTCAGTCGGCAAGGCCATCGCCCCGCCGATCTAACCAGCCTTCCGAGGGAGCCACAACATGTCGACCTACGTTCTCGTTCACGGCGCCTGGCACACCGGTGCCGAGCTCGAACCGGTCGCAGCGCCGATCCGGGCCGCCGGCCATCAGGTCTACCTCCCGACGATCAAGGGCAACCGCCCGGGCGATGCCAAGACGACGGGACTGAAGGAGGCGATCCAGTCCATCGCCGACTATCTCGCCGAGAACAATCTGACGGAAGTGATCCTGCTCGGTCACTCCTATGGCGGCATGGTCATCACCGGCGTAGCCGACCTCGTGCCCGAGCGTATCCGCCGGCTAGTCTACTGGAACGCCTTCGTGCCCAACGATGGCGAATCGCTCAACGACATGGTGCCGCCGCACTATGTCGGACTGTTCGACATGATCGCGGCCGAGCGCGGCGACGGCTCGGTGGTGCTGCCCTTCCCGATCTGGCGCGAGGCCTTCATCAACGACGCCGATCTCGAGCTGGCGCAGCGCGCTTATGACATCCTCAATCCGCATCCGCTGAAGACCTTCAGTGACAAGATCGCGCTGAAGACCAATCCGGCCGGGATGCAGCCGGCAAAATCCTACATCAACTGCACGGAAGACACCGCGCTGCCGCACGGCTACCCGTGGCACCCACGCCTGTCGGAGAAGCTCGGCCTGTTCCGCCTGGTGCAGGTGCCGGGCAGCCACGAACTGTGCTTCTCGGATCCGGCGCGCCTCGCCAAGGCGATCATGGAAGCAGGCCGCGACTGAGCCGTTCCAGGCGATTGATCGCGCGGCCGCCGTCGCCACTCACCTCATCCGCCTGTCGGCGGCGACGAAGTCGATGAAAGTCCGCACCTTCGCGGAGAGATATTTGCGGCTGGGATAGACCGCGAAAAGCTTTCCTTCGAAAAGGACCTGCCCGGGCATGACATGCTCGAGGCGGCCAGCGGCAATGTCTTCGGCGACCAGCCATTTCGGCAGGAAGGCGAGGCCCATGCCTTCCAGCGCAGCCATGTGCAGCAGCGTTTCGTTGCCACTGCGCAGCACCGGATTGAGCTTGACGGTCTCGGTGCCGTGCTCGCCTGCAAAGGAAAAGCTTTCGCTCGGGTAAAGTGCATAGTGCAGCAGGGATCGGCCGGCGAGATCGGCGGGCTTGGTCGGGCGCCCCGCGCGATCGAGATAGGCCGGCGCACCGACCATATGGAAGGCCACCTTGGTGATGGGACGCGCGATCAGCGCCTCGTCGGGTGCGCCGGTCGCCCGCAGGGCGAGATCGTATCCCTCCTCGACCAGATTGACCATCCGCCCGCCGAGATCGACGTCGAGCCGCACGTCCGGATAGCGGGCCTGGTAGTCCGCCAGCACGCCCGCGAACATCGCATTCGCCATCCACACCGGCGCTGTCAGCCGCAGCGTGCCGTGCGGAACGACGGTCGCATTGCTGACGGCAGCCTCGACCTCATCGAGCGAGTCGAGCATCTGCCGCGCCTGCTCGAAATAGAGCACCCCGCTCTCGCTCAGGCTGACGCGCCGGCTGGTGCGGTTGAGCAGCCGCGTCCCCAGCCGCTTCTCGAGTTGCATCACATGCTTGCTCGCCATGGCAGGCGAGATGCGCAGGCGCTGTGCCGCGGTCGCGAAGCTCTTCAGCTCGGCGACCAGGCAAAACACCCTCATACTGACGAGAGAATCCATGAGATCATCAACACCACGGAAATGAACCAATCCCGGAGCGCATAATGATCAAATGCGAGGAAACTATCAAATGGTGGCAACCCTCAAATTTTGGAGAACCAACGTGTCCACCACCGCCTTCGAGACTGCCTCACCCGACCGCACCCTTCGCATCGGCCTCTGGAGCGCACAGGGCCTGATCTTCCTGGTCTTCACCTCGGCCGGGCTGGTGAAGCTGCTGACGCCCATTCCCGAGCTTGCCGCGATGATGCCCTGGGCCGGGCAGTATTCCGAAACGTTCGTCCGATGCATCGGGCTGATCGACCTTGCCGGCGGGATCGGCATCCTGCTTCCCGCGCTGACGCGGATCCTGCCGCGGCTGACGGTGCTGGCCGCGCTGGGCTGCACGGTGTTGCAGGTGCTTGCGCTCGTCTTCCACATCTCGCGCGGCGAAGCGCCGGTCACGCCGCTCAACGTCGTCTTGCTCGCGCTCAGCCTGTTCGTGCTGTGGGGACGCGGCCGCAAGGCGCCGATCGCGGCTCGGCAATTTTGAGCGGCAGGACAGCCCGGCCATGACCTCCGCCAACGGATGGTCCCGCAGAGGCCTGCTCGCCGGCGCGTCGATCCTCACGGCCGGCGGCATCGCCGCGGCCAAGGAGGATCGCCTCATTGAGGGCGTCGTGATCCTGATCGACAGCAACGAGCCCTATGTCATGGGGCATGCGATCAGCTACTCGGCCAACCTCGCAAGGCATTTTGCCGACAGGGGTGCGAGACTGCTGATCGAGGTCGTCGCCAACGGCAAGGGCATCGACGTCTTCCGGGCGGACAAGACCCCGCTGGTCGAGCCGCTCGCGACGCTGCGGCAGTCGCTGCCCAACCTCAGCTACAGCATGTGCGCGTCGTCAAAGGCGATCGCGGAAGCCAAGGAGCGGGTCTCGATTCCGCTGATATCTGGTGCCAGCCTCGTCCCCTTCGGTATCGGCCGCGTGGTCGATCTGCAACTCGAGGGCTGGGCCTGTATCCATGCGTGAGAGGCCTCGTGCACCCGGCATGACACTGTCCAGGCGAACGCTGCTGATGGCGGCGCCGGCGATCCTCGCCCCTCCATGTCCAAGCCGCGCGCAGGGCGGCGATCCCGCCTGGCCGCCGGTGTTCGAGGCCGGCCGCAGCCAGTTTACCGTCGTGCGGCCTCGCGCAACGATGCCGCAGCTCAGGCTACAGGACCTGCATGGAAAAGACGTCGTGCTGACGGCGCGGCAGGGGCGGATCACGCTCGTCAATTTCTGGGCCACGTGGTGCGCGGCCTGCCGGCTCGATCTGCCTGTGCTAGCAAGCCTGGCGGGATCGCGGCCGGACCGGCTCGATGTCGTCGCGATCTGCACCGACACGAAGGACCTGCACAAGATCCGCGCGTTCCTCGGCGGTCTCGCCGTGCAAACCCTGACCTGCTACGTCGATGCGTATGGCACGACGGCGGAAGCCTCAGCCTCGGTCTTCACGCTCGTCGGCATGCCCGTGACCTATCTGGTCGGTGCAAGCAATCACGTCGAGGGTTACATCACCGGCGCCCCCGACTGGCTCTCGCCAGCGGGCGCGCGGCTGCTGCAATTCTATCTCGAGCAAGCCTGATCCGCTCAATTCGGGTGCCACCAGCGGCCGCCGATGACGACGCCCTCGGAGACGATCTTGCGGTCACCGATCAGGTGCTCGCCGACGACGTCCTCATAGTCGAACTGGCCTCGGCTGACCGAGATCAGCGTGGCGTCGCCGACGCTGCCCGGCTTGAGGCTGCCGAGCTCGGGACGCCGCAGCGCCATTGCCGCGTTCACCGTCGAGGCGGCGACCACGTCGGACAGCTCCATGCCCATGCACAGGAACTTCGACATGGTCGTCACCTGGTCGAAGGCCGGACCGTCGATGCAGAGCTGATGGATGTCGGAGGAGATGGTGTCCGGATAGAAGCCGTTGGCGAGCATGGCGCGCGCGGTCTTGAAGGCGAACGAGCCCTTGCCGTGGCCGATGTCGAACAGCACGCCGCGCTCGCGCGCGTCCAGCACCGCACGCTTCACCGTGCCCTGCGCGGTCGCGGGCGTGTTGGGGAAGGGGCGGAACGCATGGGTGAGCACGTCGCCGGGACGCAGGCGCGCCAGCACCTCCTCATAGCTCGGCGGCGGATGGTCGATATGCGCCATCAGCGGCATGCCGACCTCGTTCGCGACTTCCAGTGCGATGTCGAGCGGCACGGCCCCCGACGTGCCCGAGGAATGCAAGCCCACGCGGACCTTGATGCCGACGATGAGGTCGCGATTGGCATCCGCGACCTTGGCCGCCTCGATCGGATTCATCAGCCGCAGCTCCTCGCTCTCGCCGACCATGATCCGGTGCGAGAAGCCGAAGATGCCGGCATGCGAGACATGTAGGTAAGCGAGGATGCGGACCTGGCTCGGCTCGATCACATGCTTGCGGAAGCCGGCGAAATTGCCCGGTCCCGCGCTGCCGGTGTCCACCGCGGTAGTGACACCGGAGAGACGGCAGAATTCCTCGGCGTCGATTCCGAGCGAGGTGCCGCCCCAATAGACATGGGTGTGAAGATCGATCAGTCCCGGCGTCACGATGAGCTGCGAGACATCGCGCACGTCGGTGCCCGGATCCGCCTTGAGCCCGGCGCCCACGGCAGCCACCTTGCCGCCCGAGAATGCGACATCCGTCACGGCGTCGAGCTTCTGGGACGGGTCGACCACACGGCCGCCGCGCAGGATCAGGTCGAAAGGCATCATGGTCTCCGGATGGGGCAGTGAGGCACGGCCGACAGGTCGGCGAGGCCAGGAAGGAAGTCTGTTGCTTCTAGCAATTCCTGCGCCGGAGGGCCTGCCAAATGGCGGCCATTACCCATGACAAAATGGCGATCCCGGCATGACTCGAACATGCGACCTACGGTTTAGGAAACCGCCGCTCTATCCGGCTGAGCTACGGGACCGCGGAACCCGCCGGCTGGCAGGTTACCTGGAGCTGTACATACCAAAGCGGTAGCGGGACCGGAAGCCCTTCGCTCGGCCGAATGCGGATATCTGCCGGCGGCCTCTACGCCTTGATATTGTTGTCCTTCACCACCTTGCCCCAAGTGGCGACCTGCTTGTCGAAGAACGTCTTGAAGGCGGGGCCGTCCTCGAGCAGCAACGTCATCTGCTGCGTCTCCTTGAGCTGGGCGGCGGTCGCGGGCTCGCTCAGGATCTCCCTGGACGCCGTCGCCATGGCGGAGACGATGTCG
Organism: Bradyrhizobium sp. Bra64; assembly: GCF_024519875.1. NCBI lineage: Bacteria > Pseudomonadati > Pseudomonadota > Alphaproteobacteria > Hyphomicrobiales > Nitrobacteraceae > Bradyrhizobium > Bradyrhizobium sp. Bra64. Next base: position 189,279 of record NZ_JALJRD010000001.1, on the reverse strand, counting down.
GGCGGTGTGCCTGCGGGGGCGAAGATGCCCCACCAGGCCAGTGTCTCGAAGTCCGGAAAGCCCGCCTCGATCGCGGTCTGCGTATCCGGCAGGCCCGGCAGCCGCTCGCGGCCGAGCTGCAGGATCGGACGGAGCATGTTGGTGCCGAGCTGGGCTGCGACCAGCGCCGCCGATCCCGCGATCAGGTCGACATGGCCGCCGAGCACGTCGTTCATGGCCGGGCCGCCGCCGCGATAAGGCACGTGCATGATCTCGACGCCGGCCTTGTTGCCGAGCACGGTCATGGCGAGATGGCCGAGCGTGCCGATACCGACAGAGGCGTATTTCACCGCACCCGGGATTGCCTTGCAGGCTGCCACCACGTCGGCAAAGCTCTTGTAGGGACGGCCCGCACCCGCCGCGATCACGTAAGGCGCGGTACCGATCAGCAAGACCGGCATCAGCTCGCGCTCGACATCGACGGGCGGCTTGTCGAGGATGGACGGGATCACCGCGTGGGAATCGAAGGTCACCAGGAACGTCGAGCCGTCCGGCGGGCTCTTGGCGACTTGCGCCGCGCCGAGCGCGCCGGCGGCGCCCGACTTGTTCTCGACAATGACGATGCGGTTGAGCTTCGTTTGCAGATGGCTCTGGAGCAACCGCGCCATCGCATCGGTCGATCCCCCTGGTGGAAACGGCACCACCAGCGTGATCTTGCCGGCTTGCGCCGCCGCCGGTGCGATTGCGAGGATGGCCGGCGCGGCCAGCAGCGTGCGTCGTGTGATCGTCATGGTCCCCTCCCTTGGGTGTGCTGCGCCCGGCTTTTGCTCTTTGGCGCTTAGGTCGTCCCGAAACCCGACCCCGCTTTTTTGTATTCTGGCCGCGGCGGACTGAAGATGTCCAGCACGCGGGCGCCGTCGGGCCCGGCGCGCATGGTGTGCGGCACGTTGCCGGGCGTGCGCCAGAAATCGCCCTTCTTCACGGCAATCTCCTCCTCGCCCTGGACGCGGATGGCGGAGCCGTCGAGGAGCACGCCCCATTGCTCCTCGGGATGATGATGCAGGGTGCCCTGCGCATGCGGCGCCAGCGTCACCACCGACAGCATCGCCTGCTCGCCGGAGAAGATGCGCGTGGTCACCCCCGCGGCGAGTTCGCGAAACAGCCCGTCGCCGGGATTATCGATATTGTGGAATTCGTCCTTCTGGCTCACGCTACTCTCCCCTTCGTTTCGGTCTTGTCAGGATTTTCCATACGAGCCCTGGTAGCGGCCCTCGCGGATCGCCTTCAGCGTCTCTTCCTCACGCGCGACCTGGGCGCGGACCGCTTCCAGCAGCGCCGCCGCGCCGGCCGCGGGAAACGACACCACGCCATCCTCGTCGCCGACCACGATGTCGCCGGGCGAGATCACGCTACCACCGACAGAGACCGGCACGTTGATCTCGCCGGGGCCGTTCTTGTACGGCCCGCGGTGGATCACCGCGCGGGCGTAGCAGGGAAAATCGTCGCCGGCGAAGGCCGCGACGTCGCGGATCGCGCCATCAATCACATAGCCTTCCGCTTTGCGCCATTGCGCGATGTTCTTCATGATCTCGCCGACCAGCGCCCGCGTCTCGTCGCCGCCGCCATCGACCACGATGACGTCACCCGGACCGACCAGCTCGAGCGCACGGTGGATGGCGAGATTGTCGCCGGGACGGGTGCGCACGGTGAAGGCCGTGCCCACCAGCTTGCCGCCGCGATGATAGGGCTTCAGCCCCACCGCGCCCGGCAGCCGGGCGAGATTGTCTGAAATGACCGAGGTTGGCGCACCGCGAAAGCCCTCGATGATCTCGGCGGGCGGCTTCGGCACGCTGTTCGTTGCGATCGTGATCGTCATATCCAGGAATCCTTATTATTCGGCGTGCGCCCGCGCCTTCGCCGGCATGATCCGGAAGGCGCGCCCTTCCTTCATCCACGCTGCGCGCTCGTCGCGCAACAGCGTGCGGCGGACTTTTCCGGAATCATCACGCGGCGGGCCGCTGACGATCTCGAAACTCTCCGGGTGCTTGTAGCGGCTGAGCCTGTCCTTCAAAAAGTCCGCCATGCCGTCGGCGATGGCCTGACCGTCCGCGCCGGGCTCCGGCTCGATGATGGCATGCACGCGCTGGCCCAATTCCGGATCGGGCAGTCCGACCACCACGCAGGAGCGCACGCCGGGACACTCGGAGACCGCGGCCTCGACCTCGGCCGGATAGATGTTGGCGCCGCCGCGCAGCACCATGTCGGCGAGCCGGTCGCCGACATAGAGATAGCCTTCCGCATCCAGCCTGCCGATATCGCCGAGCGATTCCCAGCCGTTGGCGCGGCGCTTCGGCTCGGCGCCGAGATAGTGATAGGTGGCGTCCTGGCCGTCATTGTTGAGGAAATATGTCTCGAAGACCGCATTGCCGTTGGGCAAACCGATCGCGACGAAGTCGCCGGGCTTGACGCCCTTGGCGGCAAACGCCCGCGCGCGCCGGTTGGCGCCGCGCTCGAGCTCGTCCCATGTCAGCGTGTCCTGCCCGTGACGGACGGCGATCGTGCCTTGCGGCTTGCGCTCGGCGTACCAGCGCGGCACATCGGACAGGGGCAGCAGCATCAGGCGTTTCCACTTCGTCTTCTTGGCGTCGCCCCAGGGCGAGGCGATCACGGGATGAAGTGTAACAGCCGGGGCCAACCCTTCAAGACGCAAGCCTTCAAGACGCAAGCCTTCGAGAACCAAGCCTTCGAGACGGAGACCTTCAAGACATCCGCATCAATGCTCTGCACCGCAACCCGGACTATCGAACAGCGCCGCAAGGCCGCATTTGGACGTCAGCATCTTGTCGCCGTCATGCCCGACGCCGGCCACGTCCCATACCTTGTGATTGGGCGTGCCGTGGTCGCGCTTGGCCATCGCATCGACATAGGCATGGCCGCGGGCGTAGCGATACGGCCCCTGCGCTTCGGCCATGCAGCTCTTGTCCAGCGCGGAATGTTTCGGATTGGTGTCGAGGGTGCCAAGCAGGTAGATCACCTCGCGATCGACATATCGCTGCTCGAGCGCGGCCGGTGTCGCGTCCGCGAGATAGGGCGGGCGCGCGTCCATGCCGTATTTCCAATTGTTGAAGCCCGCGCAGGATGCGGCGATGGCCGGTACGGGCCGCACATTGCTGAAATAGGCGTAGGACGAAGGATTGGCGACGACGTAGCGCACTTCGATGTGCTGGCGCGACAGCGCCGCCTCGCCCTTGCCGGCGATGGCGTAGCGCTGCGCGACCTGGCCGCCGCCGGAATGGCCGGCGACAACGACCTGTTTCAGGTTCGGGAAAATGCGCCGGTCCGAGAGTTTTGCCAGGATCGCATCGAGCGCCTCGAAGGACGACACCGGGTTCGGCGCCAGCGCGGCATCGCCACCCTCCCATCCCTCCAGCGACCAGCGCAGCGTGTCCGCAGGCAGCTTGTGCGCGACGACATCGATCTCTGCCAGGAACTGCGGCACGATCATGAGCGCGCTCTTGCCGTCGTCGCCCGCTGCGATCTGCGCGGAATGGGCCGAGATATAATATTCATCGGCATTGCGCAGGCGCCCGTGCAGCACGATGATCGCGCGCGAGATCGCCGGCAGCGGCAGCGACCAGTCGCTGGAGAGATAGAGCGGCAGCATGCCCTGGCCGCCGACCGGGAGCCGCGCGTCGGCGATCGCTCTCACGGGCTTGCGGTTGGGCGCATCCTCGTCGGCTGCGAACGCATGGCTGGACACGAGCGTCAGCGCGATTGCAGCGAGACAGGCCAGCGCTCTCATGACGAACATTCCCCTTCGAATTCAAATCGATAAAAGTCTAAGCGCATCCCATGCCGCTCGGCTGTGACTCCCGGGCCACGTCAAGCAAAAAATGTCAGCATTGCAGCCATGAAATTCCCGGGTTCCATGGGTGACAAGCCGGCGATAAAGGGGCAAAAATCCGGCTCGACTCAGTTCGGGTTGAGTTTTGCAAGGAATGCTCTCGTAGAATGTCGAACGCAGTTGCATCGCGTCGTGCGGCGCTTGTCGTTGCCGCAGCAGGATTTTCCCTGCTGACGACGTCGCATGCCCATGCGCAATGGTGGAAGCGCGCGCCGGTCGATTTCGAGGAATGCGCCGACGCCGCCGAGAAGGCCGCGACCAAGGCCGAAAAGACATCCGCGCTCGCCGACTGCAACGCGAAGTTCGCCGGCCGGCGCAAGACAGGCGGCGGCTATTCCTATTACGACTTCCTCCAGGACCGCACCTTCGACATCGCCGGCCCCAATCCGACGCCGGAGGAGCAGAAGAAGATCGACGAATCCTATACCGCCTATCTCGCCAATCAGCGCCGCAGCAATGAGGCGGCCCGGGCCACCGCGCGCCAGCAGCGCGAGCAGCAGGAACAACAGGCGCAGCAGCTCCAGCAGATCGCGCTGCGCACCGAGGTCGCGCGCGTGCCGGTCCCGGTCGAGCGGCCGAAGGTGCTGCAGGCTGCGGTCGGCGAGACGCGGCCGCGGCCGAAGGGCGCGCCCTGCATCAAGGGCTCGTTCTCCTGCGAATGGCCGCGGCTTTCGGATGGATTGAACGAGCTGAAGAAGCTGTTCAACCCGACGCCGAGCAAGCCCGCGAAGAAGGGCTGAGCCAGCCACAACCGTCATTGCGAGCGCAGCGAAGCAATCCAGATTTTTTCCGCGGAGGGATTCTGGATTGCGTCGCTGCGCTCGCAATGACGGGTTGGATGTAGATTCGCACCTACATTCTCAGTTCGGATGCTTCTTCTTGCTGCGCTTGGGAGTCACGACCGGCGCATTCGTTGGCGCCGTCGCCGGTGAACTGCCCAACTGCGACCTGCTCTCCTGCAATCGCCTGTCATAGCCGGGAGAATTCATGACCGTCGGCGGCCTCGCAAAGGCGAGCGTCGATCCGCAGCAGAGCCCGGCCAGCGCGAGCCCGATCATCAAACAACGCCTCATCGCGTTCCTCCCTCGCACTCATGCGCTACCCGCGTATCTGTTGCGGTGTCAGCCCGGGCGGACCCTTGCCCGCGACTTCAGCTTCCTTGATCAGCGCAACAATGCGGCGCATCAGCGGCACGTCGATGTTGTTCTGCTCCGCGAGCGCGATGACTGCGCCCTGGAGATAGTCGATTTCGGTCCTGCGGCCCTGCTTCAGATCCTGCCACATCGAGGAGCGCGCCTCCGGATCGATCTTCATCGTGCGTCCCAGGATCGCGTTGAAGATCATGTCGGGCAGCCGCAGCAAGGTCGGCGTCCACCTCATCGGGATCGGCGTCGCCGAAACCGGATTGATGCCGGCGGCCTTCATCGCAGCCAGCCCCTCCGCCATCTGGTCGGCGAACAGCTTTCGCCAGTCGCGGTTCGCCAGTTGCGCGGCGAGCGGCATGTCGGACAAGGCGCTGAGCGCGTTGTTCAGGTTGATGATCAGCTTGCCCCATTGCACGCCGGCGATGTCGCGGCTCGCGCGCAGGGTGAGCCCCGGCACCGACAGCGCGGCAGCCGTATTGTCCGCGTCCTCGCCAATATGGATGTCGCCGGAGGTCGAACGGTGGAAACGGCCCTCGCCCATCGCGATGACGTTGAAAGGCACCATGCCGGCGAGCACGCGCCGGTCGCCGAGGCGTTCGCGCAGCACCGCGACATTGCCGACACCGTTTTGCAGGGAGACGATGACGGCGTCCTGCGGCGCATGCTGCGCGATCTGATCCGCCACTTCGGCGGTGTCGGCGCTCTTCACCGTGACCAGCACGATGCCGGCGCTGTGGAAGATCGCGGGATCTTCCGACAGCGCGAACTGGCCCGCCTCCAGCTTCTTCCCGGAGCCGTCGAAATCGGTCAGAAGCAGGCCGAACCGCTCGATCTCGGTCTTGACCCGCGGCCGCACCAGCAGCGCGACGCGGCGGCCGCCGGCCGCCAGCATGCCGCCGGCGAAACAGCCGATGGCGCCCGCGCCGGCCACCACGATCGATCGATCCGTAACCACCAGACCTTGCTCCCTGAACGACCCGCCTTCGATAGCAGAGGCGAGGCCGCCTGCCCATGGAACGGTTGCGGTGCAATCGCCTTGTAACCGTCATGAGAGCCTCATATGTTTTTGAACGGGGCTTGTTATCGGCAGGAGAACGCCATGGGTTTGCTCGACGTCCTCAACGGAATGCAGAACGGCCCGCGCGGCCCGAGCACGCCAAGTTCTGAGAAATCCTCCAGCGGCATGTCGCCGATGACCATGGCGCTCCTCGGCCTGCTCGCCTGGAAGGCTTTCAAGCATCTGACAGCCAACCAGTCCGGCAGCGCGCCACAGCCGTCCCCGACGCCGACGCAGCTCCCCCCGCCGGTGAATGCAGGCCCAGGTGGTGACCTCGGAGGAGCACTTGGCGGAAGCGGCGGCCTCGGTGACCTCTTGAAGGGCGGCCTTGGCGGCCTGCTCGCGGGCGGCGCGGCCGGCAGCGTGCTCAGCGGCGGGCTCGGTGATCTCCTCAACCAGCTCCAGCAGGGCGGCCATGGCGAGACCGCAAGCACCTGGGTCGGCAAGGGTGAGAACAAGGCGATCGCGCCCGGCGATCTCGCCAAGGCGCTCGGCGCCGACCAGATCGAGAGCCTGTCCGCCCAGAGCGGCCTGTCGCGCGAGGAGCTGCTCTCCGGCCTCAGCCAGTACCTGCCGCAGGTGGTCGACCATCTGACGCCGGACGGGCGGCTGCCGACCGAGAACGAGATCTCGGGCAGAATCTAGTCAAATTGTGATCTACGCGTTCTCGGGAAGGGAAGCACTGTCATGAGTTTCGGCGGCCTGTTGTGGATCATCGTCGTCGGCTTCATCGCCGGCCTCATCGCGCGCTGGCTCGCGCCGGGACCGAACAACCCGAGCGGCTTCATCCTCACCACCATCCTCGGCATCGGCGGGGCGTTTCTCGCAACTTTCATCGGCCAGGCGATCGGGCATTACGGCCCGGACCAGGGCGCCGGTTTCATCATGGCCACGATCGGCGCGGTGGTGGTGCTGTTCATCTGGCACCGCCTGGTGGCCAGCGGCGTGATCAAGGGGTGACGGCGCTAACCGTCGCGTGAGGAGGCTCATCTGCCTCCTCATCGTCATCGCGAGGAGCGAAGCGACGAAGCGATCCAGAATGTTGCCTTGAATGTTGCCTTGGAGGCAGCCTGGATTGCTTCGCTTTGCTCGCAATGACGAGTTCACGTAACCAAATGCATCCCCGCGTCCATGCGCACGACCTCGCCGGTCATGTTGCTGGAGGCCGGCATCGCCAGGAAGCAGACCAGCTGGGCGATGTCTCCAGCGGATGACGCAACCTTCAGCGGCACCTTCGCCACCACGCTGTCGCGGACCTGCTTGGCCTGTGCCTCGCCGCGGCCCTTGGTGAACCAGGGCGTATCGATATAGCCGGGACACACGGTGTTGACGCGGATCAGCGGCGCCAGCGCGCGCGACAGCGACAGCGTCATGGTGTTGAGCGCGCCCTTGCTAGCGGCATAGGCGATCGACGAGCCGACGCCGCTGATGCCGGCAACCGAGGATATGTTGACCACGGCGGACGGCCGCTCCGAAGCCTTCGCACCCGCCTCGAGCAGGCTGCGGGCGGCGCGCACCATCTGAAACGGGCCGATGGTGTTGACGCCGTAGAGACGCTGGAAATCGTCTGCCGACAATCCGTCGAGATCGGCATGAGCGACATGCTTGGTCGTACCGGCATTGTTGACGAGCACGTCGAGCCTGCCCCAGCCGCTTGCGGCCGCAACGATCCTGCGGCAATCGTCATCCTTCGAGACGTCGCCCTGGGCGACCAGCACCTCGGCCGCGCCCGCCTTGCGGCAGAGCTCTGCCGTCGCCTCGGCCTCCTTCTGGCTGGACGAATAGTTGATCACGAGCCGCGCCCCGCTTCGTGCGAGAATTTCCGCGGTCGCAGCGCCCAGGCCGGAGGCGGACCCCGTCACGATTGCGCACAGACTGTCTTTTGCCATCCGGATTTCCTTCCCCGTTATTAAGTTGCTGGCCCTGTTTAGCGAGTTTGCCGCGCCCTGCAAATCGAGCAAACTCCGCTAAGCGGAATTAGTCCAGATCGGTTGTTGCGCCCATGCCCGCGCCGCAGGTTGACCTGCGATCAACGCTTGTCAGGGCCATGGCTTTTTCGGATCATCGGGCGCAAGAAGAACCTGCGCGCCTCGCCCGCCGGGCCGGACGCGCCAATGGCAAAACACGGGGAACGCTGTGGCGGAGAGTGACAATATCGTCGTCGAGACCGCGGAGAAAATCTTCGCCGATCTCGCCGATCCGCAAACCATCAACAACGACAGGAAGGATTCGTGGCAGGCGCCGTTGTGGCAGGCGCTGAGCGAAGCCGGCCTGCCATTGTCCTGGGTGCCCGACGATCTCGGCGGCTCCGGCGCGAGCCTTGCCGACGGCTTTGCGCTTCTCAACGCCGCCGGCCGCTTCGCGGTCGCGGTTCCCCTGGCCGAGACCATGCTAGCGGGCTGGCTGCTGGCGCAGGCGAAAATTGCTTCTCCCGAGTGCGAGATGACGGTGCTGCCGGCATCCCCGAAGGATCGCATCACGCTCGCCGCCGACGGCTCGCTCTCCGGCCGCGCCCGCGGCGTGCCGTTTGCGAAAGCGGCCAAGCACTTTGCTGTGCTGGCGCACGGCAGGGACGGCGCCTCGATCGCACTGGTCGACGCGAGCAAGGGCCGGATCGAATCCGGACTCAATGTCGGCTACGACCACAGCGACACCGTCACGCTCGACAAGGTCCAGCCCGTCACCCTCAGGCCCGCGCCGAAGGGTTTTGACCAGACCACAATGATGCTGATGGGCGGCGTCGCGCGCAGCCTTCAGATCGCGGGCGCGCTGGAAGCGATGCTCGACATCTCCGTGCGCTACTCCAACGAGCGCGTCGCGTTCGAGAAGAAGATCTCGAAGTTCCAGGCGGTGCAGCACAATCTCGCCCGTCTTGCCGGTGAGTCCGCCGCCGCGCTTGCCGCCGCGACCTCCGCCGCCGACGCCATTGCCAACGCAAGGACGTTCGACGACGAGGTCTATCTCGAAGCCGCTTCGGCCAAGATCCGCTGCGCGGAAGCGGCCGAAAAAGGCGGCGCCATCGCGCATCAGGTGCATGGCGCGATCGGCTTCACCTTGGAGCACATCCTGCACCGCTATTCGTTGCGGGCGCTGGCCTGGCGCGACGATTTCGGTTCGGAGAGCCACTGGGCCGTCGAGCTCGGCAAGCTCATTGCCAATCGCGGCGCCGACGAATTGTGGCCGCTCGTGGCTTCGCGCTGATCAGGGGACGAGACAACAATGACCGCTGCCCTTCGTTTCGATCCGATCCGCCTGCCCGAGAAGTGCGAGCAATTGCGCAAGGAGGTGCGCGCGTTCCTTGCCGAGGAGATCGCCGCCGGCACCTTCGATCCGCACAAGCCCAACCGCGAGGACACCGACGCGCCGGAATTTTCCCGCCGGGTCGGCGCCAAGGGCTGGCTCGGCATGACCTGGCCGAAGAAGTATGGCGGCCAGGAGCGCTCGTTCCTCGAGCGTTACGTCGTGACCGAGGAGATGCGCGTCGCCAATGCACCGACGCGACGGTTCTTCGTCGCCGACCGCCAGAGCGGACCGGTGCTGATCAAATACGCGCCTGAGCACATCAAGATGGACATCCTGCCGCGCATCTGCCGCGGCGAGATCTGCTTTGCGATCGGCATGAGCGAGCCGAACTCCGGCTCGGACCTGTTCGCGGCAAAAACGCGCGCGACCAAGACCGACGGCGGCTATCTCATCAACGGCACCAAGATCTGGACGTCGTCGGCGCACATCGCCGACTACATGATCGCGATCTTCCGCACCTCGCCGCCGACCAAGGAGAACCGCCGTCACGGCCTGACGCAGTTCCTGGTCAAGATGAAGCAGCCGGGCATCCAGGTGAACCCGATCGGCCAGATCACCGGCCAGTACGAGTTCAACGAGGTCGTCTTCACCGACTTCTTCGTGCCCGACGATCACGTGCTCGGCGAGGTCGACGGCGCCTGGAAGCAGGCGACGAGCGAGCTTGCCTATGAGCGTTCGGGTCCCGAGCGTTTTCTGGAGACCTATTACGTGCTGACCGAGCTGGTCCGCGCGGTCGGCCCCAATCCGGACACGCGCAGCGCCGAAGGCATCGGCCGCCTGGTCGCGCAGCTCCACACCATGCGCCGCATGTCGGTCTCGGTCGCCGGCATGCTGCAGGCCGGCAAGGAGCCGGTGGTGGAAGCCTCCATCGTCAAGGACATCGGCACGGTCTGGGAGCAGCAGCTTCCGCACCGCGTCCGCGATCTGGCGGCGTTCGTCGAGGAGACCGCGACCAACCGCGAGACGCTGGAGCGGCAGCTCGATTTCGCCATCAAGACCGCGCCTAAACTCACGATCCAGGGCGGCACCACCGAAGTGCTGCGCGGTATCATCGCCCGCGGGCTTGGTTTGCGCTAATTCAATCGAGGACATCATGAGCACCTATCAAGATATCGGCGTCGAGAAAGTCGGCCACGTCGGCACCATCGAGATCCGTCGCCCGCCGCTCAACTTCTTCGACATCTCGCTGATCAACCAGATCGCGGACGCGCTCGACGAATTCGACCGCGACATCGAGATCCGCAGCTCAGTGCTTTCGGCACAAGGCAAGGCGTTCTGCGCCGGCGCCAATTTCGGTGATCCGGCGCGGCAGGCGCAGGAGGCGCGCGAAGCCGAGAAGAAGGGCGATCCAGCCGACAATCTCGGCCCGATCAACCATCTCTACATCCAGGCCGTGCGTATCTTCCGCGCCAAGAAGCCGATCGTCGCCGCCGTGCAGGGCGCGGCCATCGGCGGTGGCCTCGGGCTTGCGGTCTCCGCGGACTTCCGCGTCACCTGCCCAGAAGCGCGCTTCTCCGCGAATTTCACCAAGCTCGGCTTTCATCCCGGCTTCGGCCTGACGACGACGCTGCCGGAACTGATCGGCAAGAACAACGCCGAGCTGATGTTCTACACAAGCCGCCGCGTCACCGGCGAAGAAGCCGTCAAATGGGGCCTCGCCAACGAGCTGGTGCCGCAGGACCAGGTGAAATCAGCCGCGATGAAGCTCGCGGGCGAGATCGCCGAATGCTCCCCGCTCGGCCTCCTCTCCACCCGTGCCACGATGCGCGCCGGCCTCGCCGACCGCGTCATGGCAGCAACCAACCACGAGCTCGCCGAACAGACCCGCCTGCGCGCGACGGAAGATTTCAAGGAAGGCGTGAAAGCCACGGAAGAGCGGCGCGCGGCGAATTTCAAGGGACGGTGATTTAGTTTGCGCTTCGCCGCGTGGCTCCGCCATCGCCGCATACTCTGGGGTCGTCCCGGCCTTCGCCGGGTTGACAGTTTTGCTTGTTGCTCGCTATTTCCGCCCCACCACCAGCGCATCCACGATCGTCACACCCTGCCCCTCCGGATGCACCAGCACTGGATTGAGCTCGATCTCCGCGATCTCGGCCGCATGGCGGGCTGCCAGCACCGAGACGTCGGCGATCAGTTGCGCCAGTGCCGCGACATCCGCCTTGGCCGCCCCGCGAAAGCCGCTCAGCAGCGGCGCGGCCTTCAAGGCGTTTAGCATCGCGTCCGCCTCCTCCGCGCTTACCGGCGCCGGGCGGTAGACGACATCGCGGAACAGTTCCGTGGTGATGCCGCCGAGGCCAACCATCACCATCGGCCCGAACGTCCCGTCCGTCATCGTGCCGACGATGATCTCGACACCCCGCCTCGCCATCGGACCGACCAGCACGCCCTGGATCGCGGCCTCCGGCCGATGCTTGCGCGCATTGTCGAGCAGGGCCTCAAAGGCCAGGAACACCTCGCCCTTCGTCGTGATGTTGACGCGCACGCCGCCTACCTCGCTCTTGTGCGCGATATCCGGCGACTGGATCTTCATCACCAGCGGAAAGCCGACGCGGGCGACGGCTTCGTCGAGCCCGCCCTTGTCCTCCACCAGCACCTCATCCGGCAGCGTGATGCCGGCGGTGCGGAGCAACGCCTTGCTGTCGGCCTCGGACAGCGCGGGCGACTTGAAATATGCCGAAAGATCGTGCGCCGGCGGCCGCGCCTCGTCCGCGGGCCTCGGCAGCTTGAAGCTGGCATAATCGACGAGTTGCCGCATCGCGACTCCGACATGAGTCAGGCCCGTGAGCACCAACACGCCGGATCTGGCGAGCTCGCGCCGCGCGAAATCGGACGGCACGGTGTAGGAATAGAACACCACCGGCTTGTGCTGCGCTGCCAGCGCCGGCGTCAGCTCTTCCTCTTTGAACGGCTTGCGCACCTCGCTCGAGAGCGACAGCACGACCAGGATCGCGTCGACTTCGTCGCAGGCGGTGAGCAGATCGACGCTCTTCTGCAGGCCACCCGAGGTCACGCCCTGTGCGGTCACGTCGATCGGATTGCGCGCGGTGCCGTAGGACGGCATCAGCTGCTTGATCCCCGCCTGGATCGGCTCTGAGAGCTCCGGCACCCGCAAGCCTTGAAGGGCCACAGCATCCGCGCCCCAGATGCCCGCACCGCCGGAGACCGTGACGACGGCAACGCGATCGCCCTTCGGCAGGGGATTGCTGGCGAGCACCGCGGCGATCGTCAGCGCTTCGTCGAGATCGTTGGAAACAATCAGGCCATATTTGGCAAACACCGCATCATAGGCCGCCGACCAGCCGGCCATGCTAGCGGTGTGCGACGCCGCCGCGCGCTGACCTGCGCCGGAGCGCCCGACCTTGGTGACGATGACAGGCTTCTTCAGCTCAGCTGCCCGCCGTGCAGCGGCAAGGAATTTGTCGACGTCGCGGATGCCTTCGATGAAGAGCAGGATCACATCCGTCGAAGCGTCCTGCACCAGATAATCCAGAAATTCGCCGGCGCCGAGATCGGATTCATTGCCGGTGCTGACGACATAGCTCACGGCGACGCCGATCGCCCTCGCACGGTGATAATAAGCAAAGCCGATGCCGCCGCTCTGCGCGACGATGCCGATCCGCTTCGCCGTCGCGACGAGCGGCACCACGCCCGGCTTGACGTCCACGGCAGGACTGAACGTTGCCGCCACGCGCTGCATCTGGCTGAAAAAGCCCTCGGCGTTCGGACCGGAAATTCGCATGCCCGTGCGTTTGGCCAGCGTTGCGATCGAATCCTGCATCGCTGCGCTGTCGCCGCCCTCCTCGGCAAAGCCGGAGGAGATGATCACGGCGTTCTTCACGCGGGCGGCGGCGCATTGCTCGAGCGCGGGAAGGACCGCGCGGGCGGGGATGACGATGACGGCGAGATCGATCGGCACGCCGATCTCGGCGACCGACTTGAAGCAGGTGAGCCCGTCGATCTCCGCGTAGTTGGGGTTTACCGGGTAGATTCTGCCGGGATATTCGTTCTTTCGCAGCATCGCGAGCAGCCGGCCCGGAATCTTCTCGTGATCGCGCGAGGCGCCGATCAACGCGATGCTGGCGGGTGCGAAGAAGCTGTCGAGCGGATGCGGCATGTTGAATCCCTGCTCTTATGTTTATCCGCCATCCCTGCGCAGCGACGAAGTCAAGAGCTCAAGCCGCGATCCGGAACGTCACACCGCCGAGCAGGAACTCGCTCCCCGCAACCGCGAGCCCCTTCGCCCTCGCCGCATGCAGCACGCGCGCGACATCGGCCACCCGAAACTCAAGCGCGCTCATGATCTCGCTGGCGCCCTTGACGAAACGGAAGGTCGCGTTGGGCAGCTTCAATTCGGCATCGTGGCTCGGCGCAACGCCGATGATCCTGCCCCAATGCTCAGCCAGCCCTTGCGGATCCGGACTCTGCATCTCAACGCAGATCAGCGCCTGCGTCACGTCCTTGCGAATGAACTTCTGCCAATCGGGTCCCGCAGGAGGATAAGCACCCAGAATGTCGTCACTGCCTTCGGTGTGGTTGAACTCGATGAAGGCGGCGCGGCAGTCACGGGGGTGGAGCTGCACGCCGTGATAGGGCGCGTGGTCGACGACGTTCGCGGTGCGCACGCCCATCGCATTGGCGTTGCGGCCGCGTTCGTCAGGATCATTGCAGCAGAAGATCGCTATGTAACCGCCGCGGCCGCCGGACTTCTCGATGAAGCGGCCGGCCGTGGTGCCGTCCTTGAACGGTGCCACCACCTCCAGCAGGATCGTGTCGACCGGGAGCAGCGCGTTCTCCAGGCCGTATTTCGCAACGTTGCCGTCGCGGTAGCAGACGGCGAGGCCCATGATTTCCGCGATATCGGAGATCACGGGTGCGAGCTGCGGCGCGACCAGACAGATCTGCCGCAGCCGGATATAGGGCGCCATCGTCATGCGCCCTTGAAGGCCGGCTTGCGTTTCTCGACGAAGGCTTTTGCAGCCTCCTTGTGGTCCTCGGTGTCGCTGCAGCGGGTGTGGTGGATCGCCTCGCCGTCGAAGCAATCCTCCAGCGCCAGATGCTCGGCATTGTTGATGTTGCGCTTGATGAAGCCGAGCGCGATCGAGGGCCCCTGCGCCAGCGACAGCGCGAGCTCGTGCGCGGCGGCGTCGATCTCGGCGTCGGGTACGACCTTCGTCACCATGCCGATCGCATGGGCCTCCTTCGCCGTGAGCACCGGCGACATCAGATAGAGCTCGCGTGCCCGCGCGCTGCCGAGCAGCTGGGTGAGGAAATAGGTGCCGCCGTAATCGCCTGAGAAGCCGACTTTGGCGAAGGCGGTCGTGATCTTGCAGGATTCGGAGGCGATGCGCAGGTCACAGGACAGCGCCATAGAGAGGCCGGCGCCGGCCGCCGCGCCGTCGAGCTGCGCCACCACGGGTTTCGGCATCTGGTGCAGGATGCGCGAGACCTCCATGCCGCGGCGCAAATTCGCAAGCTTCTGCTCGAACGGCAGCGGCGCGCGCCCTGCCGCCATCGACTTGACGTCGCCGCCGACGCAGAAGGAGCCGCCGGCGCCCTTGAACAGCACCGCGCGCACCTCCGGATCGTCTGCGGCGCGCCGCGCCGCCTCGACCAATCCGGCGACCATCTCGGGGTTGAGCGCGTTCTTCCGCTCCGGGCGATTCATGGTGATGGTAAGCAGCCCGCCTTCGAGCTTTTGCAGGACCATGTCGTTACTCATGGAGGCGTCTCCCTTCGTTGTTTTGTTCGGTCTATCGCCACACTGGTCATTGCGAGCGACTTGTCCGCCGAAGCTCGAAGAGCGGAGGCGGAAGCGAACAATCCAGAGATGTTTCCGCGGAGACAGTCCGGATTGCTTCGTCGCTTCGCTGCTCGCAATGACGGTCTTTATTTCTTCACCAGCGGACAGCGCGACTGCTCCAGCGACTGGAACGCTTCGCTGCCGGGCACAGTGGCGAGAAGCTTGTAATCGTCCCAGCGGCCCTTGGATTCCGACGGCTTCTTCACCTCGAACAGGTACATGTCGTGGACCATGCGGCCGTCCTCGCGGATCTTGCCGTTCTTGGCGAAGAAGTCGTTGATCGGCGTCTCCTTCATCACTTTCATGACGGCTGCGGAGTCCGTCGTGCCGGCCGCCTTCACCGCCTTCAGGTAATGAGTCACGGAGGAGTAGACGCCGGCCTGCGCGGAGGTCGGCGGCCGCTTCATGCGCTCCTGAAAGCGCTTCGAGAATGCGCGGGTGTCGTCATTGAGATCCCAGTAGAAGGCTTCCGCCAGCAACAGGCCCTGCGCCGTCTCCAGCCCGATCGAGTCGATGTCGGTGACGAAGGCGAGCAGCGGCGAGACCTTCTGGCCGCCCTTGGTGATGCCGAACTCGGCCGCCTGCTTGATGGCGTTGACGGTGTCGCCGCCGGCGTTGGCCAGCCCGATCACCTTGGCCTTGGAGGCCTGGGCCTGAAGCAGGAACGACGAGAAGTCCGACGTGTTGAGCGGATGGCGCACGCTGCCGAGCACCTTGCCGCCGGTCTTGGTGACGACGGCGCTGGTGTCCTTCTCCAGATCCTGGCCGAAGGCGTAGTCGGCGGTGAGGAAGAACCAGGTGTCGAGGCCCGACTTCACGGCGGCAAGGCCGGTCACGTTGGCCTGGCCGTAGGTGTCGAACACGTAGTGGACGGTGTAGGGACCGCAGGCCTCGTTGGTGAGACGGATCGAGCCCGGGCCGTTGAACATGATGATCTTGTTGCGCGCCTTCGCGATCTCGCCGGCGGCCAGCGCCGTCGCGGAAGCCGCGACGTCGTAGATCATCTCGACGCCCTGGTTATCGAGCATGTCGCGGGCGATGTTGGCGGAGAGATCGGCCTTGTTCTGATGGTCGGCGGCCAGCACCTGGATCTTGCGGCCGAGCACCTCGCCGCCAAAGTCTTCAACGGCCATCTTGGCGGCGGTCTCGCTGCCGGGGCCGGTGATGTCGGCATAGAGGCTCGACATGTCGAGGATGCCGCCGATCTTCAGCGGCGGCTTGTCCTGGGCCTGCACGGCGCTCGCACTCAGGGCAAACGCTGCGGCAAAAATGCCCGACAAAATATGCTTCATCGAAAAAGACCTCCCTTATCGCGCCGTACTCTGATGGCGGCTTGGTTATTGCTCTTGGTTGAACTTGTTGCCGCGATCATGCCGCATGCGCGGGAGGGCAGCAAGCGCGAGCTGCGACGCAGGTCGCCCTTGCATCACGCGTTTTCCGCAAAACGGAATGGCTTGGTGCGGATAAATGTTTCCACGTCATTGCGAGCGCAGCGAAACAATCCAGAGTCCTTCCACGGAGACGGTCTTTCGCTGCACTCGCAATGACGGAGTGCGACGAAGCCCCTTCGCGCGCAGCCACGCTTGAGTTAAAAGTGACGCTCAACGCAACCTCTCCGGGTCACGTGACGCAACGGCCTCACCTCATCATCGCAATTTTTCTCGTCGCGGGGCACAGCGCCTTCGCGAGCCCGTGCCAGTTCGAGTCCCAAGGCGAAGGCCGTGTCGCAGCCATCGTCGACGCACGCAGTGTCCGTCTCGACGACGGCCGCGAAATCCGCCTCACCGGCATCGAGTCCACGGCGGGGACGAAGCCGGCACTGACCTTGCTGCTCGGCGGCCGCGACGTGATTCTGAGGAGCGCTGACGACACACCAGACCGCTACGGCCGGCAGGGGGCGCTGGTCTTCATCGGCGAAAGCGAGACTTCGGTACAGGCGATGCTGTTGGCCCAAGGCGACGCCATCGTCTCCGCCGAAGTCACCGACAAGGACTGTGCGGCCGCCCTGATGTCGTCGGAGGCCGAGGCACGGCGTCAAAAAAAGGGCAACTGGGCTGACCCGTCGGCCATAAAAAACGCGGAAAGTCCGGACGATATTTTGGCGGGGATCGGGCGTTTTACGGTGGTCGAGGGTAAAGTCCTGTCGGTCCGGCAAGCTGGGGCAATGACCTACCTCAACTTCGGACGGAACTGGACACGCGGCTTTGCCGTGACTATTTCAAGACGCACGTTACCGGCGTTCGAAAGCGTGGGCATCAACCTTAAGTCCCTGGAAAATAGACGTATTCGTGTTCGGGGCTGGGTTGAGGGGAACACGGGGCCGCGAATCGACCTGCGTCTCTTGGGACAGGTTGAATTGCTGGGCGCAAACGAGCCTATTGGGGTAAGGCCTTAAAGCAGGCTGGGCACGGGTTAAGCGACGTGAATGGGGTGCCAGAACAGCACTGGAAGGGTGAAGGTCGCCGCCTGCGGGCTGCGTCGGCCGTGCTATGCCTCGTGCTGGGTTCAGCCCTTGCCGGTTGCGGCGATATGGGCCGGTTCCAGGCCGCGGCGACCCCGCCGACCGTCGCCATGCCGAAGCCGAAGCCGGCCGTGGCGCAGACCCCCGCGACCGAGAAGGAGCACGAGCGCATCCTGGCGAGCTATGGCGGCACCTATGACGATCCCCGGCTCGAATCGCTCGTCAGCAAAACCGTCGACCGGCTGGTTGCCGCCTCGGACCGTCCCGACCAGGGCTACAGGGTCACGATCCTCAATTCCGGCGCGGTGAACGCTTTCGCGCTACCGAACGGCCAGCTCTATGTCACGCGCGGACTTCTTGCGCTTGCGAGCGACACCTCGGAATTGTCCTCCGTGCTCAGCCACGAGATGGCGCACGTGCTGTCCAAGCACGCCGCGATGCGCGAGGATCAGGCGCGCCAGGCCGCTATCGTCACCCGTGTCGTCACCGACATGAGCAACGACCCCGACCTCACCGCGCTCGCGCTCGCCAAGACCAAGCTCACCATGGCGAGCTTTTCGCGCAACCAGGAGTTCGAGGCCGACGGCATCGGCGTCGCCATTTCCGCGCGCGCGCATTTCGACCCGTATGGCGCCGCCCGCTTCCTTTCGGCGATGGAGCGCAATGCCGAGCTGAAGGTCGGCAAGTCCTCGCTCGATCCGCGCGCGCAGGATTTCACCTCGTCGCATCCGGCAACCCCGGAGCGCGTGCAGAACGCGCAGACCATCGCGCGGCAGTACGTCGCCCCGGAAGGTGGCGAGCGCGATCGCGAGAGCTATCTCGCCGCGGTCGACAACCTCGTCTATGGCGAAGACCCCAGCGAAGGTTTTGTCCGCGGCCGGCGTTTCCTGCACCCCAAGCTCGGCTTCACCTTCCAGGCGCCGGACAATTTCACGCTCGACAATACCGCGCAGGCGGTGATCGGCGTGCGCGACGGCGGCTCGCAGGCGATGCGCTTCGACGTGGTGCGGGTGCCGGCCGAGCAGTCGCTCGGCGACTACCTCAACTCCGGCTGGATGGAAGGCGTCGAGAAGGCGTCCACCGAAGACATCACCATCAACGGCTTCCCGGCAGCGTCCGCGACCGCCAAGGGCGACCAGTGGCAGTTCAAGGTCTATGCGCTGCGCTTCGGCAGCGACGTCTACCGCTTCATCTTCGCGACACGGCAGAAGTCGACCGAAAGCGAGCGCAACGCGCGCGAGACCGTCAACTCGTTCCGCCGCCTGACCCTCGACGAGATCCAGGCCGCGCGCCCGCTGCGCATCAAGGTCATCACCGTGCAGCCCGGCGACACCGTGGAATCGCTCTCCCACCGCATGGCTGGCGTTGATCACCCCGCCGAGCGTTTCCGCGTGCTCAACGGCCTCGATCGCAACGCGCAGGTGAAGGTGCGCGATCGCGTGAAGGTCGTGGCGGATTGACGATGTAGCGCACCGCCCGCCCGCACGATCTCACGCCAACTCGGCCGCAGCTCGCTGCATGTTCGACGCGATGTCGTTGGTGACCGCACTCTGCTCCTCGACCGCCGCCGCGGTATTCGCGACATACTCGCTCACATGCCCGATGGCGGAGCGGATCGCCGCCAGCGAGCCCGCAACGTCGCCGGAGACGGCGTTCAGAGCCTCGATCTCGCTCGTGATCTTCTCGGTGGCCTGCTTGGCCTGGCTGGCCAATCCCTTCACCTCGGACGCGACGACCGCAAAACCCCTGCCCGCATCGCCGGCCCTTGCCGATTCGATCGTGGCATTCAGCGCCAGCAGGTTGATCTGCCCGGTGATGTTGCCGATCAGGTCGACGATACCGCTCATCGATTCGGCGGCGGAACTCAGCCGCCTCGCCTGCGTGTCGGCCGCCTCCACCTGATTGACGACGTTCGTCGTGGTCTGCCGCGACTTCACCATGGTCTCCGATATCTCCCGGATGGACGCGTTCATTTCCTCGCTACCCGCAGCAACCGAGTCGATCAGTTCTCGCGCCCGCTCGGCCTTCATTCGTGCGACCGCCTGCGCGGTGACATCGCTTGCATACTTCACGATTTTGAAGGGCTTTCCATTGAGATCCATGATGGGATTGTAAGACGCCTGGATCCAGATCTCCCGCTCTCCCTTGGCAAGTCTCTTGTACTCGGCGGCCTGGAACTCGCCGCTATTGAGCTTCCGCCAGAATTCCGCGTACTCGGGCGAGTTGCGGTAGGCGGCTTCGACAAACATGCCGTGATGCCGTCCCTGAATCTCGGACAGCCCATACCCCATCGCGGCGAGGAAATTCTGGTTCGCCCAGCGAATGGTGCCGTCGATATCGAATTCGATCACCGCCTGGGATTTCTTGATGGCTTCGATCTGGCCGTTGGTATCGGCCGCTCTCAACTTCTGCTCGGTAATATCGGTCGCGAACTTGACCACCTTGAAGGGCTTGCCGGTCTCGTCGAGGATCGGGTTGTAGGATGCGAGGATCCATATCTCCCTCCCACCCTTGCCGAATCGCTTGTATTCGGCCGAAAGGTGTTCACCCCTGTTCAGCGTCGCCCAGAATTCGCGATAGGCGGGGCTTGCAGCCTGGCCCGCGTCGACGAAGATGCTGTGATGCTTGCCGATGATTTCGTCGAGGCCATATCCCATCGTCTTCAGGAAATTGCCGTTTGCCGCAATGATCGTTCCGTCGAGGTTGAACTCGATCACGGCCTGGGCACGGTCGATGGCCGCAATTTTTCCGGCGTCCTCCATCGCCTTGATCTTTCCCGCCGTGATGTTTGTGGCAAATTTGATCACGGAGACCGGCTTTCCGGACTTATCGAAAACGGGATTGTAGCTCGCCTGGATCCAGATCGGCGTGCCGTCCTTCCTGACACGCCTGTATTGCGCCGACTGGAATTCGCCCCGCTTCAGCCGCGACCAGAACTCGCGATACTCCGCCGTGTCACGCTCCGCTGCAGGCAAGAAGATGCTGTGATGCTTCCCCCGGATCTCGTCGAGACCGTACCCCGTCGCCTGGAGGAAGTTCTCGTTTGCGGTGATGATCGTCCCGTCGAGCTTGAATTCGATCACTGCCTGCGACTTGTTGATGGCTTCGACCTGCGCGAACGCATGATCGACGTCGCTCCGCTTGCGCATTCCCAGCATCCGACTTATCCCCCATGGCCGTCATGTCATTGCAATCATCGTTGCAAACAGAAGCTAACGACTATGCGCAGGGCTTCATCATCATCCGTTATGCCCCATTCAGATCGCGTGAAATCGTCGACCGTGAGGTGCGCCGCATCAACATGGCGCGCGACCAGGTCGAGCACAGCCCTGCGAACGAGCTAGTTGACGAGCACCGCGCCGTCGCAACGGATTCCGGAAACCCAGACATCGGCTTGACCGACTCCGACGCCGAGCGTCGACAAGGTGGAGACGATGAGTTGATCGATCGAACCGGTGGCTCCGGCCAGGGTGCCGCTGACCGCCGACGTCAGGCCCGGAATCGGAAGGCCGACGCCATTGACGCTGAGCGAGAGGTCGCCCAACAGGCTGGACGTCAACGACGACGTGAAGTTTTGCGTCGAGACCGTCTTCGCCAACTGAGACTGGATGTCGACATAGGTGAAGGTCACCGGCGTCGCCGACGTATTGCCCATCGCCGCATGCGCGCGGCCGGATACGTTCAGTCCACCTACGCTGACCAGAACCGCAGCCGGCGGGTTCGGCTTGCTGGTGAAGTTCGTCATGTCGGCCATGGATACATTCCCGATCCAGGCATCGACAATGCCGGGCGTCACGCCGAGCGTGACCGTCGAATTGCTGACGTCCGGATGACTGCAGGAAATATTGTTCAGCGTGGCCGTTCCCTGGGCAATCTCGACGTAGAGCGGAAGATTGACCGCCGGAACGATGCCGCTTCCTCCGACCTGCACCGTGAGCAGGATTCTGGTCTGGGCGGTGTGAACGCTCGCGCCTTGGGCGCCGACCGCAACCCACCCCGACCCGACGGGCCTTTCCCCGATCGTCGCAACCAGGCTGGCGTTCAAGATCCCGGGCAGTCCGAGATTGACCGATGTTGCGATCTGATGCGTGCCATTGGCCACTTCCGCGATCGCTGACAGCAGGCTGTACACCGAGACGCTGACGCCGACCTTCGGCTTCTGGCCGACGGTGAGGCCGCTATAGGGGCCGAGATCGATCAGCGAGGCGAGGTTGACCTTGGTCGAGAGGCTGGACACAGCCTGCGATATGGTCGATAGCGCAATCGTCGCCTGGCTCGCCCCATTCGTGTTCTGCTGCGCGGCAAGCGCTGCTGCGATCGCGTCAGACATCCTGATGTTGTCCGATAGAATGCTGTTGTACGTCACGCCCGTCAGGCTCAAGCGTGTCGCCAGCGCGGACATGAAGTCGAAGGCGTCGACCCTGGCATTGATCAACGACTGGTAGTCCATCGCCGACAGCGAGAGGCTGGTACCGAGCATGCTGCCAAGCATGGCGTTCAGAAGACCGCCATTGATCGAGGCCAGCCGCGAGCCGATTGCGAATGAGGCCAGCGCAGTGCTGGAAGCTGTCGCCGTCGTATTGATCGTGAATTGGTCACGGCCGGTGAAATAGCGCGCAAAATAGAGCGGCGTCTGGGTCTTCAGCGTGACCCGCGCTGCGTTTGCCGATCCGGTCGCGGGCGTCACGAAGCGAGCCTGCGGTAATGCGGCAGAATTCGGAGTATAGGTGCCGAGGTCCACGGCAACGAGCGAACTGGCCGAATATTTGTTCTTCACGACGGTTGCGGATGCCGCATTATAGGCATTGCTGAGATTGCTGGCCGCAACGATCGCGGCGAGATCGGCCGCACTCTGCGCCTTTCGCCTGTCGGCGAAGATTGCGCCAACGTCGACGCCGAGGGCGGTGCAGCCGATGACGAGTGTCATGAGCCCCGCAGCCATGATCGTGAAGTTGCCCGAGCTATCGGCACCAAAGCGACGAACGACCGACTCGCGTCTCATTCTAGAACCCTCCGTAAGGAATTACCGCCGACCGTGTGATCGGGAAGGGCATCGGCGGTGTGAACGGTAGCGTGAATATAAAGTTGGACGACGCGTCGTATTGGACCGTCACGACATAGACATTCGGGTCCGACCCGGATGGGGCAGCAATCACATTGACTTTCGCAGGTTCAAGCAGAGGATAGCCGGCGACGTTGGTCGTGACGTAGGAAGTCGCAAGGTTATTGCGCTCGCTGTTGGTCAAGCCTGCTATCGATGTTCTCGCCGCCTCGGCTGCGAGCTGCTGAACACCGTGGACCATCGTGAGATAGGATCCGAATACCACGATACCGAAGATGATTGTCAAAAACGCCGGAAGCAAAATGGCGAACTCGACAGCCGATGCACCGCTCTGATTTGAAAGAAAACGCATTCGACCCGCCTCTCTGCTCGAATTCTCCGCAGCTTGACGGAAGGCGTTTTTACGAAGCGTATAATTGAAGCACGCGGAGGTTGAGGGATGTATAGATACTTATAGAGCCATAGATTCGGCTCAGGCGGCGCCATCGGCGAGCGCAGCAAGTTTAACCAAAGAGCTACGAAAATTGTACAAAATGGACAGCGCACCATCGAGTTGAGAGACAAGTCGCGATCAAGCTCGATTGCAGGAGACCGGATGCTTCGACACCAGCCCCTCAATATCCCCATGGAAATTGTGCGGACGGTCGTCGCCATTGCTGAAACGGGCAGCATGTCGAAGGCGGCCGAGAGGCTGTATCTCAGCCAGCCCGCGATCAGCGCTCAGGTGAAGCGGCTCCAGGGGCTCGTCGGCGGCGAACTGTTCACGCGGACCGCAAACGGAACGGTCCTGACCGAACTCGGCAAGCTCGCACTTCTGCAGGCCCGTCGAATCATCGACGCCAATGACCAGCTCCTCAGGCTGGGGGGATCGGACAAGGCCTCCGCGCGCCGCCTCGGCGTGAGCCAGCTATTTGCAAAGGCGCTCTTCGATGACTTCAACCGGGAGGATCTCTCTACCGTCTTCGTTCTGGCGGAGCATTCCAGCGAGATCCGACGGGGTCTCTGCGAGGGATTTATCGACGTCGCGTGCCTGTTCCTGCATGACGGCTCCGACCCGGACATCGAACGCTTAATCGTCGACGAAGTCGTGTTCGAAACAACCTGGGTCAAGTCTCAGGACTTCGTCACGAGGCCCGGCGCGCCGGTGCCGATCGTCAGTCCCCCGGAGGACAGCTGGATGCTTGGCCCGCTGGATCGGAGCGGAATTGCATACCGCATCGTGCTTCGAAGTTCCGATTCGGCGGTTCGCGAAAGAGCCATCATGGCCGGCTTGGGCATATCGGCCATGCCTGGCGTGCTGGCGCCTTCAGGCATAGTAAAATCGAGAGATTACTATCTTCCCGCTCTCGCACCGTCTCGTGGCGTCGTGTGCGTTCGCGAAGGTTTGACGACCACCGACGTCAAGCAGCTGGCCAGACGACTTTCCTCGCTTCTCGTGGGCCTGAGTGGCAACTCACCTGCAGCTGGGCATCAGGCCAGCTCAAGCGGATGAGTCTTCCCAACCGGCTGCACGCCAGTCGACCGCCGGCGAATGGGCTCAACCGCCCGCGTCCATGTCGCCGGCCTCGCGCTGGCCGCTGAGCCAGAGCGCGAGCAGGGTCCAGAACGCGCCGGAGAGCAGGTACGCACCCGAGGCGATGACGCCGAGATTGGTCGCAAGCAACAGAGCGACGAGCGGCGCAAAGCCGGCACCGAACAGCCAGGCCATGTCCGAGGTCAGCGCCGAGGCGGTGTAGCGATACGTCTGCCTGAAGTTGGAGGCGATCGCGCCCGACGACTGGCCGAACGACAGGCCGAGCAGGATGAAGCCGATCACCATGTAGATGGTCTCGCCGAACGCGCCGGCGTCGAGCAGTTGCGGGGCGAAGCCGCTGTAGATCGCGATCGCGATCGCCGATCCCATCAGCAGCGACTTGCGGCCGACGCGGTCGGCGATGACGCCGGAGAGCACGATCGCAACGACACCGAACACGGCGGCGACGATCTCGATGATCAGGAAGCGCACCGGGCTTTCGCGGGTGAACAGGAACACCCAGGACAGCGGAAACACCGTGACCATGTGGAACAGCGCGAAGCTGGCCAGCGGCGCGAACGCGCCGAGCATGATGTTCTGGCCTTCGCGCGCGACCGTCTCGGAGATGCGCGAGGGCTGCAATTCGCGGGTCTCGAACAGCGAGGCATATTCCTCCGTCGTCACCATGCGCAGGCGGGCGAACAGCGCCACGACGTTGATGGCGAAGGCGACGAAGAACGGATAGCGCCAGCCCCAGTCGAAGAAATCGTCGGCCGACAAATTGCCGGCGAAATAGGCGAACAGCGCGCTCGCCACGATCAGCCCGAGCGGGGCGCCGAGTTGCGGCACCATCGCGTACCAGCCGCGCTTGGAGGACGGCGCATTCAGCGCCAGCAGCGAAGCCATGCCGTCCCAGGCGCCGCCCCAGGCCAGACCCTGCGCAACGCGCGCCAGCGCCAGCAGCCAGATCGCGGCAACGCCGATCTCGTGATAGCCGGGCAGGAACGCAATCGCGACGGTGGCGGTGCCGAGCAGGAACAGCGCCGAGATCAGCTTGGCCGTCTTGCCGTACTCGCGGTCGACCGTCATGAAAATGACGGTGCCGATCGGCCGGGCCATGAAGGCCAGCGCGAAGATCATGAAGGAATACAGGGTGCCGGTCAGTTCGCTCGCGAACGGGAACACCAGGCGCGGGAACACGATCACCGAGGCGATCGCGAAGACGAAGAAGTCGAAGAATTCCGAGGTGCGGCCGATGATGACGCCGATGGCGATCTCGCCGGGACTGGCCTGGTCGTGGCCGTGCTCGCCCGAGTGGAGGTCTGCCATTGCGGGGGTCTGTGCCGTCGCCATTCGTGTGCCCTTAACGTCCTGAAAACCAAAGCCGACCGCCCGGCGGGCGCCAGGCAATCTCGACCTGTCTGGCCCAACATTCCGCACTGCAACATTGGACAAATTGTCCAATGTCCGGATTGCTGCGCCGCAGCTACCCGTTGGCCTCGCAAAGGAAACTCATTCTCAAAGGCTCGGCCCGTGTCCCGTCTCAAGATCCTGGCGCTGCTACCCCTGGCGGTTGCGCTCAGTGGCTGCAACTACGTCGTGCTGGCGCCGGCCGGCGATATCGCCGCGCAGCAGCGCGACCTCGTCATCATCTCCACCGTCCTGATGCTCCTGATCGTCGTCCCCGTGATGGCGCTGACGGTGCTGTTCGCCTGGCGCTATCGCCAGTCCAACACCGAAGCCCGCTACGAGCCGGAATGGGACCACTCGACCAGCCTCGAGCTGGTGATCTGGTCGGCGCCGCTTTTGATCATCGTTTGCCTGGGCGCGCTGACCTGGATGGGCACGCATCTGCTCGATCCCTATCGCACGCTCGGCCGCATCCATGCCGATCGTGCCGTGGACCAGTCCAAGGCACCGCTCGAGGTCGACGTCGTCGCGCTCGACTGGAAGTGGCTCTTTATCTATCCGGACTACGGCATCGCCACCGTCAACGACCTCGCGGCTCCGGTCGATCGTCCGATCAATTTCCGCATCACGGCGTCCTCGGTGATGAACTCGTTCTACATCCCGGCGCTGGCCGGCCAGATCTACGCGATGCCGGGCATGGAAACCAAGCTCCACGCCGTCGTGAACCACGCCGGCACCTACAAGGGCTTCTCGGCGAACTACAGCGGCGCCGGCTTCTCCGGCATGCACTTCAACTTCCAGGGGCTCGACGACAAGGGCTTCGATGCCTGGATCGCCAGCGCCAAATCCGCGGGCGGCTCGCTTGGCCGCGCCGAATACCTCCAGCTCGAGAAGCCGAGCCAGAACGAGCCGGTGCGCCGCTACGGCACGATCGACTCCGATCTCTACCGCCTGATCCTCAACATGTGCGTCGAGACCGGCAAGATGTGTCAGAGCGAGATGATGGCGATCGACGCCAAGGGCGGGCGCGGCCATGAGGGCCTGAACAACACCCTGCCGCTGGCCTACGACAAGTATGCCCGCCGCGGCACCGCGCTTGGGCCCGAGCCGACCTTCGTCGCCGGCACCTGCACGCCTGAGGCCCCGCAGGGCAAGACCACCGCGTCCATCACGGCGCCCATCGACACCACGCCACTGCTCGGCGCCGGCCTGAAGCGGCCGACCTTCACGCCGCTGAAGGCCTCGTCCTTCTTCCTCGGACAACGTCCCAAGTCAGACTCCTGAAGTCAGACTCCTGAAGTCAGCCTCCTAAAGAGAGCTCGCATGTCTCCTGATCTTCTCAAGCTCATCTTCGGCCGTCTCGGCATCGATTCGCTGCCGCTGCACGAGCCGATCCTCGTCGGTACCTTCGTGATGGTCGCGCTCGGCGGCATCACGCTGTTCGCCGGCGTGACCTATTTCCGCCTCTGGGGCTATCTGTGGCGCGAGTGGTTCACCACCGTCGACCACAAGCGCATCGGCATCATGTACATGATCCTCGGCATCGTGATGCTGCTGCGCGGCTTCGCCGACGCACTGATGATGCGCGCGCAACAGGCGCTCGCATTCGGTGGCTCCGAGGGTTTTCTGCCCGCCCATCACTACGACCAGGTCTTCACCGCCCACGGCGTGATCATGATCTTCTTCGTGGCGATGCCGCTGGTCACCGGCCTGATGAACTATGTCGTGCCGCTCCAGATCGGCGCGCGCGACGTGTCGTTCCCGTTCCTGAACAATTTCAGCTTCTGGATGACGGTCGGCGGCGCGGTGCTGGTGATGGCTTCGCTGTTCATCGGCGAATTCGCCCGCACCGGCTGGCTGGCTTACCCGCCGCTGTCGAACATCGGTTACAGTCCCGATGTCGGCGTCGACTATTACATCTGGGCGCTGCAGGTCGCGGGCGTCGGCACGACGCTGTCCGGCATCAACCTGATCTGTACCATCGTCAAGCTGCGGTGCCCCGGCATGACCATGATGCGGATGCCGGTCTTCACCTGGACCTCGCTCTGCACCAACATCCTGATCGTCGCCTCCTTCCCGGTCCTGACCGTCGTGCTCGCGCTGCTCTCGCTCGACCGCTACGTCGGCACCAACTTCTTCACGAACGATTTCGGCGGCAGCCCGATGATGTATGTGAACCTGATCTGGATCTGGGGCCATCCCGAGGTCTACATCCTGGTTCTCCCCGCCTTCGGCATCTTCTCGGAAGTCACCTCGACCTTCTCCGGCAAGCGCCTGTTCGGCTACACCTCGATGGTCTACGCCACCGTCGTCATCACCATCCTGTCGTACCTGGTCTGGCTGCACCACTTCTTCACGATGGGCTCGGGCGCCAGCGTCAACTCGTTCTTCGGCATCACCACGATGATCATCTCGATCCCGACGGGCGCGAAGATGTTCAACTGGCTGTTCACGATGTATCGCGGCCGCATCCGCTTCGAGCTGCCGATGATGTGGACCATCGCGTTCATGCTGACCTTCGTGCTCGGCGGCATGACCGGCGTGCTGCTCGCAGTGCCGCCGGCCGATTTCGTCCTGCACAACAGCCTGTTCCTGATCGCGCACTTCCACAACGTGATCATCGGCGGCGTGGTGTTCGGCGCGTTCGCCGGCATCAACTACTGGTTCCCGAAGGCGTTCGGCTTCAAGCTCGATCCGTTCTGGGGCAAGCTGTCGTTCTGGTTCTGGGTCACCGGCTTCTACCTCGCCTTCATGCCGCTCTACGTGCTCGGTCTGATGGGCGTGACCCGCCGCCTGCGCGTGTTCGATGACCCGAGCCTGCAGATCTGGTTCGTCATCGCCGCGATCGGGGCTGGCTTGGTCTTCCTCGGCATTCTCAGCATGCTGATGCAGTTCGCGGTCTCGTTCCTCAAGCGCGAGCAGCTCGAGGACGTCACCGGCGATCCCTGGGATGCGCGCACGCTGGAATGGGCGACCTCTTCGCCGCCGCCGGACTACAACTTCGCCTTCACGCCCGTCGTTCACGACAATGACGCGTGGTGGGACATGAAGCGCCGGGGCTACCAGCGTCCGCTCACCGGGTTCAAGCCGATCCACATGCCGAGCAGCACCGGCACCGGCATCATCCTCGCCGGCTTCGCCACCGCGATGGGGTTCGGCCTGATCTGGTACATCTGGTGGCTGGCGGCTGCGAGCTTCATCGCGATGCTCGTCGTCGGTATCGGCCACACCTTCAACTATCACCGCGACTTCCACATTCCGGCTGACGACGTCATCCGGACCGAGGACGCGCGCACCAAACTGCTCGCCGGAGCCAAGTAAATGACTGTCGCTGTCAATCCCTCGCAAACCGGCGAGCCGGTCTTCTATCTCGCCGACGAACACCCGCATCCGGAAGGCTACAGCACCTCGCTCGGCTTCTGGATCTACCTGATGAGCGACTGTCTCATCTTCGCGATGCTGTTCGCCACGTTCGGCGTGCTCGGCGCCAATTACGCCGCCGGCCCCGCGCCGAAGGACCTGTTCGACCTCGACCTGGTCGCGGTGAACACCTCTATGCTGCTGCTATCCTCGATCACCTATGGCTTCGCCATGTTGACGATGCAGCAGAACAAGATCGCCCAGACCCAGATGTGGCTGGCGATCACCGGCCTGTTCGGCCTCGCCTTCATCGGCATCGAGCTCACCGAGTTCGCCCACATGATCCATGAAGGCGCCACGCCGCAGCGCAGCGCCTTCCTGTCCGCCTTCTTCACCCTGGTCGGCACCCATGGCCTGCACGTCTCCTGCGGCCTGATCTGGCTGGTGACCCTGATGGTGCAGGTCGGGAAATTCGGCCTGATCGAGGCCAACCGCCGCCGCCTGATGTGCCTGTCGATGTTCTGGCACTTCCTCGACGTGGTCTGGATCGGCGTCTTCACCTTCGTCTATCTCCTGGGAGTTCTGCGATGAACACCGACACCCATGCCGCCCACGCGGACGACCATCACCACGGCGACGGCCACGCCCACGGCTCGTTCTCGACCTATATGCTCGGCTTCGTGCTCTCGGTCGTGCTGACCGCGATCCCGTTCTGGCTTGTGATGAGCGGCGCGCTTCCGAGCAAGCAGATCACCGCGCTGGTCATCATGGCCTTCGCGGTCGTGCAGATCGTCGTGCACATGATCTACTTCCTGCACATGAACACGACGTCCGAGAACGGCTGGAGCATGATGGCGCTGATCTTCACCATCGTCATGGTGGTGATCGCGCTGTCCGGTTCGCTGTGGGTAATGAACCACCTCAACAGCAACATGATGCCGATGCACGAAATGACCGGGATGAAATGAGCGAGTTGGGGACCGTGACAGGCAAGGCAACGGGCGCTGGCCGCAAGGCCGGGCGTCCGTCCTTGTGGCTCACGGTCCTCTCGCTCACGGCCTTCGTGCTTCTGATCGCGCTCGGCGTCTGGCAGATCGAGCGCCGCGCCTGGAAGCTGGCGCTGATCGACCGCGTCGAGCAGCGCATTCATGCACGGGCCCAGCCGGTCCCCTCGCCCACGTCATGGCTTGCCGTCTCCTCCGCGAATGACGAGTACAGGCACGTCAGCGCCGCAGGCCGCTTCCTGCATGACCGCGAGACGCTGGTTCAGGCCGTCACCGAGGAAGGCGCCGGCTATTGGGTCCTAACCCCACTTCAGCGCAGCGACGGCACGATGGTCCTGGTCAATCGCGGCTTCGTGCCGTCCGAGCGACGCGACGCATCGACCCGCCGGGACGGCAATCCCGAAGGTGCGGTCGCAATCACCGGGCTCTTGCGCATCACGGAGCCGAAGGGCGGATTCCTCCGGAACAACGTGCCTCAGCACAACCGCTGGTACTCGCGGGATGTCGCCGCGATTGCTGCGGCACGCGGCCTCGATCACGTCGCGCCCTTCTTCGTCGATGCCGACGCCGGATCACAATCCGGCGGCGGGCCAATCGGCGGATTGACCGTGGTCCGCTTTCCCAATAACCACCTGATCTACGCGCTGACGTGGTTTGCCCTGGCATTCATGCTGGCGGGTAGACTCTTCGTCACCTTCGGCGGCGGGCTGTTCCGTCGCAGGCGCTTCGTCCACGAACCGGCCGGCGGGTCCGATACCGTCGCCCGCAGGACGGGATCAGATGCTGGAACGATCGTCGAGCCGACCTGACGACGGAAGAACGCACGGCGTCGTCACGCTGCAATCGCAGGCGGACGCGCGCAGCGAGCTGATCGGCGCCGCGCCCACCGACGACGAGACCAACCGCAAGAACATGGCGCTGCTGATCCAGCTGCGCTGGACCGCGGTGGTCGGCCAGATCGTGACCATCGGCGGCGTGCATTTCTGGCTCGGCATTCCCCTGCCCCTCACCCGCATGGGCGCGGTGATCGGCGCGCTGGTCTTTCTCAACGTCTCCAGCCTCGTCTGGGTGCGTCATCGCGCCGCGATCACCAACAACGAGCTGCTGGTCGCCCTGATGCTGGACGTCGCGGCGCTGACTGCGCAGCTCTACCTCAGCGGCGGCGCCACCAATCCTTTCACCTCGCTGTTCCTGCTTCAGGTGACGCTGGGCGCGGTGCTGCTCGATGGTCGCTCGACCTGGTCGCTGGTCGCGTTGACCTGCGCGAGCTTCATCTGGCTGACCCTGGCCCACCGGCCGCTCGAGCTGCCGCCGAATCCGCTGAGCGAGACTTACAGCCTCACCGTGGCCGGCATGCTGCTGGGCTTCATGCTCAACGCCGTGCTGCTGGTGGTGTTCGTCACCCGCATCAATCGCAACCTGCGCGAACGGGATGCGCATCTGGCGGCGCTGCGCCAGCATGCCGCCGAGCAGGACCATATCGTGCGCATGGGCCTGCTCGCCTCCGGTGCGGCGCATGAGCTCGGCACGCCGCTCGCTTCGCTCTCGGTGATCCTGAGCGACTGGCGCCGCATGCCGGATCTCGCCGCCGACCAGGAGCTCGCCGAGGATCTCGCCGAGATGGAGACCTCGCTGCAACGCTGCAAGTCCATCGTCACGGGCATCCTGGTGTCGGCCGGCGAAGCGCGCGGCGAGGGCTCATCGCCGACGACGGTGACGGCCTTCGTCATCGCGCTGGTGGAAGAGTGGCGCGACGCGCGCTCGGCCCGCACGCTCTATTTCGTCAACACCTTCGGCGAGGACGTCGCGATCGTCTCCGACGTCGCGCTGAAGCAGGTGATCTTCAACGTGCTCGACAACGCCTACGAGGTATCGCGCGACTGGGTCGAGCTCGTTGCCGAGCGCGAGGGCGACAACCTCGTGCTGTCGATCAGCGACCGCGGTCCCGGCTTTGCGCCGGAAATGCTGGCGCAGCTCGGAAAGCCCTATCAGTCGAGCAAGGGCCGCACCGGCGGCGGGCTTGGCCTGTTCCTGGTGGTGAACGTGGTGCGCAAGCTGGGCGGCAGCGTGACCGCCGAGAACCACAGGAAGCGCGGCGCCACGGTCCGCCTCACGCTGCCACTGGCTACGCTTGCGATCGGAGGCAGCTTTGACGCCTGACCGTTCGCTCATCGTCGTCGAGGACGATGCCGGCTTCGCGCGCACGCTGAAACGCTCGTTCGAACGCCGCGGCTACGACGTCGTGCTGGCCGCCTCGATCGAGGACGTCCGCAAGGTGCTGGAGGAGCGCTCGTTCGGACATGCCGTGGTCGACCTCAAGCTTGGCGGCGCCTCGGGCCTCGCCTGCGTCGAGCTTTTGCACACGCACGATCCCGACATGCTGATCGTGGTGCTGACGGGCTTTGCCAGCATCTCGACCGCCGTCGAAGCGATCAAGCTCGGCGCCTGCCACTATCTGGCAAAGCCGTCGAACACAGACGACATCGAAGCCGCCTTCAACAAGGCCGAAGGCAACACCGAAGTCGCGCTCGATGCGCGGCCGACCTCGATCAAGACGCTGGAATGGGAACGTATCCACCAGACGCTGATCGAGACGGATTTCAACATCTCGGAAGCCGCGCGGCGGCTCGGGATGCACCGCCGCACGCTGGCACGGAAACTGGAAAAGAGGCCGGTGAAGTAGGCCTGGAGCATGATCCGGAAAAGTGCGAAGCGGTTTTCCGAAAAGATCATGCTCAGCAGCTTCCGGACCGGAGACTTGTTCGCCTTGTGGTGGGCGACAACGAGGTCGAGCGTGGGTGCCTCTCCGCGCACAGGTCGGGTGGTGACCGTCTCCGGCAAATATCGCTTGGTATAGGCCGGCAGCAGCCAGGGCAGAACCGAGACCAGCTCGTCAAACAATCGACCACGGCCATAGCTGATCCGAAAACAAAAAGCCCGGCCGCAAGGCCGGGCTTTTGATCTGTTGCGATCGACGCGCGAGACGCTTACGCCGCCTCGTCGGCGACCGTGGTGCCGTCGCCCTCGGTATCGTCGCTATCGCCCTCGGCATCCGTGTCACCCTCGCCTTCGGCGGCTTCGGACTTGGCACCGGTGCGGCGCGGGCTCTTGGCGAGCTGGGCTTCGATCTCCTTGACCGCTTCGGTCTCGGTCGAGTGCTGCACCACCGCGATCTCGCGGGAGAGACGGTCGAGCGCCGCTTCGTAGAGCTGGCGTTCGCTGTAGGACTGCTCGGGCTGCGACTCGGAACGATAGAGGTCGCGCACGACTTCCGCGATCGCGACGATGTCGCCCGAATTGATCTTCGCTTCGTATTCCTGGGCGCGGCGCGACCACATGGTGCGCTTGACCCGGGCGCGGCCCTTGAGCGTCTCGAGCGCCTTCTTCACCAGCGCAGGCTCGGACAGCTTGCGCATGCCGACATTGGCGACCTTGGCGGTCGGCACGCGCAGGGTCATCTTGTCCTTGATGAAGTTGATGACGAACAGCTCGAGCTTCGCGCCGGCGATCTCCTGCTCCTCGATGGCCAGGATCTGGCCGACACCGTGAGCGGGATAGACGACGAATTCGTTGGCCTTGAAGCCCTGACGCTGGGTCACGACCTTCTTTTCCTCGACCTTCGGCGCAGCAGCGGCGGGCTTCACGGCCGGCTTGGCGGCGGCAACGGGGGCTTTGGCAGGAGCAGCAGCAACAGGGGCCTTCGGCGCAGCGGGCTTGGCAGCAGGGGCCTTGGCAACGGCAGGCTTGGCAGCAGCAGGCCTGGCAGCAGCAGGCTTGGCAACGGTCGCTTTCGCGGCCGGTTTGGCAGTCTTGTTAGGCATTGCGCTTCTTTTGTTCTTCGAGGACTTTGCAGCCGGTGCCTTCGTCGCGGTCCGACCCTTGGATGCGCTACGGCTGGCCGCGGCGACTTTTTTGGGCTCCTTATGGGAGGCCCTCGCTGAAGTACTCTTTTTACGCGTTTTCTGTGACACAGCCTGCGCGCGGAAACTGCCACGCCCCTGTTCGACATTTGGTTTCACGGGAACCCAGCGGGGCCAACGGGGCTGACAGGGTTCGGCTTAATGTGCCCAATATAGCACATTTCCCGCAAAAATCAATGATTTAGGGGTGATGAGGGCTGGTTTTCGGCGGCAACGCCGCTATTAGGGTTAAGTTTAAGCCCGAATTAGTCGCCTGAGCCGGGGTTCGGAGAAAAATATTTCTCGAACTTGCCTTCCTGGCCGTCGAAATCCTTCGCGTCGGCAGGTGATTCTTTCTTCTGGGTGATGTTCGGCCAGCTCTTGGCGTAGTCGGCATTGACGGTGAGCCATTTTTCCAGGCCAGGTTCCGTGTCCGGCTTGATGGCGTCGGCGGGACATTCCGGCTCGCACACACCACAGTCGATGCACTCGTCAGGATGGATGACGAGCATGTTCTCGCCCTCGTAGAAACAGTCGACCGGGCAGACCTCGACGCAGTCGGTGTACTTGCACTTGATGCAGGCTTCAGTGACGACGTAAGTCATCCAACGCTCCGAAAAGCTCTTTCAAAAGTCGCGGCTTGCGTAGCGCGGATGGCCCGGCGCTGCAAGGTCGGGAACGGTCGATCATGACGGCTTTATGTGCTCGATCGACCAAGAAATGAACTCAAAGCGCAATTAATTGCGCCGAGAGTTTGGATCACCGTCGCCGACCTCTTCGTAGAGCACGCGCGCCGAGGCTGCATCGCCGCGGCGCTCGTTGAAGGCGGTGACTTTCAGGACCCGCACGGTGCGATCGAGCGCGATGGTGAGGACGTCACCGATCTTGATCGCATGTCCCGGCGATCTCTCGCGCGCGCCGTTGACGCGGACGTGGCCGGATTCGACGAGTTCAGCGGCGGAGGTGCGCGCCTTCACCACCCGCGCGTGCCACAGCCATTTGTCGATGCGCTGCCGCTCGGTCGTGGGTCACTCCTTACGACCGGACAGCTGCTCTTTCAGCGCAGCGAGTTTTGCGAAGGGCGAGTTCGGATCGACCGGACGATCGCGCTCGCGCGGGGTCGCGCTCGAGGCGTAGGGCCGCAGCGACGGCCCGCCCTGGCGGTCGCGGCCCTTGTCGCGGTCGCGGCCGCGATTGTCGCGGCCCTTGTCGCGATCGCCGCCAAACTTGCCCTTGTTGCGATCGCGATCCTTGTTGTCGCGGTCCTTGCCCTCGAAGCGGCGGTTCTTGTCGTCACGTCCCTCGGGACGCGGCGCAGCTTCGCCACCACCTTCGCGCGGCTTGCGGAAATCCCTGCCGCCATCTCTGCGATGACCACCATGACGATGGCGCTCGCCCGGCTTCGCGCCTTCGGCAGCTTCGCCGGGCGCAGCCTCGGCGGGCGCGGCGCCGGCTTCGGCACCGGTCTGCGGACGCTGGTGATGACGCTGGTGGCGATGGCGCTCGTGGCGCGGCTTGCGGTCCTCGTGACGGCCGCCGGGACGCCAGACCTCGACGAGCTCAGGCTCGGCGAGCGCAGCTGCAGCCTCCGCAGGCGCAGCGGCATCGGCGGATGCGGCAGCTTCCGTAGCAGCGGTCTCGGCGGGCGCGATCTCTTCGGCAGCTTCAACGGGGGCCGCAACTTCTTCTGCCGGCGGTGCGATGCCGGGGGCATCTTCCGGCGTGACGGGAGCTTCGGCCGACGCTTCGAGGACCGGCTCCTCATGCGCGGGCTCGTCGTGCAGCTCCATGCCGGGCGCGTCTTCGACGGTGACCGGCTCTGCTGATGCGGCTTCGATCGATGCGGCTGCCTCTTCAGGCAGGCCGGCAACGGCCTCGGCCGCGGTCTCGCTCGATGCGTCGGCGCTGCCCTCCGCGGGCGGCGTCTCTGCGGCGACCGTCTCGGCCACGACCGGCTTCTGCGGCAGCGGCGGACGCTTCTCCATGCGGTAGCCGAGTGCGCGCAGCACGGAGGCGAAATCCTCGCCGGCCGAGCCCGTGAGCGAGGTCATCGCCTGCGTCACGACAAAGCAGCGGCCGTCGAACGCGCCGGCGGGCTTTTCGCCGGGCGAATTGTCGCGCCAGGCCAGCGCCGGGCGGATCAGATCGGCCAGGCGCTCCAGAATGTCGACGCGCACGGCGCGCTCGCCGGCCTGCTTGTAGCCGAGCACGCGATAGGCATCGCGCGGCAGCTGCTTGTCGACCGGGAACGAGGTGCGGCCGGAAGATGCCAGATGCTGCGCGCCCGACAGCGACGACAGATCGACATTGTCCTGCTTCAGCGCCCAGAGCAGCGCGGCCAGCGCACGCGCGGCGGGCTTCAAGAGGCCGGGGAAATAGAGGTGATAGGCGCCGAAGCGGACGCCGTATTTGCGCAAGGTCGCGCGCGAGGGCTGGTCGAGATCCTTCAGCTCGTTGGCGATCTTGGGCCGTTCGAGCACGCCGAGCGCCTCGACGAGCTGATAGGCGATGCCGCGGGCGATGCCGGTGACGTCCTCGGCCTTGGACAGCTCGAA
The DNA here is from genome assembly GCF_024519875.1 of Bradyrhizobium sp. Bra64. Classification (NCBI taxonomy): domain Bacteria; kingdom Pseudomonadati; phylum Pseudomonadota; class Alphaproteobacteria; order Hyphomicrobiales; family Nitrobacteraceae; genus Bradyrhizobium; species Bradyrhizobium sp. Bra64. Next base: position 152,827 of record NZ_JALJRD010000001.1, on the reverse strand, counting down.
CATCGGACCGAGCAGCTTTTCGATATGCGTCTTGAGCCAGAGCTCGAGCCGGGCCTGCACCTTGTCGCGTGGGCCGCCCGTGAGACGCTCGTCCGAGATGATGCGGATACGCGGATGCAGCGCATCCTCTGCGGCGGACAGCCGCGCCACGGCATCGCCGGTCCAGCGGATGGTGCCTTCTGAGGTCAGCACGAACTGATCGTCCGGCGCGTTGCCCAGTTTTTCGGCGCGCGCGTTGATTTCGCCGGCGAGCACCGCTTGCGCGGCAGCCTGCAAGGCTTTCGCATCGGAGCCGGCTTCCGCCGCATCCGGTGCAAAGGTGAAGCCATCGAGACGGCCGATGACATGGCCTTCGACGATGACTTCGCCGGTCTTGCCGATTTCCGTATTCAAGCTCGTGTTCTCCCGCAGGCGGCGCATCAATACACTGGTCCGGCGATCAACGAAACGCTCAGTCAAGCGTTCATGGAGCGCATCCGATAATTTATTTTCGACCTCCCGCGCGATCCCCTGCCAGCGTTCGGGGTCTTTGAGCCAGTCCGGGCGGTTGGCAACGAAGGTCCAGGTGCGAATCTGCGCGATCCGGGCCGACAGCGTGTCGATGTCGCCGTCGACGCGGTCGGCCTGGTCGATCTGGGCCGCGAACCAGGCATCGGGAATGCATCCCTTCTTCATCAGGAAGCCGTAGAGCGTCGTCACCAGCTCGGCATGGGCCGCCGGCGACAGTTTTCGGTAGTCGGGGACCTGGCAGGCCTCCCACAGCCGTTCCACCGCTTCCTTGCCATGTGCGGTGTCGCGCACCTCGACGTCGCGGGCGGCGTGGTCGAGCACGCGCATGTCCTCGGCGATCGGCGCGCGCGTCAGCGCCTCGTGGCCGGGCGACTGGTTCAGCGAGACCTGGAGCGCGCCCAGCGAGGTGAAATCCAGCCTCGAATTGCGCCATTGCAGCATCTTCACGGGATCGAAGGTGTGGTTCTGCAGCGCGTTGACGAGCTCGGGCTCGAACGGCGCGCAGCGGCCGGTGGTGCCGAAGGTGCCGTTGCGGGTGGCGCGGCCGGCGCGGCCGGCGATCTGCGCGAATTCGGACGGCGTCAGCCGGCGGAACTGGTAGCCGTCGAACTTGCGGTCGGAGGCGAAGGCGACGTGGTCGACGTCGAGATTGAGGCCCATGCCGACGGCGTCGGTGGCGACGAGATAGTCGACCTCGCCGTTCTGGAACATCTCGACCTGCGCGTTGCGCGTGCGCGGCGAGAGCGAGCCCAGCACCACGGCGGCGCCGCCGTGCTGGCGGCGGATCAGCTCGGCGATGGCGTAGACCTCGTCGGCGGAGAAGGCGACGATGGCGGTGCGGCGCGGCTGCCGCGTGATCTTTCGGTCGCCGGCGAATTCGAGCTGCGACAGCCGCGGCCGCGTGATCATGGACACGCCGGGCAGCAGCCGCTCGATGATCGGGCGCATCGTGGCGGCGCCCAGCAGCAGCGTCTCGTCGCGGCCGCGGCGGTTGAGGATGCGGTCGGTGAAGACGTGGCCGCGTTCGAGATCGGAGGCGATCTGGACCTCGTCGACGGCGAGGAACGAGACGTCGAGATCCCTAGGCATCGCCTCGACGGTCGAGACCCAATAGCGCGGGCTCTTCGGCTTGATCTTCTCCTCGCCGGTCACAAGCGCGACGGCTTCGCTGCCGACCCGCGCGGCGATCTTGTTGTAGACCTCGCGCGCGAGCAGGCGCAGCGGCAGGCCGATCATGCCGGAGGGATGCGCGAGCATCCGCTCGATGGCGAGATGGGTCTTGCCGGTGTTGGTGGGGCCGAGCACCGCAGTGACGCCGGCGCCGGGGAGCCGCTCGGAAGCGAAGGGGGAGGAAGAAAAGGGCATCTGGGAGATTAGGTAATGGCGGATTGGGGCGAATGTCAGTGCCGTTGTGCCGACCCTCATCCTGAGGAGCGCGTCAGCGCGTCTCGAAGGATGAAGGCCCGGATGGTGCCATGGAGGGAGCCGGGCCCCTCGCCCTTCGAGACAGCCGCTTGCGCGGCCTCCTCGGGGTGAGGGGATCAAACAGCGGAGTGCGTGGCGCCGCTCCCCAAATCCCGCGCAACTGTCTCACTTTGCGACGCTTTTCCCTGTGTCCTTAAACTTCGGAACGACTCTAGAACGAATCGCGGCCGAATCGCTGACTCCGGCCAGAGTCCTGTTCCGTTCACTCAACATGTCGCGGGAGGCTTATTGGGTGTGCACTAGATGGAGTTTTGGGCTGCCGCACAAGCGACGTTTCGATGGCGGATTCGTTAAAGCTGGGGACGGCGCGGAGTCGAATCAGAATCGGGGAGGAGTCAAATGGATTCCCGGCACCGGGCCCCTCCAAGACAAAACTGCGAAAACAACCCCATGCACAGTAGAAACGGGTCCGCCGCGGGGGACCGGGCGATCTTGTATAACGTATTGATGTAGATGTCTTTTTTACCATCCCTTGGAGAGGGAGGTTAAAGTCACTGCGTCTTGGCGACCCTGGGCGGCTGCGCCGAGGTGATGAAGCTGGTGGCTTCCAGCATGGCCGGGCCAAGCGGTGTCGGCACCTTCAGCCAGAACGGCACCAGGATGCGCGTGCCCGCGATCGGCGCGAAGGCGACCTCGATGTTGCGCTGGGCGGCGAGGTATTTGATCACGGGGCGGTCGGGGATGTAGCCGGCGACGGGCACGAAATACATCGAGCAGACCACGACGGGGCCGCGATAGCCCTTCTCCGCCTTCACGGTCTCCATGCGCTTGAAATCGAGCTTCAGCTCGTAGCGCATGCGGCCGTCGAACACCGGCGCGGAATTGTGGCAGGCATCCGGCCCCACGGGATCGCCGGTGCCGGGCACGCGCAGCAGCGAGGCCGTCATCGGGTCCCAGACGCCGCGGCGATGCGCGTCGGTGACGAGGATGCGGTCGGGATCGACCGGCGGCTCCGGCTCGATGCCGAACTCCTTCACATTGCCCTTGTCGAGGGTGATGTGGATATTTTCCGTCTTCTTCGAGGTGGTGGTGGAGGCCTGGTAGCCGGTCGCGACCAGCGCGCCGTTGACGACGCGCCCCTGCGAGGCGCCGGTGCCGGACCCGCCCGCGAACGATTTCAAAAGCCCCGTGGTGCCGCCGCTGGCCGCGGCCGCGAACACGTCGTCCTGGATGTCGATGTTCCAGGCGCCCTTGCCGACGGGAATGCCCGCCAGCGTCGCCTCGTACTGCGCCTCGAGCTTGCCCTGCGCCGCCACGGGATCGGCCACCCACGCCAGCGCCAGCCCGCAAAGGGCGGCCGTGGCCAGCCGGCCGGCAGAGCGCGGACCGGCCGCGCGCGGCTCCGTTGAGCGCAGGCCGGGCGCAGGATGGGGCGTTGTGAGCACGAAACAATCCAATCGAGGCGCGAACGGTTGTTACTTAAGCCAAAAACCGCGGCACACAATGTATCCGGGCATGTCAGGCGCGGAACTCCACCTGATATTTCGGGTGCGAATACGCCCTTTATGTGATGGTAAGGGGTTTTAAACATTGCCGTTTTGGTGATCGGCGGGCGCCGCGGGCGCGAACACCTCTCCCGCTCTCGTCCGCCGAAGTTTCGGCGAAGGCGGACGCGCGAGAGGAGGCACACCGCCGCCGGCTCGGGCCGCCAAAACCCGCCCCAAAACCTTGACGGCCCGTCCCTTCCCCCCTATACGTCCGCCGCTCCCTGCAAGGACGAAAGAATTAGCCCCCGTGGCGCCCCGGATGGCGGCCGCACTCGTTGGGGGCTCGAACCAAGGATTTTTGCCATGTCTCGCCGCTGCGAACTGACGGCCAAGGGCCCCCTCGTCGGCCACAAGGTCAGCCACTCCAACATCAAGACCAAGCGCCGCTTCCTGCCGAACCTGGTCAACGTGACCTTCATCAGCGAAGCGCTCGGCCGCAACGTGCGCCTGCGCGTCTCCACCAACGCGGTCAAGAGCGTCGACCACAATGGCGGCCTCGACCCCTATCTGCTCAAGGCCAAGGCCGACGTGCTGTCGCCGCGCGCCCTCGAGCTGAAGCGCGCCATCCAGAAGAAGGTCGGCCCGACCCCCGCGCCGGAGAAGAAGGCGAGCTAAGCGAGTTTTCGAATAGGGCAAGGGCTTGCGTCGGGCGGCGTAGGCTTGGCCGGATCAAGTTTTGCGCGACGGCCGGATCGGAAGATCCGGCCGTTTTTGTTTTGGGGCAGCCACACTTCGACTACGCCAGCCCCCCAAAAAAATGCCGGTTCGCGGTATCCACAACATCGACGAGTATCTCAGAGGCCTGCCCTCCGTCGCCACGATCGCTGCTGTATAGTTGCAAACTCACAGCTGAGTAGAGATTCGAAGTGCGAAGCCTGTCTTCTGGAAAGAAATCGAAGGTTACATCGGCTACGAACGAAGAAGCGATAAAGTTCTATCGCGCCAACGAACGTCCCTATGGAATTTTCAGCAATTTGTTTCGTTGCGAGATAGAATTCGAAGGGAAGACATACCCAACCGCTGAACACGCTTATCAAGCCGGCAAGGCTCTGAAGCCGGCAGTTCGCGATTGGATTCTGGCTGCACCAACACCGTCGTTGGCAGCAATGGCTGCTCACGGCTTATACGTTTGGGATGTCGTGCCCAATTGGCAGTCGATTAAGTTTGATCGAATGAGAGCAGTCCTACGGGCCAAATTCCTTCAACATCCGGATATTGCCTCAGTCCTCCTCTCGACTGGTTCTGCTCGGCTGGTCGAGGCCGGGCGTGTAAACAACGCCGTCAATCGGCTGTGGGGCGAGGTCAACGGACAGGGGCAGAATATGCTCGGCTTAATGCTGATGGAGTTAAGGGCCGAACTCTCGGCACGAGGCACCCCCTCGAAGGTTCGATCGAAAGAAACAAAGGCTGCAGATAACAAGCGGAAGAATAAACGGGGTTCAGGTCAACAGCGCAAAACAAAATAAAACATCATGACACCCTACGAGGAAGAGTTATCCAAACTACAAACCAGTCTAAATCGATCGGCATCAGCTGAACTCACAAAGCTCAAGTCCGCTATCGCGGGAGCTAGTCAGTTTAGCCTAATCGCGGTCGGCTCAGGCGGCTCGTTTACAGTCGCTTCACTGCTATGCAGTTTACACGAAGCCTATACCGGCCGGGTTTCTCGTTCGATTACCCCGCTCGAATTGATTTGCAATCCGACCTTGGCAGCGACGAGCCCTATATTCATTATCTCCGCAGAGGGCAAAAATCCCGACATATTAGAAGCATTGAAACGAGCCCGCGAACACAGCTCGCGAGCAGTCCACGTCATTACCAATCGACACACCAGCCCCCTGATGGAGCTCGCGGCTACGCTGAACGACGTGACGTCACACGTCTTTGAGCTAAGTGACAAGGACGGATACCTAGCAACTAACAGCTTGATCTTGGACGCATCGTTAGTCGCTCGCGCTTTTTCAGAATTAGACCGACAAAAGCCTGCCTCTTTGGACCTACAAAGCATTCACTACTCGGGCCAGCCTCTCGATAAATTTCTTTATACCGCCAAGGAGTTTGTTACGAAGACGGCAAATAAGCGCGGCCTCATCATCGTATTTTCGCCCAAGCTTCGCCCAATCGCGGAAGATCTGGAATCAAAGTTTTCTGAATCTGCGCTGCTATTTTCGCAGCTAGCCGACTTCCGTTCCTTCGCGCATGGCAGACACCTTTGGTTGACTGAGAGAACGCAAGACTGTGCTCTGCTTGTCCTAACTGAACCGAGCACCGAAGCCCTCTGGCTCGATATGAAACCGCAAATACCAGACGCAGTGCCCATCTTCACGATTCCAATGCCCGGTTCGACTCCCAATGATCTGATTGCGGGTCTCGTTGCGGGAATGCATCTAGTTTCAAGAATAGCAAATGAGGCGAAGAGAAACATTGCGAAGCCCAACGTTTCCCCCCTGGGCCGCCAACTCTACTATGCTGAGTTATCATCGCTAATCCCGCCGCCGCAAGAAACTGGAATTAGAGGTGAGCAATCAAAGTATGAAGTCCTTGGCGCGCATTGGCCTTCGCCCCGTAGCAGCGGCAAGATTCGAAGGGCGTTGGAAGAGATTGAACAAGAATTTTCTACGAGGGACTTCCGGGCAATAGTTTTCGATTATGATGGCACACTCTGTAGCTCCAATAAGGTTGATCTCCCTCCGGGGCCGGAAATTTTGCAACACCTGAGCCGCATCACTAAGGCGGGTATGATTGTGGGTATCGCATCTGGCCGAGGCGACTCAGTTCGAGATCACCTGAGAGACACGGTTGATGAAGAGCTATGGCCAATGTTTCGGCTGGCTCTATATAACGGCGGCTGGATTGGAGCTTTATCGGATGAGATACAGCGCGTTACAGAACTGAGCGAGTTCTTGATCCATGCCAGACGTATCGTACTCAATTTGCGGTCTCAAGGCGTTCCTATATCACGAATCAGAGCTAATGCGCCGCATCAACTCAGCATTCGCTTCGAAAACGGCGTCAGCGCGGACAACATGTGGTTCGTTATTGCCGATGCATTGAAGCAGGCGGGATTAGAATCTGGCACGATTTTGAAAAGCAAGCACTCGGTTGACATCCTATCGCGAGGCGTAAGTAAATCTCACATAGTCGCGCACATAGTCCAAACCCATCGGATGGACCCGTACGAAGTCGTAACAATGGGCGACCTTGGAGCTTGGCCAGGCAACGACTCTTCATTGCTACAACATCGCTTTTCACTGAGTGTGGACCTGCCATCAAGACGCATTGATCGAGGCTGGAAACTCGCGCCTCGTTATAAGCGCGATCTAGACGCAACACTTTGGTATCTTGACCGGCTAAAACTGAACAACGACCAAACGTTTCGTTTTGACTTTTTGGAGAACGACGTTGAAAGACGTTAACGCCCAAGTTCTCCTCGCGCAGATCATGCGCTGGAGCGACCCAGAAGAGGTCGGACGCAATGTCCCCGTATTGCAACTACTCGCCGACCACAAGTACAATCAGTATCAACAATTTGGCCCGGGAAAGCAGTTTATTGAAAGCCTCGCGCTTTGGCTTCAGCAATTCGACCATGAGGATCGCGCCGAAGCACTCTCATTTGTCCGCGATCGGTTAGTGTTCATATCCGAACAAGAAATTGCGCATCTCGTTCAGCTTGCCTACCCCGACGTAATTGTCCAGGAGCGCCTGAAGCTAATCGCCGAAGAGAGCGGCATTCCACCCTACCGTGTTGGGCAGCTAATGAGCCTGCCACGTTTCGAGCAATTGCGCATACAATCACTGTATCTTGGTCTGAGTGACGGAGCGCACACCAACGATCTGCGCCGTGCCAGCAACGGAGCGATTAGCAATGAACAGATCTGGCAGGCATACGAGTTGGGAGAAGCCAAAGCCGAAGATATGTTGGAGGAACTAAAGGCCTCCTTAAAATCATCCTCGGTCTTTCATCCCGGTGCCCATATCCCACCGCGTTTCAGTTTGATTTGGCTAGTGGATGACTTCTCCGGAAGCGGCAATACCTACATTCGCTTCGACACCAAAGACAGAAGATTCAAGGGCAAAATCAAGAAAATCTACGAACGCATTTATAGCGGAGACCTGATAGATCCCGATTACTACGAAGTGTATCTGTTACTATACGTCGCGACCCGCCAAGCAATCGATCATATCGAATATTGGTCCGAACGTTTCACGTCTGAACAAGGGTTCAAGCCGCTAAAGCTTCACGTCCTTTGCCCTATTGAGAAGAGTATCGCTCTTTCCCAATCAACCGATCCAGCTTTAATGAGCATGCTTTCGAAATCTAAGTACTATGACGACAGGGCGTCGGATCGGCACATCTCAGTCGGAGGGACAGAGAGCGCGCGGCTTGGATTCGCTAACTGCTCTCTTCCTCTAGTCTTGTCACACAATACGCCAAACAATTCAGTCTATGCTCTCTGGGGTCCAGAAGACTACCAATTCTTTGGATTGTTTCCCAGAGTAAGCCGCCATCGGCAAACCTAATGGCATATCGCGCAAACCCTTTTCTAGAGCGAATGTCCGAGCGGACGACCTCGGATCAGGAATTCGTGCATCTTTTTTCCCCCAAAGTCCTTGAGAAGCTTGAGGAGGATTGTCTAGAGGGCGCCGTCCACGTTTTCAGAAGTCCGCCGGGGGGCGGGAAGACTACGATTCTAAGAGCATTCACTCCAAACGCGCTGAGAGCCTTTTGGCATGCGCGCCCCACGCAAGCCGAGTCCTATCGCCAACTGATTGAATGGGGGGTCCTAGATGAAGAAAGGGGCCCTCAACTGCTTGGCGTCTATCTCTCCTGCGCCGCGGGTTATGCAGATATTCCGCCTGGTGTCTCCTCTGTCAAAGAAGGCATGTTTCGAGCACTACTCGACACGCGCATTGTTTTGAGAACTCTGCGTAGCTTACCTGATCTCATCGAGGGAGTAGCAGGCGACGTCTTGCAGGACATCCGCCTCGAATACCAGCATTCAGCAATCGAACTTAGTTCAATTCCACTCCATGGTACTGCGCTTGAGATGATCGCTTGGGCCGAGCAGCGCGAGCGCGAGATCTACAGCTTGCTAGATTCGATAATCTCATCGCCCAACATCAGAACTCCGTCCCAGGTTCGCTTTGAAGCCGTCTTGTGGCTCCAGGCAGTTCAGTTCATCCATAATGGAAGAACAATTGCGCCAAAGCGCTTATTAATGATCGACGACACACAGAAGCTGCGGAAGAGCCAACGCACGCTCTTGCTGGATGAACTAGTAAACATCAGACCGTCCATTCCGATCTGGGTTGCGAGCAGAAGCATAGCGTTCGTCGATTCGTTTCTTTCCCAAGGCGCGCGCGAAGGCCGCGACATACGTGACTATCCCCTGGAGGAACTTTGGGGAGGACGAAGCGGCCAACAGTTCGCGGCCTTCGCACAAAACATTCTTGATCGAAGATTCGCCCAGCAAACGACCGTGCCCGCCGGCTCGTTTGCTCAGTATCTATCGGACAACCTTAATTCGTCGGAGATTGAAGAAGCCTACGCTCAAGCCAAAGCGATTTTCGAATCGAACATGAATCGACTGCGTGACAATCTCCGCTATAGGGAATGGCTGGCAAGAGCTTCGCAACGGCCGAGCTCCATCAACCCACAAGCTTTGACGGATCTTTACATTACGCGGATTCTAGTGGCTCGGGACGAAGCCAATAAGCAGCTTTCCTTCGAACTGGTCCCCTTATCTGAAGATGAACTAGACGAGCGCGACAGTTCGTCAGTGCAATCCGCCGCCGAGATATTCATTCACCGAGAAGTCAAGCTTCCCTACTATTACGGCGTAGACCGACTCTGTGCCATGGCAACGAACAATCCTGAGGAACTTCTCAACTTGGCAGCTGCGCTGTATGAGGGCATGAAAGCGAAGCAAGTTTTGAGACGCCAGACTCAGCCTCAGTTGCAACCCCGAGAGCAAGAAAAGAGGCTGAGAGACGCGGCGAGCAAGAAGAGAGATTTCATTCCACAAAGCCACAGTGAAGGCACTTTAGCTCAACGGCTCCTTGACGCGATTGGGGTTTTTTGCCGAGAGAAGACTTATTCCATCAATGCCCCTTACGCGCCGGGCGTCACGGGCGTTCGCCTCTCCAATAGCGAGATTTCCAGACTCAAACGAACTCCAGATTCTTCGGATTTTCTATTTGGCACACTCCGCCAAGTCTTATTTGAATGCGTTGCCGAAAATCTTCTCGTACCGCGCGAGAGCAGCGCGAGCACATCTCGTGAAGGGGGCACAGTCTTTTACTTAAACAGAACGCTATGTGCGCACTACGACCTGCCGCTCCAGTATGGCGGTTGGCAAGACACATCAGCTCAGGCCTTAGTTGAATGGATGGAGTTTGGCCTGCAGCCTTCACGTGGTCTCGGTTTAGAGGTCGCCTAAATGATCTGGAAAAACTACGTGTTTAGGCGCGGACCTGAAGTGGAAGATCTTTGGGACCAAGTTCTCGCGGACCGAAAGAAGAGCAGCAGGAAGTTCAACCTACTCTATATCTCGGGCGCCGGCTTTGATGCTAGGGCGGCTATTGTGATGTCCAAATATGTCGAAAGAATTCGCGAATCCGGGTGCGAAGTTCAGAATGCCCAACTTCTTCTAATTGGCTTTTCAAGCTATCAGATGTCCGAGGAGTTGAAGGCCCAAACTAGAAAAAATAAGTCCGAGCTGGAAGAATGCTTTTCGGAAATCGGGAGCTGCCATTCGATAACTTTCGGTCGGTCCTCCTTAGGAGAAGATGAAGTCAGTGCGACGATCAGCTTGAGACAAGTAGCTGACGACGTTCTAAGGTTCGTGGACAGCCAAACAGATATTGTCCTTGATGTAAGCTCTCTACCTCGTATCGCATATCTCACCGTTCTACTCAGTCTCCTTGCAAAATTATTGCCTACCTTCAAGGACGGATCCGAGTTGGCTGCGAACGGCACCTCGCTTCAAGTCCTCGTGGGCGAAGACGCCGCGCTCGACAGCCTTATAAGTTCTGAGGATCCAAGCAACGACCTTGTCTTGATCCCTGGATACTCCGAAGCACTGCAATCGGAAGCTCTACGAGATCTACCGCTGGTGTGGTTACCCATTCTTGGTGAGAATCGCCTAGCTCAGGTTCGAAAGATTGAAGAAGTGATTCCGTCTGACGCGGAAATATGTCCAGTACTGCCTTATCCATCGAAGAATCCAAGAAGGGGCGATATGCTGTTGGTAGAATATGACAGCATACTCTTTGCACGACGAGAAACGCCGTTATCGAACATCATGTATGCTAACGAGGCCCATCCTTTCCAAATGTATAGGCAACTGCTTGGAGCGATGGAACGGTATAGAAACACGCTAAAGATAGTCGGAGGTTGTCGCTTAGTTGTCACGCCCTTGGCGAGCAAATTGATGACCATTGGAAGCGCGCTTGCGTGCTTTGAGATGAAGATGATCTCTGCGGATCGAGTATCCAGCGTAGCTATCCCTTATGCGGAGCCAAGACGATACGTTGCCAACATCGATTCGTTGCTAGCGTCGCGTCCGGAGATTTCAGCTCTGTTGCTTACTGGCGACGCATATGGGTAGCTCACTAAGGCTGTGGCATTGATTCCGGTGTATTCACACTGGTGGAATCATCGAGAAGTAGCACACCTCAACCACAAGGACTGAACTCCGAGGCTTATAATCTGACGTGAGGTATCGGCGACGAGATCAGCAAGAACGTCTGAAGCGTTTTGTCGGTTCTTTCGTTACTTACACAAAACGAGCAGAACATCGCCGCAGCGGATGGCGTTCGTCAACGTCGGTCTCCCTCCCCCTACCCCCGAAAATCAATGCTCCGCAGCACGATCCCCGGCGGGGTGCCCTCGAACTCCGTCGCCTGATATTTGCGTCCGGTGCAGGCTTCTATGCGCTCGCGCAGGCGGGTGAACTGGGCTTCGCGCTCGTTGGGCCTGGCGCGCGGGCCGCGCTCGAGGTCGTCCATGGCGGAGGTCGAGATCGCGCAGGCGATCTCCTTCGGTCCGTCCTGCATTGAGAACTGGACGATGCCGCGGTCCTGGTCGTGGCCGATGAAGCGGCTGGTGGTGAGGGTCATGGGGCGTTCCTTTGCGAGATGGGTGTGCTCCCTCTCCCGCTTGCGGGAGAGGGTTGGGGTGAGGGTGTCTCCGCAGGCGAGAGCCCCAACGAGGAGAGAGCCCTCTCCCGGCGCGCGGGGACGATGCTTCGCATCGCCCGGACGCGCCGACCTCTCCCGCTCGCGGGAGAGGTGGAGCGAGACCGCGACCGCGGCCAGTTTCAGCCTTCGCCGCCGAGCCGCACGAAATCGTCCAGCAGCGCCGTCACCAGCGCGCGGTGCTTGGTGTCCTCGACGGGCAGGCTGGCGGCGTAGAGGTTGAGCAGATGGCGCGCCTTCACCGCGGCCTCGGGCCACGACATCGCCGGCACCGTCATCATGCGGTGTTCGAGATCGGCCTCGCGCTCGCGCAGCTCCCGAACCTGGGATTCGACGTCGGCCAGCGCGCGGCGCAGATCGGTCGCCTTCTGTGCGGCCATGCCGCGATGCTTGTCGAGATCCACGGGGTAGTCGCTCATGGGGCGGCACTCGCATCGAGGCGCTGCGCATCGGCAAGGTCGACCGAGCCGATCGACAGCAACTCCGTCGCGCCTTGCACGCGTTCGGACGGCACCGTGATCATGGTGGCGACGCGGCGATATGACGCGAACGACAGGCCCTCGATCATCTCCTCGTCGGTGACGACCTCATAGGCGCCAGCGGGCAATTCGCGCTCGACGCCGCGGATGTGGAACGGATGCCTGAAGGTGATTGTTTCTCGCCGCGAGCGGATGGTCATGCGCGCCTGCCTTTCGCAAAGAGGGGCCCCAACCGACGCCGACGTAGCCAGACCATGCGCTTGTTGCGCGGCAATAGCCAGCATTATCGCGGCCGCGCTGCAGCGCGGCGCGCTTTAGGTCTCGCTATTGGCGGGCCGCAGGCGTAGGCTCGCCGCATCACCGCGACATCCGACGGCTTCGACCGGTGACTGGGGTCAGTTGCGCTCCCGCCGACAGACCCGCAGGGAACGTTCGATGTCGCGCCGTCGCATCCTGGAATGGATCGTGCCGCTGGCGGTCATGCCGCTGTTCCTGCTTCTTCTGCTGCGTGGAGCCGCGATCCTCAATGGCTAGGGCCATGCGCGTGCCTTATCTGGTCAGCGGGACCAACGAATATGGCAGCGCCAATCTCGGCCGCGGCAGCGCCGCGGTCGCACTGCGCCTCGCGCGAAAACTGCTGCGCGACGGCTACATGGACGTGCGCGTCTGCACCCCGCGCGGCCGCGTGCTGCAATCGGACGAACTCGACGACCTCAAACCACCGGAGAGCGACATGAGCAAGGGCCAGCAACGCAGCAATCGCGAGATCAAGAAGCCGAAGAAGGACAAGACCAAGGTGATCGCCGCGGCACCGACCCGCAAGGACGCCAACTGGCAGCCGGATTTCGGGCCCGCGAAGAAGAAGTAGCGGGCGGAGACGAGCACTACCTTCCCTTCTCCCCTTGTGGGAGAAGGTGCCTTGCCGAAGGCAAGGCGGATGAGGGGTTGTGTCCGGGAATTCCCACGCGACAGATTAGCGCGCAGAGAGAAACCCCTCACCCGTCTCAGTCGCGCTTAGCGCGATTGATCCACCTCTCCCACAAGGGGAGAGGGTGAGAAGCACCATCGTCTCCTCGCCGTCGCGCTTTCTTGCTATACTCGTCCCGGTAGCATCACCGGGAGGGGCCGACCTGTGGAGTCCGAGCGCAACACCGACCACAAGGCCGAGCCCAAGGCCGAACCCAAGGCCGAGCCGAAAAACCTCGTCATCTGCTGCGACGGCACCGGCAACGAGATCTCGGAGAACATCTCCAACGTCCTGAAGCTGTATCGCTGCCTGCGCAAGACCGACAAAACGCGGCCGCGGCAGATGGTGTTCTACGATCCCGGGGTCGGCACGGTGACGGAGCCGTCGACGTGGCACCGCATCAAGGCCGACGTCAATCTGGTGCTGGGGCTCGCCACCGGCTACGGGCTCGATGACAACGTGCTGTCGGCCTATTGCTTCCTGGTCGAGCACTACGCGCCGGGCGACAATATCCATCTGTTCGGTTTTTCGCGCGGTGCCTACACGGTCCGCGTGCTGGCGGGGCTGATCCACAAGATCGGGCTGATCTCGCCGGAGCAGGCCAACCTCGCAGGCAGTGGCCTGGTCGCCTACAAGCAATATTCCGGCACCGGGCGCGGCAACGATTTCGAGGATCTCAAGGACGTCGCGACCGACGAGAGCGGGCCGCTGCCGAAGGACGAATTCGACCTCGCCGCGCAGTTCGCGCGCATCACCTCGACGCGCTGGGCGACCATCCACTTCATCGGCGTCTGGGACACGGTGGCGAGCGTGATCGTGCCGCGGCGCGACAATTTCTTCTTCGTGTTCAGCCTGGAGGAGCTCGCCTTCACGCTGCGCAATCCCAGCGTCAACATCTTCCGCCAGGCGATCGCCATCGACGAGCGTCGCTGCATGTTCCGCCTCAAGCAGTATGAGGAGCCGCAGGATTATTGGCGCAACCGCTACGTGCCCGACGAGAAGAAGGAGCCGCAGGACATCATGCAGGTGTGGTTCGCCGGCGTGCACAGCGACGTCGGCGGCGGCTATGCGGAGGCCGAGAGCGGCGAGTCCAAATATCCGCTGATCTGGATGATCGAGGAAGCCGCGAAGGCCGGGCTGAACTTCAACCCGCGCACCGTGAACCAGCTCGCCTGGGGCATCCAGCGCAAGAACTCGCCGTTCCAGTACGTCGCGCCCGCCTATACCGGCAAGACGGGCATGCTGCACGATTCCATGACCGCGCTCTGGCGCGTGCTGGAATATCTGCCGAAGAGCGCGAAGTACAAGGAATGGCCGGAGCGGAAGGTGTTCCTCGGCTTCTACATCCCCGATAGCGAGCCGCGCCCGATCCCCGAAGGCGCGCATGTGCACGAGAGCGTGCTGAAGCGGATGGCGGTGGAGCCGGGCTACCGGCCGGTGAACCTGCCGAAAGCGTACGAGACGGTGCCGATGCCGGTACAGCCGCATACGGGGGTGGAGGCGTCGGGGGAGATCGTGACGGGGTGAACCCACTGCCACCCTCCCCTGGAGGGGGCACCCCGTTACCGCCGCTTTCTCCATTCGCCGCCACTTTTCGTTAAAATTCTCGGCCTGGCCTTAGCCGGTTCGCATCCTCTCCCGTTCATCATGGCCGGCAAGCCCGCCGCGAGACCTGCGGAATTGGAGGAGAGTGCCAATGCATCCGCGCCGACATGCCCGCGTGAAGCCTGCAGGCCTGGTGTCCCGCCAGGCCAAGATCATCACCGACAAGAGCGCGCCGGTGATCGTCTGCACGCTGATCGACTATTCGCCCGGCGGCGCCTGCGTCGATCTCGGCGGCCAGGTGAATATCCCCGACAGGTTCGAGCTGCTGCACGTCAACACCAGGAAGCGCTGCCGCATCGCCTGGAAGCGCGGCACGCGGGTCGGCGTGGTGTTCTAGAAATGGGTTAGCTTGCTTACCCTCTCCCGTTGTGGGCCTTGTGGGAGAGGGTGGCTCGCCGCTTAGCGGCGAGACGGGTGAGGGGTGTGCCTCCGCAATCTCATCTTTCACAGCTGAATTCGCGGTGGCACACCCCTCATCCGGCGCTTCGCGCCACCTTCTCCCACAAGGGGAGAAGGAAGCGAGCTACTTCCGCATCCGCGCTTTCGCGCCCGCGACGATCTGCATCGCCACACCGGCGATCCAGCCGAACAAGGCGAGCCAGGTCCAGGCCATGTGCGGCTCCAGGCGGAGCACGATGACGGCGACGGAGGCAAACGCCGTGAGCGTGGCGCAGAGCGTACCGGCCGAGCTCAGCAGCTCCGCGGCGTCGATTTCGCCATGGGCCTCGTCGAAGGGCAGCTGCGGCGTGTCGATGCCGAGATAGAAGCCGGCGAAGCCGAGCACCATCATCAGCAGCAGGAAGCCCTGCGTGGTCAGCGTGGGAATCGCCGATCCCACATAGGCGCCGACGAACAGCCCGCACGCCGCGCCTGCCATCGCAAGTCCCACGCGCTCGATGACGTGGGCAGCCTTCCGGACACGAAATCGCATGGCGGGCCTCCGCGAGGAGTTAATGCGGCAGAGGTTAGGCCAGATTTGCGGGGGGTGGAAGCTGAGGAGATTTACGGATGCGTGGGGCGGCGCGTCGCCTCCCTCTCCCCGCAGGCGGGCGAGGTCAAAAGCCTACCGCGCCCCGAACGTCGTCTTGCCGAACAGCGCCTTCTGCGTCGAGGGCTGCGAGCGCCAATATTGCGGCGGGGCCTCGACCTCGCCGCCGAGCTCGGCGGCGGCATGCCAGGCCCAGCGCGGGTCGTAGAGCATGCCGCGGGCGAGCGCGACCATGTCGGCCTTGCCGGAGGCGACGATCTCCTCGGCCTGCTTGCCTTCCGTGATCAGGCCGACCGCGATGGTGGGCAATCCCGTTTCGCGCTTGATGGCCTCCGCGAACTGCACCTGGTAGCCGGGGCCGAGCGGGATCTTCTGCAGCGGCGAGACGCCGCCGGAGGACGCGTCGATCCAGTCGACGCCGCGCGCCTTCAGCGCGTTCGCGAATTCGATGGTCTGCGCCAGGTCCCAGCCGCCCTCGACCCAGTCGGTCGACGACACCCGCATGCCGACCGGCTTGTCGTGCGGGAACACGGCGCGCACCGCGTCGTAGACTTCCAACGGGAAGCGCATGCGGTTCTGCAACGACCCGCCATATTCGTCGGTGCGCCTGTTGGAGATCGGCGACAGGAACTGATGCATGAGATAGCCGTGCGCGCCGTGCAGCTCGATCGCGTCGATGCCGATGCGGGCCGCGCGCCTGGCGCTGTCGACGAAGGCCTCGCGGATGCGCTTGAGGCCGGCGCCATCCAGCGCCAGCGGCGCCGCCTCACCCTCCTTGTGCGGCAGCGCCGACGGCGCCACCGTCTGCCAGCCGCCCTGGTCGAGCGGAATCAACTGGCCGCCGTCCCAGGGCCGCGCGCTGCTCGCTTTCCGGCCCGCATGCGCGAGCTGCATCGCCACTGCGGTCGAGGAATGCTTGCGCACCGAGGCGAGGATCTGCTTCAGCGCGGCTTCGGCGGCATCGCTGTAGAGCCCGAGGCATCCCGGCGTGATGCGGCCGATCGCCTCGACATGGGTCGCCTCGATGCAGAACATCGCCGCGCCCGACAGGCTGAGATTGTTGATGTGGGTGAAGTGCCAGTCGGTGGGAACGCCGTCCTCGGCCGAATACTGGCACATCGGCGACACCACGATGCGGTTCTTCAACGTCAGGCCGCGCAGCTTGATCGGGGAAAACAGGGCGCTCATGCGGGGAGTTCCGGGGGATGGAGGGATGGAAGCGATTGCATGAAGTTTAGTAGCTCGATGGCGAATTGCCAGCTGCGCGAGGGACATGGCCGACCGGGACGGCATGCATTGCGGTCAGGGTTTAGTGGAAATCCGTCTCCATTCGTCATTGCGAGCGGCTTGTCCGCCATAGCTCGAAGAGCGACGGCGGAAGCGAAGCAATCCAGAATCTCGCCGCGATGACAGTACCTCACTCCACCAGCGCGAACTGCAGCAGCAGCGTGCGCTGGAGCATCGAGAAATTGTCGTCCGACACCAGCGTCAGCACGGTCTCGCCCTCGGCGGTGACGTGGGCGTCGATGCCTTCCATGTTGTCGATCTCCTGGCCGAGATCGGCCTTGAACAGCGCGGGGCCGTCGACCACCGCGTTCGGCGCGATCGACTTCAGCGGGATCGCGCGGATACGGATGTCGACGCCGGTGAACCAGGAGAACTTGCGTTCGAGGATCAAGAGATCGCCCGAGGGCAGCAGCACCGCATCGCTGATGTCGAATTTTTCGGTGCGGCGGACGCTGAACTGGCCGGGCGTGGGGCCGCCGATCAGGAACGCCACCAGATTGCCGTTCGCATCCAGCCCCTCCTCGGAGAACGCGATCAGGGTGCCCGCCAGCGGCACGCCTTTCGGCACGAACACGAGCGCCTCGAGCCCCTTGTTGTAGGGCAGCTTGCGCAGCGCGGGCGGCACGGCGAGCACCTCGCCGCGGGCGCGGGTGCCGTCGCCGGTGAAATCGAACCGCATGATCTGGTTGACGCGCTCGAGCCCGACATAGACGAGGTTGCCGTCACGCGCGATCGACTCGGTGTCGTACCACAGCCGCTTCTCGGTGATCGGCCGTCCCTCCGCATTGAGGACCGGCGCCGCCTCGACATCGTCGAGGCCGACCATCTTGCCGCCGGAATAGCGGATGCTGCCGGTGAACCACGTGCCCTGGTCGGACAGCGTCAGGAAGCGCTCGCCCTTGCTGTCGAGGAAGCGGAAGCCGGACAGGCCACCAAAACGCCGATGCGGCGAGGTCAGCACGAGGCCGCTGCGATATTCCAGCGAGCCGAAGCGCGTGCGCGAACGGTCGCGCGGCTCGAAATCCGGAATCGGCCGCGCGTTGACCTCGATGCCGACCGGCGCGGCGACGCCGTGCTCGATCTGCGCCGCACGTCGCGGCGGCGCGGGCGTGCCTTGCGCGTTTGCCAGGCGAGGGATCGCGAGAGTGGAAAATCCCGCCGCCGCGTGGCCGATAAAGCCGCGGCGGGATAGAGGTGCGCTCACGAATGCAATTTGCGTCGCGGGCGACCGGCCGGCTGCGTCGGCGCGGTGTTGGTCTCGCTGAACAGCTCGGCGAGCTTTTCGGTGATCGCGCCGCCGAGCTCCTCGGCGTCCACGATCGTCACCGCGCGGCGATAGTAGCGGGTGACGTCATGGCCGATGCCGATCGCGATCAGCTCGACCGGCGAGCGGGTCTCGATCTCCTCGATGATGTGGCGCAGATGCCGCTCGAGATAGTTGCCGGGATTGACCGACAGCGTGGAATCGTCGACCGGCGCACCGTCCGAGATCATCATCAGGATCTTGCGCTGCTCGGGCCGTCCGAGCAGGCGCTTGTGCGCCCAGTCGAGCGCCTCGCCGTCGATGTTCTCCTTCAGCAGCCCCTCGCGCATCATCAGGCCGAGATTCTTTCGCGCACGGCGCCAGGGCGCATCCGCCGACTTGTAGATGATGTGCCTGAGATCGTTGAGGCGGCCGGGACTGGCCGGCTTGCCGGCGGCAAGCCACGCCTCGCGCGACTGCCCGCCCTTCCAGGCGCGCGTGGTGAAGCCGAGGATCTCGACCTTGACGCCGCAACGCTCCAGCGTGCGGGCGAGGATGTCGGCGCAGGTCGCCGCCACCGTGATGGGGCGTCCGCGCATCGAGCCGGAATTGTCGAGCAGCAGCGTCACCACGGTGTCGCGGAACGTCGCCTCCTTCTCGTGCATGAAGGACAGCGGGTGATGGGGATCGGTGACGACGCGCGACAGGCGCGCGGGGTCGAGAATGCCCTCTTCGAGGTCGAACTCCCAGGCGCGGTTCTGCTGCGCCATCAAGCGCCTTTGAAGCCGGTTGGCGAGGCGGGCGACGATGCCCTGCAGATGCGCGAGCTGCTTGTCGAGATAGGCGCGCAGGCGCTCCAGCTCGTCGTGGTCGCAGAGGTCTTCGGCGGCGATGATTTCGTCGAATTTCGGGGCGAACGCGTGATATTCCGGCCCGCGCGGCTCGTTCTTGCCGTGCGAATTCGGACGCGTCGCCTCGCCCGGCGTCTCGTCGTCGCCGAGCTCGCCATCGTCGAACGTGTCGGAGGTCGAGGCCTGCGCGCTTTCCATCGCGCTCTCGCTCATCTCCTCCGAGCTCGCCTGCGCCTGGTCGGCGCTCATCTCCTGCGCGGCATCGGAATCGGGCGAGCCTTCGGCGCCGGACTGGTCGTTGTCGCCGTCGCGATTTTCCTCGTCGTCGTCATTGTCTTCGCTGTCGGCGCTGCGCTCGTCGCCGAGCTCGAGCGCGGTCAGCAGATCATGCACGGCGTCGCCGAACCGGGTCTGGTCCTCGACCAGCGTATCGAGCCGGTCGAGCCGCTTGCCGATCTTGTCTTCGAGTATGGGACGCCAGAGATCGACCATCTTCTTGGCGGCCGTCGGCGGCGCCATGCCGGTGAGACGCTCGCGCACCAGCATCGCCAGCGCGTCGGCGAGCGGCGCATCAGCGCGGTCGGTGATCTCGTCGAACTTGCCGCGGTGAAAGTGGTCGTCGAGCATCGCGGTGAGGTTCTTGGCAACGCCCGCCATGCGGCGCGCGCCGATCGCCTCGACCCTCGCCTGCTCCACCGCCTCGAACACGCCGCGCGCCTGCGGATTGCCGGGCATCAGCTTGCGATGCAGCTTGGCATCGTGACAGGCGATCTTGAGCGCGATGGAATCGGCGTGGCCGCGCACGATCGCGGCATCGCGCTTGGTCATTTTTCGCGCGGGCTCCGGCAGCCGGGCCTTGCCGGGCGCGAGACCGGGCCGCTCGGCGGCGAAGCTAACGTCGAGCTCGGGCGATTTCGCGATCGCCTTCAGGCAGGACGCGACCGAGCGCTTGAACGGCTCGGTCGGCGCTTCCTTGGTGTTACGGAATTTGGAGTTGGATGATGATGTGCTCATAGCGACTTCGTAAACGAATGGCGCGTCACGCCGCCGGGATAGCCTTTGAGGGTGCCGAATTCCTCGTACCCGCAGGAACGATAGAAGCCCGGCGCCTGGAAACTCATGGTGTCGACATGGGCCTGGACCGCGCCCTGCCGTCTTGCCTCGTCCTCGATCGCCGCGATCAGCTTCGTCCCCAAACCCTTGCCGCGCTGCTTCTGGTCGATCCAGAAATACTGGATGAACAGAACCGTGGCCCAGAGGTGCCCGACGATGCCGCCGACGATCTTGCCGCGGTCCTTCAGCGAGACCGCGACACTCTTGAACTTCTGCTTCCCAAAATGCTCGTCGTTGTAGGCGCCGAGCCCGGCGAGCACAGCCTTCTTGGTCGTCCCAATGGTGCGCTCGACGGTGATGTTGGCCATGGGGTCAGCTGAGCGCCACGTTCACCGAGGATTCCGGCAGCTCCGCGTTGAAGCAGCGCTGGTAGAACTCGGCGACCAGGGGACGCTCGAGCTCGTCGCATTTGTTGAGGAAGGTGACACGGAAAGCAAATCCGATATCGCCGAAGATGTCGGCGTTCTCAGCCCAGGTGATCACCGTGCGCGGGCTCATCACCGTCGACAGATCGCCGTTGGCGAACGCGTTACGGGTGAGATCGGCAAGGCGCACCATCTTGTTGACGATGTCGCGGCCCTCCTGGGTGCGATAATGCTTGGCCTTCGCCAGCACGATCTCCACTTCCTCGTCATGGCTGAGATAGTTCAGCGTGGTGACGATCGACCAGCGGTCCATCTGGCCCTGATTGATCTGCTGGGTGCCGTGATAGAGGCCCGAAGTGTCGCCGAGGCCGACCGTGTTGGCCGTCGCGAACAGGCGGAAGCACGGATGCGGCTTGATCACCTTGTTCTGGTCGAGCAGCGTCAGGCGGCCAGAGACCTCCAGCACGCGCTGGATCACGAACATCACGTCCGGGCGGCCGGCGTCGTATTCGTCGAACACCAGCGCGACGTTGTGCTGGAGCGCCCAGGGCAGGATGCCGTCGCGGAATTCGGTGACCTGCTTGCCGTCGCGGACCACGATCGAGTCCTTGCCGACGAGGTCGATACGGCTGATGTGGCTGTCGAGATTGACGCGCACGCAGGGCCAGTTCAGGCGGGCGGCGACCTGCTCGATATGGGTGGATTTGCCGGTACCGTGATAGCCGGTCACCATCACGCGGCGGTTCCTGGCGAAACCGGCGAGAATGGCAAGCGTGGTGGCACGGTCGAAGCGGTAATCGGAATCGACTTCAGGCACGTGAGGATCGACGGCGGAATAGGCCGGCACTTCGAGATCGCTGTCGATCCCAAAGACCTGGCGCACCGACACCTTCATGTCGGGCAAACCGGAAACTTCCTCAACTTTGGACATGGCGGCGGTCGTCATCAATCCTCCGAGGTCCCGGGCGATCCCGAGACCAGTTATTTGCACGGTGGCTGCGGCTGGGTGCACCTGCGAACCTATCAGAGACAACGTGCCGGCAGAAGCCCGCCCCCCAATCAAAGTTCCGTTGTCTTTTCATTTAGATAGGCAAGGAACGCGATTTTTGGAAGGCTGCTCTGCGAATCGCGCCCGAATTTCGTGCGGGACCTACGGCCTGCCCACCTGAGTGGCACTTTTACCGCCTCTGCTTACTTATGTAGGGTCTGAACCCGCTCTGAACCCGCCTGGCCCCACCCACCACAGAGACCATGTGACGTCCTTTCTCGATCCCTTCATCGCGTTCGTTTCGGCCCATGCGTGGCTGGCCTACCTGACCCTGTTCCTGGCGGCGCTGCTGGAAGCCGTTCCGGTGGTTGGCTCGGTGGTGCCTGGCTCGACCATCATCCTGGCACTGAGCGCCCTGGTCCCGGGCGGGGAATTGAAGCTGCAATGGGTGCTGCTGGCGGCAGTGGTCGGTGCGGTACTCGGCGACGGGTCCGCCTACTGGATCGGGCACCGGCAGCAACGCGAGATCCTCAACACCTGGCCGCTGACCAATTATCCGCGCCTGGTCGAGGAGAGCGAAAGCTTCTTCCACCGCTTCGGCACCTGGGCCGTGTTCTTCGCCCGCTTCGTGCCACCAATCCGCGCCTTCGTGCCGGTGACCGCCGGTGCGCTCGGGATGGCGCCTGCGAAGTTTTACGCGATCAACATCCCCGCGATCCTGGTCTGGGCGCCGGCGCACGTGCTGCCTGGCGTGCTGGCGGTGTCGGCCCTGCACGAATATGCCGGCCTGCACCACCATGGGCACGTCGGCAAGCACATCTGGATCCTGACCGTGATCGCGGTCGCGATCGTGCTGGGCGCGGCCGTGTGGCTCGTCCGCCGCCGGAATAGCGGTGGTGTCGCTGCGGCAAAGCCGCCGGTCTGATCGGCTGCATCAGAGCACACCGCCCTCATCCTGAGGGCCCGCCAACGGCGGGCGTCTCGAAGGATGGCCGCGGGCGAGAGCCGGGCCTGCATGGTTCGAGACGCGCGCGAAGGGCGCGCTCCTCACCATGAGGGTGTAAATTTAGCTCTTCGGCTCAGCCCCCGTTCTCCGCCCCGGCGCCGGCCCCACATAGCGCGCCCGCGGGCGGATCAGCTTGCCGAACTGCAATTGCTCGCTGGCATGCGCGATCCAGCCGACGCTGCGGGCCATCGCGAACAGTGCGAGCTCGCTGCCCGCGGGCAAGCGCAACGCATGCACGAGCACGGCGAGCGCATAGTCGATGTTGACGAACTCGCCGGTCGCCTCCGCGATCCGCTCCGGCACTTCGCGCGTGAATTTTCGCGGCGCGCCGGCGCGCGCCAGCGCATTCAGCAGCGACTGCGCGCGGGGATCGCCGCGCTTGTAGACGCCGTGGCCGAAGCCGGCAAAGCGCTCGCCGAGCGCGACGCGCTCGCGGACCATGGGCGCGACATCGCGATCGACCAGCGTCTTGACGAGCTGCGAGGCCAGCACGCCGGCGCCGCCGTGCTTGGGGCCTTTCAGCGCGGCGAGGCCGGCGATGACGGCGTCGTAGAGGTTGAGGCCGGTCGAGGCCGCGCAGCGCGCGGTGAAGGTCGAGGCGTTCAATTCATGATCGGCGAGCAGAACGAGCGCGCGGCGGATCAGATCGGGCGCGTGCTTGTTGTCGGGCGCCCAGGCTCTTGCGATCTCCTGATGCAGCGCCCCGGCCGACGGCTCGGCATTGAGCATGGTGGCAACCAGCAACCGGACGATGCGCGCGCCAACCATGGCGCGGCCATCGGGCGCCCGGGTGAAAGCGCGGGGGTCGGCGCTCGCGGCCAGCGCGAGCACGGCGATGGCGCGGTCGATCGGCGCCGCCCGGCGCGCGGCATCCGCGATCATGCGCATCTCCTCGGAGATCGCGGGCTGATTGTCCGGATCGAATGGATCGACGCCGGAGACGTCCCACAGCAGCGTCGCTGTGTGCTCCAGCGTGTCGTTCTCGGCGAGATCGACGCAATTGACGCCGCGATAGATCGCGCCGTCCTCGGTGATGGTCGAGATTTCCGTGTCCATCACGGGCAAATCGGCGTCGAAGCTGCGCAGGCCGCGCGGCTCCGGCGACGGCACCCGGCGCTCCTTGAGGGAGCGGACATCCTCGGCGCGGTAGCGGTTCTTTCGCGAGTCCGGCGTCGGCTCGGAGCGGATCAGGCCTCGGCTGACATAGGCGTAGAGCGTGGCCGGCGAGATCGCGAGCTCGGCGGCGGCCTCCCGCGCGGACAGGTACAGGCCTTCCGAATTTTTCATATTGATTTATGTAATCAAGATTGATCAATCTGTCGAGAGGCCCGACCTTTCCCCTGCGTAGAACAGGAGATTTGGGCCATGAACATCCACCTCACCAAGAGCCAGATCGGGCTGGACGGCGTTGCCGCGGCCGAGACCGTGCTGAGCCATGTCGACGGCGAGCGCGGCGAACTGATCATCGCCGGCGAGCATGTCGGCCGACTGGCCAGCCAGTCGAGCTTCGAAGGCGTCACCGCCCGGCTCTGGAACGGCGCTAGCCAGACCAGCTTGAGCGAAGCCAATGTGCGGGCGAGCCTGGGGGCGGCGCGCGAGCGCGCCTTCGCGCGATTGCCGGGCCTTCTGCCGGTGACGAGCGGCATGGGCATCGTCGACGGGTTTCGCGCGGCGGTCGCCGGGCTTCGCGCGGAGCACGGGCTGGAGCACGAGGCGACCATCGTCGGCGCCTTTCCGGTGATCGCAGGCGCGCTGGTCCGCCGCGCCAAGGGGCTCGATCCGGTTGCGCCCGATCCGAGCGCGAGCCACGCCGCCGATACGCTGCGCATGCTGCACGGGCGCGCGCCTGAAGCACGCGAGGTCAGCGCGCTCGACGCCTATCTCGTCACCGTCTGCGACCACGGCATGAACGCCTCGACCTTCACCACGCGCGTGGTCGCCTCGACGCAGGCCGATCTGTTCGCCGCCGTCACTGCCGGCTATTGCGCACTCACGGGTCCCTTGCATGGCGGCGCGCCGGAGCCGGTGCTGGAGATGCTCGATGCGATCGGCTCGCGCGAGCGCATCGAGCCCTGGGTGGACGCGGCGCTGGCGCGCGGCGAGCGGATGATGGGGTTTGGTCACCGCGTCTACCGCGTGCGCGATCCGCGCGCCGACGTGCTCAAGACCGCCATCGAGGCGCTGGCCTCAGACGGCGCCGGCCTGCCGTTTGCCGGCGAGGTCGAGGCCTATATCCGCAGCGCCCTGCGCAAGAAGAATCCGGAGCGGCCGCTGGAGACGAATGTCGAGTTCTTCACCGCGATCCTGCTCGATGCGCTGGCGATTCCGCGCCAGGCCTTCACGCCGATCTTCGCTGCCGCGCGCGCCGCGGGCTGGACCGCACATGCGCGCGAGCAGCAGCGGACCGGTCGGTTGATCCGGCCGAGTTCGTCGTATGTGGGGGCCATGCCCGCAGATTGAACACGTGCGGGCTAGCCGCGCTCGCTAGAGCTGGATTTGGTGGGGCTTTTTGCCCATGCGACCCAGCGACCCAGCGACAAGCGGGAACAAAAGTATTGGCCACGCATTCAAGCTCGCCCCCACGAAAGTCATCGGGGGCGGACAAGAAAAGGAATGATAATGAAGAAGCTCTCCTACGCCCTCGCTGCAGGAACGCTGCTCGCTCTATCGTCACTCGCAGCACCAGCCAATGCGCTGCCGGTTCACCCTCTCCCCAGCGCAACGGTTTCCGGGGACGTCGTGAACGCACGCTATCATTACGCTCCGCGAAGAGTCTGCACCGTACGCACCGTCATCACGCGCGGCTATCATGGACGCCGCATCGTCAAGCGCGTCCGTGTCTGTCGGGGAAGGTAACGTTGAAGGTGCCGTCCGCTTCCGAGCGGGCGGCATCCAATCGTCGCGCGGTGAGGCCCTACGCCTCCCGCACCACCGTCTTCAGATAATTATACGCCTTGATGATCTCGATCAGGCGGTCTTCGGTGGAGCGGTCGCCGCCATTGGCGTCGGGGTGGTGCTGCTTCACCAGCGCCTTGTACTTGGTCTTGACGTCGGCGAGCGTGGAATCGGGGCCGAGACCCATGACCTGAAGCGCCTTGCGCTCGGCATTCATCACCTTGCGCGTTTCGGCCTTGGGCGCCGCCTCCGGGCCCTTCCGCCAGCCGGAGCGGCCGTTGAGCTCCGCGAACATGCTGAACGGATCGAAGGCGCTGTCGATCTCGGCCTCCGCACCCTTCTTGACGCCGCCATTGGCGCCCATCTTCCAGGTCGGACGGTGGCCGGTCAGCGCATCCTTCTGGTAGCGCGCCACGGCGTCGGCATTCATGCCGGAGAAGAAATTGTAGTTCTGGTTGTACTCGCGCACGTGATTCAGACAGAAGTGCCAGTACTCGCGCGAATTCTCGCGACCCTTGGGCGCGCGGTGGGCGCCCTTGTTCTGACACCCGGTCCATTCGCAATTGACCACGGTGTCGCGCGGCTTCACGTCCGGCTGCTTGCCTTTCGGCTTGACCCGGATGGAGTCGAAGAATTTTGATGAATCGATCGGCATGGCCAACTTTGACTACGCAATGCAAAAACCTTCAAGTCTTGACATTGCAATTTGGTGAGAACCCATAGCCGAAGCTCCGCTTCGGCGTCCTTAAGATCGGCCGAAGCTCCGCTTCGGCGTCCTCAAGAACGGCCACCTAAAGGTGGCCTATGCATTGACGGAGTGCGATCGGGTACCTTAATGGCTCACATGGCTACCAAAGACATTATCAGCAACAAGTTGCAGGAAGCTTTCACGCCGGAAAGCCTGCAGGTCGTCGACGAGTCCCATTTGCATGAGGGCCATTCCGGCCATCGGCCGAGCGGCGAGACGCACTTTCGCGTTTATATCGTGTCGCAAGCCTTCAAAGGGAAGAGCCGGGTCGACCGCCACCGCATGATAAATTCTGCGCTGGCCGCGGAACTTGCGGGTGGTGTGCATGCACTCGCGATCCACGCGCAGGCGCCGAGGGAAGGGTGATGCACTTGCCCTCCCCTGGAGGGTAGGAATCAAAACGACGTCCCGGCCCGCCTCGGCTTGGCTTCCTCCATTTCCGCCTCGCGCGGCACCGGTGAAATACGGAGTGCGGTGATGCGGTTGCGCTCGCGGCGGAGGACGCGGAAGCGGAAGCCGTGGAAGGTGAAGCTCTGGCCGCGATCGGGGATCGAGCGCGCCTCGTGAATGACGAGGCCGGCGACCGTGGTTGCCTCTTCATCGGGCAGATGCCAGTCCATGGCGCGGTTGAGGTCGCGGATCGGCACCGAGCCGTCAACCACGACCGAGCCGTCCGGCTGGGCACGCACGCCGGCGACCACGACGTCGTGCTCGTCGGAGATGTCGCCGACGATCTCTTCCAGGATGTCTTCCAGCGTCACAAGACCTTCGACTTCGCCGTACTCGTCGACGACGAGCGCGAAATGAGTCTTGCGGCGGCGGAACGCCTTCAGCTGCTCGGAGACGGGGCGCATCTCCGGCACGAACCAGGGCGGCAGCGCGATGGTGGACACGTCGATGCGCGAGGTGTCGCCGTCGGAGGCGCGGATCGCGCGCAGCAGATCCTTGGCATGGAGCACGCCGATGATGTTCTCCGGCTTCTCGCGCCACAGCGGAATGCGGGTGTATTCGGTCGCCAGCACCTCGCGCACCAGTTCCTCCGGCGGCAGGTCGGCGTTGATCATCATCATCTCGGTGCGATGGATCATGACGTCGGAGACCTGGAGCTCGCGCAGGTCGAGCAGGCCTCCGAGCATGTCGCGGTCCTGCTTCTCGAACTTGCCCTCGTGATGCAGCAGGTCGACCGCGCCGCGCAGGCGCTCGGTCGGCGACAGGATCGCCTGGTGCTCGCCGGCAAGACCGAACAGGCGCATCAGCAGGCGCACGATGACTTCCACGATCTTGAGCAGCGGCCCCAGCACGTACATCGTCAGCCGCATCGGGCGCGCGACCGCAAGCGCCATGCGATCGGGCGCGTTGATGGCGATGGTCTTCGGCAGCACCTCGGCGAAGATCACGACCAGCGCGGTCATCACGCCGGTGGCATAGAGCACGCCGACATCGCCGAACCATGCGGTGAAGATGCTGGTGGCCAGCGCGGATGCACTGATATTGGCGATGTTGTTGCCGAGCAGCAGCGCGCCGATCAGGCGCTCGCGCATGTCGAGCAACTGCGAGACCACGTCGGCGTCGCGATTACCCTGCTTGGAGAGCCGCAGCATGCTGGCGCGCGAGGCGCCGGTCAGCGCGGTCTCGCTCGCGGCAAAGAAGCCCGAGACGAGCAGGCAGAGAATGACGATGGTGAATCCGAGCCAGTCCATGCACCACTCTGGTTTCTCGATTTGATGCGACGTTCAGCCCCGCGTCAGGCCTTTTGCGCGAGCTTGTCCTTGAGGAAATCACGCACCGGCGCCGGCTCGACGTCCTTCGCGATCACGGCGCGCCCGACGGCCTCCAGCAGGATGAAGGTGAGCTTGCCGCGCTTGACCTTCTTGTCCTGCGCCATCAGCGTCATCAGCGCGTCAGCGTCGGCAAGACCTTCCTGCGTGAAGCCAGCGATGTCCTGCAGGCGCGTCGGCAAGCCCGCTTCGATGAGGTGACGCTCGACGCGCGCCGCGTCCGCCTCGCCGATCATGCCGAGCGTCGCGGAAAACTGCGCCGCCAGCGTCATGCCGATCGCAACGCCCTCGCCGTGGAACAGGCGGTCGGAGAAACCGGTCGCCGCCTCCAGCGCGTGGCCGAAGGTGTGGCCGAGATTGAGCAGCGCGCGCTCTCCGGTCTCGCGCTCGTCGCGCGAGACGACGCCGGCCTTGGCGCGGCACGAGGTCGCGATCGCGTGTTCGCGCGCCGAGCCGCCCTTGAAGATGTCGGAATGGTTCTTTTCCAGCCAGGTGAAGAAGGCCTCGTCGCCGAGCACGCCGTATTTGGCGACCTCGGCATAGCCGGCGTGGAATTGGCGCGGCGACAGCGTGTCGAGCACGGCGGTATCGGCGATGACCAGCACCGGCTGGTGGAAGGCGCCGAGCAGGTTCTTGCCCTGCGGCGAGTTGATGCCGGTCTTGCCGCCGACGCTGGAATCGACCTGCGCCAGCAGCGAGGTCGGCACCTGCACGAAATCGACGCCGCGGCGCAGGATCGCGGCGGCAAAGCCGGCGAGATCGCCGACCACGCCGCCGCCGAGCGCGATGACGAGATCGTTGCGCTCGATCCTGGCGGCGATCAGGGCTTCGCTGACCTTTTCGAGGCCCGCATAGGTCTTGGAGATCTCGCCTTCCTCGACCACGATTCGCGAGGTCGGAATGCCGGCGGCCGCGAGCGAGGCCTCGGCCGGCTCGAGCCAGTACTTTGCGACGGTGCGGTCGGTCACGATCGCGGTGCGCACGCCGGGCCGCAAAGCTGCGACCCGCGCGCCGAGCGAGGCCAGCACGCCGCGGCCGATGACGATGTCATAGGCGCGATCGCCGAGCGCGACGTCGACATTGACGGGGTCGGAATGTTTCAGTGGCGCGGTCATCGTACGGCACTCGCGACGTCGGCGGGAGGTTGGGATGCCTGGTCGCCGCAGAGATGGGCGCGCAGCGTCTCGATGGCCTCCTCGACGATCTTGTCGTGCGGCACCTCGCGCGAGGCGATGGTGAGGTCGGCACTGCCATAGACCGGCTCGCGCTCGGTGAGGAGGCGCGTCACGGTCCCTTCGGGATCGGCGGTCTGCAGCAGCGGACGGTCGGCACGGCGGCGCACGCGGCGCATGATGACGTCGTGGTCGGCCTTGAGCCAGATCGAGATCGCCTTCGCCGCGATGCGGCTGCGCGTCTCCTCGCGCATGAAGGCGCCGCCGCCGGTCGCCAGCACGATGGGACCGCCGTCGAGCAGACGCGCGATCACGCGGGCCTCGCCGTCGCGGAAATGCGGCTCGCCGTGGCGCTCGAAGATTTCCGGTATGGTCATGCCGGCCGCGGCCTCGATCTCGGTGTCGGCGTCGACGAAGGGCAGCTTGAGCCGGGCCGCCATGCGGCGGCCGATGGTGGATTTGCCCACCCCCATCATGCCGACGAGCACGATCGAGCGCGCACCGAGCGCCGACAGGATGTCGGCCTCAGGCGAAGCTTGTATCGGCAACGCGGCGTCGGACATGGATCTCGCTCGATCTGCCGCCAAAGGCGGCATGCTTTGGCCACCTATACGACCCCGCAGGGGCCCTCGCCAGAGGACTCTTGCCACGAAACGGCGAACATGTTGGATGATTTCATTGGTTAATTTGCCCGCCAAGTCCCCTTACCGAGACCCTCTCCGAGATCTTGCCGATGCCCAGCCTGTTCCGCTTCCTGACGGTCGTCGCCGTGATCGCCGGCATCGTCTATGGCGTGATCTTCGCACTGGCGAATTTCGTCAATCCCAAGCCGCGGGAGATGACGGTGACGATCCCGGCGGATAAATTTCTCAAGAAATAGGAGCTAGGCTGCGGGGCATGCGCGCCAGACCTTCCGCCAGCAAGCCCTCGGATGCCAAGCTCGCCGGCCTGTTCCTCGACATGCTCGCGGCGGAACAGGGCGCCGGACCCAACACGCTCGATGCCTACCGCCGCGACCTCACCGATTTCTCCGAGTTCCTCGGCCGCGTCGGCCATACTTTTGCGGACGCGGAGACGCAGATCCTGCGCGACTATCTCGCCGATCTCGACACCCGCGGTTTCAAATCCACCAGCGTTGCGCGGCGGCTGTCGGCGATGCGGCACCTCTATCGCTTCCTCCTGAACGAGCGGATCAGAACCGACGATCCCGCGGCGATCCTGTCCGGCCCCAAGCGCGGCCGCGGCCTGCCGAAGGTGCTGTCGATCGCGGACGTCGACCGCATGCTCCGCCGCGCCAAGGAATTGAGCGAAGCGCAGGATGCCTCGCCCGCCAGGGGGCTGCGCGCCTTGCGGCTCTATTGCCTGCTCGAGGTGCTCTACGCCACGGGCCTGCGCGTCTCCGAGCTGGTGGCGCTGCCGCGTTCGGCGGCCAAGCGCGACGCCCGCATGATCTTGGTGCGCGGCAAGGGCAACAAGGAGCGGCTGGTGCCGCTCAACGAGGCCTCGCGACAGGCGATGGCGGATTATCTCAGCGCAACGGAAGCGGCAAAGGCCGACAAGAAGAACAGTGTCGCCGCCTCGAAATGGCTGTTCCCCTCGTTCGGCGAGAGCGGGCATCTGACGCGGCAGCATTTTGCCCGCGACCTCAAGGAGCTCGCAATTGCCTCCGGGCTGCAGGCCCGGCTGGTCTCCCCCCACGTGCTGCGCCACGCATTTGCCAGCCACCTGCTGCACAACGGCGCCGACTTGCGCATCGTGCAGACCCTGCTTGGCCACACCGACATCTCGACCACCCAGATCTACACCCATGTGGTGGAGGAGCGCCTGAAGAGCCTGGTGCGCGACCTGCACCCGCTCGCGGAGAAGTAGATTTTGCGAACGGTGCGCTCCCTCTCCCGCTTGCGGGAGAGGGTCGGGGAGATGGCGTCTTCGCAACGGGACAATCCCCCAAAGGATAGAACCCTCACCCGGCGCTTCCCCCCGACCTCTCCCGCAAGCGGGAGAGGTGAACCAACCGCCTTGACTTCGACCACATCTCCGCAGAAAGAGCCGGGGCCTCACGGATGATTTGGCGGGTTGCCCAGGAGCCCACAAGCCAACCCATTGAAGAAGCTACACTTCTTTTTGCAGGTCCAAATCCGCTTCGCCGCTTCGCCCCGTCCTCCCTATATTGAGTTGATGCCAGACCAGATGCGCAGCTATCTCGACTTCGAAAAGCCGGTCGCCGAGCTCGATTCCAAGGTCGACGAGCTGCGGACGCTCGCCGCTTCCGGCACCGACATCAGTGATGAGATCGGGCGGATCGAGGACAAGGCAGCGCAGGCGCTGGCCGACCTCTATCTGAACCTGACGCCGTGGCAGAAGACGCTGGTCGCGCGGCATCCGCAGCGGCCGCATTTCAACGACTTCATCAAGGGCCTGATCACCGAGTTCACCCCGCTCGCCGGCGACCGCAAGTTCGGCGAGGACGAGGCGCTGGTCGCGGGCTTCGGCCGTTTCCGCGGCGAGGCCATCTGCGTCATGGGCCAGGAAAAGGGCGATTCCACGGAGAGCCGCATCAAGCACAATTTCGGCATGGCGCGGCCCGAGGGCTATCGCAAATGCGTGCGGCTGATGGAGATGGCCGAGCGCTTCGGCCTGCCGGTGCTGTCGCTCGCCGATTCCGCCGGCGCCTATCCCGGCATCGGCGCGGAAGAGCGCGGCCAGGCCGAGGCGATCGCGCGCTCGACCGATGCCTGCCTGGCGCTGACCGTGCCGAACGTCGCCATCATCACCGGCGAGGGCATGTCGGGCGGCGCCATCGCCATCACCACCGCCAACAAGGTCCTGATGCTGGAGCACGCGATCTACAGCGTGATCTCGCCCGAGGCCGCCTCCTCGATCCTCTGGCGCGACGGCACCAAGGCGCAGGAAGCCGCCAACAACATGAAGATCACCGCCCAGGACATGCTGCGCTTCGGGGTGATCGACAGCATCCTGAAGGAGCCGGTCGGCGGTGCCCATCGCGACCCCGCCGCCATGATCGCCACCACGGGCGATGCCATCGCCAAGGCTTTTGACGAGCTCCGGGGCCTCGACGGGGATGCCGTCCGCAAGCATCGTCGGCAGAAATTTCTCGATATCGGCCGGAAACTGAGCTGATTCGACCGGTTTTGGTGCCGTAACGGCGGCACGCCCCCTCCCCGCAGGCGGGGGAGGCGAAGAGCCCCCGGTAACCCCGCGTTAACCCTTTTTTTGCCCAAATCGGCGATCTCAGTGGTGGTTTGGCCCGAGGGCCCAAGTAAAGCCTGAAGTTTAGTCTCTGTTGACCATGCTACTGGGCCAACGGGCTCGTGATCCCCGCTCGGGTTGCGACCACATGACCCAGAGGTTAGAATTTTAATCAATGGCTTCAGGGCATAAGCGCTGGAGCGTGATTGCGAAAAAGCCCGTCACGACGGGTCCGGTTCTCCGGTCGGATCATGCTTCAAGGAATTGGGGTTCGCGCTGCTTGCCCGGCACGGTGTGGGGTCCATCTTGATTTCTCGTTCGCTTGTTCGCGCGCTTTTGGCTCCGGTTGCGCTCGCCGCCAGCATTCTGCTGGCCGGCTGCGACACCGACCAGGTTTCGCTTGCGACCAATGCCAAGGCCAACCAGCCGGTGCCGCCAAAGCTTCTCGCCGCGATGGTCGAGAAGGACATGGACCTGCAATCGCCGATCCTGATCCGCCTGTTCAAGCAGGAGGCCGAGCTCGAGGTCTGGAAGCAGACCCGCAACGGCCAGTTTGCGCTGCTCAAGACCTATCCGATCTGCCGCTGGTCGGGCGACCTCGGACCGAAAGTGCGCGAAGGCGACCGGCAGGCGCCGGAGGGATTCTACTCGATCAATCCGAGCCAGATGAATCCGCAATCGGCCTATTACCTGTCCTTCAACACCGGCTATCCCAACGCGTTCGACAAGGCTCTGGGGCGCAGCGGCTCGCAGCTGATGGTGCACGGCGATTGCTCCTCGCGCGGCTGCTACGCGATGACGGACGAGCAGATCGCCGAGATCTATTCGCTCGGGCGCGAATCCTTCTTCGGCGGCCAGAAGGCGTTCCAGCTCCAGGCCTATCCGTTCAGGATGACGCCGGTGAACATGGCCAAGCACCGGAACAATCCGAACATGCCGTTCTGGAAGATGATCAAGGAAGGCTATGATCATTTCGAGGTGACGCGGCAGGAGCCGAAGGTCGATTTCTGCGAGAAGAAGTACGTGTTCGATGCGGCCAAGGCGCCCGACGCGAAGCGCGATCCGGTGTTCGACGCGTCCGCAAAATGCCCGGCCTATGTGATCCCCGAGGACATCGCCAGCGCCGTGCGCGAGAAGGAGGCCCGCGACCAGGCCGAGTACGCCAAGCTGGTCTCGCGCGGCACGCCGGTTGCGCGCATGAACACCGGCATCGACGGCGGCATGAACAAGATCTTCGCCGCGAAGATTCCGGAAGGATCGACCGGCCTGTCGGAGGGCGCCGAAGGCACGACCCTGCAGATGCTGGCGATGGCGAAGGCGCCGGGCACGATCCCCGGCCACGTCAATCCGCCCAAGCCGAACCTCGATGCGGCCGCGCCCTCGCCGCAGGAAGAGCCCGTCGTCGCCGTCAGCGCGCCCGCCGCCAACGCCCGCGTCGCCACCGCCGCTCCCGCCGAGAAATCCGGCTTCTTCTCCAACCTCGGCCGCAAGATGGGCCTGGGCAGCGCCGACACCACGGCAACCACGCCGCCGCCGCCGCAAGCCACGGCGTCCGTTGCTCCCGCCACGACACCGCCGACCGCAGCGTCGAGGCTGAAGGCTGCGGTGACCCGGTTCGTGCCGGGCCATGACAAGTCCAAGGATGCCCCGAAGCAGGCCGTTGCAGCGAAGCCGGTCGAGCCGGCGAAGCCCGATACGCGGCTTGCCGCGACGCGCCCCGCACTGAAGCCGTCAGTATCGGATGGCGCCAGTGAAGCCACCCAGATCATGGGCGCCGCGCCGGTGGTGCAGTCGAACTCGTTCGACAGCCGGTTTGGGGCGGTGAAGTAAAGGGCGACTGCGGTCGCCCCATTCAATTCAAGTTCGAAGCTGTAGTTTCTCGCAACAGCGTATCACCGTCACCCTGAGGCGGCCGCTTCTTGAGCGGCCCTCGAAGGGCGACGGCCCGGCTGGCCGGCTCGGCCGGGCATCGTTCGAGGCTCGTGGCGCGATGCTATGCATCGCGCCACGAGCACCTCAGGATGACAGGGCTGAAGCGTGTAGGCTGCGAGGAAAACACGCGGTAGTGACACACGCCCCTACGGCGCCAGATATCGCAGCAGTTCCGGATTGCCTCGCACCTGGCCCGCTTCCCCCTGCAGCGCGACGCGGCCGCGGTCCAGCACATAGGCATAGTCCGCAACACGCAGCGCGAGATCGAGATGCTGCTCGACGATGATCACCGCAATGTTCTTCGCGAGCTCGATCAGGCGCTCGGTGATCTCCTCGATGACGCCGATCCAGACGCCCTCCGTCGGCTCGTCCAGCAGCAACAGCTTGGGATCGCCCAGCATGGCGCGGCCGATCGCGAGCATCTTGCGCTCGCCGCCGGAGAGGGTGCCGGCGGGCTGATCGAGACGCTGGCCGAGTTTCGGGAAGATGGTCAGCACGTGGTCGACGGCGTCGGCCTTCTTGCTCGCGAGCGAGCCGACGGCGAGATTGTCGCGCACCGACAGGCGCGCGAACACCGAATGCTCCTGCGGGACGTAGCCGATGCCGGCGCGGACACGCTCTTGGGTCGCGCGGCGGCTGATGTCGCGGCCGTCGAAGGCGACCTCGCCCTTCCACGCCGGCAGCTCGCCGACGATGGTCTTCATCAGCGTGGTCTTGCCGGCACCGTTGCGCCCGAGCACGGCGACGCCGCCGCGCCAGGGAATGCCGAGGTTGACGTCGAACAGGACCTGGCTGCGGCCATAGCCGGCGTCGAGATGCTTGATGTCCAAAAATTCAGGCACGGCGCAGATAAATCTCCTGAACGGCCTTGTTGGCCTGGATCTCCGACACCGTGCCCGACGCCAGCACCTTGCCCTGGTCGAGCACGGTGAGGCGATCGCAGATGTCGCGGATGAAATCGAGGTCGTGCTCGACGATGACCAGCGAGCAATGCTTTTTGATCGGCTGCAGCAATTCGCCGGTGACGCGGCGCTCCTCCAGGCTCATGCCGCCGGTCGGCTCGTCCAGCAGCAGCAGTTTCGGCTTGGCGGCGAGCGCCATCGCGATCTCCAGCCATTGCTGCTGGCCGTGCGACAGGGCCGCTGCCGCATCGAAGGCGCGATCGGCGAGGCGGAACTGCGTCAGCATGGTCATGACCTGGTCGTGCAGCAGCCTGCGCGTCCGCGAGAACACGAGGTCGACCAGCGAGGACTGCGCCTGCAGCGCGAGCAGGATGTTGTCGTAGAGCGTCAGCGTCGGCAGAACGCTGGTGATCTGGAATTTCAGGCTCATGCCGGCGCGGGCGCGCTCGGTCGGCGTGAACGCGGTGATGTCGGTGTTGATGAAGGAGACCTTGCCCTGGGTCGGCACCTCGGCGCCGGCGATGCACTTCATCAGCGTGCTCTTGCCGGAGCCGTTCGGCCCGATCAGGCCGTGAAACTCGTTCTCGCCGACGGTGAGCGCCGCACCGTCGAGCGCGGTGAGCTTGCCGAAGATCTTCTTGACGTCGGTGGCTTCAAGGAGCGGCATTGCGCTTCTCCTTGTTGGTGTCCCCTGGCTCCGCACCGAAGCTTCCGACCCGCTCGCGCTCGCCGAGCACGAAGCTGATCAGGCCGAGCGGCCGGAACAGGATCACCAGCAGCAGCAGCAAGCCCAGAATGATCGGCCAGATGTCGCGATAATTGTCCGACAGCCAGAAGCTGACACCCTCGACGATGACGGCGCCGATCACGGCGCCGATCAGCGTGCCGGAGCCGCCGAACAGCACATAGAGCACCACTTGCGTCGAAACGACGACGCCGACCATGTTGGGCCAGACGAAGCCCTCGTGGAAGGCATAGAGGCTACCCGCCATCCCCGCGACGGCGCCGCCGATCGCGAAGATGATCGCTTTCAGATGCTGCGCCTTGTAGCCGAAGAAGGCGATGCGCTGCTCGTTCTCGCGCAGGCCCGCGAGCGCCAGCCCGAATTGCGATCGCACCAGGAAACGGCAGAGCAGGTAGACCACGACGAGGATGCCGAGCACGAGATAGTAGAACGCCGGTCCTTCCGTGAACTCGTAGCCGCCGAGCGTCATCGGCGCGATCGAGGGGATGCCGTTCTGGCCGCCGAGATAATACCAGCCGCGGGCGAGCCGATCGGCGGCATAGGAGCCGGTCAAGGTACCCAGCGAGACGAAGATCACGCTGGAGGGATGCCGGCCCAGCAGCAGGAAGCCGCCGAGCAAGAGCGCGAAGGTGAGACCGATGATCGTGCCCGCCGGCAGCACCAGGAAAATGTTGGTGATGTCGAGGTCGCGCGCGAGCAGCGCGACGCCATAGCCGGCCGAGCCGAAGAACAGGGCCTGGCCGAAGCTCATGATGCCGGCATAGCCCCACACCAGGTCGAACGACAGCGCGAACAACGCCAGGATGATCACGCGCGTCGCGAACACCGTGAGATAGTCCTGCAGCACCAGCGGCGCGAGCAGCGCAGCGACAAGCACGACGCCCTCCACGATCGGCAGGATTTTTCGCCCCGAACCGGCTCGCTCTGCTGATCCGTGTTCAACCATGACGACGTTCTGCTCCCCGCCGATCTCGGCGGGGACGGCCTGATTCACTACGCCCATCGCTTTCGGCATTCGACTCTAGCATTCCTTGGGATCGACGAGGCCGTCGCTGCGGCCGACGATCTCGTAGTTCCCGCCCTTGGCGACCGCGGTGTACATTTTCATCTTGCAGTGCCGCTTGCCCGGCACCATCTCGGCGGGTCCGCCCGGGCCTTCGGCGATCTTGGCGTGGTCGAGCGCGGCGGCAACTGACTCGCGATCGATCTTGCCGGCTTCTTTCACCGCGGCTTCCCACAGCTTGAGGCCGCGGTAAGTGCCGGTCGCAGCACTGCCGGCGGCGAACAGGAAGTTGCCGGGGAAATCCTTTTCGTAGGCCGCCTGGATTTTCGCGTCGAACGGGTTCTCCTTGGTCAGCACCTTGAAATAGTCGAGGCAGCTGGCGAGGCCCTCGATCTCGGCGGCTTGGTTGATGTTGAGCGTGTTCTCGTCATAGTAGACGCAGGCGAGCCGGCCGCCGTTCTTGAGGAAGCCCGCTTCATAGAGCTGCTTGAAGAACGGGCCGACACCGGGCGGAATGACGGTGTTGAAGACGACGTCGACCTTGTTGGAGATGATGCGGTTGACGGTGGAGGAGAAGTCGACCTGGTCGAGCGGGTAGTATTCCTCGAACACGACTTCGCCGCCGTTCGCCTCGAT
Source organism: Bradyrhizobium sp. Bra64 (assembly GCF_024519875.1). NCBI lineage: Bacteria > Pseudomonadati > Pseudomonadota > Alphaproteobacteria > Hyphomicrobiales > Nitrobacteraceae > Bradyrhizobium > Bradyrhizobium sp. Bra64. Next base: position 115,233 of record NZ_JALJRD010000001.1, on the reverse strand, counting down.
CACCTTGCGGGCGTAGACGTTGAGCGTGTGCGGCCAGACGTAATTGGCGCTCGGCAGCGCGAACTTCTTGCCGCCGTTCTTGATCAGCCACGGGATGAATTCGTCGCATTGCTGCGCCGGCGTCGGACCGGTGCAGAACAGATAGGGCGTGCACTCCTTGCCCTCGTAGAGTTGCGGATAGATGTAGAGCGTCTTGCCGCGCGCCACGATCGGGTCCTTGATGGCGTTGCGCATCGACGAGGTGATGCCGCCCAGCACCATGTCGACCTTGTCGCGCTGGATCAGCTTTCGCACGTTGCCGACGGCGACGGATTCGTTCGAGGCGGTGTCCTCGATATAGAGCTCGAGCGGGCGGCCGAGCATGCCGCCGGCGGCGTTGATCTCCTTGATCACCATCTTCGCGACGTTGGCGTCGGCATTGCCGGCGTAGGCGATTGGACCGGTGAGGTCGGTGGCGATGCCGACCTTGATCGGGGCTTCAGCCGCATTGGCCCAGGGCGCCGGGATCACCCAGCTGCCGACGCCGGTCGCGACCGCGCCGGATGCAAAAGCGAAATTAGAAAGAAAGCGGCGGCGTGAAAGCTGCGTACGATCGAACATGTGACTAAACCCCTTTTCCAGCGATGAGGCCCTGCGGGCGGAATTTGATGAAGACGATGGCGAGCACGAAGACGAGGACATCGGCGACGACGGGTGCCATTACCCACGGCAGCGCGGCGCTGAGCGTGCCGATAACGCCGGCGCCTGCGACCGGCCCGATGAAGGAGCCGACGCCGCCGACCATCACTGCGACGAAACCCTGGATCAGGAAGCGCAGGCCGAGATCGGCATAGAGGCTGAACACCGGCACGATCAGCGCGCCGGCAAGGCCGGCGAGCGCGGAGCCGAATGCGAAGGTGGCGCCGTACATCAGGGGCGTGGAAATGCCCGAGGCCCGCGCCAGCGACGGATTTTCGAGCGTGGCGCGCATGCGCAGGCCAAAGTTGGTGCGCGACAGCAGGAGATAGCAACCGGCCATCACAAGCAGCGTGATGACGATGATGGTGAAGCGCCAGGCCGAGATGTGCATGGCGCCGATGTCGATCGAGCCGCCGATCGGCTCGGGCACGGTGAGATAGAAGCCGCCGATCAGGCCGCGCACGGATTCGCGGATGATCAGGCCGAGCGCATAGGTGCCGAGCATGGCCACGATCGGCGCGGCGTAGAATCGCCGGATGATGAGCGCCTCCAGCACGAAGCCGAGCGCGCCGACCACGAACGGCGCCGCGACCATGCCGGCCCAGATCGGCAGGCCCTTGGCGTAGGCGAGATAGGTGATGTAGGCCCCGAGCAGGACGAACTCGCCTTGCGCGAAGTTGAAGATGCCCATCATGCTGGCAATGATCCCGAGCCCCAGCACGATCAGGACGATGATCGCGCCGAAGCTCAGGATCTCGAACGCCGCGACGAACGCGTTAGCCATACCTTGCTGCCCCGTCCGCCTGCATCGATGCCGCGCTCACATCTTTTTCCAGTCGCCGATCTGCTCGAACGCATGCGCGGCGCGATAGATGGTGGATTCCTCGAACATGCGGCCGACCAGCATCAGGCCGACGGGCAGGCCGTCCACCATGCCGCAGGGCAACGACATCGCGGGATGATGGGTGATGTCGAACGGGGCGGTGTTGGCGATCATCTCCAGTGCGCGGGCGACATAGTCCTCGCGGCTGGCGGTCGGCTCCGGCAGCTTGGTCGCCTTCATCGGCGTCGTCGGCAGCAGCAGCAGGTCGTAGTCCTTGAAGGCCTTGTCGTAGGCCGCGGTCAGGCGGCGCGAGATGTTGAGCGCCTTGCCGTAGTAGCGCGGGCCGAAATTGTTGTTGATGTAGGTGCCGAGCAGCAGGAACAGTTTTGTGGTCTCGGATAGCGAATCCGCCTGCCGGCGCCAGCCGCGATGAAAATCCATCAGCGAGGTGGAGTAGAGATCGGAGCGGCTCAGGCCATAGCCGTCGCCATACATCATGGTCTGGGTCATGCCTTCGGTGCCGATCGGGGTCCAGATCGCGGGACCGAGGAGATGCATCGGGATCGAGACGGTCTCGACCGTCGCACCCAGGTCCTTGAAGCGCTTGGCGGCCTCGCGAACGCTTTCGTTGACGGCGGCTTCCGCGGTCGGCTGCTCAAAGCCTTCTTTCAAAATGCCGATCTTCATGCCCTTGACGCCCTGGCCGAGCGCCTTGGTGTACTCCTCGACCTTCGGCGCCTTGATGCGGGGATCATAGCCGTCGTCGCCGGCCAGCACCTCCAGCAGCAGCGCGTTGTCGGCAACGGTTGCCGTCATCGGGCCGGTGTGGTCGACGAAAATCTCGATCGGCATGATGCCGGTGTAGGGCACGAGGCCCCAGGTCGGCTTCATGCCGTAGGTGCCGCAGAACGAGGACGGCATGCGGATCGAGCCGCCCTGGTCGCCGCCGATCGCCATGTCGACCTCCCCGAGCGCGACGACGACGCCAGAGCCCGAGGACGAGCCGCCGGCCGAATAGCCCATCTTGTGAGGGTTATGCACCGCCCCGACCGCGCCGGTGTGGCTGCCGCCGGACATGCAGAAGGATTCGCAATGCACCTTTCCGGCGATCTCGGCGCCGGCATCGAGCATGCGGGTGACGATGGTGGCGTCGAAATCGGGGATGTAGCCTTCCAGCGTCGCCGAGCCGTTCATCATGGGAACGCCGGCGAGCATGATGTTGTCCTTGAGCGCGACGGTCTTGCCCTTGAGCTTGCCGCTGGCGGCGCCCTTCACGGTCGACTTGCGGTACCAGGCGTTGCGCGGGTTCTCCTCCGGCGAGGGCCGATAGCCCGGCGTGCGCGGGTATTTGACCTCCGGAACTTCGTCCGGCATGGCGCCGACCAGATTGTAGGCCTCGATCGAGCCCTGCATCAGGCCGCGGAACGAGGCGACGTCTTCGTCGGTCAGCGCGAGGCCGCACTGCTCGGCGACGCTGCGCAATTGGGCAGGCGTGGGAAGGGCAACTGTCACGGCGCTCTCCTGGAGTTTCTTGATCCCTGGCGTTGGAGCCTCTTGAACGCGCCTGCGGGGCGCGAACCAGTCGGCTTCACGTCGATATTACAGACGGAAATATTTTCCTTTTCAAGTATTATTTCGAGGATCTGCCGTCCGGAGGGACAACTGGCGTTCAGATGGTCCCGATCAGCTTGAAGTCGAGACCGTCCGCCTCGGCGAGGTACATCGGCATCTCGGCGCGGCCATCGCGGATGGTGACGGGACCGCGGCCCGCCGAATAGACGGTGTTGCGCGCCGCCCTCAGCAGCGGGCGAAAGGCCAACGAGCCGGCACGGTTGGCCACAGACTCCAGGAACCGCAGCCCCTCGTAGTTCGACTGGCCGACCGAGCCGACCGGCGGGGCGTGCGGGCCGAACATCGCTTGGTAGCCGCTGAGGAACTCGTCATTGGCCCGCGAAGCCATGCAGTTGAAATAGCCGGAGGCGCAGAACAAATTCTCGGTGTTGTCGGCGCCGATGCCGAGAAGCACGGTCTCGTCCATCGCGCCCGCAAGCCGCAGCGTCGAAGTGGCCAGTCCCGCCTCCGCAAAAGCGCGGTTGAAGGTGATGCTGTCGGTGCCGATCAGCGAGATCAGCACCACGTCCGGCTTGGCGGCGCGGATGCGCGCCAGATGCGGCTCGTGGTTGTCTTCGCCGACTGGGACGAACTCCTCGCCGACGACCAGGCCGCCGGCCTCCTTGATGTAGCGCTTCACCGCGCGATGAGACTGCCAGGGCCAGACGTAATCGCTGCCGATCAGATACCAGCGCGCCGCCTTCTTGACGTCCGCGAGCCAGTGAATCGACGGCCGGCTCTGCCAGCGCGGCGTCTCGCCGATCGCCATCACGCCCGGCGTGCGCTCGCCGCCCTCATAGACCGGCGTGTAGATGTAGGGGATGCGGCTGCCGGTGACCTTGCGCAAGGCGACACGGACCGCGCTGATATGAGAGCCCATGATGAGGTCGACCTCGTCGAAGGCGATCGCCTGCTCGGCGCGCCGCACCACCTCGTCGATCGGGCCGCCGGAATCGTAGATCGACAGTTCCAGCTCTCGCCCCAGAATGCCGCCGCGCTTGTTGATCTCGGCGACCGCCAGCATCGCGCTGTTGGTCGAGGTCGGGCCCCAGATCCCGGGCGAGCCGGTGAAGGTGAGGAAATTGCCGATGCGGAGCTTGTTGCGCGCGCCGCGGCGCTTCATGAAATGCGCGTCGATCGGAGACAGGTCGAAGTCGGTCGCGACGGGCGACAGATTCCTGAACAGCATGGACGGCGGCAACGCCGGGCCGCCGTGAGCCGGGAAGTTTACCGTCGCGCGCACGCCAACTCCTGTCTGGCACCAGACTTGAAAGCACATTCAGCAGGCGGTCGCGGCATCCGCCCTTTTGTTAGGCAACGATCCTATTGGAAAATATTGAATGTTCAAGGATTGAAGTGCATATAGATGCAGCATTAGTTGCAAGACATTCGCTCATTTGCACCGATACGAAGTCTCAGCCGTGGCCAAACCGCAGAACTCACCTATCACCGAACACCTCGCTTATCTGCTCGCGCAGGCCAACCGGGAAATCAACCGGCAGCTGGAACTGCGCCTGAGCAAGGAAGGCGTTCCCGTCGAGCAATGGCGCATCCTCAAGGTGCTGTCGGACGGCGATGGCCACTCGATGGGCGAGCTCGCGGACGCCGTGCTGCTCAACCATCCGACGCTGACCAAGATGATCGACCGCATGGTCTCCGACACGCTGGTCTATCGCGTGCAGGACCCCAACGACCGCCGCAAGGTGCTGATGTTCATCTCCGACCGCGGCAAGGTGCTGAGCAAGAAGCTCAACTCGCTCGCGGCGGATCAGGAGGAGCACATCCTCGAAAGCTACGGTGACAAGTCGACGAGCGAATTGAAGCGGTTGCTGGAGAGCCTGATCGACAGCTCGAATTGAGTGGGCTTGGCGGGCTCTATCAACGCCTCGTCCCGGACAAGCGGAGCGCAGATCCGGGAGCCATAACCACAGGACGTGGTTGTTTCAAAGATTGGTCGTTGCGATTGTTCGCAGCACGACGGTAGAGAGTGAGGCGCCGACGTCGCGCCTCACACCTGGTCGCTAGGCATACCGCCCGTGGCAGTGCTTGTACTTCTTGCCTGAGCCGCAGGGGCAGTCCTCGTTGCGGCCGATCTTGCCCCAGGATGCCGGGTTCTTTGGATCGCGCAGCGCGGCGTCCGTGGCCTGCGCTCCGAGCGTGACGCTGGCGAGCGCCATTTCGTCCTCGCCCGTGTTGGGGTCGAACTTGTGCGCTTCCATCGGCGGCAGCACCGGGGCTTCCTGCTCCGGCGGGACAATCTCGACCCGCATCAGCTGCGCGGTGACGGCCTCGCGCAAATGAGCGCTCATCTCCTGGAAGAGATTGAAGGCCTCGGTCTTGTACTCCTGCAGCGGATCGCGCTGACCGTAGCCGCGCAGGCCGATGACCTGGCGCAGATGGTCGAGCATGATCAGATGCTCGCGCCAGAGATGGTCGAGCGTCTGGAGCAGGATGGTCTTCTCGACGTAACGCATCACGTCGGGACCCCATTGCCCGACCTTGGCCGCCATATGCTCGTCGGCGCGGGTCTCGATGCGCGTGAGCAGCTCCTCGTCGGCGATGCCCTCTTCCTTGGCCCAGTCGTCGACCGGCAGGTCGAGATCGAGCACTCGCTTCAGCTCTTCCTTCAGGCCGGCAACATCCCACTGCTCGGCATAGGCATGCTCGGGCACGTGCTTGGCGACGAGGTCGTCGATGAAGGCATGGCGCATGTCGGTGACGGTCTCGGCGACGCTGTCGTCCTTCATCAGATCGACGCGCTGGTCGAAAATCACCTTGCGCTGGTCGTTCTGGACGTTGTCGAACTTGAGCAGGTTCTTGCGGATGTCGAAGTTGCGGGCCTCGACCTTCTGCTGCGCCTTCTCCAGCGCCTTGTTGATCCAGGGATGGATGATGGCCTCGCCCTCCTGCAGGCCGAGACGCTGCAGCATGCTGTCGAGGCGATCCGAGCCGAAGATGCGCATCAGATCGTCTTCCAGCGACAGGAAGAACTTCGAGCGGCCGGGGTCGCCCTGACGGCCGGAACGGCCGCGGAGCTGGTTGTCGATGCGGCGGGATTCGTGACGCTCGGAGCCGATGATGTAGAGGCCGCCGGGCTTCTTCACGGTCTTGGCGGGCTTGCTGCCCTTCGCCGGTTCGATCTCGACGGTCTCTTCCGCCTTCAGCACGATATCGCGGAAATGCTCGATGTCGGCCTTGATCTGCTCGATCTTCTTGGCCTTCTCGGCCTCGTCCTCGATCCCTGCGGTCTCCTGCTGGATCCGCATCTCGAGCGAGCCGCCGAGCTTGATGTCGGTGCCGCGGCCGGCCATGTTGGTCGCGATCGTGATCGCGCCGGGGACGCCGGCTTCGGCGACGATGTAGGCTTCCTGCTCGTGGAAGCGCGCGTTCAGGACCGCGAACAGCTTCGCCGGCTTGTTGGCGCGCGCCGCGGCGTACAGCTTCTGCATCGAATTCTCGTTGCCGAAATCGATCTGCCGGTAGCCGTGCTTCTTGAGATATTCGGCGATCACTTCCGACTTCTCGATCGAGGCGGTGCCGACCAGCACCGGCTGCAATCGCGAATTGGCGCGCTCGATCTCGGCCAGGATCGCGGCGTATTTCTCGTTCTGGGTGCGATAGACCTCGTCATCCTCGTCCAGACGGGCGACCGCCAGATTGGTCGGGATTTCCACGACCTCGAGCTTGTAGATGTCGAACAGTTCGTCGGCTTCCGTCAGCGCAGTGCCGGTCATGCCGGCGAGCTTTTCGTACATCCGGAAATAGTTCTGGAAGGTGATCGAGGCCAGCGTCTGGTTTTCCGGCTGGACCTGGACGTGCTCCTTGGCTTCCAGCGCCTGGTGCAGGCCTTCGGAATAGCGCCGGCCGGCCATCATGCGGCCGGTGAACTCGTCGATGATCACGACCTCGTCGTCGCGGACGATGTAATCCTTGTCGCGCGTGAACAGCGTGTGGGCGCGCAGGGCCTGGTTGATGTGGTGCACGACGGAGACGTTCTCGACGTCGTAGAGCGACTCGCCCTTGAGCTGGCCGGCGTCGCGCAGCAGCCCCTCGATCTTCTCCATGCCGGCTTCGGTGAGCGTCACCGTGCGCTGCTTCTCGTCGACCTCGTAGTCGGTCTTGTCGAGCCTCGGCAGGAACGAGTCGATGGTGTTGTAGAAGTCGGAGCGATCGTCGAGCGGGCCGGAGATGATCAGCGGCGTGCGCGCTTCGTCGATCAGGATGGAGTCGACCTCGTCGACGATGGCGTAGAAGTGCGGCCGCTGGACCATGTCCTCGAGCCGGTACTTCATGTTGTCGCGCAGATAGTCGAAGCCGTATTCGTTGTTGGTGCCGTAGGTGATGTCGCAGGCATAGGCCATCTTGCGCTCGGCATCGTCGAGACCGTGCACGATCACGCCGGTGGTCATGCCGAGGAAGCCGTAGATCTGGCCCATCCAGCCGGAGTCGCGGCGGGCGAGGTAGTCGTTGACGGTGACGACGTGGACGCCCTTGCCGGCGAGCGCGTTGAGGTAGACCGCGAGCGTTGCGACCAGCGTCTTGCCTTCGCCGGTCTTCATCTCGGCGATGTCGCCCTCGTGCAGCACGATGCCGCCGATCAGCTGGACGTCGAAATGGCGCTGGCCGAGCGTGCGCTTGGCCGCCTCGCGCACCGTGGCGAAAGCGGGGACCAGGAGGTCGTCGAGCGTCTTGCCCTCGGCGAGTTGCTGCTTGAACTCGGCGGTGCGGGCCTTGAGCGCCTCGTCGGAGAGTTTCGAGACCTCCGGCTCCAGCGCGTTGATCGCGTTGACGCGGGATTGGTATCCCTTCACCCGCCGGTCGTTGGCGGAGCCGAAAAACTTGCGGGCGAGCGCGCCGATCATGCCTTGTTCCTGTGTTCGCGATTCAACCGCGTTGCAGCCAAGAGGTTGTCACCCGCCTGCCTATCAACTCACCGTGACGCCTGCTGGCGCCAGAGCCCGGACTGCGGGAGGTCATCCGCCATATGGGTGGGAATTGGGCAAGTCTGGGTTCAACGGCCAAAAACGCAGCAAAATAAACGCCATCGCCATGGTCGCGACCGGGCAGAGATATGGCCCGGTCAGGGCCTTGTCAACGGCGGGCGCATTGCGGCCAAATCATCATTTTGACAGACTTTTCGCGTTGCCAAGCCCCCCTGAATTGGGCGAGTGTCCGCCCCGCTCGAGCAGCCCCCTGCTTCAACAAAAGGATTTTCCATGACCACCTCGTTCCCGGTAACCAAAACCGGCCTGCGCTTCGGCCTCGCCACCGCCCTCGTGGGCTGCCTTGCGCTGGCGCTGATCGCGGGTCCCGGCCGGGCTGCCGACGATCCGGTGCTGGCGAAGGTCAATGGCGCTGAAATCAAGAAGAGCGACGTCGCCATGGCCGAGGAGGAACTCGGACCGAGCCTCGCCCAGATGGACCCGGCGACCAAGGACGAGAACGTCCTGTCCTTCCTGATCGACATGAAGATCGTCGGCAAGGCGGCCGAGGACAAGAAGATCGCCGCCGGCGAGGAGTTCAAGAAGCGCCTGGCGTTCGCCCGCAACCGCCTCCTGATGGACAGCCTGCTCGCGGGCGAAGGCAAGGCCGCCACCACCCCCGACGCCATGAAGAAGGTCTATGAGGAGGCCTCCAAGCAGATCACCGGCGAGCAGGAAGTGCGCGCCCGCCACATCCTGGTCGAGACCGAGGACGAGGCCAAGGCGGTGAAGGCCGAGCTCGACAAGGGCGCTGATTTCGCCGAACTCGCCAAGAAGAAGTCCAAGGATCCGGGCTCGGCCGACGGCGGCGACCTCGGCTTCTTCACCAAGGAGCAGATGGTGCCGGAATTCTCCGCCGTCGCCTTCGCGCTTGAGCCGGGCAAGATCTCCGACCCCGTGAAGTCGCAGTTCGGCTGGCACGTCATCAAGGTCGAGGAAAAGCGCAACCGCAAGGCGCCGGACTTCGAGCAGGTCAAGGCCCAGATCGAGCAGTACGTGACCCGCAAGGCCCAGGCCGATTACGTCGCCAAGCTGCGCGCGGAAGCCAAGGTCGAGCGCATGGACCAGGCCGACGCGTCCAAGGACGCCAAGCCGGCCGACGCGGCCAAGCCTTCCGATGCCAAGCCTTCCGATGCCAAGCCTTCCGATGCCAAGCCTTCCGATGCGAAGCCTTCCGATGCGAAGCCGTCCGACAGCAAGATGGCGCCGCCGGCGAAGAAGTAAGAATTCGCTGTCACTTCACGGACGCCAATAGTATCTAACGTCGCAATGGCCGGGCAGAAAGTGCGAAGCACGTCTTCGCACTGGATGTCCCGGCCATCTGCATATCCAGACCTCACCAAGGCGCCCCGCGATGTCCTCCTCCGTCTCCCCCCTCGCCCCGAAAAACGTTCCCGACATGCCCGTGATCGCGGGCGTCCGTCTCGCGACGGCCGAGGCCGGCATCCGCTACAAGAGCCGCACCGACGTGCTGCTGGCGGTGATGGACAAGGGCACCGCGGTCGCCGGCGTCTTCACCAAGTCGAAATGCCCCTCCGCCCCGGTGGAATGGTGCCGCGCCAAGCTGAAGGGCGGCAAGGCGCGCGCCCTCGTCGTCAATTCGGGCAACGCCAATGCCTTCACCGGCAAGACCGGCCGCAGCTCCACCGCACTGACAGCGAAGATCGCAGCCAAGGCCGTCGGTTGCAGCGAAAGCGAGATCTTTCTCGCCTCGACCGGCGTGATCGGCGAGCCGCTGGACGCAACCAAGTTCGACGGCGTGCTCGGCCGCCTCGCCGAGACTGCCGAGGCCGGCGATTATCTCGCTGCTGCCAAGGCGATCATGACCACCGACACCTTCCCGAAGGTCGCGACAGCGACCGTGAAGCTCGGCAAGGCCAGGGTCACCATCAACGGCATGGCCAAGGGCGCCGGCATGATCGCCCCCGACATGGCGACGATGCTGTCCTTCATCTTCACCGACGCGCCGATCGCGCCCGCCGCGCTACAGGCTTTGCTCAAGAGCGGCGTCGAGGACACGTTCAACGCGGTGACGATCGACGGCGACACCTCGACCTCGGACACGCTGCTGGCCTTCGCCACCGGCGCTGCTGCAGAACACGGCGCGCCGAAGATCAGCCGCGCCAGCGATCCGCGCCTGAAAGCCTTCGTCAAAGCCTTCAACCAGGTGCTCGCCAATCTCTCCGAGCAGGTCGCCCGCGACGGCGAAGGGGCGCGCAAGCTGGTCGAGATCACCGTCGAGGGCGCCAAGACCAAGGCCTCGGCGCGCAAGATCGCGATGTCGATCGCCAACTCGCCGCTGGTCAAGACCGCGATCGCCGGCGAGGACGCCAATTGGGGCCGCGTCGTAATGGCGGTCGGCAAGGCCGGCGAGCCGGCCGACCGCGACAAGCTCTCGATCTCCTTCAACGGCATCCGCGTCGCCAAGAGCGGCGCGCGCGATCCCGACTACGACGAGGCGCAGGTGTCGGAAGCGATGAAGGCGCCGGAGATCGCGATCAAGGTCTCGCTCGGCCTCGGCAAGGGCCGCGACCGCGTGCTGACCTGCGACCTCACCAAGGAGTATGTCGCGATCAACGGGGATTACAGGTCGTAAGCGGACGCCGATGGCCGATCTCAAACTGACATTGGTGGTGGCCTGCGCGCTGGTCGACGCCGACAAGCGCGTCCTGATCGCGCAGCGCCCGCCGGGCAAGACGTTGGCCGGCCTCTGGGAATTCCCCGGCGGCAAACTCGAGCCCGGCGAGCGGCCGGAGCAGAGCCTGATCCGCGAGCTGCACGAGGAGCTTGGTATCACCGTCGCCGAGCCGTGCCTGGCCCCGCTGACCTTTGCCAGCTACGCCTACGAGAGCTTCCATCTCCTGATGCCGCTCTACATCTGCCGGCGCTGGGAAGGACAGGTAGAACCGCGCGAAGGCCAGACCCTCGCCTGGGTCCGTGCCAACAAGCTGCGCGACTATCCGATGCCGCCGGCGGACATTCCGCTGATTCCGCATCTGATTGATTTGCTGATGTGAGTTCAGACCTCATCCTGAGGAGCCGCGAAGCGGCGTCTCGAAGGATGGCCCCGGGTGAGAGCCGGGCCTCAATGGTTCGCGACGGCGCTGACGCGCCTCCTCACCATGAGGAGCTACGTCTCTCCCGCCTTCTTCACCGCCTCCGCCAGGCTCGCTTTGGCCGATCCCGGCTTCAGCGGCTGCTGCTGGCTCGCGTGGGGGGCCCAGCCGGAGAGCCAGATGATGTCGAACGTCGCGCGGATGCGGCCATCCGGGTCGGCGAACCGTTCGGCATAGATTTCGGCCATCCGCAGCAGCGTCGCGCGCCGGCTCGGTGTGCGGCGCCGCTCGATCAGCACATTGGTGGCTCCCATGCGGCGGAGGTCCTGCATCAGCCCGAATGCGTTGCCATAGCGCACCACGACGCGATCGACGTCGGTAACCGGCAGCGCGAAGCCCGCCCGCTGCAACAGCGCGCCGATGTCGCGCAGATCGGCGAAGGGTGCCACGCGCGGCGACACACCGCCCTCACGTTCGGCTTCCGCCGCGGCAAAGGCCTGACGCAGCTCGGTCAGGCTGTCGCCGCCGATCATCGCCGCTAGCAGCAACCCATCCGGCTTCAGCGCGCGGCGGATTTGCGCGAGCACACCCGGCAGGTCATTGACGAATTGCAGCGCCAGCGCCGAGACGAGGAGGTCGATGCTTTCGGCTGCGAAAGGCAATTTTTCTTCGACCGCTTCACCAAGCGCAATCCGCTGGAGCGACGGCAACTGCGCGCGCAAGGCCGCCAGCCCTTCGCCGGGCGTCCAGAGATCAGCCGCCGCGCCAAACTCCCGCATCACCGCGGCCAGCCGGTCGGACATGTCTTCGGTCGCCCGATCTAGCAGGAAGCTCACAGCCCCCTGTGCCTGCGCACGCTGTTGCCGCGCGTGCAGCAAAGCGCGATCGAACAAGGCGGGCGGGGTTTGCGCATTCTGAGCCATGCCGATGGTTACGCCGATCACGACGGTTCTGGCAATCCACTGCGTGTGGCGCTAGCCTCCCCTCACGGAGAGCCGACACCGCCGCCTCGCGTTCCAGGCTAACAATGTGCGCCAACTTCGCGGCGCGACGGAGCATCAGACGATGATCACCTGTTACCTGCGATACGAGGTCCCTCCGGACAAGCTCGCCGAATTCGAGGCTTACGGCAGGATGTGGCTGGAACTGCTGCCAAGATTCGGCGGCGTCCACCACGGGTACTTCCTGCCGTCGGAGGGGGCGAGCGACGTCGCGCTGGCGATGTTCAGCTTCCCGAGCTTTGCGGCCTACGAGCAATATCGGAAAGACAGCGCCGAAGACCCGGACGTCCAGAAGGCGATCGCCTTTGCAAGGGAAACGCACTGCTTCCACCGTTATGAGCGATCGTTCTTCCGACCCGTGCTCCCGAAAGAGCCGTAGTCCGATGGACGCCGGGGCATCACGCTCCATCTCGAGCCATCTGCGCGGCGCGCTCGGTGCCTGCCGTAACGCGCTTGCGCATCTTCCGCGGCTGACGCTCGACATTGCGCTACCGACCCTGTGCGTATCCTGCCGCGAGCCGGTCGATGGCGAGGGCGTGTGCGCGGCCTGCTGGGCAAAACTGTCGTTCATCGAGCGGCCCTATTGCCCGCGGCTTGGCATCCCTTTCGTTTATGACCCCGGCCCCGACATGCTGTCGATGGAGGCGATCGCGAGCCCGCCCGCTTACCAGCGAGCCCGCGCCGCGGTGCGCTATGACGATGTCGCCCGCACATTGGTGCATGCGCTCAAATACCAGGACCGCACCGATCTGGCGCCCGCGATGGGCCGCTGGATGGCGCGCGCGGGCGGCGAGCTGCTCGCCGGGGCCGACATGCTGGTGCCGGTTCCCCTGCATTGGCGGCGGGCCTGGCGGCGCCGCTACAACCAGTCCGGCGCGCTGGCGCGAATCATCGAACGGCAGAGCGGAGTGAGGTTGCGGGGTGAGGTGCTGCGCCGGGTGCGCGCCACCGAGCAGCAAATCGGCCTGTCGCGGGCCCAGCGCGCCACAAATGTGCAGGGAGCATTCCAGGTATCCCCCGACCGTCAGGCTGAGGTACAGGGCCGCCGCATCATCCTGATCGACGACGTCCTGACGTCAGGGGCGACGCTGGACGCCTGCGCCCGTGCCTTGCTGCGCGCCAGAGCGGCCCAGGTGGACGTGCTGGTCTTTGCCCGGGTTGTGGAGGTCAGGTGAAGTCCCATATAATTCAATGAATTTCATGACATGAGAGCGCCAGGCGACATGACCGCTGCTGTCGAGATCTACACCAGGCCGGGCTGCGGCTATTGTTCCGCCGCCCGGTCACTGCTGACCCGCAAGAAGGCGACCTTCACGGAATTCGATGTCGCCAAGAACCCGGACTGGCGCCAGCAGATGTACGATCGCGCCGGCGACGGGGCGACCTTCCCGCAGATCTGGATCGGCGGAACCCATGTTGGCGGCTGCGACGAGCTCTATGCACTCGACCGCGAGGGCAAGCTCGACGGCATGCTCGAAAACGTCAAGGCGGAGTCATGAGCGACAACAGGACCTTCACCGCCGCGATGGTGCAGATGCGCACCGGCCTGATGCCGGAGCCGAGCCTCGCGCAGGCTACCCGGCTGATCCGGCAGGCTGCGGCCAACGGCGCCGACTACGTGCAGACGCCCGAAGTCAGCAACATGATGCAGCTGAACCGCAAGGCGTTGTTCGAGCACCTCCAGAGCGAAGAGGACGACAAGTCGCTCGAGGCCTATCGCGCGCTCGCGGCCGAGCTGAAGATCCACATCCATGTCGGCTCGCTGGCGCTGCGCTTCTCGGAAGAGAAGGCGGTGAACCGCTCCTTCCTGATCGGACCCGAGGGCAATGTGCTCGCGAGCTACGACAAGATCCACATGTTCGACATCGAGCTGCCGGACGGCGAGAGCTATCGCGAATCCGCCAATTACCAGCCGGGCGAGACGGCCGTGATCTCCGACTTGCCCTGGGGCCGGGTCGGGCTGACGATCTGCTACGATGTGCGCTTCCCCGCGCTCTACCGCGCGCTGGCCGAAAGCGGCGCGTCCTTCATCACCGTGCCCTCGGCCTTCACCCGCAAGACCGGCGAAGCGCATTGGCACATCCTGCTGCGCGCCCGCGCCATCGAGACCGGCTGCTTCGTGTTCGCTGCGGCGCAGGCAGGCACCCACGAGAACAAGCGTGAGACCTACGGCCATTCGCTGATCATTGATCCCTGGGGCGAGATCCTCGCGGAGGGCGATGTCGAGCCCGGCATCATCATGGCCAGAATCGATCCGGCCAAGGTCGAGACCGCGCGCCGCGCCATCCCCTCGCTCCAGCACGGCCGCCGCTTCGGCGTGGCCGATCCCAAGGCCGGACCGGACCATCTGCACCTCGTGCGGGGATCGGCATGATCCGCTACGCGCTTCACTGCGACCGCAACCACGACTTCGAGAGCTGGTTCCAGAGTTCGTCGGCCTATGATTCGCAGGTGAAGCGCAAGCTGGTGACCTGCCCGATCTGCGGTTCGGCCAAGGTCGACAAGGCGATCATGGCCCCGCGCATCGTCGGCAAGAAGGGGCGCGGACCCGCAACGCCGCCGCCCGAGCTCGCCACCACGACCGCGGCGCCCGAGGCTGCGCCATCCGGACCGACCTCGCTGATGATGGCGCAGGAGCGCGAGCTGCGCGCCAAGCTGAAAGAGCTGCGCGATCACATCGTGAAAAACGCCGACAATGTCGGCGAGCGCTTCGCCAACGAAGCCCGCGCGATGCATTACGGCGACAAGGAGCACCGCCCGATCTATGGCGAGGCCTCGCCGGATGAGGCCAAGTCGCTGATCGACGAAGGCATCGAGGTCTCGCCGCTCCCGACGCTGCCGGAAGACCGGAACTGACGCGCGAGGTGCGTCAGACTCCCACCAACACCGCCACGCCGATGACAATCAGCGCAATGCCGATGATTTCGCGCGGCGCGATCGGCTGCTTGAACGAATAATAAGCCACCGCCTGCGCGAACAGCACCTCGATCAGAGCGAGCGTGCGGACGTTGGCGGCGGCCGTCAGCGCGAACGCCAGGAACCAGAACTGCGAGGCGAAGGCGCCCATGAAGCCGGCCAGCAGCGACGGCTTCCACAATCCCAAAATCGACTGAAGCACCTTTGGTGCGCGCCAGAGCAGATAGATCGTCAGGATCAGCGTCTGTACGAACAGGCCGAGCACCAGCGTGAACGATGCCGCCGTCACGAACGAGACATCAGGCACATTGATGATGGCGCCGCGAAAACCGACCGCAGAAAGCGCGAAGGCTGCAGCCGCGACGAGGCCGGTGATGGTCGGCTTCAGCTCGGCAAAGCTCTTCTCGCCGCCGGGCCGCAGCGCCGTGATGACGACGCCGATGGTCGCGATCACGATCGCGAGCACCTTCAGCCAGGTGAGATGATCACCGAGGAAGACGAAGCCGAAGATCGCGGTCTGGATCGCCTCGGTCTTCAAATAGGCTGTCGTCACCACGAAGGAACGATCGTTCATCGCGAGCAGCATCAGGCCGGTGGCGACGATCTGGCTGAGTGCGCCGAGCAGGAGCCACGGCCAGAACACCGTCGGCGGCGCGTTGAGATGATCGCCGGTCGCCACCAACACCGCAGCCAGAAACAGCAGCGAGAACGGGAAGCCGAACAGGAAGCGGATATTGGTCGCGCCCCAGGTCCCCAGCGGCTTCGTCAGCGACCGCTGCATCGCATTGCGCGCGACCTGACCTAGCGCGGCGACGATTGTGAAGGGAATCCAGAGGTTGGCGACAGTGAGCATGGGTGGGGCTGGAGGCTGCTAATGCGGGAAAGGCACAGCTAACCTGCAAGCTACCGTCTACGCGGTCAACCACACGGGCGTCATGGGAGCGATGCTCTCGCAACACGCAGGCTGTCGTCCCGGCGAAGTCCATGCGCTCGCAGGGACGACAGCGTCTGTGGAGGAGCAGCTCTCACCTCACCCACACCCGCCCCTCACACCATCCGTTCCGCCACGACCATGTAGTTCACGTCCATATCTGACGAGAGCGTCCATTTGTCGGCGAAGGGGCTGTAGACGACGCCGGTCTGCTCGGTGATGACGAGGCGGTTGTCGAGGAGATATTTCGTCAGCTCGTCCGGCGTGACGAACTTGTTCCACTCGTGGGTGCCGCGCGGCAACCAGCGCAGGACATATTCGGCGCCGACGATGGCGAGCGCAAAGCTCTTCCAGTTCCGGTTCAGCGTCGAGACCACCATGAGGCCGTTCGGCTTCAGCATCGCGGCGCAGCGCTTCAGGAAGACGCCGACGTCGACGACGTGCTCGACCACCTCCATCGCCAGCACGATGTCGAAGCGCTCGCGCGGGTCGATCTCCTCCACCGTGGTGCAGCGGTAGTCGATCGCAAGATGGCCCTTGTCGGCATGCAGCTTCGCCGCGGCGATGTTGCTCACTGAGGGATCGACGCCGATGACCTGCGCCCCGAGGCGCGACAGCGGCTCGCACAGCAGGCCGGCGCCGCAGCCGATGTCGAGCACCCGCAGACCGCCAAGGCAATTGAGGCTGCGCACATTGCGCTCGAACTTGCGGCAGGCGGCGTCGCGGATGTAGCCGAGCCGCAGCGGGTTGATCCGGTGCAGCGGCGCCATCTTGCCGTTGGGATTCCACCATTCGGCCGAGAGCTTCGAGAATTTCGCGATCTCGGCGGCGTCGACGGTCGAGCCCGGCTGGGAGGCGGTGGTTGCGGAAGTATCTTGCTGCATGCTCATCGCTGGGCGCGGTCCTACCGCGTGGTGATCGAACTACGGAAGGCGAGGGGTGAGGCGATGGTCGAGATGGTCTCGCGACCTTCGCCAACGCCGTTGATGGTCACGTCGCCGTAGTTGAGAATTCGTCCAAGAATGGTCTGATTGACGTCGACGCTCTCGACCTTGTCCAGCGCCATCTCGAAGGTGCGGCGCTTGATGAATCCGGTCTTGTGCACAACCCTGAGATTGGTGACGTCGGTCTCGGTGGTGAAGCGATGGAACCAGCCCTTCACGGTCCAGTACAGCGCCGCCAGGGCGACCAGGCCGGAGCCGACGAGACAGAGCAGGACCAGCCCCTCGACGGCGGTTTGCCGGGACAAGACGAACAGGACGAGGGCCACGATCCAGGCCAGGATCGCCGGAAAATAGAAGATCCAGTGCGCATTGGTCGAATACAGCACCTTCTCGCCGGGCTGCAGGATCTCGTCGATATAACGCGCCATGATCTCGGTTAACCCACTACCCCCGCACCCTGCCCCAGCAGGAACCTGCTTGCCCCCGGCCCCGACGCTCTGTATACGCGCGTTCGGAATCCGCGGGACCACGTGGGTCACCATACTGATCCTTAAGAGGGAATGCACGCGTCGTCATGAGCCGCCTCGTGATGAAATTCGGCGGCACGTCCGTCGCCAATATCGACCGTATCCGCAACGTCGCACGCCATGTGAAGCGTGAGGTCGACGCCGGCCATGAAGTGGCTGTGGTCGTCTCCGCGATGTCCGGCAAGACCAACGAGCTGGTGGCCTGGTGCACCGAGGCCTCGCCGATGCACGACGCGCGCGAATATGACGCCGTGGTCGCCTCGGGCGAACAGGTCACTTCGGGACTGCTCGCCATCGTGCTTCAGGGCATGGGCATCCAGGCCCGTTCCTGGCAGGGCTGGCAGATCCCGATCAAGACCAGCGACGCCCATGCCTCGGCCCGGATCGAGGACATCGACGGCAGCGAGATCATCAAGCGCTTCCAGGAGCGGAAAGAGGTCGCTGTTATCGCCGGCTTCCAGGGCATCAACCCGGAGACCAATCGCATCACCACGCTCGGCCGCGGCGGCTCCGATACCTCGGCCGTGGCGATCGCCGCCGCCGTCAAGGCGGACCGCTGCGATATCTACACCGACGTCGATGGTGTCTACACCACCGACCCGCGAATCGTGCCGAAGGCCAAGAGGCTCGACAAGATCGCGTTCGAAGACATGCTGGAACTGGCCTCCCAGGGCGCAAAGGTGCTCCAGGTCCGCTCGGTGGAACTCGGCATGGTCCACAACATGCCGATCTTCGTCCGCTCGAGCTTCGACAAGCCCGAGGATATCGACCCGCATGCCAACCAGCCGCCCGGCACGCTGATCTGCAGCGAGGAGGAGATCATGGAAAGCCACGTCGTCACCGGTATCGCGTTTTCGAAGGACGAGGCCCAGATCTCGGTGCGCCAGATCGAGGACAAGCCCGGCGTTGCGGCCTCGATCTTCGGCCCGCTGGCCGACGCCAACATCAACGTCGACATGATCGTGCAGAACGTCTCCGAGGACGGCAAGACCACCGACCTCACCTTCACGGTGCCGGCCGCCGACTACACCCGCGCCAAGGACACGATTACCGCCGCCAAGGGCACGATCGGCTATGCGCGGCTCGACACCGCCACCGATGTCGCGAAAATCTCGGTGATCGGCAGCGGCATGCGCAGCCATGCCGGCGTCGCCGCCCAGGCGTTCTCGGCCCTCGCGGGGCGGAATATCAACATCCGGGCCATCACAACCTCCGAGATCAAGTTCTCGGTATTGATCGACACCGCCTATACCGAGCTTGCGGTGCGCACCCTGCACACGCTCTACGGTCTCGATCAGGTTTAGACGAATTTTCTCTTAGCGGTCGCAGCAAACGCGAAGGTGTCCACACTTTCGCGTTTGGCAGGCGTTTTGCTTGGCAAAACAAGCCCCAATTCGCTATACGGCGAACAGGGTGGGCTGCCGGAAACTGTGCCCCAGTTCAGGCGGTGCTGATTCGGCTCAGGCAACCGCCGGGGGCCGGCGCCGGACGAGCATATTTGTTGTTTTTCTGGATTTCTGGGCGAGCCGCCGTGGCCCTTTCGGTCCCGGCAGACGGAGGAGATTGACGGTTCATGCGGAGCGCGTCGGGAGGTCCCCGCGTCTTGTTGAGACGGCTCCGCGAAACCATGGCGGAGCAGGTCTCGGCCCAGGAGCGGCTGGACAAGATCGTGGTGCTGATCGCCGCCAACATGGTGGCCGAGGTCTGCTCGGTCTATGTGCTGCGCATCGACAACACGCTCGAGCTCTACGCCACCGAAGGCCTCAACCGCGAGGCGGTGCACCATACCGTGCTGACCGCCCATGAGGGGCTGGTCGGCCTCGTCGCGAGCGAGGCGACGCCGCTCAATCTGAGCGACGCGCAGAGCCATCCGGCCTTCTCGTTCCGCCCCGAGACCGGCGAAGAAATCTACCACTCCTTCCTCGGCGTGCCGGTCCTGCGCGCCGGCAACACGCTCGGCGTGCTGGTGGTGCAGAACCGCGCCAAGCGCAACTATGTCGAGGAGGAGCTCGAGGCGCTGCAGACCACCGCGATGGTGCTGGCGGAGCTGATCGCCTCCGGCGAACTGTCCGCGCTGGCCCAGCCGGGCCAGGAGCCGGCCGCGCGCCATTCAGCGCAGAAGGTCGGTGCCATCCTGTCGGAAGGCATCGCGCTCGGCCATGTCGTGCTGCACGAGCCGCGCGTCGTCATCAAGGACTACATCGCCGAGGACCTGCCGAAGGAGATCAAGCGGCTCGACACCGCGCTCGCCAAGCTGCGCGCCGATCTCGACCGCATGCTGGAGCGCGGCGACGTCGCCGAGGGCGGCGAGCACCGCGAGGTGCTGGAAGCCTACCGCATGTTCGCCAACGACCAGGGCTGGTCGCACAAGCTGCACGAGGCGGTCGCCACCGGCCTCACGGCGGAAGCCGCCGTCGAGCGCGTGCAGTCCGACACCCGCGCACGCATGCTGCGCTCGACCGATCCCTATCTGCGCGACCGGCTGCATGATCTGGAGGATCTCGGCTACCGCCTGATGCGGCAGCTGGTCGGCCAGGATCACGCGCCTTCACGTGAACAATTGCCCGACAATGCCATCGTCATCGCGCGCGCGATGGGCCCGGCGGCGCTGCTCGATTACGACCGCAAGCGCCTGCGCGGCATCGTGCTGGAGGAAGGCACCGCCAACTCCCACGTCTCGATCGTGGCGCGCGCGCTCGGCATCCCCGCGGTCGGCGAAGTCCCGAACGCGCCCGGCATCGCCGATCCCGGCGACGCCATCATCGTCGACGGCACCTCCGGCTCGATCTATGTCCGGCCGTCACAGGAGGTCGAGGCCGCCTTCGCCGAGCGCGTGCGCTTCCGCGCCCGCCGCCAGGCGCAGTATCTGGCGCTGCGCGACCTGCCCTGCGTCACCAGGGACGGCCAGAAGGTCGAGCTGATGATCAACGCGGGTCTTGCGATCGACCTGCCGCACATCGAGGATACCGGCAGCGCCGGCATCGGCCTGTTTCGCACCGAGCTGCAATTCATGGTCGGCCAGAGCCTGCCGCGCACCAGCGACCAGCTCGCGCTCTATCGTACCGTACTGGATGCCGCCGGCGCCAAGCCCGTCACCTTCCGCACCCTCGACATCGGCGGCGACAAGGCGCTGCCCTATATGGAAGCGGTGATCGAGGAAAACCCCGCGCTCGGATGGCGCGCGATCCGGCTCGGGCTCGACCGTCCCGGCCTGCTCCGCGGCCAGATCCGCGCGCTGCTGCGCGCCGGCGGCGGCCGCGCGCTGCGCATCATGTTCCCGATGATCTCGGAGGTCGCCGAATTCGATTCGGCGAAGGCGCTGGTCGAACGCGAGCTCACCTATCTGCGCCAGCACGGCCACACGCTGCCGGAGCGGATCGACATCGGCACCATGGTCGAAGTGCCCGCCCTGCTCTATCAGCTCGACGAGCTCCTGAAGAAGGTCGACTTCATCTCGGTCGGCTCCAACGATCTGTTCCAGTTCCTGTTCGCGGTCGACCGCGGCAACGCGAAAGTCTCCGAGCGCTTCGACACGATGTCGGCGCCGATTTTGCGCGCGCTTCGCGACATCGCGCGCAAGTCGCAGGCCGCGAAGAAATCGCTGTCGCTGTGCGGCGAGATGGCGTCGAAGCCGATCGGCGCGCTGGCGCTGATCGCGATGGGCTACCGCTCGCTGTCGCTTTCGGCGACCGCACTTGGTCCGGTCAAGGCGATGGTGATCGACCTCGACGCGAAGAAGGCCGAAGCGATGCTCGGCCCCTTGCTGGACGCACCCGCCGGGAGCGTCTCGATCCGGCAGAAGCTGACGGAATTTGCCGAGGCCGAAGGCCTGGCGTTGTAGCGGGCCTGCCGCCGCTTCCCGCCGCCTCGCCCTTTTCCGCATTTTGAGACCGAACCGATGTCGTCACTTCCCGAAGCCAAACTGGACATTCTGCTCGCGCATCACGCCTCGCTCGAGGCCGAATCGCTTGGCCAGCTCGCCTCCGAGCGCTATGTGCAGATCACGCGCGAGCTCGCCGAGATCACGCCGCTGATCGAAGCGGTCAAAGCCTATCGCTCCGCCGTCAAGGAGCTTGCCGACACCGAGGCGCTGATCGCCGATCCCGCGACCGATGCCGAGATGCGGAGCATGGCGGAGGCCGAGCGCGACGAGCTCAATCCGAAGATCGAAGCGCTGGTCCAGGAGATCCGCGTCGCGCTGCTGCCCAAGGACGCCATGGACGACCGCAACGTGGTGCTGGAAATCCGCGCCGGCACCGGCGGCGACGAAGCCTCGCTGTTCGCCGGCGACCTGTTCCGGATGTATGAGCGCTTCGCCAGCTTGCAGGGCTGGAAGGTCGAGGTGATCTCGGCGAGCGAAGGCACCGTCGGCGGCTACAAGGAGATCATCGCGGAGGTACAGGGCCGCGGCGCGTTCTCCAAGCTGAAGTTCGAATCCGGCGTGCACCGCGTGCAGCGCGTGCCCGACACCGAGACGCAGGGCCGCATCCATACGTCCGCCGCCACCGTCGCCGTGCTGCCGGAGGTCGAGGACGTCGACGTCGACATCAAGAATGACGATCTGCGGATCGAGACCATGCGCGCGCAGGGCGCCGGCGGCCAGCACGTCAACAAGACGGAATCGGCGATCCGCATCACCCACATTCCGACCGGCATCGTGGTGATGATGCAGGACAGCCGCTCGCAGCACAAGAACCGCGCTTCCGCCATGAACATCCTGCGCTCGCGCATCTACGACGCGGAGCAACAACGCCTTGACGCCGCACGCTCCGCCGAGCGCAAGGAGAAGGTCGGCTCCGGCGACCGCAGCGAGCGCATCCGCACCTACAATTTCCCGCAAGGGCGCGTCACCGATCACCGCATCAATCTGACGCTCTACAAGCTGCCGCAGGTGATCGCCGGCGAAGCGCTCGGCGAATTGGTCGACGCGCTGACCACCGAGCACCAGGCGGCGCAGCTCGCTGCCCAAGGCGTGGCGGCATGACGGGCACGTGAGCAATCCCTTCACCGGACTATCGATCGAGAGCGCGCGGCGCGCGCTGGCGGCAAAACTGCGATCGGCACAGCTCGACGACGTCGAGCTCGACGCCCGCATCCTGCTAGGTGCGGCGCTCGGCCTCGATCTGACCGGTCTGATCGCGCAGGGCGCCCGCCCCCTCGGCGAAGCCGAGGCGGCGCGGCTCGCGCAGCATGCCGAGCGCCGGATCGCGGGCGAGCCGGTGGCGCGCATTCTCGGCACAGCCGAATTCTGGGGCCTGCCGTTTCGTCTGTCGGAAGCAACGCTGGTGCCGCGTCCCGATACCGAAACCGTGGTCGAGCGCGCGCTCGAGCTGTTTGGCGAGCGGCAAATATCTCATCCGCCGCGAATCGCGGATGTCGGCACCGGGTCGGGCGCCATTCTGCTCGCGCTGCTGCACGAAATTCCCGATGCCTTCGGTGTCGGCACCGATCTCAGCCCGAACGCCCTCGACACCGCGAGGAGCAATGCCGCTGCTCTGGGCCTCGCCGGCCGCGCCGGCTTCGTCGCCTGCTCCTACGCAGCGGCGCTCCGCGGCCCGTTCGACCTCATCGTCTCGAACCCGCCCTATATTCCCTCGGCCGAGATTCCGAAACTGAGCGTCGAGGTGCGCGAGCACGATCCACATCTGGCACTCGACGGCGGCAATGACGGCTATGACGCTTATCGCGCCCTGATCCCTCAGGCGAGCGAACGACTGGCCCCCGGCGGAGCGCTGATCGTCGAGGCCGGGCAGGGCCAGGCCCGGAATATTGAAACCTTGATGACGGCTGCCGCGTTGGTTGTGGACAGGCCGCCCAGGGCCGATCTGGCGGGTATCCTGCGGGCGGTTTCGGCCCGAAAAATGCCCCCATAAAAGCCGGATTGGACTGCAAAAAACCTCTTGGAATATCCCTTGGGAACGACTACGTTCCGATCAACACATCGGTGCCGGCCCCGTAGATCTACGGACGAAAGCCGGGCTCTCGGGCGAGAGCTTTACTGATTTAAAGGTTCCAAGCCGCAGGTCCTGTGAAGCGCGATGGCCATTGGAGCTGCGCTGCTCTCCGACCGCAAAGTGAACGAAAGCCTGATATTGCGCTTGAAGACTTACGCAACACAGCTGGGCTTGTTTCGGCAGGCGAAATGAATGGGTTCGCTGGCGATCAATGCTGGCGGGTGGGGAACGCGTCTTTGTTGAACGCGACGGTCGACGAACATCGGCAGGGATCAATTCCGCGCTCGCGCGCGGTGCGCGCAAGCGGTGTGAACCGCTGTCATCGGGTCACTCCTAGCAATCAGTAATGCGTGCAACCTTTAGGGCTGGAATTAAAGGCAGGACATGAGAAACGGTCAGAACAAGCAGCGGATGCGCAACCGCAACAACAACAATAACAACAATAATAATAACAACCGACGCGGCCAGAACCCGATGACCCGGGTCTACGAGTCCAACGGACCCGACATCAAGATCCGCGGCACGGCTTCGCATATTGCTGAAAAATATCTGCAGCTCGCGCGCGACGCGCGCTCGTCAGGCGATCCCGTTGCGGCCGAGAATTACTACCAGCACGCCGAGCATTATTTCCGCCTGATCGCGACGGCCCAGGAACAGTTCCGCCAGAACCAGCAGCCGCGCGGCGACGAGCCGATCAGCAACAACAGCGGCGACGACGGCGAGGACGACGGCGAGAATTTCTCGAATTTCGGCCAGGAGCCGGGTTTCGTCCCGCAGCCGCCGCCGCCGCAGCAGCCCTTCATGCGCGACCGCGACGGCCAGCGCGATCATCACCAGCGTGACCATCAGCCGCGCGAAAACCAGCCCTATCAGCGCGAGAACCAGCAGCCGCGCGAGCACCGTGAACGTGAGCACCGTCCGCAGCCGCAATACCAGCCCCAGCCTCAGCCGCTCCCGCTGAACCAGCCGCAGCCCGTCGTTGCCGACGCCGGCAGCGTCGACCGTCTGCCCTCCTTCATCACCGGCCCGCAGCCGCAAGTGAATGGTGGCGCGAATGTCCCGGGCGCCTTCGAAGGCGGTGGTGCCGGTGAACGCTTTCCGCGGCGGCGCCGCCGGCCGCATGGCCCGCGCCCCGAGCGCGAAGCTGCTCCGGCCGCATCGAGCGACGAAGTGGCCGGCGAGTAGGCTGCAACGCCGTCGCCAGACTGAACCAGATATCCTGAACTGAATCGTCCCGGCCTCGCCGGGACGATTTGTTTTCAGCCGCGCGTCGCCGTCGTCGAGGACGGCACCAGCACCGGCTTGGCCAGCGAGGGAATCAACCGCGCCCGCTCGCGCTTGGCGGGGATGGCGCGGTAGACCTGCTTGGTGGCCTCGACGATGTGCACGCCGGCGAAGGGCAGCGACAGCGCCGCACCGGCGCGCTCCCACATCTGCGCGGATCTCAGCACCCAGCCGCCGGCATAAGGCGGCATGAAAAGCGCCTCGCCCCAGGCGGTCGGGGTGAACCAGGTCTGGCGCAAAAGGTCGGTGATCTGCGAGCGCGAATAGGGGCGGCCGTGACCGAACGGCGTGCTGTCGGTGCGGGTCCACACCCCGCGCCGGTTCGGGATGACCGCGATCACGCGGCCGGATGGCGACAGCACGCGCCACACCTCGCGCAGCAGCGCGGCTGGATCGTCCGACATTTCCAGCGCGTGAATCAGAAGAATGCGATCCACCGCAGCGTCAGGGAGCGGCAGCGAGAACTCATCCACCAGCGAGGCCAGCGCCGGCCGTCCCGTCGGCCATTTCAAGACCCCCTGCGCCGAGGGCATGAAGGCGATGCAGCGCTCGGCATCTTCGCGGAACAGGCCGAGATAGGGCGTGGGATAGCCGATGCCGAGCACGCGCTGGCCCCCGGCACGCGGCCAGCGTTCCCTGATGCCGCGATTGATCATTTGCCGCGCCACGATCCCGAGGCGGCGGGAGTAGAATTCGCGGAGGTCGACGACATCAATGGTCATGACGGCAATGTAACATGCACGAGGCAGCTCCCGCGCGCGGAATATTGCATTGCCTGCGCAACGTTAAGGCCATATTTGTCTGGCGGGGCTGAGCCCGATGGAGATGACATGGCCGCCGAAATTCGTACTTTCAACTGTTTAAACGACAATTTCGGTTATCTGATCCACGATGTGGAAACCAAGGCGACGGCGTCGATCGACGCTCCGGAGGCCGGTCCCATCCTGAAGGCGCTGGAGCGCGAGGGCTGGCAACTCACCGACATCCTGATCACCCATCATCATGGCGATCATGTCGGCGGCGTCGCCGAACTCAAGCAGAAATACAATTGCCGCGTCGTCGCGCCGCACGACAAGACGACGAAGATCGCAGACGTCGACCTGCGCGTCGCCAATGCCGAAATCGTCAAGGTCGGCAGCCTGCTGGGGCGCGTCCTGGAGACGCCGGGCCACACGCTCGACCACATCTCCTACGTGTTCGACACCGAGAAGACGGTGTTCGCCGCCGACACGCTGTTCTCGATCGGCTGCGGCCGCGTGTTTGAGGGCACCTATCCGATGATGTGGGATTCGCTTTTGAAGCTGCGTGCCCTGCCCGACGACTTCAAGCTCTATTGCGGCCATGAATACACGGCGTCCAACGTCAAATTCGCGCTCACCGTCGACCCCGACAATGCGGCGCTCCAGGCGCGCGCGGCGGAGGTGGCGAAGCTGCGGGCCGAGAACAGGCCGACCATTCCCTCACTGCTTGGTGACGAGAAGCGAGCAAACGTGTTCCTGCGTGCTGACGAACCCTCGGTCGCAGCCAGGCTGCACATGAAGGGTGCGGATGCCGCCGCGGTGTTCGGCGAGCTGCGCGAGCGCAAAAACAAATCCTGACGGGGATCGATGCCGACCGCAGCCGAGATCATCGCGCGCCTCGAACTCCGCCCGCATCCCGAAGGCGGGCATTACCGCGAGACGTTTCGCGACCAGGCCGCGGACGCCAATGGCCGGTCGCGCTCGACCCTCATTTACTTCCTGCTTGCGCGCGACGAACGTTCGCAGTGGCATCGCATCGATGCGGTCGAGATCTGGCACTATTACGCCGGCAGCCCGCTGACGCTGCGCATCGCCCATGAGGGCTGCTCGCAGCACGAGGTGAGGCTCGGCACCGACCTCGTGAACGGCGAGCGGCCGCAGGGAATCGTGCCGGCGAATGCCTGGCAGATGGCGGAGACCACCGGGGAATGGACGCTGGTCGGCTGCACCGTGGCGCCGGCGTTCGAGTTCGCGAAATTCGAACTCGCGCCGAAGGGCTGGGAGCCTTAAACCGAATTGTCGTTCCGGCCCGCGCGGAGCGCGAACCCGGCATGACAGTTACCGCTTCCGCAGCACCATGTCCTTCGCCGCGATCAGGCCGCCGCCGGCGATCAGGACCGCGGCAATGGCGATGTTGGCGCTGGCTTTCGCGAAACCGGCAGCGATGAGGAAGCCGGTTGAGAGCAGCGGCGTCGCGTAGGAGGCTGCGCCGAGCACGCGGATGTCACCGCGCTTCATGCCGATGTCCCAGGCGTAGAATGCCGCACCGACAGGGCCGATGCCGAGCGCGATGACGGAAAGCCATTGCAGCGTGGTCTCCGGCCACACGGTGGTTTCCAGTGCGGCATGCATCAGCGCGGCCAGCGCGGCCGTGGCAAGGCAGAATCCCGCGACCGCATCCGTCGGCACCGCCTTGAGCCGGCGCGACAGCACAGAATAGGCCGCCCAGACGAACGCCGCGACGAACGCGGCAATCAGTCCCGGCATCTGGCCCGGCGCGAAGCCGGAGGTGCTTCCGGCGAACAGCAGCACGGTGCCGACGAGACCGAGCACCGCGCCGATGATGTGATGTATGGCAAGCCGCTCGCCCGGCAGGAACGACGAGAACAGCACGATCAGCAGCGGCCACATGTAATTCAAAAGGCCGGCTTCGGCCGGCGGCGCAAAGCGCAGCGCCAGGAAATAGAGCGCGTGATAGCCGAACAGGCCGCCGACGCCGACAATCCACACGACCAGCGGCTGAACCAGGCTCTTGGCCGCATCGCCGCGACCGATCCAGGTGAGGAGGCCGACGAGTCCGCCGATCGCGAACGTCATCGCGGCGAGCTGGAACGCCGGGATCTTTCCGGTCGCCACCGTCATCACTGACAGCAGCGACCACATCAGGATCGCGGTCAATCCGATCAGCGTCGCGGTGCGGGGAGTCATCAATCAAAAGGCTCTGAGGACGTTTATGCCCGGCACGAGGCCGGGCATTTTCGTCTTCACTATCGCCTTGTCGCGCCCGAAGCTACAGGCATTTGGCTCAAAGGATTTGAGCCAAGAGAACTGGCGCCACTTCAGGCCTGATATTGGCCGCCATTGATGGTCAGCGTCGAGCCGGTGATGAAGCCGGCCTCGTCGGCGGCCAGGAACACGACCGCGCGCGCGATCTCTTCCGGTTCGCCGAGCCGGTTGACCGGGATCTGCGGGATCACGTTCTTTTCCAGGACGTCCTTGGGCACTGCCTGCACCATTTCGGTGTTGATGTAGCCGGGGCAGATCGCATTGACGGTGATGCCGCCCTTGGCGTTCTCGAGTGCGAGCGCCTTGGTGAAGCCGATGTCACCGGCCTTCGCCGCCGAATAGTTGACCTGGCCGAACTGTCCCTTCTGGCCGTTGATCGACGAGATAGAGATGATCCGGCCGAATTTGCGGGCACGCATGCCTTCGATCACCGGGCGCGTCATGTTGAACAGCGAACCGAGATTGGTATTGATGACCGCGTTCCACTGCTCGAGCGTCATCTTGTGGAAAGCGGTGTCGCGGGTGATGCCGGCATTGTTGACGAGCACGTCGATCGGGCCGACCTCGGCCTCGACCTTCTTCACGCCCTCGGCGCAGGCGTCGAAACTGCTGACGTCCCATTTGTAGACGGCAATGCCGGTCTCGGCCTTGAACTTCTCCGCCGCCGCATCGTTGCCGGCGTAGCTCGCCGCAACCTTGTATCCCGCCGCCTTCAGCGCCTTGCTGATCGCCGCTCCGATGCCCCGCGTACCACCCGTGACCAATGCAACACGTGCCATGTCGTATTCCTTCCCTTGGACTCTTCGGACGTTTCTGAGTGATCGTTTTTAGATGCGGATTATGCGGGACGTTTGACGGACATCAAGAACAAAACGCCCGGCGTTGAGCCGGGCGTTTCTCTTTAGTCGAGGCGTGCACGGTTGCGAAGAATATTTGATTTGCAACCGCCGCCTTTTTAATCGCGTGCAATGCACTCACCATGTGTGCAGCGCACGCGCAGATTACGCGTCAGCTCTCTCAGTCGCGTGCCAGACACATTGCGATACCCATGCCGCCGCCGATGCACAGCGTGGCGAGGCCCTTCTTCGAATCGCGCTTCTGCATCTCGTGCAGCAGCGTCACCAGCACACGCGCGCCGGAGGCGCCGACCGGATGGCCGATCGCGATCGCGCCGCCATTGACGTTGACCTTGGAGGTATCCCAGCCGAGGTCCTTGTTGACGGCGCAGGCCTGCGCCGCGAAGGCTTCGTTGGCCTCGATCAGGTCGAGGTCACCGACATTCCAGCCGGCCTTCTTCAGCGCGGCGCGCGAGGCCGGGATCGGGCCGGAGCCCATGATCTTCGGATCGACGCCGGCCTGAGCCCACGACACGATGCGCGCGAGCGGCTTCTTGCCTTCCTTGGCAGCCTGCTTTGCGGTCATCAGCACCACGGCGGCAGCGCCGTCATTGATGCCGGAAGCAGAGCCCGCGGTGACCGTGCCTTCCTTCTCGAAAGCGGGACGGAGCTTCGCCATCGCATCTAACGTGGCGCCGTGGCGCGGATATTCGTCGGCGCTGACGACGACATCGCCCTTGCGGCCCTTGATGGTGACGGGGACGATCTCGTCGTTGAACTTGCCGGCCTTCTGCGCAGCTTCGGCCTTCTGCTGCGAGGCGACCGCGAACTCGTCCTGCTGGGCGCGGGTGATCTGCCACTGGCGCGCGACGTTCTCGGCGGTGTTGCCCATATGGTATCCGTTGAAGGCATCCCACAGGCCGTCCTTGATCATGGTGTCGATGAACTCGACCGGGCCCATCTTGACGCCGCCGCGCAGGTACTGGGCGTGCGGAGCCATGCTCATGGATTCCTGGCCGCCGGCGACGACGATCTCGGAATCTCCGTTGAGCAGCGCCTGATAGCCGAGCGCGACGGTGCGCAGGCCCGAGCCGCAAAGCTGGTTCACGCCCCAGGCAGGGCTCTCCACCGGAATGCCGGCGGCGATCGAGGCCTGGCGGGCCGGGTTCTGGCCTTGGGCAGCGGTCAGGATCTGGCCCATGATGACTTCGGAGACCCGGCCAGGCTCGATGCCACCACGCTCCAGCGCGGCCTTGATGGCGATGGCGCCGAGGTCATGGGCGGGAAGGGTCGCGAACGCTCCGTTGAAGCTTCCGACCGGGGTGCGGGCGGCGCTGACGATGACGACATCGTCTGACATGGGCATCTCCTGGGGTTGAATGGGGGCAGACGGGGCTGGGAAAAGGCTCGCCAGTCTCGAACGGCATCCTGTTAACGTCGTTGAGGCATGTCAATCGGCTGGTGACCGAATTGATGCCGCAGCGCATTCAAAATAGCGTTCTTGGCGCTTTCGCAAGCAAGATTTTGCTCCGCAATTAACCGTGGCGCACAAAACGGTAGCGTGACCCCTTTGAAAATGCTTATTTTGTTGCGTTGCGTACTCTTCCCGCCCTGCGGCATAGCCCGCCGGGTTCCCGTTCTCCGCGTTGCAAGTGAGAGCCCATGGCGAAATCAGACCAACCCACCACCATCAAGAAATACGCGAACCGACGGCTCTATAACACCGGAACGAGCACCTATGTGACGCTGGAAGACCTCGCCGCCATGGTCAAGGACGGCGAAGATTTCCTCGTCTACGACGCCAAGACCGGCGACGACATCACCCGCTCCGTGCTCGCCCAGATCATCTTCGAGCAGGAAAACAAGGCCGGGCAGAACCTGCTCCCGACCACGTTCCTGCGCCAGCTGATCCGCTTCTACGGCGACAGCATGCAGATGGTGGTGCCGAAATATCTGGAGCAGGCAATCGCGTCGCTGACCCAGGAGCAGGAAAAGTTCCGCAAGCAGATCGCCAACTCACTCTCCGGAACCCCGTTTGCGCCGCTGGAAGAACAGGTCCGCCGCAACATGGAGCTGTTCCAGCAGACCTTCTCGATGTTCAAGCCGTTTGTCCCCACGGCAGGCCGCCCGGCGGCGACCACCACCGAGCCCGAATCCGATGCGAGCGCGGAGCCGGCCAAGGACACCAACATCGACGACTTGCGCCAGCAGATGAAGGACATGCAGGAACGCCTCGAGCGCATGTCGAAAAAGGACGAGTAGGTCTTTCGTTCGCACCGGCGCGCCCGCATGCAGCGGGTGCGCAAACGACCGATTGATCGTGGCGTCCTCATTTATGCGCCGCCGTCCCGGCCATGGCCGGAGCCCCCATGTCTGACCGCACCACGCACTGGGACACCGTCTACGCCACCAAGGGTGAAGCCGAGGTCAGCTGGTTTCAGGACAGCCCGGCGATTTCGCTCGAGATGATACGCGCGGCCAATCCGGACCATGACGCCGTCATCATCGACATCGGCGGCGGCGCGTCGCGGCTCGTGGACGCGCTCCTGCAGGACGGATACCGCACTCTCGCGGTACTGGACCTCTCCGCCAACGCGCTCCAGAAAGCGAAGACGCGAATCGGCCAGGCCGCCTCAACGGTCGACTGGATCGTTGCCGACGCCACGGCATGGCGACCGACGAAGACCTACGACGTCTGGCACGATCGCGCCGCGTTTCACTTCCTGACGGATCCGCGCGACAGGGCGGCTTATGTCGAACGCCTGCGGTCGGCGATCGCACCGGGCGGACACGTCATCATCGCCACGTTCGCACTCGACGGTCCGGAGAAATGCAGCGGCTTGCCGGTGCAGCGCCACGACAGCGCAAGCCTCTCAGCCGAGCTCGGGCGGGATTTCGAGCTGGTGGAGGTGCGGAGCGAGATTCACCACACACCGTGGCAATCGACGCAGGCGTTTCAGTTCAGCCGGTTTACGCGACGGCGCGCATAAGCGCGCGTCGAAGGACGGAGAGGGCTCTGGCTACGCCGCCAGCTTCACCGCATGCGCAAAGTCCCAATAGAGTTTTCGCGCCTTGGTGTAGAACGGGCCTGGCTTCAGCTCACGATCGTCGATGCGAATCACCGGCGCGACCTTGGCGAAATTGCCGGACGAGAAGATCTCGTCGGCGGCAAGGAAATCCGCATAGCGCAGGGTCTTCTCGACGACGGTAATTCCGTCGCCGCGAAGCAGACTGATGACACGCTGGCGTGTGATGCCGTTCAGGAAGGTGCCGTTCGGGACCGGCGTGTAGACCACGCCGTCCTTGGCCATGAACACGTTGGAATTGCCGAACTCCGCGACATTGCCGAGCATGTCGAGCATCAGCGCGTTCTGGAAGCCGCGCGAGGCGGCTTCGGCCAGCGCGCGCGAATTGTTCGGATAGAGACAGGCGGCCTTGGCATCGACCGGGGCGCATTCGGCCGTGGGCCTTCGGAACGGCGACAGCGTGATGGCGTTGCCGACGGGCTTCGGCATCGGTGCCTCGTAGGTGCACAGGCACCAATTGGTGGTCTCGGCGTCGAACAGCACGCCGCCGCCCGAGCCGTTCTGCGCCCAGTACATCGGACGGACGTAAAGTTCGGCATTGGCCGCGAAGCGCGCGATTCCTTCGTTTGCCAGTGCCAGCCAGGTGCCGGTGTCGACCACCGGCTTCAAACCAAAATTGATCGCAGACTGATTGGCGCGGGCGAGGTGACGGTCGAGATCGGGCGCCACGCCCTCGAACGCGCGGGCGCCGTCGAACACGACCGAACCGAGCCAGGCCGCATGCGTGCGCGGGCCCATGATCGGCACGTTGCCGTCATGCCATTTGCCCTCGAAGAAGGTCCAGCTCGGCGAATATTCGATGGGCTTTTTGATCTCGGCCATGACCGGCCTCCCCTTGGCGTGGTGCCGTAATATAGCAACACATTGGTCGTAAATTCTAAATGATTCCCTGCGGAAAGATGGTGAGTTACCCTCTTCCACAAGGGGAGAAGGAACATGCCGCTCGATCCGCTCGCAAAGCGCTTGTTGACCATGATGGCCGCGGCCGCGCCGCAGGCGCGGAGCCGGCCGAGCGTGGAGGCACGGCGCCAGTCACTGGCAAAGCTGATGCAGTTCGCGCGCGCCGATGCCCCGGATGTGGTGAGGTCCGATGGCCTCCTTCCCGGTCCAGGCGGCGAACTGTCCTACCGCCTCT
Organism: Bradyrhizobium sp. Bra64; assembly: GCF_024519875.1. NCBI lineage: Bacteria > Pseudomonadati > Pseudomonadota > Alphaproteobacteria > Hyphomicrobiales > Nitrobacteraceae > Bradyrhizobium > Bradyrhizobium sp. Bra64. The sequence continues at coordinate 82,443 of NZ_JALJRD010000001.1, read as the reverse complement.
ATGCGCCTGCAAGCGCCGGTGCGCGCGTGCCCGGCTTCGTATTCTTCCATGGCGGCGGCCTCGTTGCCGGCAGCATTGCCACGCATGATCGGATCGCGGCGGCGCTGGCGCATGCGACCGGCTGCCGCCTCGTCTCGGTCGATTACCGGCTCGCGCCCGAGCACAAATTCCCCGCCGCCGTGGACGATGCCGTCGCCGCCACCGAATGGGTGGCGCGCGAGGCCTCGTCGCTCGGCATCGACGCCGAACGTCTGGTGCTCGGCGGCGATTCCGCCGGTGCAACGCTCGCTGCGATCGTGTGCCAGGAGGCGGCGCAGAGCGCCGGTCTTTCCATCGTCGCGCAATGCCTGATTTGCCCGGTGCTGGATTTCGAGGAGACATCACCCTCGCGCGAAGAATTCGCCGAAGGCCATCTGATCGACCGCATCACGATCGAGGCCGATCTCGCCGACTATCTGGCCGGCGACATCGACACCGCCAATCCGCGCGTTTCACCGCTTCGCGCAACGCGGCTTGCAGGTCTGCCGACGGCCATCATCCACACCGCCGAATTCGACCCGATGCGCGACGAGGGCAACGCCTATGCACGCAAGCTGCTCGCCGCGGGCGTCGCCGTCGAGCATGTCTGCCACGACGGCATGGTTCACAATTTCCACGCGATGGGCGCCATCCTGCCGCAGGCGCAGCTCGTGCTGTCGCAGATCGGTGAGCAGGTGCGGCGGGCGGTGGGGGAGTAATAGCGCAGATCACACGCGCGCATCGAGCACGGCCCTGGCTGCCACGACATAGTCCGGCCAGTGCGCATCCGCGTAGCGTTCAGCTTGCCGCGCACACGTGACATCGGGCGCATGCGCGACGGCAATCACGCGCGCGAAGCGCTCTTCGGCCACCGTCACGTCGTCAGGCGCGGGCGACGGAACAGCGGCGGCCACAGCGGTCGGAGCAACAGCGAGCCCAGCCAGGCCAGTGAGCAGGATGCGGCGCGACGTGTTCATGGCTGTTGTCCTTCCATTGTCCAGCGTGCACTCTGGCCGGCGAGTGTGTCAGTGCGATCACCACAGGGTAACCGTGCACATCCGTGCCGTCCATCGCCTGCGGATAGCGCTTGACCTCACCAGCGATCAGGTTCCATCTAGCGACGGTTCCGCCATCAATCGGATTGCTCCGTGGCCCAGCACAGCCAATTGCATAGCCTGGCTTTGCGCGCTGTCGCGCTGGGGCTGCCTTGTCTGACGATTTTTGCCAGCGCCGCCTTCGCCTCCGACGACGACGCTCCGGCAAAACCGTCCGTTCCAAACATCTATCTCGATCTGCGAACGATCTATGCGACGATTCCTGCTGGCACGCTCGGGCTCGGCTTCGGCAGCACGTCATTGTCGGCTGCGTTCGAAGCGCTGGCGTCACGCCGGGGCGCGAGCTTGCCGAATGGTCTGCCGGCCGCGAAATCGATCGCCGTCGACCTGCCCCTGACCGTCGACGTCAACGACCGCGTCTCGCTCTATGGCGGCGTCTCGGGCTCGACGACGGACATCGGCGGCGGCTGGTCGGCGTTCGACGTCACGAGCTGGAACATCGGCGTGCAGGCCGACCTCTATCAGCAGAACGGCGGCACGATCCCGACGATCACGCTGCAATCCACCCTGACGCAGTCGGTGCCGAACGAGCAGGGCATGACGAACTCGTTCAACAACATCCTGGAGTTCGATTACGCGCTGGACGTGGACGAGACGCGGGGCTGGCTCGCCGGCGTACAATACACCACCACGAACGTCGCCAGCCAGATCGCCAGCATCCGGCCGAATACGATCCTCTATGCCGGCGGCTATTATCAATGGCCGAGCAACTGGAAATTCACGGGCCGGCTCGGCGTGCAGTCATTCGGCGGCGCACAGCTCGGGGGCCGCAGCCTGGCGGAGCCCTTCACCCAGCCGATCCTGCGGCTCGACCTCGACCGCATGGACGACAATGACAACCGCCTGTTCGGCATCACCGCGCAGATCGCCTGGATGCCAAAGCCGTCCTACCAGGTGACGCTGCGCACGCCGCTCTACGCGGTGCGCAACTGACCGCGATCGTGGTGGATTTTCGGTGAAGCGGGGCTGCCGCATTTTCACGAATATCGGCGCAACGGCTGCTACCGCTCATCGTTGAGAACGAAGGGCTTTTCGTGTTCGTCGCCGCCCTGCCACGACGCCTGCTGCGTGAACCAATTGTTAGCCCTCCCGCACGATCGCCCACCACCTTACCTCTCGGCAAATAAGCTTGCGGCAGACTGGTCCGGCTTCGCCTGGGAGGTTGTGAATGCACCGCTTGATATCGGAACGAACGTTTCTCGCCGGCAAGATCATCTTCAACTTCGGTCAATCGACCATCGATTGCGTCGTGCGCCGGATGTCCGAGGATGGCGCAACGCTGGAGATGCAGAGCAGCCTCGGCGTGCCCGAACGGTTCCAGCTTCGGCTCGCAAGCCAGGAGATCCTCGCCTGCCGTGTGCTCTGGCGGTCGGACCGTCAGGTCGGGGTTGCGCTCGGGGCGGAAGATCATGTCGAACCAAAGCCCGGGGACGAGCAGGGGCGGCCGGCCGACTCGCTGATGCGCGGACAGATGCTCGCGCTTCGCGCGGCACTCGATTTCGTCCCGCTCGGCATCGTGCTGCTGGATGCCAATCTCCGCGCGCAGTTGATCAACCGCGCATTCCGGCGGATGTGGCTGTTGCCGGACGAAGTCGCCAACAGCAATCCGTCTTTCGTGACCTTGATGCACCACGGCCGCGATACGCTCGCCTACGAGGTTCCGCCGGCCGAGCTTGAGGCCTATGTCGCCGAGCGGGTCCGTCAGATACAGGCGGGCGACGCGTCTCCGCGCGATCTGCGCCGCACCGGCGGCGACGTCGTTCGGATGCAATGCACGCCGCTGCCCGACGGCGGCCGGATGCTGACCTATACGCCCGTCACCGACATCGTACGCTATTCCGACGAGCTGAAATTGCTGCGCGACGCGCTCGAGAACGTCGAAGACGGCGTGCTGTTGCTCGACCGCGATCTCAATGCCAGCTTCATGAACCGGCGCATGCGGCGGTTCTGGGAGGTGAGTGAGCAGGAGGCGGCCGGCCACCCGACCTATGCATCGCTGGTGAGCCGGGCGCAGCGTGCGAGCGCGCCGGGACTTCCGGCGACCGAAATGACGAAGTTTCCCGTCAAACGCGTCGCAGAGGTCAAGGCCGGCGACCATGTGCGCGATCTTCAGACCCCGGATGGGCGGCGCATCAGGGCCCACTGCACCACGATGTCGAATGGCGGTCGCATGCTGACCTATGTCGACATCACCGATCTGACGCAAAAGGCCGCGATGCTGGAGACGCTCGCCACCACCGATCCGCTCACCGGCCTCTACAACCGCCGTCACTTCCTCGACTCTCTCGATGCAGAATGGAGCCGGTTCCAGCGCTATTACCGCGCAGTTTCCGTCCTGATGCTCGACATCGATCATTTCAAATCGGTCAACGACCGCTACGGCCACGCGGTCGGCGACGCCGCGATCAGGACGGTGGCGGCCGCATGCCTCGATGGCAAGCGCAAGTCGGACATCGTCGGTCGCCTCGGGGGCGAGGAGTTTGCGATTCTGCTGCCCGAGACCAGCCTGTCGCGTGCCAGGACGGTGGCCGAGCGCATCCGCAAGCGCGTGATGAGCTCGCACATCCCTGCCCATCAGGTTCAGTTCGGCGTCACCGTGAGCATCGGCATTGCGGAAGCAAGCGTCAGCATGTCCGGCATCGACGCCTTGATGAGCGCGGCCGATCACGCGCTGTATCAGGCCAAGGCCGAAGGCCGCAACCGCTGCATCGCCTGGTCGCCCTCGCCGCCCGTGAACAAGGCGGCGGAGTGATCGCACCGAGGATCTATTCCGGCACCGGCACGTCGAAGGTGTTGAGCGTGACCGAGACCATGCAATAGACGCCGACGAGATAGGACAATTCGGCCGCGCCGTGCTCGCCGAACTCCTTCACTGCAGCGCGCCAGGTCAGTTCCGGCAGCACGCCGCCGCTGACCAATGCCGATGCCACGTCGTAAGCGACGGCCTCCTGCCTGGTGAGATCCACCGGCCGCTGCCCGGCGACGATGGTCGCGAGCTTCTCGTCCGACAGGCCACGCTGCTCGGCCACCAGCACATGCGCATAGAGCTCGTAGCCGGAGCGGAAATGCGAGCCGGTGACGAGAATCGCAACCTCGCGCACCGGCGCCGGCAGCAACGGGTTCGACGCGATCGCCTTGACCAGCTCCCACACCGGCTTGCCGAAACGCGGCTCGCGAATCCAGGGATTCCAGGGCCCGAGCAGCGCGCCGTCGTCGCGCATATTTATGAAGCCCTTGAAGTGGTCCGTAATGCCGGCTCGCATGTCGTCATAGAGCGGCTTCTGCTCGTCGGTCAGCTCTTTCGGATCGAGTATGGGAAGGCGCACGGCAGGATCTCCTCGTTGAGAAGGTGGAAAGCTCACCCGCGTGCGCGCGCAAGGCAAGTGAAGTTGCCGTGACGACCGTGCAATTTTGCAAAGGGCAGGGAGACGTTACGCGACGGTATGCCCTATGCCTCGGAATTTTCCACGCTCTGTGGATTGGCGACGTCATCGACGGCAAGCGTCAGCGGCTCTCCCGTCGCGAGGAACGAGGACAAGGCCGCCTCGAACGGCGCAGGGTCGAGCCCCCGCGCTTTCAGCCAGGTGGGCTCGTAGTAGGTCTGCCGGTAACGTTCGCCGGAATCGCAGATCAGCGTTACCAGCGATCCCGTGACGTTCGCTTTTCGCATCTCCGATGCGAGCCGGCACAGCGCCAGGAAATTGGTGCCGGTGGATCCGCCGACCGTCCGCCTCAGGCGGCGCGACAGCACGTTCATCGCTGCGATCGTCGCTGCATCCGGAATCTTCATCATGCGATCGACCACGCCCGGAACGAACGACGGCTCGCAGCGCGGGCGACCGACGCCTTCGATCAGCGAGGGACGCTCGCAGACATGGGAGCGATCCTGCAAGCGGAAGCAGTCGAAGAAGGCGGAATGCTCGACATCGGCAACGCACAGCCGCGTCGGATACTGGCGATAGCGCAAATACCGTCCGATGGTGGCTGACGTACCGCCGGTGCCGGCGCCCATGACGATCCAGTCCGGGATCGGCCGCGGCTCGCCCGTCAATTGCGTGAAGATGGACTCGGCGATGTTGTTGTTGCCGCGCCAGTCGGTGGCGCGCTCGGCGAAGGTGAACTGGTCCATGTAGTGGCCGTTCAACCGGGTGGCGAGCGCGGTAGCCTCCGCATAGAGCGCGCGGCCATCATCGATCAGATGGCAGTTGCCGCCAAAATGCTCGATCGCGGCGATCTTCTCCGCCGAGGTCGTGCGCGGCATCACCGCGTAGAAGGGCACGCCGATCATCTGCGCGAAATAGGCTTCCGACACCGCGGTCGAGCCCGACGAGGCCTCGACGACGGGCGTGCCCTGGCGGATATGGCCGTTGCAGAGTGCGTAGAGGAACAGCGAGCGCGCCAGCCGGTGCTTCAGGCTGCCGGTCGGATGCGTGGACTCGTCCTTCAGATAGATGTCGATGCCTGATAGCGCCGGCACGATCAGCCGGATCAGATGCGTGTCAGCCGTGCGGCACTGGTCGGCCTCGATCGCGGCGACGGCTTCATCGACCCAGCCGCGCCGATAGGCCGGCCCGTCCGGATTGAGATGGCGGAAGGGAAAAGTCTGCATCGGCTGAATCTCTCATGACGCCGATCGCGCATCAATAGCTGCCCCTCAAAACTCCAGCGGCGCGTTGTCGACGACCTCCTTCATCACGAAGAAGGTGCGGGTCTGGCGCACACCGGGTAGCGCGATGAGCTGCTCGCCGTGGATGCGGTTGAAGTCCTCCATGTCGCCGACGCGGATCTTGAGGAAATAGTCGAAGTCGCCGGCGACGAGGTGGCAGTCGAGCACGAATTTCAGTTTTGCGATCGCCTGCTCGAAGATGGCAAAGCTCTCCGGGGTGGAGCGATCGAGCACGACGCCGACCATCACCAGCGTGCCCTTGGCCACCTTCTTCGGGGCGACCATGGCGCGGACCGCGGCGATGAACCCGTCCTCGAACAGGCGCTGGGTGCGGCGATGGCAGGTGGCGGGGCTGATGGCGACGGTCCCCGCCAGTTCCGCGTTGCTGAGGCGACCGTTATTCTGCAGCAATCTCAATATCTTGAGGTCGACGCGATCCAGCCGTGACGACATGGAAGATACTTCCGCTATTAGATTGATTTACGAAAGAAACACTATCTCAACAGGCAATATTCGCAAGATCACATGCAATATGAGTGCAGCATTCGAGAGCACATTTCTCGCCGACCATGCTAGTCGCTGCGGCCAGCTCAACGCCAATCGGGATGACCTGACCATGCTGGAAAAATTCGCGCGCTATCCGCTGACCTTCGGCCCGACGCCCATCGAGAAGCTGGAACGGCTGTCGAAGCATCTCGGCGGCCAGGTCGAGGTCTATGCCAAGCGCGAGGATTGCAATTCCGGCCTCGCCTATGGCGGCAACAAGCTGCGCAAGCTCGAATACATCATTCCCGATGCGATCGCATCGAACGCCGACACGCTGGTGTCGATCGGCGGGGTGCAGTCGAACCACACCCGCATGATCGCGGCGGTCGCCGCCAAGATCGGCATGAAGTGCCGCCTGGTGCAGGAAGCCTGGGTGCCGCACGAGGACGCCGTCTATGACCGCGTCGGCAACATCATGCTCTCGCGCATCATGGGTGCCGACGTACGTCTGGTCGACGACGGCTTCGACATCGGCATCCGCAAGAGCTGGGAGGACGCGATCGAGGAAGTGAAGGCGGCGGGCGGCAAGCCCTACGCGATTCCCGCCGGAGCCTCGGTGCACAAGTTTGGCGGGCTCGGCTATGTCGGCTTCGCCGAGGAGGTGCGCAAGCAGGAGGCCGAGCTCGGCTTCAAGTTCGACTACATCGTGGTCTGCACCGTCACCGGCTCCACCCATGCCGGCATGCTGGTGGGCTTCGCCGCGGACGGCCGCGCGCGAAAGGTGATCGGGATCGACGCCTCCTTCACCCCTGCGCAGACCAAGGCGCAGGTGCTTTCGATCGCGCAGAACACGGCAAAACTTGTCGAGCTCGGCAGCGACATCGTCGCAGACGACGTCGTGCTGATCGAGGACTACGCCTATCCCGCCTATGGCGTGCCGTCGGAGGAGACCAAGGAAGCGATCCGCCTCACCGCGCGTCTCGAAGCCATGATCACCGATCCCGTCTACGAGGGCAAGTCGATGCAGGGCCTGATCGACCTGACGCAGAAGGGCTATTTCGAGAAGGGCGCAAAGATCCTCTACGCCCATCTCGGCGGCGCGCCGGCGCTGAACGGCTACGGTTATGCATTCCGGAACGGGTGAGGTTGCCTAGCTCTCGCCTCCTCTCCCCTGTTGTCCCGGGCAAGCGTTTAATTAGCACTGACCCGGGACCATTGCCCCAGGAAGGCGTTTGGCGAAGACTTGCAGTTCCGTACTCCTACCGATCCCAATCGATAGATCACGCAGTATGGAACCCGGATCTGCGCTGCGCTTGTCCGGGATGACAGCAGAGCTATTGGCGGGGCCCCTACCGCGTCCGCACGATCTGCAGCAGCTCGTCTCCGTAATGTTCGAGCTTCTTGTCGCCGATGCCGGGCACGTTGCGCAATTCGTCGAGCGTGGTCGGCCAGGCCCGGACGATGCCGTCGATGGTGGCGTCGTGCAGCACGACATAGGCCGGCACGCCGCGCTCCCTCGCGATATCCGCGCGCCAGGATCGCAACCGCGCGCGCAATTCGGGATCGACGTCGCCTTGCGGCGTGCTGGCCGCCGGCGCGAGATCGCCGCGGCGGGATTTTGCACGGCTGCCGCGGGTGCGGGTGGCCGGGGCGTCCTCGCGCAGCTGCACTTCGGTCTCGCCGCGCAGCACGCCGCGCGAGGACTCCGTCAGCTTCAGCGCGCCAAAAGCTTCGCTGTCGCTCTGCAAATGGCCCATCGCCACCAGCTGCCGCAGCACGGTGCGCCACTGTTTCTCGTTGAGCTCGCGCCCGATGCCGAACACCGACAGTTTGTCGTGGCCGAACTGCGTCACCTTCTCGGTGAGGCGTCCGATCAGCACGTCGATCAGGTGCATCGCGCCGAAACGCTGGCCGGTACGATAGACGCAGGACAGCAGCTTCTGCGCCAGCACCTTGCCGTCGCGCATCTTCGGCGGCGTCAGGCAGTTGTCGCAATTGCCGCACGCCTCGCCCATCGCGATCTCGCCGAAATAGGCGAGCAGCCGCCGGCGCCGGCAGTGCGGCGTTTCGGCAAGACCAACGAGCGCATCGAGCTTGCCGATCGACACCCGTTTGAATTCGTCGGAGCCGCTCGACTCGTCGATCATGCGGCGCTGCTGCACGATGTCGGAAAGGCCATAGGCCATCCAGGCCGCCGACGGCTTGCCGTCGCGACCGGCGCGCCCCGTCTCCTGGTAATAGGCCTCGATGCTCTTGGGCAGATCGAGATGGGCGACGAAGCGGACGTCGGGCTTGTCGATGCCCATGCCGAACGCGATGGTCGCCACGATGACGATGCCGTCCTCGTTGAGGAAGCGGTCCTGGTTGCGCGAGCGTACGCTGCTGTCCAGGCCGGCGTGGTAGGGCAGCGCGGCAATGCCGGCATCGGCGAGCGCGGCGGCCACTTCCTCGACGCGATTGCGCGACAGGCAGTAGACCACCCCGGCATCGCCCGCGTGCCGCTCCCGAATGAACTCCTTCAGTTGCGACACCGCATTGCGCTTGTCGACGATCTCGTAGCGGATGTTGGGCCGGTCGAAGCTGGAGACGAATTGCGGACTGTCCGCAAGCCGAAGCCGTTCGACGATTTCCTTGCGCGTCAACTCGTCGGCGGTCGCGGTCAGCGCGATGCGCGGCACATTTGGAAAACGTTCGGCGATGATGGAGAGGCCGACATATTCCGGGCGGAAGTCGTGGCCCCATTGCGAGACGCAGTGCGCTTCGTCGATCGCGAACAGCGCCACCTTCGCCTGCGCCAGCAGCGCCAGGCAGCGTGGCGTCACCAGGCGTTCCGGCGCGACATAGAGCAGGTCGAGATCGCCCGCGATCAGGCGCCGCTCGATGTCGGACGCTTCCTGCGGGGTCAGCGAGGAGTTCAGCGCGGCGGCATTGACCCCGGCTTCGAGCAGGCCGGCGACCTGATCGCGCATCAGCGCAATCAGGGGCGACACCACGATGCCGCAGCCTTCACGCAGCAGCGCCGGCAATTGATAGCACAGCGACTTGCCGCCGCCGGTCGGCATCAGCACCAGGCAATTGCCGCCCTCCGTGACGTGCCGGATGATCTCGCCCTGCTCGCCGCGGAACCCCGGCAGGCCGAACACCGAATGCAGCACCGACAGCGCATCGCGGCCGTTGGCCGGCGCAGGCAGCGGAGCGGTGGAGGGAGAGGACATGCGTGTGTCGGGGCAAAGCCGTGAGATTCGTCACAAGGCCAGTCGCATGGCGGCGTCCGCGTGGCAAGCCTAACTTGTCCCTCTCCCACTTGCCGGGAGGGACAAGAGGCATATGCGCGCATGAGAAAGCGCTACGCCCCGATCCTTCGCAGCGCTTCCGCGACCGTCACGATCGGCATGTTGCGCTTCCCGGCGGCCTCTAGCGCGTGGCGCATCAGGTGCGGCGTGCAGCCATAGGGGCTCGGCGCATCGACGACGTCATGGCTGTAGAAGATCAGCCAGCCACCACTCGCGACCGCCTCGTCGAAATAGCCATCGACGCCTGCCGCATCGATCTCGTAATTGACCAGGGGCGAGGCGCGCAGGAACTGGAGATCGATGACGTCGCGATTGACGCCGGGAAGGATGCCGCGCGCCGAACGGAAGGTCCTGGCGAGCTGCGGCTTGCGCCAGACCGAGGCGATCCCATAGGGATAGGCGAAATTTTCCAGCACGATCGAGGAATCGATGCCGCGAAAATGGCTGCGGTTCCGCTCGATCTCGCGGGCCATGGCGGCCTCGTCGAGATTGATCGCGCTCTGGTGCGAGAAGGTGTGGCAGGCGATCTCGTGCCCGGCACGGTGAAGCCGCACGATGGCGTCGTTCGACAGGCCGTGCCAGTGGTCCGACGGCCGGTCGATCAGGCTGCCGGCGAGATAGAAGGTGCCGCGGCCGCCATGCCGCTCCAGAAGCTCGGCGCCCTCGCCTGCGGCGCTATCGGGAGCATCGTCGAAGGTGAAGCTCACCATCGGCGCATGCGCGGGCAGCCGGTGCGGCGCGGCGCGGAAATGCCGGGCCAGCCGATTGCTCACGCGTCCCTGGAGTGCCGACCACACGACTGCGTTTCCCGTGATTCCCTATTGCTCTACTGAAACATTCGCGCGCTGGTTGAGGCAAGCCTAACGCTTGGGTAATCCTAACGAGGGACCAACGCCCTTCGGTTAACGCGCCAGCACCGAGGCGTCGGCTTCGGTACCGAGATATTGCAGCCAGTTGCGAAATAGTGCCGCAGCAGCGCTGCCCGCGGCAATATCCGTACGCAAATTCAGCGCAAGCAGTTCGTTGCTGAGCGCCGGGTGGCGCTGGTGCCTTGCCTGTTTCTCGAAGCGGGCAAGCTTCTCCTCCGTCGCTGCGTCAAAATAGCTCACGGGCAAATGCGGGTAATTTTCACGCTCGCGCGCAAGATAGCGGCCGATGTCGCGCAGATATTCGCGCTGGAGCGACAGTGCATCATATTCCGGGTGGCCCTGGAAGAATACGAAACGGCTGGCATATTGCCGGACGAAGATATCGACGCCGGCCTTCGCCGAACGCGTCAGCACCTGGTAGCCGGCCTGCGCGAGGTCGCTTTCCGCAATCTCGTTGAGACGCGAATGCGAGACCTTGAGCGGCGCAGGCGCTGCCCGCATCAGCGCATCGCCGGTGACGGTCTCGCAGTCGAAAATGCCGTGACATTTGGCCGGCAGCCGCCGCCGTTCGATCCGGTCGAGGTGCAGCACCGCCGCATGCGCGGCAAGGCACGACCAGATCGTCGAGCGCGTGTTGACCTTGGCCCAGTCGATCAGCTCGGTGAGATCTCGCCAGTACGGTTCCTGGTCGAGTTCGGGTGCAACCGGCTCGGCACCGGTCACGATCAGCCCGTCGAAATTGTGTTGCCGGAGTTCAGCGAGCTCAGAATATTCACTCTCGACATGCCACTTCGCTTCCGGCGAACGCTTCACGGAAGGAAGCGAGAAGCAGTGGAAGCGGATGCGCCGCGGGCCTGCCGCGGCCTGCAGCAGCTTCATGAACTGCCGCTCGGTCGCCTTCAGCGCCGCATCCGGCATGTTGTTGATCAATCCGATGGTGAGTTCGGCGCCGCGATGCTCGCGCGCCAGATCACCCTCGCCCGGCACCAGTGCCGGGCTCGATATGCCTTGATCCCTGTCGATCAAGATCGTCATCGGTACCGCCGCCTACTCCGCGGCCTGGAGGCGCGCCGACGGACAGGCCTTCTCCAGCGCCTGGTCGATGTCTCCGATGATGTCCAGGGAATGCTCGATGCCGATCGACAGGCGGATCGTCTCGGGCAGCACGCCGGCGGCGCGCTGCTGCTCGGCCGACATCTGCCGGTGCGTGGTCGAGGCTGGATGGCAGGCCAGCGACTTGGCGTCGCCGATATTGACGAGGCGCGTGATCAGCTTCAGCGCATCGTAGAAGGTCTTGCCGGCTTCCATGCCGCCCTTGATGCCGAAGGTGAACAGCGAGGAGGCGTTGCCGTCGAGATATTTCTGGACCAGCGGATAGTATGGGCTGTCCGGGAATCCGGTGTAATTGACCCAGGCGACGCGCGGATCCTTGCACAGGAATTCTGCGACCTTGCGGGCGTTCTCGCAGTGGCGCTCCATCCGCAGCGCCACGGTCTCGATGCCCTGGAGCAGCAGGAAGGCGTTGAAGGGCGACAGTACCGAACCCATGGTGCGCTGATAGATGCTGCGCGCGCGCTCGATATAGGCCGTCTTGCCGAAGCGCTCGGCATAGACGAGGCCGTGATAGGAGGCGTCCGGCTTGTTGTAGCCCGGGAAGCGATCGGCGTGCTTGGCCCAGGGGAAGTTGCCGGAATCGACGATGGCGCCGCCCAGCGTGGTGCCGTGGCCGCCGAGGAACTTGGTCAGCGAGTGCACGGCGATGTCGGCACCGTAGTCGAACGGCTTGAGCAGGATCGGGGTCGCAACCGTATTGTCGACGATCAGCGGCACGCCATGCTTATGCGCGATTTCCGCCAGCGCCTCGATGTCGCAGACATTGCCGGCGGGATTGCCGATGGTCTCGGCAAACACGGCGCGGGTGTTCTCATCGATCAGCTTTTCGATTGCTTCAGGCTTGTCGCTCTCGGCGAAGCGGCCAGTGATGCCCTGGCGCGGCAGGATGTGCGAGAGCAGCGTGTGCGTGGTGCCGTAGAGCTGCGGAACCGAAACGATGTTGCCGCCGTGGTCGGCGACGTTGACGAAGGCAAAGTGCAGCGCCGCCTGTCCGGTCGCAACCGCAAGCGCGCCGACGCCGCCTTCGAGCTGGGCGACGCGTTTCTCCAGCACCGCGCTGGTCGGATTGGCGATACGGCTGTAACGATAGCCTTCGGCCTCGAGATTGAAGAGCGCCGCGCCATGATCGGCGCTGTCGAAGGCATAGGCCGCGGTCTGGTAGATCGGCACGGCAACCGCGTGCGTGGTGGCTTCGGGCTCGTAGCCGGCGTGAATAGCGATCGTCTCGTTGCGCATCGTGCCACCTCCGCGTGGAGCGGGCCGCACTTATTGGCCTGTACGAGGCATGTGCGTTGTCCGCCGTCCCTCTGTTAGAGGCGGCTGGTAAAGCGGACAATAATTCGTCTAGAGATCGAGGAAGTAACCCTAACGGTTGTTGATGAATTGGCTAAAATTCGAATCAAACTGGATTAATGAATTGATGCGCCGTGGTGCCTCTTGTCCGGCGCGGCGCGCCACGCTCTCCTTCTCCCGCAACAAGGGGAGAGGGAGAGCGTCGCCTACTCCATCATCTCCCACAGTCGATGGGCGAGCACGCCGGCGCGCTTCTCGATCGCGGCCGCCGCATCTAGCGCGAGGTCCTCGCGATAGCGCCCGGCGATGAGCTGCACGCCGATCGGCTTGCCGTCATGCAGGGTCACCGGCACCACCGCGCCGGGCAGGCCCAGCACATTAATCGCGGAGATGAAGCGGATCTCGCCCCAGAAGATCTCCTTGACGCGTTCCGCGCTGACGGTGTCGTCGCGCGGCCCCGGCGTCGGCTGCACCGTGGTCGGCGCCAGCACCACCGGATATTCCTCGAAAAACAATTGCCAGGCGCGGATGTGGCCGTTGCGCGCGGCGGTCGCATGCATCCAGGCCTTGAGATCGAGCACATTGGCCTTGGTCTTCATGCCATTCCACGCCTTGTGGAAGTCTTCCGAGGTGACTTTCAGCATGCCGGCTTCCTGCATCACCACCGTCTCGTTGGTGATGATGTCGCACCAGGTCTGCCAGACGCCGTTGATGTCGGGCACATCGACCTCGGTCACGCGATAGCCGGAGCGCTCGAGGTGATCGGCGGCCTGGCGCAGCGCCGCGCGTACTGAAGGATCCACGTCCATATCCTCGGGGATCCTGGCCAGCGCGACCTTGATCGGCCCCTTCGGCTTCGGCCCGGCCAGCGGCGCCGGCACCCACCAGGGATCGCGCGGATCGCGCTGGCTCATTGCCTCCAGCGCGAGACGGACGTCGGCGACGTGGCGGGCGAGCGGGCCCTGCGCCGACATCAGGTGCGCGAGCATCGGCCGCTCGGCCGTAGCGCTTCCGTTGAAGGCGGGGATGCGGCCCTGCGTCGGCTTGATGGTGGCAACCCCGTTGCAATGCGCCGGCCAGCGCAGCGAGCCGCCGATGTCGTTGCCGTGGGCGATGGTGCCGATGCCGGCGGCGACTGCCGAACCCGCTCCGCCAGAGGAGCCGCCGCAGGTGATGTTCGGATCCCAGGGATTGAGCGTCAGCCCGTGCAGGGGATTGTCGGTAAAGCCGCGGAAGGAGAATTCCGGCGTGTTGGTGAGGCCGATGACGATCGCACCGGCCTTCTTCAGGTTGCGGACGACGGGCGAATCCGACGGCGCGATATAATCCTTGTTGGCGGGAACGCCGTTGAAATTAGGCCGCCCCTCGTAGTCGACGTTCTCCTTGATGGTGATTGGCACGCCGTGCAGAAGGCCGAGTTCGCCACCTTTGGCACGCCGCTTGTCGGCCGCATGCGCCGCAGCCAGCGCCTCCTCCGAGAGATCGACGACGACGGCGTTCAGCCTCGGATTGATTGCGCGCATCCGTTCGAGATGCGCCTCCACGGTCTCGACCGCGGAGATGGCACCGGAGCGGATTGCGGCTGCGGTCTCGACCGCCGACCATTGCCAGGCCGGGCCCCTGGGGCGGCGCGGTGCGGACGATTTGCGCGGAGCGGCCTTCTTGACCGTCTTCGCTGCAGCCTTCGCAGCTACGCTCTTGCGAACGGCGCTGGTCTTGCTGGAGGTCCTTGCTGCCTTCTTCGAAGCGTTCTTCTTGGTAGCCGTCTTCTTCGCCACGCCGCATCTCCTGGAATTGCGCGGCGGAATTTATGGAGGTCACGCGACCGTGTACAGGTGCGTTTCTGCATGGCGCGCCGTCGCGACGCGTTGTCGCGGCCGAAGGCGAAGCCAGAGGTGCGCATGAACCTTTGGGACTTCTCGCTTGACCCATATAGTGGTTGAACAACGCAATAAACTACCGCTAAGATTGCCGCCAAACGATCCGTTTTTGACGCAGCTATTTTGACAGCCACAGACTGGAGCATTTGCCATGCTCGTGGATTTCGACAGCGGCTACGGCCAGCAACCATTTCGCGATCTGTGTGCCGACTATCCCGGCGCCGAGACCTACGATCCACACGACTTCCGGATCGAATGGGGGCCGATCTTTCACCGCGGCCGTCTCGACGGAACGGCGCGCGTCCTCGTCGTCGGTCAGGATCCCGCCCAGCACGAGACGGTCGTGCGCAGAATTCTGGTCGGCACCGCGGGCCGGCGGACACAGGGTTTCCTGGCGAAACTCGGCATCACGCAGAGCTACGTGATGGTGAATACCTTCCTGTACAGCGTCTACGGACAGAGCGGCGGTTCAAAGCACAAGAACGAGCCCGGCATCGTCGCGTATCGCAACAAATGGTTCAAGGCCGTGCTCGGGCCGGGCAACATCGAGGCCGTCGTCTCCCTCGGGGGCCTCGCCGACGAGGCCTGGAAGGCCTGGCTCAAGACTGCCGATGGCGCGGCCTACAAGACCCTTGCGTATCAGCACATCACCCACCCGACGTGGCCGGAAAGCTCCGCGCACGATAATGCGACGCGGGCTGCAAACACCAAGATCATGCTGACCAAGTGGAATGCCGCGCTCGCAGCTCTTGCGCCGCAGGTCAAGCATCCCGACGTGGCGACGACGCTCGTGCCCTATGGCGACGCCTTCAAGCCGACCGAGCTGTTCGACATCATCGCAAAGGATCTTCCCGCGGGACTGCCGGCCTGGATGCGCGGAGATACGCCATGGGCCGTGCGCCAGGGCGCGGATGCGGCAGCCAAGCGGCGTACGATCACGATGACCATTCCTGACGGAGTGATCCCATGAGCCCGGCCGCAAGCCCGATACGACGGGCGCTGACCGGGCGGATCGTGACGATGGCCACCGAGGGCGACGTCATCAAGAGCGGCACGATCTTCATCGAGGACAATCGGATCGCCGCGATCGTGCCCAAGGGCCAGCCGGCTCCCGCAGGCTTCGAGGCCGTCGATCCCGTCGCGACCGGCGGCACCATCTATCCCGGCCTGATCGAGCTGCATAATCATTTGAGCTACAACATCCTGCCGCTCTGGCGCGTGCCGCAGCTCTTCGGCAATCGCGACCAATGGCAGAACGCCAAATCGTACAAGACGTCGGTGACCGGCCCAATGAGCGCGATTGCCCTCGCCGACGATGGCTCCCTGCTGCCGGCGCTGGTGCGCTATGTCGAAGCCAAATGCCTGGTCGCGGGAACGACGACGAGCCAGGGGATCACGCTGTCGAACTGGAGCGGCACGATCCACAAATACTACAAGGGCGCACTGCGCGCCGCCGAGATCGGCAGCCCTCCCGATCTTCCGCGAGCGCACTCGAAGATCCCCGACATCGATGCGGAGGATTGGCTGAAGTTCGACAACGAGCTGAAATCGTCGGCGTGCTTCCTGCTCCATCTCAGCGAAGGCATCGATGCCAAGGCGCATAACCATTTCCTCGCGTTGCGCAATGCTGCGGGAGATTGGGCGATCGAGCCGTCGCTGGCCGGCATTCATTGCACGGCCCTCGATGCGACCGACTTCGGAACGATGGCCGAAAACCACGCCAAGGTCGTCTGGTCGCCTCTGAGCAATCTGCTGCTCTATGGGAAAACGACCGACGTCGCCGCCGCCCGCGCGGCCGGCCTGACGATCGCGCTGGGCTCGGACTGGTCACCATCCGGCAGCAAGAACCTGCTGGGCGAGCTGAAAGCGGCGAAAGTCGTGTCCGCGCATTTCGGTCTCGGCTTCAGCGACTACGACATCGTCTCGATGGCGACGCGCAACCCGGCGACGATCCTGAAGTGGGATGCGAAGTTAGGGACGATCGCCACGGGCAAGTTCGCCGACCTCCTGGTCGTGAAGGGCGTCACCGGCGATCCCTACGATCATCTGATCAAATCGCGCGAGCAGGATATCGTCGTGGTCACGATCGGCGGACGACCGCGCTTTGGGACGAAAAAGGCCATGCAGCTGGCGGGCGGAAGCGGCGAGGCGCTCAAGATCGGCAGCAGCGCCCGGTTGATCGACTTCACCTCGCCCGACCAGGACCCGGGAATCGAAAGGGTCACGCTGGCGGAGGCGACGAGCCGGTTGCGCGCGGCGCTCGGCGGTCTCGGCACATTGCAGCCGCGCAGCGTTGCCATGGCGGCGGCGATCGCCGACGGGAGGGTGTCGCGGGCCGGGTGGCGCCTCGCGCTGGACGAGCAGTTCGGCAACAACGTTCAATTGCGCCCGCGGCTCGCATATAACGGCATCCGGACCGGTCCCGATTTGCATGCGGTGGCAGCAGCAGCCGAGCCGCTGCATCCGATCAAGCTGGACGGCCTCACGGTATCAGGCGATGCCGTCTTCCTCGACACGCTCAGGAGCGAGCCAAATTTGCCGCAGGGAATCGCCGAGGCAATCGCAGCGTTCTACTAGGCCGCGATCGCCGATCGTCATCGCCCCTATTCCGCCGGACACGCCGCAACGACGGGGTGCCTGCGGTCGAGCTGGAGGCTCCACAGCGCGAGCAGAAGGCCGATCGCCGTGATGCCGGCTGCGACCAGAGGCAGCGCGGAGAGGCCGAGCCCGCGATCGATGGCCACTCCTCCGGCCCAGGCACCGAGCGCGTTGCCGAGATTGAACGCTGCGATGTTGAGGCTGGAGGCGAGCGTGCGACCGCTGGCGCCGGCCGCCTCCAGCACGCGAAGCTGAAGCGGCGCGACCGTCGCAAAGGACGCGATGCCGAGCAGCAGGATCAGAGCGATGGCGGCGATCTTGACCGACAACACGGCGGCGAGGCCAAGCAGCACGATGGCGAGCGCCGCGAGCGTGCCGATCAGGGCGCGTGCAAGACCGCGATCGGCGAATTTGCCGCCCGCGACATTGCCGATCGCGAGCCCGACGCCGAACACAAGCAGGATCGGCGAGACCGCGGCTTCCGAAAAGCCGGTAAAGCGCGTCAGGATCGGCTGGATATAGGTGAAGACGACGAACAGGCCTGCAAAGCCGAACACGGTCATGGCAAGCCCGAGCAGCACCTGCGGACGGCCGAGCACCGCGACTTCCTCGGCAAGCGAGATCGGCTTGTCGCCATTGCCGACATCACCCGGCACGAGCGCCGCGACCACCGCGAATGCAATCATGCCGATGACCGTCACTGCCCAGAACGCCGCGCGCCAGCCGAGCATCAGGCCGAACCAGGCCCCGAAGGGGACGCCCAGGAGCGTTGCGACCGTCAGGCCGATGAACATGGTCGATATCGCCGAAGCCCGCTTGTCCTCGGCGACGAGGCTGGTCGCCACCACCGAGCCGACGCCGAAGTAGGTGCCATGGGCAAGCGAGGTCAGCACCCGCGCCGCCATCAGCAGTTCATAGTTCGGTGCGAGCGCGCAGGCGGCATTGCCGAGCGTAAAAATCGCCATCAGCCCGAGCAACACGGTTTTCCGCGGCATCCGCCGCGTCGCCAGCGTCAGCACCGGCGCGCCGACGAACACGCCGAGCGCATAGCCGGAAATGAGCAGGCCCGCGACCGGCACCGAAACATGCATGTCGGCGGCGACCTGGAGCAACAGGCCCATGATGATGAATTCGGTGGTGCCGATGCCGAAGGCACCGGCGGTGAGGGCGAGGACGGCGGGAGGCATGCGTGGCTCCAATGCGAGGGAATAACCACGCAGATAGCCGCGCCGACTCAAAATCATTAGAATGCCCATAATCCAATCATTTGTGACGTGAATTCAACATGGCCCGTTTCGATACCAACCGCTCCGCCGAGATGGAGGTCTTCGTCCGCGTCGTCGATCTCGGGGGGTTCACCCAGGCGGCGCGAAAACTGCGCCTGACACCGTCGGGCGTGAGCAAGCTGATCTCGCGGCTGGAGGCGCGGCTCGGCTCCCGGCTGATCAACCGCACCACGCGCAAGCTCACGCTGACGGAAGAGGGCCAGGCTTTCTACCAGCGCGCCGTACGCATCCTCGCCGAGATGGAGGAAGCCGAGCGCGAGGCGGCATCCGGCGCCACGCCGCGCGGCCGGCTCACCGTCAACAGCAACATTCCCTTCGGCATGCTGCATGTGATGCCGCTAATCCCGCGCTTCCTCGAACAGCATCCCGACGTCACGCTCGACCTCGTTCTGACCGATACGCTGATCGACCTGATGCAGGAGCGCGCCGACGTCGCGATTCGCGTCGGACCCTTGCGCGCCTCACGCCTCGTCGCGCGAAAGCTCGGCACCAGCCGCATGGTCGTGGTCGGCGCCCCGAATTATCTGGCACGCTTCGGCACACCAAAGATGCCGGCGGATCTCGCCGACCATCGCGGCATCGGCTGGACCTTTCCGCGCTCGATCCGCGGCTGGCCATTCAAGCGCGGCGACCATTCCGAAGAAGCCGTGCCGCCGCCGGCCGCGCGCGCCAGCGACGGCGAAGCCGCCCGCCGCCTCACCCTCGGCGGCGTCGGCCTCGCCCGCCTCGCCCTCTTCCACATCGGCCCCGACATCGAAGCCGGCCGCCTCGTGCCGGTGTTGCAAGGCTACAACCCCGGCGACCGCGAAGACATCCACGCCGTCTATGTCGGCCATAGCGCACCGCTCCCGGCACGCGTGCGCGCGTTCATCGATTTTCTGGCCGAGCATGTGCGGGTGAGCGATCCCGTTCTGAAGCGCGCGGGGGACGGGAGGTGGAGGGTGTTGGGGCAAGGCTGATGGCGGAGAGAGTGGGATTCGAACCCACGGTACGGTTTCCCGCACACACGCTTTCCAAGCGTGCGCCTTAAGCCACTCGGCCATCTCTCCGGAGCGCACTCTCTTGAAGGGGCGCCGACGATTTTGCAAGGGATCGCGGGGGAATCGGGCAATTTTTCCGTAAGATGTTGTATTTTATAAGCAATATCGGGCGTCACCTTGGCGCCTGGAACCGCCGGCAGACTGAACCGGCGGCAGGTTTGGCGCGACGATTCACTTGAGGATTCCAAACACGACCGGGGACACGATGACCTTCCGCCAGACCATCGCCGCGCTGAGCCTGATTTCGGCCCTTGCCACAGCCTTCGCGGTGCCGGCCGCCGGGCAGGTCTGCACCCGGCAAGGGTTCGACGTCAGCTGCGACGACGGGCGGCGCGGGGTGCTTTCAGGCGATGCCATCCTCTGGCCGGACGGCACGCGTTCGAGCGCGACGCCGCACCAGAGCGTGATCATCGGCAACAAGAGCTCGGTGCATGTCGGGCCCGGCGTGTTCGTCGGCCAGGGCAAGGGCGTGGTGCCGCTGGACGATCCCAACGCACCGAACAAGCGGCAGTGCGCGATTCTGGAGGGGGTGTCGTATTGCTATTGAGGCGCGCTCATCCTTCACCTCTCCCCGTAAGAACGGGGCGAGGGAGAAGACCTATATCAACCGCACGCCGGAGATCGCCGACTTGAGCCAGCGCAGCGCTTGCGGCGGCTGGGCGGCGAGCGGTGCCACCGCCGCCTTTTCCGTCCGGCACTTCTCCAGCTCGGCGACGAAATCGGCGGACCATTGCTGGATGGTGTGGCCGCGCAGCTTCTTCATCATCGCTTCCCAGCGCATCTTGCGCTCGGTCAGCGGCATTGCGGCTGCGACGGCGATTGCGCGGGCCATGCCGTCGATGTCGTGCGGATTGACCAGCAGTGCCGTGTCGAGCTCATTCGCTGCGCCGGCGAATTTCGACAGTACCAGCACGCCGGGATCGGTCGGATTCTGAGCTGCAACGTATTCCTTGGCGACGAGATTCATGCCGTCATGGAGCGGCGTCACCACACCGATCTGCGCGGTGCGGTAAAGGCCGGCGAGCACGGCCTGGCTGAAGCCCTTGTTCAAATAACGGATCGGCGTCCAGTCCACCTCGCCATGGCGGCCGTTGACGTCGGTGACGAGGCGCGCGACCTCGTTCTGGAGATTGCCATAGGCCTCGATCGCACCGCGGGAGGGGTTGGCGATCTGGAGCAGCGAGATGCTGCGCAAGAATTGCGGCTGCTCGGTCCAGAGCCGGTCGAACGCGCTGATGCGATTGACGAGGCCCTTGGAATAGTCGAGCCGGTCGACACCGATGGCAAGCCGCTCGCCGTTGAGGCTGCGGCGCAGCCGCGAAACGTCGGGATGCGAAACCGATTTCGCGGCGTATGCGGCGAACTTCTCCGCATCGATGCCGATCGGGAACACTTCGCAGCGCGTGCGGCCATGCTGCGAGCTGACGACCCCATCCTCGATGGCGAGGCCGAGCTCGCTGCCGACATAGCCGAGGAAATTCTCGCAATCCTCATTGGTCTGGAAGCCAAGCAGATCATAGGCCAGCATCGCCGTGATCAACTCGCGATGGTTGGGCACGCCCTGCATCACCGCGGCGACCGGCCACGGCGTGTGCAGAAAGAAGCCGATAGGATCGTCGACGCCGAGATCGCGCAGCTCCGCACCGAGCGCGAGGAAATGATAGTCCTGCACCCAGAACGCGGTTTGTGCTTTTCGGAATCGCATCAAGGCGCGCGCCATGAAGGCGTTGACCTCGCGATAACTGACATAGTCGTCGCGAGAGACGTGGATCAGGTCGCTGCGCGAATGCAGCGCCGGCCACAGCGCCGAATTGGCAAAGCCTTCGTAATAACCGCCGTAATGCGCCGCCGGCAGATCCAGCGTCGCGATCGCGCCCGAACCCAGCGATTCGATCTCGGCGAATGGTTCCTTCTGATGGCCGTCGCGCACGCGGCCGGACGAACCCACCCAGATCGCACCCGAATGTTCCACCACCGGCAACAAGGCCGCAGCGAGACCGCCCGTCATGGGCTCGTTTGGCTTCCCGCGCGCAACTCGATTTGAAACGACGACTAAGTTCACAGGTCGTCCCCTCCTGTTCATTCCACCCCATTTAACTGCCGTTCATCAATATGGTTCCTGTCATCATTTCTTCGGAATGAAACCAAAATCGGGCACGCGCGTTGGAACCGGTTTACCTCGACGGAACCCGGGGATTTCACTGAACAAAGTCGTCTTCCGAGGCTTTGGTGCGCAACGTGAATTGCGCGCGCAAGGGAACTGCGCGAGCGATAATGTGGCTCCGGGATGTCGGTGCCTTATTCCAACCTTGAGTCGTCGAGCAGCCGCGCGAGGAACGCGCGCACATCGTTCGGCGCGTCGAAGTGCCCGTTGACACCCATAGCGCGGCGGCCGACCGAGAAGGCGAGCCCGTTCATGTCGGGCATGATCGCAAACACGGTCTCGTCGGTGACGTCGTCACCGATGAAAATCGGACGACGTCCCTTGAAAGGTTCGTGCTTCATCAATTCACGCACGCCGGTCGCCTTGGTGAAACCGGAATGCTTGATCTCGCAAACGAACTTGCCGGGCAGTACCTCGATCGGCGCATTGGGCAGGTCGGCGCGGATCAGCGAGACGGCTTCGTAGATCGCCTTCTCCGCGTGCGGCGCGAGGCGATAATGCAGCGCCAGCGAATAGCCCTTGTCCTCGAGAAGAATGCCGGGGCTGAGTTTTGCGACCGCGGCCAGCCGTCGCTTCAATTCCTTGTCCATCGGCGGCGCGTGCACGTCGTCGGCCTCGTTGCCCCCCGACAGGCGCATCTCCGCGCCGTGGCCGGCGACCGCGCGGAAGACATCCGGCGCGAAGATCAAATCGATGTCGTTGAGCGAGCGGCCGCTGACCATCGCCAGCGCACCTGAGGTGCGCTCCGTCAGTCGCTTGAGCGTTTCCGACAGGCCCGGCGGCACCCACACCTCACGCGGCGTCGGCATCAGGTCGAGCAGCGTGCCGTCGATGTCGAGCAGGATCGCTGTCTCATCGAGATGCGGCACGAGTGCGTGAGGCACCGGCACCGCATCGGGCGCTTCATCGTCGACCATGGCGCGCTTTTGATCCAATTCAGCCAGTTCCGATTTCATAGTCTACTCCATTGACGCCAGCGGCCGCGCGATTTCTTCCAGCGATTTGCGCTCCGCAGAGACGGCATAGCGCCACGCCACGATTGCAGCCGCGACCATCAGTGCCGCCCCCAGCAGATAGCCGGCGAACACGCTGGTCCGGGAGCCGGTGTCGATCAGCGCGCCGAACAGCGCCGGCCCGATGACGCCGCCGATGCCGGTACCGACCGCGTAGAACACCGCGATCGCCAGCGCGCGGACTTCCAAAGGAAAGGTCTCGCTGACGGTGAGATAGGCGGCGCTCGCGGCGGGCGAGGCAAAGAAGAAGATCACCATCCATGCGATGGTCTGCCCCTGCGCACTCAAGACGCCGATCGAGAACAGATAGCCCGACAGCGCCAGCAGCAGGCCCGACGCGCCGTAGGTGAACATGATCATGGCACGGCGGCCGAGCGTATCGAACAGACGGCCGAGCAGCAGCGGGCCAAGGAAATTGCCGGCGGCGAAAGGCAGCAGATACCAGCCGACGTGATCGGCGCGGATACCGTAGAAGTCGGTCAGCACCAGCGCGAAGGTGAAGAAGATGGCGTTGTAGAAGAAGGCCTGCGCGATCATCAGCACCAGGCCGACCATCGCGCGCTGGCGATAGACCGAGAACAGCGTGTGCACGACCTCGCGGATCGGCGTGTGATCGCGCATCCTCAGCCGCATCCTGGGGAAACGCCCGTCGCTCGTGTCCTGATCGTGTCCGATCACCGAGCGCTCGATCTCGCCGACGATGGCGTGGGCCTGGTCGGGACGGCCGTGGATCATCAGCCAGCGCGGACTTTCCGGAATCCACATGCGCATCAGCAGCACGACGAGCCCGATGGCTGCGCCGATGAGATAAGCGAGGCGCCAGCCGAAATCGGGGTCGATCACGGCAGGATCTAGCAGAACGATGGCCGCCACCGCACCCATTGCCGCGCCGATCCAGAAACTGCCGTTGATGACGAGATCAGTCCAGCCGCGATAGCGCGCCGGCACCAGTTCCTGGATGGTCGAATTGATCGCGGTATATTCGCCGCCGATGCCGGCGCCGGTGAGGAAGCGAAACAGCGCGTAGCTTGCGACATCCCATGACAGAGCGGTCGCCGCCGTTGCCGAGAGATAGAGCGCGAGCGTGATGAAGAACAGCTTCTTGCGGCCGATGCGATCGGTGAGCCAGCCGAAGCCGAGCGCGCCGATCACCGCCCCGGCGAGATAGGCCGAATTGGCAATTCCGAGATCGAGATTGGAGAAATGCAGCGAGGGGCTCTGCTTCAGCGCGCCGGAGAGCGCGCCGGCCAGCGTCACCTCGAGGCCGTCCAAGATCCAGGTGATGCCGAGCGCGAGCACGACGCGGGTGTGGAAGCCGCTCCAGGGCAGCGCATCGAGCCGTGCGGGGATGCTGGTCTCAATGACGCGATCGGCCGCGGCCGCCGTGGAGACCACAGGTCCATAGTTCGGCGCTGGACTTCGCTGCAATTCCATCGCGTTGTTGCATCTGACCAATGGACGCGGCCCCGGTTCACACGACGTGGACGGGGCGATCCGATCCTGGGGGTGCGGCATTCCGCCTGCCACCTGCGACAACGTCTGCGGCGAGGGCAGGTTCCCATGGGAACGGCCGTTGGCACGGCTCGTTTCCGGTGGAGCCACAAGGAATTGACGCATGGCTCACGTCAGAAAGACGACACATTCCCGCAAACCGGCAGCACGCAGGAGCGCGCGCAGGAAGACCAGTACAAGGCACAGCGTCGCGCGCAAGAGCAGCAAACACGCCACGCCAAAGCGCTGGTCGCAGCGCGTGACGAAGGAGAGCGACGCCCTCGACCTCAAGCAAGGCGTGTTCGAGCTGACCAGCGCGAAGAGGATCGCGGCCTCACTGATGCGCTCGGCCGAGCACAGCGCGCGCCGCAGGACCGGCGCCTACCGCTCGGCGCTGTCGATGCTGACCTTCTACATCAATCGCGCCGGCAAGACGCTGCCGAAGACGCAACGCACGCGGCTGGAGCGCGCGAAGGTGGAGCTGAGCGGGCGTTCGGGAAGGAGTGAGCCCCGAATCATCCTGGACAAGCGGAGCGCTGATCCAGGACGACATTGGAGAGAGCGCGCGTTACGCCGCCCGGATATTTCCCATGAACCGGTCGAGCTCGGCGCGCAGGCGGGTGCTTTCGGACGACAGCGTCTTGGCCGAGTTCAGTACTTCTTCCGAGGCCGAGCCGGTCTCGGCCGCGCCGCGGTTGACCTGGCCGATGTCGGTGGCGGCGGTCTGGGTGCCCTGCGCGACAGTCTGGACGCTGCGCGCGATTTCCTGCGTCGCTGCGCCCTGCTGCTCGACCGCGCTCGCAATCGATGTCGAGATCGACGAGATCTGGCCGATGGTCGCGCCGATCTCCTTGATCGCCGCAACCGATTCGGCAGTTGCGCCTTGCATGCCGGTGATGTGAGAGGAGATTTCGTCGGTGGCCTTCGCAGTCTGGCTCGCCAGCGACTTCACTTCGCTGGCGACAACGGCAAAGCCGCGGCCGGCCTCACCCGCACGCGCCGCCTCAATCGTCGCATTGAGCGCGAGAAGATTGGTCTGCTCTGCGATCGCCGTGATGAGCTTGACGACTTCGCCGATCTGCTGGGCCGCATGCGAGAGCTTGCCGATGCGACCATCGGTCTCCTTGGCCTGCACCACGGCAGCTTCCGCGATGCGGCTGGAATCGCGGACCTGGCGACCGATCTCCTCGACAGAGGCCGAGAGCTCTTCCGTCGCGGTCGCGACCGACTGCATGTTGCTGGAGGCCTGCTCGGAGACGCCGGCGACCTGGCTCGACAGGCTCTGCGTGGTCTCCGCGGTGCGGGTCAGCGTCGAGGCCGCCGATTCGAGCTGCACGGCTGAGGCCGAGACGTTGGAGACGATGGCGCCGACCGCGCTCTCGAAATCGTCGGCAAAGCGGATCAGCTCGGAACGGCGGCTTGCGGCCTGCTCCCTGTTCTGGGCTTCGCTCGCGGCGGCGTCGCGCTCCGCCTTGGCCACGGCCTGCACCTTGAACTCCTCGACTGCGCCGGCCATCTCGCCGATCTCGTCCTTGCGCCCCAGGCCCGGCAGCACGACGTCGAAATTGCCCGACGCAAGCTCGCGCATCGCCTTGCACATCGCGATCATCGGACGCGAGATGCCGTTGCCCAGCATCAGAGCCAGCACGGCGCCGATGGCAAGGCCGCCCAGTGCCATCATCAGCATCAGCCGCTCGGTCTCGCCGATGGTTGCATTGGCGCTGACTTCGATGCGCTGCTGATCCGCCGTGAGCTCCGACCGCAGTTCACCCGAGAGCTTGAGAATGGACGCGGCCGTCTTGGTCATCTCGCCGTTCAGCTTGACGATGACCTTCACGTTCTCCGTCAGCTTTGAAAAGGAGGTGCGGTACTGCTTGAGCAGATTGCCGATTTCGGTGACGCGATCGGTGATCTTCTGGTCGTTCGCATAGATCGAGACCAGCAGGGTCTCCAGGAACTTGATGCGGGCGATCACGCCGTCGGCGGTCTTCGGCTCCGGCTTGGCAACGAAGGCGCTGACCGATGTGGAGACCGCCAGGTATTGCGATGTGATGTCCTTGGCCGTGGTTTGGACGGATCCAAGCCCTGCCAGTGCGGCGGTATCGGCGAGATCGTCGAACTTGAAACGGATCTTGTTGCCGACGCTGTTGAGCTCATCAGCCGCGATCTTGCTGTTATCGCGCGTCAGCGTGATGATTTCGCCGAACACCTTGGTAAAGCTCTTGAAGTCGGCCTCGAGCTTGCCGACCTGCTCACGGCGCGCGGCGCCCGTGGTGGCCGCCGCCGACTTGACGATCGCAGCCCTCAGATTCTCTTCGGCTCCCCTGGCCGCGGTCTCATCGTCCGCCGCACCGGTCAGCGTGTAGGCCCGCGCCAGCCCCTGGTAAGCGATCAGCTCGCGATCGACCGTCCGCGCAAGGTCCGCTTCGGCGACGCTGGAGCGGTAGGAGGTCACGGC
Organism: Bradyrhizobium sp. Bra64; assembly: GCF_024519875.1. Taxonomy (NCBI): domain Bacteria; kingdom Pseudomonadati; phylum Pseudomonadota; class Alphaproteobacteria; order Hyphomicrobiales; family Nitrobacteraceae; genus Bradyrhizobium; species Bradyrhizobium sp. Bra64. The sequence continues at coordinate 55,660 of NZ_JALJRD010000001.1, read as the reverse complement.
GGCCTGAATCCGCTCGAAGCCGAAATAGGCGAAAGCCATGCTGACGGCGAGGATGGCCAGCACCGCCACGAAGCCGAGGATGATTTTTGCACGAAAACGCAAGGTGAGCAGCTTCGATGTGTTCGGCTTCGACTTGACGGGCATTCCCCCACCCCATTCCATTCGCGGAAAACCAGGCGCAGCCCGGAAGCAGCCCGCTTCCCGACTCTTCGCCACGTTACGGTGCAAAGGATAAGCCGCGGTAAATTTGCGGCGCCGCAACCGGCGGTTAGGCGACGCGGATTTTTCCGTCGACCCGGTCTTCGCCGGGACAACATCGAATCCTAACGCGCGGCGGAGCCCTTACGCCGCCCTGATATTGCCCATGAAGCGATCGAGTTCGGCGCGCAGGCGGGTGCTTTCGGACGACAGCGTCTTGGCCGAGTTCAGTACTTCTTCCGAGGCCGAGCCGGTCTCGGCCGCACCGCGATTGACCTCGCTGATATCGGTGGCGGCGGTCTGGGTGCCCTGCGCGACGGTCTGGACGCTGCGGGCGATTTCCTGCGTCGCTGCGCCTTGCTCTTCCACCGCGCTGGCGATGGACGTCGAGATCGACGAGATCTGCCCGATGGTCGCGCCGATCTCCTTGATCGCGGCGACCGATTCGGCGGTTGCGCCTTGCATGCCGGCGATGTGCGAGGAGATTTCGTCGGTCGCCTTTGCCGTCTGGCTCGCCAGCGACTTCACTTCGCTGGCGACAACTGCGAAGCCACGACCGGCGTCTCCGGCGCGTGCGGCCTCGATGGTCGCGTTGAGCGCCAGAAGATTGGTCTGCTCGGCAATCGCGGTGATCAGCTTGACGACTTCGCCGATCTGCTGGGCCGCATGCGAGAGCTTGCCGATACGACTATCGGTCTCCTTGGCCTGCACCACCGCAGCCTCTGCGATACGGCTGGAATCGCGGACCTGGCGGCCGATCTCCTCGACGGAGGCCGAAAGCTCTTCCGTCGCGGTCGCGACCGATTGCATGTTGCTGGAGGCCTGCTCGGAGACCCCGGCGACCTGGCTCGACAGGCTTTGCGTGGTCTCGGCGGTGCGGGTCAGCGTGGAGGCCGCCGATTCCAGCTGCACGGCGGACGCCGAGACGTTGGAGACGATGGCGCCGACCGCGCTCTCGAAATCGTCGGCGAAGCGGATCAGCTCGGAACGGCGGGCAGCGCTCGCTTCCTTGTTCTGGGCCTCGTTGACGGCGGCGTCGCGTTCGGCCTTGGCCACGGCTTGCAGCTTGAACTCCTCGACCGCGCCGGCCATCTCGCCGATCTCGTCCTTGCGGCCGAGACCCGGCAGCACGACGTCGAAATTACCCGACGCAAGCTCGCGCATCGCCTTGCACATCGCGATCATCGGACGCGAGATGCCGGTGCCGAGCAGGAAAGCGAGGACCGCGCCGAGCAGCGTGCCGCCGATGGCCAGCATCAGCACCAGTTGCTCGGTCTTCCCGATGGTGGATTCCGATTCGGTATCCAGCCGCTGCTGCTCGGCGACGAGGTCCGCCTTCATGGCGGTGGCGCCCTGCAGGATCGCGCCGGCCGAGCCGCTCATTTCGGTGACGAGTTCGTCGACCAACTTGGCGTTGGCGATCAGCTTCTCCAGCGATTCGCGATAGGCTCCCAAGAGGTCCTTGGCGTCCTTCAGGCCGGCGACGATCTTGTCGTCCATGGAATAGACCGCGCCGAGGGAGTTCTCGACGAATTTCAGCCGCGCCAGCGCGCTGGTCGCAATCGCCTGGTCGGACGTCAGCACGAAATTGGTCGCGGCCGCGGTCGCAGTCTGGAATTGGGCATTGACCTGCTTGGTGCCGAACTCGATCGCCTGCGCCTCGGAATCGGAGGCGTTGTTGCCGATGTCGTCGAGCTTGTACTTCAGCAGGTTGGCGTTGCGCATGAGCTGGTTCTGCACCAGCAGCGCGCTGTCACGCTTGGCCTGGAGGACTTTTGCGAAAGTCGCCGAGAAGTTGGAGAACTCCTTGGCGAGCTTGCCCAGGCTCTCCTGCCGCGCCGGCTTCTTGGCGCTCTTGACCGCCTTGTCGATGGCGTTCCTCAGGCCGGTCTCGGCGTCCAGCGCCGCCTTGGCGTCGTCCTCCTTGCCGGTGACGACGAAATACTTCACGGCCGAGCGGTAGGCGAGCAGCTCACGGTCGATGTTGCGGGCGAGATCGGCCTCGGTAACGCTGCTGCGGTAGGACCCGACCCCGAACGAGACCCGCTCGAAGCCGAAATAAGAGAAGGCCATGCTGCCGGCGGAGATCACCAGCACCGCAGCAAAGCCGAGGATGATCTTGGCGCGGAACCTGAGGGTCGGAAATATTGTTCGCTTCGACGGCGACGCGGTACGCCCGGACATTCCCACCCCCATTTATATTCAGCCGCGTTCCGGAGGCGCCCCGCCCCCAGACCCGCATGCGCAAAACTAGGGCACAATGGATAAAGGGCGGTAAATTCGTCAGGCCCGCAATCACGGGGTTGGCCGGGATCGCCGCCGCGCCCTGCAGCTCGCCGCAGCCCGGCCCGGCATGTGTTGCGGCCGCGCTGGAAAGGCCCTACTCTTCCGATACTTGGCGCCAGACCAAGCCTATCCAGAGAGGGAGCTACCGAGTGGGACAAACCGATTTTCGGTTTGGCAATTCCTCCGGCGTTGCCGTTGCGAAGTCGAAGGCGTCGACCGTGGAACAGGCGGTGGCCGAGCTCGCGGGCCAGATTCCGTCCGACGACACCGCGCTCATCCTGGTCTTCCTATCCCCGCATTACGACCCCCACCACTTCATCGCCGAGATCACCGCACATTTTGCAGAGATCCTGATCTGCGGCTGCACCACGGCGGGCGAGCTTGCGCCCGACGGTTGGGATGAGAACAGCGTCGTGGCCCTCGCCTTCAGCCGCGAGGATTTCAGCGCGGCGGCCCGGCCGATTCTCAATCTTCAGAATTTCCGCGTCGAGGACGGCCGCAGGGCCGGCGCAGAGCTGCGGCAGGAATTGCGTATCTCGTCGGAGGTCGATGGCGGCAGCTCCTTCGGGCTGGTGCTGATCGACGGCCTTTGCCGCCGGGAAGAAGCCGTCATGTCCGCCATCTATGCCTCGCTGGACGACATTCCGATCGTCGGAGGGTCGGCAGGCGACGGAATGCGCTTCGAGAAGACCTGGGTGTTCTTCGACGGCAAGGCCCACACCAATGCCGCCCTCCTGATCCTTCTCAACACCACGCTGCCGTTCCGCGTCTTCAAGTGCGACAACTTCGAGCCGCGATCGCAGAAGATGGTGGTGACAGAAGCCGACGTCGAAAATCGTACGGTCAGGGAGTTGAACGCGGAGCCGGCGGCCGAGGAATATTCGCGCATGGTCGGCATCATGGATGCCAAGCTCGACCCGTTCTCCTTCGCGTCCCATCCGGTGCTGGTCCGCGTCGGCGGCTCCTATTACGCACGGTCGATCCAGCGCGTCGAGCCCGACGGCTCCCTGCATTTCTTCTGCGCGATCGACGAAGGCATGGTCTTGACGGCCGCGACCTCGCGGAGCCTGGTCGGGGCGACCCGCGACCTCTTTGCGGAAACCCGCGATCAGATCGGCGATGTCTCTCTCTATATTGGGTTCGAATGCCTGCTGCGCAGGCTCGACGCAGAGCAGCATCAACTCGCCCGCGACATGTCGGAGCTCTATCGGGACAATCGCGTCATCGGTTTTCACACCTACGGCGAACAGTTCGGCTCGATGCACGTGAACCAGACCTTCACCGGCGTCGCCATCGGCAGGCGGCGGACGTGACCGAGGTCTGGCAGGATCCGGAAACGGTCGAGCAGCTGCGGCGAGAGGCCGCGAAGCTGAAGAAGATCAACGCCGCGTTGATGTCCCGCGTTGAGCGCTCGATGGATCAGCAGCTCAACGCCTTCTCGCTGTTCGAGACCGCGATCGCGCTCGACCACCAGGTGCGCGACCGTACCCAGCAATTGCGGGATGCGCTGCACTCCGTCGAACGGGCCAATGAAGGGCTCTACCGCGCCAAGCAACAGGCCGAGGCCGCCAGTTCGCTGAAATCGTCGGTTCTGATCTCGGTGACGCACGACCTGCTCCAGCCCCTGAACGCAGCGCGGCTGACGCTGTCGGCGCTTGCCGAAATGATGGAGTCGCAGGATGGCGCCCTGCTCGTCGACCAGGTCGACCGCTCGCTGATGACGCTGGAAGACCTGTTGCGCTCGCTCCTTGAAATCGCGAAGCTCGATGCCGGCGCGCTGAAGCCCGACGTGCGGCCAATCGCCGTCGCGCCGCTGTTCACGCAGCTGCGCAACGAATTCGAGCCGATCGCCTCGCGGCAAGGTCTCTCACTGCGCATTCGTCCTTCCTTGCTTGCAGTATCGTCCGACGCAATGATGCTGAGGCGAATCCTGCAAAACCTGCTGGCAAACGCCATCCGTTATACGCGCACCGGCGGTGTCATCATGGGATGCCGGCGGCGGGGCGGTCGCGTCTGCATACAGGTGACCGACTCCGGGCCTGGCATTGCCCATGCGCAACAGGAAGCGATCTTCCGCGAGTTCCAGCGCGGCGAGGCCAATGCCATCGACCAGGCCGGCTTCGGGCTCGGCCTGTCAATCGTTCGTCGCTTCGCCACGGTGCTCGGCCACGACGTACGACTCTCGTCGCAGATCGGACACGGATCGACATTCGTCCTGGAGCTGGAGCAGGCGGATCGCGCCGACGTCAGTGACGACGCGCGCGAGGTCAGGCCGGCGGATCTCCAGTACGGCGGGATGGGAGGGGCAAAGATCTTGCTGATCGAGAACGATGCGTCGGGCTCGGCGGCCATGGCAGCGCTGCTGGAAGGATGGGGTTGCGACGTCGCGACAACGCGCTCCGGCGCAGAGGCCGTGCAGCGTCTGAGCGAGCTCGGCGGCGCGCCCGACACGATCATCGCGGATCTCCATCTCGATCATGGCGAGAGCGGGCTGTCGGTCGTGGAAAATATTCGTCGGCAGCTCAAGCTGGACGTGCCCGCGATGATCATCACGGCCGACTATTCCGAGAAAGCGGCCAAGGAGGCGAGCCTTTGCGGGCTCGAAGTCTTGAAGAAGCCGGTCAAGCCAGCCGAGATGCGCGCGCTGCTGTCGTTCCTGCTGACCTGATCCGGCCGTTCAGCCCTTGGAATCCGGCTTCGCGCGCGCGTGCCTGGCTTCGGCGCCGGGGCTTATCAGCGACGTAAAATCGATCCTCGACATCTCGACGATCGCCTTGGTTCGGCTGAGCACGTTCAATTTGCGCAGGATCTCGGAGACATGAACCTTGACCGTGGTCTCGGAGATGTTCAGCTCATACGCGATCTGCTTGTTCTGCAAGCCACGCTTGAGCATCTCGAGGACCCGTAATTGCTGCGGCGTGAGATCGTGCAATCGTTTCAGCAGGTCACGGGTCGAGCTGGTAGACCGTAGCGGACGCGTCTGCGTGCGATAGGCCGCCGGAACACAGACCGCGCCGCGCAACACCTCGCCGATCGATTGCGCAAGCTCCTGCTTGGATGCGGACTTGAGGATGTAGCCGGAAACACCGAGCGACAGGGCGTTGCCGATGATTTGCGTATCCTTGTACCCCGACACGATGATGACCGGAATCCGCGGGAAGGCCTTGCGGATCCGGATGATGCCCGACAGACCGGTCGTCCCCGGCATCGAGAGGTCAAGCAGAATGAGATCGACGCTTTCAGTCGACGACAACAGGTCAAGTGCACCGTCGATCGAGGTGGCTTGCAGGATCTCCGCCCCGGGCGTCGCCATTTGCAGTGCGCTCTCCAGCGCCTCGCGAAACAGCGGATGGTCTTCAACGATCAGAAATCGCATCGCGTTCGAGCCGTTGTCACGTTCAGTCGCCAAACATAACGCATTTTCGGGCCGGACCGGACCGGATTTCATTGCGGCCTGCCGCGATCGGCCCGCGCATTGAGCCTGCTCTTCGGATCAGGCAATTCGAGCTTGCCGATCTCGATAACCGCCTTATTGCGGCTGAAGAGACCAAGCTTGCGCAGGATCTCGGTGATATGTGCCTTCACGGTCGATTCGGCGAGTTGGAGCTCATGGGCGATCTGCCGGTTCGGATAGCCGCGGCGAAGCAGATCCAGCACGCGAAGCTGCTGCGGCGTGAGTTCGCGAAGCTTGACCTGCAGCGCCCTGGCGCTCGCTTCCTTGCTGCGCTCGGGCGTCGCGACGAAGTCCTTCGGCACGGAAACGGAACCGCTGAGCACGCCCTCGATCGATTGCGCCAGTTCGCGCTTCGACGTCGACTTGGGAAGATAGCCGGCCGCCCCCAAGGCCAACGCCTCTCGCACCACGTGTTGGTCCTCCTCGCTCGAGACGATTGCAACGGGCAGTCGCGGATGGGTCTCGCGCAGCCGGAGGAAGCCCGAAAACCCGGTCGCATCAGGCAGCGAGAGGTCGAGCAGCGCGAGATCGATGCCCTGCTCGCCAGCAAGGACATGCAGGGCATCCTCGATCGACACGGCCTCGAAGATATGCGCCTCGGGAAGCGCCAGACGAACGGCATTGCCGAGCGCCTCGCGAAACAGCGGATGATCGTCGATGATCAGGAAGCTGGTCATGGCGCCTTCCCGGAACTCCAGCGCGGCGCCCACTCTGAGCGCGAAATGGGCGCACGCCTCAGGATCTTGACCGGCACCGAGGCGACGCGGGACGGACGCTAGCACATCTATCCGCTCCCGTACGGTCGAGCTCGTCAATCGTTCGACTCGACCTGAACGGTCGCCAGGAATGAATAAATGCTCTCGAACTGCTCATCCGTGAAGACCTCTTTCCAGGCCGGCATGCCCTTGGCCGGCCGTCCCTCATGCACGGTCTTCAAATACGTCGCGCGCATGTCGTCGCCATAGCGATGGCGCAGGAGCCGCAAATCGATCTTGCGCTCGCTCTGGATCGCGTCGGGACCATGACAGTGGGCGCAGGTGCCGTTGAAGATTTCCTTGCCGGTGCTGACCGCCTCGGCGCTTTGAGGCAAGGCGTCTCCCTTGGTCTCGGTCGCCACCACATTCGCAACCTGCGCTACGCTCGCTGCGGCCCCGGTCGTGACACCCGGCGGCTCAGCCCTCGCCGCGCTGAAGTGAACGGGTTGGCCGGCCGGCAGGCCATACTTGACCGAGAGCTCGGTGATGGCGCGCGCAAGCTGCGGCAGGACGGCGTCGACGCGGTCGCGCAGTTCGCTTGACGTCCTGGCGAAGCCGATAGCGGCGTCCCAGGAAAGGCCTTCGCCTTCAGTGACCTGGATCCGGTATCGGTCCTGATAGACAGTCTTGTTCAGCCAGCCGGCGACCGGGCCCCAGATGAAGGCAACGTCGGCCTTGCCCGCATCGAGGGCCTTCATGCCTTCCTCGGGCGACAGCACCGTGACCTTCTGGATATCGTCACGGCTCGCCAGGAGATTTTGCGGCGTGCTGGCAAACTGCACGGCGACGCGTTTGCCGCGGAGATCCTCGACACCGCCGACCGCGCGGTCCCTGGCCGTGACCAGGGCATACCCTTCCTTCGCAATGGCGCTGGAGAAGATCACCGCCGGCCCCATGAAATCGTCGGAGCGCGGCAGGCCGATCATGGCGTCACACTGCTTGCCGAGCAGCGTGACACGTACCGTGCGCTTGCCGAAATAGGACTTGTACCAATCATAGGCGATCGGCTGGCCCAGCGCCTGCGCCAGCGCCTGGCCGATCTCGACATAGAAGCCCGGTTGCGACGGACTGTCGCTGGAAAATGGAAGATTGGTCGGGTCGGCGCAGAGGCGGAACGGCTGCGGTTGGTCTGCGCGGCCTGGCACCGCTGCGATCGACGCCGCAATCGCGGCGCACACAAGGATCGTGCGATGCCGGCGATCAATTCGCCTGCCAATGCCTAATGGGTCTGAACGCATGCTCAATCTCCGGTCGATTAAGATCGAAAAGAGCGCGCGCGTATCCCGTCACCGAGGATACGCGCGCGAGTGGTCACTGGACGGAGAACACGAAGAGCGACCCGCCCTCAGGAGCCGCGGCCGTCATCTTCTTTCCAACGTCGCCCAGGAACGCCGGGAGAGCAGCGGTCCGGCCGACAACGATGGCGACGTATTGCTTGCCATCGACCATGTAGGTCACGGGACCGGCGCCGATGCCGGAACCGAGGTTCTTGGTCCAGAGCACCTTGCCTGACTTGGCATCGATGGCGCGGAAGTCGCCACGGATGTTGCCCGCAAAGACGAGGCCTCCGCCGGTGCTCAGCGTGCCGCCGTTGAACGGCAGGTCTTCCTTGATTGACCAGACCTTCTTCTGGTTTACGGGATCCCATGCCACGAGCTCGCCGAGGAAGCCGCCCGGACCTTCCTTGGTCGGGAATTCGGCACCGAGATAGAACACGCCGCGCTTGTAGGAGACTTCGCCGACCGACCAGTCCATGCACACGTTGTTGGACGGGATGTAGACGAGGCCGGTCTGCGGGTTGAACGACATCGGCTGCCAGTTCTTGCCGCCGATGAGGTTGGGACAGATGTCCTTGGCGGGATGGCCTGGCCCCGGACGCTTGTCGGGATCCTCGACCGCGCGCATGGTAGCGAGGTCGAACTTCTCCGCCCAGTTGGCGAAGACGTATTTCTCTGCCGAGAGCACCTTGCCGGTCTCGCGGTTGGCAACAAAGAAGAAGCCGTTGCGATCCGCCTTCATCAACGCCGGAACGGTGCTGCCGCCGATCTTGAGATCGGCGAGAATGGCCTCGTTGACGCCGTCATAGTCCCAGGCATCGGCCGGCGTGGTCTGGAAATGCCACTTGATCTTGCCGGTGTTCGGATCGAGCGCCAGCGTCGAGGCCGTGTAGAGGTTGGTGAGCTTGCCGAAATTGCCGTCGCCGGTCGAGCGCACCGCCGTGTTCCACGGGCCGGGATTGCTGGTGCCCCAATAGACCGTGTCGGTCTTGCCGTCGTAGGAGCCGACCAGCCACGCGGCGCCGCCGCCATGCTGGGCGGAATCGCCCTTCCAGGTGTCGCCGCCGGGTTCGTCCGGCGCAGGCACTGTGTGCGTCTCCCAGAGCTGCTTTCCGGTGTTGATGTCGAAGGCCAGCAGCGCGCCGCGCACGCCGTACTCGCCGCCGCCGAAGCCGGTGATGACCTTATCGCGCACCACCAGCGGCGGCGAGGTGATGACCGAGCCCTGCTTGTAGTCGACCACCTTCGTCGTCCACAGCGCCTTGCCGGTGGCCGCATCGAGCGCCGTCAGCTTGCCGTCGAGCCGCCCGACGAAAATCTTGCCGTCGGCATAGGAGACGCCGCGATTGTTCACGTCACAGCAGGCGTGTTGCAGCACGTCGTCCGGTATCTCCGGCTCGTACGTCCATTTGCGCGCGCCGGTCGCGGCATCGAGCGCATAGACGTATTTCGGCCCCCACGAGGTCGAGACGTAGAGCGTGTTGCCGATGACGAGCGGCGAGGATTCGTTCGAGCGCAGCGACGCCAGCGAGAACGAATAGGCGAGCGACAGCTTGCCGGCGTTCTCGGTGTTGATCTGGTTGAGCGAACTGAAGCGGGTGTTGGCGTAGTCGTGTCCCGCAACCGCCCATTGATTGGCGTCGGCTTGTGCCTTGATCAGTGAATCGTTGGCGCGAACGCCGATGGTGCCGGCCGCCAGCATGGCGATCATCGAAATGCCAGCCAAGAATCCCTTGGTGCCTAAGGACATATTCCCTCCGCGATGTTGTGTTGCGCCACGTTGGGCGCTGATGCGCTTTGTGCTTGTGATGCGCAGTTCGCCTGCGAGCCATCGGGGAAAATTACAGCATCGCGCTTGCGCGCTTAGTATAGGCGGAAGGTAGTAGTGCAAATCATCGCCATATTGTCCGGCGCATGTCGTTGTCGTCGCTCGCCTCTTGCCGGATGACCGCGGCTCGAAACGCGCAATCGAACCGCGGCGGAGTTGCGCCGCAATCCCATTTTTCCGTCGAGCATAACGCGACGGGCCGCTCGTCGAATCAGGCGGAGGGAGCGACGATACCGGCAAAATTTTCGAAGAAGCTTGCGGCGAGCTTCCTGGACGTCGAGTCGATCAGTCGCGAGCCGAGTTGCGCGAGCTTTCCGCCGATCTGCGCCTCCGTCTCATAGTGGAGAACGGTGATATCGGGCGACTCCTCTTCGAGCCTGACCTTGGCGGCGCCCTTGGCAAAACCCGCGACGCCGCCCGCGCCTTCCCCGATGATGCGATAGCTGCTCGGCGCATCGATATCCGTCAATGTCACCTTGCCGTTGAAGGTTGCCTTGACCGGACCGACCTTCAGCACGACGGTCGCGCTCATCTCGGTCGGAGAAACCATCTCGAGCGATTGGCAGCCGGGAATGCAGCGCTTGAGAATGTCGGGATCATTCAGTGCGGCCCATACCGTCGCCTTCGAAGCCGGAATGCGCTGGCTATCGTTCATCCGCATCGTTTCCACCCTCCACCGTTGTTTGCGTACTCGGTTAGGTTGGTTCAGCGCGACAGACAATCGCCAGGAAGTACTAGGCGCAGCGTGGACCGCCGAAGCGCCTCCAAGTGCTGCGTCGAGTGACGCGCCGAAGGCCGCCGGCCACCCGGCACGCAGACGTCTCAACAAGCGAAATCAACGACTTAGCCTGGCGATCCCCTACTACGAAGATCGCGATTACAAAGCCGTCGGGCCGTGCTCCTATTGCTGCCAACAACGAATGCTTTCTTCAGGGAGAAACGACACGCGGCGGGCTTGGCGCCGAGGGCGAATGGTCTCGCATGATGGCGCGAGACAACGCTGCCGCAGACAAGACACGAATTTCTTCTCAGGTCGCGCCACCCTTTGGCGGCGCCACGGAACAGTTTTGCCGAAGCACGACGCTTTGGCAGTGGTCGCCATGACCTTTCCATGACGCTCGCGACCAAAATCCCAGTTGCAAAGTTCCGTTGCGCTGTCTCTAATTAGAATAACTACAAACGATCGGGAGGTATTCACGTGTCTACAGTCAAACTGACGGTGAACGGCAAGGCCGTTACCGTCGACGTCGAGGACCGCACGCTGCTGGTCCAGCTGCTGCGCGATCACCTCAATCTCACCGGAACCCATGTCGGCTGCGACACCAGCCAGTGCGGCGCCTGCGTCGTCCACATGGACGGCAAGGCGGTGAAATCCTGCACCATGCTGGCAGGCCAGGCCGACGGCGCCAGTATCACCACCATCGAAGGCATCGCCAAAGGCGAGGAGCTGCATCCGATGCAGGCCGCCTTCCGCGACAATCACGGCCTGCAGTGCGGCTATTGCACGCCGGGCATGATCATGTCCGCGATCGACATCGTGCACCGCCATGGCGGCCAGCTCGACGAAGCCACCGTGCGCCACGAGCTCGAAGGCAATATCTGCCGCTGCACCGGTTACCACAACATCGTCAAGGCCGTGCTGGATGCAGCCGGACGCATGAAGGTCTCGCAGGCGGCCGAGTAAAGCGGCCCGCCTCGAATAAGAACCACCGCTGCTGCTTTCGAGGGAAAGCGCGGTCAAGACAATTCCGGTCGGGAGGACCAGACATGGGTGTTGAAGGTATCGGCGCGCGCGTCGTGCGCAAGGAAGACAAGCGTTTCATTACCGGCAAGGGTCGCTACGTCGACGACATCAAATTGCAGGGCATGACCCATGCCCATTTCATCCGCAGCCCGCACGCGCACGCCAAGGTGAAGGGGATCGATTCCTCCGCCGCGCTGAAGATGCCGGGCGTGGTCGCGGTGCTCACGGGACAGCAGATCGTCGACGACAAGGTCGGCAACCTCATCTGCGGCTGGGCCATCACCTCCAAGGACGGCAGCCCGATGAAGATGGGCGCATGGCCGGCAATGGCGCCGGAGACGGTGCGCTTCGTCGGACAGGCCGTCGCGGTCGTGATCGCCGAGAGCAAGAATCTGGCGCGCGACGCGGCCGAGGCCGTCGTCGTGAACTATGAAGAGCTTCCCGCGGTCGCCGACGTCCAAGCCGCGATCAAGTCCGGCGCACCGCAGCTGCATCCCGAAGCCCCCGGCAACCAGGTCTACGACTGGGTGATCGGCGACGAGAGTGCGACGGACGCCGCCTTCGCCAAGGCCGCCAATGTCGTGAAGCTCGACGTCACCAACAACCGGCTCGCGCCGAACGCGATGGAGCCGCGCGCGGCGATCGCCGATTACGACGCGGCGGAAGAGCATTTCACGCTCTACACGACATCGCAGAACCCGCACGTCGCCCGTCTGGTGCTGTCGGCGTTCTACAACATCGCCCCCGAGCACAAGCTGCGCGTGATCGCTCCCGACGTCGGCGGCGGCTTCGGCTCGAAGATCTTCATCTATCCCGAGGAGATGGTGGCGCTGTGGGCCTCGAAGAAGGTCGGCCGTCCCGTGAAATGGACCGGCGACCGCACCGAGGCCTTCCTCACCGACGCGCATGGCCGCGACCACGTCACCCACGCCGAGATGGCGTTCGACGCCAACAACAAGATCACCGGCCTCAAGGTGAAGACCTACGCCAATTTCGGCGCCTACATGTCGCTGTTCTCGTCCTCGGTGCCGACCTATCTCTACGCGACGCTGCTGTCGGGCCAGTACAACATCCCGGCGATCCACGCCGAGGTGGTCGGGGTCTATACCAACACCACGCCGGTCGACGCCTATCGCGGCGCGGGCCGCCCCGAAGCGAGCTACCTGATCGAACGGCTGATGGAGACGGCGGCGCGGCAGTTGAAGGTCGATCCGGCCGCATTGCGCCGGACCAACTTCATCACCCAGTTCCCGCACCAGACGCCCGTGATCATGGCCTATGACACCGGCGACTTTAATGCCTCGCTCGATGCCGCGATGAAGGCGATCGACTATGCCGGCTTTGCCGGACGCAAGGCCAAGGCGAAGGCCGACGGCAAGCTGCGCGGCATCGGCGTGTCCTGCTACATCGAGGCCTGCGGCATCGCGCCGTCCAAGGCGGTCGGCAGCCTGGGGGCCGGCGTCGGCCTGTGGGAGTCCGCAGAAGTGCGCGTCAATCCGGTCGGCACGATCGAGATCCTCACCGGCTCGCATAGCCACGGCCAGGGTCACGAGACGACGTTCTGCCAGCTCGTCGCGGAGCGCCTGGGGGTTCCCATCAGCCAGGTTTCGATCGTCCACGGCGACACCGACAAGGTGCAGTTCGGCATGGGCACCTACGGCTCGCGCTCGGCGGCCGTCGGTCTCACCGCGATCCTGAAGGCGATGGAGAAGATGGAATCCAAGGCCAAGAAGATCGCAGCGCATGCCCTCGAAGCGTCGGAAGGCGACATCGTCATCGAGAACGGCGAGTTCAAGGTGGCCGGCACCGACAAGGCGATCGCCTTCCCGATGGTCGCGCTCGCGGCCTACACCGCGCACAACCTGCCTGACGGAATGGAGCCGGGCCTGAAGGAGAGCGCCTTCTACGACCCGACCAACTTCACCTTCCCGGCCGGCACGTACATCTGCGAACTCGAGGTCGATTCCGGCACCGGCAAGACCTCCTTCGTCAACTTCGTCGCGGCCGACGATTTCGGCCGGCTGATCAACCCGATGATCGTCGAGGGCCAGGTCCATGGCGGCCTTGCCCAGGGCATCGGGCAGGCACTGCTCGAGCACGCGATCTACGATGCCAACGGCCAGCCGGTCACGGCGTCGTTCATGGACTACGCCATGCCGCGCGCCGACGATTTGCCCTCTTTCAACCTCTCCCACACCACGACGCTGTGCCCGGGCAATCCCCTGGGCATCAAGGGTTGCGGTGAGGCCGGCGCGATCGGCGCCTCTGCGGCCGTGATCAACGCGATCACGGATGCGATCGGCAAGAACAATCTGGAAATGCCCGCAACCCCCGACAGGGTGTGGCGCACGATCCACGCAGCTTAAGAGGGAGAGCCAAGATGTACCAGACCATTTATCATCGCGCCTCCACTGTCGACGAAGCCATCAGCCTGTTCGGCAAGAGCAGCGAGGCGAAATTCCTTGCTGGCGGCCAGACGCTGCTGCCGGTGATGAAGCAGCGGCTCGCCAGCCCGTCCGACCTGATCGACCTCGGCAAGATCAAGGAGCTGCAGGGCGTCGAGCTCTCCGGCGACGTGCTGACCATCAAGGCCGGCACGACCTATTTCGACATCATGCAGAGTGCCGACGTGAAGAAGGCGATCCCCGCGATCGCTTATCTCACCTCCGTGCTCGGCGATCCCGCGGTGCGCTATCGCGGCACGATCGGCGGCTCGATCGCCAATAACGATCCCGCCGCGGATTATCCGGCGGCGCTGCTTGCGCTCGGCGCCACCGTGAAGACCAACAAGCGGTCGATCGCGGCGGAGAACTTCTTTCAGGGCCTGTTCACCACCGCGCTCGAGGACGGCGAGATCATCACCGCCGTGTCGTTTCCGGTCCCGGCGAAGGCAGGCTACGAAAAGATGCGGCATCCGGCCTCGCGCTTCGCGCTGACCGGCGTGTTCGTGGCGCAGACCAAGTCGGGCGAGGTTCGGGTCGCCGCCACCGGAGCCTCGCAGAGCGGCGTGATGCGGGTCCCCGCGATCGAAGCCGCACTGAAGGCGAACTGGTCGCCGGCCGCGATCGACAGCGTCAGCATTTCAGCAAGCAATCTGCTGGCCGACATCCACGGTACGGCGGAGTACCGCGCGAACCTGATCAAGGTGATGGCACAACGCGCCGTAACCGCTGCCGGCTGATGAGGCACGATCCGGAAAAGCGTGCAGCGGTTTTCCGGAAAGTTATGCCCAAACAAAATGCTAAAGCACGATCATGATCGCGCTTTAGCGCCTCAACACAAATTTTCCGCGGCGCGCACTTCGGTGCGCGCCGCTTTTATTTTGGCGATGCGTCACGAAAACCGCTTGCCTCGCTGGCGTGAAGGCGGGAAAAGTTAATCGGTCAATTAACTCGCCCACAGAGGAATGGTCCACGCGATTGCCGGACATCGGCACTCCGCCTGGACCCGAGGAAACAAAAACGTGCTCGACAAATCAGCCCCCACATCCTCCGTTCGCACCTCGGGCCCGCTGTCGGGCTTCCGCATCGTCGAATTCGCCGGCATCGGGCCCGGCCCGTTCGCCTGCATGATGCTGGCCGATATGGGCGCCGATGTCGTCACGCTCGACCGGGTCGGCGCGAAGAAGAGCATGAAGTCGGTCGCAGGCCGCGGCCGCAAGGTGATCGAGCTCGACCTCAAGGACAAGGCGGCGATCGCCGAGGTGCTCGATCTGCTTGCGAATGCCGATGCACTGGTCGAGGGCTTTCGTCCGGGCGTGATGGAGCGGCTCGGCCTTGGACCCGATGTGGTGCTCGCGCGCAATCCGAAGCTGGTTTACGGCCGCATGACCGGCTGGGGCCAGGAGGGCCCGCTTGCGAACGCCGCCGGCCATGACATCAACTACATCTCCATCACCGGCGCACTCGCTGCGATCGGCACGAAGGAAACGCCGGTGCCGCCGCTCAATCTCGTCGGCGATTTCGGCGGCGGCGCACTTTATCTGGTCGTCGGCGTGCTCGCAGCCCTGCTGGAAGCGCAGAAGTCAGGCAAGGGCCAGGTGGTCGATGCCGCGATGTGCGACGGCGCGGCATCGCTGATGTCGTTCTTCTTCGACATGACCACGATCGGCCGCTGGACTGAAGGGCGCAACCAGAACTTCCTCGACGGCGGCGCGCATTTCTACGGCGTCTACGAATGCGCCTGCGGCCATTTCGTCTCGATCGGCTCGATCGAGCCGCAATTCTACGCGCTGCTGCGCGAGCATGCGGGTCTGACGGATGCGGATTTCGACGCGCAGATGGACCGCAAGGCGTGGCCCGCGCTGAAAGCGAAGTTGCAGGCCGTGTTCAAGAGCAAGACGCGCGAGGATTGGTGCAGGATCATGGAAGGCACCGACATCTGCTTCGCGCCGGTGCTGACCATGTCGGAAGCCACGCAGCATCCTCACATGGTCGCCCGCAACGTCTTCGTCGAGCGTCACGGCGTGAAGCAGCCGGCGCCGGCGCCGCGTTTCTCGCGCACTCCGTCGGCGGTGCGCGAGCCGGAAGGCGCGGAGATTGGTACGGTGACGAGCGCTTGGAAGCGATAATCTTCGCACTCCGCCTCAGCGTCAAACTCCGCTGTCATCCCGGCGAAGGCCGGGACGACGCCTGTTTTGACGTGACAATGTGCTTGAAAGTAACAGCCTAGTCTAGGCCGCGTTCCCCACCTTCAACACCCCGCGCCGGATCTGATCTTCCTCGATGGATTCGAACAGGGCCTTGAAATTGCCCTCGCCAAAACCGTCGTCGCCCTTGCGCTGGATGAACTCGAAGAAGATCGGGCCGATGGCATTGGCGGAGAATATCTGCAGCAGCACCTTGGTCTGGCCGCCCTCGACCACGCCCTCGCCGTCGATCAGGATACCGTTGGTCTGGAGCCGGGCGACATCCTCGCCGTGCTTGGGCAGCCGCGCGTCGATCCGCTCGAAATAGGTTTCGGGCGGAGCCGGCATGAACGGAAGGCCGGCTTCGCGCAGGCCCTCGATGGTGCGGTAGATGTCGCGGCAGCCGCAGGCGATGTGCTGGATGCCCTCGCCGCGATAGATATTCAGATATTCCTCGATCTGGCCGGAATCGCCGGCGTCCTCGTTGATCGGAATCCGGATCTTGCCGTCCGGGCTCGTCAGCGCCCGCGAGAACAGGCCCGACGCGCGACCCTCGATGTCGAAGAAGCGGATCTGGCGGAAGTTGAAGAGCTTCTCGTAGAAGCCGGTCCAGACATCCATGCGGCCGCGATGGACGTTGTGGGTGAGATGATCGAGGTAGAACAGGCCGGCGCCATTGGGCCGCGGATCGCGCGCCCCCAACCATTCGAATTCGGCATCGTAGGCCGAACCCTTGGCGCCGTAGCGATCGACGAAATAGAGCAGGCTGCCGCCGATACCCTTGATCGCGGGCACGTCGAGCGTCTTCTGCGCTGGCGTCGCATCGGCAGGCTCGGCGCCGAGCGCAATCGCGCGGTCATAAGCGGCCTTCGCATCGACCACGCGGAACGCCATCGAGGGCGCGCAGGGACCGTGCGCGGCGACGAAGTCGCAGCCGTGGGTGCCGGGCTGCTCGTTGACGAGATAGTTGATGTCGCCCTGACGATAGACCGTGACCTTCTTGGTCTTGTGGCGCGCGACGGGCGCATAGCCCATCAGCTTGAACAAGGCGTGCAGCTCTTCCGGATTGGGATGCGCATATTCGACGAACTCGAACCCGTCGGTGCCCATCGGATTGTCGGCACTGATCGTAGCCGGCGGTGCATCGTGCGGAAACGGACCCATTCGCTGCTCTCCCAATTGCTTGCTGCCTGAACTATCCTTCATTGGGCGCGCAAGGAGCGTGCAAACGGGACGTCATTTCGCTATCTTATGCACAATTTGTGCATAGATTGGACATTTGACGCATGACCTCCGTAGATGCCTTCGACCTCAAGATCCTGAGCGCGCTCCAGGATGACGGCCGCCTCACCAACCAGGAGCTTGCTGAACTCGCAGGGCTCTCGGCCTCGCAATGCTCGCGCAGGCGGATGCGGCTGGAGGAGGAGAGGGTGATCGCGGGCTACCACGCCGATCTCTCCAGCGAGGCGCTCGGCTTCGGCGTGATCGCCTTCATCCAGGTGGGGCTCGCGACCCACTCGCCGGACAATTCCAAGCGCTTCCGCTCACTGGTTGGCCGTATCGACGAGATCCAGGAAGCCTATTCGCTCACGGGCGACGCCGATTATGTGCTCAAGGCCGTGCTGCGCGATCTGAAAGGACTCTCCAACCTCGTCAACGACGTGCTGATGCCGCACCAGAGCGTGGCGCATGTGCGCTCCTCGATCGTGCTTGACCGGCTGAAGGAAAGCTCGCGGCTGCCGCTGAAGGAATTGAAGGCTGGCTGAATTTGAGGGAACTACGCCCTTCGCGCCCTGGATGCGATCTGCGATGATCCGGGCTGATCTGCGGAGATTCAGCCATGGCCCTCCAGCTTCGACCGAACTGCGAATATTGCGACCGCGACCTGCCGCCGGACGCAACGAACGCGCGGATCTGCTCCTACGAATGCACTTTCTGTGCAGACTGCGTCGAGACGAAACTCTCCAACGTCTGTCCGAACTGCGGCGGCGGCTTCGTCCCGCGCCCGATCCGCCCCACGCAGGAATGGCGGCCGGGCGTGTGCGTGACCAAGCACGTCCCGTCGGACAAGCGGGTGCATCTGAAATACAGCGCGCAGGACGTGGCCGCGCACTGCGCGAGGATCAAGGACGTGGCGCCGGAGAGACGGTGAGCCCTCTCAACGTCATTGCGAGGAGCCCTTGCGACGAAGCAATCCAGACTGCTTCCGCAGAAGATTCTGGATTGCTTCGCTACGCTCGCAATGACGGAGAATGTGTATAGAACGTCGCGTCACATCCCCAGCAATCACTCCGCCGCCAAAATCGTCCCCTCGACCTCGCCGAAGCCGACCCGGTAGCCATCGCCCTGGCACCAGCCGCGCATCACGAGACTGTCGCCGTCTTCCAGGAACGAGCGCTTGGCGCCGCCGGGCAGCTCGACCGGCTCGGTGCCGTTCCAGCTGATCTCCAAGAGGCTGCCGCGCTGGTTCTTCTCGGGCCCGGAAATCGTGCCGCTGCCGAGGAGATCGCCGACATTCATGGCGCAGCCAGAGGAGGCGTGGTGCATCAACTGCTGCACCGAGGACCAATACATGTACCTGAAATTGGTGCGGCTGATGCCGGCCGGCGCATTCGCTCCGACGGCACGCAAGGAGACGTCGAGCTCGACATCGTAATTCTGCGGCTTGCCCTGCTTGAGATAATCCAGTGGCGCCGGCTCCTGCTCCGGCCCCTTTCGGCGGAACGGCTCCAGCGCCTCGCGCGTCACCACCCACGGGCTGATCGAGGTCGCAAACGCTTTGGCGAGGAACGGCCCGAGCGGCACATATTCCCATTGCTGGATATCGCGCGCGCTCCAGTCGTTGAGCAGCACGAAGCCGAAGATCATCTCCTCGGCTTGGCTCTCCGTGAGCATGCCGCCCATCGGCGATGGCTGGCCGACCACCACGCCCATCTCCAGCTCGAAGTCGAGCCGCTTGCACGGCCCGAAGCTCGGCATCTCGACGTTCGGCGGCTTCAGCTGCCCGCGCGGGCGCTTCACCTTGGTGCCGGAGACCACGACGGTCGAGGCGCGGCCGTTATAGGCGATCGGCATATGCAGCCAGTTCGGCTGCAGCGCATTGTCCTTGCCGCGGAACATCACGCCAACATTGGTGGCATGCTCCCTGGAGGAATAGAAATCGGTGTAGCCGGAGACCGCGAACGGCAGATGCAGCCTGACGTCGCGCCTCGGCACCAAGGCTTGCTTGCGCAGTTCGTCATTGTCGCGCAGCTCCGGATGATCCGCGCGCAAGAGCTCGCTGATCCGCGCCCGCGTCTTCGCCCAAACCTTCGGCCCGAGCGCCATGAACGGATTGAGCGAGGCGCCGGAGAACACGCCGAGCGGGCCGACGTCGAGCCGGGAATCCTGCTCGAGCTCCCAGAGATCGAGCACATAATTGCCGATCGCAACGCCGACGCGCGGCGTCGGATTGGTCGCGGTCGAGAACACGCCGTAGGGCAGGTTCTGGATCGGGAAGTCGGAGGACGGATCGACATCGACGAAGGAGCGGAGGCTGGGGTTGTTGGGGTGGGTCGTCACTTTTGGCCCGGTCCTTTCTTCCTTCTCCCCTTGTGGGAGAAGGTGGCGCTAAGCGCCGGATGAGGGGTTCTATCCGCGAGTCCAAATGAGTTAGGGTCACTCGCGGACAGAGACCCCTAACCCGTCTCGCCGCTCCGCGGCGAGCCACCCTCTCCCACAAGGGGAGAGGGGAAGACCGCTAAGGCCGGTTCGGATCGAACCGCTTCTCGAGTCCCTTCCAGCAATCCGCGTAATCGTCCTGCAATGTCGCAGCGTTAGCGGCATGGGCGGTGACGCGCTGCGGGTAGCGGGTCTCGAACATGAAGGCCATGGTGCCGGTCAGCTTCACCGGCTTCAGTTCGCCGTTGCTGGCGTGCTCGAAGGCGTCGCGGTCGGGGCCGTGCGGCAGCATGCAATTGTGCAGGCTCATGCCGCCGGGAACGAAGCCCTGCGGCTTGGCGTCGTAGACGCCGTAGATCAGGCCCATGAACTCGCTCATGATGTTCATGTGATACCAGGGCGGCCGGAAGGTGTTGTCGGCGACCATCCAGCGCTCCGGGAAGATCACGAAATCGATGTTCGCGGTGCCCGCGGTCTCCGACGGCGAGGTCAGCACCGTGAAGATCGAGGGATCGGGATGGTCGAAGCCGATCGCACCGACCGGCGAGAAGGTGCGCAGGTCATACTTGTACGGCGCGTAATTGCCGTGCCAGGCGACCACGTCGATCGGCGAATGCGGCAAGGTCGTCTTGAACAGCGCGCCGCCCCATTTGACGTAGAGCTCGGTCGGCGTGTCCTTGTCCTCGTAATACGCCACGGGGGTGAGGAAGTCGCGCGCATTGGCGAGACAGTTGGCGCCGATCGGGCCGCGCTCCGGCAGCGTCAAGGCGCCGCCATAGTTCTCGCAGAGATAGCCGCGCGCCGGCCCGTTCGGAATCTCGACGCGGAACTTGACGCCGCGCGGGATCACCACGATCTCGCCGGGCTCGGCGTCGATGCGGCCGAACTCGGTGACCAGACGCAGGTTGCCCTGCTGGAGCACGAACATCAGCTCGCCGTCGGCATTGTAGAAATGCTGGTCCACCATCGACTTGGTGATGAGATAGACATGCGCGGCCATGCCGGCTTGCGTGTTGACGTCCCCGGCCGTCGTCATGGTCTGCACGCCCTGGAGGAAGGTCATGTCCTCCTTCGGGATCGGCGCCGGATCCCAGCGCAATTGCGCGATCGGCAGGTCGTTCTCGTGGCAGGGCGCCGAGCGCCACAGACCGGCATCGGCCTTCTCGAAGCGCCCGGAATGCTTCACCGAGGGGCGGATGCGATAGAGCCAGGAGCGCTCGTTGGTGCCGCGCGGCGCGGTGAAGGGCGAACCCGAGAGCTGCTCGGCATAGAGCCCGTAGGCACAACGCTGCGGCGAGTTGCGCCCGATCGGCAGCGCGCCCGGCAGAGCTTCCGTCTCAAAGCTGTTGCCGAAGCCGGACATGTAGCCCGGCGTGACCTGCGCAGAACTGCGAATGATCTGGTCGGGCGAGGTATTGATGTTCATGACTATCCTCCTCCTTGCAAGTTCGCCCACATCTCCTGGTCGCGCTTGTCGGTCCAGATCACGGGGTCGTCGATCCCCGAGGCCTCGTCATAGGCGCGCGACACGTTGAACGGCAGGCAGTGCTCGTAGATGGCAAAGCTCGAAAACTTCGGATCCATCATTTCGCGCGTCGCCGCCATCGATTCCTTCAGCGTGCGCCCCTTGGCGACCGAGATTTCGGCAGCGCCATAGAGCGAGGTGACGAAGTCGCGCGTCATCGCGATGGCCTCGCGCACCGTGGCTGTGCCCTTGAGCGCATCGCCGCGGCCCGGCGCGATCGCCTTTGGATTGAAGTTGCGGATCTCGTTCAGCGTCAGCGGCCATTCGCGCAAATGCGCGTCGCCGCAATAGCAGGCCGAGTGATATTCGATGAGGTCCCCGGAGAACATCACTTCCGCATCCGGCACCCATGCGACGATGTCGCCGGAGGTATGACCGGCGCCAAGCTGCATCAGGCGCACCTCGCGCTTGCCGAGATAGATCGACATCTCGCCTTCGAAGGTCAGCGTCGGCCAGGTCAGGCCGGGAATGCTCGAGGCATCCTGGAACAGGCGCGGGAAGCGGCCGTATTCAGAATCCCAATCCTGCTGGCCGCGCTCCTCGATCAGGCGATAGGTCTCCTGCGAAGCCACGATTCCTTGCGCCTTGTAGGCGGAGGCGCCGAGCACGCGCACGGCGTGATAATGCGATAGCACGACATATTTGATCGGCTTGTCGGTAACGGCGCGGACGCGCTCGATCACCTTGCTCGCCATCGCGGGCGTCGATTGCGCGTCGAACACGAGGCAGCCGTCGTCGCCGACGATGATCGCGCTATTCGGATCGCCCTCCGCGGTGAAGGCGTAGAGATCGGTTCCGATCTCGGAGAAGGTGATCTTCTTCTCGGAGAGATCGCCGGTGGACGCGAAATTCTTCGCCATCAGTTCATCCTTAGGTCACGGGGTTATTGTTGTTGCTGTTGCTGCTGCTGGCCGTCGATCATGCGGCGTTTCGCCAGCAGGATTGCCTCCCGCAGCACGTCGATGTCGCCGATATGGTTGGCGAGGATCAGCACCAGCGCCGCGTCGAAATCGGCGCTCTGCTCGTCGGTAAGGCCGCGATGCGCCTCGACGATGGCGCGAAAGGCATCGTCGGGCCGTGCGAAGTTTGAGCTGGTTGAAAGCGGCATGCGAATCCTCAAGTCACGCCTTTCAATTGAAGCCTTGGGCCCGCGACAGCGCTGCCGCGATCGCCTCGCGCGTCGGATGGCGGAAGCGCGCCGCGACGTAGCCGTCCGGCCGCAGCAGATAGGCAGCACCGGGCTCGGCGTCATAGCGCTTGGCAAGTAGGCCCGAGGGATCGGCAAGCCCGCCCGTGCCGCCGATGCGGATATCCTTCACGCCGTCGGGCGCAGCGACGGCCGCGCCGTTGCTGAACGACAGCAAGGTGAAGTCCGTTCCACCCTTGCGGAGTGCATCCGTCAAATAAGCCTGCTCGCTCTCGCGCGTCGCAACGGGCGCATCGAGCATGGAACAGCCCGGCGGCGGTCCACCGGCCCACGCATCCGCATCATGCGATGACAGCGGCGAGTAATAGCTGCAAGGCACCGACAGCCGGCCGCCATTGACCATGCGCTTGCCGAACTCGGTTTCCTTGGCAAGCGACAGCACCGCCTTGCGCAGCCGCGCTTCCTGATGCGAATTCGGCGCCATGAAATCGGTCGAGCGGGTCGATTCGCGGATGTTTTCGTCGGCGGCCGCGCTGCGCTCGACATGATAGCTCTCGAGCAGGCTCGCGGGCGAGGTCCCGCGCAGGACGCGATCGAGCTTCCAGGACAGGTTTTCCGCGTCTTCAAGTCCGGAATTGGCGCCGCGCGCACCGAACGGCGAGACCTGATGCGCGGAATCGCCCGCGAAGATCACGCGGCCATGGAGGAAACGATCCATCCGCCGGCACTGGAATTTGTAGAGCGAGATCCACTCGAACTCGAACTTGTCGTGCCCGAGCATGCGCGCGATCCGCGGTCGCACGTTCTCCGGCTGCTTCTCGACGAGGGGATCGGCATAGCGGTTGAGCTGGAGATCGATGCGCCAGACATCGTCAGGCTGCCGGTGCAGCAGCGCCGAACGTCCCGCATGAAACGGCGGATCGAACCAGAACCAGCGCTCGGTCGGAAATTCCGCCGTCATCTTGACGTCAGCGATCAGGAACTGATCCTCGAACACCTGCCCGGCGAACTCGGCGCCGACCATCTGCCGCAGCGACGACCGCGCACCGTCGCAGGCGACGACATATTGCGCCTGCAGCCGATAGGCGCCCTCCGGGGTTTCGATCGTCAGCGCGATAGAATCGTTGCGCTGCTCGAGCGCCGTCACCTTGTTGCGCCAGCGCAGGTTGATATCGGGCAGATCGCCGATGCGGTCGACCAGGTAGGCTTCGGCGTAATATTGCTGGAGATTGATGAAGGCCGGCCGTTTGTGACCGTCTTCGGGGAGCAGGTTGAACTGGTAGAGCTGCTGCTCGCCATGAAAAATGCGACCGACGCTCCACACCACGCCCTTCTCGACCATGCGGTCGCCGACGCCGAGCCGGTCCCAATATTCCAGCGAACGTTTCGAGAAGCAGATCGCACGCGAGCCTTCGCCGATGCGATCGGCATCGTCCAGAAGGACGACGCGCTGGCCGCGCTGGGCGAGATCGATCGCCAGCGACAGCCCGACCGGGCCCGCACCGACGACCACCACCGGATGCTCAGCCGGGTTCTGGCCGGAGCGATCCTGATCGGGGTTGCGGCGATAGCCGAACTGGGTCTTGGCTTCGAAGGTCTTGGCTTGATAGGTCTTGACCTGCTGCGTACTGGCCTGCGCCATACACTAACCTCGGCTCTGGTCAGGAGGGGACTGATCTGCTAGATAGTCTCACGTGCAACTATTTTGGACCGGAGCCGGCCGGCCGTCAACTGGAATTCGGAGCGCTCTCCTTGGCGAGGACATCCAGCGACATCGCGCTGAAGGCGCGGGACCGCGAAGAGGCTTCACCGCGGCCCAAAACCCGGCTCGACCTGTTCAAGTTCGTGCCGTTCCGCCTCAACCGGCTCGCGGCGGAAGTCAGTGCCGCGCTTTCGGTCGAATATCAGGAGCGTCACGGGCTCGACATCCCGGCCTGGCGCGTGATCGCAACGCTCGGCTTCCGCAACGATGCCTGCAGCGCGCAATTCATTGCGCAATGCACCCGCACGCACAAATCCACCATCAGCCGCGCGGTGACCATGCTGCTGCATGAGGACCTGATCGAGCGCGTCGAGAACGAAGCCGACCGCCGCGAATTCCGCCTGCGACTGACGAAGAAGGGCCGCGTGCTCTACGAGGAGCTGTTTCCGCAATTGTTGCGGCGGGAAGACGAGATCCTCGCGTGCCTCTCCGCGCAGGAGCGCAAGCAACTCTCTGCCCTGCTCGGCAAGATCGAGCAGAGCCTCGATCTGATCCAGACCAGCGAAGAGGCCGACGCCAAGCAGGCGTATTAGGGCGCGTAATCGTAAAGGCTCAGACGTCGGCTTTTTGGGGGTGAGCAAAGATCTTATACTTCATCAGGGCAGTGCTTTTTGAGCCGCAACGGATGTTAATGGCTTGACTCGTTGGGATTTGCTCTCTGGTGCGATTGGCGGGCGTGAGCGCGAGGCGCACGGATGGAGTTGCCTGCTACCTTGAACCTCGTTGCCATGACGGTGGGCTCACATTTGGAGCTCACAAGACCTGGACGACTGCGCCTAAACTGGTTGAGAAAGCCAGGCAGGCCCGTGACGACACTGGCTTATACAACGGCGCTACTTGTGGCGTTTGCTGCAACTCGCGCATATGCGGCTGACATAGGTTATCTGGCTCCCCCCGGAGTCGCTACAAACGAGTTTCCCTCACCGCAGCGCCCTGTTGCACGGATCGTCAGCCCACGCCGCGCCGCCGAAGAGCGCCGCGACGCCCTCAATGAGGCCGGTCAAATCGCACGTGTTCTCGAACTGAAACCAGGTATGACAGTCGGCGACATTGGAGCAGGCAGTGGCTACCACACGGTCAGGCTCTCCCGCCTCGTCGGACCCGCCGGCTCTGTCATTGCCCAGGACGTCACGCGGGATTACCTCATAGAACTCGCCAGGCGAACAGAACTTCTGAAGTTGACGAACGTGCAATTCGCGCTCGGCGAACCACACGACCCGCGTCTACCCGCTTCTTCGCTGGATGCCGCAATCCTCGTGCATATGTATCACGAGATAGCCCAACCCTATGCCTTCCTCTACAACCTCGCGCCCGCCTTGAAGCAGGGTGCGCGGGTTGGAATTGTCGATCTCGAGCTTCCGACGTCGAAGCATGGCACGCCAATTGAGCTGTTGCGCTGTGAATTGACCGCCGTCGGCTATCGCGAGGTCGCCACCTACAAGCTCGCAGGTGACGGAGGATATTTGGCGATATTCTCTCCGCCGGAGCTAGCGGCTCGAAAATCTCCCCGCGATATAGTTGCTTGTAGGAATCCAGCCGGCGCTCGTTGACACCACGCCAGCCGCCCGCCTCGGAGGCTGAACGTGTCCGGAGAAGGGGCAAGACCGAAAGTCGCCGGCTGAGACTCAAACCGGCGCTTTTCACCCAACTCGGACATCGCGAAAGGTCGGACAGGAGTCCTACTTTGAGTTGAGTTTTCGTGGAATCCGTCCATGATGCGTGTGGCCAGCGCTTGTTTGAGACGAGTCGGGAAGCATGCGTCTTGTTCTAATAATGTTGAAACTTATTGTCGCGATTGTGCTTCTCGGCGTTTTAGTATTCAGCGTCTGGCTAACCTTCATCCCACCCAATGGGCTGCTGTCCGCCACGGCCTATGCGGCAAAAATGGTTTGCTCGAACGTGTTCATTGCCAAACGCGACGCGGATGCGGTGATTATGACCGACGTGGCGTTCGCCCTTCCTCGTGTCGTCAAACGTCTGAACATCAATATCGACAACGCCAACCAGCGTGTCGAAGTGGCATTTCGCGGCCTCTTCGCCAAACGCTATGCCCAATATGAGGAGGAACGCGGTTGCACGCTGGTCTCGAAGGGCGAAATCCCCGATCGCGCCGCGCCGCCCTCACCGTCGGCAATGTCGGATGCGCTCTGGCCGGCCGGCGAGAGGGTGCAATTGTCAGAGGACAAGCGTCTGCTGGCGGCGCTGAACGATCCGGCTCTCCAAGGACCCGGCATGCGCGCGATTGTCGTGGTCCAGGACGGGCGCATCATCGGTGAAACCTACGGCGAAGGCTTCAACGCTTCGACGCCCTTGCAGGGCTGGTCGATGACGAAGACCGTGAACGCCGTCTTGGCCGGCATGGCGATCAAGGACGGAAAGCTTTCGCTCGATCGAAAGAATCTGTTTCCGCAGTGGGCCGGCGACGCGCGCGCGGACATCTCAGTGGCCGATTTGATGGCCATGACAAGCGGATTGCAATGGAGTGAAGATGGTGATTCTCCCGACCCTGACGGGTTGGAGAATCTCGCAAATGATGCGGCGGCTTTCGCGAGGGACCGTCCGCTTGCCGCCTCGCCTGGAACGAAGTTCAACTATTCCGGGGGCTCGTCCGTCCTGTTGGCCCGGCTCTGGCAGAACGCGGTTGGAGCGAACGCGCGAGCGTATCCGCAGGAGCGATTGTTCAAGCCTTTGGGCATGACCAGCGCTGTTCTTGAGGCCGACCCTTCAGGCACATTCCTTGGCGAAGCCTTTCTCTTCGCCAGTGCACATGATTGGGTGCGCTTCGGCGAGTTCCTGCGCTTGAACGGAGAATGGAACGGTGCACAGCTTTTGCCGCCGGCCTTTGTCGATTACATGCGCTCGCCTGTGCCGGCGTCCGACGAGGGACATGGCCCGGTCTACGGTCGCGGACAGCTTTGGTTGGGGCCGGGCCAGGGATTCCGACTCCCTGCCGACACTTTCATGTTGCAAGGGCACCTCCGCCAGGTGATCGCGATCATCCCCTCGCGTAAACTGGTAATCCTGCGCATGGGTTTGACGCGGGAAGATATTGGGTACAGCGTCGCGAAACTGCTGTACGCGATTGTCGCGGCGTGCAGATCGAATAAATGATGCGTTACTTCCGGGTTTGGCCCGACTCGGATCCTCGGCGATGCTCGTTTGCGCGCTGCTTTCAGGAGCACCGCGGATATCAGGCCCGGCTGATCTGAGCCGCAAGAGCGCTCTCGGACCTGCTCGGCGAGATCGAAGCGTGCCTCGACTGATCCAGACCAGCGAAATGGCCGCCGCCAAGCAGGCGTATTAGCCGACGTTGTCATTCCGGGACGCAGCGACAGCGGCGAACCCTGAATCTCAAGCGACAACTTCTGGATTCCGGGTACGCGCTCCGCGCGCCCCGGAATGACGGCTAGGCCGTCACTTCGCAAACGACCGCGACGGCGGCAGGTGCAGCGCCCAGGCGTCGACCTTGTCGCTCGCGCGCGGATAGATCTCCGTCACGATCGGATCGTGTCCGGGAATGAACCTGTCAGGATGGCCGGCGAGACGCTCGATCGTCTCCCAGCCCTGTGCCATGTCGCCGACGTTGTAGACGATCGGGAAAGGGCTCCTGCGCTGGAGATTGGCGTAGTAATGCGCGGCATCAGAGGCCAGCACCACCGGCCCGCGCGCCGTCTCGACCTTGACCACCTGCAAGCCGTCCGAGTGACCGCCGACGCGGTGCACGGTGACGCCGGGCGCGACCTCGCCGTCGCCGGAATAAAAATTGACGCGCTCGCCATAGACATGCCGGACCATCTGCGTGACGTGCTCGACCGAGAACGGATGTCGCAACAGTCCGTTGCACATGCAGCGCCCCGTCGCGTAGGCCATCTCGCGCTCCTGAAGATGGAAGCGCGCGCTCGGGAAGCGGTCGAGATTGCCGGCGTGGTCGTAATGCAGATGTGTCACGATGATGTCGCGTATGGCTGACGCCGCCACACCAAAGCGCTCCAGTGCATCGACCGGATTGAGCGTCAGCTTGCGCGCCCGTGCGCTCGCCTCCTCGGCATTGAAGCCGGTATCGACCAGGATATCGCGGCCGCCGCCGCGGATCAGCCAGACGAAATAGTCGAGATCCTGCGCTGCGCTGTCATGCGGATCCGGCGCCAGGAAGTTCATGCTGGGGGTGCGCGGCGACATCGTCGCGTAGCGCAATGCGTAGATTTCGTAGGCGTTTCCCATGGTTTTGATCTTGCTTTTTTTCTGAGTGGACCTTCAGGCGCGATTAATCGCACCAAGCCATTGTCCGTCGCAAAGGTCAAACACCGGAGATTGCGAAGAGCACAGGCCCGCAATGTGAGACCAATCACATTCTTGTCGCCATGACTGCCCTAACGTGCAACGGCAATACCAACCAGAATGTACCGAGTCCAACTGTGACCGCCCGTTTATTCCCCTCGCAACGTGCCCGGCTGTCGCGGTCAATTGTCGCGATAACGCCGAATCTGCAAGCGGTTGACGCCCCCCTTCCCCGGTTTGATAATGCACATTGCGTAAGTTAAGGTCGCCGCGGCGCAAGCTGGAACGGCGCCTTTTTGGCTGGACCGCGCTGATTATGAAAATTCGCCTTCTTTTCCTTCTGCCCCTGCTCGTCTCGCTCATCCCGACCGCGCCGTCGCGGGCGGCCGGTGATCGCTTTGCGCTGGTCATCGGCAACGCCAAATATCCAGACGCCGACGCCCCGCTGAAGGAACCGCTCAACGATGCGCGCGACGTCGCCGACGAGCTCAAGCGCGACGGCTTTTCCGTCGAGATCGGCGAGAACCTGACCGGCGACGGCATGCGCCGCGCTTTCGACAAGCTCTACAGCAAGATCAAGCCGGGGTCGGTGGCGCTGGTGTTCTTCAGCGGCTTCGGCATCCAGTCGGCGCGGCAAAGCTATTTGCTGCCGGTCGACGCGCAGATCTGGACCGAATCCGACGTGCGCCGCGACGGCGTCGGCCTCGAAACCGTGCTCGGAGAGCTCAATACCCGCGGCGCCGGCGTCAAGATCGCGCTGGTCGACGCCAGCAGGCGCAACCCGTTCGAGCGCCGGTTCCGCAGCTTCTCGGCCGGCCTCACGCCCGTCATCGCGCCGAACGGCACGCTGGTGATGTATTCGGCGGCGCTGGCCTCGGTGGTCTCGGACGTCGGCGGCGAGCACAGCCTGTTCGTCCAGGAACTGCTCAAGGAAATCCGCGTCCCCGACCTGATGGCCGAGGAGACGTTGAACCGCACCAAGATGGGCGTCACCCGCGCCTCCCGCGGCGAGCAGGTGCCGTGGATATCCTCGTCGCTGGCCGAAGATTTCTCGTTCATTCCGGGGGCCGGCGGATCGCGTCCGACAACGACGCCGCCACCCCCGCCTCCCGCGCCGCCGCCCGTCGTCGCCAACAACCCGCCACCGGCCCCACCCGCGCCGCCGTCACCGCCTCCGGCACCGAAGCCGGCCGACACGGCGGTCGCGCCTGCGCCGGCTCCGTCACCAAAACCTCAGGTCGAGGCAGCCTTGCCGCCGGCGCCACCGCCGGTGAAGCCGGCCGAGACCACCCCCGCGCCAAGCATGGATAGCGGGCCGAGCGCGGCCGTGCTGGCGGAGGACCCGACCATCAAGGGACTGACGGCCAAGATCGCCGCCAATCCGGACGACGTGAACGCGCTGTACCGGCGCGGCCAGGTCTATGCCAGCAAGGGCGCCTACAACCTGGCCATCAAGGATTTCGACGAGACGCTCCGGATCAACGCGAAAGACGTCGAGGCTCTGAACAACCGCTGCTGGACCCGCACCGTGATTGGCGACCTCCAGGGCGCGCTCAAGGATTGCAACGAGGCCCTGCGGCTGCGGCCGAACTTCGTCGACGCGCTGGACAGCCGCGGGCTGGTCAATCTGAAATCGGGAGCGGTCAAGAACGCCATCGCCGATTTCGACGCGGCCCTGAGGATCAACCCGCGCCTGACCTCCTCGCTGTTCGGACGCGGGATCGCCAAGCAGCGCAATGGCTCGGCCCAGGAAGGCGCGCTCGACATCGCCAATGCCAAGGCGATGGACCCGAACATTGTTCAGGAATTCGCAAGCTACGGAGTGCGTTGATATTTCTTTGAATCGAGGCCGGTGTGCCTCGAACCCCCGGCGGCCCGGCGAAGACTAACCGAACGGATGCCGCAAGCCGCCCCTTCGGGGCTGAGTGCAGAGATTATGGAACCGCGCCAGCTAGCTGCGCAGGAGGGACTGGCTATGAGATTGGCTGCCAAGGGACTTACCGCGATCCTGTCCATCATGACCATCGGCGCCGCCCTGTCGCTGACGACCCCGCTCGCCTTCGCGGGCGACGACGGCAACAGCAAGAACGTCACCGAGGACGAGATCGTCCGCGCGCTGGCGCCGCCGGCGAAAAAGCCGCTGACCCGCGGCCTCTCGATCGCTCCGCAGGCCGATCCCGCACCGAATGCGGCTGAGACCAAGCTGATCCAGTCCGTGCGCGGCCGCTCGACGCGCTCGCTCTCCTCGACCGAGCGCGAGGAAATCGCGTCGGTGGCCAAGGACAAGCCGAATATCGATCTGGAAATCACGTTCGACTACAACTCGGCCAATATCAGCGCCAAATCGCTTGCCTCGGTACAGGCGCTCGGTCGCGCGCTGACCAGTCCCGACCTGAAAGGTTCGACCTTCGTGGTCGCCGGCCACACCGACGCCGCCGGCGGCGAGGGCTACAATCAGGACCTGTCGGAGCGCCGCGCGGATTCGATCAAGCGCTACCTCGTCGACAAGTACAGCATCTCCGCGACCGATCTCGTCACCGTCGGCTACGGCAAGAGCAAGCTGAAGGACCCGAGCCAGCCGTTGGCGGAGGTCAACCGCCGCGTGCAGGTCGTCAACATGGAAAACAAGACCACCGCATCGAAGTGAGCACGACGTAATCCTTTGAAGTGACAAGTCGTGATGTGGTGTAAAGTCTCGCTCCCGGAGCGCGTCCCGCAGCCTTGCGGGACGCTGCTTCATTTCGCGGAAACGCTCGCTATGGGCCGCGTGCGGATGGCCGTGAGCCAGGCCAGGACGATCCGGCGATGAATCTCTCCGAATATCTAAAGCCGGCCGGAACGGTCGTCTTCGTCGTCGCGCTCGGCGTCGGCTATTACCTGTTCGAGCACCGGCATCGCGCCGAGCCCAAGGAAACGCCGAGCGAGGCGCAGGTCATCGTGACCAAGTCGACCAATGCGTGCTTCTCGGACCTGGTCCGGGTGACCGGCTTCTTCGTGCCGCGCCGTGAGGCCGTGGTCGTCGCCGACCAGGAGGGATCGAGGGTCACTGACCTCTTCGTCACCGAGGGCACCCTTGTCACCGACAATCAGGAATTGGCGCGCCTGACCGCGCCGCCCCAGATCCCGGGCCAGCAGCAGCGGCCCGGCCCGCAAGGCCCGGTTTCGCTGAAGGCGTCCGCGCCGGGCCTCGTCACCGAAGTTCGCACCATCGTCGGCGCGCCGGCCTCGCCGCAGGCCGGCCCGATGTTCCGCATCGCCGTCAACAACGAGATCGAGCTGGACGCGCAGGTCCCGGCGGTGCACATGCCCAAGCTGAGCTCAGGCGCGACCGTTCGCATCAGCCGCGACGACGCGCCCGATTTGATCGGCAGGGTTCGGCTGGTCGCGCCCGAAATCGATCGCGCGACCCAGCTCGGCCGCGTCCGCATCAGCGTCACCAACAATCCCTCGCTGAAAGTCGGCGTGTTCGCCCGCGCCTCGATCGACGCCAAGCGCAGCTGCGGCGTCGCGGTTCCCAAGACCGCGATCGACCATCTCACCGTGCAGGTCGTCAAGGGCAACATTATCGAGACGCGCAAGGTGCGGGTCGGACTGTCTTCCGACAGCGCCACGGAAATCCTGGAAGGCCTCGAGGTCGGCGAAATCGTCGTGGCCGACGCGGGCTCTTCGCTGCATGACGGCGACCAGATCAAGACCATGTTCGCCGATGAACTCGATCGCACGCGGGTACGCTGATGGCTCTCAATATCTCGGCATGGTCGATCCGCAATCCGCTGCCGTCGGTCGTTTTCTCGATCATCCTGCTGATCCTCGGCTGGGTGTCCTTCACCAAGCTCGCGGTGACGCGGCTGCCCTCGGCCGACATTCCCGTGATCTCGGTCGCGGTGTCGCAGTTCGGCGCAGCACCCGCCGAGCTGGAATCCCAGGTCACCAAGACGGTTGAAGACGCGGTCTCAGGCGTCGAGGGCGTCAGGCACATCACCTCACAGATCACCGACGGCCTGTCGGTGACCACCATCCAGTTCGCGCTCGAGACCAACACCGACCGTGCGCTCAACGACGTCAAGGACGCGGTGACGCGCGTGCGCTCCAACCTGCCGCAGAACGTCACCGAGCCGCTGATCCAGCGCGTCGACGTCATCGGATTGCCTATCGTCACCTATGCCGCGATCTCGCCCGGCAAGACGCCGGAGCAGCTCTCCTATTTCGTCGACGACGTGGTCAAGCGCGCGCTGCAAGGCGTGCGCGGCGTCGCCCAGGTCGAGCGCATCGGCGGTGTCGAGCGCGAGATCCTGGTCTCGCTCGATCCGGACCGTTTGCAGGCGATGGGGCTGACCGCCGTCAATGTCAGCCAGAGCCTGCGCGGCACCAATGTCGACGTCGCCGGCGGGCGCGCCGAGATCGGAAAGAACGACCAGGCGATCCGCACGCTCGCGGGCGCCAAGACGCTGGGCGACCTTGCCGGCACAATGATCCCGCTGTTCGGCGGCGGCGAGGTCCGGCTCGACGACCTCGGCACCGTCACCGACACCATTGCAGACCGCCGCACCTTCGCCCGCTTCAACGGCGAGCCGATCGTCGCGCTCGGCATCAAGCGTTCCAAAGGCGCGAGCGACGTGAAGGTGGCCGAGGCCGTGCAGAAGCGCATCGACGCGCTCAAGGCCGCCTATCCCGACGTCGACCTGAAGGTGATCGATACCTCGGTCGAATATACCAACGGCAATTACCACGCGGCGATCTCGACCCTGTTCGAAGGCGCTATCCTCGCCGTCGTCATCGTACTGTTGTTCCTGCGCGACCTGCGTGCCACCATCATTGCAGCGATCTCGCTGCCATTGTCGATCTTCCCGGCGTTCTGGGCGATGGACCTGCTCGGCTTCTCGCTCAACCTCGTCAGCTTTCTCGCCATCACGCTGTCGACAGGTATCCTCGTCGACGACGCCATCGTCGAGATCGAGAACATCGTCAGGCACATGAACATGGGCAAGTCGCCCTATCGTGCCGCGCTCGAAGCCGCCGACGAGATCGGCCTTGCCGTGATCGCGATCTCGCTGACGATCATCGCGATCTTCGCGCCTGCGAGCTTCATGTCGGGCATCGCCGGACAGTTCTTCAAGCAGTTCGGCATCACCGTCTCGGTGCAGGTGTTCTTCTCGCTGCTCGCGGCGCGCTTCGTCACGCCGGTGCTCGCCGCCTACTTCCTCAAACATGGCAATCACGAAGAGCCGCCGCCCGGCCGCGTGCTGCGGTCCTATCACAGGATCGTGGCGTGGTCGGTGAAGCACTATTTCATCACGGTGCTGGTCGGCTTCGGCGTCTTCGCCGCCTCGATCTGGAGCATCACGCTGCTGCCGCAGGGCTTCCTGCCGGCGCAGGACAGCGCGCGCTCGCTGCTTGCCCTCGAGCTACCGCCGGGCACCCAGCTCGCCTACACCGAAAAGGTCACCGAGGACATCGTCGCGCGCCTGCGCAAGCGGCCCGAGGTCAAGAGCATCTTCGTCGACGGCGGGCGCGTCCCACCGGGGACCCAGGAAGTCCGGCGCGCCGCCTTGATCATCAACTACACGCCCAAGGACAGCCGCGACATCACCCAGCGCGAGCTCGAATTCTCGATCAGCCAGGAGCTGGAGAACGTTCCCGACATCCGCTTCTGGTTCCTCGACGAGAACGGCCTGCGCGCCATCTCGCTGGTCGTGACCGGGGTCGACGCCAACATCGTCAACAACGTCGCCAGCGAGCTCGCGACGCAGATGAAGCGGATTCCGACCATCTCGAACGTGATCTCGGAAACCACGCTGGAGCGACCCGAGCTGCGTGTCGAACCGCGCGCCGATCTTGCCGCACGCCTCGGTGTCTCGACCGAAAGCCTGTCGCAGACCATCCGCGTCGCCACCATCGGCGACGTCGGGCCGGCGCTCGCCAAGTTCGACGTCGGCGACCGTCTGGTGCCGATCCGCGTGCAGCTCGAGGATGCCGCGCGCGGCAATCTGAAGACGCTTGAACAGTTGCGCGTGCCGCTCGGCGAGCACGGCGAAAAGGGCGGCGTGCCGCTCTCGGTCATCGCCGACGTCAAGCTCGACCAGGGTCCGACCAGCATCAACCGCTACGACCGCGAGCGGCAGGCGACCGTCGCGGCCGATCTCGTCGGTTCCGCAGCACTCGGCGACGCCACCAAGAAGATCTACGACCTGCCGGTCATGAAGAGCCGGCCGAAGGGCGTGAAGGTCTCGCCCTCCGGCGACGCCGAGAGCCTGAACGAATTGTCCGACGGCTTTGCCACCGCGATCACGGCGGGCCTGATGATGGTCTACGCCGTGCTGGTGCTGCTGTTCGGCACCTTCCTGCAGCCGATCACCATCCTGTTCTCGCTGCCGCTCTCGATCGGCGGCGCGATCGCGGCCCTGCTCGTCACCGGCAAGCAGCTCACGACACCGGTGTGGATCGGCATCCTGATGCTGATGGGCATCGTCACCAAGAACGCGATCATGCTGGTGGAATTCGCCATCGAATCCATCCACGCCGGCAAGCCGCGCGAGGAAGCCATGATCGATGCCGGCATGAAGCGGGCCCGCC
This sequence comes from Bradyrhizobium sp. Bra64, assembly GCF_024519875.1. Classification (NCBI taxonomy): domain Bacteria; kingdom Pseudomonadati; phylum Pseudomonadota; class Alphaproteobacteria; order Hyphomicrobiales; family Nitrobacteraceae; genus Bradyrhizobium; species Bradyrhizobium sp. Bra64. Next base: position 20,546 of record NZ_JALJRD010000001.1, on the reverse strand, counting down.
CGATCGTGATGACCACGATCGCGATGGCCGCCGGAATGATGCCGAGCGCGCTCGCGGTCGGCGCCGGCGGCGAGTTCCGCTCGCCAATGGCGCTCGCGGTGATCGGCGGCCTGATCTTCTCGACCATCCTGTCGCTGGTGTTCGTGCCCGCGATGTTCATGGTGATGGACGATCTCGGCGCCCTGATCTGGCGCTTCGGCAAGCGGCTGGTCGTGCACAGCGAGGATGCGGAGACCGCCGGGCATCACGAAGCCGCGCCCGCCGAAGCGGCATCAGCGCCGAAGAACATCGTGCACCCTGCGGCGGAGTAGCCGTAGCACCGACGTCAGGTACGCAAGGCAGTTCAGCGGCCTCCATCCGCGAGCCCGACATAGCCGAGGATCGTGTTCGCTACGAAACGTTCAGGCGTACCGGTCGTGCCGTGCCGCTCGAGACGGTGAAAGCCTGGGTGGCGAGCTGGGGGCTCTTCCGACGAACTGCCTCGCCCCGATTGCAGCAACCCAGCGTAGCTGCCCCTTACTCGTTCCGCGCGATCGCCGTCAGCTTGGTCATGTTCCGCAGCAGGATGCGGCCCCGCTGCAGATCCAGAATCGCCTCCTTGCGCCAGGCCTGAAGCTGGCGGTTGACGCTTTCGCGGGCGGCACCGACGAAGACGCCGAGCTGCTCCTGGGAGATGTGGACCTCCGAGCCGAAATCGGCGGCGAGCGCGCAGAGCCGCCGCGCCAGTCGCACCGGCAGCGGTTGCAGCATGGACTCTTCCATGCGCTCGCTCTGCCAGCGGATGCGCTGGCAGAGCAGCGCGATGATCTTGATCGCGACCTTCGGCTCGCGTTCGAGGAAGGCGAGAAAATCTTCGCGCCGCAGCACGAACAATTCGCTGGCTTCGCCCGCGGTCGCATCCGCCGTGCGGCTCTGGCCGTCCAGCACCGCAACCTCGCCGAACAGATCGCCCGGCCCCATGAAATTCAGCGTCAGCCGGCTGCCGTCGGAGGCGCCGGTCTCGATGCGGACCTGTCCGCGGCGCACGCCGAACAACGCGTCGCCCGCATCGCCCTTCTGGAACAGCACCTCGCCGTTCCCCAGATGCTGGGTGTGGCAGAGATTCGACAACCGCTGGAGCTCGTCTGCGCCGAGATCAGCGAACATCGCGTTCATCTTCAGGATGACCGCAAATTCGGCCTGCTTGCTCATTTCAATGTCCTTGTGAATTTCCTTGGCCAGATTCCCTGGCCGGTTTTCCCTGGCAAATCGCTTGGAACCATCAAGATCAGGATCGCGTAAAACCGCGCCGGCGAAGTGTGTCATAAGTCACATAACTTTGCAGCACCCCCGGACTATTTTTACGCGCTTGGAGCCGCTTCCCGTCCGGGGATAAACTCAGGCGCAAAGGACGGATGGGAGGCCGGATTCGACGCCGATCGTCCGTCGCTGGAAAGTCGACATGAGAGCAGTGAAATTCGCCGGCGCGGCTTTGGCCGCCGTCATCATCGTGATCGCACTCCTGCTGGTGGTCGGGATCCCCTCGGGTTTCCTGACCTCGACGATTGCCTCGCGGGTCGAGAGCGCGACCGGCTATCGCCTGTCGATCGACGGCACCACCAGGATCAGCCTGTGGCCGACGCTGAACGTGACACTGAACGACCTTTCGCTTGCCGACCCCAAGGACCGCAGCGGTATCACGCGCCTGACCATCGACAGCGTGCAGGCCGACATGTCGCTCTCGAGCGTATGGTCGGGCCGTCCGAAGGTCAGCGAGCTCGTCGTCACCCATCCCGTGCTCTACCAGCCGCTGCTGCGTGAGCGCCTGCCGAATGCCGGCGGCGCGTCGAAACCGCTCGCGCTCGATACGGACGGCGCCGCCATCGACCGCATCACGATCACCGATGGCGAGGTCGCATTCGCGCGCGCGCGTGATCGCGTCGAGAGCCGCATCAGCGCCATCAATGCCGACGCGACCGTCGGCCGCGACCGCAAGATCAACATCACCGGCACCGCGCGGGTCGGCGAGCACCCGACCAAGTTCGACATCAAGGCGACCACGCCGGTACCGCCGGCCGACCGGCCGACGATTCCGGTGGATTTCGCCATCGATATGCCCGATGTGCTGAAATCCCGGCTCGCGGGTCATGCCGAGATGCGGCTGAGCGGCGATGTCGTGATGATCAACGGCGTGAATGGCACGCTCGGCGACGGCGCCTTCAACGGCTGGGCCTCGGTCGACATCGCGAGCAAGCCTCTGGTGAAGGTCGATCTCGACTTCCAGCGGCTCGCGATCCCGCTGGCGAAATCGCCGCAAGGCGCGTCCGGGCAGCCCTGGAGCGATGCGCCGATCGACGTCTCCGGGCTCAACTATGTCGATGCGCAGATCAGGATTTCCGCGCACGAAGCCGTCATCGGCGACGCGCGCCTCGCACCGCTGGCACTCGATGCAAAGCTCGCCGGCGGCGTGCTGAAGGCCGGCACCGCCAATCTCGGCGCCTATGGCGGCCAGGTCTCGGGCGAGGTGATCCTGGACGCGACCAGCGGCGCGCCGAGCTTTGCCATGCACTCCGACCTCACCGGCGTGCGCGCGCTGCCGCTGCTGCAGGGCCTTGCCGAATTCGACCGGATCGACGGCAAGCTGCAGGCCAAGCTCGCGCTGCGCAGCGCCGGCACCAGCCAGCGCGCGCTGATGGCGAACATGCAGGGCACCGCCTTCGTCACCTTCCAGGACGGCGCCATTCGCGGCATCAACGTCGCGCAGATGATCCGCTCGCTGACATCGGGCACGCTGTCGGGCTGGCAGGCCAATCAGAACAGTAACCAGAACAACAGCCAGGAGCAGAGCACGGATCTGTCGCAGCTGTCGGCGTCCTTCCGTATCGACAAGGGCCAGGCGGTGACGACCGATCTCAATCTGATCGGACCGCTGGTCCGCGTCACCGGCGCCGGCACGATCGCACTCGACACCAAGATGATGGGTTTTCGCGTCGAGCCGAAGCTGGTGATGACGACCGAAGGTCAGGGCCGCGCGTCCGAGCCGGTCGGCTTCGGCATTCCCGTGATGATCCAGGGCCCCTGGTCGCAGCCGCGGATCTTCCCCGACATGGCCGGCATGCTGGACAATCCGGATGCTGCCTATGCCAAGCTGCGCGAGATGGGCAAGGGCCTGTTCGGTCCCGACGGCGCCGGGCTCGGCAATATCCTGGGCAGCCTCGGTGGTAATCTTGGTGGTAACCTTGGGTTGGGCGGCGCCACCGCGCCCGGCGGCAGCAACGCGGCCGGCGATGCCAATCCGCAAACGCAAACCCAGCAGCCGGGACAGAACAATTTGCTCGGCGGCCCCTTGGGCGAGGCGATCGGCAATCTGATTCAGCAGGGGCTTTCCAGTGGCGCGGGAAACGGCACCGGCACCGCGACGGGCGCCAGCCGCAGCCGCAGCCTGCCGGCAGCGCCATCCACACCGGCGCCGCAGGCCTCGCCCGCGTCCCCCGCCCTGGAGGACCCGCCGGCTGCACAGCAGGACAGTCAGCCGATGAACGACGTGCTGCGGCAGCTCTTTAATCGATGATTGCAGGACCAAAGCGCCGGACTCCAAGCCCTGCCCTTAACCAAGTCCTCCCCTTACATCGGCTTCCCCGCTCACGGCTTCCTCCAAAAGGATGAGACTGCGACAATTGATCACCCTTCCGCCGCCTGCCGCGCCCACAGCGGGTAACCAAGGCGGCCGGTTCACCGGTCCCTTGAGCAGTCCGTTGGCCCGGATTGTGGTAGAAGGCTCGCAGGGTCCGTGCGGCCCGTAGCGCCGGCGTCGATGGTGGCGCGAGAGGATCGGGATGGCAGGAGCGAACGACAAGACACGGTTTCTGCGCGAGGGCCTGTTCGCCAAATACGTCGTCTCCCTCGTCGGCCTCGTCGTGTTCGTGCTCGCCGTCAACGGCGCGATGGAGACCTGGATCTCCTACCGCGCCACCAAGACACAGCTGACCGACGGTCTCGAGGACAAGGCGCAAGCAGCCGCCCGGCGGATCGAGCAGTCGATCTCGGAGCTGGAGCGCCAGATCAGCTGGGTGACGCGGGCGAGCCAGGACACGCTCGAGAAGCGCCGCGCCGATTATGCCCAGCTGCTGCACCAGGTCGCGGTCGTCAACCAGCTGTTCCAGCTCAACGGCGACGGACGCGAGGTGCTGCGCGTCTCGCGCCAGTCGACCACGACCGGCAGCAATGCCGACCTCTCCCGCGACATGCGCTTCACCGAAACCGTCGCCCGGGGCGTCAGCTACGCGCCGGCCTGGTTCGTGGACCGGACGCCGTTCATGTCGATCTCGGTGGCGCATTCCGGCTTCAATGCCGGCGTCACGGTCGCCGAGCTCGATCTCAGCTTCCTCTCCGAGTTGCTGTCCGACGCCCAGGTCGGCAAGGCCGCCTTCGCCTATGTCGTCGATCCGCGCGGCCGCGTGCTGGCGACGTCCTCGAAAGGGCCCGATGTCGGCAAGGACCTGTCGAAGCTGCCGCAGGTTGCGGCCGCGGTCGCGCCTGGCCACGAGACCGACATGTCGGGCACCGACTTCAACGGCCATTCGGTGATGAGTGCCGCGAGCACCGTGCCCAAGCTCGGCTGGAGCGTGATGTTCGAACAGCCGACCACGCAGGCCCTGATGCCGATCCGCGACCAGCTGGTGCGCATCGCGCTGCTGATCGGCATGGGCCTGATGGTCGCGATCCTCGCCGGCACGCTGCTCGCCCGCCGCATGATCATCCCGATCACCGCGCTGCGCGACGGCGCGCACAAGCTCGGCGAGGGTGATTTCAGCCACCGCATCGACGTGCACACCTCCGACGAGCTGGAAGACCTCGCCGGCCAGTTCAACCGCATGGCGGGCCAGATCCAGGAGACCTATTCGAACCTGGAGACCAAGGTCGAGGAGCGTACCCGCGACCTCGCGCAGTCGATCAACGAGCTCAAGGTGCTGGAAGAGGTCGGCCGCGCGGTCGCCGCCTCGCTCGACCTCGACGCCGTGCTGCCGACCATCGCCGCGCGCGCGATCGAGATCACCCATGCCGACGCCGTGCTGATCTACGGCTATGACGCCGAGGGGCGCCGCTTCAACCTGGTCGAGGCGGTCGGCATCGACAAATCCGCCGACGGCGCGCATGTCACCATCGAGGAAGGTGCGAACATCCTGAGCGATGCCGCCGGGAGCGGCGAGCCGATCGCGATTGCCGATCTCGACCATGCGGCCGAGCAGCCGCTGCGCGACGTCGCGATCGATTCCGGCTTCCATTCGGTGCTGGTGGTGCCGCTGGTCGACCAGCAGGGCACGCTCGGCTCGCTGGTGGTGCTGCGCCGCGCCCGCGGCGAGTTCGCCGGCAGCGTCATCGGCCTGATGCGCACCTTCGCCAACCAGGCCGTGCTGGCGATGCGCAATGCGCGGCTGTTCACCGAGGTCGACCACAAGGGCCGCGAGCTCGCCGCGGCGCACGAGACCGTGCGCGCCCAGGCCGACAAGCTGCGCGAACAGACCGAGCAGCTCAAGGACTGGAACAAGTCGCTGGAGGAGCGCGTCAAGACCCAGCTCGGCGAGATCGAGCGCATCCGCAAGCTCGAGCGGTTCCTGGCGCCGCAGGTGGCGCAGCTGATCGCCTCGTCCGACAGCCCCGAGGGGCTGCTCACCAGCCAGCGCCGCGAGGTGACCGTGGTGTTCTGCGATCTGCGCGGCTTCACCGCGTTCACCGAAGCGACCGAGCCGGAAGAGGCGATGAACGTGCTGCGCGAATACCACGCAGCGCTCGGCACGCTGATCTTCAAATACGAGGGCACGCTCGACAAATATGCCGGCGACGGCGTGATGATCCTGTTCAACGCGCCGATCCAGTTCGAGGACCACACCAGGCGCGCCGTGAAGATGGCGCTGGAGATGCGCGACACGATCGGCCCGCTGACCGAGCGCTGGCGCAACCGCGGGCACAGCCTCGGCTTCGGCATCGGCATCGCGGTCGGCTATGCCACGCTCGGCCAGGTCGGCTTCGAGCAGCGGCTGGAATATGCCGCGATCGGCAGCGTCACCAACCTCGCCTCCCGCCTCTGCGGCGAGGCCAAGGCCAACCAGATCGTGGTCAGTCGCCGCGTCTACGGCATCGTCGAGCCGTTCGTCGAAGCCCGCGCCCTCGACGATCTCCAGCTCAAGGGCTTCAACCACCCGGTGCTGGCGATGGAGATCTTGTCCTGGTCCGACGGCGCGGAGAACGTGGTGGATGCCGCGGCGGCGCGCCGGCGGGGGTAGCCAAAACAAAGAATGTCGAAAACAACCCCATGCACAGTAGCCGGGGCGTGCCGGATCAATGACTTGCGCGTACGACGCGCGCGCGATGAAGCCGTTTGACACGTCGGGCAAAACACCGGCAGGATGGCATCATTCCCCCACCCCGGCCACGAACCACTTCCCTCCTCCCCGCGACTAACCCTCGCCTCAACTACGAGGCGACAATCCGGATGGGAGTCGGCCTGTGGCGCTTGCCTTGCCTTCGCGTGCGTATGATTTGCAGATGCTGGACCGGCCCGCCGATCGCGCGCACGACCAGGGCTGGGTCTATGGCCTGCCGCCGGGCATTGCATCCGAGCAATGGCCGCTCGATCCCGTCACCGGCTATCCGTTGATGCACGGCTTCACGCTTCTGCTGCCGGAGGATTATCGCGTGCATGGCGAGGACATCGTCGCGGTGTCGTTCTTCGCCACCGCGCCCGATCACAATGACGGCGGCGCGCCCGACGATCCCGAAATCCGCGAGGCGGTGCTGGCGCGCACCTCGCATCCGCGCCTGTCGCGCATGACCGACATTCTCGATTACGAATATGCCGCGCTGCTGCTGACCAGGGCCGAATATGACGGCTCATTCGCGGCTCCGCCGGCGCCGCTTGCGCAGGCGAGCGCCGATCGGCCGCGCTGGCTGGATGTCGGCGGCGCCAACGCTTTCTTCGAGGCCGCCGCACCCTACGCCAGGAAGATGTTCGCCACTTCGCCGCGCGCCGATCTCGGCGAGACCCGCGCCATCGCGCTGGTCCCGCGCGCCACCGATCCCAATGCCGGCAAGGGCCCGCAGGACGAGCACACACGCCGGAACCCGCCGACCGGCTATCAGTCCTATTACTACTATGCCGGCGGCGTGCCGGGCCGCGACAATTTCCGCCTGCACGATTGGGGCAAGGACCACGCCCACAATCATGTCGGCGGCACCATGCGACCGTGCCAGGCGGTGCCGGAGATAAGCCCGTTCTACATCGAGTTCGAGGAATATTTCGGCGGCTGCAATTTCGGCGGCGGCAATGCCCAGCTCGACTTCAGGGACATGAAGTTCGACTGGGCGTGCGGGTGATCACGCCCCGCGCTTCGGCCCGATCGCCTCGAAGCCGGCCTTCTGCTCGTCGCTCAAATCCGCTTCGAAATCGTCGAGCGCATCGCCGACACCGCTCACCGCCTGCAGCATGGTCTCGAGCCGGGTCTTCACCGCGGCGAGGCGGGCCTGCGGTGTCGCGGCGGCGCTCGATGGACAGGGGCTCAAGGTCTCCATCGTGCGCAGCGTGGTGTCCTGCAGCACGTCGAGGCGCGCGCGGGCGATGTCGTCGAGCTTGAGCGTGGACGCGATGTCGGCCGCGGGCCATTGCTGCTGCACGAGCTGCTCGTATTGGCGCTGCACCTTCTCGTCGTAGCGGGGATCGCTGTCCGCCTGGCAGGCCGATGCCGCCTGGGGATTCTTTTGCTGGATCGACGCGAGCGCGGCGCGGCGGTCCCTGGCCAGCGCATCGAGCCTCGTCTTCTGGTCGTCGTCGAGGAGATCGACGAATTTTGCCAGCGCAGGTGCGACGGCATCCGTTGCCTTGATCATCGCCTCGAGGCGCTCGCGCATCAGGCCGAGGCGTTCCGTGGCCGTCGCGGGCACCTGCGTGGGGCAGGTCGCACGGATCGTGTCACGAGCTCCACTCCACGCGGTGGCGAGCTCGTCGAGCGCCACGCGCTGCAATTCATTCGGCTGCACGGCAGCGGCGATGCGGTCGACCGGAAGGCCGCCGGTGTCGCTGGCATCGCAGACGGCGTCCACGGTCGGGACCCTTCGTCCGCGCCTTCCTTGCGGCGCGGTGTAGGCGGCAAGCTCCGTCGCCGCATAAGGCGCGAAGATCGCGGCATAGATGTCGCCATAGCCGTAGAGCGAGAGACTGGTCGTATCGCCGAAGACCACTGCAGTGGTGAGGTCGTCATGGGCGAACGGCCAGAACACCGGGCCGACCCAGCCATAGCTGCCGTCGGGGTGCCGCCACCAGCCCTGCGGACGGCGGCCGCCGCGCCAGCCCGACAGCGCAGCCTGCGCCGTGAGCGCCGCACGGAGGACGTAGGGATTGGACGGTTCGCCGCGCTCTGCACCGCGCGGATTCTGTGATCTCAAGGCGGCGGAACGGTAGCGGCCGCCCCGCACCGCCATGCGGGCATGGCGCAGGCGCGACAGACCGATCATGTGGCCGACGGCAAACCTGGCAACGCCGAGCGGGCCGCCGCGCAAGCCGAACTGCGCCTCGGCGCGAGTCGGCAACAGCACTGCCAGAAGCACGAGGGTTGCGCCTGCCAGCGCAAGCCCGAAGCGTGATCTCGACATGACCACAGACCTGTCGACCCCTGAGCTGTCCACCTTGGCCCTCCTCCGGTGCCAAGCGCACATCACGGCGCATCACGATGACGCACAGGGGAACCGAAGGTTCCGGGCCAGTGACGGTCAAACCGTCGCAGAAACTACTCCGCCTTCTGCGGCAGCACGAAGGTCTGGCCGGGATAGATCAGATTGGGGTTGTGGATCTTGTCGCGGTTGGCGTTGTAGATCACGGCAAAACGGGCGCCGTCGCCGTAAGCGAGGCGGCTGAGCGCCCACAGGCTGTCGCCGCGGGAGATCACCCGGCTACCCGCTTCCGCCGGCGTGCCGCCGACGATTTCCGCCGGCGAGGCCGATGCAACCGCCGTCGCGGCCGCGGGCGCCCGCGCCATGACCCCTGAGGCGCCCCTCGGCTTCGATGCGCCCATCAATCTCGGCCGGGCCGCTGGCCTGTCCGCTGCCGAGGCACCGCGCGGCGATGTGGACTGCAAGGAGGCAACGACATCGGATTTGTCGTCGGACTTCTCGGCATGTTTCGCCTCTTGCTTCGACTCTTGCTTTGCGACCGGTGCGGGGCGCGCGGGCGGCGGCGCGGCTTCGGCAACGGTCACCGGCATGCTGCGGGCGGATTGCGTGACGGTGCCGTCAGGCGATTTCGCCCGCAGGGTCAGCTCATAGGAACCGGCAGGAAGCTGCGGCGGCGTCATCACGAACTGGCCCGAGGCATCGGCGACCACGGAATCAAGCGGCTGGCCGTCGCGCAGCAGCTCGACCTTTGCGCCCGGCGCGGCCTGGCCCGCGATCACCGCCGCCTCGCCGTGATCGTCGACGCGCGCGACGTCGAAACGGGGACCGGGGTCCGCAACCGCCGGCAGCGGCTTGACCGGTGCAAGATCGGCGAGCGCGGCCGTGACCTGCTTCTGCGTCTCGGCCAGCGCGCCCTTCGGCTCGGAGGCCGGCGCCGGCGACGCGGCGGGTGCCGGCGGCGCAGCGGCGGCGAGCTTCGGCTGTTCCGGCTTGAGTTCCGGCTTGGGTTCGACTTTGGCGTCAACCTTGGGTTCGGCCTTGAGTTCTGCCTTTAGTCCGGCCTTGGGTTCGGCTTTGGCCTCCGGCTTGGCGGCGACGACGGTGCCGGTCTTCGTCCCGCCCGGCAGCAGACGGCGCAGCTCGGTGGGACCGATCACCAGCACGGCGCCGCCCACGGCAAGCAGACAAAATGCAATGAAGGCCTTGGACGCGGTCACCATCGGAAACGGACCTTGATCAGAAAGAACCATGTAAATCAGCGGAAGATACCAAGTTGCGCCGATTTGGCTACGGCAGCAAGACGGTCGATAGGATGATGGCCGGGTCGCCAGGGGATGAACCGGCGCCACCCCGCCGGCGTCATATGGCCGAGGCCGCGTCGCGGCAGTTTTTTTCTTGAGGAATTTCCCCGTGAACGCATTTTGCCGCCCCGCACAATGGCTGGCGCTTGCCCTGACACTGGCCGCATCGCCCGCGCTCGCCGCATCCGGCCCGCCGCCGGGATTCGCCCTCACCGACGATGCCGAACTCGCCTTCACCTCGCCCGACAAGGCCACCCGGCTCGAGCAGTACATGAAGGACGGCGGCGATTTCGACGTCAAATGGCAGGTCTGGGCGCGGCACGGCGAAGACATGACCGAGCTGAAGCCGGAGCAGGGCTATCCGGCCGGCTTCCGTTTCACCAGCGACTCGCAATGGCTGGTGCGGATGCAGAAGACCGGCTCGGGCGAGCAGGACCTCTATCTCTACCGTGCCGGGAAGGGGTCCTTCGTCAGCGCGACGAAGACCTCGCTCAGCGATCTGGCCTGGGCCTATTTCCATAGCCGGCCCGACACCCGGAAGATGAAGCTCGACTACCACATCTCGGCCAATCTGGTGAAAGGCACCGAAGAAGCCTATCGCTGGCTCGGCGTCGATTGGCCCAACAACCGCTACCTCGTGATCTCGCTGTCGGGCGAGATGGACAAGCATCCGAAGAACGTCGCCGTGAAGGGATTGGCCGACTGGAAATGCCGCTACGATCTCAAGACCGGGACCTTCGACGTGCCGGCGATGTTCGCCAAGACCAATGCGGACGCGTTGAAATGGGAAATCCGCCGGTGAGGCAGCCATCGCCCAACGGCAAGTTCCGCTGCGAGGGAACCAACCCCCTGATTCCATTCCGATTCATGTTTTCCTAACCCTCGCTGGTAACGAGGTCTTGTCGGTTTTGCCGCATCTTGCATCCCACGGGAGGGCTGGATGGGCACATCGATCCGATGGACCGCGCGCATGCGCGGGTTGCTGCGCCGCTGGCGCGGAGCGCCGCTGACATGGCTGATCGCGGGTGGCTTCGTGCTGATGGTCGCGATGGCCATCGGCACCGCGCTCACCGTCGACCGCTTCCGGCAGAATGCGATCGAGAGCGGCCGCGACAGCCTGGAGAATTCCGTCCGCCTGCTCGCCCATCATTTCGACCGTGAGTTTGAGGATTTTGCGGTGCTGCAGAAGAGCGTCATCGCGGAACTCGAAAGCCATGGCATCGAATCCGCCGACGTCTTCCGCAGCGAGATGGGCACGCTCGCCATGCACGAGGTGCTGCGCGCGAAAGCCAGCGGCTGGTCCGACGTCGCCGGCGCCAATGTGTTCGATGCCGAGGGCCTGCTGATCAACTCGTCGCGGCGCTGGCCGGTCGCCGATATTTCGGTCGCCGACCGCGGCTATTTCAATCGCCTCAAGAACGATCCGGCTTCGCAGGAAGAGGTCGAGGTGGTGCCCGGCCGGTTCGGCAGCGGACCGGCGATCGTGTTCGCGCGCCGCGTCTCCGGCCCGCACGGCGAATTTCTCGGGCTGGTCTCGCGGGCGATCACGCCGGAGCAGCTCGAATCCTTCTTCGCCTCGAGCGGGCTCGGCGAGGAATCCTCGATCGCGATGCACCACCAGAACGGCCAGCTGCTCGCGCGCATTCCGCATGTCGATACGATGATCGGCCGGAATTTCCGCAACGGCACGCGCGAGCAGATGGCGATCTTCGAGCGCACCTTCGTCACGACCCAGCTAGCAAGCCCGGTGGACGGCAAGGAGCGCATCGTCGCCTCGCGCATGCTGACCGGCGAGCCGCTGGTCGTGGTCGCGACCAAGTCGCTCGATGCGACGCTCGCCACCTGGCGCACGCAAACCAAGTTCTTCGTCGCCGTTGCCGTGCTGTCGATCGGCCTGCTCGTGCTCACTCTGTTCCTGATCTTCCGCCAGGTGACGCACCGCCTCTCGGTGGAGAAGCAGCGGCTCGACACCGCGATGAACACGATGACGCAGGGCCTGCTGATGTTCGACCAGGACGAGCGGCTGATCGTCTGCAACCGCCGCTACATCGAGATGTACGGACTGTCGGCCGACGTCGTGAAGCCCGGCGCCCATTTCCGCGACGTGATCCAGCACCGCTACGACACCGGGTCCTTCGACGGCGATGTCGACGCCTATTGCGACGGCATCTTGAACAGTGTCGAGCAGACCCATAGCGCCATCGTCGAGACCGGCGACGGCCGCCTGATCGAGATCAAGAACCAGCCCGCCGCGGGCGGCGGCTGGCTGGCGACCCATGACGACGCCACCGAGCGTCTCCGCGCCGACGAGCGCATCGCTCACCTGGCGCATTACGACGCGCTGACCGACCTGCCCAACCGCGTGCTGATGCGCGGCCATCTGGAGCGGCGCATCGCCGAGCTTGCCCAAGGCAAGCCGTTCGCGATCCTCTACATCGACGTCGACGAGTTCAAGGGCGTCAACGATTCGCTCGGCCATGAGGCCGGCGACGAGCTGCTGCGCCAGGTCGCGAACCGGCTGCGCGCCTGCGTCAGCGGCAACGATCTCGTCGCCCGGCTCGGCGGCGACGAATTCGCCATCGTCAAGGCCGGCACCAGCGACCAGGACGAGCTGACGGCGCTCGCCGAGCAGATCCTGAAGGCGCTGCGGGCGCCGGTGAACTGCAACGGCCAGGAGATCCCGACCGATGCCAGCATCGGCATCGCGATCGCGCCCGAACACGGCGACAATCTCGACGATCTGCTCAAGCGCGCCGATCTTGCGATGTACGCGGCCAAGTCCGAGGGACGCCGCACCTACCGCGTGTTCGCCCCCGAATACGACGCCAAGGCGCGGGAGCGCCGGCAGCTCGAGCTCGATCTGCGGCAGGCGCTCGCCCGCGGCGAGTTCGAGGTGCACTACCAGCCGCTGGTCGATCTCGCGGCCAATGTCGTCAACGGCTGCGAGGCGCTGCTGCGCTGGCGCCATCCCGAACGCGGCATGGTTTCGCCCGCGGACTTCATTCCCGTCGCGGAAGACACCGGCCTGATCGGCGAGATCGGCGAATGGGTGCTGAAGCAGGCCTGCCTCGAGGCCGCAAGCTGGCCCGGCCAGATCCACATCGCGGTCAACGTCTCGCCCGTGCAGTTCCGCTCGCGGACGCTGGCGCTCAAGGTCGCCGCCGCGCTCGCGGAGTCGGGGCTGGCGCCCGGACGGCTCGAGCTCGAAATCACCGAGACCGTCCTCATTCGCGACGACGCAGAGGCACTGACGGTCCTGCAGCAGCTGCGCGAGCTCGGCGTGCGCATCGCGCTCGACGATTTCGGCACTGGCTATTCGTCGCTGAGCTATCTGCACCGCTTCCCCTTCGACAAGATCAAGATCGACCGCAGCTTCATCAGCGACATCGGCCAGTCGGAGGATTCCTCGCCGATCGTTCAGGCCGTGGTGCATATGGCCGCCGCGCGCCACATGGTGACGACCGCGGAAGGCGTCGAGACCGAGGCGCAGCGCGAAGTGCTGCGCCAGCTCGGATGCAGCCAGATGCAAGGCTGGCTGTTCAGCCCGGCCGTGCCCGCGGCGAAGCTGAAGCAATTGCTCTCGGCGCAGGCGGCGGCGGCCTAGCGGCGCGCAACCATCGCCGCACCGTCCATCTGCGGGATCTATCGCGGAATCGGGCAAGCTCCATCCATGTGACAGCCTGCCTCACCTGTTTTCTTAAAGCATCCGTCCCGCATCGGCCGCCCGCCGTGCGTTCGCGCAAGCGCGCCTCGGCTTGGCGCAGGATCGGACAAGGCATGGCCGATTCAGGAAATACGCTTGGCGTTCGCGGCGCCTAGAACAAGCGCCGTTCCGTACAAATTCGGACGACTGATCGAAACCTCGGGATGATCAGGAGAGCCACACCATGACCGAGACCACCTCACTCATGCGCGATTCCTCGCACAAGGGCTCGCCGCCTGCGCCTTACGCGCAGCCCGACAACCGCCCGACATGCGAGCGGCGCACCGCCGATGCGGAGATGGCGCGCGTGCTCGGGATGGCCATGAACATGCTGCGCGACGACCGCGAAACGGTCGCCTCGATCGCGGCCGCGCTCGGCTATTCCTCGCAGACGGCGTTCGCGGCGGCGTTCCGGAAGCTGACCGGCGAGACCCCGAGCGACTGGCGCAGGCGCAGGCGTTGGCAGCAATCGCGCTGCAACCGCGGCAATCGCTCTGGCGCAGCGGCAAATCCGGTCGGCTACATCATCACCATGTCCAGAGCAATCGATGGAGACCCAAGATGATTTGGAAAGACTTCGTCAGCCGACAGGTGATCGCGGCTCGCCACCGACGCCTTGCGACCGCAACCCTGTACGGACTCTCGCTGGCCGTTCGCTTCACGTCGGCGACCGGCGAGGAGGTTGAAGTGCCCGCGTACGCCATGCACCCGACACATCCGCCGCCGTCCATCATGACCCGAAATGATCCCGGCCTTCCCTATCAGGACTGGGGCCGAAATGAGCCTCAGCCTGTCGTCTTCGGCTACGGCCGGCCGCCGGGCTCGCCGCTGGCACGCTGCAGCGCGCCTTAAGAGGCGCGATCCACCTCGCACCCACATGCCGTCGTCGGACGCTGCCCTCAACGCAGTAGCGCGGTCGCACGCGGCCTTTCGAAAAGCAAACAAGGAGAAAATCGATGCGAATCATCATCATCGGCGCCGGCTTCGCCGGCATGTACGCCGCCCTCTCCGCAGCCCGCCTGCGCGACATCCAGGGCGCCTCGCCGCAGGATCTCCAGATCGCGCTGGTCGCACCGGAGCCTTTTCTGGTGGTCCGTCCGCGGCTCTACGAGCCGAAGCCGGAAACCCTGACGGCGCCGCTGCTCGATGTCCTCACGGCGATCGACGTCGATTACATCCAGGGCAGCGCCGAGACGATCAACACCGAGGCTCGAACGGTGCAGATCACGGTTCCGAACGGCCCGCGAAAGACCCTGTCCTACGACCGCCTCGTCGTGGCCACCGGCAGCCGGCTGTTCCGTCCGAACATCCCGGGTCTCGCCGAGCACGGCTTCAGCGTCGATACGCTCGATGATGCGGTTGCGCTCGACAAGCATCTGCACAATCTTCCGACGCGGCCCGCCGCGAACGGACGCGATACGGTGGTCGTCGCCGGCGGCGGCTTCACCGGCATCGAGGCGGCAACGGAGATGCCGTCGCGGCTGCGCGGAATCTTCGGCAAGGATGCCAGGCTCCGCATCGTCATCGTCGAGCGCAACAATGCGATCGCGCCCGACATGGGCGAAGGCCCCCGCCCTCTCATCGCGGAAGCGCTGCGCAAGCTCGGCGTCGAGACACGGCTCGGCGCCGGCATCGTCTCGCTCGATCAATCCGGCGTCACGCTGTCGAACGGCGAGCACATCGAAACCGAAACAATGATCTGGGCGGCGGGTATTCGCGCCGCGCCGCTGACCGCGCAGATCCCCGCCGAGCGCGATAGTTTCGGCCGGCTGCTGGTGGACCGCGATCTGCGCGTGCCCGGTGTCGCCGGCGTCTTCGCCACCGGCGATGCCGCGCGTGCCGCGTGCGACGACGACGGCAATCACGCGCTGATGTCGTGCCAGCACGCCACGAGGATGGGCGCCTTTGCCGGCAACAACGCCGCTGCCGAGCTGCTCGGCGTTCCGACCAGGCCCTACCACCAGAAGGCTTACGTCACGTGCCTCGACCTCGGCGAGGCCGGTGCGCTGTTCACGCGCGGCTGGGAGCGCACGGTCGAGATGGTCGGCGACGTCGCCAAGAAGACCAAGCGGGAGATCAACACCGTCTGGATCTACCCGCCGAAGGCCGAGCGCGCCGCCGCCCTCGCCTCGGCCGATCCGGAGCGCGTGACCAGCCTCTGACGCGCGAAGCAATAAGGGCCGCGCTCTCCCCGGCGGCGCGGCCTGCTCGACCAGGACCAGCCGGAAGCCTCTATCCTTGAAACCGGAGACGAACATGAATCTGCACAACACCTCATATCCCCGCTCATCGGGCCCCGAAGAGCTGGTGCCGTCACGCTACGCATTGCGGATCGGCGAGATCGACGTGCTGGTGGTCAGCGATGGCGTGCTGCCGCTCCCGACTACGATGCTGGCGCACAACGCCGATCCGGCGGTCCGCGCGGCCTGGCTGCACGACATGTTCCTGCCGCAGGACGCTTTCGACTGGGCGCTGAACGCGGTCATGGTCCGCAGCGGCGGCAAGACCATCCTCATCGACGCTGGGCTGGGCTCCGACCCGAACCTGCATTTGCCGCGAGCCGGACAGTTGATCAAGCGACTGGCGGCGGCCGGGATCGATCTTGCGTCCGTGACCGATCTGGTGCTGACCCATTTGCACATGGACCACATCGGCGGGCTGCTCGTCGACGGAGTGAAGGAACAGCTGCGCAAGGACCTGCGGATCCACGTCGCGGCCGCCGAGGTCAAGTTCTGGGAGGCGCCCGATTTCTCCCGCACTGCCATGCCGGAAGGATTCCCGGACGCGCTGCGATCGACCGCCAAGCGGTTCGTGAAGGAGTACGGCAGTCAGCTGCGGCTGTTCGATGACGAGCACGAAATTGCGCCTGGCGTCATCGCCCGTCGCACTGGCGGCCATACCCCCGGACACAGCGTGGTTCGCATGGCGTCCGGCGGTGACGCGCTGACATTCGCCGGCGACGCCGTGTTTGCCGTCGGGTTCGAGCAACCCGACTGGCACAATGGTTTCGAGCACGACCCCGAGCAGGCGGCACGGGTTCGTGTCCGTCTCTTGCGCGAGCTTGCCGAGAGCGGCGAGATGCTGGTGGCCACCCACCTGCCGTTCCCGTCGGTGGGCCGGGTCGCCGCCGACGGCGATGCCTTCCGCTGGGTGCCGGTGTTCTGGGACTACTGACCGCCTCTCAGGCTAGCGCCCAAGCAGGGCGCGGACTCGTTGAAACATGAGTGCGCGCCCTCTCGGAAAAACAGGATCAAACCTCGGACCTTGCGGTTATCGCCCGGCTGAGACGGCTGGACCCCGGCCGGCAGCATGATTTGAGATATGAACCCTCGTGTCCCGGGGCGCGGCGCAGCATGCAACGATGCGCCGTTGAACCGGGCGGCGCGCGTTTGCTTCGCGCTTACTTGGCCTGCCTGGCCGCCCGGATCTCGGCGAACTCGGCGTCGGGATGGGTGACGATGGTGGCGAACATGATGCCGCTGATGATGAGCGACCAGGCGGTGTCCCAATAAATCCAAAACACGTGCCAGCCTCCGTTTCGATCGCCTTCGCCCGCGGGATCAGGGTAACGGCAAGTCGACCCTGCCGTTCCCGATGCGCGCGCGGCGCGGGCGAGGGCGCTATTTTTTGTTGGTCGGCGGCGGCGTGCGATCGGTTTGACCGGTGTGGCGCTTTGCCACGACGTCCTCATCACGCGGACCCGCGCGCGGGCGCGGCGGCGGCTTGGGCTGGCCGGCCTGACCGCCATGCTTGCCGCCCATGTCGGGCTTACCTTCCAGATCGTTTTCACGGGGCATGCCGGGTCAATGCGTTCGCGCGGCATTGGTTCGCATGGACGCCCGGCTGTTTTGGCCTGTGAACGAGTTCATAGGATCGCCGCGGTTTGCAGTGCAGGATGACGCCGCGCCCCCCGGGGGGATCCATTTGAGGGACGGATTCGGCTGATGCGGAAGCGACTCGTCGCCTGGACTGTCCTGACCTGCGCGCTGCTCGCGCTCACCGTGTGGACCGTGCTCGGGCCGCCCGACCGCCCGTCCGTTCCGCATCTGCCCTCCCGCACAGCAGCGGTGCGATAACCCGCCCACCGATACGATTTCGGCATCGATCGATCCCAATTGGAATTTGGTGCGGCGAGGCAGCACCCGCTATCCTCGCCTTCAAAACAACAATGCCGCACCGGCTTTCAGGAGGACCCCATGTCGAGACCGACCAGACGCATCGCATCCGCCGCGCCACGCGCCGCGATCGCCACCACCCTCGCTTTCCTCACTCTCATTTCTGGAGTCCGCGCCGGCATGGCCGAGACCTTCGCCTATGTCGGCAACGCCGACAGCAACGACATCAGCGTGTTCAAGATGGCCGAGAACGGCGAGATGATGCCGGTGCAGACGGCCGCCTTCACCGGCGTCGAAAAGCCCGGCCCCTCGACGCCGCTCGCGATCACGCCCGACCATCGCGTGCTGATCGCCGGTGTCCGCTCGCAGCCGTACCTCGCGGTGAGCTTTGCGATCGATCCCAAGACCGGCCAGCTCAGCCATATCGGCAACGGCCCGCTCGCCGACAGCATGGCCAATATCGCCATCGACCGCACCGGCAAATTCCTGTTCAGCGCGTCCTATGGCGGCAACAAGGTCGCGCTCAATCCATTGCTCGCCAGCGGCGTCGCGGGCGAGCCGAAGCAGGTGATCCCGACCGGGCTGAACGCCCACGCCTTCCTGCCCTCGCCCGACAATCGCTACGTGTTCGCGACCAATCTCGGCTCCGACCAGGTGCTGGCCTTCGCGTTCGATGCCACGGCCGGCACGCTCACGCCGAACGATCCGCCGGCGCACAAGGTGCCGGAGAAATCGGGGCCGCGGCATTTCGTGTTCCACCCCAACGGCAAGTTCATCTATCTCGTCCACGAGCTGAACGGCGACGTCGCGGCGTTCGCCTATGAGGCAAAGGGCGGCGCATGGGACGAGATCCAGCGCACCACCGCCTTGCCCGAAGGATTTACCGGAAAGCCCTGGGCCGCCGACATCCACATCACCCCGGACGGCCGTTTCCTCTACGCCTCCGAGCGCACCACCAACACACTCGCCGCCTACAAGGTCGATGCAACCAGCGGCAAGCTGACCACGATCGGCAGCGTGCCGACCGAGAAGCAGCCGCGCGGCTTCCACATCGATCCCACCGGGCGCTACCTCGCCGCGGTCGGCGAGCTCTCGGACAGCATGACGGTCTATGCCATCGACCAAAGCAGCGGCGCGCTCAGCAAGCTGAAATCCTACGCCACCGGCAAGAAGCCGAACTGGGTGGAGTTCTTGAGCCTGCCGTGAGGGATCGCGGGCCGGCCTAAGTAAACATCCGTAATTTCAAAGTCACCGTCTTGTCGTCATATGGCGGCGATGGACCGCCATATTGTCTTCAAGTGCCCTCAGACCGGCATGAACGTGCAGCATCGGCTTGGCGACGAGCCGGCCGATCTCACGCACGTTTCGGTGTCCTGCCCGGCCTGTACGCGGCTGCATCTGATCGACCGTGCCACCGGCAAGCTGCTCGGAGATCGCCGAGGCTGACCGGCGGCTCGAAGACGAACCGTTCCATCCCATCTCGAACCACAGGCTGTGCGACCACGACGCCCTGCCCGGCGGCGAGCGAACCTGATCTCCGATCGCGCGACTAATCAAGGACTTGCCGCGGCAGCCGGCGGCGGCGAGGCATCCCGCTTTGGGACAACGCTGCCGTAGTCCGGGCCGCTGCCATCTGCTATCGATTGGAGGCATAGCTCCCGTGGAATTCCCGATGCGCGATTTGCCCCGTTCCGTTGTTAGAAGCCTGTTTCCCGCAGCCATCGCCGGAGTGCTCGTCTTCGGCCAATATCCGGCTGCCGCCGCCGATGACGACGCGCCCAAGGGGCCGGCAGTCACGGTGCTGAAGGTCGCGAAATCCTGCTTCTCCGACATCGTCGAGGCCACCGGCACGACCATCGCGCGCGAGGTGACCTCGGTGCGGCCCGAGCGCCCGGGCCTGAAGGTGACGGAGGTGCTGGCGGAAGCCGGCGAGACGACCACGGCCGGACAGGTGCTGGCGCGGCTGGCGCTGCCGGAAGGCGGCACGCTTCAGGTCACCGCACCCGTGGCGGGCGTGATCGCGACCTCGACCGCGCAGATCGGCAATCTCGCTTCGGCCAAGGGCGAGGCACTGTTCACGATCGTGGCGCGCAGCGAATACGATCTCGTCGCCCTCGTCGCGACCAGCGACGTGCGCAAGCTCGCGATCAACCAGACGGCGACGGTGCGCATCGCCGGCGCCGGCGACATCGACGGCAAGGTGCGCCGCATCGGCCCGACCGTCGAGCCGAACATCCAGCAAGGCATGGTCTATATCGGCATCTCCTCGCAGAAGCGGCTGTTGCTGAATGCGAGCGGGCGCGCTCTGATCAAGAGCGGGCAGAGCTGCAACGTCGCCGTGCCGCTGACGGCCGTGCAATATTCCTCCGCCGGCACCGTCGTGCAGGTAATCCGCCGCAACCGCGTCGAGACCAAGCGGGTCGAGGTCGGGCTGATGTCGGGCGGCAATATCGAGGTTCGCGACGGCCTCAACGACGGCGACGTCATCGTCGCCCGCGCCGGCGCGCTGTTGCGCGAAGGCGATCCGGTGCGCCCGGTGATGGCCGCGGAAGCGGCGAAGTAGAATTCAGCGAGACGAGACTCTGCACCCTCCCCTGAAGGGCAGGGGAATCGCATATGAAGAAAAGCGTGGCGGGCAGCTTGCCTGCGGACGCCCGCCTACGGCGGGCTCTCAGGATGAGGTGGCGTTTTGCGGTGAGATATCAGACCCTCAGGGTGAGGAGCCCGCCAAAGCGGGCGTCTCGAACCATGCAGGCCGAGCTCTTTCGGAAACCTCCCGCTGTC
>NZ_JALJRD010000019.1:53375-102259 GCF_024519875.1 Bradyrhizobium sp. Bra64 | reverse complement strand
GCTCCGGACACCAGTCCCACATAGCCCGTTCCGATCATCGCGATTCGCATGAAAAACTCTTTCCGTTGAAGACGGATGTTCCACTGAACACCCTAGACCATTTCTCTACCCGGCCGCTCGCCCAACATTAGGGCAGGATGCTGCGCGAACTGAACAAACCTTAACCGTCGCCACCCGATTTTTTTCGTGTCTTGCCGTTCGCTTCGGCGATCAGACGCCGTGGTACTTTCGATACCATTCGACGAAACGCGCGAGGCCTTCCGCGATTGGCGTCGACGGCGCGAAGCCGACGTCGCGCTGGAGGGCGGAAATGTCGGCGCGCGTCTCCAGGACGTCGCCGGCCTGCATCGGCAAAAGCTCGCGGATCGCAGGCTTGCCGATGATCTTCTCGAGCGTCTCGACGAACTCGATCAGCTTGACCGACCTGTTGTTGCCGATGTTGTAGACGCGGTACGGCGCATAGCTGGTCGAGTTTTCCGGCTGCTCGGCATTCCACGCCGGATTCGGCGTCGCAGGCCGATCGAGCGTGCGGATCACGCCCTCGACGATGTCGTCGACATAGGTGAAATCGCGCCACATATCGCCATTATTGAAAATCTTGATCGGCTGGTTCGCGAAGATCGCGCGCGTGAACAGATAGGCGGCCATGTCGGGCCGGCCCCACGGACCGTAGACGGTGAAGAAGCGAAGGCCGGTCACCGGCAGCTTGTGAACATGTGCGAACGTGTGCGCCATCAGCTCGTTGGCCTTCTTGCTCGCGGCATAGAGGCTGACCGGATGGTTGACCGAATGCTCGGTCGAATACGGCAAGGTGCGATTGGCGCCGTAGACGGAACTCGACGAAGCGTAGACGAGATGCGCCAAACCGTGGCGCCGGCCGGCTTCGAGCACGGTGACAAAGCCGTCACAATTGGCGCGGATGCTGGTGATGGGATCATCGATCGACGCGCGCACGCCGGGCTGCGCCGCCAGATGCACCACGCGGTCGGGCCGCACATCCTCGAAGACCCGCGCCGTGGCGTCGGGATCGGCAAGGTCCGTCTCATAAGACTTGAATCCGGGATACCGTTGCAGGCGGTCAAGTCGAGCGCGTTTCAAAGCTGGATCATAGTAGGCCGTGATCGCATCGATGCCGACCACATCCTCTCCGCGCGCGAGGAGGCGTTCAGATAGATGCATACCGATAAAACCGGCCGCACCGGTGACAATCACAGGAGCCATGATCAACTCGTCGCCTCATCCATCTCGCACTGCAATGCCAGACTGATACGTCCGAAGCAAGGCTCGGCTTTGCGGCCGTTTCATGCATTGAGAGCGGCATTCCGCTCCATCGTCCGGCGACGGACGTGCCGCGATGGCGATGCATGCACGATGTGGAGCAGCAGCTCAGGGGGCCAGTTCGAAAGGCCGGCGCTCCACGCGCGACGGCGAGAAGCGGTCGTCGTCGGCCATTTCTTTGCAAAATACTATCCGCGGGCTGGATGGTCGGGCTCGGCAAAGCACGCATGCGCGATGCGCAGCCCGCGACCTTCGGCGAAGCGACGGAAGATGAGTCTCACCTCGATCGGATCGTCGCACATGCCCTCGAGCAGCACGGCTTGGGTCGCTTGTGATGCGGCCTGGTACATCAGAACGGCCGTTGGAAAGAGACGGGCGCCAACGATGTCGTCGAAATCGGCGCGTGTCTGTCGCTTGAGGTCTTCCGGCAGGAAGCTGTAGGCGCGCAGCGCAAGCGGCGCGCGGAAAAGTTGCACCCAGATTTCATGCGGCCCGAAATGATACGACTGAGTGAGATAGGAAACCGCGGTCGGGCCAAAGCCTGCGGCTCGAATTTCAGCCCAGTACAACGCCAGCCAAGCGATCGATTCCGAGGGCGAGCACGCGATCAGGTGTTTGGCCGAGCGCGTCACGTTCTCCAGGCTCGCATCAAGCGAATCGACGTTGCCGGATTCGAGGTGATTGCTCAGGAGCCGCAGATTGACCAGCAGCAGGTTGCGACGCTGCCGGGGATCGCAAAATGCCCCCGAGGCGTCGTCGTAACGGGCCGCAATACGTTCGAGCACCTCATTGTCGTAGTTCTCGCCGCGGCTCAAACGCTCGGCCAGATCCTGCAACGTGGGCCGAAATGTATAACTCGCAGCCGATAGCAGCCAGACCAGTGCCGTCGCAGCGACTACGACGTTGATGATGGCTGCATATACTGCCGACGGGCGGCGGGACCCGTGCTTGTTCTCAGGCCTGCTCGACGTAATAGTCGGAATAGTGCCGCCCCTTGTACGACTCAATTCGCTTCAGCGTTTTCGGATTGGCTCGATTCAGCACGATACCGACGATCTTGCCTCTGAACACTTCAAGATCGACGATGGCCTCGTTCACCGCCGCACGGCGGGTCTTGCCCCACTCAACCACATAAACGATGGCGTCGACCAAATGTCCGACCGCCTTGGCGTCCGTCACGGGAAGCACAGGAGCGAGGTCGACAAAGATGTAGTCGTATTTTTTTCTCGCCGATTTGAGAAAATCCGACATCGCCTGGGAAGACAGCAAATCAGCCGAATTGACCAGCCGCGCCCGCACGACCGACGGCAGAAAGTGAAGATTGGACTGCCGGTCGACCTGGATGTGCTGCTCGAACTGCCCCGGCTCCGCGAGGGCCTCGACGAGACCAGACTTGGCGCCGGGAGCGATTTTCCGGGTCAATGTCTGAGTGTGCAGATCGCCATCTATCAGCAATGCGCGATGCCCTGCGAGAGCGGCCAGATGCGCCAGATTCGCGGCAACGGTCGTCTTTCCTTCCTTTGGAAGTGACGAGACGACGGCAATGACGTTCGTCTCTCTCGTCAGACGCGACAGGTCGACGGCGGTCTTGATGTTGCGAAGCGTTTCGGCAAACCGCGAGAACGGATGCTCGAGCGCATATCGCGTAAGCGCCGCCCCGCGCGTGTCCGACGACGAACCATCCGACGCCTCCGGACGAAGCTCAGGCAGCGTGCCAAGGCATTGCAGCGCTGTCTCAGTCTCGACCTCAGATGGCGTCCGCAGGACCTCGGTCAGCAACTCCTTGCCGACGGCACCACCGAGACCGAAGCACAGGCCTCCGATCAGCCCGCCCAGGAGCAGCAGCCCCGTTCTCGGCCAGCTCTTCTTGTCCGGTTTCTGAGCCGTGCTGATGATCCTGGCTTCGCTGATCGGGAAGCTCTGGTTTTGCGTCGCTTCCTGCAATTGCTGAAGGAAGTTGTTGTACAGCGTCCGATAGGTGTCGGCGGCGCTCTCCAGATTGCGCAGCTTCACCTGGGCCTGACTGGCGCTGCCGGATTCGCCCACGAGCTTGTTAAGGTCCGTTTCGAGCGAACTTTCCCTGCTTCGCGCAATCTCGTAATCGCTCTTGTAGGCATCGGCGATGCGCCTGACCTCGTCCTTTATCGCCCGCCGCAGTTCCTGCATGCGGGAAGCCAGGTTGACCGACGCCTGGTGCTCCTTGCCGTACTTGTTCGACCAATCCGCATACTGCGCGGCGAGATCGAGATATTGCGCGCGCAGTCGCGTAATCACGGTGTTGCTAAGAGCGTCAGTCACCGTCGGTTGAGCAAGGTCCTGGTCGGTGATCGCGTTGATTCTGTCGAGCCGGGCCTTGGCCTCCGCGGTGCTGGCGCGAGCCTGAATCAATTGCGTATTGACGTCGGAGAGCTGCTGCTCGTTCATCAAGCCCTTGCTCGTCCCAACGATGTGATTTTCAGCCTTGAACGTCTGAACCGCCCGATCGGCTTCCATCGCCTGCTGCTGCAGCTCAGTGCTTCGCCTTTGCAGCCATTCGCTCGCTCGCTTCGTCGACTGGTACTTGGCTTCCAGGACGCTGGTCATGTACGCATCTGCCAGGGCGTTCGCAATTTTCGCCGCCTTCTCAGGCATGGTCGATCGAAACGACATTGTCAGCACATAGGTGACGCCGACCCGCTCCACTTTCAGATTTTTCTTGAGGCTGGCGACCACCATCCGCTTCACAAAATCTTTGGATTCCGGCTCGGCGAGACCGAGCAGATTGGTGATTGAGCCAACCACGTAGGAGATCATGTCCCCCTGGACGTATTCAGGATCGCTGGTGAGGTTCAACGTATCTACGACCGAGCGCACCAGGTCGTCGGACGTGAGAATTTCGACTTGGCTCTCGACGAAGCCGGGATCAAT
Organism: Bradyrhizobium sp. Bra64; assembly: GCF_024519875.1. Taxonomy (NCBI): domain Bacteria; kingdom Pseudomonadati; phylum Pseudomonadota; class Alphaproteobacteria; order Hyphomicrobiales; family Nitrobacteraceae; genus Bradyrhizobium; species Bradyrhizobium sp. Bra64. Next base: position 98,074 of record NZ_JALJRD010000019.1, on the reverse strand, counting down.
CAGCGTGCTGTTCGCCGCGTCCGTCGATTTGTTCATAACCGCTTGACGGGTATCCACGAGAATACTGACGGAGCTCGTGTAATAAGGGGTGGCCGTCAGGGCGTACGCCACCACCACAGCCAGACAGAAGCCCACGACAGAGGCGATCAACGGCCACTGCCGGCGCACAATGTCGAGCGTCCGCTCGAACGTCAAAACGGCGGTGTTGAGCGGAAACGACGAAGACTGCCCAGGCTCGAAAGAATTTCGCGGCTGATACATGCTGCGCTACCGCGGCAGTTCGAGAGGAAGCGGGACGGGGGCGAACGGATTGCCGACATCCATGTTCCATTCTCCCTCGAATAACGAGTTGGACTGGGCGACCGGCTTGCTCGGCGCCGAAATCGGAACAGGTGCGTCGCTCTCAATCGACGCATATCCGGCGCTCACCGACGAGTCCTGCGATCTTCGTACAAAATCGATGATGCTCTGCACGACCTTGGGCTCGATCGGGCCGCAATGCTGTGCCGCTCGAGCAAGCCCGCGTCCGATTGCCGACCGATTCGACCCTGGAGCCAATGAAATCAATTTTGCAATCTGGGGCAGCAGATCGGGGTCGGTGGCCAAATACTCCGTTACTTTGTCCTCGAGCTTGGTCTTGTCGTTGTTCGCGTACTTCAAAAGATGCGCCGGATCGGCCGCAAAAACGCGAAGCTCGACCGGCGGAGTCCTCAACAGCAACGGCAGGCAATGTGCCGTTGCCGACGGCGCACCAGCCAGTGTGAAGCACACCACGGCCAGGAGCGATCGCACCAAGATCGGAGTACGCGAATAAAGGCACAACAGGCGATTGCGGTCTCTACGAAGCACTTGGTCTCACCGTATGTCATGGATCATCCGCGCTTAACGGATAAATACGGCAAGTCTTTGTGCATTGCAAAAGAAAACCGATCGCCCTGCTTGCGGCGGCCCTTACCTGTTCCCGAGCTCGGCAAAATCGCGGTGATCTTGCTTGGCGATCGAAACCCAAAAGCGAGGATCCTCGCCGGATTCCATCGACACCCATAGATAGCTCGATCTCCGCCAATCGCGCACGTCCGGCACGAGATTGTCCAGGACATAGTCACCGTCCTGCAACCGTACGATCAACACAAGGTGCCCTCCAGCGGGGGCATAGACGACCGCCAGACGCAAGGCACTCGCAGGCCACCCCTTGGCGAGAAGCAGATGGCGCTTGGTGATTGCATAGTCGTTGCAATCTCCCGACGAAGGCGAGATCGTCCAACGCGCCAGCAGCGGATCGGTTGATTTCTGCACAGGCGAAATGGCTTGGTTCACGCTCGCGTTGACCTCGGCGAGGGTCGAAAGAGCGACATCCTGAGCCGGCAATCGCGCTTCAGGCGAGCTCTGCGCGCACTCGCTCGAGTAGTTCATGCAGAATTTCACAAACTGCAACGGAGCCAGAACGTTCTGAGCCTCCTTCAGGAACACTCCCTTGCTCGCTCCCTGCTCAACCGCAAGGCACGGCAACGAAGAGCTTAGAACAAACAGAGCTGCAACCAGATGCTTCATCACCGCCTCCCGCGATACATTCGATCGCTCGACGGTAGACTCGAAAGTTCTCGACCCGATTGCGCAATTTCGTAAAATTGCGTCTAAATGGCTCGCTTCGTTCAGTTTGTCGGGCTGGTCTGCGCGAGCGGATTGATCGAGGTGGCCGAGGCCGCCGAGAAGAACGTCGTCGAAGCCGGAGCCGAGGCCGCAGTAAAAGTGCTGCTCACGGAAGTACTTACCGCGCCAGGGGACTGGACCGGAGAGGTACTGCGCCCGCCGCCAAAGATCGAATCCCCGTTTGGATCGGAGCCGGGAACGACGTTCGTCGGGACATCGCCGGTGATGCTTACGAAAGATTGAATGAGATCGCTATTCTCGGTCTTCAGGACAGCGGCCTGGATTGCCATGGCGGTCGTCGGCCGACTGAGCACGCATGTCGATGCGGCCGTTCCAAGTCCAGCGCCAATCGCTCGGTTCTGCGCCGGAGAACTGGCGCTCGATAGCGATCCAATGCCCTCCACCGTCTCGGGGCGCATCGAGGCGAAGTCTCGAATTGCTGCGGACAGCCTGCCTTCTTCCCCCTCGGGGATTCCACTCAACAGCCCAGGCGGATTATCGAGAAACTGAGTTGCCTTTTCAGCGGTCACGCCTCCGGAAAGAGGTACGCAGGCCACGTCAACGGCGGTCGCCGCATTCGATGTCGATGGCGCCAGCAGCAATGCAATCACCAAACCGGGTATCATGCGCATCTGGAAACCCCAATTCCTTCCAAGAAAAAACATCGATTAGACATACAGGATTTCCCGGGGAGCGGTTGAGTAAATTTAACGAGTGGTAAATTGCCTAAATTTTTTGCGGACGTCGGGTCGTGGATATCGACTGAGCCAGGCCGCAGCCCGAAATTGCCGCGAATATCACCGCAAATCCAGCAATTTGTAGTGAAAAATCAATACACGAATGCAACACCCCGAGCAGAAACACCGAGGCAGCGGTGGCGGGAATGTCTCGGTCGCGCAGCCTCGAGAAAGTCCCCCAGAGCATCCGCCCCCAGAAGAAAGCGGCGATGGCGCAAATTGTCGCTCCCAACGGAAGCCCGACCGAAATCATCATTTCCAACGGCGTGCTGTGCGCCTTGTCCCAGATGCCCTGACTGCCAAGACTTGCCGGGCGGTGAGGCGGAAATGCAGTCTCGAAATTTCCAATGCCTATGCCGAGCAATTCATGCCCGCGCAACATCTCCAGTGCCGTCCGATAGACTTCGGCACGTTGACCGTCAGTTAGGCCGAACAGACTAACCCGGCCGACAACACTTCCGCCGATCAGAAGGAACCCCACGAGGGTTGCAGCCGCGACGGCTCCCGCTCCCAGCCAGTAATGCCTGGATTGGAACCGAAGTTGCATGAGATGGAGATTGGCGAGGCAGGCAAGGCTGAACAGGGTCAATAGAACCCCGGCACGAGAGCCGGTCATGCCGGTGGCGACGAGACATGTCAGAAAGCCCCCAGCAAGGGTGGCAGGATGGTCTGTAAATGAACGCGAACCGTGCCGACGCGGCTGCTTGGCAACCAGAGCGTCCGATGCAATCCGAGCAAGACGGCCCAAGAACAAGATCGAGCAGCTGCCCCAAAAAACGGCAGCAGTGTTGCGGTTCACGAACGTTCCCGTCGCATAAGGAAGATAGTATTCCTTGCTCCTCCAGAGCAGCGCGCTCGGCGCCGCGAGATGCGCCAGGATGCCATATAGCGCGTAGGCGAATCCCGCATACGCGATCGTTTTCAACGTCTGCCGTGCCGCCTCCTCGTCGGTGGCAAGCAGATAGGCACGCAAGAACGCGAGTACAAAGAGCAAGCAAGAACCGAACCCGATCCATGGCACCGATGCCGTGGCTGAAATACGGTTCGGCTCCGTCACTCCCGCAATGTCCCTGGCAACCCGCCAGGAAGGATCAGCGAGCGCATCACTGACCCCGGGGAAGATCTGAAAAACCGCGAGCGCACACAATAGCAGCAGAACAGCGCCCGTCGGCCCGATAACCCAGAAATCCGAGTTGCAAACCCGGGAGAGATTGGCGGTTAGCAGACTCGCAAGCAGAAGCGACGTCCATATCCAGGTCCAGATCAGATCGACCGACCCAAACGGCAAAGGGACTATTACAAAGACTGCGACTGCGATGAACCGGGATATACGATGCACTGAAAATTCTATAGGCAAGCTGCGGAATCGACGATCATTTGAGCCAGATGTGTAGAATGACCAAAATCGAGACAATTTGCTACGCTACCGATGGGTCATATTGGTCCCTTACAAGACGCGCGATCTAACCGAAGGCCCTACGATGGATCAACCAACGACGCTGGCAGCGGAAAAACGCGAGGTCACACCTGCGGCCTGGGCCCTGCCTACCCTGGAAGGCTTCGCGGTGCTGCTCTATTTCAGCCGCGACGCTTTTGCCGGCGTCTTCCGCTATTATGCGAGTCTGACTCACCTGGACGCTCTGTGGTTCGTTCCCGACGTGTTTGCATTCGCCTGCGTCGGAGCATTCACGTACAGATATGCGTTCAAGCAAGGCAGCATCGTCGCCATTCTGCTCGTCCTGTATACGGCCTTCGCGCTCTTCCTCGGATACGTGTTCCTTGGAGAGGTGAAGGGGTTGGCCTCTTCCATGAAGATGATCGCGCCCGCCTTTGTCGGATTTTGCTTTTGCGGCCGCGAGTTCAAGGACCAAAAAGTTCTGCTGAACATCATATATTTTCTCTTCTTCGCGTCGATGATCGGGATTTTTTGGTCCGCGCATTCGCGGCTGCCATGGGTCGCCTTCTCCTACGAATCTTTCGGCGCGACGCGAACTGCGGCACGACTTTGGTGGACGGGCGGCGAAAGTCGCATTTCAGGGTTCGCCGCTGACAGCACCATGGCTGCATATTTCGTCCTGATAACCTATGTCTTCACCTCCATTCGCAAGAGCGTGCTATGGTGCCTGCTTTGGGCGGGTCCCGCGCTCTATGCGATTCAGGTCTCGACCAACAAGACCGCGCTGGGCGTCCTGGTGATCTATCTGGGCGCCCTTCTGCTGGTTCGCGCATTCGGCGAACGACATCGTTTCGCTGCGCTTCGTTCGCTCGCGCTCTGGTCCTTCCTTTGCCTTCTCGTCCCAGCTGCTTTGATGCTGGCGTTCAGCGGGACCAATCTGGGGAGGATCGCAAAGGGCCTGTACAGCCTGCAGGATCGCATCAACAACAGCTGGCAGCTGCCGTTCGTCTATATGAACGATCTGATGCCTCTGGGATACTTCACCGGCTGCGGGCTGGGCTGCTTCAACTATCCTCAGCAACTGTTCTCGAATAAGGCCAGCTATTACGTACCCGTGGATAATTTCTACATCGGAACCTACCTGATGTTCGGTCCGATCTTCGTGATCTTCGTGATCTTCGTGATCATGGCCGTGGCAAGGACCCGCGACATCTACAAGCTCACTGCCATCTTTGTGATGAATTTCTACACCATAACCGTTCTCGGCTACGGCCCTGCGAGCGGTCTACTGGTGATCACGATGGCGTTCAGCGAAGTTTTTGGAAAGCCGTCCCCGCTCCCGCATGTGAACCGCAATGCGAACAGACAGCCGCCGCAGCTCCTAAAGGTTGCAAGCGGGTGATGGCTCTTCTTGATCGTCCTTTGGGCGCAGGGAGGGCGAAGTATCTCGCCAAGAGGATATCCGACAGCAGGCGCAATATCTTCGGGCCGCACGGCTCTACGGCCCAAGCTCAGCTTTTTGAACCGTCGATCCAAGGGCTGCGTGGCCTTGCCGCGCTAAGCGTCTTGCTCGTCCATCTCTATGACATGCCCCTCATCGCCGGCTTTCTGCCGCCGGTGCCGTCGTGGTTCGATGCGACCATTGCAACCTTCGGCCGCGGGGTCGAAGTGTTCTTTATGATAAGCGGATACCTGATCCCAGCCAGCCTGGTCCGGCATCAGGTGGTCTCGAAATTCTTCGTCGACCGCTGTCTGCGCATCCTTCCTGTATTTGTCATCCTTCATCTCGCGCTCTTCGCCATCGGGCCGCTGGTCGGATACAAATTCTTCAAGGGCATCGATGCGCTGGACTACGCGAAGATCTTCCTCGCGAACCTGCTCTTCCTTCCCGACGTTCTGCATCTACCGCTTGGGCAGCAGAACGCATGGACGCTGACATATGAGTGGGTCTTCTACTTGTGGTTCGCGGCGGGTTTTTATTTCGCCACGCGCTCCCGGCCGGTTACCGCCCTGCTCGTGCTTGGTGGCGCCATCACCGTTCTCTACTTTCCGATCTCGGCCTATTTTCTGGTCGGGTTCGCGCTAAGGGCGATCGACCTGCGCATCGGAGCGCGAGGCGCATCGGGACTGCTGCTCAGCTTCACGTGCCTGGCATTGACGTACATGCTGCTGGAGTATGTTCATCCGTTCCTGGGGCTGCTTCCAGGCCTCATCTTGTTTTCGACAGTCCTGAACCCGGCCTCGACCATTGCGCAGTTGCTGTCGAAAGCTGCACCACAATTCGTCGGCAAGATCAGCTACAGCCTGTATCTCGTTCACCCGTTCGCGCTCTACCCGCTGCAGGTTGTCGGGGCACGGCTGGTTTCCCATGGCTACTCATCATGGGTGGTTTGGCCCATGTTCGTCGCCCTCGGACTGCTGTCCTCGTTCGTTGCCTCGACTATCACCTATGAGCTGATCGAGGTCCGGCTACGGAACGCCATCGCAGCCCGCCTTCGCACGGGCGGCCGGAAGACTTCGGTCGAAGTCCAGAGCGCGGTCGCCAGTCCCCTCTTGCAAGAAAATACGAGCGACCACGTCCCGCTCGATCGTCAGGGACGCCGGCGTGAGTGACGGTCGTGCTTCACCCGACCTGCCTCGACCGGGAGCTTTTTGGCCGGCGCGCTACGCCGTTTTTTCGGGACGATGCTGGGCGAGATCGTCTCTGGCGGACCGTCCTCACCGAACATCTCTATATAATGCGACAAAGGCATGTAACCGGCGTCGACAAGCGCCCTCGCGCTGTCGCGCGTGAGTTTTGCCTTCATTCCAACCTCCCCTTGGTTAACTCATACTTACTCTTCTTTGCCTTTCGATCAGCCTAGGCCGGGAACAGTAAAAGGGGCGTTGAGCAATTCGCCCTGATTCCGCCGATACGTCCACGAGGGCTAAGATCGAATGAACACCGCGATCGGCCATCGCCAGCCGTCGGACGGGAACCGCACGGATTGAAGCCTTGAACCGCCCGCCTTGCGTTTCGATGCGACGCCACGCGGTCTCGAACCGTGCGAGGCTTGCCCGCTCAGGCGGCGCAGAGGCGGGGGCAGTCGCGATGGAAGCACGCCGGCCGATCGGGCTGTCGTATTGGGCAATGACGAGCGGGAGCGCAGTTCGACCCGAGATGCCTCCCTGCATTGCACCGGTTCTCGATATCAACCTCCCGACCGCCTTTGATCCGCGCGCCTCTCTGGCAACCGCACGAGCGGCCTTGCGACATTCGACTTGAGAGCGAATCTTGCGCAATCGGATTCCTGCCTGCAATGAGGCACAAGCGGTCAAAAATTCGGCGGATTGGCGTGCCGCAGAATGATCGCGTGCATACTGGCGAGCAGTAACCCGCGCGATGACGCTTCGCCTTTGACACCGGTCGGATGATATGCTTGCCCTGCACAATCACGGATCATCGGTGCCCTGACAATGCAAGTCCCCCAGAAGCTGGTTGCCTTCGCGAATGTACTCATTCGATCGGCGACGCTAGGGCTACGATTCCTGCTTTCGTTCTACGTCATCAAATATCTGGGCTACGACGCGGCAGGTGTTTATGGGCTGACGGTCGGTGTCACAGGCCTCGCTCCGGCGGTGATCGGCTGGGGCCTGAATTATTTCGTGGCGCGCGAGGTCGTGGGATTGTCCCCGGCCGAAGCGGCAATTCGAGTCCGGAATCGCTTGTTCGTCACATTCGCTTCGCTGAGTCTGGCTACGATCCTGGCGCTATTACTGTCGCTCTACCTGCACCGCACGATCAGCCTCCTTTACGCGCTGATCGCCGTCCTGGTGTGGCTCGAAACGATCGGGCTCGATTTGCACCTGCCGTTGATCGGCCTCGACAAGGCGCTCGAAGCCAATGTGCTCGTTCTGCTTCGTTCCGCCGTCTGGATTCCCTTTGTCATCGGCCTCGGCCTGTTGTTTCCGCAACTGCGCTCGATAGAAACGGTGCTGTGCGCATGGATCGTCTCGAACGTTTTTGCCCTCGTTGCGCTTTGCATCATGGCAAGAAAGTGGAAACTCAGTGGCGTGCTGTCGCGGGAAGTCGACTTCGATTGGATCACCAACCGCCTCAGGAAATCCTGGCACATCTATGTGAGCGATGTCAGCCTCGTCGGGCTCATGTATCTCGACCGCTACATCGTAAGCTTCTTTCTCGGACTCTCGGCGACAGGAATCTATACGTTCTTCTGGTCGCTCAGCAATTCGCTGCAGACGCTGGTATCGACTGCCGTCGTTCAAACTGCCCTGCCGGTTCTCGTGACGACCTATTCGAGCGGGAATCGCGAGGCATGGCGCGAAGCCCTTCGCGGTGAATTCTACAAGGTCATCTCGATTTCCACGGGAATGGCCGTGGCCATTTTCGCGGCGAGCGAAGTGGCGCTGCGCTACATGGCCATGGAGGGACTGAGCGAACATCGCGGCTTGTTCCTGCTGCTGCTTGCGGCAGCCGTGCTGCGCTCATGCTCAGATCTGGGTAATGTCGGGCTCTTGAGCACGAGAAAGGATGCGTCCTACGCTGCCATCAACACGATCGGGGTCTGTCTTTCGACCGCAATGACCTGCGTCGGCATTGTAACTCTCGGCCTCCTCGGCGCAGGAATTGCAATTTTCCTGACCGCGGTTATCCTGTTGCTCATGCGCGCGTGGTTCTTGGCAGGGGCGCTTCGCTCGACCGGCGCATCGTCCTCTCCCGACAACAGCGGATGAGTGGAAATGAAGGTCGCCCTGCCGACCCATCGAGGCCGTTTGGATCTAGCCAGCGCCCAGCCGACGTTGCGGAGCTCACGTTCATGACAGAGAAGATGAAGATCATCGACAAGATCAAAGAGGATCTTGCTCATTACGCCTCGCGCGAACACACCTCGGTAGGCTTTGCATTCGTTGCACGCATGCTGTTGCTGACGCCAGGCTTCCAGTTCGTCTTTGCCTGGCGCATACAGGAGGTACTCTTCCGGGTACCGCTCGTCGGCCGGATTCTTCGCCGCATCGTCTGGTGGTTCACATGCCTGCTGTTCGGCTCGGAAATTGCCCTGGCGGCGAGCGTCGACGGCGGCCTTTATGTTCCGCATCCGTACGGAATCGTCGTGGGTGCCAGTGATATCGGAAAGCGCGTGACGTTATTGCAGCACATCACAATTGGTCGAAAAGACCACACCGATCGGGGCCGGCCGCGGATCGAGGACGGAGCTTCCCTGATGGCAGGCTGTGTCGTCCTCGGGAGCATCACCGTAGGCAGCAATTCAATGATCGGCGCAAACGCCGTCGTGCTCAAGGACGTGCCGCCGAATTCCGTGGCGGTAGGTGCCCCTGCGAAGATTTTGCCGCGCTCCGACGCTTCGCCGAAGTCCCTGGACGGGCTGCAAGGTCTGGCATCCGAAGTGGCTTAGCGCGACGAAGTCGCCCGATTCATATCCGCCGTCAACAACGGGCTTTCCGGCCTGACAGTGCCGACGATCCTCGCGGGCGCCCCCACGACCGTGGCAAAGTCCGGCACGTCAGACAGAACCACCGAATGCGCCGCGACGACCGCGTTGCGTCCGATTCTGATCCGGCCCAGCAATGTTGCGCCAGCGTAGATCACCGCACCATCGTCTATCGAAGGATAGGCGTCGACGTCGTGCGAAGCCCTGCCTAGCGTGACGCCTTGGTAGATCGTCACGTCGTTTCCGATCACGCTACCTTCGCCGATCACGATTCCGACCGGATGCGGCAGGCAGAGGCCGGCGCCGAGGCGCGCGGCAGGGGCAACATAGCATCCGTAATTCCTGACGGTAGACCGCCAGACGAGCCGCGAAAGAGCCCTGCCCCCTTTGCCCCGGTCGTCCAGCCAGGACGCAAGCCTTGCACGCGACACAAGAGCGAAGCCGGGTGACGTGACGAAAGCGATCAGGGCGCCAGTCAGACCATTACGTGCTGCGTTTCGCTGAAGATCCTGTCTCCACATGCTCATCATCACCCTGCTGGACGCCTCTTAACCGATGCTTGCGACCGGCTCCGCCGACCATGATGTAGCAAGTTCCACGGCCTTTCCAAGCGGCCAATATCGGGGCTGGGCTCGCGCAGCCTCTCGGCAGCTGCGCTTGGCAGTCGATATCCGATACCGCAAGGATCGTATGGCACCGTGAACCGTCCAACGAACTGCAACAAAGACTCAAAGTCAGACCGCCCCGGAACTTCATGCGCCCAGGCGAGCCCGCCCGTAAGCAGATCGATAACGCGAAAGTCGCGCGCTGCTTCGCCGTCGTGCAAGCGAGAAGCCGCAACCATCCGGACCGATCTGCACTCTTTCACGCCAACGGCAACTCGAGCACACGATAAACATCTGGCTAACAACGCTTGAACACCTGACGGCCGGAATCGGATTTACGATTCACGCAAATCCGTGCGACGCCGGACGTCGGCTGATTACGAACGAAGCATCTGCCAACTTTCTCATCGGAGATCGCATCTTCGTTGCCCGTGAGAACACGGGGACGGACTCGTTTTCGTGCCCGATGGCATCGAAAATGAGCAGACCCATTTTGCGGAACCTCGCGCACGCGTACGCGATCCGCGGCGCTTGCGCGATCATCGACCTCATTGGGAACACTGTGACGAAACTCTTTTTACCATCTTCAAACACGAAAACTTCCAAGTTGCATGACAGAGATGAGTGAAACTCTCCAACTCGGAATCTCTTCATGACGACGACAAGCACATCATCCGCCGTCCCTTCCGCGCATGCATTCGTCGATTCGATCGCAGTCAACGCCCATGCCGCCTACTCGGCCGCATCTTCCTGGGGAAGCTACGCCAACTCGAGTCTCATGATCGACGACCTGCGCTATCTCGGCGTCACGACGATCCGCGATTCCCTGCCAACCGATCCGTCGGCAATCCCGGTGATCGATGCGCTTGCGGCTGCCGGCGTGAAGTTCGACTTTGTCGTGACGTCCGACCTGCCGGCATCCGGTGCGGCTGGCATTGCCCAGTTCCTCGCTTCCCTCGACGGTTTCGTCGCAGCGTATCCGAACAGAGTCATCGCGATCGAGGGTCTCAACGAGGCCAATATCCAAGCCTTCACCTACCACGGCAGCTCCTCCCTGCAAGCTGCCGCGCAATTTCAGAAGGATCTGTACACGGCCATCAAGGCCGACGCACATCTCAGCGACGTCGCGGTCTACAACATGACGCTGGGACTGAACGACGTGAGCGGCTACGCTCGGCTTGGCGATCTCTCGAAATATTCGGACTATTCGTCGTCCCACGCCTACGTCGCGACGACTACGCCCGAAAACTACGGCATCAAGTACGCCGTCGACCTCGCTTCAACCAGCTCTCCCAACAACCCTTCGGTCATTACCGAGACGGGCTACACCACCCTGGCAAGCTATTCGGGCCTCGGCGTCGACCAACTGGTGCAGGCAAAGTCCATTCTCAATTCACTCGTCGATGCCTTCAAGGATGGGGTCACCACAACGTATCTCTACGAGTTGCTCGACCACGGCAGCAGCTCCGACCCCGAAGGCAAGTTCGGCCTCTTCAATGCGGACGGCACCCCGAAGCTGGCCGCGACCGCAATCCACAATCTGACGACACTCCTTGCTGACGATGGTGCAGGCGGCCACACGCCGACAAAGTCGCTCGGCTACACGATCGAGAACCTGCCCTCAACGGGCAGCAGCATGGTTCTCGGCAAGAGCAATGGGGCCTACGATCTGGTGGTTTGGGCCGAACCGCAGCTCTGGAACGACGCGAAGGACGTCGAAATCGCAAACCCGACAAAGCGGGCTCATGTTCATCTGAACAGCGTGCACAAAACCGTCACGATCTACGATCCGCTGAACACCACGAAGCCGATCGCGAGCTATACGAACGTCCAGGATTTCACCGTGCCCGTGAGCGACCATCCGCTCATCATCGAGATCGACGCCCCCGCCACCTCGGTGACGCAGCCGGCCGTGACCAATGTCACCGGCACCGCAGCCGAAATCGTGGCCGATTTGTCCGACCTCAATGCCGCCGGAACCGTCAAGTCCATCACGCTGACCGACACTCATGTTCTTGCCGTGTCGACGAAAGCGACGATGGACTACATGATCTCGCACTATGGCAACGTGCTTTCGACGATCAAGGGCGGCTATTCGTTCGCGGTGACCACCTCGACGTCAACCTGGAGCCTCACCAAGAACTACGATTCGACCGGTGCGCTCACGTCGACCGAGCAAACGGCCTATCAGGCCGGCCTCACGGTCTACGACCTCGTGACCTACGCCGACGGATCAACCGCCTCCTCGTCCTACGCGAACGGGGTCAAGACGTCGATGACGGTCACCCATAGCGACAAGTCGAAGGACGTGTTCGTCTATGGAATCACAGGCAAATCATATGTCACCGAGGTGACTCACAAATCCGCCTCGGGCGCCCTCACCGGAAAGACCTATATCAGCGCGGACGGAAGCGCGATCGACGATCATTACAACCCGGCCGGCGCGCTCGTGTCGGAAACCAAGACCAACGCTGACGGCTCGACGAGCACCACGCTCTTCACTTCGGGCGTCAAGACGGCAATGTTCGTCACCCATACCGACCGCTCGAACGACAATTTCCTCTACAACATCGTCGGGAAGAGCCACGTCGCCGAGGTTCTGCACGTGAACGCCAGCGGCGTCGTCACGTCCGTCGTCAGAACCCACGCCGACGGAACCCTGGACTACACCGAGACGCGCAGCGCCGACGGCACGGCGACGTCGACCAGCTTCGATGCCAAGGGCGTGAAAATCGCCCAGTCGATCTCGCGTCCCGACGGGACGAAGGACATCTACGCGCTGAACATCAAGCAAAAGGCTTATGTGACGGAACACAGCGGCTTCGACGCGGCGGGTCACCTTGTGCTGTTCGAGCGGCTGCATGCCGATGGCAGCTACGCACAGAAAGTCGCAATGGCAGGCGGCGTCACGACCACCGACAATTTCGACTCGGTCGGAGCTCTCTTGAATGAAACTGTGGTCGTCGCGGGCGGCGCGAGCACGACTTCGCTGTTCAGGGGCGGCATCAAGACGAAAATGTACGTCACGAACGCCGATCACAGTCAGGACAATTACGCGTTCAATGTCGTAGGTCAATCCTACGAAAACATCGTCCAGCACGTCAGCGCATCGGGCCAATTGACGTCCATCGTCCGCACGCATGCGGATGGAACCCTGGAGTACACCCAGGTCGTCGACGCCCATGGGACGAAGACCAGCACGCAGTACGACGCTCACGGCACGAAGCTGGCGCAGACGGTGCATCACACGGATGGATCGTCGGTCAACGATCTGTTCGACGCCGCGGGGTCGATCACTCGGGAGAGCGTCAAGAACGCGGACGGATCCACCTCAACGTCTCTCTTCACGGACGGCGTGAAGACCAAGATGTATGTATTGCACGCGGATCACAGCCAGGACAACTATGCCTACGGCATCGTCGGCCAGTCATACGTCAACATCGTTCAGCACGTCGATCCTGCCGGCAAGCTGAACTCGGCGACCCGCACCCACGCTGACGGTACGCTCGACTACACGCTTGCGACCGGCTCGGACGGCAGCTCGACCGCGACTTACTACGACGCAAAGGGACTGATGGCATCCAAAGTCGTAACCCAGAGCAGCGGCGTGAAGGACATCTATACCTTCCTCTCGTCCGGCGCGCAGGACAAGACCTACAGCCCCGCAGGAGTCTTGCAGAAGACGGATCTGCTCAAAACCGACGGCACACACGTCGAGACGGCGAACGCGGCGGGCGTAACGCTGAGGGGCGGCAACGGCAACGACCTGTTCACGGCGGCCGGTTCGACGACTTTTGTCTTCAGCCACGGCAACGATCAAATCTCCGGTTTTCACGCGGGCGCCTCCGCGAACCACGACGTCATCCAGATATCCAAATCGCTCGCGGCCGACTTCGCTCACCTGAACGTCACCCAGACGGGAGCGGACGCGATTGTTCACCTGGGAGATGGTGCTTCGATTCTGCTCGCGCATGTCAATTCGACCACCCTAACGCACGACAATTTCCTGCTCGTGTAGGGTGCAACGCCCGCGCAGGCTGCCTCGCGATCAGCACTCGCCGTTCTTCTTGCACTCCGCGCGCCAAGCAAGCGCGCGGAGCGACGTTAGATATTCGCGTTGCAATCGCTTGGGCGGAAATATAGACATTGGCGGCTGAGCGGCAGATCGGATGGCGCTACCATTCGAGGCTGAGCTGGTGTTTGTGTGTGCAGTCCAGAGACCAGCAAAGGGCGGACCAGGAAATCGCACCCGCAAAATTTAGTGGGGGCGCTGAATTGCCACAAAGCTCGTTTTGGTTAAGTCTGTCAGCGAATGTATCTCAGCCTGTACCGGGCTTGCTCAAAACCGAAGCAGGAATATCGTTGAAGACCGGGTGTTTGTTGTGTGGGTCGCATATGTCTCCATCAAGCCAATTTTCGAATGACGCCTGATTCCCCTCGGCTTAAGATCATCCACGTTGCCGAGACTATTCGCGGTGGGATCGCGACCTATTTCACCGAATTGCACGCGCTTCAGTGCCAGACTTTCGGCAAGGAAAACGTGTGCTATATCGTTCCGTCGGATCACCGGGCCGACCTGATCGGAATTGCGAATTCCAATATCGTCGCCTTTGACCGCTCAGGGCGGAACTTGCCCAGCCTGATGAGGCTGGCTCTTGAGACGATGCGGCAAGTGCAGGTTGCCAAACCGGACATCGTGCACGTTCACTCGACACTCGCCGGCCTGATCGTGCGAACGGCGTTCGTTTTCATGCGCAATCGTCCTGCCATCGTTTACTGCTCGCATGGCTGGGCCTTCTCGCGCGAGACGTCGCGCTTCAGCAACGCCGTCGCCAAAGTGGCGGAGCGGTTGCTCGCCAAGGTCACCGACAAAATCATCTGTATCTCGCAAAACGAGTACTCGGCAGCTCGCGACGCCGGTATCCCGGAGAAGAAGCTCAGCCTCGTCCTGAGCGGAATGCGAAACGAGCGCCCAAATTTCAGTCGCGATGATGCCAGCTGGAACACATCAAAGCTGAAGGTATTGTTCATTGGACGCCTTGATCGCCAGAAGGGATATGACTTCCTGATCGAGGCGGCGAGGCAGCTCGAGACGTCTATTGACGTCCGAATGATCGGATCCGCGGTCGTCAACGAGGAAGGCGACCACACCATGCCTTCGAATGTCACCCTTCTGGGCTGGCTCGCGCGGACGGACATTGAGGCCCAGCTCGACCTGACAGACATCGCCGTGATCCCGTCGCGGTGGGAAGCCTTCGGATTCGTCGCGCTGGAGGCAATGCGCGCGCACAAGCCGATCCTGGCATTTCGCGCAGGCGCGCTGCCGGAAATCATCGAGGACGGGCTCACCGGGTTGATCTGCGATCCTGCCGGAACACAGGCACTTGTGGCGGGACTGAGGCGAGCCTCACAGGTGAATTTGCGAGCGCTGGGAGAGGCTGGTTACGATCGGTTCGTGTCGATGTTCCGCATCGAGAGGACGCATCAGGAACTGCTCAAAGTTTACGCACTGGTGGTCACAACGTCGCCAAGGCACCTGTCGAAATTTGTCTTCTAGCGAAACGCGACGTGACCGGATTGCAACACTGATTTTCATTGTCCGTTGCAACCTGATCCAGACTTGGTCTCAAATGGTGCGACTGCTAAGAATTCAGCAGGCTAAGTGTGAGATAGGATGCGCGTTTGTTAGTATCGATGTTCAAAGTTTCTCCCGCGCTTGCCATCTCCGCCATTTGCTTGGCGGCGTGCGGCGGGCTTACGCCGCAGGACGCGCCGAACGGGGCTTCGGTCGTCTCAAATGCGGCGCTGACGGTCGCGCCCAGCCCGCCGGTGCCTTACGCGCTTCTGGCGGTGGACCCGCAGATCATGAAGGCGGCAAACTCGATCAGCGATCACGTCAGCGGCAATTTTCGCAATTTGCCTGGCGGAAATTACAAAGACATCACCATCGGCGTCGGCGATATCGTTACTGTAACCGTGTTCGAGGCCCAGTCCGGCGGACTCTTCATTCCGCGAGAGGCCAGCGTCCGGCCTGGTAACTTCGTGGACATACCTCGCCAGCAGGTCGACCAATCCGGCAACATCACGGTTCCTTACGCGGGCACGATCAAGGCCGCCGGGCTGACCGCTCGTGCGGTTGCCGACATCGTTCGCGAGCGGATCAAGAACCGCGCGATCGATCCGCAGGCCGTCGTCTCCGTCGTCGAGCAACGCGGGAACCAGATCAGCGTGCTCGGCGAGGTCAATGCGCCGCTCAGATTTCCGGTCGACCCGGGCGGGATTCGCGTGATGGGCGCAATCGCGCGCGCGGGCGGCCCGAAATACCCGTCGTGGGAAACTAAGGTCAGGGTCAAGCGAGGCGGCCGGACGTACACCGAAACGATGAGTTCGATCGTGCGTCATCCGGAAGAGGACGCATTCCTTGCGCCAGGCGACGTCGTTTATCTGTCCCGTGAACCGCGCGTGTTCATGGTCTTCGGATCGACGCCCTCGCCCGGCTCCATCGGCGGCACCAACAATCGCAGATTCACCTTCGAAAACGACAGGATGTCGTTGGCTGAGGCGATCGCGAAGGCTGGCGGCTTGGACGGCGCTCGCGCCAATTCACCTTCGGTCTATGTTCTTCGTCTTGAGCCGCGCAATCTGCTCAAGTCGGCCGGAATCGACGTCGAACGCTTCCCCGGCGATTTGGTTCCGACCGTCTACAACTTTGACTGGAGCAAGCCCGACGGGTTGTTCTTCGCCGACTCCTTCCAAGTTCGAGATCACGACGCGATCGTGGTGTCGGAATCGCCCAGCACAGAGTTCATCAAGTTCTTCTCGCTTATGATCGCCGGAACGGACTCGGCTGTTAACATTCAGACTCTGACGAGATAACGCACGTCAGACTGGATGGCACCGGCACTCGGCGCTGCAATCCTGCAGCGCCGCATTCGCATCCAATATCTCTTGGGTTGTGCGCGGCTAGGCTGCCTCAGTTCATTGTGACTGGAGCGGGTGAGCCGGGCATTTGGCCCGGATACTGCAAGATGCTGGATGACCTGGGCACGTCATAAAAAGGCGCTGTGTCTGCGCTTAAAGGAGCCAGATCCGCTAGTCATTTGGAGCTTGAAAGTATGCGCATTCTGGTTGTCTCGGCAATGTTCCCTCCGAATGTGCTCGGTGGTGCTGAGATTTCTGCTTTCAACCTCTCCTCCTGGCTCCAGAAGCAGGGACATGAAATCGGCGTACTCACGGCTGCAAAGTCTCGCGCAGAGGAGAAGCACGGCGAGCTCGTCGATGGCATGAGAATCTGGAGTATCTACATGCCGCGGCCATACCCGATCTATAAGCAGGGACGCGTCGATGAAACTTACCTGAAGCCGTTGTGGCATCTGCAAGATCATCTGGACCCGAGAAATCAGCGTATCGTCGGCCGCGTGCTCGACGAGTTCAAGCCCGACTTCTGCAATGTGCATTATCTGACGGGCATCGGACACAACGTTCTGCAGGAGTTTGCCAAGCGCGATCTCCCGATGATGTACGTCATGCCGGACCTGGCGCTGTCCTGCCTGCGGCTGACGATGTTCGTCAACGGAAAGACCTGCGAAACGCAATGCGGCGTGTGCAAGCTTTCGGCGAGCGTAAAGCGGCGCGGGATTCTCTCGATGCGGCGAATCGGTTTCTGTTCTCCATCCCGCGCCAATCTGGAACGGAATGCCGAGTTTCAGCCGCTGAAGCGATTCCCAACCGCGCACATTCTCAACGCGAACAAGTACCCGTCGCCAACAGTCCAGCGCGCCGATTCAGCGTCGGTCCGATTCGTCTACGCGGGCCGGCTGCACGAAGCGAAGGGAATAGATGTCCTGCTTGAAGCCGCCGAGGGGCTCGTGGATCGCTGGCCGTTCACGTTCACGATCGTTGGCGGCGGCGGACATGAACCCGCGTTGCGAAAGAGGTTCGGTCATCATTCGTGGATCAACTTCACGGGCCACGTTCCGCTGCAGGAAGCCATAAATCATATCGCGACGAGCGACGTGCTTTGCATTCCGTCGATCTGGCTGGAGAATTCGCCAGGTGTCGTCATTCAGGCCCTCGGCCTGGGAGTTCCCGTGCTCGGCAGCAACTTCGGCGGAATTCCCGAACTCGTCGAGCACGATGAAACGGGGCTGCTGTTGCCGCCGGGAGACGTGGATGCGTGGCGCGCCGGCCTCGAAAAGGTCCTGTCGGACCGCGAGACGCTTGGCCGATACCAGGCTAATGCGATGGGCCGCGCGCGTGAGTTCGATCAGGACTTTCTCGGCGCGAAGTACCTCAAATTCATCGACGAGATTCGCAATTTCCGCGGGCCTGCGAGCCAATGAAGGCCCCAGGATCTTTGACCGGCAGGCCTGGCCATCATCGTACTACGTCGCGTCCGGCACGTCCCGGCGCGCCGTTCAATTCGGTGCTGCGTCGAGCCATTCCATGGTGCCTGATGTGCGGCGTCGCGTTTTTCGGTGCCGAGCGCTCCGCGGCCGCGGAGCGAACCGTAACTCTGCCGCCCGTCACCAGCGCCAATCCGGCAGCTCGGCTGCTGATCGGATCAAACATACATTTCGGCCTCGTGCGCACGCTCGGATACGACTCGGCAACCACGGCCCTGCACGGGCTGGCGCAGATCGGCGCGGCATCTTTTCGCGACTACCTGCCGTGGCAATCCTTCAGCTTTCCGCCTCAAGGTCCGACCCTCGTCAAGTCGCAGCGGCTGATGAATTTTCTGCCTCAAACGAAGTTGAAGCCCGTCCTCAATGTCGGGTCTACAAACTCATTCGTGCCGGGAGGTATCCCGCCCCTGTCCGATGACGCGCTCGGAGTATTCGATGCCTACCTCAAAAAAGTCGTCGAGCTGACACGGCCATATGATCCGATCTATGAGATCTGGAACGAATGGAACATGGACATCGGCACGGGAACACGCCTGCCGAGACTTGTTGGCGAAGGACCGGCCAGCGATCCCCGATCGGCGGTCAACTATGTCCGCGTTGCAAATTCCGCGGTTCGAGCCATCAAGAGTGCGAATGCGCAAGCTGCAGTTATCGTCGGAGCTGTAGGGGACGATATCGACTGGAAATGGGCGAGGGCAATCGTCCGCGATGGTGCTATGAACGGCGCTGATGGCTTATCCGTTCACCTCTACAACCATTGCCTGAAGCCGCAAAACAGAACGGCCACTGAACTGATCGGCCGGGTCAAGCGTTTGCAGCAGGAACTGATGCAGGACCGTGGCGGGGTCGTGACGCCGATCTACGTGACCGAATTCAGCTGGCCCACGTCCACCGAGCCGTGCGGCCTATTGCCACTCGCTGCCGGTTATAACTTCGCTCAATTCATCATGCAGAGCGCGACGATCCCCTGGATCAAGGGAATATGGGTGCATGAATTGAAGGATATCGGTCCGAGTCCGACGGACAGGGAGCAGAACTTCGGTCTATTCACCTTTCACGATGAGCCAAAGCCGGCCGCCTGCTTTGTGCGTGAAGCAACGGATCTCGTTCGCTCGGCTGATCACGTTGACGTTCAAGAGCCGCTCCTGGACGTCTTCATTTTCAGGGCCCGACGCGGCGCACGACAAAACATCGTTCTTTGGACCTCAAACTCGGCCGTCAAGGCGCGATACGAACTATTGAACCCGCCCGGCGCATTGGGACGGCCGATGTGCGACGAGGCCGCGCCGGCCTCGGGTCCGCAAGGCAATGTTGGGCCGAATCCGGTCGTCTACGACATCGATGCGTCCGCTCCGGTCACCGTACGGGTTCTCAACTGATGCTGCCACAAGACCGAACCCCAGAGAGACTCTCGTCCGTTCTTGGCGCGATCAGAGGTCGAGCGACGTGATGCCCAGTGAACTCACCATTCCGCTGTTCGCAATACATCACCACAAGATCGGCGGCACGGAATCCGCGATCTACAATCTCATTCACGGTCTCGACAAGGCGAAGACCGCATTGACGCTCGCCTTTTCCGATCCGAAGCGCCTCTCCCCGGAATTTCTGCAGTGGATGGCGAAAACCCCGACGATCGCGCAGCAGCGACAATCCCCGCTTCCTGGCAAGAACAGCCGCTTCCTCGAGGAGCTTATGTTCGAATGGCAAAGGCCTGGGAACGGCTGGGCAGTCTATCCGAACTATTTCCTTCCGCCGCGGCGTCCCGGCAGCCGCGCCAAGTCAGCCGTAATACTCCACGACATTCAGTACAAGGTGCTGCCGCAGTACCATTCCCGCAAGAGAATCGCCTGGCTCGACTTCTATCTTCCCCGCATGTTCAAGACAGCCGACCTCGTATTCCTGATATCAAATTCCGAGAAGGAGTACGTTCGACGCCATTTCGGGGACGCGGCGGCTAACAAATGCAAGGTCATCTACAACGCCATCGAGTGGTCCAGGCTTGAACAGGGCGAAGTTAGCGAAGAGGCTCGCAGGCTTGCGAGCCGGCCTTACGTTCTCACCGTCAGCCACCCCTTCCCGCACAAGAATTTGGGAGTACTCATCAAGGCTTTCGACCGAGTCGCCCAATCGATGCCCGAAGTCGAATTGTATCTCGCCGGCAAAGCCTCCGACGAGAAAAGGCGTCTGATCTTCGAAAATGCGAGTGAGAGGACCGCCGCTCGCATCGTGATGACGGGCATATTGTCGGACGCAGATCTCGGCGAACTCTATCGAAACGCAAGGCTCTTCGTCTTGCCCTCGCTCTACGAAGGCTTCGGCATGCCGGCAGCGGAGGCTATGGGCTTCGGCGTCCAGACGCTCGTCAGCGGCGTGACATCGCTTCCCGAAGCAACCTTGGGTAAAGCGGAATACGTTGGCGATCCGACCAATGTGGATGCATGGACGGATCAGATGATCGCAACTCTGAATTCCGGAAAACGTCTCTCCACCGAGACCGTCGCAGAAATACGAGAGGCGTTCGCACCCCATAAAGTTGCGCAGTCTCTCCTGCAAAATCTGGGTTAGCGCACTCATGCAGTTTCTCGATGATGACAAAAATAGAGGCTCTCCCGGCTGGGTTTGTGACGGGGTCATCCGGAAAGTTATGGTATGACCTCATCAGGACCGACGAAGGCCGAGCACATCCAGGAAGATCGGAATTCATGCAAAAGATCAGCAGCAGTTGTGACGTCACACGGACGCGGGAATCCTGCCACGGGCGCGGTTTGTCATAGCGAGCACGTTTTGCATGACTAGGCCTTCAACTCTGCAGGAATCTCGCTCGATGAGCAGTTCGGGTAAGCTCCAGGCGATCATCGTCAATTTCAGAACCGCTCAACTGACCATTCGCTGCGTGAAATCGATGCTGGAGCATCGCGTGGTGGATTCGGACGGCGTGCTGATCGTGGACAACTGTTCCGGAGATAACTCGATCGAAGATGTTCGCAAGGCCCTGCCCGGAATTCGAACAATCGTTGCCGACCACAACGGCGGATTTGGAGCCGGTGTGAATCTGGGCGTGGCGGCAACCACCGCCGATTATCTTCTCGTCTTGAATCCCGACACCTATTTCGAGTTCAACAGCGTCGCTTCCGTCGTAGACTTCATGGAGCGCAGTCCCGAAACCGCAATGGTCGGGCTGGACCTCGTCAATCCCGACGGAAGTCGGCAATACTCGGCTCGCCGCTTCTACTCGGTGTTCGACGTCCTTGCCCGGCGCGTGGACTGGATCGGGGCCCTGGTGCCCGGGCGTACCGAAAAGCACCTGATGAAGGACGCTTGGGAGACCGGAAGGCCGTTTGATGCGGAATGGGTGATGGGGACGGGCTTCGTCGTCCGGCGCAGCGCATACGAGCAGATCCGGGGAATGGACGAGAGCTATTTCCTGTACATGGAGGATGTCGATCTCTGCGCACGTCTCTGGCGGGCGGGACACAGGATCAAAGGCATGCCCGGGGCCCAATTGGTTCATGACCATCAGCGGTCCAGCGCCGCCGGTCCTCTCACATTTGCAGGGAGGACGCATATTCGCAGCCTTCTTCTGTTCAGGTCGCGGTTTACCGTTCCGCTATTCCGGCCGCCGGGCGTGGACAAGATCAGCGGACGCGCAGGCTGAGCTTTGGGCTCCGCTGCGACTTGACGGGGAAAGTCAGCTTTCATGAAGCCCGAACTTCCGAAAGGAGAAACGCAGGTGCCACGGCAAGGACAACTGCTGCAGTTGAACTGGATCCGAGGCATCGCAGCGCTGCTCGTCGTGGCCTACCATTGCGAGGTGACCATGCTGATGCCGAAATACTTCGGGGTCAGCACGTTTCCATTGTTCAAGGCAGGCCATTCCGGCGTTCAGCTGTTTTTCGTCCTGAGTGGCTTCGTCATTTACCTGGCGCATCATCGCGATCTCGAGAATAGCCGCAGTGCCGTCGCAAGGTTCGCGGCGAAACGGTTTCGCCGCCTCTATCCGTCGCTTTGGATCGTGCTTGTTCCCCTGATCATCTTGTCGTTTCTCGGCTTCTCCACGAGAGTACCGAGCAGCACCGACGTCGCCCTGTCGCTGCTGATCTTGCCCGTAAAGGAAGAGGTCATCCTGGCTACGGAATGGACGCTTCGCCATGAAATTCTTTTCTACGCGATGTTCGTCTGCTTCCTGTGGAACCGGCGAATCGGATTCGGAGTTCTGATCGCGTGGGGCCTTGTCGGCCTGCCTCTCGCGTTGGTCGACGAGAAGGGCTGGCTTATCGATTTCATCTTCAACAACAACCATCTGCTCTTTCTCGCAGGGGTTGGCATTGCGTGGCTTTATGTTCGCGGATACTCCGCCGGCGGCCCCTACTTTCTCTTCGCCGGCCTGATCATTTTCGCCGTCACTTTCTACTTCGCAATCTCGAAACAGATTCCTGCAAAGGCTGAGCTTCTGCTGTTCGGACTGGGGGCCGCAGGAATCATCTACGGCGCGTGTTCGATGCCATCCCTGAACCGGCGAATTGGCCCGCTAGAGGAGGCAGGAGCGGCTTCATATGCGCTCTACCTCATTCATTATCCGCTGATCTCACTGCTTGTGAAGTTCGCGGTCAAACTTGACCATTCGATCGCGCTACCGCACGCCCTGTATTTTGTGACAATTTTGGTCGTCTGCCAGCTGGCCGCCGTGCTCTTCCATCATCTGGTAGAAGCCCCTCTGATGAAAGCCCGCTGGATGCAAAACCTGTTCGTTCCCGCCAAGGCGGCGGCGGTCACCTCGAGCTTTCAGGGACAATCTCCGAAAATCGCGGAACGCAACATGCCGGCGCCGTCTTCCGACTAATTGGGGTTTCAGTTCCCTTCCTTGGTGTGGTTCAGGGCGCCATTGCGCGGCCGCTCGCCGCCGCGAGCCAGTGACAGCGGGCGCTATATCGAATTCAGCAACGCAAGGGCCGACGAAGTCCACGTATAACGTGCCAGCCGGCCGGCTTGGCGTTGTCGCTCGAAGGCGGACAGCGGCCCCTTTTCGATCCGTTCGTGCATCAGAAGCGACAATTGCCCTGCATCCGTCGGGTTGCAGTATTCGGCTGCATCACCACAGATTTCTCGCAGCACGGCAATATCCGAAGCGATCACGGGGCAGCCGAACAGCATCGCCTCGAGCGGAGGCACACCGAATCCCTCATAGAAGCTTGGAAAGATCAATGCTGCCGCGTGCTGGTACAATGCCGCGATCGCCTCATCGGAGACCTGCCCCACACGCATCACTCGTTCATCGGGCATCGGACCGGAGTGCCGGAATACGCGCTCATCCTCCGCGCCGACGATCACGAGCCGATGGTCTGCCGGCATCGATTTGATCGCGTCCGTTGCGAGCCGGATATTCTTGTTCTTTTTCGTGGACCCAATCGCCAGAAAATACCTGCCCGGACCGAGGTCGAGCCTTTCGAGTATCGAAGTGTCCGGTTCGACCTCGGCGAGGTGCTCCGCACTATTCGAGCAAACCGTGATGGCGTCGGACGGGACACCGAGGACAGCCGAGAGTTCGCTCCGGGAGAACTCCGACACGGTTATGAGGTTCGCGGTCCTCGCGTAAAGCCGTCCAAGACCACGATGGAAAGACGCGTAGCTGCGGCTGAAGAACTCGGGGTGACGAAAGACCTGCGCATCGTGAAGCACGATATGATGCCGACGATGGAGCACGGGCCCGGAATTGGCCAGACTGATGAGAGTACCGTTCCGCGCCGCCACGGCGAGATCGATCTGATCCCAGGCATGCCCGGTGCGCGTTCCGACCCTTGCGATGTGAATGTGCTTCAGTGAAAGACGTTCTTCGGCGTTCGAAGGCACCAGAAGGGTCCAGCTTGCGTCGCTGAGCCGAGCAGGCAGCTGCTGTCGATCGATCAATTGATCGATTGCCTTGACGATTTCTGCGGCAAATCGCTGAACGCCGCTCAGCGATTGTGAAAGGAACCGACCGTTCAGGAAGACATCAGGCATGCTTCTAACGGCCTTGCGCGGCCTGCGGCGAGTTCGAACGGCTGAGAACCATGAGGGACCATCCGCCGACAAGTCGAACTGTGGCGTCGGGAGCGGCGCGAAACGCCAAACGTCGGGGCCATGCGGCCAGCCGCTTCTTCCAGGTCTTGTAGGATTGGTCGATCGCCCAAGCCGTATAGAAGCAATCGATCGTCTCCAGGCCGGATTCCGCAATCATCGACAACGCGCTATCCCGGGAGAAATAATGGATATGCCCCAACGTGCGACGGGCTTCGGGCAGCACCCAACCACGTCCGACCGCAAGAGCATTCATGTCGAGCGGGAGATGGATGACCTGCCAACGAGACATCTTCCCCATCGCCCTGAGGAATTCAAAGGGGTTCTCGACGTGCTCCACCACGTCGATCGCCATGGTCAGATCGAAATGCTTCCCGCTCTGAAAAGCATCCTGCATGCTGAAACTTAGATTTTCCGACGCTCGCTTGAGGGACAGCTCATGAGCATAGGGAGAAACCTCAAAACCTTCAAGTTTCGATTGCGGATACTGCTTGGACAGGATTCCGACGATCGCACCCGTCCCGCAGCCGATATCGGCGAGCGTTGCCCACGGGATAGCGTTGCGCTCCAGAATCGTCCGAATATGCGAGACCTTCCACGGCGCGTCTTCCTCGTGCCAGTTCGGATTGTCGGCCGCGTAGTCGTCCTGCCTGTACCTGCTCGTTGCGTCTGCCGCCGGCTGCTCCGTCGAGGAAGAATTCATACCGGTAGCGTCCTCACGCTTTCATAGAAGGCAACGACTCGCCGCCCCAGAGTGTCCTGATTGAATTCTTGCATCGCCGCGCCGGCGCTGTCCTTGTACGCCTCAAGACGCTCCGGATGATCCAGTATTTTCTCGATCGCGGCGCTCCAGGCTCTTACATCGCCCGCCTCCACAAGGATACCATTTTTCTCGTGTGTGATGAGTTCCGGTATTCCGCCGGCATTGCTCCCCATGACGGGAAGCCCCTGCCCGAGAGCTTCAACGATCACGCCGGGGGAATTTTCGAACCATATGGACGGCACGAACAGGAGATCGCTCTGCGCCATGCGGTTGGCGACTTCCTGCACCGAGACATGGCCGGCGAACTCGATCCAGCGATGATCACCGAAGCGCCGCCTGAGATCATCTTCGCTGGGGCCGGTCCCGACCAACGTCAGCTTGAAATCATGGCGTGCCGACAGCGGCTCGAGGGCCTGGAGCAGAACGTACAACCCCTTGGACTCATGCAGACGCCCGACATACAGGAAACGAACGGTTCTCGATCCTTCCTTCTCGACTGTCGGGTCCGGCGACTTGTTCGGGTTCAGGATGTGGTCATGGAGCCAAGTCTGGATCGGTTGAAATGCCGACAGCCGACGGAAAATTGCAAGCGAAGGCGACACGAATCCCAGTCGTGGAACGGAGCGGAGAAAGCCGAGCTTCGCTCTCGACGAAAACGCGCAAGGCGCGCATTGGCGCTCGCACTCGCGACCGGACTTGAACATCGCCATCCTCACGCAGGCGAGGCTGAGGTCATGAATCGTGAAGACGACAGGTATGTTCCTGGCACCGATCGCGCGAAGGGTATTCCAGCCGATGCCTTGCAGGACGTGTATGTTGACCATGTCGGGGACAAATTCGTCCAGCACCTGACGCATGATCCAGTTGTTGCGAGGGTCAAAATGGTCTTGAAGATGCCAGATGGATTTCTGCAGACCGGATTTTTGAGCAGCTTCAAACACCGCGTACGGCCGAGGCATGTGAATGCGCCAGACTTTGAGACCGTCAACGATCGCCCCCCTCACCTCGTCCTCCGGAGCCGGTGATGTGGTCAGGACGGCGACCTCATGGCCGTTCGCAACGAGCCACGCCGCCAGATTGCGCGCGGAAATTTCGGCTCCGCCTTGGACAAAGGGCGGAAAGAAAGCTGAAACGATGAGAATTCGCATGTACGTTCGTTACCTGACACAAGTGAGGGCGTAGATGGCCAGAGCAGCGACAAGAGGGTTAGTGGCACTTGCAGTCATCGCAGCGGGTTTGCTCTTCAGTAAAATCTATGCGGCTAATCAAACTACATCCTTCTGGATTGGCAAGCAGCCGTTGGCCGAGCGGGCCGAACGGCCGATAATCGGCATCGGCGTACACTTCGGGATAGGTGGAGAATATGGCTATTCCCCTCAGAAGACCGCGCTGACATTGCGATCCGACGCCTTTGATTCAGTCAGGGACGATCTCGCCTGGAGCTTGTTTCAGGCTGGACCGGCGATCGGCAACGCGGCCACTCAAGTGGCACGAGAACCAGCCAAGCTGTTCGATTTCCTGGATCGAACTCAAGCAAGGCCATTGCTCATCCTGGGTCATCCAAATCCTCTGGTTCCTGACGGCCAGCCCCCGCTGACCGACGTCGGCCGAAAGAGCTTCGGCGACTTCGCGGCGAAGGCCGTTCAGGCGACCGCCAAACGTAACCCGATTTACGAGATCTGGAACGAATGGAATATGAACGCCGTGCTGGGACGCCCCTTCCTGGTCGGCGAAGGCGACCCGAGCGATCCGCGCGCGGCGGCCAATTATTCCGCCCTCGCGAAGGAGGCGCTCGCAAGGATACGCAGCGTGGCACCCCAGGCACAGGTGCTGGTCGGGGCGGTCGGAATGGATCCCGACTGGAAGTGGACCATGGCGCTCGTTCGGTCCGGAGCGCTGGAAGGTGCCAGCGGCTTGTCCGTTCACCTCTACAATCATTGCGAGCGCGAGGTTTCCAACCGAACCGCAGAGGCTGCGATACATCAAGTCAGCTCCTTGCGGAAGTTGCTGGACTCCGCCGGATCAAACATCCCCATCTTCGTCACAGAGGTCGGATGGCCGACAACATCGAAGACCTGCCCGATTTCAACGCAAACTGCCGCGAACAATATCGCGCAATTTCTATTTTGGACTGCAGCCACACCTTGGATAAAGGGGGCCTGGATCTACGAAATGAAGGATCAGGGTTCTGATCCGACTGCCCTGGAAGACAATTTCGGGCTGTACGACTACGCTTTTTCACCAAAGCCTGCTGCATGCGCGACCCGCGAAGCCATTGCTATCATCAAGAGCATGGGCCCAATGAGACTTGAGCAACCCTTGCCCGGGCTGTTTGTGGTCGAGGCAACGACCCCTGGAGGAAAACAGCTGATCGCCTGGACCTCACAGGAAAAGACTTCGGCGACGCTCGAATTTCCCAACGACACAAAACCGGAATTTGCGCCGCTGTGTCAGCAAAAGACCACGTCGAGCACAATACGGCTAGGGTCCACCCCCGTCGTCATCACCTTGCCGACCACAGCCCCATTCGAACTGAAGGCCACATTGAATCAATGATCCCCGGTCGGCGGACGCCGGCCGGGCCTGTCGTACCGCGCTAACGTCGGCGCGCCCGGAGAGAGAATTGCTTTGCATGAAACCACCGAAGCGCGATGCAGGCCCGAGGCAAGCCGCGCTGCGGCTGGCGCCCGCCCGTTGCGGCAGGATGGGCGCATCGGCGATCGCGGGCACGAACATCCTGTGATGGACAGGCAATCAGTTGCGCTTCACCGGCCAGCGGTATGCAAGATCGCCGTCAATACGCTTCCTGATGGATCAAGGCCAGGGCCGTCTTGAAGATGATCTTGATGTCGAGCCAGATGCTCCAGTTACTGACGTACCAGACATCGTACTCGACGCGCTTTTCCATCAGATCGATCGTCGGCGTTTCACCGCGAAATCCATTGACCTGGGCCCACCCCGTCAGGCCCGGCTTCATATGATGGCGGTAGACATACTTGCTGATCATCGGATCGTAATAGTTGTCGTGTGCGAGCGCATGCGGACGCGGCCCGACCAAGGACATCTCCCCGCGCAGAACGTTCCAGAGCTGCGGCAGCTCGTCGATGCTGGTCCGCCGCAGCACGCGGCCGACACGGGTCACCCGTGCGTCGCTCCTCGTCGCCTGCGTGACGATATGGCCGTTCTCCGCCACCGTCATCGAGCGAAACTTCCAGATCTCGAACTGCTTGCCGTTAAAGCCGCGTCGAAACTGCTTGAAGATCACCTTGCCCCTGGAATCGAGCTTTATCATGATCGCGGCGGTCACCAGCAGCGGCCCCAGCAACAATAGCGCGAACGAAGCAATACCGACGTCGAGGCAGCGCTTCTGCGCCTGCTCAAACACGCTGAGCGGCGCACGCTGGATCTCGATCGCGACCGTGCCGCTGACGGGCTGGAACGGACGCGAGACCAGATCGGCGATCGGGAAATCCGGCAGCAGACGAATCGGCTGCGGAACCACGCGCAGGTGCTGGCTCAGCTTCTGGAGCAGCGGCATCTCATCCCAGTCGATCACCAGGAGATATTCCTCCACGTCAGCGGTCCGGGCCTGACGAATGATGTCACGAATCTCGCGATCCCAGCCCGCGCCCTCTTCCGAGGGCTCGAGCACGAAATGCCGCACAACGTTGAAGCCGTGCTTGCGCAGGTCCTTGAGGCGATTCGAGGTGAAATCCAGCGGCTTGAGGCTGAGCAGCACCACCTTCCGGTCGACCAGGCGCCCCTTGGCATAGCTCGAGGTGAGAGCCAGGCGCCACAGCACGCGGAGGCCACCCAGAGCAAGGCCGCCGGTTGCGGCGAACAGCAGCGTGGTCCCACGCGACAGCTCTGCAGACGATTTGAGCAGAAACGCTTCGACCGCGAGAATGGTCAGCGAGATCAGCCAGACTGCCAGAGCCTTGCGCAGCTGCCAGACCGTGCTCAGCAGACGATGGTGGTCATACACACCCTGGAAATAGGCGATCGTGACAAACACCGCACCGACGACAAGACCGGCGCCGACGGATGAATCCTGCTCGGCCGTGGCGAGCACGCGATACAGACCACTCGCCGTGAAGTAGCTGAGCAGCACGGCGACGAAGTCGCCGGCGATCAACGCGACCTGGAGGGGTCTCTGGAGAGCACCACGCCGGTTCGATATACCCGAATAGAAGTTTTCCGAACCGTAAGTTGCTACAGCCATCCGAACCTCGCTGCCTCGTCACACATTCGCAATCAGCAATTGCGAGTAAATCGATCTAAATTCGCGACGTGCGCCAAAGTATATCTTAACTAAACAAAGCGACATTGCGGCAGTGCACCGAAAAAATCAAATCGAATTTATGCAACGCAGCGTCGCTGCAAGAGTTGCCCAAAGTACTGTCACACACGTGACAATTATGCGTGCATCGCGCCGCATTTGCTATCAGATCGCGCCACGTTCGCACCGAAGTTCGCGCGCATTTGAACGGCTGTTCAACCATACCGCTTAAGCCGTTATTAGGTCGGCACCGTTAACACTCGTGACCAATTCGGGGAGTTTGTGTCGTGAGTACGGTAGCCGTTTTCAGTCTGCTGATCGGATCGTTGCTAGGAGGCCGATTCAGAATATTCATCCTGCCGCCCGCCATCGTTCTCGGTGCAGCCTTTCTCGGCGCAGGTCTGGCCTGGCAGGGGCATGATTCGGCTCACACCGTCGTTACGCTTCTCGTCTTTGCGGCGGTGCTGCAGCTTGGCTATTTCGGCGGCGCAGTGCTGGTCCGCGCGCGGGCGAACGCCTGTCGCGACAAAGCCGCGCCGTCGCTCGACGCCGGGAGTTTCGGCTAATCAGACCGGACGCGCAGGGATCGACAACTTGCCGCCCCCCGGCAGGTGATCGATCCGCCGCACAAAGGGACGTCAATCCCGCCCGCCCGGAGAAAAAAGCGACCCGCGGCGCCTCGATTTCGTCGCTAGCATATTGACATCTCGGGCGAAGCTCTCTGAAAGAGTTGGACCCAATGTCCACGACAGCGCCCCGAAATCCGCCCCGGCCGAAGCTACCGAACGGCGTGCGCATCTATGCGATGAGCGACATCCACGGCTGCGCGCATCTGCTCGAGCAGATGTTCGCCGTCATCGACGCGGACATGGCGAACAGCCGGCCCTATCGCGCCATCGAGGTCTTCCTCGGCGACTATATCGATCGCGGGCCGGATTCGCGCCACACCCTCGATCTGCTGATCAGGCGCAGCCGCCGCCGCAACACGGTGTTTCTCAAGGGCAATCACGAGGCCTATTTCACTTCGGTGCTGGAAGACCCCTCGCTCGCCACCGAATGGTTTCAGTTCGGCGGTCTCCAGACCATGATGTCATACGGCGTGTCCGCCGCACCGGGCCTCAGCAAGGACGAGCAGTCCGATCTCGTGCGCGAACTCGCATCCGCCATGCCGCCAGAGCACATCGCGTTCCTGCGTCAGTTGCGGCCGACATTCACCTGCGGCGACTTCTTCTTCGTCCATGCCGGGGTGCGTCCTGGAATTCCACTCTCAGAACAGCGCGAGGCCGATCTGCTGTGGATCAGGGACGAATTCCTGCAGAGCAAGAGGCGCTTCGGCAAATACGTCGTGCACGGCCACACGCCGGTGAAGCAGGCCGAGTTGCACGAGAACCGCGCCAACATCGATACCGGCGCGTATGCCACCGGAAACCTGACGCTGCTGTCCATTCAGGGCAACAGCATGCTCGCGATCTAGCCGTAAGGGCTCGCGGCGTCGTGGGCCGCGCCGGCCTTTAATTGGTGGGGCTCGTCGGCTGCCTATATTCCGGAAAGCGGCTCAGCATCGCCGCCTTCAGGAACTTGAAATGAGCGATCGAGGCGCCGAGTTCCTTGAGCCGCCGCTGGCCGTTCAGGATCTCCTTGTCGAACAGATCCTGATGGTGATTGTCGAGCGCCTCGCGCTCGAGATATTCGTCGTCGCCGTTGCCGAAGGTCACGGCGGCACGCGCCAGCACGTCTTCTACCCGCCGGTTCAGGCCCGACTGTTCCCGCTCGGCCGCGTGGAGGGCGTCCTCGATCGCGATCATAATGGCCTCGATGCGCGTGCGATCCGTTTCGGCGTCCCGCTCAGGCGAGCGCGCACGGAACGCCTGCTCTCCTCCGAAACGGTCCTTCAGGAAGTTATGGGTGCGAGCCCGCAGGAAGAGCTGGAACATGCGGTCATTTCCGGTTGAAGCGCCAGACCAGAAAATGGGCCCGGGATGGTTAACAAAGGTTAAACTCCCGAATCGTTCTGCCCGTTCGCGCGCCCGCGCGGGGGGACAAATCACATCGTTCCGTTGAGAGCGTCCAGTTCGGGATCAAGCGCTTGCTGCCATGTCGGCATCGCAATATCGAACCGTTCCCGCAGGCGCGTCAGATCCAGGCGCGAATTGAAGGGTCGCTTCGCCTTGACAGGAAATTCACTCGAAGCGATCGGAAGGATCTGCTTTACGGCAAACTTGGCCCCACGAGACTTCAGCCCGGAAACGATCGCGACCGCAAAGCCGTGCCAGCTTGTCTCGCCGGCGCACACCAGATTGACGGGGCCGCCCCGTCTATCGAACATTGCAGCAACATCCCCGTCCGCTGGTTGCAGCATCGCGACCATCGCGCGCGCGATCGCGCCTGCGGTTGTCGGACTACCGATCTGGTCGGCGACAATGCGCAGTTCTTCCCGCTCTCCTGCCAGCCTCACGATCGTTTTGAGAAAATTCGCGCCCGAGGCGGCGTAAACCCACGATGTGCGCGCGATCAGATGCGGTCCGCCCGCCTCGGCAATCGCCTGATCGCCAGCGAGCTTGCTCTCGCCATACACCGAGAGAGGGCGCGGAGTGCTGTCCTCACGCCACGGACGGTCACCGGATCCGTCGAAGACGTAGTCGGTCGAGAAGTGCACCAGCGGGATGTGGCGGCGCGCGGCCCATTGGGCGATAGCCCTGGGTGATTCAGCGTTGACACGAAATGCCATCTCGCGCTCGTCTTCTGCGCGATCGACCGCCGTATAAGCCGCGGGGTTGATGATCAGATCAGGCACGATCGCGTCCAGTTTTTCAGCGAGGCCCGCCGGCTGCGACAGGTCGAACGCCTCACGCGGCGGCGCAACGATGTTGGCGCGGTCCTGAAACTGCTGCAGCAGCGCCCCACCAACTTGCCCGGCAGCGCCGGTCAGAAGGATCTTCATGTCAGACCTCCCCATAGCGGGGGAGGCCCTTCACGTCTGCCAACAGCGGCGCCTCGGCATCCTTGGGTGAAAGTGACGGATCCGCGACAGCCCAGTCGATGCCGATTGCCGGATCGTTCCACCGCACTGAGATTTCATCCTTCGGACTGTAAAGCTCGTCGCATTTATAGAAGAAATCCGCAGTCTCGGAGAGAACGGCGAAACCGTGGGCGAAGCCACGAGGAACCCACAATTGCCTCCGATTATCTTCGCTCAGTTCAACGGCAACATGGCGCCCAAAGTTTGGGCTGCCGATGCGCACATCAACTGCAACATCGAGAACTCGACCGCAAAGCACCGTGACCAGCTTGCCCTGCGTGGCCGGATTCTGTAGATGCAGCCCACGCAGCACTCCGAAACGCGAGCGCGAGAGATTGTCCTGGACGAACGGCCGCGCAATGCCGTTCTGCACGTATCGCGCGAATTGATAGGACTCCAGGAAGAAACCGCGTTGATCACCGAATAGCTTTGGCTCGACGATCAGAACTTCGGGCAAATCCGTCGTGAGAACGTTCATTCGCAGGGACTCTAGCTCGGCGTCGACAAAAATCTTGTGCAGCGCACTCTATCTGATATTTTCGCGCTGGCAAACCAGAGAGGGCCGATGAAGGGAATAATACTCGCAGGCGGAACAGGTTCGCGCCTTTATCCCGTCACGACCGTGGTGTCGAAGCAACTGCTTCCGGTTTTTGACAAACCGATGATCTACTATCCGCTGTCGGCACTGATGCTCGCTGGAATCCGCGACATTCTCATCATCTCCACGCCGCAGGACAAGCCGCTGTTTCAACGCCTGCTTGGTGACGGAACGGAAATCGGCGTCAAGTTTTCGTATGCCTCGCAGGAAACTCCGCGCGGTCTTGCTGACGCATTCATCGTCGGCCGCGAGTTTGTAGGAGAGGATTCCGTCGCGCTCGTTCTGGGAGACAATATCTTCTACGGACATGGACTTCCCGAGTTGCTCGCCAAGGCCGCGGCTCGCAAGAGTGGCGCCACGATCTTCGGCTATGTCGTCAACACGCCCGAGCAATATGGCGTCGTTGAGCTCGGCAGTGACGGGCGCGCACGTTCGATCGAAGAGAAGCCCGCGCGACCGAAGTCGAACGTGGCCGTGACGGGCCTCTATTTCTACGACAATCGCGTGCTCGACATCGCCGCGAAGATCAAGCCTTCCGCGCGCGGAGAGATAGAAATCACCGACGTGAACAACGCATACCTCGCCAGTGGCGACCTGTTCGTCGAAGTTCTTGGGCGCGGGTTTGCCTGGCTCGACACCGGAACGCACGCCTCCCTGGTCGAAGCCAGTCACTTCGTGCAGATCCTGGAACAGCGACAGGGGCTGCGCATCGCGTGCCCGGAAGAAATTGCCTTGCGGCGCGGCTACATTTCCCTGGAATCCTTCTCGAAGGTTGCCGAGAAGACCGCCAAGAGCAGCTACGGCCAGTATCTGCAATCGGTGGCTCGCTCCTTCTCCGCTCACGGTCTGGACTGAGGCAAACGACTCATGCGCTTTGAAGGCTCCACGATTTTCGTCACGGGCGGTGCCGGTTTCATCGGCTCGGCAGTCATCCGTCATCTTCTTCGGGATACGCACGCGCGCGTCGTCAACGTCGACAAGCTCACTTACGCGGCAAATCTCGAGTCGATCCCGGGCGCCGTCGCAAATCCGCGCTACGCGTTCGAGAAGCAGTGCATTTGCGAAGCGCCGTCACTCCGTAAACTGTTCGAAAAGTACCAGCCCGTCGCGGTCATGAATTTGGCAGCCGAAAGCCACGTCGATCGCTCGATCGATGGGCCCGGAGAATTCATTCAGACCAACATCGTCGGCACCTTCACGCTGCTGCAAGAAGCCTTGCGGTACTGGAAAGGGCTGTCACCGGACCGGCGTTCACGGTTCCGCTTTCTTCACATATCGACGGACGAGGTGTTCGGCTCGCTCGGCAAGGACGGTTACTTCACGGAGACAACCTCTTACGCACCGAATTCGCCCTACTCGGCGAGCAAAGCGTCATCTGACCATCTGGTCCGCGCCTGGCGCGAGACCTACGAACTCCCGACAATGGTGACGAACTGCTCGAACAATTACGGGCCTTATCACTTCCCCGAAAAGCTCATCCCCCACATGATCATCAAGGGGCTGGCCGAAGAAGCGTTGCCGGTTTATGGCGACGGGCAGAACATCCGAGACTGGCTCTACGTAGAGGATCATGCCAAGGCGCTTGCGCTCGTGCTCGAGCGCGGCGTGATCGGCGAAACATACAATGTCGGCGGACGAAATGAGCGCAGCAACCTCCACGTCGTGGAAGGCATCTGCGATCTGCTGGATGAAATTTCGCCGTCCGGGACAGGTTCTCGGCGGAGCCTGATTTCGTTCGTTTCCGATCGTCCAGGGCACGATCGCCGTTATGCGATCGATGCTTCGAAGCTCGAGAGCCAGCTTGGATGGCGTGCGGACGAGAACTTCGAGAGCGGGCTGGCCAAGACCGTCCAGTGGTTCATCGACAATCGGGAGTGGTGGGAGAACATTCTCGGTCGCGGTTATCAGCAGAAGCGTATCGGCCTGGGCTAACCGCATTGGTGTCCTTTTGCGAAGGCTTGCCCAAGTCGGCGTGCAGGACATCGGCGGTTTGTTCGCATTGAATGCGACGGGCCCGCGAGAAATGGACGAATACTACTTCGTATGGATCCGTGGCCTCGACGGGCGCCCGAAGCCGCAGATTTGGGCCGCAGATCAATTTGACGGACCTGGATGGAAATTTCGGAACGTCATCGCGCGGCACGTTCTCGATGCGGCGGAACGCGGGATGGGTGCGGATCGCCTCGCGAAACTTTTCCCAGCGCCACCTGGTCAGGAAGAGTGCATCTAGTTTTTTCGACCTGACATGACTGCCGGACGCCACTTCGACTTCCACAATAGCCCAACGAGCAAGCCGCACGACTCCGTTTGACGTGTGATCAGCTTATGGATCGATTTTGCACCAACCAGGCCTTCCAGGCTCCTTCATGCTTTTCGTAGAGTTGTAGCCAGCGCTGCTCGCCGGCAGCCGGCCAGACATCCCGGCCGTCGGGCTCGGTCTGGCCCCCCGCCGGACCGAGTACCAATTCGCTATCGAGCCGTTCGAATTCGAACGTCTCCTCGCACGTCAGGCCGATCAGAACGCGCCGGCCCGCGGCATCGACGAAATATCGCCGGTGGGCGTTGTTTGTCGGGCTGATCATCGCGCGCCCCTCCCATAATGCCGGCCCCGCCCCCCAGCGCTCCGTGGACGACGTCGGCCCCCACATATCCGAAGTTGCAATCGCTCAGAATGCACGCCGCACCCTCGTCAGCGACGCATTCTGTGGAGATAGGGTCTGATCGTAAGGCTGATAGAGCGGATGACGCGTTCTGCGCCGGCGCGATCGCCACGCGCGCGTCGCGTAGCCTGAACCAAAGCCGGCGAGGATCGAGAGCAGGATCGCAACTATCATCATTCTGAAGTCTTCCAGTTGCTGAGCGCGGTATCTTCATGACCCAGCATTCTCATCTTCGAGTTGTGTCGACATCATGATGAGCGCTGCTGATCTTGTTGTCAGGCCGCGTGTTTTAACAGCACGATGGATGCGAATTGATCGCCTGGTCTGCGTCAGCCGAAGAAGTAGAAGAACAGTCTCACCAGCAGCAAGGTGATGAAATAGACCCAGCCTGCCATCGCGATCAGCGCTATGCTGAAAAACGCGCCTTCAAATGCTCGCTCTCTGAGCTTGGTGAGAGGGAATGCCGCTCGCGCTTTCTGAAGCATCTCGATCTTCTGAACGGTCCGTTGTTGTTGGCGTGATCATAGCCGCGTGAATTAGACGATCTCGTGACGACTCGCCCGAGAGTAGCGCAACACTGCTCGTTGAGATCGGCGCGGCATGCTCGCGCCGCGATCGACCGATTCTCGGTCGCATCGTCGTGATCGTATCGGACGTTGGCACGATCATGATTGGCTGGCATTGACAGTCACAGGTTTGCCGCACGGCAACGATTCCGAATCTCACGCAAGAGCTGACGCCGCTGGAATAGGCGCCGTCCTTCCTCGCCGCCAAGCGTGAGTGCTCACCGATACTGTCTCTCCGGATTCCCGAGCGAGTCGAGCCTGCACAACAGCACGCGGTCGGCGCGGCGTATTGGTCTTCCAATGAACGTTGGGTCGGGACTTCGAGGAGCCGGACGAAGTGCCGGAACATCCTCGACCGAAATCGAGGATAAGCGCGGATCGACCTCGGCTGATCAGAACACCCGTGGTTATACGGAGCGACGCGCATCGATTTCATGCTGGTAAGGTTGAGCGGTTAGCTTAATTCGCGTTGTTTGTTGCGAAGTCTCTCCCATCGCTTATCCATCCTCTCGCCGGACTTCCCCAAGGCCCGGCCCACCCAAGCAAGGCCGTCCAGCGAACATGGTCCGCTTGGCGGCTTTGTCGTCATGTCAACGAGAGGATCATTTTGGTTATGGCGCGCAAGCCCTGGTCGTTCAAGGAGGATCGCCGGCTCATGGAGTTGGCCAAGTCTTCGACTTCGCTGGAAGAGGCGGCGAGACAGCTTGGGCGATCGCCTGACGCGATCAAGCGGATGGCCTTGCGGCTCGGCCTGTCGTTGAAATCGAAGGGTGCGAAGAAGGGCTGACGGCACGAACACGATCTTGCCCAAGCGGAACAGCCGGCCGCCCGGTGCGCCATATCCGCCAGGACTTACAGCGGCTTCGGTTGCGTCATACGTCGCCACTCCCCTCGCGGGCGATCAGGCCGAACCTCACTTCGGGGTCGAGACCTTAACGATATTCTTGGCTTTCGGGAGCGTCGCTCCGATCGAACCGTTATGATGCTGCAATGCGTCGAAACCATCTCATCGCAGCTACAGTTATCTGCCTTGCGCTCATCGTCTACGCCATACTCGTCAAACGTGCTGGCAGACCGGCGCTCATCGGCCACGCCGAAGCCTATTGGGTGGTGATCATCGAGCGATTCAGCGCCTACTGTCTGCTGGGCTTTCTGCTGTCTTTCCTGCTGCCCGGCCGAATCAGGCTGGCTTGCGCCTTCGTGATTGCCGTCGCAGTCGCGCTAGAGGTTTTCCAGGCGGTAACGCCTGCCCACGATCCCCACTTGATCGATGTGCTACAAAAGGCAGCCGGCGGCGCTTTCGGCGTCATTCTCGCCCAGACGATTCTGGCCTTTCTGCCGAGGTCGCCGTCCTAGTCGAGTCTCATGGCGCGCGAGCTAGGTGCTGCCGGTCAGCGGAGCCACACGGGGCCAACGAATACGCTCAACCCATAAGCCGAGCCTATCACGCACAGGCTGATCGACAAATTTCGTCGCAACGTACGCAGCGCCGAGGCAAGTGATCACCTCCAGCACGATCGAAAGGGCGAGCGCCATTTTGCCAAGGGCAAGAGTTTCCTGAAAATAGAAGAAGATGCGCGTGATCGGGTAGTGCACCGCGTACAGCGGATAGGAAAGCTCTCCAGCGAACCTGCATGCCTGCCTCCAGCCCGGCGGCACGGCTGTCCCGGCGCCGCCCCATATCAAGACCGGGAATACGACAAGAATACATGCAACATCGTACATCGGGTGCTGGGGCAAAGGTGCAATGAACACACCAACCAAAACCACGACGGAGGCGACGGCCGTAGGACCGCTGACGATGGATACCGTTCCGATCCTCGACATAAGGACGCCGGCAAAAAATGAAAAGCCGACACGGAGCAAACCAGCATAGACTTCTCCGGTTCTTGCTCCCAATTCGAGGTCGCCCTGTTCGAGCGACACCACAACCAGTCCTACCGCGAAAAGAACCGCGAGGATTGAGAGTACGGGTATGCGTAGCCACCGAAACGCGAAACAGTAGACAACATTTGCCACCACTTCATAGAACAGAGACCAAAGAGGGCCATCAAACGGAAAGACGGATGCGGTCAACGGCATTCGGCCAAAGGGCAAAAGCAGCAACCCACATGACAGCACCAGGGCCATTTTGGTCAGGTCCAGCGCATGCCCTCTCAAGAGGCCGCCAATTGAAACAGCGGCGCCGACAAGGGTGCCCAGAATGATCATCGGCCAAAGACGGACGAAACGCCGCAACAGGAATTCAAACTTGAAAGAAGGATCTTCCAACCGCATGCCGTAGGCACGATCGATGACGAAGCCGCTCAACAGGAAGAAGAAGTCGACGGCAAGATACGCGTGAATTGCCATACTTGCGATCTGCAGGGATCCGGCAATATGGTAAATCAGCACGGCAAGGGATGCGATAGCCCGATAAACATCAAGAATAGGGTAGTGCCGGCTTCCCGGAGATTTCATTGCTCAAACGCCATTCGGAAACATATAAAAAACGCCGGCAAGAATATGGGAAATTAGCGGTCAGCCAAGATTAAACCTTTGGCAATGGGCGCTCGCTTTTCGCCTAGGTCGCCTTGCCAACCGCCGGCGCCGTTCTCGCCGGGATGGCCGCCCGTGCGCATCTTCGCATGCCGCTTGCTTGCCAGAAGATCCGCAGCATGCGCCTCGCCGAGCGATGCTGTGCCTCGGATCAGGCTTTCCGCCGTGTCACACGCCGCTTCGGCCTTGCCAGAACCTGGACTCGTTCGCGGCACTAGTTGGTGCT
The DNA here is from genome assembly GCF_024519875.1 of Bradyrhizobium sp. Bra64. Taxonomy (NCBI): domain Bacteria; kingdom Pseudomonadati; phylum Pseudomonadota; class Alphaproteobacteria; order Hyphomicrobiales; family Nitrobacteraceae; genus Bradyrhizobium; species Bradyrhizobium sp. Bra64. The sequence continues at coordinate 59,128 of NZ_JALJRD010000019.1, read as the reverse complement.
CTTGAACTCCGCCTGCAATTTAGCCATGTCGGCGCTTGCGACCGCCGCAAGATCGCGCAGGAGCGCAACAACTGTCGCACCCCCACGGGGCCGCACCGGCTGTACGACCACCTGATTCGAAGAGGGCCGGCTTGCCGCCTAAGCGGCGGACTTACGCCATTCCGCGCCCGAGCCCTTCCCGCTCGGCAGCGCGAACGCCGGACATCTGCCGATGGGTATCGCGCAACGCCGCGATCGCCTCATCGAGATCGAATTCGGCTTCACGAATGGTCTCGAAGAACCGGGCCATCAATGCGGGGGTCAGCTTGACGCGGGTGTTCCCGTCGCGGCTCTTGCGGCGATCGAGCGACAGATGCAGCGCCTGCACCCTGGCTTCGGCAGCGTTACAGCCGCTGAGTGTCGCAAATTCGTCATATGTCATCCAGATCTGAGGCATGTCCCTGTCCGCCTTTTGTTATGGGCGCCAACCTAGATTCCACGTCTAAAGGCACTCTTGCCGCAGCGCGGCCGGGAAGCGTTTTCGCGACAACAGCGTCAATGCAAAGCTAAAGCGCAGGATCCTCAGGGAACGGGCGTCTTGGGAGGCACAAACGGGTGGCGCGACCGCGAACGGCCGTCGATGCCCTTGGGCAGCTTGTCTGCATTGAGCTTCACGACCGCACCTCTGGCGTCAGCGGCCGGCGCCTCGTCCTGGCTGTAGATCAGCGTCGCCTCGAACTTCACATCGGGCGCCTGGTCGGCCTTTCCGGAACAGGTCGCCATCGCGCCGCTGCACACGCCCGAGAGCCTGACCTCGACCTCGTCGGGTCCGAACACGGTCGGCGGGCCCTCGGAATGTCGCCGCGTGGTCAGAACGGCCGTGAAGCGTTGCTCGTCGACCCGATAAGAGCCGCCGTACGTGAAGAAGCAGTCGCTGCCCGAGATTCGCCCTTCGGCCAGATGCACGACGCCGGTGCCCTGACCGCGCGGGGTTCTGAACCAGGCAGCATATTTGCCGTCTCTCAGCATGAAACACCCGTCGTGAAATTCATCCGTATTTGCAGCCAACTCTGGGGCGCGACAATGACCGGTGCGGCGAGTATTCCGCCACGGTTAACGCCCTGCAAAGTCAACCCGTCAAATTGCTGCCGAGGCTCGAGCCGAAGCCGGCCGCGACCTCAAAACAATTCTATGCCGTCATCGGCGGTCTCGACCGCCTCGACCCGGCGCGCCGCCGCGATCGATGCCAGCCCCAGGGTTCGAAGGAATTCCCGGTGAACGTCCCGCTCGCGCTCCATCGTGTAATGCGCGAACAGATCGTCGAGCATCGCTTCGTCGTCCGCATGGAGCTGCGGCCGCTGCGAGCCGTCGCTCGCGGCCTCGAGGCGCCCGGCGACCGCGGGCAGCGCAGCGGAACCTTCACCGAGCGTGGTCATCAGGCCCAGCGCCGAATTCATCAGCCCCTCGAACTCCGCACCTTCGGCGACGAGCCGGCTCATCAGCTTGCCAAGCCGTTCGTTGCCGGCCTCGACCTCGCGGAGCGCGTGGAGGATCTGCGGCTCGAGCTTGGCGAGCTGCGTGGGATCTCCCTGCACACGGAGCTCCTTCAGCTCCCTGGCCGAGCGCTCGATCCCGTCGAGCACGGGCCTCAAGCGCCCCGCGCCCGCCGAGACCTGATCGGCAGTCGCCTTGAGCTCGTTGGCGATGACGACGAAGGCGCTGCCGCGGCTGCCGAGATGGCTCGCCTTGAGGCCAGCATTCATCCCGATCAGCGTGATGTCGACCGTCGCCTCGGCGAGCCCGGCGATCGCCTGGCGAAATTTTGTCAGCGTGTCCTCGACGATCGCCAGCGCCTCGTCGACCGAACGGCCGGCGCCGTCGCAGGTGGCGATCAGGGTCGAGGCGTGCGCCAGCGTCTGCTTGATGCGCGCCAGGAACGACGACGAGCCGCCGTCCTCGCCGCCGAACAATGTGCGGCCGTGGCCGACGACGCTTCCCGCATCGTGCAGGATGGCCGTCAGCGCGCGGACGATCTGGCCGATGTCGCCGCCGAATTCGCGCTGGGCGTCCCTGAGTTGGGCCGCCTGCAAATGGCAGACCGCGCGCGTGCCGTCGTCGCTCGCAACCGGTTCAGGAACGAGGCCCGGAGCGGAGCCGGACACACGGGAAAGGCCGTGGGAGACGTGCTCCAGGCGTTGGCGCGTGCTGTCGCCGGCCTGCAAGGAGATGATCGCACTGCCGACCGCCTCGGCGATCCATTTGGTGCTGGTGCTGGCAAGTACGGCGAGCTGGCTGCTGCTGCGGCGCTGGTCGAGCAATCCCGAATAGGCGGCGCCGAGCTCAGCGCTCTCCGAAACCAGTTGATTCCCGTAGCGGCTCTCGAACTCCCGTTGCCGGCCGGATGCGGTGGCGACGGCTTCCGACAGGCGCTGCTGATCCCGCGCGCAGCCCTCGATCGAGCCCTGCACGGCCCTGCCGAGATCATAAGCCTCCTGCGTGAACGCCAGAAAGCCCTCGCGGTCGCCGTCGAGCGAAGCGGCCTCGATCCGCGCGCTGCGCGCGATGATGGTGATCATCTGGACGTGCTTGAACAGCGGCTTGAGCAGCGCCGACGCCTCAACGGTGCTCGTGCCGATCGTCGCAAGCAGGGCGCTCTCGGCCGGAAGCGCCTGCGCAAGCTCGCTGAGCCGCGCGGCGATCTCCTGTAGCGCCGTTGCGGCGCCCTCGATCTCGGCGCCCGCGAGTTCCTCGGACAGCGTCGCGAGGCCCTGGTTCAGCTCCTTGAAGATGAGGTGGCCGCGCCCCAGCTCCTGACCGACGCGCGCGAAGACGTCCTCGATCCGAGACGAGACGTCGTCGACCGCGGCGGTCGCTTCAATGAGCGTGTTGGCCGGCATGGCGGACATGACCATCAACCTGTCAGGGCCGTATGCCCGGCCTGGTACCAGAGCATGATCTCGCGCGGGATATGGTGCAGCGAGACGATTTTCTCGACACCGCCATGGGCAATCGCTTCCTTGGGCATGCCGAACACCACGCAGCTCTCTTCATCCTGCGCCCGCGTCGAGGCGCCGAGCTTGCGCATCTCCAGCATGCCGCGCGCGCCGTCGTCGCCCATGCCGGTCATGATCACGCCGAGCGCATTGGCGCCGGCATGCTGGGCGGCCGAGCGGAACAGCACGTCCACGGACGGGCGATGCCGCGACACCGGCGGGCCGTCCTTGATCGCGATCTGGTAGCGCAGGCCGATACGCTGGAGCAGCATATGACGGGCGCCCGGCGCGATATAGGCGCAGCCCGGCAGCACCGGATCGCCGTCCTCGGCTTCCTTGACCCGGATCTGGCAGACGCTGTCGAGACGCTTGGCAAAGGCCGCTGTGAAACCGGCCGGCATGTGCTGGACGATGACGATGGGCGGACAGTGCGGCGGCAGCATCTCGAGGACGTCGTTGAGCGCTTCGGTCCCACCTGTCGATGCACCGATGCAAACGATGCGTTCCGTTGTCGGCCGCGCCTTGCCCTGCACCGGCGGCGGGATGATGGCGTCGGCCGTCAGCTTCTTTTCGATCACCCGACGTTCGGTGCGCGGGCGCACCCGTGCGCGCGCCGCCGACTTCACGGCCTCGCGCAGCCGCATCGAGCATTCGAGCAGCGCCTGCCGCGTGTCGATCTTCGGCTTGGGCACGATGTCGACTGCGCCCGCCTCGAACGCCTCGAACATCACGTTCGAACCTTCCTCGGTGAGCGAGGAGCAGATGATCACCGGGATCGGACGCTGCGCCATGATCTTGCGCAGGAACGTCATGCCGTCCATGCGCGGCATCTCGATGTCGAGGATCATGACATCGGGGATCTCGTTCTGGAGACGTCGCGCCGCCGCAAACGGATCGGAAGCCGTCCCCATCACCTCGATCTCGGGATCCTCATTGAGGATCGTTTGCAGGATTTGGCGCACCGACGCCGAATCGTCCACGATCAGTACGCGAACTTTCTCCCTCGGCATTCTGGTTGCGCTCCGGCTAGACCTGGAAAATGGTTGGCTGAACTTGCTTCAAACCCGGCACTGCACTGTGAATCATCGATTCCGAATGTCCGACCAGTAAATAGCCGCCGGGCCGCAGATGATTGCAGAGTTGCTCGACAACTTTGCGCTGGGTCGGCTTGTCGAAATAGATCAGGACGTTGCGGCAGAAGATCATGTCGACGTCGCGATCGACGGGATAGGATGCATCCATCAGGTTCATCCGCATGAAATGCACCATGCGCCGCAGCTCCGGCACGACCCGTACCTCACCACGCGACTTGTCCCGCGACGACAGGAAATATCGCTTCACGAAGTGCTCCGGCACCGGCGCAAGCACGTCGCGCGCATAGATCGCGGTCTGGGCGAGGCGGAGCACCGCGGTTGAAATGTCGGTCCCCAGGATACGGTACTGAAACCGCGAGCCGTTTCTTGTCATGTCGTCCAGCACCATGGCGGTGGTGTAGGCTTCCATGCCGGTCGAGCTCGCCGAGCTCCAGACCTTCAGGTTCGCACTCTTCCGTCCATGCGATTTGAGCAAAGCGGGGATCGCGACCTCCCGCATGAAGGTGAAGTGCTGGGGCTCGCGGAAGAAGTCGGTCTTGTTGGTCGTCACCACATCGATGAGTTGAGTGAGCTCGTTATCGAAATAATCCGGTTCGAACAGGTTGTCGACATACTCGTTGACGTCGGAGAAATTCAGCGCGCGCACGCGCTTGTGCAGCCGCCCCTCCAGCATCAGCCGCTTGCCCTGCGGGAGTTTGATACCGACCTGGCCTTCGATCAATTCGGCGATGGTCCGGAAGTGGCGGTCCGAAAGATGGACGGCCGTATCCTGCATTGCAGGCATCATCGTTGCCTGCCCCCGTCCGGGATGGCCGCCTGCATCGAATGTCGGGCCGTACGGGCCATCTTCAATCCCACGCGTTTACGCAATCACTGGCGACCGATCGGCCTATTGGTGACGGATGGACCGATCGCTTGACGGGTCTCAGCGCTGGAACTCGGCGTCCCGATCATCCTCGCCGTCGTTCATGTCGAAGGCAAAGCCGCCGCCACCGGCCGCCTTGACGGCCCGCACCGGCTTGGCCTGCGGCTTCCTGGCCGGACGCTCGACCGCCGCCATGGTGGCTGCCTTGGCGCGCAACTGGTTGACCGCCCGGTCGATCGGCGCGGGGCCCTTTCCGCCGTGCTCAATGCGGAAATAGGCGATGGTGGATTGAAGCTGCTCGGCCTGGGAGGCGAGCTCCTCGGAGGTCGAGGACACCTGCTCGGAGGCGCTGGCGTTCTGCTGGCCGACCTTGTCGAGTTGCTGGATCGCCTGGTTGATCTGGGCCGAACCGACGTCCTGCTCGCGGCACGCCACCGTGATCTCCTCGACCAGCTCGGCGGTCTTCTTGATGTCGGGCACAAGCTTGGCAAGCATATGGCCGGCTTCCTGCGCCACCTTGACGGTCTCGGTCGAGAGCGTGCCGATCTCGGCGGCGGCCGCCTGGCTGCGCTCGGCAAGCTTGCGCACTTCGGAAGCCACGACGGCAAAGCCCTTGCCATGCTCACCGGCGCGCGCGGCTTCGACCGCCGCGTTGAGCGCGAGCAGGTCGGTCTGGCGTGCGATCTCCTGCACGATCGTGATCTTCTCGGCGATGGTCTGCATCGCATTGACGGCGCGGCCGACCGCGGCGCCGCTGGCCTCGGCATCCTTGGCCGACTGCGCGGCGATCTTCTCGCTCTGGTTGGCGTTGGCGGCGTTCTG
>NZ_JALJRD010000019.1:0-53276 GCF_024519875.1 Bradyrhizobium sp. Bra64 | reverse complement strand
TCCTTGGCCGACTGCGCGGCGATCTTCTCGGTCTGGTTGGCGTTGTCGGCGTTCTGCTTCACGTTCGAAGCCATCTCTTCCATCGAAGAAGAGGCCTCTTCCGCGGACGAAGCCTGCTCGGTCGCGCCCTGCGAGAGCTGCTCGGCGCTCGCGGACAGTTCCTGGCTGCCGGCGGAGACATTCTGCGCCGCCGTGAGCGCCTCCGACACGATCTGCCGGAGCTTCTCCACCATGCGCACGAGGGCTAGACCGAGCGTGTCCTTGTCCGACAGCGGCTTGGCCTCCACCGTGAGGTTGCCATGAGCGATCTCGTTCGCCACAGCCGCGGTCTGGTTCAAATTCACAGTCATCGCATTCAGCGACTTGATGAGATCCCCGATCTCGTCATTGCTGGAGGGCTCGATCTTTCGGCTGAGATCACCGATGGCCACCGCGTCGGCAAGGCTCACCGCGCTGAAAAGCGACCGGCTGATGTTCAGCGCCATCCAGACGGCGGCACCTATGGCAATGACCAGCGATGCAAGAATCAGCGAAAGCAGAATGATGGTGGCACGGCTGCCGTCGACCCTGGCCTGCTCGCTCTCGTCGGCCATCTGTTTCTTGACATAGGTGATGTAGTCGCTCGCCGCGGTGAGCGCCGGCGTGGAGGCCTTCAGGCCCTCGGTCATGGACCGCTCGGTCGCCTTGGCTCTATCGTGCTTTGCCAACACGAGCGTTTGATCCTGGACGTTGTTCGAATTTGCATACGCGTTAGCGAACGTCTCGATCATTTTTCTGCCGGTCTCGCTCGCGCTGGCGTAGACCTCGTCTTTCACCTTCAGGGCGCGCTCGCGGAGCTGGGAGATCTGGCCGATAAACTTGTCCTGATCGGCATCGGCCGCCAGGATGGTGTTCTTTTCCGCTCGTACCTGAAGCAATACGGTTTCCTGAAGCTCGCCGACCTTCGCCAGCCGAGCGGCCCTGGCCGACAGGTGCTCGGCCGTCACGACCATATCGTTCAGCTTCATATAGGCGACGCCTCCGGCGATCATGGAGAGCAGGATGACGACGCCGAACGCGCTGGCAAGCTTGGCTTTGACGGTGAATCTCATATCAATCTCGTTGGTTCGAATTGGGGTGCTTACGCTTGACCACGCACTTGCAAACTCAGGCGGCGCGGGACGAATCCGCGGCCGTGTTACGTCCTTCCGGGACCTCGTCGTTCGCCATCAGCTTGCCGAGATCGAAGATCACGACGAATTTCTCGCCCTTGCGGCCGATGCCGGCGGCATAGTCGGACTGCCATTTGCCGCCGACCTCGGGGATCGGCTCGATCGCCTGCTCGTCGATGTCGGTGACCTCGAACACGCAATCGGCGACGAAGCCGACGCCGACCAGACGATCCTTCATCGGCACGTCGAGGATGATGATGCGGGTCGCCTCGGTCGCTTCCACGGCCGGCAGACCGAGCTTGGTCCGGAGGTCGACGATCGGATAACCGCTGCCGCGCACGTCGATCATGCCGAGCAGGAAGTTCGGTGCATGCGGAAGCCGCGAGATCGGCCGCATGTCGAGAATTTCCCGGACATTGCGGATGCTGATGCCGAACGTCTCTCCGGCGAGCCCGAGCGTCAGATATTGCGAGGTTGCGGCCATGATGCAGTCCAGGGATACCGAGGGGCAGCGAATGAGCGCGGTCCGGCACGAGGCCGGACCGTTTTGATCAGCGTTGGAACTCGGCGTCGCGGTCGTCTTCGCCGTCATGCATGTCGAAAGCGAAGCCGCCGCCGCCAGCGACCTTCATCGCGCGTGCCGGCTTGCGGACCGGCGCAGGCTTTTTCGAGCCGCGATCAGCCGCCGCCATGGTTGCCGCCATGGTTGCCGCCTTGGCGCGCAGCTGGCCGACCGCACGGTCGATCGGCGCGGCTGCGGCTCTTTCATTGTGGTTGGCGTGCTCGATCCGGAAGAAGGAGATAGTGGACTGAAGCTGCTCGGCCTGCGAGGCGAGCTCTTCCGAGGTGGACGAGACCTGCTCGGAAGCGCTGGCGTTCTGCTGGCCGACCTTGTCGAGCTGCTGGATCGCCTGGTTGATCTGGGCCGAACCGACGTCCTGCTCGCGGCAGGCGGCGGTGATCTCCTGGACCAGCTCGGCGGTCTTCTTGATGTCGGGCACGAGCTTGGACAGCATAGAGCCTGCTTCCTGCGCGACCTTGACGGTCTCCGTCGACAGCGTACCGATGTCGGCCGCCGCCGCCTGGCTGCGTTCGGCGAGCTTGCGCACCTCGGAGGCGACCACCGCAAAGCCCTTGCCATGCTCGCCGGCGCGCGCGGCTTCGACCGCGGCGTTGAGCGCGAGCAGGTCGGTCTGTCGCGCGATCTCCTGCACGATCGTGATCTTCTCGGCAATGGTCTGCATCGCGTTGACGGCACGCCCCACCGCGACGCCGCTGGCCTCGGCGTCCTTGGCCGACTGCGCGGCGATCTTCTCGGTCTGGTTGGCGTTGTCGGCGTTCTGCTTCACGTTCGAGGCCATCTCTTCCATCGAGGACGAGGCTTCTTCCGCGGAGGAGGCCTGCTCGGTCGCGCCCTGCGACAGCTGCTCCGCACTTGCGGACAGTTCCTGGCTGCCGGCGGAGACGTTCTGCGCGGCCGTGAGCGCCTCGGCGACGATCTGCCGAAGCTTCTCGACCATCGCATTCAGAGACCCGACGAGGTCGCCGATCTCGTCGTTGCTGGCCGAGGGAATGGTCTGGCTGAGATCGCCCTCAGCCACTGCGCCGGCAAGACCGACCGCACGGCCAAGCGACCGGCTGATCGAGATCGAAATCCACAAGGCCGCGCCGATCGCAACCATCAGCGAGACACCGAGCAGCGTCAGCAGCATGAACTGGGCTTGGTGGCCTTCGTCCTTCGACTGAACGGCCTGCTCCGCCATCTGCTTCTTTGTGTTCTCGACATAAACGCCCATGGATTCGAGCGCATCATTCACCACCTTGCGCCCCTCGTTCGTCGAGCGTTCGGTCGCCTTGACCTTGTCGGTCTTTGCAAGCCGGATCGTCTCCTCCTGATAGGCGTTCATCCTGGCGTAGGTCACGGCGAAGCCATCGAGCAGCTTCCGACCAGCCTCACTCGCCAACGCGTAGACTTCGTCCTTGGTCTTCAGGGCGCTCTCGCGGCGTTTGGCGGCGTCGGCCGCGGCCTGCTCGACCTCAGTCTCGCTACCGATGATGGCGTTCTTTTCCGCGCGAAGCTGGATCAGAATGTCTTTCTCGATCTCCGTTGCCTTTTCCATGCGTTTCGCGCGCAGGACCATGTTGTCGGCGGTCGCCATCATATCGCCGAGCTTCATGTAGGCCACGCCACCCGCGACCATGGACAGGACGATGACCAGCCCGAACGCGCCGGCAAGCTTTGCCTTGACCGTAAATCTCATTTCCAGCCTCTACCCCAGTCTCGCCCCGAGACCTCATTTCAATTCAGGATGCGTTCCATGTTGGGAACGATGACGAACTCTTCACGCCATTTGGCGATGAAGCGAATGAACTCCGGCTTCCAATGCATGCCGACGCGCGGTGTCTGCTGCACGTCGGTCTGCGATATCTCGGTGACCTCGTAGACCTTGTCGGCGGTCAGACCGACCAGCACCGGCTCACCGTCGAGATCGAGCTCGATGACGACGATGCGCGTGTCGGCCGAGTCGTCGAGCTGCGGCATGCCGAAGCGGATGCGCAGGTCCGCGAGCGGAATGACGTTGCCGCGCACGTTGATCACGCTGGGAACGAACGACCGCGCGCCCGCGACCCTGGTCACGGGGACCGGATCGATGATCTCGCGCACGAGGCCCGCGTCGAGCGCGAACTTCTCCTCGCCGAGGCCGATCATCACGACCTGCATCGCGCCCGCCTTAGACTCGCCGGCCTGCATCTCGTACATCACGCCGCCTCGCTGATGTGCTGCTTCTCGACTTTCGACTGCGCCAGCGTCACGAGCTGCGCAACGTCGAGGATCAGCGCCGCCGTACCGTCACCGAGGATGGTCGCGCCGGAGAAGATCGTGACGTCCGAATGCAGCTTGGAGAGCGACTTGATCACGGTCTGGTGGTTGCCGATGATCTGGTCGGCGACGAGACCGACGTGAGTCTCGCCGGTCGAGATGATGATGGTCTTCTGGTGCCGGTCCGGCGTGCCCGATGCGGTCATGATCTCGCGCAGCCTGAGGAAGGGCACGAGGTTGCCGCGCACGTTGAGGAAGTTGCGACCGCGGGAGCGCTCGTCCTCGGCCGTCAGCTCGATGCATTCCTCCACCGCCGACAGCGGAATGATGTAGCGGCCTTCGCCGACGCGGATCAAGAGACCCTCGATGATCGCGAGCGTCAGCGGCAGGCGCAGCGTCACCGTGGTGCCCTGGCCTGGTCTGGTCGACAAATCGATCGTGCCGCGCATGTTCTCGATGGTGCGCCTGACCACGTCCATGCCGACGCCGCGGCCGGACAGCGCCGAGATGGTCTGCGCGGTCGAGAAGCCCGGGTGGAACAGGAACTGGTGGATTTCGTGGTCGGTGAGCACGGCGCCAGCCGCGATCAGGCCCTGCTCTTCCGCTTTCGCTCGGATCCGCGCGGTGTTGAGGCCGCCGCCATTGTCCTTCACGGTGACCAGCACCTGCGCGCCGGAATGGACAGCAGCGAGCTCGATCCGGCCCTGTTCCGTCTTGCCGTTGGCAGCGCGAGTCGCGGTGTCCTCGATGCCGTGGTCGATGGCGTTGCGGATCAGGTGAACCAGGGGATCGGCGAGGCACTCGATCATGGTCTTGTCGAGCTCGGTATCCTCGCCCGTGGTGACGAATTCGACCGGCTTCGACAGATCGCGCGACAGATCGTGGATCAGGCGGCGGAACCGCCCGAACAGCGAGCCGATCGGCACCATGCGCGCGCCCATCGTGGTGTCACGCAGGGACGAGGCAAGACGTTCGATTTCCTCGGCGATCATCTTGATCGAAAGGTCGGAGCCGGACGAAGCTAGCTGGGTCAGGCGCGCCTGGGCGATGACGAGCTCGCCGACGCGGTCCATCAGCTCATCGAGACGCTCCGCCTGGACGCGGACGGTGGCGATGCCGCGATCGTCGCGCTTGGCCTCGGACTTCGATTCGGATTTGGGGTTCGGCTTCGATTCAGATTTGGGCTCCGCCTTGACGGCAGGCTGCGCGGCAATCGGCGCGGCCGCCTCGACCATCGGCACAGGCATTTCGACCGGCGGAGCCGGCTCCTCGTCGAGCAGCTGGAAGAGCGGCATCGGCGCCGGCGCTTCGACCTGCTCCAGCGGCGAAAGCGTCAGCTTCATCTCGTCCTGGACGAACATGAAGACGTCGTCGATCGCGTCCTTGTCGCAGGCGGCGTGCAGCTTCACGTCCCACTTCAGATAGCAGTCTTCCGGGTCCATCTCGTCGAGGAACGGGATGCCGTCGGTCACCGGCACGACAAAGCAGGGCCCGAGCTTGCAGAGATCTTCCAGCAGGTCGAGCGGGTTCGAGCCGTTGCGCAGGATGTGGGATTCGAATTCCAGATAGAGATGCCAGCCGGCCTGCTTGCTCCCGCCGGGGACCGGCACAGGCGCATCGGCGATCCCGCCGACGGATGCGACAGGCTGGTCCGACGACACGAATCGCTTGAGGTCGTCGAGGATGGCATCGCCGATGACGTCGTCGGTCGACTGGGGATCCTCGATCAGCGCGCGGATGTAGTCCTTGGCCGCGAGCGCGACCGAGATCAGATCCTGCGTCGGCTTGATCTCGCCCTTGCGGACGCGGTCGAAGGCCGTCTCGAATTCGTGGGTGAACGAGGCGACCTTGTCGAAGCCGAACATGGCGCCCGAGCCCTTGATCGTATGCAGGGCGCGGAATGCGGAATCGACCAGTTCGCGGTCGTCGGGACGCTGGCCGAGATCGAGCAGGGCCCCTTCAAGAACTTCGAAGAGTTCGCTGGCTTCCTGACGAAAGACCTCGGTCGGGTCCATTGCGCTCATGCACGCACCAGCTTGCCGACGACAGCGAGCAACTGCTCGGGCTTGAACGGCTTGGTGATCCAGCCGGTGGCTCCGGCGCTCTTGGCCTCCTGCTTCACCGTGTCATTGGATTCGGTGGTCAGGAACACGATGGGCATGCCGACCGCGCTCGGAAGCTTGCGCAGCGCCCGGATCAGCTCCAGGCCGTTCATGACGGGCATGTTGAGGTCGGTGATGACGAGATCGAGCTTGCCGGCTTGCGCCTTGGCGAGCCCCTGTGCGCCGTCGCCGGCCTCGATGACGCTGTGACCGGCCGGCTCGAGCACGACTTTGATCATCTGCCGGATGCTGGGAGAGTCGTCGACCGTGAGAATCGTGGCCATTAGGCGCCATCTTTCTTTTGCGGGAAATGCTGATCGATCATCGCCTCGCTGGCGAAGCCGGCGCGGCGAAGGGTGTTGCGCAGAGACTGGGAGAAGGAGGTCAGGACCACAGGCCGGCCCTGGGCCTCGCCGGTCTTGGCGGTGGACAGCAGAAGCTGGATCGAGGTCACGTCGGCCTTGTCGACGCTTGAGCAATCGATCTCGAGCCGATCCTGCCGGCCGAACGCCTCGCGAATGAGGTCGTAGACATTGCGGATCGCAGCGATGCTGCAATCGGCAGGCAGCCGAAGGGACCATTTCGGCTCGGTGACATCAGACGACATGCGTCCCCCAAATTTCCTCAGGATTCTCTGCACGCATGGCGAGAATCCCGCTCGACGACTATTCGCAACGGAGAGTATGCAAACCCCTAATGAGCGCCTCCGTACAACTACGGGTCACAATTCGAAGAACTTCGCGTATGCATGCAGACGTGCATGGCCCGCCCAAATCTCATGCGCCGCGCGCGGTCTCGAGGCAGTTCGGCACGGGTTGGATGTTTGCTCCGCGTTAAATCGCAAAGGCTATTCGTTGAGGTCATGCTTCGCCATCCGAACGAGTCGGGCCGCCGATGCTGACCCAAGCGCTTCTGATTGATGACAGCCGCTCTGTCCTCAATTTCCTGAAACGTCATATCGAAGCCGAAGGCCTGGTCGAGGCTACCACCTTCCTCGATCCCGTCGAGGCGCTGGCCTGCGCGCGCGAGCGTGTCTTCGATCTCGTGCTGGTCGACTACGAGATGCCGCATATGGACGGCATCAGCTTCATCCGCGCCTTCCGCACCCTGCCCGGCTGCGCCGACATCCCGATCGCGATGATCACGTCGCGACAGACCGATGACGTGAAGATGGAAGCGCTGCAGGCTGGTGCAACCGATTTCTTACCGAAACAGCCACAGAGCCTCGAGATGACGGTGCGCCTGCGCAATCTGGTGCGGCTTGGTGCAGCCGTGCGCAAGCAGAACGACCGTGCGGCCGATCTGGCGAGCGCGGTGGCGGCCGCGACCCGGAAGCTCGGCGAGCGCGAAGAGGAGATCATCCTGCGGCTCGCGCTCGCGGTCGAGTACCGCGACAACGACACCGGCGAGCACACGCTGCGGGTCGCCCGCTACAGCCGCATCATCGCCGAGCAGCTCGGCCTGCCGGCCCGGCTCTGCCGCGACATCTATCTGGCCGCCCCTCTGCACGACGTCGGCAAGGTCGCCATCCCCGACAACATCCTGCTCAAGCCCGGGAAGTTGACCGGCGAGGAGATGGCGGTAATTCGCACCCATGCGACGATCGGCGAAAGGATCCTGGCGGATTCCAGCTGCGAGCTGATCCAGCTCGGTGCGCAGATTGCCGCAGGTCATCACGAGCGCTGGGACGGCGCGGGCTATCCGAGCGGCCTCAAGACAGACGAGATCCCGGTCGCCGCACGCGTGGTCGCGGTCGCCGACGTCTTCGATGCGCTGACGACGCGGCGGCCATATAAAGAGCCGATGGAGCTGGAAGTGGCGCGCGACTATCTGGTCGAAAACCAGGGCCGACAGTTCGACCCGGCCTGTGTCGGGGCCTTCCTGTCGCGCTGGGACGAGGTGGTGGAAATCGCCGCCGGTCAACAGGCGACACCGTATCAGAAGACCGAGGCCACGCTCGCTCCCAACATGTGCGCTCCCTATATAGAGAGTGCAGCGGAGAGCCACCCGGTCGAGGTCACTTTGGCCGAGGCCATCCCTGCCGAATGATATTATCAATCCGGCCAAAGGCTTGCCGTCGCACCGTTTCTCCGGTCGCCGGTTTGAACCTGTTCCTGATAGAGTGCACCAATAACTAAGAGTGATTCTGGTCACACTTGCCTGGGCGCTCCGCTGCTAAGCATCGGGCCAGGACGGGGACCGGGCAAGCATCGGTCGAATTGGATGAGAATTCCCATGAGAAGCCTGATCGGCGCCGTTGTCGGCGCGTGCTGTCTTTCGGCCCCCGCTTTGGCGGAGACTCCGGCCGCCATCGTCGAGGATGTGCAGGGCAAGGTCGACGGCATCGCGTTCATGGATTATGTGGCGCCGGGCAGGATCATCAAGCTGGGACCCAAGGCAAGCATTACGCTCAGCTATCTGAAATCCTGCCTACGCGAGACCATCAGCGAAGGCGTCGTCCTGGTCGGCACCGAGCAGAGCACCGTGCAACTCGGCGATGTCAAGCGGGAAAAGGTGCCCTGCGATACCAACGCGGCAAAACTGTCGGACCGCGAGGCGAACCAGAGTGCCGCGACGACTTTCCGCACCATGCGCTCGGACGCCAAGGGCGCTCCGGCCAGGCTGCCGACGCTCTACGGCGTCGCGCCGCTGGTGCAGGCCAAGAGCGGCAGCACCCTGGTGATCGAACGCACCGATGGCAAGGAGCCAACGATCAGCGTGCCGCTCAAGAGCGAGACCATGGTCGGCGGCAAGTTCTACGACTTTGCCAAGGCCGGAAAGTCACTGACCCCGGGCGGTAGTTACCTCGCCATTCTCGGTACCAAGCGCTACGCGTTCCAGATCGATGCCAGCGCCACGTCCTCGCCGACGCCGATCGTCGGCCGCCTGCTGCGGCTCGAATAGGCAACCAGCGACGGGGCGATGCGGCGGATCGGCAGGGGGGACATCGTTGCGGCGATCCTGATTGCGCTCCTTACGGGCGCGGTCGCCACGTCTCCGCCGCTCCAGACCCTGCAAGGCCTGTCGCTCGACATCCTCACGGCGCTGCGCGGCAAGCTGATCGGCGACCACCGCGATCCCGCGACATCGCCGGTCGTCGTCGTGGCCATCGACGGCGAGACCTACGAGACCCCGCCCTTCAAGGGATCACCGACGCAGACCTGGACGCGCGAGATCGGCCGGGTGCTCGGAAGCATCACCGAGGGCGGTGCCAAGGTGATCGGCTTCGACGTCATCTTCAAGAACTCGATCGAGCAGTCGGAGATTCCCTTCGGCGACGCGCCGCTCGGCGCCCGCATGAAGGGATTTGACCGGGACTATCTGATCGCCCTGCGGCAGATATCAGACAATGGCAAGCTGGTGCTCGGCGAGATCCTGAGCAACGACCATCCAGAACCACCCTATCGCGCGCAGCAACTGGCGGTGCGAAACAACGTCCGTGCGCTCAATGTCTACACCGATGCGGACGATGTCATCAGGCGAATGCCGCTCACTTTCTCCATCGACGGCAAGCCGGTGCCTGCCATGGCCGTCGAGCTCGCCGCGCGCGCGCTCGGTGCAAAGCCTGAGATCGCACCGTCCGGCGCGACCGAACTGTCCGGCTATGCCATCCCGAGCGTGGTGCCGAATACACTCACGCTCAATTTTCGAGGGATGGGCCGCGACGTACCGACCTTTTCGTTCGCCGACCTCCGGGCCTGCGTCGAAAAAGGCGACCGCGATTTCTTCCGCCGCGCATTCGACGGCAAGGTCGTGCTGCTCGGCACCGCCCTGAATTTCGAGGACCGCAAGCTCACCTCCATGCGCCTGTCCGGTGGACATGACGGAACGCCGGCCGCAAGATGCGCCCTGCCCGCACCGGCTAGCATCGCACAGAAGACCCGCAGCGACGTCGCCGGCGTCTTCGTGCACGCCACCGCAGTCCGAAATCTGATCGAGCGCGACGCCGTGACCGAGCTTGGCTTTCCGCTACGGAGCATTCTCACGATCGTGTTCTCAGCAATCATCGCTTGCGCGGCCTGCGTGCTCGCACCGGGTGGCGCGCTGCTCGCATGGTTCGGCCTCACCGCCGTCTACGCCGCAATGGCCGTCGGCGCATTCGTCCATGCCTTGGCGCTGCCACTGACGGAGCCGGCACTGGCGAGCCTTGCCGCGCTCGCCATGATGATCGGCTACCGTTTCGTGCTGGCCGACCGCGACGAACGTTTCCTGCGCAAGAGTTTCGCGTTCTACCTTGCACCCGAAGTGATCGACACCATGGTCGCCTCGGGCAAGATGCCGGCGCTCGGCGGCGAGATGCGCAACGTCACCATGTTTTTCTCCGACCTCAGCGGCTTCTCCTCGATCGCGGAGACGATGACGCCGGGCGAGCTGGTGACCTTGATGAACGAATATCTGTCCGCCATGACCGACATCATCGAAAGCCATGGCGGCTATGTCGACAAATATATCGGCGATTCCATCGTCGCCATGTTCGGCGCGCCCGCCGACGATCCCACGCACGCGCGCAACGCCGTCCGGGCCGCGCTGAAATGCCACGAGGAGCTGGCAGAGCTCAACGCCGGCAGTGCCGCCTTCGCCGGCCGCGGCCTGTCGCACCGCATCGGGCTCAACAGCGGCGAGGCCGTTGTCGGCAACATCGGTTCCCGCCGCCGCTTCAACTACACCGTGATGAGCGACACCGTGAACGTCGCCTCGCGGCTCGAAGGCGCCAACAAATATTACGGCACCGCGATCATGGCTTCGGAGACGACGATGGCCCAGACCGGCGATGCCTTCGCCTGGCGCGAGCTCGACGCGATCAGGGTGATGGGACGCGGCGAGGCGATCAAGGTGTTCGAGCCGCTCGCGGTCAAGGGCGCGGAGACCGCCGGTCAGACGAAGATGGCCGCCGCTTACGCAAGCGGACTGGCTTGCTGGCGCGCGCGGGAGTTTGCGAAGGCAGCCGACGCGTTCGATGACGCGGCAGACAGCGATCCGGCATCAGCGCTGTTCGCTGAACGCGCGCGGCGACACGCCTCCAGCCCGCCGCCTTCTGAATGGACGCCGGTGAATACGCTGGAAGGCAAATAGCGGCATTTGCGAGCACTAAAACGGCAACCCCACGTAATTCTCTGCCAGCAGCCGCTGCGCCGTCTCGGACGAGAGCAGATATTCGAGTTCGGTCTGCTGGAGCCGCTCCTCGTAGTCGCTCCGGTCGGGAAAACGGTGCAGCAGCATCGTCATCCACCAGGAAAAGCGTTGCGCCTTCCATATCCGCGCCAGTGCCTTGGCCGAATAGCCCCGGAGTCCGGAATCATCGCCGTTCCGATAATGCGCGAGCATGGCGTGGTAGAGATAGTAGATGTCCGAGGCCGCGCTATTGAGCCCACGCGCGCCCGTCGGCGGCACGATGTGCGCGGCATCGCCGGCGAGGAACAAACGACCGTAGCTCATCGGCTCGGCGACGAAGCTGCGCAAGGGCGCGATGCTCTTCTCGATGGACGGTCCCGCGATCAGGCGGCCTGCGACCTCCTCCGGCAGGCGGCGCTTCAGCTCGGCCCAGAATGCATCGTCGCTCCAGTCCTCCACCTTGTCGGTGAGCGGCACCTGGACGTAATAGCGGCTCAGCACTTGTGAGCGCAGAGAACACAGCGCAAAGCCGCGGGAGTGCTTCACATAGATCAGCTCCGGCGAGGCCGGCTTGGTACGCGACAGCACGCCGAGCCAGCCGAACGGATAGACCTTCTCATATTCCCGCAGCACGTCCTTGGGGATCGACTTGCGGCTGACGCCGTGAAAGCCGTCGGCGCCGACGATATAGTCGCAATCGACCCGGATGATCTCGCCGTTCGAACGATAGGTCACGTAAGGCCGATCAGACGTGAGGTCGTGCGGCGTCACGTCCTCGGCATTGTGCACGACGTTGCCGCCGAGGCGGTCGCGCGCCTCGTAGAGATCGCCCGTCAGCTCGGTCTGGCCGTAGACCAGCACCGAATTGCCGCCGGAATGCCGGTGCAGATCGATATGGGAGAGCACGCCGTCATGTGCGATCTCGAAACCGTTGTGGATCTCGCCCTCGCGGTCCATCCGTTCGCCGCATTGCGCCTCGCGCATCAGCCTGGCGAAGCCATGCTCGAGAACACCGGCACGGATGCGGGCGAGCACGTGGTCGCGGCTGTATTTCTCCAGCACGACCGTGTCGATGCCCTTCAAATGCAGGAGCTGCGACAACAGCAATCCGGACGGCCCACCACCGATGATACAGACCTGAACTTTCATTTTTGCGTCCTCCCGTCGGCAGTTTTTTGCAGTTTCGGCGCCGCAAACCGATGGAGGGTTTCGTCTTTGTCTTGTACAATTCGAACATGCGAAGCTTGTCCCCTGCCCCGGCAATCCGGGTCTACAATCTGTTCGGCGAGTCCGGCGACCTTCCCGACGTCGTGCATTGCGAAACGATCGCGGCGCGCTCGGTGCTGCACGACTGGACACTGGCCGTGCACCGCCATGCCCGGCTGCACCAGGTGCTGCTGATCGAGCACGGCGGCGGCGAAGCTACGCTCGACGGGCGAGTGGTGCAGCTGAAGCCGATGCAAATCGTCAACGTGCCTGTCGGCCACGTCCATGGCTTCCGCTTCGTGCCTGATACGCAAGGCTGGGTGCTGACCATCGCCGCGGAAATATTGGACGAGGCCCTGCTTGCCTCGGAAGGCCTGCGCGGCGCGCTGTCACGATCGGCCGTGGTACGCGGCACGCCGCAGGTCCGCTCGACCATGAAGCAGATCTTTGCCGAGCACGCCGCACGCGATTTCGGCCGCGCGCATGTGCTGCGTGCACTGTCGGCGGCCATGATCGGACTTGTGGCCCGCGCGCTCACCAGCGAGAGCGTCGGCACCGGCACGGCGGAAAGCGGACTCTACCGGCGCTTCGAGGCGCTTCTGGAGCAGCATCACCTGGAACGCTGGAGCGTTGCAGACTATGCAGGCGCGCTGTCGATCACGCCGACCCATCTCAACCGGATGACACGGGCGGCGACCGGCGACACGGCCTCGCACCTGATCCTCAACCGCCTGATCCGCGAAGCGCGGCGCAACCTCGTCTACACCAACCTGCCGGTCTCGACGATCGCCTATGCGCTCGGCTTCGAGGACCCCGCCTATTTCAGCCGCGTCTACGCCGCAGCCACGGGAGTGTCGCCACGCGCCTTTCGCGCGCAGCTCCATGGCGAGGACAATTGAGGCCTCAGACGTCGAAGAACACCGTCTCTTCCGGCCCCTGCAAATTGATCGTGAATGAATACACCACCTTGCCGCCGCGTTCGCTGCGTGTGGCAATCAACGTCTTGCGGCGCACCGCCGGTTCGACCAGGTTGAGCACGGGATCGACGGCATTGGCCGCCTCTTCATCCGAGAAGTACAGCCGCGTGTTGAGGCCGATGTTGATGCCGCGCGCGACGATCCAGACATTGATGTGCGGCGCGCATTTGCGCCCCGTCCTGTCGATGATCCCGCCCGGTTTGATGGTCTCGAAGGTGACGAGCCCGCTGTCGAAATCCGAGCCGCCGCGGCCCCAGCCGCGAAAATCCTGTTCCAGCGCGGCGGCGGAGCGATCGGCCGGATGGTTGTAACGGCCGGCCGCATTGGCCTGCCATATTTCCAGCAGCACGTCGCGCAGCGGCGTGCCGCTGCCGTCGAGTACCTTGCCCTCCAGCACGATGCGTTCGCCCTGCGTATTCGGCGTCACCAGGACATTCGAAAAATTCTTCTCGAAGATGTCGAAGCCTGCCATGGCCGGGATCAGCCCGATATGGACGTAGGGCCCGGCGGTCTGCGAGGCGGTCTCCTTGAGGTAGTTGAGCTGCTGCGGCATTGCTCAGTTTCCTTCCGGGCGGTTTTCAAAGAAGGTGGAGCGCTGGCCGCGCAGGACGATGTCGAAGCGGTAGGCGAGCGAGTCGAACGGGGTGGAGGCATTGAGGTCGAGCGGCGCGACGAGGCGGTCCAGCGCGTCCTTGTCCGGAATCGTCGTCAGGATCGGGCAGACAGGGATCAGGGGATCGCCCTCGAAATACATCTGGGTGATCAGCCGCTGCGCAAAGCCCGAACCGAACACCGAGAAATGGATGTGGGCGGGACGCCAGCTATTGACGTAGTTGCGCCAGGGATAGGGCCCGGGCTTCACGGTGCGGAAATAATAATAGCCGGTGTCGTCGGTCAGCGCGCGGCCGCAGCCGCCGAAATTCGGATCGATCGGCGCCAGATAGGTGTCCTTCTTGTGCCGGTAGCGGCCTCCGGAATTGGCCTGCCAGAACTCGACCAGTGTGTGCGGCACGCCGCGGCCGGTCTCGTCCAGCACGCGGCCGTGGACGATGATGCGCTCGCCGACGGGATCGCCGTCCTTGGCGTAGTTGCGGATCAGGTCGTTGTCGAGCGGGCCGAGATCATTGTGGCCGAACACCGGTCCGCTGATCTCCGAAACCGAATTCTCCAGCGACAGCAGCGCCTGGCGCGGCGACCGCAGGACCGAGGATTTGTAACCGGGCGCATGCGCCGGCGGATGGATCGAGCGATCGCGCTGGAAGAAACCGCCGTCGCCGAGCGGCGGCGTGAACGGCTCGGGGCGGTTGAGGCGGGGATCCTGCAAGGCTGGGAATGGAGCCTGGGCATTCATCGGCATGTCTCTCCCTTGGCGCCCGGATCCGGGCGCGGCTTATCGGGAGATCATGGAACGATCTATTCTCAAGATAAATAGATCGATTATAATGAATTGCATGAAAGGAATCGATCATTTGGCCCTGGACGGCCACGCGCTCGAACTGTTCCTCGCCGTGCTGGAGGAAGGTTCGGTGACAGCGGCCGCAACGCGGCTCGGCCTGACGCAATCCGCGGTCAGCCACGGCCTGAACAAGCTGCGGCGGATCGCCGGCGATCCGCTGTTCGCCAAGTCCGGCCGCGGTATCGTTGCCACCGCGCACGCCCAGGCGCTGGCCGCGAAAGCCCGCGCGCTGATCGACGAGATGCGCAGCTTTGCCGGCGGCGTCAGCTTCGAACCGGCTCGCGCGCAACTTTCGCTGACGATCGCCGCCAATGATTTCCAGCGCGATTTGCTGCTACCGCGGTTCTTCGACCATGTCGCCGCACAAGTGAAGAGCCTGAACCTGCGCGTGATCCCCTCGCAATCGCCCTCGCCCGCGATGCTGCGCGAAAACCGCTGCGATCTTTTGATCACGCCGCTGCCTCCATCCGGCGTCGACATCGTGCAGAAGCGACTGCTGAGCGATCATTACGTTTGCTACTTCGATCCCAAGACGCGCGCGGCACCAGCCGGCCGCGGCGCCTATCTCGCGGCGCGGCACATCACGGTGGTCTATACCGACAATGAGCGGCTCGACTTCGATCGCCGGCTCGCGGCGAACGGCTTCCACCGCGACATCGCGATCTCGGTGCCGAGCTTTTCCGGCGTGCCGTCGTTCCTGCGCGGCTCGCAGATGCTGGCGAGCATGCCGAGCCTGCTCGCCTCCGGCGTGATGCGCGGCTTCGCGCAAGCGCGGATTCCACTGGCGTCCCGCACGCGAACGCTGGCCGAGCTGCCGATGTTCATGGTCTGGCACCAGCGCTACCAGAAAGATCCTGCCCAACGGTGGGTCAGGAGCCAGCTCGAGACCGCGGCGGCGATGGCCGAGGCCTGAGCGATCGCCCCCCGGCCCGAGGACAGCCTGATCCTCGCCAAACCCACTGGTTGCGCAGGGGGAGCCACGCTAGAATTCCCCCCATGACAGTGACCGACATTGCGAGCCGGACCTACAATCACAGCTGGCGGCTGGATCCCATCATCCGCAGCCTGCTGGATACCGACTTTTACAAGCTATTGATGTTGCAGATGATTCGGGAATCGTACCCGAATCAGCAGGTGACCTTCTCGGTCATCAACCGCTCGCGGCATGTCCGGCTCGCCGAGATCATCGACGAGGGCGAGCTGCGCGCCCAGCTCGACCACGCCCGCACCATTCGCTTCGGCAAGAAGGAGCTGATCTGGCTTGCCGGTAACACCTTCTACGGCAAGACCCACATGTTCTCGGCGGACTTCATTCGCTGGCTGGCCGAATTCCGCCTGCCCGAATACGAGTTGCGCAAGGTCGAAGGTCAATACGAGCTGCATTTCCATGGGCCTTGGACCCACACCACGATGTGGGAGATTCCCGCACTCGCGATCCTCAACGAATTACGCTCGCGCGCCGCGATGAAGGGCCGCGGCCGCTTCGAGCTCGACGTGCTCTATGCCCGGGCCAAGGCCAAGCTGTGGACCAAGGTGGAGCGGCTGCGCAAGCTGGAGGGCCTCCGGTTGTCCGACTTCGGCACCCGCCGTCGCCACGGCTTCCTCTGGCAGCGCTGGTGCGTCGAGGCGGTGAAGGAAGGCCTCGGCCCATCCTTCATCGGCACCTCGAACGTGCTGCTCGCGATGGACAATGATCTCGAAGCGATCGGCACCAATGCGCATGAGCTGCCGATGGTCGCGGCCGCGCTCGCCAGGGACGACGAGGAGTTGCGATGGGCGCCCTATCGCATCCTCGACCAGTGGCGCCAAACCTATGGCGGCAACCTCCTGATCGCACTGCCCGACGCCTTCGGCACCAAGGCCTTCCTGCGCGATGCGCCGGAATGGGTCGCCGACTGGACCGGCTTCCGCCCCGACAGCGCGCCGCCGATCCAGGCCGGCGAAGAAATCATCAAGTGGTGGGAGCAGAAGGGCCGCAATCCCAAGGACAAGCTGCTGGTGTTCTCCGACGCGATGGACGTGGGCTCGATCGAGGAGACCTATCAGCATTTCGGTGGCCGGGTGCGTCTGTCCTTCGGCTGGGGCACCAACCTCACCAATGATTTCGTCGGCTGCCCGCCGGACGCCTCGATCAATCTCGACCCGATCTCGATCGTTTGCAAAGTGTCGTCTGTCGACGGCCACCCGGCGGTCAAGCTCTCCGACAATCCGGAGAAGGCAACCGGCATGCCCTCCGAGATCGAGCGTTATTTGCGCGTGTTCGGCGATGTCGGCCGGGTGCGCAAGCCGGTGCTGGTCTAGCACCGGACCAAACTCTCTCGATAGGTAACCCGCGCAGGACGAATGCGAGGCATTGGTTTGCAGTTGCCGCGCCGGTTCCGGTTTGTCGGCATTTGCAACGATCTGCACACATCCACTTCACGACGCCTTCACCCTCCGATGCAGTCCCCTGCGGAATTGAGGTCGAGTTAAGCAACCTTGTCCTCTACTTGGCGTTGCAGGCGCAACGCTCCACAGGGGTTCGTTGATCGATTTGGGGAACGCAGGTGTTTCGCAGGACAACGTCGTCGACGAAGGGAGGCAGCTTCCTTCACGTCATCAAGCTCGTCTCGCCTTTCGTCATGGTCGTCGTGCTCCAGGCGGCGATTGCGGGATTCAGCCTCGAGGTGATGTCATCGGTCCGCGCCTATGTCGCGGGCGAAGCGCTGTGGTCGCGCTCGCAGAAGAACGCCGTCTATTTCCTCAATCTTTATCTGCATTCGGGCGAGCCGAACCAGTTCGCGCAATACCAGGCTTCACTCTCCGTTCCCATCGGCGACGAGTTCGCGCGCTGGGCGCTCGAGCGCGATCCGGTTGACGTCGAGGCCGCCCGCATCGGCTTCCTGCAAGGCGGCAATCATCCCGATGACGTTCCGGGATTGATCTGGCTGTTTCGCTATTTCAGCCGCGTCAGCTTCCTCCAGGAAGCGATCAGCGAGTGGGCTGCTACCGATCCCATGCTGCTGGAGCTGAGCGTCTTCGGCGAGGTCATCCGGTCCGAGCTGGAGAAGGGCCCTGTTCAGGACAGCGGCCGCCTGCGCTTCCTGTCGTCGCGGCTCTCGGAGCTCAACACCCAGTTCACGGTGCATGCCAATCGCTTCTCCACCGTCCTCGGCGAAGGCTCCCGCGCGATCAAGGTGACGCTGACCTGCATCAACATCGTCACCGCCGCGACGCTGATCCTGCTGCTGATCTGGCATACGCGGCGATTGGTGCTGCAACGACATGCAATCGAGGATGCCTTGCACGCCGAGAAGGAACGTCTGGCCTGGCAGGCATCGCACGATTGGCTGACCGGCTTGTCCAACCGCCGCGCCTTCGAGGCGCGACTGCAAGGCGAGCTGGACACGACCGCGGCGGGACCGCTGGTCCTGATCCTGCTGGACCTCGACCAGTTCAAGAACGTCAATGACAGTTGCGGCCATCTCGCCGGCGACCGCCTGCTTTGCCAGGTCTCGCGCCTGCTGCAACAGGACCGGCGGCCACACGACCTGGTGGCCCGGCTCGGCGGCGACGAATTCGGCCTGATCCTGCCGCACTGCCCGCCCTCGCATGCCGTCGATATCGCCGAACGGCTGCGGCGATCGCTCGAGCTGTTCAGCTTCGCCTGGGACGACCGTTGCTTCGCGGTGACCGCCAGCATCGGCGTTGCCTGCATCTCCGGCGGCAAGACCACGCTCGAGGACGCGATGCGGCGTGCGGATACCGCCTGCTATCGCGCCAAGGAGAGGGGCCGCAACCGGGTTCAGGTCGAGAGTGCGAAAGCCGACGTCGTCGTTGTCGCAGCCCGGCCGCGCGAGGCTGCCCGCGCCTGACGCTGCTCGCCCCTCTCACCGTCGAGGCAGAATCCCGAGACCCGCAAGATGCGCGTCGAGGAATTGTTCGATCTGCTGGCGCAGCATCTGAGGTGGCACCGCCACCATGCGCTCTTCGAGACCGAGCGAGATGATCCCGTGCACCGCCGAAAACAGCGTGCGCGACAACAGTGCGATCTTGACGTCATCCGCATCGGGCAACAGCCGCACCAGAGGTGGATGCATCAAGGCGAAAGCATCCATCACCATCTGCAGGATATCATCGGGATAAGGACGGTCGTCCTCCATCCGATGCTCGAACAGCGAGCGCAGCAGGTTGGCGTGCTCGGCGAAGAATTCGAGGTAGGTCGCGGCGAGCCCGTAGAGCTGGCGAACGGGATCCTCGGCCGGAACCTGGCCAAGCCGCATCGTCAGCGCCTGAACGGTCTCCCGGTTGACCGTCAGGATCACCCCGTCGAAGTCGCCAAACTCGTTATAGACGCTGCCAACCGAGCAGCCGGCGGCCTCCGCAACGTCCCGAACCTTCAGCGATCTCAGGCCCTTAGCCGCAATGATACTGCGGGCGATCTCCACGACCTGGAGCCGCCGGCGATATTTTTTTCGGTCCCGCAGCGATTCTTCTTGAACATTGTTCATTTTCAAGCTACTCACATGAACATTGTTCAATTTAACCTGGAGACCTGCAAAATGCAAACGCTCGCTGTTGATATCGCCTTCACCTTCATCGACGACGCCGCATCCCTCGTGACCGGATTGGGCCGCGCTATCCTGCGGCTCGCGATGACGCCGATCGATCGCATCGCGAATGCCTGCGACATTGCCGGTGTACTGAGCGAGCGCCGCGCGACCTTCCGGATGTGGCGGGCCAACCGCGCCCGTGCCCGCCAAGAGGGCCGCCGCTTCAGCCTTATCGGCCACCTCTCGCCCTTCCGCCGCCTCTCCCAACTCACCTGAGGCGGGAGCAGCCGGCACGTTTGGGTCACCTCGAATGCAATATCAGGTTGCAAGAAAGGACTTACCATGTCCCGACATTCGAAGCCGAT
This sequence comes from Bradyrhizobium sp. Bra64, assembly GCF_024519875.1. NCBI lineage: Bacteria > Pseudomonadati > Pseudomonadota > Alphaproteobacteria > Hyphomicrobiales > Nitrobacteraceae > Bradyrhizobium > Bradyrhizobium sp. Bra64. Next base: position 33,554 of record NZ_JALJRD010000019.1, on the reverse strand, counting down.
GCCGCGACCTTCGGCGATGCGGTTCAGGTTTTCCTCACCGCCCGCGGCGATATCCCGGCGGGCGCGGTCCCCTACCGGAGCTCGACAGGCCGTAACCGAACCATTGCGAACCAAACCACACCGTGCGGAGACCAACAGGATCGGAAGGTAAGCGCGCAGAGCAGGCCGGGGCGACCGTCAACCCGCAATTGCCCGTCGCATATCCTCTGGACCCGACGTCCAACCGACAATGAAACTATCTCAGGCTGCCTTCCAAAACAGGACTGGTCATGATCAGGGAATTGATGTCGTCACGCCGCTTCGCGCCGCTGTTCTGGGCGCAGTTCTTTTCGGCACTCAATGACAACGTGCTCAAGAACGCACTCGTCATCATCCTGCTTTACAGTGCCGCGACCGGCCACGGCGATGCGCTGGTGACTGTCGCAGGCGCCGTCTTCATCTTCCCTTATTTCATCCTGTCCGGGCTCGGCGGCCAGCTCGCCGACAAATACGTCAAGTCCGTCGTCGCGCGGCGGCTCAAATTCGCCGAGATCTTCGCCGCGGCCTTTGCCGCCGCTGGCTTCTTCCTGCATTCGGTGCCGCTGTTGTTCGCAGCGCTCGCGCTGTTCGGCATCATCGCCGCCCTGTTCGGCCCCGTGAAATACGCGATGCTGCCGGATCAGCTCGAACTCGGAGAGCTTGCGAGCGGCAATGCGCTGGTCGAAGGCGCGACCTTCATGGCCATCCTGCTCGGCACCGTCGCCGGCGGCCAGTTCGTGGCCGGTTCCGCGCATATGGGCTGGGTCGCATCGGCCGTTGTCGTGCTGGCCCTGCTGTCATGGGCCTTCGCCTCCCGCATCCCCGCGACGACGCCGTCTGCACCCGACCTGCCCGTCAACGCCAATCCCTGGACCTCGACGCTCGGCCTGTTGAAGACGCTGCACGCCGACCACCGGCTATGGGACGGCACCGTGATCGTCTCCTGGTTCTGGCTGGTCGGCGCGATCGTGCTGTCGCTGCTGCCGGCGCTGGTCAAGGACGTCGTCGGCGGTACCGAGGGCGTGGTGACGCTGTGTCTTGCGATCTTCGCAATCGGCATCGCCATCGGCTCGCTGTTCGCAGCAAGCCTCAGCCACGTTCGCCCGAACCTCGCACTGGTGCCGATCGGCGCCATCATCATGGGGTTTGCGGGCCTCGATCTCGCCTGGGCGATCGGTGTGACCGCCAAGGGTCAAGACATCACCGCCGCCGACTTCGCAACCTCGTTCGCGGGCCTGCGCATGCTGGTCGACTTCGTCGCCTTCGCATTCGGCGGCGGGTTGTTCGTCGTTCCCTCCTTCGCCGCGGTCCAGGCCTGGTCGGCAGCATCCGAGCGCGCCCGCATCATCGCCGCCGGCAATGTGCTGCAGGCGGCCTTCATGGTGGCCGGCTCGCTGTTCGTCGCGCTGCTGCAGGCGGCGGGCCTCCATATCGGCTGGATCTTCTTCGGCCTCGGCGTCGCCAGCTTCGGCGCGGTGTGGTTCGTGCTCACGAAGTGGGGCAAGGAAGGCGTGCGCGATTTCGGCGGACTGCTGTTCCGCGCCCTCTTCCGCACCGAGGTTCGCGGCCTAGAAAACCTGCCGCCTCCGGGCACCCGGATGCTGATCGCGCCCAACCATGTCAGCCTGATCGACGGCCCGCTGCTGCACGCCGTGTTGCCGATCGACGCGAGCTTCGCGGTCGACACCGGCATCGCCAAGGCCTGGTGGGCCAAGCCGTTTCTGCGCGTGGTCAAGCACTACACCATGGACCCGACCAAGCCGCTGGCCGCGCGCGACCTGATCAAGCTCGTCGCCGCCGGAGAACCGGTGGTCATCTTCCCGGAAGGACGCATCACCGTCTCCGGCTCGCTGATGAAGGTCTATGACGGCACCGCGATGATCGCAGACAAGGCCGACGCGGTGGTCGTGCCGGTGCGCATCGAAGGCGCGCAGCGCTCGCATCTCAGCTACCTCAACAGCAGCCAGATCAAGCGCACGTGGTTTCCGCGGGTAACGGTGACGATCCTGCCGCCGGTCAAGCTGCCGGTCGATCCGGCGCTGAAGGGCAAGACGCGCCGCAATGCCGCCGGCGCCGCGCTCCAGGACGTGATGATCGACGCCCTCGTGAAGAACGCCATGCTCGATCACACGCTGTTCGAGGCGCTCGGACATGCCTATCGCGACCGCGACACCGGCAAGGTCATCGTCGAGGACGCGCTCGGCACCAAGCTGACCTATCGCAAGCTGATTCTCGGCGCGCAGGTCTTGAGCCGGAAGCTCGAGAACGGCACCGCGGTCGGCGAGAATGTCGGCGTGCTGCTGCCGAACTCCGCGGGCGTCGCCGTCGTCTTCATGGCGCTGCAGAACATCGGCCGGGTGCCGGCGATGCTCAACTTCTCGGCGGGCCCGGTCAACGTGCTCGCCGCCATGAAGGCCGCGCAGGTCAGGACCGTGCTGACGTCCAAGGCCTTCATCGAGAAGGGCAAGCTCGACAAGCTGATGGCTGCGATCTCCGCCGAGGCGCGCGTGGTCTATCTCGAGGACGTCCGCGCCTCGATCAGCACGGCCGACAAGATCAAGGGCCTGCTCGCAGGCACCGCGCCGCGCGTCACCCGCCAGGCCAGCGATCCGGCCGTGGTGCTGTTCACGTCGGGTTCGGAAGGCACGCCCAAGGGCGTGGTGTTGTCCCACCGCAACATCCTCGCCAACGCGGCGCAGGCTTTGGCGCGGGTCGATGCCAACGCCAATGACAAGGTGTTCAACGTGCTGCCGGTGTTCCACTCGTTCGGGCTCACGGGCGGCATGATGATGCCGCTGCTCGCGGGCATTCCGATCTACATGTATCCCTCGCCGCTGCACTACCGGATCGTGCCCGAGCTGATCTACCAGACCGGCGCCACGATCCTGTTCGGCACCGACACGTTCCTTGCCGGCTACGCCCGCTCGGCGCATGCCTATGACTTCCGCACCCTGCGCCTGGTGATCGCCGGCGCCGAGGCGGTCAAGGATAGGACGCGGCAGGTGTTCATGGAGCGTTACGGCATCCGCATCCTCGAAGGCTATGGCGTCACCGAGACGGCGCCGGTGCTGGCGATGAACACGCCGATGGCCAATCGCCCCGGCACCGTTGGCCGGCTGTCGCCGCTGATGGAAAGCCGCCTCGATCCGGTCCCCGGCATCGAGGAAGGTGGACGCCTCTCGGTGCGCGGACCGAACGTGATGCTCGGCTATCTGCGGGCCGAAAATCCCGGCGTGCTCGAAGTGCTCGCGGAGGGCTGGCACGACACCGGCGACATCGTCGCGATCGACGCGGCCGGCTTCATCACCATCAAGGGCCGCGCCAAGCGCTTCGCCAAGATCGCAGGCGAAATGGTCTCGCTGTCCGCGGTCGAGACCATCGCGACGACCCTGTGGCCGCACGCCGCATCGATTGCCGTGTCGATCCCGGACCCGCGCAAGGGCGAGCGCATCGTGCTGCTGACGACGGAAAAGGCCGCCGAGCGCAGTGCGATGCAGGGCCAGGCCAAGGCCATCGGCGCATCCGAACTGGCCGTGCCCGCGGCGATCATGGTGGTCGACAAGGTGCCGTTGCTCGGCACCGGCAAGACCGACTACGTCACGGCAACGACGATGGCCCGCGAGCAGGCGTCCGCGCCGGAGCGCGAGGTGGCGTAAGACCCAGCCCAAGGCTGTCGCACCGGCGGTTGGTCGGCGCGACAGCGTGGTGCCGCTCAAAGCTACGTAGCCTGCCCCTCAAGAGCCAGGGCCATCGCATATGTGAGCGATTTCTCCGCAGCCATCCTTCGAGACGCCCGCCGTTGGCGGGCCCTCAGGATGATGACCGAGTGTGCGGCCTTCGTTTCGACGAGTACCGATACCACTTAGCCTCATGCTGAGGCGACCACGAAGCGGTCGTCTCGAAGGACGAGGCGCGCGCTGTGATCGCGCAAAATGCCATATGCGATTGCCGCCCCTCAAGAGCCGGCTTCGCTGCGACGCTCCTGTGCATAGCGAACCAGTGCCGCGAAGCGGTAGATGCCGTGCACGAACTTGCCGTAGGGCATGGTGATGAACAGCGCGAACACCGCGCCGAGATGCAGTGCCAGCAGCGGCCCCATCGCGGCGGTTTCCCGCAACAGCAGGAGCAGCATGCCGGTGAAGCCGGTCAGGAACAGCATGGCGATGAAGCCAACATCCATGCCGTAGCGCTGCTCGTCAAGCAGCTCCGGTGCGTGGCGCGATTTCGCGATGAACAATCCGATCGGCCCGATGATCAGACCGAGGCCGCCGAGCGTGCCGAGCACCACGGGCAGATCCCACCACGGATACGGCGCCTCGCGGCTAAGGAGATAGTGATAGAGCGTGGCGACTGACGTCGCGGCAAAGCACAGCAGGAAGCCGTAGAAGGTCAAATGATGGAAAAGCTTGCGCCGGTCGGTCGGCTTGTCGTCCTCGTTGTAGCAGCCGACGCCGCCGCCATGGAGATAGCGCAGCTCGCCGGCATCGCGGATCGCCTGGACAATCGAGCCGCCGTCGGCGCGGCCGCCGATCGGCGTACCGATGTCGCGCCAGAACGCGCGCACGCTCATGACCAGCGCGAGGATCGCATAGAGAAAGGCGGCGCTGAACAATGCGGCCATCGCGTTGTGCGGCATCAGTCTGTAGAACGCGCCGGGACCGGCGTGCACGCCGAACAGCACGCTGTGGTCATTGAGAGCAGCAAAGCCGAGGATGAAGGCCGCCATGCTGAGCGCGGCGACGATGCTGATGACGAGGCCGTTGCGCGCGAAGGCGCCCGAAAGTGCATGCGGCCAGGCATAGGCTGCATAGGACTCGGCGCGCGCGACCGCCAGCGTCTTTGGGACGTTGACGTTGAACTCGTGCGGCGGCGAGAACTGGCAGTCGACATAGCAGGCGCCACAGGAATGGCATAGGTTTGCGAGATAGTTGAGGTCGCCGTCCGAGAACGCACGGCGCATCTCCATGGCGGGAAACACCGCGCAGAGCCCCTCGCAGTAGCGGCAGGAATTGCAGACCGTCATCAGACGGTCGGCCTCGTCCAAAATTCTAGTTCCGTGCATGTTTCGCCGCTTCCCGTCCTGCGATCCGTCCGAACACGCTGCCGATCGTCATGCCCATGCCGGCGGCATAACCCTTGCCGAGCACGTTGCCGGCCATGATCTCGCCAGCCGCGAACATGTTGGCCGACGGCTTGCCGTCCGCCATCAGCAGCCGCGCCTCCTTGGTGACGCGGGTGCCGAGATAGGTGAAGGTGATGCCGGGCCGCACCGGATAGGCGAGATAAGGCGGCGTTTCGATTTTGCGCGCCCAATGCGTCTTTTGCGGCGTGATGCCCTCGGTGCGGCAGTCGTCGAGAATGGTGTGGTCGAAGGTGCCGGGCCGCACCGCCGCGTTGAACTCGGTGACGGTCTTTTCCAGCGCGGCTGGATCGAGCTGCAGCTTGCCGGCAAGCTCGGCCACCGTCTGCCCGGCGATCGGCGGGAACAGCGTCGGCATGAACGAGGTGACCACGGTCGAATCAAAAATGATGTAGGCGATCTGGTCGGGCTGCGCCGCGACCAGCCGGCCCCAGATCGCGTAGCGCTTCGGCCAGATGTCCTCGCCCTCGTCGTAGAACCGCTGCGAATGCTTGTTGACGACGATGCCGAACACGACCGAGTCGTGGCGCGTGATGATGCCACCGTCGAATTTCGGCGCACGGGCATCGATCGCCACCGCGTGGCACTGGGTGGGATCGCCGACCTCCTGCACGCCCTTGTCGAGCAGCATCTTCAGGATCGAGCCGCGATTATAGGGCGTACCGCGGATCAGGAAATTGTCGGCAGCCTCGCCCCAATATTGCTTGAGCCATTCGATGTTGGCCTCGAAACCGCCGGCCGCGGCGACCAGTGACGTCGCGCGGATCTCGGTCTCGCCCTTGACGGGCCGCTCGAGGCGCGCGGCGAGGAACATGCCGTCCTCGATCACGAGCTCGGTGACTTCGGCATCATATTCGACGTCGACGCCCAGCCGCTCGGCGGTCAGATACAGCGCATTCAGCATCGCGCGCCCGCCACCGAGGAAGAACGAGTTGGTGCGGCCGAGACTCAGCGTGCCGCCGAGCGAGGGCTGCCAGCGCACGCCCTGCTCCACGATCCAGTTCAGGATATCCTTGGACTCGCGGATCATGTGGCGGGCGAGCATCTCGTCGGTCTGTCCGCCGGTGACACGCAGCAGATCCTCCCAGAATTCCTCCTCGGTATACGGACCTGTGAGAATTTCGGTCGCCGCGTCATGAGCGCAGCGCATGTTGCGGGTGTGGCGGGTGTTGCCGCCGCGATAGAACTTTGGCGCGCCTTCGAGCACGAGGACGGAGGCGCCGCCACGCCGCGCAGCGATCGCCGCGCACAGCGCCGCATTGCCACCGCCGATCACCAGCACGTCGTATTTGCTGCTCATGCCGTGTACCCGGAGCGACGAAGTTAGAGACATTCTGCCCGACGGCAGCCTCGCCCACTCCGGACCGCCATTGCGCACCTTTGTATACAAGAATATACAGTAAGGGAGCAAGCGGCATCTCTGCATGGGCAGGATGCGCCTCGAGGGACCATGGCCAGACGCCCGGCAAAGACAGGCGGCTCGATCGCGCGCGGCGGCGGCGTGGCGCTCGGCGAAGCCGTGTTCCGTTCGCTCTGCGAGGCGCTGCAAGCCGGTAGCTACCGCGCCGGCGATCGCCTGCGCGAGGAGGAGGTCGCCCAGCGACTGAAGGTCAGCCGCACGCCGGTGCGGGAGGCGCTCGGCCGGCTCGCCGCGCGTGGTTTCGTCGAGCCGGCCGGCGGCCGCGGCGTGATCGTGCGCAACCTCGACATTTCAGAAGTGGTCGAGCTTTACGCCATGCGCGAGATCATGGAAGGCGCGGCCGCGCGCCTGGCCGCCGAGCATGCCTCGACGACGGAGATCGATGCACTCAGGGATATCGAACAGTCTTTTGTTGAATCCTCCGCGACCGACGCGGCCGAGATGGCGCGGCTCAACCGCGCCTTCCACGAAGCCGTCTGCCGCGCCGCGCGCAACCGCTATCTCGACAACGCCTCCCGCGAATTGCAGGACTGGATCGCGCTGCTCGGTCCCACCACCTTCACGGTGACGGGACGCCCATCGACCAGCCACAGCGAGCACCAAATCATCATCGAGGCCATCGCCGCGCGCGACGGCGACAAGGCCGAGCAGCTCGCGCGCGCGCATATCCGCGAGGCGTTACGCTGCCGTCTCAAGCTGTTGCAGAAGCAGTAGAACGCAACGCTCAGGCGATCAAGTCTGCGGCAACCGCGTTCGACACGTCCCGCACATCACCCGGCTTGAGCCGCACCTGCAGTCCGCGCTGACCGCCATTGACATACACATACTCGTGCGCGAGCGCGATCTGCTCGATCACGACGGGCACCGGTTTCCGCTGCCCGAACGGACTGATGCCGCCGACCTTGAAGCCGGTGAGGCGCTCGGCCTCCGGCGGCTTCATCATTTGCGCGGACTTGCCGCCGACAGCAGCGGCGAGCTTCTTCATCGACACTTCCTGGTCGGACGGAACGATGATGCAGACCGGCTTGCCGTCGACCAGGGCTATCAGCGTCTTCAACACGCGCGCGGGATCCTCAGCCAGGGCAGCCGCCGCCTGGAGGCCGATGCTCTCGGCGTCGGGATCGTAGTCGTAAGCGTGAACGGTGAAGGCGACACCGGCGGCTGTGAGCGCGCGTGTGGCGGGGGTGACTTTCGACATGGATTACGTTTACCACCGTCGTTGCGAGCGGCGAAGCCGGCGCTGTTGGTGATCATGCATTGATGCAGGTGTTTTGACCGACGCCGCAAGTCGTTTCGGCAAGACCGAAAATTCCTCAAGCCTTTCAACCCCTCGCCTACTGTGCATGGGGTTGTTTTTCGCGAATTGCTACTCCGCCGCGTCCCGCATCTCCGCGCGCTCGGCTCTCGCCGCGCAGAACTTGAACTCCGGGATCTTGCCGAACGGATCGAGCGCCGGATTGGTCAGCAGGTTCGCCGCCGCCTCCGCGTAGCAGAACGGCATGAACACCATGTTCTCGGGCACGTCGCGGTCGGAGCGGACCTTGACCTCGACCGCGCCACGGCGGGTCTCCAGGCGAATGAAATCGCCGGGCGCCAGCTTCTTCCTGTGCATGTCCTTTGGCGACATGAACGCAACCGCCTCGGGCTCGATCTGGTCGAGCACCTGGGCGCGGCGCGTCATCGAGCCGGTGTGCCAGTGCTCGAGCACGCGGCCGGTCGAGAGCACCATCGGATATTCGTCGTCGGGGATCTCGTCCGGCGGGATGACGTGAGCCGGCACGATCTTGCCGCGCCCGCTCGCGGTCGGGAATCCGGTCGTGAAGATGATCTCGTTGCCCGGCTTGTCCGGATCGTCCGCCGGATAGGTCACGGCACCTTCGCGCACCAGCCGTTCCCAGCTGATGTTCTTGAGCGACGGCATGAGCTCTGCCATCTCGGTGTAGACATCGCCGGGGCCGGCATAATTCCACGGCAGGCCCATGCGCTTGCCGATCTCCTGGATGATCCAGAGATCCTGCCGCGCATCGCCCGGTGGCTTGATCACCTGGCGCGCGAGCTGCACGCGGCGATCGGTGTTGGTGAAGGAGCCTTCCTTCTCGGCAAAGGCCGAGGCCGGCAGGATGACGTCGGCGTGGAATGCGGTCTCGGTGACGAAGAGGTCCTGCACCACGAGGTGATCGAGCATGGCGAGCGCCTGGCGCGCATGCTGCAGATCGGGGTCGGACATCGCCGGATTCTCACCCTCGATATACATGCCCTTGATCTCGCCGGCGTGGATCGCATTCATGATCTCGACCACGGTCAGGCCGCGGACGGGATCGAGGTCTTGGCCCCACAGCTTCTCGAAGGCCCCGCGCAAATCGTCGCGACCGACCGGCTGATAGTCCGGCAGGAACATCGGGATCAGGCCGGCGTCGGACGCGCCCTGCACGTTGTTCTGTCCGCGCAGCGGATGCAGGCCGGTGCCGGGACGGCCGACCTGGCCGGTGATCAGCGCCAGCGCGATCAGGCAGCGCGCATTGTCGGTGCCGTGAACGTGCTGGCTGATGCCCATGCCCCAGAAGATGATCGACGATTTTGCGCGCGCATAGGTACGCGCCACCTCGCGCAGGGTTTGCGCCGGGACGCCGCAGATCGGCTCCATCTTCTCCGGCGTGAACTCCTTGATCTTCTCCTTGAGATCCTCGAAGCCTTCGGTGTAGCCGGCGATGTACTGATCGTCCGTCAGGCCTTCTGTGATGATCGTGTTGATCATCGCGTTCAGCATGGCGACGTCGGAGCCGGGCTTGAATTGCAGATGCTTGGTGGCATGACGCGACAGCGTCTGCCGGCGCGGATCCATCACGAACAGCTTGGCGCCATTCTGCTTGACCGCGTTCTTGATGAAGGTCGCGGCGACCGGATGATTCACGGTCGGATTGGCGCCGATCACGATGATGACCTCGGCGTCCATCGCCGCCGAGAACGGCGCCGACACCGCACCGGAGCTCAGGCCCTCGAACAGCGCGGCGACCGACGAGGCGTGGCACAGACGGGTGCAATGGTCGACATTGTTCGAACCGAAGCCGGTGCGTACCAGCTTCTGGAACAGATAGGCCTCCTCGTTCGAGCCCTTGGCCGAGCCGAAGCCCGCCAGCGCCTTCACGCCGTTGGTGTCGCGGATCTTGACCAGGCCCTTGGCGGCGATGTCGAGCGCTTCCTCCCAGCTCGCTTCACGGAAATGCGTGAAAGGATTGGCCGGATCGACCTGGTCGTTGGAATCCTTCTTCGCATTCGGCAGCCGCACCAGCGGCTTGGTCAGGCGATGCGGATGGTGGATGTAGTCGAAGCCGAAACGGCCCTTCACACAGAGACGATTGTGATTGGCGGGGCCGTCGCGGCCCTCGGCGTAGATCACCTTCTCGTCCTTGACCTCGTAGGTCACCTGGCAGCCGACGCCGCAGAACGGGCAGAGCGAATCCACCTTCTTGTCGGCATAGGTGACGCGCGTCTGCGCCTCGTCCAGCATCACGGCCGGCATCAGCGCGCCGGTCGGACAGGCCTGCACGCATTCGCCGCAGGCAACGCAGGTGGATTCGCCCATGGGATCGTCGAAGTCGAACACGATCTTCGAGCCATGACTGCGATAGGCCATGCCGATGACGTCGTTGACCTGCACCTCGCGGCAGGCGCGCACGCAGAGGCCGCACTGGATGCAGGCATCGAGATTGACGCGCATCGCCGGATGGCTGGCATCGGTCGCCCAGCGCTCGGCGGCAGGGAAGCGGCTCTCGGTGACGCCAGTGGTCTCGGCCCAGTGCCAGAATTTGGATTCCGGATCATGCGAGGTCTCGCGCGCCGGCTGGTCGGCGACGAGCAGCTCCATCACAATCTTTTGCGCCGCGACCGCACGGTGGCTTTCGGACTTCACCTTCATGCCGACCGACGGCGTGCGCTTGCAGGAGGCCGCAAGCACGCGCTCGCCCTCGATCTCCACCATGCAGGCGCGGCAATTGCCGTCGGGGCGATAGTCCGGCGCCGGCGAATAGCACAGATGGGGAATCTCCCGGCCCTGGCGTTTTGCGACTTGCCAGATCGTCTCGCCGGGACTGGCCTCGACCTGCTTGCCGTCAAGCTCGAACGTAATCTTCGTCATTCGGCCGCTTCCTTGAACTCGTCAGGGAAATATTTGATCACGGTGGCAAGCGGATTCGATGCCGCCTGTCCGAGCCCGCAGATCGAGGCATCACGCATCGCCTGGCTCAATTCCTCCAGCAAGGCGCGGTTCCAGACCGGCTGCTGCATCAGCAGCGCCGCCTTCTGGGTTCCGACGCGGCATGGCGTGCACTGGCCGCAGCTTTCGTCCTCGAAGAACTTCATCAGGTTCAGCGCCGCCGCCCGCACGCTGTCCTTCTGCGACAGGATCACGATCGCGGCCGAGCCGATAAAGCAGCCGTATTTCTCCAGCGTGCCGAAATCGAGCGGGATGTCGTCCATCGACGCCGGCAGGATGCCGCCGGACGCGCCGCCCGGCAGATAAGCATAGAACTGATGGCCGTCGGCCATGCCGCCGCAATATTCGTCGATCAACTCGCGCACGGTGATGCCTGCGGGCGCGAGCTTCATGCCCGGCGTCTTGACGCGGCCTGACACCGAGAAGCTGCGCAGGCCATGACGCTCGTGCCGCCCATGGCCCTTCCACCAGTCAGCGCCCTTCTCGACGATGTCGCGCACCCACCACAGCGTCTCGATGTTGTTGATCAACGTCGGCAGTCCGAACAGGCCGACCTGAAACGGGTAAGGCGGCTTGTGCCGGGGCAGGCCGCGCTTGCCCTCGATGCTTTCCAGCAGCGAAGATTCCTCGCCGCAGATATAGGCACCGGCGCCGCGGCGCATGTGCAACGTCGGGCCGCCCGCGGGCAGCTTCGCGAGCTCGCGCTCGAGGATTTCGCGCGATGCCGGATATTCATCGCGCAGGTAGATGTAGACGTCGGAGGCCTGCACCACATGCGCGCCGATCAGCATGCCCTCGAGAAAGCGATGCGGATCGCTTTCGAGATAGACGCGATCCTTGAACGTGCCGGGCTCGCCCTCGTCGCCGTTGATCGCCATCAACCGCGGCCCGGGCTCGCCCAGCACCGCGCGCCATTTGCGCCCCGTCGGGAAGCCGGCGCCGCCGAGCCCGCGCAGCGAGGCGTCGTCGAGCGCCTTCAGCAGATCATCCTTCGACAGTTCGCCGGAGCGCACGCGATCGAGCAGCTTGTAGCCGCCGCCGGCGACATAGGCGTCGTAGTCGATATATTTGGGCAGATGCGCGTGGGTGTCGCCGGCCTTCGCGGCGGCCATCACATTTGCGACCGTCGCATGATCGACGAAGTTGTGGCCGACCTCGGCCGCCGGCGCGGTATCGCAGCGCCCGACGCAGGGCGCGCGGACGACACGGATGCCGGGACCCGACGCGCTCTGCAGATCCTCGAGCAGCTTCTCGCCGCCGAGCATCGCGCAAGTCAGCGAATCGCAGACGCGGATCGTCAGCGGCGCGATATCGGGCTCGCCTTCCTTCACGATATCGAAATGCGCGTAGAACGTCGCGGTCTCGAACACCTCGGCGAAGGCGAGATTCATCTCGTCGGCAAGCGCGGCAAGATGCGCGGCCGAGATCTGGTGATATTTGTCCTGGATCAGATGGAGATATTCGATCAGGAGATCGCGCCGCCGCGACCGGTCGCCGAGCAGCTGCTCGATCTCGTGCGCGGCGGTGGGATCGACCTGCCGCCCCTTGGGCGTGGCCTTGGCTCGCTTCCGTCCCTCGCCCGGATGCTCGAACGAGCGGACCTCATGCACGTCGTGGTTCATCGATGAGTCTCGTAAACCTTCTTTAGAACATGTCCAAGTCTAGCTTTTGGCATACCAGATGCCAAGCGAATTCATCCGTTCCGATAAGCATTTAAGGGGCATGCGGCCCAACAAGCCTCACGCCCCCCTACGCAAACTGATCGTGGAACCGGCTCAGGTCTTGTTCATGCACTCTTCGATGTAGAACCAGCGATCGTCGCCGGCGAGGCCCTTGGCTTTCACGTCGGCACGGCAGGCCTTGAGCTTTGGCTTGTTGGCCGCCCACTTCGCCTTCATGTCCTTCAGCTTCTGCATGGTGAGCTTGATCTTGCCAGGCTTGGCCTCGGTCGTCGCGGCTGGTGCGGTGGTCGCAGGTGCCGCCGCGGTTTGCGCGGACGCGGCATGAAGGCTTGCGGCCAGCAGCATGGCGGCAAGGCAGATACGGGTGCGAAGCATAGGAATCCCCCTAGGTCCCATTCTCATTGATCAGCAAGGCGAACACCGCGGGAAGCTGGCGTCAGCCTCCCGCGGGTGGTGGGTTTGCGGTCAGAGGATTTTAACCGCGCTCTCGAGCGTCTTATACACGCCCCACGCCATGGGAACGCCGACGACGAGCCAGAAAATCGCAGCCTTGGCGTCGAGGCCGCCAGTGCCGATTCCGAACGAACCCGTCTGGACAACATTGGCGCCGGCGTTCGCCGCCTGCAACTTCGCGACCTCCGCCTCGCTCATGTACCATTTCGAAGCGACCGGCTTGATCAGGTAGTTGCAGATGATGCCCGCAATCAGCATCGCGCAGAGAATGTACATAGTCGTATTGTATAGCTGGTCACGCGGCACACCCGCCGCGAGCTGGAACTCGCGGATGTAGTTGACCACAACGGGGCCGATGATGCCCGCGGTGGACCACGCCGTCAGCAGCCGGCCGTGGATGGCGCCGACGAACTGGGTCCCGAACATATCGGCGAGATAGGCCGGCACGGTCGCGAAGCCCCCGCCATACATCGACAGGATGACGCCGAAGCCGAGCACGAACAGCAGCTTCGAGCCCATCGCCGCAAAGGTCGGCGCCAGCGCGTAGAGCACGATGCCGAGGATGAAGAACGTATAGTAGGTGTTCTTGCGGCCGATATAGTCCGACAGCGACGCCCAGAAGAAGCGACCGCCGATGTTAAACAATGACAGCAGGCCCGCGAAGCCCGCCGCGATGCCGGCGATGACCGTCTTCTGATCGACCGAGAGCTGACTAAAGGTGAGCTCCGGATGGCCGATCAGCTTTCCGGCGAAGATTTCCTGCAACATCGGAGAGGCCATGCCGATCACACCGATGCCGGCAGACACGTTCAAGCACAGCACCCACCAGATCAGCCAGAACTGCGGCGTCTTGTGCGCGTTGTCCAGGTGAACGTGATGCTCGGAGATCATCGTTTTCTTCTCGCTCGGCGGCGTCCAGCCCTCGGGCTTCCAGCCCGCCGGCGTCACGCGGTAGGCGAACGCGCCGATGGTCATGAAGAAGAAATAGACCACGCCCATGACGACGAAGGCCTGCCACACGCCGACCTCGGTCGATGTCTTGAAGTAGTTGATCAGGAGATTGGCAAACGGTGCGCCGATCATAGCGCCGCCGCCGAAGCCCATGATCGCCATGCCGGTCGCCATGCCGCGGCGATCGGGGAACCATTTGATCAGCGTCGACACCGGCGAGATGTAACCGAGACCAAGGCCGATGCCGCCGATCACGCCGGAGCCGAGCCACATGATCCAGAGCTGATGCAGATAGATGCCGATGGCGCCGAGAATGAGACCGCCGCACCAGCAGATCGCCGCGACGAAGCCGGCCTTGCGCGGACCGACCCGCTCGAGCCAGCCGCCCCAAACAGCGGCCGCAACGCCGAGCACGACGAAGAATAGGGTGAACATCCAGCCGAGGCTCGCGACCTTCCAGTCGCAAGTGGTGGTGAAGAGCTCCTGCCACAGCGACATGTCCGGACAGGCCTTCGGCGCGGTGATGCCGATCGCGCGCGAGAGCGGCAACCAGAACACCGAGAAGCCGTAAGCCATGCCGATGCACAAATGGATGCATAGCGCCGCAGGCGGCACCAGCCAGCGATTGAAGCCGGCCCTCGCAATCGTCCGCTCACGATCAAGAAAGCCGGCGCCAGCGCCTGAAATCGTTCCAGCGCTCTCAATAGTAGCCATACAGTCCTCCCCTAAGCCGCCCTTCTGAGCAGCCTGCCACTAAGATCCTGATCCTCAGCCATCCGCGGTGCAGCCAGCTGTCCCTGCTGCCCCCGCACAATCATCCGACGCGCACCAGGATCGTCACGCGCCTCCGAAAAGTTAACCCCTCGAGCGGGGCTCTATGCCCGATACGACGTGCAAGCTTTGTGTGCGGCCCATTGATCCGCGTATCGCAGACAAGACTCAACCTCCGCGCCCCCACGGAGAAAGTCAATTTGGGCAGAAGCCATGATCGATGTCGATAGACAAAAGGTCGGTATCAACGCGGTAACGCGCTCAAGAACGCAGCGCACCATTGGCGCTGCCTATCGGACCATTCGTCTTTTCTATCAAGAACACGATGCGCGCGTCGTTGCGCTCGGTGATCTCCACCGTGTCGCCGGTCTCCCGAATCAGGTTCGGAATGTCAATCACCGACAGGGGATCCGTGCAGTGCACCTCGAGCTGATCGCCCGGCTGCAATGGTTTGAGTGCCTTGCGTGTCTTCAGGGCGGGCAGCGGGCATTTCAGCCCCGTGAGATCGAGCGTGGTTCTGGTCATGGGCGCAACATGGCGGGGCCGGTCCGTGGCGTCAACGCAACCGGTCAGAGCAGATCGGCATAGGACAGGAAACCTACGCCCTGCCCCGGCTCGACCTTCGTAATGTCCTCGCCGAGTTCGACAAGACCGTCGGTCTCGACCAGCGACGACAACAGCCCGGCGCCTTCGCGCGGGAACTTGACCGCCTCCAGCGCGCCGTCCTCCGCGCGCCGCAGGGAGACGCGAACATATTCGCGGCGGCCGATCTTCTTCTTGTAGGAGAACGACGCGCGCACCGGGATCGGCAACAGCGGTTCCGGCAAACCACCCATCAGCGCCAGCGCCGTTGGCCGCACCACATGGACGAAGGTGACGAAACTGGCCACGGGATTGCCGGGCAGGCCGATCAGCGGCGTGCCGCCGATGATACCCATCGCCACGGGACGGCCGGGCTTGATCGCCATCCGCCACAACACCAGCGAGCCGACGCTCTCGACCGCCGCCTTGACGTGATCCTCCTCCCCGGTCGAGACACCGCCGGTGGTGAGGATCAGGTCATGCTTGCTTGCAACCTGCTTCAAGCCATTGGCGAGCGAAGCACGCTCGTCGCGCAGGATGCCGAGGTCGCTAACCTCGCAGCCGAGCCGGCGCAGCATCGCCATCAGCATGAAGCGGTTGGAATCGAACAGCTGCGAGGTCGCGCGCGGCTCGCCCGGCGAAGCCAGCTCGTCGCCGGTCGAGAACACCGCAACGCGGATGCGCCTGACGACGTCGACCCGCATCAGGCCCAACGCCGCGGCGAGCGCGACATGCTGTGGCCGCAGCCGTTGGCCGGCGCGCAGCGCGACGTGCCCTTCGGGAATGTCCTCGCCGGCGGGGCGCACATTGGCACCCGGCTTCAGCCCTGGCGGCAGCACGACCTTGCCGGCCTCATCGATCCGGACATCCTCCTGCATGAAGACGGTCCCGGCCTCCGGTGGCATCGGCGCGCCCGTGAAGATGCGCGCGGTGTGGCCGGGCTTGATGGCGGCCTGTGCAAGGCCGCCGGCCTGGATGCGGCCATCGACCGGCAAGGCGTGTTCTCCGCTTTGCGGAAGGTCCGCATTGCGCACGGCGTACCCGTCAACTGCCGAGTTCGTGAAGGGCGGCAGCGGTAGCGGCGCAGCGACGTCGCGCGCCAGAACCCGCCCATCGGCATCCACGAGCGCCACGGTTTCGAGATCGGCAATCGCATTGACGCGCGTCGTGATCAGACCAACGGCCTCGTCGACCGACATCATCGGTCCACCGAACGCAAAACAATCGTCCGACAATTGCGCCATGGTGCCTCGTCAGCGCAGCGCGGCGCTTTTTGCGACCGCTTCCTCGACCGGCATCGCCGCGGCCAGCAGCAATGCCGCGGCAGCCTCGATATCATCGAGATGGACGGTCGGCAGCCGCGATTCAATGGCGATGTCGGCCACGATCCCGAAAATTCCGGGATCGTCGGGAAACAGCAACGGCTTGCCGTTGGCGGCGCGGTGCACCTCGATCTTGCGATGCGGCTCGCGCTTGAAGCCTTCGACCACGACCAGATCGACCGCTGACAGCTTGCTCAACAGTTCCGGCAGCCGCGGCTCGGCTGCGCCGCGCAACTCGTGCATCAGCGCCCAACGGTTCGACGAGGCCACCAGCACCTCAGCCGCGCCGGCCTCGCGATGGCGCCAGGAATCCTTGCCGGGGACGTCGACGTCGAACTGGTGATGCGCATGCTTGATGACGGAGACGCGCAGGCCCTGCGCGCTGAAATGCGGGATCAGCCGCGTCAACAGCGTGGTCTTGCCCGCACCGCTCCAGCCTGCAAGGCCGATGACTTTCATAACCTCTCGATCTCCGCCAACGACGCACCTGCCGATGGAACCTCCGGCCTTTCCCCGTCATTGCGAGCGTAGCGAAGCAATCCCGACTGCCACCGCGGAAGACTCTGGATTGCTTCGCTGCGCTCGCAATGACGACAGGAGCCATTTCGCTTTCCGCCAGCATGCTTATATCGGCTTGACCCGAATGTCATGCTAACGTCGCGGCCATGATGAAGATCGACAAAGCCCCGGTGCCCCTGATCCTCCCGAATCCCGGCGATCCGCGCTTGACCCAGAGCGTGACCGGCACGGACCAGTCCGGCGCCAGGGTCGAGATCAAGGTACCGATGGAGCGGCCGCTGACGCTCTACCTGAATTCGCAGGAGATCGTCACCATGATGACGATCGGCGACTATCCGGAATATCTGGCGCTGGGCTATTTGCTCAACCAGAACATGCTGAAATACAACGACGAGGTCACCGAGGTCGAATACGACGACGACCTCCAGGTGGTCGTGGTGCGCACCACACACCACACCAATTTCGAAGCCAAGCTGAAGAAGCGCACGCAGACCTCGGGCTGCGCGCAGGGCACCGCCTTCGGCGACCTGCTCGAAGCAGTCGAGAGCGTCGCGCTGCCGAAGGCCGAGCTGCGCACCTCCTGGCTCTACCAGATGACGCAGACTATCAACACCATGCCCTCGCTCTATCTGGAGGCCGGCGCGATCCATGGCTGCGTGCTGTGCAGGGAGGGCGAACCGCTCTGCTACACCGAGGACGTCGGCCGCCACAATGCCGTCGACAAGATCGCGGGCTGGATGTACCGCCACGGCGTCGATGCGTCCGACAAGATCCTCTACACAACGGGACGGCTCACCTCGGAGATGGTGATCAAGACGGTGCGAATGGGGATTCCGATCCTGGTGTCGCGCTCCGGCTTCACCGCCTGGGGCGTCGACCTCGCAAGACAAGTCGGGCTGACACTCGTCGGTCGCACCCGCGGCAAGCGCTTCATCGCGCTCGCGGGCGAGGAGCGCATCGTCTACGACCAGAACCTCGCTTACGTCGAGGAAGAATCCGCAAAGCACAAGCGCAAGGGTGAAGGTGGTGACGACTGATCTTCCTCCGACGCAAGGCGTCCTGCTCGCCGGTGGCTTGGCGCGGCGCATGGGCGGCGGCGACAAGCCGATGCGGACCATCGGCGGCCGTACCATCCTGGAGCGCGTGATTGCGCGCCTTGCCCCCCAATGCAGCGGACTGATCCTCAACGCCAATGGCGATCCCGCACGCTTCGTCGCGTTCGGCTTGCAGGTCGTCCCCGATGAGGTACCCGGCTTCCCCGGCCCGCTCGCCGGCATCCTCGCCGCGCTCGACTGGACCGCCACGAACCGGCCGGGGGTCGAATGGGTGCTGAGCGCCGCCGGCGACTGCCCCTTCCTGCCGCGCGATCTGGTTGCGCGCTTGCATGAAGAACGCATCGCGGCCAATGCCGAGCTCGCGGTCGCGGCATCAGGCGACCAGTCGCATCCCGTGATCGGGCTGTGGCGCGTCTCCTTGCGCAATGAGCTGCGCCATGCGCTGGTCGTCGAGGACCTCCGAAAGATCGACCGCTGGACCGCGCGCTATCCACTGGCGACGGTGACCTGGCCGGCCGAGCCGCTCGATCCGTTCTTCAATGCCAACACGGTCGAGGACATCGCCGACGCAGAGCGGCTGGCGGCGCTGGATGCGGCGTCCTAATCCAGCTCAGGCCGCCAGCGGCACGGTCCACGCATCGTAGCCATAGACCCAGCTCGTATCGGTCCGCTGCTTCAGCCAGATATTGGCGCGCGAGGTTTCCTGCACCCGCGTTGTCCGCTCCTTGCGGGTCGCCTCGAACCGACGGAAGGCATCTGCGACGCCGTCACGGTCGACGCCGTCGAGACAGCGCGACAGCACGGCGGCATCCTCGATCGCCATGGCCGCGCCCTGCGCCATGTAGGGCGTCATCGGATGGCAGGCATCGCCGAGCAGCGTCACCTTGCCGTCGACCCATCGCTCCAGTGCGTCGCGGTCCATGATCGCCCATTTGTGGACATCGGGACAGGCGGCCAGCACCTGTCCGACCTGCGGATGAAAGCCTTCGAACGAGGCGCGCAGATCGCGCACGTCGCCCTTCGCGGACCAGGACTCGATGCGGAAATCCGGTTCGGGCTGACTGGTGACGAGATAGACCTCGCTGCGATCGGGCTTGACGTAATAGATCACGATGTGGCGGTCCTCGCCCCACCATTTCGTGCAGTCGTCGATCTTTTCACCGCCAAGCAGCGTGGCGGGATAGGTGGTGCGATAAGCGATGCGGCCGGTGAATTTGACCGGCGCGGTGTCGAACAGGATGTCGCGCACGGCTGAATGCACGCCGTCAGCGCCGACCACGGCATCGGCGACTACGCTTGTGCTGTTTGCGAAAGTGAGCCGGACGCCTTCTCCTGTCTCGTCGAGACCGACGAGCTTGTGGCTGAGCTTGATGCTCGCGTCCGGCACCACGCTCGCCAGCGCCGCATGCAAATCGCCGCGATGGGCCAGCAGATAGGGCGCGCCGAACTTCTCTTCCGCGCTCTCGCCAAAAATCATGTCGAACTTGATATCGCCGCTGCGCCAGTCGCGGTTGTTCCAGGAGCGCGGGTAGAAGCAGTGCTCGCGCATCCGCGCTTCCAGTCCGAGCGCGCGCAGGACCTTCATCGCGTTGCAGCCAATCTGGATGCCGGCGCCGATGCGCGCAAATTGGGAAGCCTGCTCGTAGACCGTCACGTCGATGCCGGCGCGCTGGAGCGCTGCGGCAGTTGCTAGCCCACCCATACCGGCACCGACGATCGCAACCGAAAGCGGCCTCGCCATCGCGTCCCCCACCCTGTCGCGCGGCTTGAGTGCCGCATCGTCGTGACTCTAAGCCGGCCTGAAGCCAGCACGCTCCAGCGCCGCGCGAGCCTCATTCGAGCCGAGTGCGTCCAGAAAGGCCTGCACCGCCGGCCGCTGCCTGCGCGCCGTCACCAGCGCGAAGTCATAATGCTCCTCCGCGAGCGGGATGAAACCGAGGCGGGCCGCATGGGCGACCGGCGCAATGGTCATGCCCCAGTCGGCACGGTGCTGTACGACGGCCGCGGCAACGGCGTTGTGGGAGCGCGGCTGGTTCCAATAGCCTTCCGGGCGCGCGCCGCCGAGCAGCCGGTCGACCAGGATGCGCGTGCCGGCACCCTGGTTGCGGTTGACCATGATGCAGGCAGGGTCCGCGAGCGCGGCAGCGACGCCCTGCTTCGCGCTGAGGCCCTCGAAACGCTTGTCGCCTTTCCGGAACACGATGCCCTGCATCCGCCGCCAGCCCGGCACGAGCTCGAGCCCCTCGACCAGATAGGGCGTGTTGTAAGTCTCGCTCTTGTCGTCGAACAAATGGATCGGCGCGAGATCGCACTCGCCCCGTTTCGCCGCCGCAAGCCCGCCGAGGCTGCCGACCGCGATAGAGCGCACGGTCAGCCCGGCATGCGCAAGCTGTGCAGTGACGAGGTCGAGGCCGGTGCAATGGCTGCCGACGATGACGAGATCGGGCACCCGCACATGCGGCGTGAACAGCGTCACCTCGGCTTTGGTCCCGGCGGGCATCTGGTCGGCGAGCGCGTCGATGCGCAGAAAACCGTCGGCCTGCGCAAAGGACGTGATAGCACCGGACCCCTTGCCGGAGGGATAGGCGATCAAGCCGTCCTTGCCGTCCACCAGCGAGACCATGACGAATTCGGTGCGACCGAGCTCGGAAGCGATGCGCACCGGCACAGTCGCGCTCACTTTCGCATCGGAGCGCGGCGGCAATCCGGCCATCCTGCGCAGCACCGGCACGATCATGTCGTGGAAGGTGAACATCGCCGAGGTCGGAAAGCCCGGCAGGATCACCACCGGCTTGCCGTCGCACACCGCAAGGCACAGCGGCTTGCCGGGCTTGAGCGCAACGCCATGCGCGATGATGCCGGGCTCGCCGAGCCGGCCGATGATGCGGTGGGACAGATCGCCTGCGCCTTTCGAGGTGCCGCCGGACAGCACCAGCATATCGGCGTCCGCCAGCGCGCGCAGCATCGCGGCCTCGAGCTTGGCTTCATCGTCCGGAATCGCGCCGAGGAAAATCGCCTCGCCGCCGTTCTCGTTGATCGCGGCCGCGACGATCGCGCCGTTGGTGTCGTAGATCGCAGCCGGCGGGAGAGCTTCGCCGGGCTGGACCAGCTCGTCACCGGTCGAGATCACAGCGACGCGCGGCTTGCGCGCGATGATCACCTCGGCAATGCCGCAGGCCGCCAGCATGCCGATCTCGCGCGAGCCGATGACGGTGCCGGCGCGCAGCAGCGCTTCGCCGTGCGCGATGTCGGATCCTGCATAGGAAACGAATTGCCCGGGAGACGCAGCACGACGGACCTCGATTGCGTCAAGGCCGGCCGGCTGGGTGTGCTCCACCATGACCACGGCATCGGCACCGCGCGGCAGCGGGCCACCGGTCGCGATCGGTGTTGCGGTTCCCGCCGCCACTTGCAGCACTGGCGCCGTGCCGCAGTGAATGGTCTCGCCGTTCAGCCCGAGGCGAACCGGTGCGCCTATGCCGGCCGCTGCAAGGTCCGCCGAGCGCACCGCAAAGCCGTCGACGTTGGAACGGTCGAACGGCGGCACGTCGATCGGCGCCGTGATGTCTTCAGCGAGCGCCGCGCCGAGCGCAGCATCGAGCTTGCGCGCTTCGCTCGGAAGCGCGCGTGGGAACAACGCCGCTTCGAAGCGCGCCAGGGCCTCCTCGCGGGAGAGGATCTTGAGGAACTGCTCCTGTTCGAGCGCGCCGTGGACCTGTGATTGCGGGATCATCGTCATGCCGGAATCCATATCACTCCCGCATCAGATAGGCATCGACCGGCGCGCTCGCCGCAAATCCTTCGTCGCTGGCGGGAATGAGCAGCCATGCATCCGCGCGGGCAATTGCCTGCAGCGGCCATTCGCCTACCGCAAGCGGCACCCAGGCATGATGTTCCTCGGCCAGCAGGGCGATTTCAGCGATGCCGACGCCGGATGCGATTTTTCGCGCGAGCGGCAAGGTCATCCGGCGGCGCGGCCTGCGCGCCGACAGACGATCGACGAGCGGAAGCGCGAGCGCGAGCCAGACCGCGAGCGCATGGTCAGGCGAGCCGGGCAAGGCGACGACAGGAACCTTTCCGAGCCGCCCGACCGCGGCGGTGCGTCCAGGCTGCAGGGCAAGGCCATGGGCAATCAAATCACCACGCCTGGCCAGCGCGGTGACCGCCGCATCCTTGCGGCCGACGCCGCTGCCACCGATCGTCAGCAGGAGATCGCAGGAGGAAGCATCGAGCGCCTCCGCAATCGACGCAGCATCACGGCCGCCGGCGGTATGCATCGTCACATCCAGGCCCACCGGGCGCGCGACCTCGGCGATCAAATACGCCGTTGCCATTGCATCGGGCACGTTGACGATGCGCAGCCGCGGCCGCCGCACGCTGAATTTTGTTAGACCCGCGACGCGCGCGACAAGCAGGTCGGCCGCACCGATCGGATCCCCTTCTGCGCCGGCGGGTGCGCTGTTCGCGATGTCACTGCCGGCACGCCTGACGCCCTGCCCCGGCACGCCCTCCGCCAGTACCTGGGCGAGCGGACCGGACATCTCGACGGCGTCGGCGTCGAGCACACAGTCGCATCCCGCCGGCATCGCGTCGCCGGCATCGACCCAGGCGGGCGCCATCGGCAGGAGCAGCGGTGAATAGGAGGACGCGCCGACCAGATCGTTGGCGCATAATGCCCAGCCATCCGCAGTGGTAATGTCGCGCGGCGGATAGGCCGCAAGCAGCGGCGTCCCAGCCGCGACGCAGCCGGCGGCGTCGGTCAGCGGCAATTCGACCGGTGCGACGGGATCAAGCCCGTTCAGCAACGTGGCGAGCGCGGTGTCGAGCGGCGTCAGCGATGGCGGCAGGCGCTGGGTCATGCGGCATGATGGACCATGCATCGTCCGTTTTGGCAACCGAGGGCGATGCGGAGGTCAGCCGCCCGACTTGTCCGCATTGGGGAAGAACAGCTGCTGGCCGTCGACCTTGTAGCGGGCGATCGTGGCCTGCCCCTCCGGCGAGATCAGCCAGTCGACGAATGTCTGCCCCAGTTCCTTCTTCACGTTCGGAAATTTGTCCGGGTTCACCAGCATCACGCCGTATTGGTTGAGCAGACGCTTGTCGCCTTCGACGACGACGTCGAGATCGCCGCGCTCCCTGAACGCGATCCAGCTGCCGCGGTCGGACAGCACATAGGCGTTCGCCGTGCGCGCGGCCTCGAGGGCGGCAGTCATGCCCTGCCTGGCTTCGCGATACCAGGCGCCCTTGGTGCTCGCGATGTCGATGCCGGCGACGATCCAGAGCGCGAGCTCGGCGGCATGGGTGCCGGAGCGATCGCCGCGCGTCACGAACGGCGCGCCCTTGGCCTCGATAGCCTTCAGCGCGGTCGCGATATCCTTGCCTTTCACGCCGGCGGGGTCGCTCTTCGGCCCGATCAGCAGATAGTCGTTGTACATCACGTCGAAGCGCTTTGCGCCAAAACCGTCGGCGACGAATTTCTCCTCCTGCGGCCGCGCATGCATCAGCACGACATCAACCTCCCCCCTTCGCGGTCCGTCGAGCACCTCATCGGCACGCCGTGCGATTACGGTCACCTCGATGCCGGTCTTGTCGTGGAAGATCGGCAGCAGGTAGTCGAGCAGGCCGGATTCCTGCGTCGATGTCGTCGTGGCCAGGACGATCGCGCGGTCCTCGGCGGATGACGCCGCCACGCCCGCGACGAGGCCGCAGAGAAGTGCGAAGGCAACGGACAGTCGAACGGCCATGAGCGGGTTCCATTGGAGACGGCGCGATCATGATGAGCGATTGCGCCGCGCTCATGACGCATCTGCCCATCGGCGGAAGCAACAAAAGATAGAGCGCAAATCGGATTACCACCGGCAACAGGCTTTTTACCGTGCACCCGATCGCGATGTGGCGGGGTGCCGGGAAATCTCGGCAACCAATCAACCGGCACGTTGGTTGCGAGGAAAAGCGCGACGTCCGCAAGGCCCGCACCATTCGAGCGCTGCAGATTGTAAACCCAATGCGAAATCACTGATCAGCATCTGTTGCAAAGCAGCGAGATGATCGGGCATGGTTCGCGCGGACCGAAATAGAACTGCAGAATTCCACCTGCGACGAATGTCCAAAAAGAAGCAAGAATTTGCATAGGAATGCAGGATGGAATTCCTGACGACCAGCGAAGCCGCCGACTATCTTCGGCTCGGCGAACGCAAGCTTTACGAACTCGTCACCACCGGCGCGATCCCTTGCACCAAGGTGACCGGAAAGTGGCTCTTCCCGCGGCATGAGCTCGACCTCTGGGTGCTGTCGGGCCTTGCGCGTCCGGCCGGCATGCTGATCGCGGAGCCGCCGCCGGTCGTGGGCGGCAGCCAGGACGAGCTCCTGGACTGGAGCCTGCGCGAATCCGGCTCGGGCCTGGGATCGATGAGCGAGGGCAGCGCGCGCGGGCTCGAGCGGCTGCAGCGCGACGAGGTGATGGCCGTGGCGGTGCACTTCCACAGCCTGGATGCGGCCGAGAATCTCGCCCGCGATGCCAGCGTCGAAGCGCTGCGGGCCGCTCCTGACCTGCATGATGCATTGCTGGTCGCGTTCGTGCGCCGCGAGCAGGGCCTCGTGCTGCCGCCGGGCAATCCCAAGCGGCTGCGCGGCCTGTCTGACGTGCTCGCGCTCGGTGCCAGGATGGCGATGCGGCAGCAAGGCACGGGCGCGCAGATGCTGCTCGACGTGCTGCTCAAGCGCACCGGCGCCTCGACGCGGGATTTGCGACGGATCGAGACGCCCGCCCTGACCGGGCCGGATCTCGCCGAAGTGGTCCGCGCGGGCCAAGCCGATTGCGGAATCGCGACGCGCGCGGCGGCGCGCTCGGCCGGTCTCGATTTCGTGCCGCTGGTCTGGGAGAACCTCGATCTTGCGATGCGGCAGCGCAGCTATTTCCGCCCCGCCATGCAGGCCCTGATCCGGTTCCTCGGCGAAAAACGATTGCGCCAGCGCGCCGAGGAGCTGACCGGCTACGACCCCTCGCCCGCCGGGCAAATCCGCTTCGCGGCCTGACGTTGACGCCCGCCCCAAAATAGTTGCAAAAGAAACCAATTCAGCCGGGCCATACCCGGCCAGCAACACCGGCCAACGCGCCGGACCAGGGGAGGACAAACGTGAAGCCAACGAGATTTGGACTGCCGGTCGCGGCCGCCTTCGCAGCGCTGTTGCCGGGTGCCGCAATGGCGCAGGTTTCCGACGACATCGTCAAGATCGGCGTGCTCACCGACATGAACGGTCCGGCCTCGGCGCCGACCGGCCAGGGCTCGGTGACGGCGGCGCAGATGGCGATCGACGATTTCGGCGGCAAGGTTCTCGGCAAGCCGATCAGCATCGTGATCGGCGACCACCAGCTCAAGGCCGACATCGGCGGCGGCATCGCGCGGCGCTGGTACGACGTCGACCAGGTCGATCTGATCGTCGACGTCCCGGTCTCCGCGGTCGGGCTCGCGGTGCAGAACGTCGCCACCGAGAAGAAGCGACTGTTCATCACCCACTCCACCGGCACCGCCGATTTCCACGGCAAGTTCTGCTCGCCCTATGCGATCCAGTGGGTGTTCGACACCCGCGCGCTCGCGGTCGGCACCGCGGACGCGGTGGTCAAGCGCGGCGGCGACAGCTGGTTCTTCATCACCGACGACTATGCTTTCGGCCATTCGCTGGAGCGCGACGCCTCCAGCGTCGTCACCGCCAGTGGCGGCAAGGTGCTGGGCTCGGTGCGGCCGCCGCTGGCAACGCCGGATCTATCATCGTTCGTGCTCCAGGCGCAGGCTTCCAAGGCCAAGATCATCGGCATTGCGGCAGGCCCCCCAAACAACATGAACGAGATCAAGACCGGCTCGGAGTTCGGCGTATTCAAGGGCGGCCAGCAGATGGCGGCGCTGCTGGCGCTGATCACCGACATCCACGGCCTCGGTTTGCAGGCAGCCCAGGGCCTGCTGCTGACGACCTCGTTCTACTGGGACATGGACGACAAGACCCGCGAATGGTCGAAGCGCTATTTCGCCAAGATGAACAAGATGCCGACGATGTGGCAGGCCGGCGTCTATTCCAGCGTGATGCACTATCTCAACGCCATCAAGGAGACCGGCACCGACGATCCGCTCAAGGTCGCCGCCAAGATGCGCGAAAAGCCGATCGAGGATTTCTTCGCCCGCAACGGCAGACTGCGCGAGGACAATCTGATGGTGCACGATCTCTGGCTGGTGCAGGTGAAGACGCCGGAGGAGAGCAAATATCCGTGGGACTATTACAAGATCCTTGCGACGATCCCCGGCGACAAGGCGTTCGGTCCGCCGGACCCGGCGTGCGCGATGGTGAAGAAGTGACGGCGTAGCCGCGCTGACGGTGTACCCTCTCCCCTTGCGGGAGAGGGTGGATTCGCGAAGCGAAGCCGGGTGAGGGATTGTCTCCGCGAGCGCCCATCTCGCAGCTGAATTACCGGAGAGGTACCCCTCATCGGCGCTTCGCGCCACCTTCTCCCACAAGAAGGGAGAAGGGAAGTAAGCGGAGGCGCGGTGTCCTACTTCACCACGCCGATCTCGCGAAAATATTTCATCACGCCGGGATGGATCAGCTCCGGCTTCGGCGCCGCGGCGACGGTGTTTGCCGCGGTGGTCTCGCAGGCCTGAGCGAGCTTCTTGCAGAAATTCGCCTCGATACCGTGCAGCGTCTTGGCGAGGCGATAGGCGACATCGTCCGGCAGATCCTCCCGCGTCAGCACAAAGCTCCAGGAACCGAGCGAGCCGATCGGCTCGGCCTGCTTCGGGTAGGAGCCGGCCGGCACGGTCAGCGGCTTGAGGAACGCATGCTTGGCGCGGATGCGCGTGATCTCGTCCGCGCTGGGCGCGATGAAGCGCGCGCCGGATGGGCTCGAGGCCACCGCGGCAAAGCCGGGCCAGCCGATGCCGGCGCCCCAGAGCGCTGCGACACGCCCATCCTCGACCATCGCGGGGCCGTCGCCGGCGCGGTCGAGATAGACAGCCTTGAAATCCTCGTCCTGCTTCAACCCGAGGCCATCGAGCACATAGCGCGCCAGGATCGGCAGGCCGGAGCCCTTGGCGCCGAACGCCACCGGTTGTCCGACGAGATCTGCAATCGTCTTGTAGGGGCTGTCCGCGCGCACCACGAACATGCCGGGGTTGGAATAGATCGCGGTGAGAATCCTCAGCCGTACCGGCGCACGCCCGATGCCGGCGAAGGCTTCATAGGCCGGCTCGCCCGCGACCAGAGCGAGATCGAGCTCGCCTTTCTCCAGCAGCGGAATGTTCTCGTTGCTGCCCCTGGTGTTGCGCGGCGCGATGGTGGTTTGCGGATCGGCCGCGTTCATCATGTCCGCGAAGGCGTTGCCATAGAGCGGAAAGCCGCCGCCGGGCGTCGCGGTGCCCAGGCTTATCTTGAGGCCGGGTGTCGTGGTCGGAATGGCGCTGCCTCCGGTTTGAGCGGCGGCGGGGCTCAACAGCAGCGCCGCGCCGAGAAGGAAAACAAAAGCGAATCTCATGGTCGTTCCCGGCCGCCCCGCGTCAACATCGACGTCCGACGATGTAGGCAGGAAGCGGTTTTTGTGAAAGCATGTCACCCAACGACAATAGAACAACGGGAGGCTTCATGTTGCGAATTTTGCGTAACGGTTTTTTCGGGCTGGTTTTCCTTATCTCGCTTTTCAGCGCCCCCCTTCCCGCCTACGCCGGCTATCCCGACCGTCCCGTGCACTGGATGATCGGCTTCGCCGCCGGCGGTCCGGTCGACATCGTCGCGCGGATCATGGCGCAATGGCTGTCGGACCGCCTCGGCCAGCAATTCATCGTCGAGAATCGCACCGGCTCCGGCGGCAACATCGCGGCAGCTGCTGCGATCGCCTCGCCGGCCGACGGCTATACGCTGCTGTTCGTCGCGCCCAACAACGCGATCTCGACCTCGCTCTACAAGAAGCTGCCGTTCGACTTTTTGCGCGATACCGCCCCGGTCGCCAGCATCATGCAGCTCACCAACATGCTGGTCGTCTCCAACGCGTTTCCCGCGAAGACGGTTCGGGAGTTCATCGACTATTGCAAGGCCAACCCCGGCAAGATCTCCTTTGCCTCGTCCGGCAACGGCACCTCGGTGCACATGTCGGCGGAGCTGTTCAAGGCGATGACCAAGTGCGACATGGTGCACGTGCCCTATCGCGGCTCGGCGATCGCGTTCCCCGACATCATCTCCAACAAGGTGCAGCTGATCTTCGACAATCTGCCCTCCGCGCTCGAGCAATCGAAGGGCGGCAATGTCCGCGCGCTGGGCGTGACCTCGCCGCAGCGCTGGCCGACCGTGCCGGACGTGCCCACGATCGCCGAGACCGTGCCGGGATTCGAATCGGTCGGCTTCTACGGGATCTCCGCGCCGAAGGGCACGCCACCCGAAATCGTCGAGATCCTCAACAAGGCGGTCAACGAGGCCCTGAAGGACCCGAAGCTGGTGGCGCGCCTGGCCGAGACCGGCGGCATCCCCAAGCCGATGACGCCGGCCGAGTTCGGCAAGCTGGTCAGCGACGAGACCGAGAAGTGGCGCAAGGTCGTGGCGTTCGCCGGGGTGTCGGTGGACTAGCACCGGCGATCTGCCGCGAGCCTGCAGCTCGCCAACGAGACATCGGAGGGGACGAAAGGCCCCCTCTCATCAAAAACATCGAAAACAACCCCATGCACAGTAGACGAAGCTAGCGGTTACAAGGGGTTACAGGGTGAGACGAACGAACCCCGGTGAAGGCGATTTGACCCGTCGGGCAAAACAGGACTATAAGTGCATCATCGCCAATTTCGGGTATTCGCAAATCTCGGGCATTGCTGCGCCGGCGTCCCCATCCGCCAGAGCCAGCATTGCACCCCCGCCTCCATCCCTGTAAACGAACCGCGCACCGTTGCCGGCCGCGCAGTCCCGCGGCCGTCTCGCGGCGGGGCCTGTAGCTCAATGGTTAGAGCCGGCCGCTCATAACGGTCTGGTTGCAGGTTCGAGTCCTGCCGGGCCCACCATTCCTCGAAAGATCAAAGCCTTGGCTCCCGGATGTCTGCTGGTGGGACATTTCGGTGAGGCATTTCGTCGTGTTTGTTCCCTCGTATCTGGCCGTGTCACGTCACGGCATCTACTATTTTCGATGGCCATTGCGCGTTGCAGCTTCGATCAGACACAGAC
The DNA here is from genome assembly GCF_024519875.1 of Bradyrhizobium sp. Bra64. Lineage (NCBI taxonomy): Bacteria > Pseudomonadati > Pseudomonadota > Alphaproteobacteria > Hyphomicrobiales > Nitrobacteraceae > Bradyrhizobium > Bradyrhizobium sp. Bra64. Next base: position 4,244 of record NZ_JALJRD010000019.1, on the reverse strand, counting down.
CATCGAGCGTAAGGGTTTCCCTACTAACGCGCGATCCGAAGGAAGCATTGCGCTTATCACGCGTACTAAGCTATTCGGCTCTACAGTTGGTCCAGCACTGCACCGAGCGTGGAATGACTTTTGAAGAGATACGAAGGCTACTGATAACGCACTTCAGTGAAATGTTAGCGCGGCACAAACTAAAGATCGTGACTAGCGGTCGCCTCACGCTACAGGATAAGTCGGCCTTGGAGAACGGACGGGCCTTCGCTGTCGAGGAGCTAGGTGGGACTTCGCTACTTCCAGATGGAGATCACCGCACAGTTGATCGGTTCATGGAGCGATACGGGCTCACTCTAGAAGCTGGCACGGTCCCTCATATAACCCTTCGTACAGAACTAAATCGAGCGTATCGCGACTATTGCTCGTCGGTCCTCGCCTACGATCGTTCTCTTGATAGCTATCAATTTGAGAATGAGACAGATACCACGTCTAGCGCAGATCGCAGTGCTGTTGGCTTGCCTTACATTTCGCTACAGCAACTCATAGAGCGCCATACGAAGGACAGCAATCTTGGTACGCAATGGACGCCGAAAACACAGCATGAGAAGGCCGATCATTTCGCGCTACTTACTGAACTGCTGACATCAGATAGAGACGTTACGAAGGTCTCGATTGCAGATGCTCATCGCGTCAAAGATACGCTGACGAAGTACCCCAAGAATCGTCGCAAAGACGCGAGGACGCGCGATCTTACGCTGCTCGACGCACTCAACGTTCCGGACGTACAGACCATCAATGTACAGACCATCAATAAGTACCTACAGACTTACGGTACGATGTTTAGCTGGGCAAAGCGCAACGGCCTCGTCAGCAACAACGTAATTTGAGGGACTACATATCCGACTGACCAAGAAACAGTCGAAAATCGCTCGCACCGGATTCACCGACGCACAGGTGCAGACAATCTTGAGCGAACTGCTGAACAACACCAGCGGACTTGTGCAGTTAGATTATCAGAAGTGGGGCCCGCTGATCGCTCTTTATTCCGGAGCGCGGCTGAATGAGATCGCACAGATTCATCTTACTGACATCCGACAGAAGGAAGGCGTGTGGTGCTTCGACCTGAACGACGACGACGAGACCAAGAAGCTAAAGACAGATGCATCGCGCCGCGACGTACCAATTCACTCGCGATTGATCGAGCTTGGTCTACTAGACCACGTACAGAAGCTACGTACCGAAAATGCTCAGAAGCTATTTCCCGGCTTTCAATACGACGCAAAGAACGGATGGGGACGCAGCCTTGGCCGCTGGTTCAATGACCGGTTTCTTGTGAAGACCGGCCTAAAGGATAAAGGCGTTTCGTTCCACGTCTTCCGACATACAGTGGTGACGAGGTTGTTGCAGGCGGGGATTGAGCAACCGTTGGTGCAGACCATTGTTGGTCACGAACGACAGGGCGTGACGCAACAAAACTATTTCACTATGGGATACACGCTGAACCAAAGGCGCGATGCGATTGAAAGGCTGCGCTTCGACTGCCCGACGCCATCCGTTGACGGAACGGGCTTAGAAGAAGCCAGGAAGGGCGCTGAGCGAGTTGCTTAAACCCGGCGCGGCATAACTAATTTCCAAACAGCGGCGACCTTGGCGCTCTCCTTACGACGTCAGCGAGCCGGTTTAGGTGGAGGCGGATATGGAAGTGATCGTGGTCGTTCTTCTGGCGGGCGTAGCTGGTTATTTTTTTCTCAGGCACGCCACCGAGCGAGGCAGGAATGCGGTCCGCGCTTATCTCTATTTGAATGCAATTCGTGATAGGCACTCGGTCGAAGAGGCGAACCAGATGGCTGGCGGACATGCCTACAGCCGCTCACCAGAAGCTATTCGCGGCGCTAAGCTGTATGCGCAGGTGTTATACGGCGGTAAGCAACTGTCGATGATAGCGGACGCGAAACGGCAGGGATTTGTACTACGCTGACTAACATCGGCAGACAGAAATCCGCGTGGCAAAGTACGACCCGCTGAACGACTATCTCTGCACGCAGAATTTACAGAAGTTCGTACTGAGCTTCAAAGAGATCTAAGACATCATTGGCGATCAAATGCCGCCTAGTCGCACCGCCCTCAATGGTGGGAACGTTACAGACCCAAATTCTTTCTCACGTACAGGGCATGGCTGGCCGCTGGCTACAAGGCTCAACCGATCAGACAAGGGTCGCTGTGAGAAGTCGCGATAATAAATAGTTGTCGGAAAGCATTGGGGCGAACTTGCTTACGATACCAGCTTACGGTGTTGACGTTAGGGCTAGCCCGCACTCGTCACGCGGTCGAAGCCGCGACTGCTGTTAAAGCGAGCGTGGCCATTATCTAGAGTACTAGCAGCTACGCTGTATAATCTTAGGTACTAGCAGCTACGCTGTATGAGTTAGATAGTATTATATATATAATATATCTAGTATCACTTAGTGATACGTGAGTTGTGTTGTATCCTTCCCCTCTTACTTTCTTTAGACCGATACACCAAAGCGGTGCATCGGACTTTGCAAGTAAGTGGAGCGATACAAGACGTTCACTGGATAGCGTCATCACTTGAGCGCATACATTGAGCGTGTTTGTAGAGCCTTCCCTATATTCCTAATAGGGAGGTAGCCGGCAAAATGATGGAAGCGTGTTGACACTTCGCGAGCAAGCCGCGCCAAGCGTTCTCAGCGGATCAGCGAGCTTCGCTGAAGCGTCTTGCCGGACACCGCCCACCGTTCTCCCACAAATTGGAGACGCCCTCAGCGAGCTTCTCTGAGGCCACGGTCCACCTCAATCTATCAGTCCGAACTTGGCATCTCGTTCGATTTCAGCGGCGCTCCGCTTCGGCTTGCTTGTAGTAGAACCTGTGATCTGCGCCTTTGCTGCTCGTGCATTCAGAACTCGATACACGGATGCACGTCCGATCTGTAGCTTCCCTGCAATCGCTGTTGGTCCAAGACCTGTAGCTTGCAACTCGCGAACCTGCGCAGCGTCCACTGAAGGCTTGCGGCCCTTGTACACACCTCGTGCCTTTGCCTGAGCAATACCCTCTAGTTGCCTTTCTCTACGCAAGTTCGTCTCGAATTCAGCGAACACGCCGAGCATGTCTAAGAAAGCTTTCCCGGCTGCCGTGCTAGTGTCGATAGGCTGTTCAGTAGCTCGCAGGGCAACACCCTTCTCCTTCAGAGATCGTACAATGTCCTGTAGGTCTCCTATTGAACGAGCCAGACGATCAATCCGTGTAACGACTAGTGTGTCACCCTTCCTCATGAAGTCGCGCAATGTTGCAAGCGCTGCTCGGCCCTTCGTGCTTGTGCCGCTTGCCTTCTCCTCACGTATGATCTCGCACCCGGCTGCCTTAAGTGCGTTCAGCTGCAAGGTCAGGTCTTGATCGGCGGTGCTCACGCGAGCGTATCCGTACATCGTCATGCGAGATCGTCCTTTGTCTCACTAGAGTCTAGACCTTGAATCGCATAACGTCTCAAAATTGTAAAGCGACTTGTATGAGACGCTGCTCATGTCTCACGTCAACGTCTCGCTAGCCTATACCCTAATAGACGGTGCGAGACGCAAGCACACATCGCTCAATCAAAAGACTGGGGTCGGCTCGCACAGGGGGTGGCGGGGGAAAGTCCACGAGCCTTTCTATCTATATGCCCGCGCAAAATTTTGGGTGATTTTCGCTTGGAACTGTATTTACTCAACCGACACTTGCATTCGTTTCGCGGACGCCAAATGCCTGCTCCTCCAGTAATTAGTGTAATCTATTCTGAGCTTAATGCGTCCGTCCCGGGCATCGTTTGTTGCGCCGGTTATGAATTGGGGCAATGGCGGACCGCTCGATTAGCAAAGCACTTGCTTGATTGGCTACCTGACTGCGCTTTGACCGCCGAGGAAAAGTCAGCCATCGAGCCACTTCAACCCTACAGAACGCTCGAAACAGCAGCGCGCAGATTCTTCAAGGTTGATGCAAAAGGTCCGAGAGGCGAACTCGGTGAGCTTCTAATTCACGCACTCTGCGTTCAAGAATTTAAGACGCGCCAGTTCGTGGCACGCCTGTTCTATAAGATGCGCACCAACAACACCATTACTGGCTTTGATATTGTCCATCTAAAGCATGATGCTGCGACAGACGATCTAGAACTTTGGCTTGGTGAAGCGAAGTTTCATAAGGACTTCGATCAAGGTAAGCGCTGTTCAGCGGCCACCTACCGGATGATGGGGTGATCTGCGAGTCTGCG
>NZ_JALJRD010000018.1:0-106936 GCF_024519875.1 Bradyrhizobium sp. Bra64 | reverse complement strand
AGAGACGTGAGTATGTTGTTCGATATCCGTCGTTTGACACGTCGGGCAAACACCGGCTGAATGGCATCATCGAAAGATGCCTCTTTCAACACCGTGGAATTCCGCGGGCTTTCTTTGTTTCGACCGCGCGTCGGACGTTCATGCCTCACGCCGCAGCCGGTCCGAACCACCTCGTCAGCGCGTCCGAAAGTCCGTGCTGGCTCTGGTCTCCCACCCAGGCCACGTGGCCGTCGGGCCGCACCAGCACTGCGCCTGGCGCGGCGACCTGTCCGACGCACGGAAGCCCCCACGCGCCGTCGGTATCGGCGGCTATGTAACCGACGCGATCAGCCCAGGGCGTGACGTCGATGCCACCGGGCTTGCCGAAATCAAGGAGAACGCCGCGCGCCCGGTGCAGCAGCGTGAATAATCTCAAGCGGCGTCCTTCGATCGTCACATCGAGATCGGGCGCGCGCCGCCCGAGCAGCGGGTGCCCTTCGCCGAGATCGTAGTGAATGTCGAGCCCGCTCATCATCGCGCCAAAGCTCCGGCGCGGCGCGTCCATCGCGAGCAGTTCGGAGACGATTTCGCGCGCGGCCCTGAGGCCGTCGTCGACGCGGCGGAGCAGGGCGATTTGTGCCCTGGTGTTGCGCAGGACGCGCGCGGCGACGGGATGGCGCTCGGTGTGGTAGGTGTCGAGCAGGCTGTCGGGCGAGGCGCCCTTGACCACTTGCGCCAGCTTCCAGCCGAGATTGACCGCATCCTGCACGCCGGTGTTGAGGCCTTGTCCGCCGACGGAATGATGGATGTGCGCGGCATCGCCGGCGAGCAGCACGCGCCCCTTGCGATAGGACGCGGCCTGCCGTGCCGCATCGGTGAAGCGGGAGATCCAGGACGGGCTGTGGAGCCCGAAATCGGTGCCGTACACGGCGACGAGAGCTTCGCTGAGATCGTGCAGGCCGGGCTCGCCGGTACGCTCGAGCGTCGCTTCGGTCACGACGGCCAGCACGCGTCCGCTCTCGGTCTTGCTGAGGCCGTGAAAGCCGAGCGCGTCGTGGCGCAGGCCCCAGACGGGCTCGTCCCGCATCTCGACCTCGGCCATCAGGTTGCTGAGCGTCGGATCTGTGCCGACGAAGTCGACGCCGGCGGTCTTGCGCACCAGGCTGCGTCCACCGTCGCAGCCGACGATATAGCTCGCGCGCAACGCTTCGCCGCCGGACAGCATCACGTCGACGCCGGTTTCGTCCTGCGCGAAGCCCGTCACCTCGGAATTTCGATAGATCGGCACCGCGAGCTCGCTGGCCCAGCCGGCCAGAAGGCGTTCGATGTGGCTCTGCCGCAGCGCGAGGCCGTAATTGTGCCGCGTCGGCAGGTCGCTGATGTCGAGCCTGGTCCAGGCGAAGCCCGCGAGCTGCGTGACTTGTCCCTCGCGCAGGAAACGGTCCGCGACGCCGCGCTGATCGAGGATCTCGATGGTGCGCGCGTGCAACCCGCCGGCGCGCGTGCCGACGAGCTCCTGGCTCGCGCGCCGCTCGATGACGGCGACGTCGACCTCGGCGAGCGCGAGCTCGGCGGCCAGCATCAGTCCGGTCGGGCCGCCGCCTGCGATCACCACGGCATGCCCGGACGGCGCCGGGTTCCTCGTGCGGGCTCGCTCGCTCCGGCCGCGCGACCGCGATGTCGGAAGCAGTACAGCCATGTCGTGACCCCTCGTCTTGGTGGCTGGGTCGGGGGTTCTACGCGAGGGTCGGGGACTTGAAGCAAGCCCCTTGCGCACCACATATCAAGCTGGGAGGAAGGGTCTGCGCTTTCGCGTTCGACGGTGTTTGACACGTCGGGCAAAACACCGGCAGAATGGCATCATCGAAAGAGTTCGGTTCGCCCGCGCGGGAGCTTCCCGCCGCGGGTTTTGTTTTGAGCATGCGACGTTCAGCAAATGCCGGTGGTTCGCTGCATGGTGCTGGCGAGTTCCTCGAACGAAAACGGTTTCCGGATCATCGGAAGGCCGTCGCGCCGAGGCTCGCGACCCGAGAGTTGCAATATCTTCAGCTCCGGGTGGCCGCGGCTGGCCAGCTCGGCCAGCTCATGGCCGTCCATGCCTGGCATGTTGATGTCCGTGATGAGGATGGAGATATTCTGGTTCTGCTTGAGCTGATCGAGCGCATCCGGGCCGCTTTGGGCGCTGACGACGTTGCAGCCGAGATCCTCCAGCATGCCGACGAGGACGTCGAGCACGCCGGGATCGTCGTCGACAACCAGCACAGTATGAGTCATCGCGCCAACGTCCTTCCTGATGGAGGAGTAACGCGACGGCCATCACATATGTTCCTGTACGGCGTGGTCGAACGACCGGTGTTTGACACGTCGGGCAACACACCGGCATAATGCCATCATCGAGACGAGTTTGGTTCACCCGCGCGGAACGCATCCGCTGCGGGTTTTTTCGTCTCGATTTCGAGATCGGACGGTGGCCGCGCATCCGGCCACGCACTCGTCAAACCCGGAGCGCCGATCGGCGCGCCGCCGTCCGAACCATTGCTGGCCGCGCACGCGCGAACGTGCCGGTCCGCGGCGCCGGGCCTGTTGCTCGCGCCGCTGCGGTCTTCCGGGAACGGAGATAGGGTTCGCGCCCGAAACGATCGCGCTTCGTCACGCGATCTGCCGCGCATTTCTTTCTCAAGGAGAGGTCATGACAGCCTATCTGATATCGCTCGCGCTCGCGGGCCTGGTTGCAATCGTGTTGTGGGAGATTTTTTCTTGAGCGAGGAGATCCAATACGCGGTTGTGAGCGAGCCGGTCCGCTTGCCCGCGCGAAGGAAGACGTCCAGCGCGCGCACCCTGACCGAAATCCGCTCGCTCGCGCGCAGCCACACCAGAACTGCACTCAAGGTGCTCGTCGGCGTCATGTGCAGCGACGACGCAACGCCGGCCGCCCGTGTCTCGGCCGCCAATGCGATCCTCGATCGCGGCTGGGGCAAGGCCGCACAGCCGATCGAGAACGGCGAGGACGGCGTGCTGGAATTGATTCACCGGATCGAGCGGATCATCGTGCATCCGGGGAGCTCGGGCGACGCTGACGGTGGGGCCGGTGCTTGAGTTGTCGTAGAACTCATTTTCCAGTTCAGTCGGATTTGCCGTTTGACTCGTCGGGCAAAACACCGGCAGAATGGCATCATCAAGAAGAGTAGGTTTAGCCCGCGCCGAGCGATCGGCCGCGGGTTTTTTGGTCTTGATGATGCTTTCGCTGGTTCCTGGTCTGCTTGCTGGTCCGGCGTTGCCGGTGAAATGCCGTCCAACAACGAAGACTGGACCACGATGTGGCGCAGGCGCACCGGCCTGCCGAGGGCGAGCGAGCGCATCCATTGTCCATCCTGAAAATTCCGACGGCGAAAATCTTCGAACCGCTGTTGAAACCCACCCGCTACAAGGGCGTCTACGGTGGGCGGGGCTCGGGCAAATCGCATTTCTTCGGCGAGCTTCTGGTCGAGACCTGCCAGGCCGAGCGCGGTACGCTCGCGGTTTGTATCCGCGAGGCGCAGCGCACGCTGGCGCAATCTTCCAAGCGGCTGATCGAGGGAAAGATCGCCAGCCTCGGCCTCGGTCACGGCTTCAAGCTCTTCAGCGACAAGATCGAGACGCCCGGCGACGGGCTCATCATCTTCCGCGGGCTGCAGTACGACGCCGGCAAATACCGACTGATGATGAAAGCGAGGGACACCGTTACGGCAAAGCCGATCCCGCCGGTGCAAAGGCCGGGCATGGCGGCCAGCCGGGGTGAACGCGATCAGAATGATCTGCGGGCATTGAGCGCGCGGCTTTCCAGCTCAGGTGATCTCAGGGACGCGGTTGCGCTCTACCAGGCGAGGACGGGCGGTCGACGGTGAGGGAGTCTGCGGGAGGTGTGCTGCGTCCATGTCAAGCGCGAGCAGTCCGATCTATTTTCCTTGAGTGCGCGGCTTTCCAGCTCGGGCGAGTTCAATGAGGCTGTGGCTCGTTGCCAGGCGCGGAAGTCGAGCGGGCGTTGAGTTGAGCGGTTGAGTAGTGCAAAGTGCAGATGACAACCCAAGGCTTGAACGAGGTGTGGCCGGCGGAAGGTGTTCGTATTGCCGGGAAGGTTATCGCCAGGGTGTCGTTTCCGTCCAAAGCAACCTCTGGCGAGCACGGCTTGATATTGGTTGGGGAGGGCAAGTTGAATCTCTCAGCGTCCCGGTGGCTATCGATCATCGTCCTCGATGTTTTCATCAAATTCCTGCTTGTGGCGATCGTGGGCCTTTTCGTCACATACGGCCTCATATCCATCGATTCGATCGTAATCGCCGCCATCGCATTCTCGCTGTTGCATTTCGTCTGTCTCATTGTTGGGGGCAACCCTCGTGGTGACGCCAGAGCTGTTTGGCGTGCGATTGCCGCCGATGCGGCGGTTTATGGCCAGCGTCGCGCTCGCCAATATATTGTTCGTCGGTGTGCTTGTCGTGTTGATGTGGCCCGGTCCGAATAACATTCCGCGAACCGCGGACGGGCCTTTTGTCGCGGCTCTTGTAATGACCGCAACGAATCTCGTCACGTTGCTCGCAGTTGCCGCGGTCGGCCGCCTGATCAGGCGGCTCAAGCCAGGCGCGCGCGCCGGCGAATCCGGCGCGTTCTGATGTTCGTGAGCCGCGTAGCCCGCGAGCTCAACCCATACCCCGCGCTCGGGTACCCAATGGACGAGATGAATGCGTCCGCCGAAACGGGAAGCCGGACGGGTACGGAGGAGCAGCCCACGCCATCGTCACGGCGAGGCGAGCGACCGGAGCATTGGATCGCGCCGCCGATCTTCTTTTCGCCGTAGCGATCAATCGACAAAAGTGACACCACGACAGGAAAGCGCACCATGAACGAGGACGACCGGAATTTCATTGACCGCGCGGAATCCATCAGCGGAAATCTCTACGGCGAGCCGATGTCGCCGGATCGGATCGCCGAGAACTTTGCGCTCTACGGACTGAAGAAGCGCGTCGCAGCACTCGAGAAATTCGATGCCGAGCTGGGGGGCGACATCGACTCGAGTCCTCACAGCCTTCGAAGGCGTATTCAGCTGGTCGATCTGCGCCGGCGCATGGGCGACCTTCATGAGGCGCTGCGCAAAGCCCAGCGATGACCCATCCGCTGCTGACGGCGCTTGCGCAGGCCCGGCTGCGCGATGCGCCGATGTTCGTCAAATGGTGCGAGCTGAACGGTGTGTCGGCCTGTCCGGCCACGCCTGCGTCGGTTGCGCGTTTTGTGGCTGACTGTGCGTCGCTCGGCATGAACCGGTTGTGGCCGGCCGTACAGGACATATCGCGGATGCACGTGGCGCTCGGGCTTGCCGACCCGACCCTTGGCGGAACCGCGGCGAGAGCGATGAGCGCGGTTGCTGCCATTCCGCCGCCGCGGTCCTGGCCCGGACGGTTCAAGCAACGGTTTGACGCGCTACCCTACGACATCCAGGTCCATCTCGCCTCGCACGAAACACAGCGCGAACGCGCGCTCCGGCGCGCGCAGAACGATGCCGCCTCCTGCCGGCAGAGACTGGCGGCATTCGAGGCTCAAACGAAGGACGAAAAGACCAATGGCACTGAAACAGCAGCGCACGGCAAGGCTTGAGGAACGTATCGAGGAATTGCGCGCGGAAATCGATGGGATCATCGACGATCGTGTGGCCCGGATCGCGGGCGAGAGCCCCGGCGTCCCCGCGGGCGTGATCCGCAACCTCCTGACGGCGAGGGCCCCGTCCTGTCGCTGCGCACAGTACATCGAGCTGTGCAAAGGCGAGGCGAACAAGCCCGACTGACGGCCCATGAAAATGACTCCGTCGATCACACGATCGCGGCCCGCGGCGCCGCCTCTTCACATCAAGGACGCACGATGACTCTCTACAAGTGGTCTCAGACGGCCTCCGCCGACGCAACGGCAGATTCCACGATCAACTGGGCGGAGGGGCAGTCACCCTCCAGCGTCAACGACTCGGCGCGCGCGATGATGGCAGCGATTGCGAAACATCGGGACGACGTCGCTGGCGCGATCGTAACGACCGGCACCAGCACGGCCTATGCCGTCAATACCTATCAGGTCTTTCAGTCGCTCTCACAGTTGAACGGTCAAGTCGTCGCGTTCACGCCGCATGCAACGAATGGAGCGACGGTCACGATCAACGTCGACGGTCTCGGCGCCAAGCCGCTTCGGTCGGCGCCCGCGGGCGAGCTTCCGGCCGGAACGATCATACAGGGAACGCCGTATGCGGCCCTCTACAATAACAACGATGCCACGTTTTACCTGGTGGGCTTCTTCAACAATCCCTACAACGTGCCGATTGGATCCTGCATCGATTTCTTCGGCGCCACGGCTCCAAACAGTTCGTTTGTTCTCGCGTATGGACAAGCAATCTCCCGAACGGCGTATTCAACGCTATTCTCGATGTTTGGCACGTCTTATGGAACTGGCGACGGCTCCTCCACCTTCAATATCCCAGATCTCCGCGGGCGCATTGTGGCTGGCAAGGATGATATGGGCGGGAGCGCTGCGAGCCGGCTCACTTCATCCTACTTTGGTGGAACGGCAACTACTCTTGGCGGGGTTGGCGGTGCGGAAAGCCTAACGCTTACCGCTGGGCAATTGCCATCCAGCATTCCATACGCCGATCCGGGCCACACACATGCCGCATCGTGGGAGATGGGCAACTCCACAGGCACGGGCGACTTCCCGCCACGCGGCATCACTAACACGAACGTTTTCAAGCCGGTCACCGTTGTGAGCGCTACCACGGGGATCACGATCAACCCGAGTGGCGGCAATGCTCACCGAACCGTGCAGCCAACGATCATCGCGAACAAGATACTGCGGATCATTTAGTCGGCGCAGGTAAGTATTCGCGTCGCACTAACGTGGCAACACGAGAACCATAGCGGGTCATTGGGAGTTCGAACCATTTCCAGCATAGAAAAGATGCGCCAATAATTGCCGCCATCGTCAGGAAACGAAGGGGCTCAGCGAACCACCACGGAAGCGTTATCTTGCTGGTCACACTGGAGACAACGAAGAATGTTGCCATGTGTATGAGGTAGATCGAGTACGACGCATCGCCAATGACAACTAGCACAGCGGGCGGAGATTTGAGATTTACGAATGCGATCACCAAGAAAAATAGCGCTGGCGCAACGAACTCCTGCCCGAATTGGTTCATCAGCGCCAAGAGCAGAAGTAAACCAAGTGTCAGTGGAAAAATGAAGCCAACAACTTTCAACCGTGGAGCGAGTAGGAAGGCTAATATCCCAGCGAGAAATTCCGGGTGTCGAAGGGCGATCTGCGACACATACCATGGCAACGGAAATATGTGAGCCGCAACAGCGGTTGCGAGAAGAAACGCTATAAGTCCGGAGACGCCCCCAAATGGAACGATGACGGCGGCCAAAACGTAGAATGCCATCTCATGCTGAAGGCTCCATCCCGGGCCGTACCATGGGAGCGGGTTGGTCGGCAGCAGTGTTGCCGATAACAGGAAGTGATTGACGGTTTCCGTCTCGGTGGGCTCTCTCCAAACAAGCACCATCCCGGCAAATGCCGTTAGGGTCACGAGCCATAACGGGTATAGGCGGAAGACGCGCTTGATTAGAAATGACGTTGGGCTGAAGTTTGGCTTTGTGACGACCATGCAAATTACATAGCCGCTGATCGCGAAAAAGAAATCTACCGCCAACCAGCCGTATTTGGTCAGAACTGGAATTTGCCACGCTGCTCCTTCGGGGAAGCGAACCAGCGCGATCCAAGAATGGAAATACATGATGCAGAGCGCGGCAACGGCTCGCGCGCTTTGAATGCCTAGTTCCTTCTCGCGCGTTGCCTCCATAGCTTCGATTTACCATCCCCGCGTCGACTGCTCTTCTGGCCGGTCGAAATCTACACCCGCAACTCACAATAGAGCAACCCATGGTGGACCTTAACGCCCTGTCTGCGGCGAACGCAAAGCGCTGGCTGAAAGCCAAGCCCACCCGAAAAGCCGAAGCCGCCAAAATTGCTTTGCGCCTCCACAAGGCCAAGCCGCGATACCAGGCCGTCGAGCTGGAAACCGGCGTTCCCTGGCCGGCCATTGCAGTCATTCATGAACGAGAATCCTCCCAGGACTGGAGGGCTTCGCTCGCGCAGGGTGATCCGTGGAACCACGTGTCGGTTCACGTCCCGGCCGGGCGAGGTCCGTTCGAGTCGTGGGAGGCCGCGGCCATCGATGCGCTGGTCAAGTGTCCGCCCTTCCTCGCACGCCACAAGGACTGGTCGACCGCCGCAGCCTTGACCGCGCTCGAGACCTACAACGGCATTGGTTACGCAGCCCGGGGCGTGCCGTCGCCCTATCTCTGGTCCGGTACCAACCAATACCGCGCCGGAAAGTATGTCCGGGATGGCGTTTACGATCCGGGCAAGGTCGACCTGCAGCTGGGTTGTGCAGCGCTCATCATCGCTCTGATGGAGATCGATCAGGAAATCAGCTTCGCGGGGACGAAGAGTGCAAGGAAGCCGGCGGCCGACGATGCGACGGGGCCGTCACTGACGAACCCGTCGAAAGGCTCGATCGGCGCTTTCGTGATCAACCTGATCCGAGCGATCTTTGGAAGGAAATGAACATGCGGACGACTCTCGACGTCTTCTTCTTCGCCGCGGGCTTTGGTGCCTGTTGGTTCTGCAAGGATCCGGTCCTCCGGCTCGTGACCGGCACCGACTCCCTGATCAAATCGCTCGAGGCAAGACTTGCGGTGCTGAGAGGCAGGCCGTGATGCTTGCGAGAATCAAAGCGGCCTGCCTGCACTCCATGACCATCGCCTGGAGCTATTGCATCGCGCTTGCCGGTGCGCTGGCCTCGATCACCGACGATCTTGCCGACACGCTGGGCGATCCCGGCGTCAAGGACCAGATCAGCGCGGCCATCGGCGACGTCAAGACAACCGGACGCATCCTGCTCGTGATCTCGGTCGTGACGATCATCGCACGCCTGCGGACTCTTCGGAGAAAAGACCAATGTGGATGACGATCATCTCGTTTCTCGGCGGCCCCGTCGTCAAGGCGCTGATCGATGCCTACAGCGCGAAGCTGAAGGCTGACAATGTCGACACCAGGATCGCGGCGGATCTCGCGGCGAGCGAGATCGCGGCGCAGACGGCCGAAATCAAAGCCGTCATGCAGTATCGCATCGCGGAGATCGGGCATTGGTGGGAGCCGGACAAATTGATGGGGTACTGCGTCGCTCTCTACTTTGCGAAACTGCTGGTCTTCGACAAGATTTTCGGTCTGGGGTCGACCGATCCTCTGGCGGGATTTGCCGCGGTCACGGCCAATCTCGTGGTCTCCTTCTACTTCGCCAAACGCGGTTTCGAGAATGTCGCAAGGATCATCAAGCGGTGAAGATGCAGGATGACGAAATCAGGGCGATCGTGGCCGAGACGCTCGCCGAACAGCACAGATTTCAGCAGGAAAGCATCGATACGATCGTGTTGAAGGCAGTCGCATCGGTGCTGGCTTCTTTTGGAATCGAAGATGACGACCGGAAGGAGCTGAGGGCCGATTTCCAGCACCTGCGGAGGTGGCGAAAGAGCGTGGAGCAGGCGCAGAGCTACACCTTCAAGGCCGTGATTACCGTGATTGCCACCGGCCTGATGGGGGCGGTCTGGCTGGGTGTCAAGGTCGTGCTGGGCAAATGAGCCTTCGCGGCGGACATCGCGGGGCTTGCGCTCACATCATCCCACTGACGGGCCGTCTCATGTACAGAATTCGCATTGTCGATGCATCCGATGACGACGTTGCCGACACATTGTCTGATCTGCATCAGTTGACGTTCTTCGACGCGGCTGTCATGCCTCAATTCGAGTTGGGAACGTGGTGGCTGGCCTATCACGGTGACGATGCGGTGGCTTTCGCCGGCGTTCTTCCATCGACGCACGTCAGAAATGGCGGCTATTTCTCCAGGGTCGGGGTCTTGCAACGGCATTGGGGACGGGGACTTCAGCGCAGATTGATGCGTGTGGTCGAGGCGAGGGGGCGGCGTATCAGATGGGACAGCATCGTCTCAGATACGACGGACAATCCGACATCTGCGAATAACTTCATCCAGGCGGGCTATCGGCTCTTCGAGCCGGAAGTGCCGTGGGCCTGGGCGCATACGCTTTATTGGCGAAAGAGGCTTCGCTGAGCAAGTTTTCCCGGCGTGCGGAACGTGCTTTTGCGATGCAGAATGGCCAGTTGTGAGATGAAGCACAACCTCGTCCGCCTGGAATGTCCGAGGGCCCGGCAGCTTGACCGCTGCCGGGCCCATTTTTGCGTATTCAAGCGATGCCGGTGAGGCACTTGCGAAGTGGGCGGTGGCGGGCTTTAAGTTTGCTCTCGCGGGAAATTCGGCGGCCATAAGCCGATGCAAGGGAGCGTTATCGATGCCCACCAAGCCTCAACTGCCCGAACGTTCGCCGCGGGCGACGGGAGGGCCAGCTGCGCTCGAAGGCCTGCTGGTTGTTGATTTCACGCGTGTGGTTGCCGGCCCGGCCTGCACGCAGACGCTTGCCGATTTCGGCGCGAAGGTCATCAAGATCGAGAATCCACACGGTGGCGACGACACGCGTGCGTATGAACACGCCGAAATCGGCGGAGAGAGTGCTGCCTATTTGAGCCTGAACCGCAACAAGCGCGGCATCGCGCTCGACCTTAGCGTGCCAGAGGCCCGTGAAATTGCACTGGATCTGATTCGCAAGGCCGATGTGGTCGTCGAGAACTTTTCCAGCGGGGTCATGAAGAAATTTGGCCTCGACTATGATGCTGTTGCGCCGCTCAATCCGCGGCTGGTCTATTGCTCGATCTCCGCCTACGGGCGCACCGGACCGTTTGCCGCGCGTCCCGGTTTTGATCCGATCACGCAGGCGGAAAGCGGGTTCATGTCGCTCAACGGATTTGCCGATGGCCCGGCGGTTCGTACCGGCCCACCCATCGTGGACATGGCGACGGGGATGTCTGCCTGCAACGCGATCCTGCTGGCGCTGTTGGCGCGGGATCGGCTCGGTCGCGGCCAGCATGTCGAGGTCGCCTTGTTCGATGTCGCAATGGGAATGACGGGCTTCTACGGCATGGCCTATCTGATCAACGGCGAGAATCCGGGGCGGTTCGGCAATTCGCCGAGCGGGTCTCCCACCGTCGGTGTCTACGAAGCCTCCGATGGGCCGCTCTACATGGCGTGTGCCAACGATCGGCTCTATCGCAGACTGGTTGTCGAGGTGCTGAACAGGCCCGATCTCATTACCGATCCGCAGTTTGCAACGCGCAAAGCCCGCTCCGAGAACAAGGAGCTTTTGCGAGCAGCCATCGCGGAGGTCTTTGCGGGCGATACCCTCGAGAACTGGATGGCGAAGATGAAGCTGGCCAGTATCCCGGTCGGCTATCTTCGGACGGTTGAAGAGGGGTTCAATGCACCGGAGGCTCGCGAGCGTCATCGCTTGAGCCGAATTCCACATCCTACCGCGGAATGGGTTCCCAACATCGAGACCCCGATTACCATGGGCCTGACAGGCGCGATTGATCCCGTCGCGGCACCGCTGTTGGGTGAACATACCCAAGACGTGCTGCGCGATACGCTTGGCTATGACGCCCACCGGATTTCGGAGCTCAGCCAAAAGGGTGTCTTTGGACCTGGCAAGCCATAGAGTTCGGTTTGAGCCTGAGAGGTTCGATCCCATGGGGCCAGCACGGGGGCCGGCATCGCCCGTCCGCTTGATTTGATAAAGTTCCCGCCGCATAAATGTGCCAGAGCGAGGGACACGAATGGCGTCTGGTCGAGAGCCGAGCATGGGCCAGCCCAACGGGCCGGAAACCGCTGAACGTGCCTATGCCGCGATGATGGCGAACGCCCGGGCTCTCGTACCACGGCTGCGAGAGCGGGCGGCGCGGACGGAAGAGCTGCGGCAACTCCCGCCGGAAACCGAAAAGGATCTCCACGAAGCCGGCCTGTTCCGGATGCTCCAGCCGAGCCGCATCGGCGGCGCCGAGCTCGACTATGTCGCTCTTGTCGACTGCGCCGAACTGCTCGGGCGGGCGGATGCGTCAGTGGCGTGGAATCTTGCCAATCTGGCGAGCCATCACTGGATGCTCGGCATGTTCGAGCAGAAAGCGCAGGATCTGGTCTGGGGCCACGATCCGGACGCGCTGATCGCATCCTCGTTCATATTTCCCGCCGGACGCGCCACGAGAGTCGAGGGCGGATACCGGCTCCATGGCAGCTGGCCATTCTCC
Organism: Bradyrhizobium sp. Bra64; assembly: GCF_024519875.1. Taxonomy (NCBI): domain Bacteria; kingdom Pseudomonadati; phylum Pseudomonadota; class Alphaproteobacteria; order Hyphomicrobiales; family Nitrobacteraceae; genus Bradyrhizobium; species Bradyrhizobium sp. Bra64. The sequence goes on along the minus strand of NZ_JALJRD010000018.1, from coordinate 94,684 downwards.
TCGGGCGTCGCCTCCTGCGCATGGAACATGCTTGCGAGCGTGGTTTACTCCGACGATGAGGCAGACGGCATCGAGTATCGGATATTTCTGTTGCCGAAAGGCGACTACAAGGTCCTCGACACCTGGAACGTCGCGGGACTGCGCGGGACGGGGTCTTGCGACGTCGAGGTCAAGGACGCTTTCGTGGCCAACTACATGACAGTCGCGGTGGGCGATCTTGCCGGCGGCCCGACTCCGGGAAGCAAGCTCAATCCTAATCCTCTGTATGCGCTCCCCGTGTTCTCGCTGTTTCCTTACGTCCTCTCCGGTGTCGCGCTGGGGAACGCGCGGGCGTGTCTCGACGATTATGTGGAGGTCGCCCGTCACCGCATTTCTACCTACAACCGCGCCAAGCTGAGCGACTTTCAGAGCACACAGATCAAGATCGCGGAGGCCTCGGCAAAGATCGACGCTGCACACCTCATTATGCGCTCAGCCTGTCTGAATGCCATGGAAGATGCACGGCGCGGTCATGTCGCCGATATGGCAACCAAGACCAGATATCGGCGCGACGGGGCTTTTTCGGTGAACTTGTGCACCGATGCGGTCTCGATGCTGTTTGCCGCGAGCGGAGCGCGGGGCCTGTTCACGACGGGCGTATTGCAGCGGCAGTTCCGCGATGCGCATGCGATCAACTCGCATCTGGCGTTCAATTTCGATGCGGCCGGAACCAATTATGGACGCGTGGCGCTGGGGCTGCCGTCCGAGAATCTCACGCTGTGAGGCCGGACGATGAATGATCTGCCGAAGCAGCCGGCCGTTCCCGATCCAGCCAACGAATTCGCGAGCGACAGCTCGTCGATCGATCCTCGCGATTTTCGCAATGCGCTCGGTACCTACGCCACGGGCGTGACGATCATCACGGCTGCGGCCCCTGACGGCAAGCCCTATGGCCTGACGTGCAATTCGTTCGCCTCGGTCTCGCTGAATCCTCCGCTGGTTCTCTGGAGCCTCGTCGTCTATTCCTCCAGTTTGACCATCTTCCAGAACGCCAGTCATTTCATTGTCAACGTGCTCGGCGCTTCGCAACAGGCGCTTGCGAGCAAATTCGCCAAATCGTCGGACGACAAGTTCACCGGTGTGGACTGGACCCCGGGCCTCGGCAATGCGCCGGTGCTCGCCGAGAGCGTCGCCAATTTTCAATGCCGCTCGGTCAATCGCTATTACGGCGGCGACCACGTGATCTTCCTCGGTGCGGTCGAGGCCTATACTTACAATGCGGAAGAGCCGCTGCTCTTCGCGCGGGGGACGTTTGGCCGGTTTCTGGTCGACGAGGCGGGCAAGAAGGCACCTTAGCGTGCTTCAGTTCGCGCTCGACGGCTCAGCGCTCCGGCGCCGACAGCTTGTAGATCTCGAGCGCATCCGCGTCCGCGCCTCGTGCGGCCTTGGCGAGCCTGAAAAGTTGTCCCGCAAGCGAGGCCATGGGCACCGGCGTCGACGTCGTCTGTGCGACATCGGCGACCGTATCCAGGTCCTTGAGCATCGTCGCAATGTGACCGAGCGGCGGCGAATGAATGCCCTGGACCATCCGCGGTACGAACAGTTGGAGCGGAATGGAATCTGCGAAGCCGCCGGCGAGCGCTTCGGGCAACCGGTGGGCGTCGATTCCGGCGTTCACGGCAAGGCGTGTTGCTTCCGCGAGAACAGCCATCGCGCATCCGACGATCACCTGATTGCATAGCTTCGTAGTCTGGCCGGCACCAGTCGGACCCATGAGGGTGAGCCTGCGCGCCATAGCGAGCACATAGGGCCGAACCCTCTCGATGTCGGCTGCCTCTCCGCCGGCCATGATTGCAAGGGTGCCTTCCTCGGCCCCCTTGGTGCCGCCGGATACCGGTGCGTCGATCCAGCCAGCTCCGTTCGCAGCTTTCAGTCGCGCCGCGAGGTCCCGTGCGGCGTCAGGGTGGATCGACGAGAAATCGACTATGAGCTTTCCTGCGCCGGGAGCGGTTGAAACGCCGTCGGGTCCGAAGATCACCTCTTCGACGGCGGCGGCATCCGTCACGCACATGAAAATGATGCTCGAGCTCTCCATCAAGTCGCGTGGGGCCGCTGCGCGCCTGGCGCCGGCCTCGACGAGTGCGGCCACCTTGCCTTCCGAGCGGTTCCAGACATTGACCTGATGGCCAGCCTTGAGCAGGCGCCGGGTCATCGGAGCGCCCATCAGTCCAAGGCCGAGATAGCCGAGCCTCTCGACTCCTTGCGGGTTTGACTTGCTCGCATCAGCCATAGGTTGCCTCCTTCCGCCGCGGCGCAATGCTGCGCGCCCGCCGATTTACCATACATGGCGGATCTGACGGCGAAACCGCCCGGTCCGCATGGCTTGCCTGATTGTTTGAACCATGAAACATTTGCCCGGGTCGGGTTGGTGGCGCGGTTGGCGCCGGAGCAGCGGAGTGGGCACGATGCGAACCGTTTCGAGATGGATCCTGGCATTGGGGGCGGCTGCGGCCGCGATTGCGGGCTCAGGTCCGTCATGGGCACAGCAGACGATCCGCGTCGGCTGGACGATTCCGGCCGAGGAATCCAAGTACTGGATGATGCGCCGCCCGGCTGAATTTCCCAATATCGGCAAGACATACAATATCGAATGGACCCAATTTCAGGGTACTGCGCCGATGACGCAGGCATTGGCGGCCGGCGCGCTGGATTGCGCAACGCAGGCGCCGCTGTCGCTCGCCAACGGCGTGGTTGGGGGTAACCTCAAGGCCTACATCGTGGCGCAGCACGTCTTCGAGAAGCCCGGCGGCTTCTCGGTCTACTGGGCGGTCATGGACGACTCGCCGATCAAGACGATCGCCGATCTCAAGGGCAAGACGGTCGGGATTTCCGTGATCGGCGGCGGCACGCAAGGCCCGTTCAATCTGCTCCTGAAGCAGAATGGCGTGGACCCGACCAAGGACATCAAGCTGGTCGAGGTCGGCTTTGCCGTCTCCGAAGATGCATTGCGGCAGGGGCGCGTCGATGCGGTCAACATGAACCAGCCGTTTGCCGCGCGCGCGGAGGCGAAGGGCGGCACTCGCAAGCTGTTCTCGCTGTCGCAAGCCATGCCGAACATCGTGCACATCCTGGAAGCCTGCCGGGCCGATTTCGTCGACAAGAATCCGGAGTTGGCGAAGGCTTATGTGCGGGACATTACCTCTGGCATGAAGAAAGCGCTGGCCAATCGCGAAGAGACGCTGAAGGTCGTCAACGAAGTTCTGAAGGCACCTGTTCCGGTTCTCGATACCTATCTGCTCAAGGACAATGATTTCGGCCGGGATCCGGGTGCGGCACCGAATTTCCCCGCGATCCAGAAGATGCTGGACATCTATGCCGAGACGGGAATGCTGCCAAAACTGGACGTCGCCCAATTCAAGCATCCGACGATCGTCGCGCCGCTGCAATAGACGACGGAGCGAATGATCCGAATGAGGATGTCGCGGCGTCCCCGGATGATCCGGGGCGTTGCATGAAGAAGATGCAAGTATGAAGAAGCTGCGATCACGGGTCACGACAGATGGCCTCGACCGGGCCCCGCACCGCGCATTCATGCGTGCAATGGGGCTCGACGACGCTGCGATCGAGAGGCCGATGGTCGGCGTCGTCAGCATGAAGGGCGAGCAGACGCCCTGCAACATGACCCACGACTTTCAGGTCGCTGCGGCCAAGACGGGAATCGAGGAGGCCGGCGGTACGCCGCGCGAGTTTTCGACCGTGTCGGTTTCCGACGGCATCAGCATGAATCACGAGGGGATGAAGTTCTCCCTGTTTTCACGGGAGCTGATTGCCGACTCGATCGAAGCCGTCGTCCATGGTCTCGCCTACGATGCGCTGATCGGGTACGGCGGATGCGACAAGACGCTTCCCGGCGTGATGATGGGCATGGTCCGTTGCAACGTGCCGTCCATTTTCATCTATGGCGGCAGCTCGCTGCCGGGGCGCGTGGACGGGCGGACCCTGACCGTGCTGGACTCCTACGAGGCTGTCGGCAGCTTCATGACCGGAGAGATCGACGGCGCCACGCTCGAGCGGATCGAGCGGGCCTGCCTGCCGACCATCGGTGCCTGTGCCGGCCAGTTCACCGCGAACACCATGGGGATGGTGTCGGAGGCGATGGGCCTCACCATTCCCAACGTGTCGATGGTGCCGGGCATCTATGCCGAGCGTGCGCAGATATCCCGGCGCGCCGGACGCCTGATCATGGAGATGTTGGAGCGCGGCGGGCCGTCGCCGCGCGACATCGTGACGCGGAAATCCCTGGAAAACGGCGCGGCGATCGTGGCCGCCACCGGCGGTTCGACCAATGCCGCGCTGCATCTGCCGGCGATCGCGAACGAGGCCGGCATTGCATTCACGATCGATGATGTCGGTGAAGTTTTTGCAAGGACGCCGCTGATCGGAAACCTGCGGCCGGGAGGCAAATATACGGCGAAAGACGTCTACGATATCGGCGGCGCGGCCGTTGTGATCCGCGAGTTGATCCAGAGCGGGCATATCGATGGCAGCTGCTTGTCGGTCACGGGCCGAACGCTCGCCGAGGAATATGGCGCGTCCAATACCCCGGACGGCGAGGTCATTTACACCGTGCGCGCGCCAATCATGCCCGATGGTGGCGTGGCCGTGCTGAAGGGCAATCTCTGTCCTGACGGCGCGGTCATCAAGATCGCGGGCCTGAAGAGCCAGTTCTTCGAGGGCGTGGCGCGCGTTTTCGAGGACGAGGAGGCTTGCGTCGCAGCGGTTCGCGACCGCAGCTACAAGGCGGGCGAGGTGCTCGTGATCCGCAATGAGGGGCCGGTCGGCGGTCCCGGCATGCGCGAGATGCTCGGCGTCACGGCGCTGATCTACGGGCAGGGTATGGGCGAAAAGGTGGCCTTGATCACCGATGGACGGTTCTCCGGCGCCACTCGCGGAATGTGCATCGGCTATGTATCTCCGGAGGCCTTCATTGGTGGTCCGCTGGCACTGGTTCGCGATGGCGACAGGATCCGGATCGACGCCGCAAATCGGCGGATGGATATGCTGGTCGACGAGCAGGAACTTGACGCGCGCCGACACGATTGGAAGCCACGTCCGCCTCGCCACCGCGCAGGCGCGCTCGCGAAATATGCGCGATTGGTTGGCCAGGCACCGGGCGGAGCCGTCACGCATGAGGGACCCGCCGAATGGCCCTGGTTCGAATGACGCAGTTCACGTGCCCGGAAACAGCCGGTGGTCTGGCAAGTTTCTTGCTGTGCTCTTGCCGCTGATGGTGCACATTCAGCACATCGGTTGCGTGATGTCCGCGCGTGAGTGAAGCGAGAGGCGGGATGAAGGTTGTGCCTTCGAGATCGAGCGAATGGGTGAGACCGGTGACGTCACAAGAGCCGGCTTCCGTGATCATCGAGATCGACCGCGTGTCGCAGGTCTTCCAGACCTCGGCGCGCAAGGATCATGTGGCGCTATCCGACATCTCGCTGACGATCGACGACGGAGCGTTCGTCTCGATCCTTGGTCCGTCCGGCTGTGGCAAGTCGACGCTGCTTTACATCGTCGGCGGTTTCGTTACTCCGACCAGCGGCTCGGCGAAGATAAAGGGGCGGCCGATCACGGGGCCGGGGCCTGATCGCGGTCCGGTGTTTCAGGAATTTGCGTTGTTTCCGTGGAAGACGGTGCTGGGCAACGTGATGTATGGCCCGCGTCAGCAGGGCATGCGCCCCAGCGAGGCAGAAGCACAAAGCCGGGCCTTGATCGAGATGGTCGGCCTCAAGGGCTACGAGAACTTCTATCCCAAGGAGCTGTCGGGCGGCATGAAGCAGCGTGTGGCGCTGGCTCGGACGCTGGCTTACCATCCTGAGGTTCTGTTGATGGACGAACCGTTCGGTGCGCTCGATGCTCACACCCGAACGCGCTTGCAGAACGATCTGTTGAATATCTGGGAGCGCGACCGCAAGACGGTGTTGTTCGTCACCCATTCGGTCGACGAGGCCGTCTTCCTGTCGGACAAGGTCGTGATGATGTCGAAGTCGCCCGGCCGCATTCGGCAGGTGATCGACATCGATCTGCCGCGCCCGCGGCGTCGCAACGAGCTGTTGCTCGATTCGCGGTACCAGAAATACGTCGTCGATATCGAGCGCATGTTCGATGAGGTCGAAGAGACCGGATCGCCGTCATGATGTCGCTAGCGGCCCTGGCCAAGCGTGCCGCGCCGGTGTTTGCCTGCATCGGGCTTCTGGCGGCATGGCAGGCTGCGTCATTCGCGCTGAAGAACGACAGCTTCCCGACGGCGATCGAGGCGATCCGTGCAATCCCGGATATCCTCGGGGACAAGGAAGCGCTGATCAATATCCTGGCTTCGCTTCGCCGCATGGCGATCGGATTTGGTGTGGCGGTGATGGTTTCCATTCCACTAGGTCTGTTGATGGGCCGCAGCCGCGCGGTGGCCGCCTTCTTCAATCCGCTCCTGATGGTGATCTACCCGGTTCCGAAGGCAGCCTTGATGCCGATCATCATGCTGTGGCTCGGCGTCGGCGACGTCACGAAGACGCTGGTGATCTTCCTCGGCGTCAGCCTGCCCGTGATCTATCACAGCTTTGAGGGCGCCAAGGCGGTGGAAGAGAAGATGCTATGGTCGGGCGCCGCAATGGGGCTTTCGCCGGCGCAACGGCTGGTCCGGATTGTGCTGCCGGCGGCGCTTCCCGAAATTCTGACCGGTTGCCGCACGGGACTCGTGCTGGCGCTGATCACGATGATCACCAGCGAGATGATCGCCCGCCAGTCCGGCGCCGGCAATATCCTGTTCAACGCGCTCGACATGGGCCAATACGACACCGTCTATGCGATGATCATCATCGTGGGAGCGATGGGTATCTGCCTCGATGCGATCTTCGAGCGGGTCCGCGCACGGCTGGTGCGCTGGTCAGAGCCTCAGTTCGACCTGCCGCTGAGCTTCTCATGACATCGCGCTTTCTCCCAGCAAACGTCATTCTTGGGCTTGCGCCGATCGTGCTGGTGATCGCGGTGTGGCAAGGCCTCGTGTCATTCGGCTTTGCGCCTGCGGTCCTGCTGCCGCCGCCGGGTTTCGTCTTCGGCCGGCTGGCCCAGCAACTCGTGACGTGGACATACCAGCAGGAGATCGCGGCAACCCTGATCCGGCTGTTTGCCGGTTTCGCGATCGCGGTGGTGCTCGGCGTGAGCATCGGCATCGCCGCCGCCGCCAGTCCCGCGATCAATGCCGTGGTTCGGCCGATCGTTCGGGTTTTGGCGCCTTTGCCTAAAGTCGCGCTCTACCCGGCGCTGTTGCTGCTGCTCGGTTTCGGTCACGGATCGAAGATCACGCTGGTGGCGGCGGATGCGCTCTTTCCCATTCTGCTCTCGACTTACTATGGTGCGTCGACCGTCGAGCAGAAGCTGATCTGGTCGGCCATGGCGGCCGGCACACCGCGCTACGAGATCCTTTTCAAGGTGGTGCTGCCGGCGGCGATGCCGTCGATCCTGACCGGCTGCCGGATCGGCCTTGTCATTTCCTGCATCGTGGTGTTTCTGGCCGAGATGATCACGTCGACGGACGGGCTGGGCCATGTGCTCGTGACGGCAGCCCGGACCTTTCAGGCTGTCGACATGTTCGTGCCGTTGATCACGATCTCGCTCTTGGGGTTGATCCTGAACGGCCTGTTGGGTGCCTTGCGATCGTACCTTTTACGGGGCTTCCCCGAAACGTGATCTGACTAACGAGAAACCAGAAGATCGGGAGTGAACCATGCTGGCGGATCGCATCGAGGCAAAATGGATCGACGCGTTTTGCGAGATTTTTGAGCGATGCGCCGTCAAGTCCGGCGATACTGCGGCGATCCTCTCGGAAACCCAGTCACGCGCGCTGAATGTTCACCTTGCGGAGCTTGCGCTGCTGCGAATGGGGGCGCGGCCGTTCCACGTGGTGATGCCGACGCCGCGAAACCGCAATATCGTTCCGGTTCGCTCGACAGGGGCGAGCGAGGCGATCCAGCGGCTTGGTCCGGTTATCACGGCGCTTCAGCAAGCGGGTTTTGTCGTGGATTGCACCATCGAAGGCCTGATGCATGCGGTGGAGACGCCCGAGATACTGAAGGCCGGCGCGCGCATCCTTGTGATTTCCAACGAGCATCCCGAGGCGCTGGAGCGGATGGTGCCGGATTCCGCGCTCGAGAAGCGCGTCCGCGCGGCGGCGAAGATGCTGCGTGGGACCAAGCGGATGCGGGTGACATCGAAGGCCGGCACGGCGCTCGACGTCGACATGGTCGGTGCCTCGACCGTCGGCGTCTGGGGCTGGACGGACAAGCCCGGCACGCTGGCGCATTGGCCGGGCGGCATCGTCGTCAGCTTCCCCAAGAGCGGGACGATCAACGGCGCGCTGGTGATGGCGCCAGGCGACATCAACCTCACCTTCAAGCGCTACCTGACGTCGCCGGTGAAGATGACCTTGAAGGATGATTATGTCGTGGAGCTGGAAGGCGAGGGTACGGATGCCGCGATGATGCGTGCCTATCTTGCCGCTTGGGGCGATCGCGAAGCCTATGCGGTCTCGCATGTCGGTTTCGGCATGAATCCCGGCGCGCGCTACGAAGCGCTGTCGATGTACGACCAACGCGATACCAATGGCACGGAGATTCGGGCCGTCTCCGGCAACTTCCTGTTCTCGACCGGCGCCAACGAATTCGCCGGCCGTTACACGGCAGGCCATTTCGACCTGCCGATGATGGGAACGACGATCGAACTGGACGGCGTCGCGGTCGTTCGCGAAGGCGTGCTTCAGGACGTCTTCGGCTAGACGCGATCGAGCACCGGCGGGCGAGCCAGGTTGAAGTGCCGGAGCAGGTCGACCATGGCCTGAAGCCGCTTTACCCGATAGGCGTCGACGTCCATTCCTGAATAATCGAGGAAGCCGGCGCCTGTCCGTAGACCGATCTTGCCTTCATGCATGTTGCGGGCAATGACATCAGGTGCACGATAGCGGTCGCTGCCGAGTGCGCCCTCGAGATAGCGACTGGCGTAGTAGAGAATGTCGCCGCCGCCCCAGTCGATGAACTCGAGCAGCCCGAGCACGGCGTAGCGGAAGCCGAACCCGTAGCGGATCGCCTTGTCGATATCTTCCGCGCTGGCGACGCCTTCCTCGACCATGCGCGCGGCTTCGTTCATCGCCAGCGCCTGGATGCGCGGGACGATGAAGCCTGGGGTCGCCGCACAGACGACCGGAACCTTGCCGATGCCTTCGAGCAGCGCCTTGACCTCGTCGATGATGGCCGGATCGGTGGCCTTGCCGGGCGAGACTTCTACCAGAGGGATCAGATAGGCCGGATTGAGCCAGTGCACATTGAGGAAGCGGCGGGGGTTTACGATCGCGCCGGAGAGATCGTCGACGAGGATGGTCGACGTCGTCGATGCAATGATCGTATCCGGCCCGACCTGTTTTGAAGCCGCTCCCAGCACCTCGCGCTTGAGCTCAACGACTTCCGGAACGCCCTCGAAGACGATGCCGGCTTCGGCTAGCGCTGCGCCGCTCTGATTGGCCGGCACCACCGAGACCCTCGCGATGAGCGGATCGACATCTGCTTCGGTCAGCAGCCCCAGCTTCGCCAGGCTGGCAAAGGTAGTCCTGACTTCGCCGATCGCGTCCGCCTCGAGCTTGGCGAAATCGTCCGTGGAACGTGCCTTGATATCGACCATCGTGACCGTATGCCCCGCGTAAGCGAACGCGACGGCGATGCCGCGGCCCATGCGACCGGCCCCGAGACAGGCAATGTTGGTGCGGCTGGTCATCGGTCAAAATCCCCTGCGTAGAAGCGTCTGCAGTTCGGCCTTGCCGAGATTGCCCAGCCCCAGCGTTTCGAGCGTTCGGCCGCCCTGGCTGAAATCCTCGCCGCAGATTGCGCCGCCGATCGCCAGGAAAGCCTTTGCGAGCGGCGTGGCCACGCCCGCCAGGCCAGCGACTGAGACCAGCAGCGATAGCCCAAGCCGCAAATCCTCGCGCATGTAGCGATGTTCGCTCAGCACGATCCGTTCGCGCCAGTCGCCCGAATCGGTCAGGCGATCATGCGAGCCGCGGCCGTACATCCAGATCTCGCCTTCTTTCGCGTAGTGATGAGCCAGCGGAAAATGCGGCGCGCCGTAGCCGAGCGCTTCGCGCACCGCGATGCGTTCGGCGTCGAGCGCATCGGTTACCCGGCGGATCGCGCCTTGCGTTCCCTCCTTGTGGATGTCCCATCGCTCGAAATGTTCGATCGGGCCCGCATTCATCACGATCAGCGGCGGATGGATGATCGGGCCTGCGTTCATCAGTGCCCCGGACAGCGCGTCTCCGCACGGCTCGATCGCATCGGGGAAAGCGCGTCCGATCACTTCGATCGCGTGTGCAGCAGTTTCGAGAGGGAGCACGCCGACCGGCAGTCGCTTGGCGCGGATGGTGATGGCGACCTCGAATGGCCCGTGCTTGCGGGTCAGCCAGGGCAACGTGCCGGTCTCTGCAAAGCTCGCCTTGGCATGGTTGCCGGCGTCCCGCGCTGCCTGGGCGAAGATCATCGAGCCGAACGTCGCCGGTGGCAGAAACACGACCTGTCCATCCCGCAGATGTGGAGCAAGCAGCCGGGCGATGTCCGGCTGCGCGAAGGCGGGGGCGGGGCACAGGATCAGCTCCGCGCCGTTGACGGCTTCTGCGATGTCGGTCGTGACCAGCGCGAGCTTGGTCTCGTGACGGCCGTTATGATCCTTTACAACGATGCCGGAGCCGGCGGCACGATGTGCCGCGACCTGATCCGCGTCGCGGCGCCAGAGCCGGACCTCATGTCCGGACAGCGCAAAATCGCCTGCGGCCGCGAAAGAGCCGTTTCCCCCACCCAGAACCGCAATCTTCAAGATGTCTCTCCTTGTGCGCGCGACTGCGCATCGATCTGCTTCAGCAGGAAATGCTGAACCTTGCCGAGCGCCGTGCGCGGCAGGTCCGTGACGAAGACGATGTCGCGCGGTACCTTGTAGCGCGCGAGTTGTGCCAGAAGGTGCGCTCTCAACTCGTCGGCTCCGGGCTGGCATCCCGATCTCGGGATCACATAGGCGATTGGCACCTCATCCCAGCGCGGATCGGGCCGGCCGATCACCGCGCATTCGCTGACATCGGGATGTTCCAGAAGGACGCGCTCGACTTCGGCCGGATAGACGTTCTCCCCGCCGGAGATGATCAAGTTCTTCTTGCGGTCGCGGACCCAGAAATATCCGTCGGCGTCGCACAGGCCGATGTCGCCGGTGCGATACCAGCCGTCGTGCAGCGCATCGCGCGTGGCATCCGCATCGCCCCAGTATTCAAAGAACACGTTGGGGCCGCGCACGGCGATCTCGCCCGGCGTGCCCGCCGGCACCGCGTTGCCAGCCTGATCGATCACCTTTGCCTCACAGCACAGGCCGGCAAGACCGGTCGATCCCACACGTGAAAGGTCGCCGCCAAGGCGCGTGTAAACCGCGATCGGGCAGGTTTCGGTCGAACCATAGACCTGGAGCACCGGTACACCGCGTGCGACGAAGCGCTCGATCAGGTGCGGCGGCACGATGGTCGAGCCGGTGGCGACCGCCTTCAGCGACGACAGATCGGCGGCAGCCCAGGCGGGATGCTCGGTTACGGCCTGGATGATTGCCGGCACCATCACGGTCAGTGTCGGTCGTTCCCGTTCGATGGCCGCGAGTGCCGTATCCGGCGTGAAACGGGCGTGGATCGTGACGGTCGCGCCAAGTTGGAGCGCTGCCGTGGTCTGGATGTTGAGGCCGCCGACATGGAAGAGCGGCAGCACCGTCAATATGTGATCGTCGGATGTCATGTTGTGCATGTGCTGGCTCATGACGCCGTTCCAGAACAGCGCCTCCTGGCGTAGCACCGCGCCTTTCGGCCGTCCGGTCGTTCCTGACGTATAGACAACGAGGAGCGGGCAGGAGAGATCGGCGTGCGGGTTGCGGCCACTGCCCTCGCTGCGTGCCAACAGGTCGTCGAACGTCGTGCCGCCCGGCGGCTCGAAATCGAGCCCGACAGCGGCAGTCCCCTCAAGCTTGGGAAGAACCCCCTCAAATGCCTGCTCGAGCACCAGGACCTTGGCGCCGGCATTGGTGAGAATGAAAAGCTGCTCTGCGACGGCCAGCCGCCAGTTCAGGGGCACCAGCATCGCGCCGAGCCGCGCGCAGGCATAGAGCAGAACCAGATAGTCCGGCCGGTTCAGGCTGAGGATTGCAACGCGGTCGCCCCGGCCGACGCCGAGTTCCTGCTTCAACGCCGTCGCGGTCCGCTCGATCCGCGCGGCGAACGCTGCATAGCTCAGCCGTTCCCCTTCGAAGGCAATGGCCGTCTTGTCTGGCGCGAACGCCGCGTTGCGATCGATCAGACTACACAGGTCCACCGTCAGTCGTCCGTTTCGCCGGCCTCGTAAAGCGCCTCGCGTCCAATCCGGTCGAGGCAAAGCTCGGCCGTCCAGGGCAGCATCAGCGAGCCGCAGCGGCTGTCGCGATAGATGCGCTCCAGCGGCAGCGAGCGGAGCATGGCCTGACCGCCGCAGGTGCGGATCGCGAGCGCGGCGAGCTCATTGGCACCTTCCATCACCGAATATTGCGCGGCGTAGGCGCGGAGCACCTGCTCCTTGCTTGGATTGGCGCGCGCTTCCGTGACGGCCTGGAACCAGATCGCCTTGATCTGCTCGAGCTTGATCTGCATCTGCGCGACCGCGATCTGCTTGGTCGGGTACATCCTGCGCTTGACCGGCGGCATGCCTGGCGCTTCGCCGCGCAGATAGCGCACGGTGAAGTCATAGGCGGCTTGTGCCAGGCCCATGTAGGTCGGCGACAGTGTCAGGAACATGTGCGGCCAGCGCATCGCGGCCTGGAAATAGACGCCGCGCGGCATCAGCGCAGAATCCTCGGGCACGAACACGTCCTTGAACAGCAGCGTACGCGAGACCGTTCCGCGCATGCCGAGCGGATCCCAGTCGCCGACGACCGAAACGCCCTCCGACTTGGCGGAGATGGCGAGATAAAGCGTGTTGCGGCGCGAGGCTTTCCCGCCTTCCTCGATCTCGGTGCAGAGCACGCCGTAATAATCTGCATGGCCTGACAGCGATGCAAAGATCTTCTTGCCGCTGACGATCCAGCCGCCCTTCACGGGCTTTGCCTCCGTGCCGAAGGCGACGCCGCCTGCCGCCGCTGCGCCACCCTCCGAAAAGGGCTGCGAATAGATCGCCCCGTCCTCGACGATGCGCTTGTAGTGGACCGCCCGTCGCCGCTCGTGCTCGGTGCGAGTCGCGGCGTCCATGTCGAGATCGTCGGCGAGTGGACCCGACCACAGGGTCGAGCAGACGTGCATGTTCCAGGTCAATGCGGTCGCGCCGCAATAGCGGCCGATTTCCGCGGCTGCCAAGGCATAGGTCTGATAGTTCGCGCCGAGTCCGCCATGCGCCTTGGGGACGGCAATGCCGAGCAAGCCGACCCGGTGCAGGTCGCGATAATTCTCGGTCGGAAAGATTGCCTCGCGATCGTAAGTCGCCGCGCGGCCAGCGAACACGCTCTGCCCGATCTCCCGCGCGCGCGAAATGATGCCGGCCTGCTCGTCGTTCAGGCGGAATGCCACGGGATCGAAGATCGGGGCGTCCATTGCCACCTTGTCGGTTGCGCCGACGTTCTTGCGGACTTGCACGGTCATTGCGCGCTCGCCTTACGTTTTGATCGCGACGGAGTTCAGGAACCGGCCGAGGGCCTCGTCGAAGGCATCGCGTCGCTCAAGATTGGCGAGATGGCCGACGCCGGCGAGCTCGACATATTCGGCCGAAGGGATGTAGGTCGCCGTCTTCGCCATCATCGGCGCAGGCGCATTGTTGTCCTTGGAGCCGGACAGCAGCAGCGTCGGCACGGAAATGTCCTTGAGCGTGCTGCGTTGGTCGAAGCCGATCAAGGCCAGCATCATGGCGCGATAGCTCGCCTCGGGCACGCTTCCCATGCATTCGCGCGCAAGCTCCATTCCCTTTGGATCGGGATCGTCGCCGACAAGCTCCTTTACCAGGGAAGGTGCCAGCGACTTCATCGTCTCTCCGCGGTCGAGCGGGCCAAGCCGCGCCGCGATGAACGATCTCTGCCAATCGCCGTCGGCCTTGCCGAAGGCCGGGCTGGTCTGCGCCAGCACGACCGCGCGCCCGCGCATCGGAAATTGCACCAGCCATTTCTGGACGATCATGCCGCCGATGGAATGGCCAACCAGAATTGGCCTGCTCACACCGAGTTGCTCGATGAATTGCTGAAGCGCGTCCGCCAGGGCAGCGATGCTGACGCTGCCGAGCGGAGCCGATCCGCCATAGCCCGGCATGTCCCATGCAATCGCGCGAAAGCGGGTGCCGAAGGTGGCGAGCTGGTTCCGCCAGGCTCGCGCCGCGCCGCCGATGCCATGCAGGAAAATCAGGGGTATTGCGCCCGGATCGCCCGCGGCTTCGTAGGCGAAACGTCCGTCCCTTGTTATCATGGGCGTGGATTGCGACACGCAACAACCTCTTGCTTGGCCCGGCGATGCTAACAGGCCTGTAAGGGATGGGAAGAGACAATTTTATACTTAAAGCAATTTTCGGGCCGGTCCCGGGTGCCTGGACGATTGGGATCTCAATCGGTGCTTTCGTTGCAAAAATTTGAAGGTTAAAATATATCGAGGGAGCGATCAGCATCCCAGGGAGCCAACGCATGTCCGCATTGCCGCATTCGCCGCACGCGCTGGTCACCGGCGGCGGCCGTGGCATCGGCCGCGCGATTGCAGCCTCCCTCGCGGGCGCCGGTGCCACCGTGACGGTGCTTGGCCGCAATGCGGCAACTCTTGACGAGGCGGTGAGCGCGGGGGCTGCGCATTTTGCGGCGGTCGCGGACGTCTCGAACGAAGCATCGGTGAAAGCTGCCATCGCCCAAGCAAGCGCACGGAAGCCGATCGATATTCTGATCGCCAACGCCGGCAGCGCTGAATCGGCGCCGTTCGCGAAATCGGACAGTGCGCTGTTTGCCCGCATGATGGACGTCAACTTCATGGGCGCGGTTCACGCCATCCACGGCGTCTTGCCGGCGATGAAGGACCGCCCCTACGGTCGCATCGTCGCGATTGCATCGACGGCCGGGCTCAAGGGCTATCCCTATGTCAGCGCGTATAGTGCCGCCAAGCACGCCGTGATTGGACTTGTGCGTTCGCTTGCGCTGGAAATGGCCGGCAGCAATGTCACGGTGAATGCCGTATGTCCCGGCTTCACGGATACCGATCTGGTTGCCGGCAGCATCGAGAACATCATGAAGAAGACGGGCCGCAGCCACGAGCAGGCGATTGCCGAGCTCGCGAAGCACAATCCGCAGGGGCGGCTGATCACGCCTCAGGAGGTGGCCGATGCAGTGCTGTGGCTGTGCGGGGAGAGCGCCGGTGCGATCACAGGACAGGCGATCGCGGTTGCCGGTGGTGAGATCTAGCGTGCGCGATGCAGGCCTGGAACGAGAAAGCTAAGGAGATCGCATGAGCAGACCAGCCAATCCCGTGACCCTGCCGCTGGCGGACTATTCGCCGCAGAATTTCCTGCTGGCCGTGGTCGACGGCGTTGCCACCGTGACGCTCAATCGTCCCGAGCGGAAAAATCCGCTGACTTTCGAGAGCTACCGCGAGCTCACCGATTTCTTTCGCGCCTGCGCGTTCGACGATGCGGTCAAGTCGATCGTCGTCACAGGCGCGGGCGCCAATTTTTCGTCCGGCGGCGACGTATTCGAGATCATCGGTCCGCTCGTGAAGATGGACACCAAGGGACTGACGGCCTTTACCCGGATGACGGGCGACCTCGTCAAGGCGATGCGGGCCTGCCCGCAGCCGATCGTCGCTGCGGTCGAAGGCATCTGTGCCGGCGCGGGCGCGATTATTGCCATGGCGTCCGACATGCGGCTCGCGGCGAGCGGGGCCAAGGTCGCATTCCTCTTCAACAAGGTGGGCCTTGCCGGCTGCGACATGGGCGCGTGCGCAATCCTGCCGCGGATCATCGGGCAGTCCCGCGCCTCCGAGCTGCTCTACACCGGCCGCTTCATGACCGCGGAGGAGGGCGAGCGCTGGGGCTTCTTCAGCCGTCTCGTGACACCGGAGCAGGTGTTGCCCCAGGCGCAACTGCTGGCAAGGCAGATCGCGGAAGGGCCGACCTTCGCCAACACCATGACCAAGCGGATGCTGGCGATGGAATGGGCGATGTCGGTAGAGGAGGCGATCGAGGCGGAGGCCGTTGCACAGGCCCTGTGCATGACGACGGCGGATTTCGAGCGCGCCTTCGAGGCCTTCGCCAACAAGGTCAAGCCGGTGTTCAGGGGCGACTAGGCCGGTCACTCCTGGCCGCGGCCCTGCCAAAAAGGGAACGTACGCGAAATTCCTTTAAGCTTGAAATAATTTGGCGTCGGGCTCAATTGGCGGGGTTTCGATGAGGAATGCGCCTCCGGCAGGGGCCTTAGGAGCCGGGAATTAAGGCTAAGCCCAAGACCCGGGCCGAGCTCTGGGCGGAGGCGACAAAGCCGCTTGCGGCGGAGCAACTGCCCGTGCGACGTTAACTCATTGCCTGGCGTTATCGAGTGGAGTTAAGGCGATGAAGGCGATTATCGTCGGTGGCGGTATCGGTGGTCTCACCACGGCATTAATGCTGCGCTCGCGCGGCCTGGATTGCGAAATCTTCGAGCAGGCCGACACCATCCGCGAGCTCGGTGTCGGCATCAACACGCTGCCGCATGCGATGCGCGAGCTCGCCGGCCTCGGTCTGCTCCAGAAGCTCGACGATGTCGCGATCCGCACCGATCAGCTCTATTACCTCAATCGCCACGGCCAGGAAGTCTGGCGCGAGGCCCGTGGCATCGACGCGGGCCACGACGTGCCGCAATTCTCGATCCACCGTGGCCGCCTTCAGGGCGTCATCCATCGCGCCGTCGAGGAGCGGCTCGGGCCGGATGCTATCCACACCGGCTGCCGGCTCGGCGCATTCACTCAGGACGAGGGCGGCGTCACCGCCTATTTCTTCGATCGCGCCGGCGCGCATATCCACACGGCGCGCGGCGATATCCTGATCGGCGCCGACGGCATCCACTCACGCGTTCGCGACACGCTGTTCCCGAACGAGGGACCGCCGTGCTGGAACGGCCTGATGCTGTGGCGCGGTGCGCGCGACTGGCCGCTGTTCCTCACCGGCAAATCGATGATCGTGGCCGGCGGGCTCAACGCCAAGGTGGTGATCTATCCGATCGCGGAGGGATCGAGCCCCGCGAGCCGTCTCACCAATTGGGCGGTGCTGGTGAAGGTCGGTGAGGGCAATGCCCCGCCGCCGCGGAAGGAAGACTGGTCGCGACCCGGGCGCCGCGAGGAGCTGATGCCGCATGTGGCCCGCTTCTCGGTGCCCTATATCGACGTGAAGAGCCTGATCTCGGCAACGCCCGAGTTCTACGAATATCCGACCTGTGACCGGGATCCGTTGCCCTATTGGTCGTCCGGGCGCGTCACACTGCTCGGCGATGCCGCGCATCCCATGTATCCGGTCGGCTCGAACGGTGCATCGCAGGCGATCCTCGATGCGCGTTGCCTCGCCGATGCGCTGGCACGCGCCGAGCATCCCCGCCAGGCGTTGCTCGAATATGAGAAGAAGCGCCTGCCGATGACCGCGGACATCGTCCGCTCCAACCGGCGCGGCGGTCCCGAGGGCGTCATCGACGCCGTCGAGCAGCTTGCACCCGACGGTTTCGACAATGTCGACAACGTGCTGAGCTATTCGCAGCGCGAGGCGATCGTGCGCGGCTATGCCACCAAGGCCGGCTTTGCCGCCGTGCCGGGGCTGGCGGCGGTGCGCGCTTGAGGGCGATGAATCATCATCACCCTTTGGCCTTTGATTGAGCATGCCCCTTCCGGAAAACCGCTTGCGCACTTTTCCGGGGTCATGCTGCTAACCGCCGGGAGGCGGCGGCAGGAAGTGAATGTTGAACTCGGCCGCCATCGCCACCACGTCCTCGGGCTTCTGCTCCTTCATATTATGAAGGCCCCAGAACAGGTCGAACAGCTTGCGGGTCGGTGACACCCAGAACAGCACTTTTGCGGTCTGCTCCGACTTGTTGAAGATGCCGTGCGGCACGCCCATGCCGAGCCGGATCAGATCGCCCGCCGTCGCCTGCGACTCCGAATTGCCGAGCACGAAGTCGAGCTTGCCCTCGAGCATGTAGAGATACTCGTCCTGGTCCGGATGGATGTGCGGCGGCACGAATGTGCCCGGCGGCAATGTCGCGTGCCAGGAAAAGCTGTGCTCGGTATTGCTTTTCGGCACATAGGTCTGACCGAGGATGTTCCAGGAAATTCCCTGGATCCCTTCATTGGCCCGGGTGATGCCGGTGATTTCAGTTTTCATTGCAGTCCTCCCGTAACGCGACGCGCGGCTTAGTTCGCCGCCTTGCAGTCCTTGGCGTAGCGGTCGCCGTAATTCTCGAAGACCTTCTGGACGATCTCGGTCTGGAACTTGCCGTCCGGACGCTTGGCGACCTTGGTCAGGTAAAAGTCCTGGATCGGATAGCCGTTGGTGTTGAACTTGAAGGCACCGCGCAGCGAGGTGAAGTCGGCTTTCTTCAGCGCGGCGCCGACCGCATCCTTGTTCGAGAGGT
The DNA here is from genome assembly GCF_024519875.1 of Bradyrhizobium sp. Bra64. Taxonomy (NCBI): domain Bacteria; kingdom Pseudomonadati; phylum Pseudomonadota; class Alphaproteobacteria; order Hyphomicrobiales; family Nitrobacteraceae; genus Bradyrhizobium; species Bradyrhizobium sp. Bra64. Next base: position 76,018 of record NZ_JALJRD010000018.1, on the reverse strand, counting down.
CGCCCTTCACGGCCTTGACCGCGCTGTTGATCAGCATCGCGGCGTCATAGGCCTGGAAGGCGTAGGTCCCGGGCACGCCGTTATAGGCGGCTTCATAAGCGGCGACGAACTTCTTGTTCTGGGGGTTGTCGAGATTGGGCGCCCAGTTCGCGCCGCCGAACATGCCGACGGCCGCATCCTGCTGGGCCGGCAAAGTGGATTCATCCACCGTGAACGCCGAGAGCACCGGAATGCTGTCGGCGAGGCCGGCCTGCCGGTACTGCTTGACCAGATTGACGCCGAGCCCGCCCGGCATGAACGTGAAGAGAGCATCGGGCTTCTGCGATGAAATCTTGGAAAGCTCCGGCTGGAAGTCCAGCGTGTTGAGCGGCATGTAGGATTCCTCGACGATTTCGCCCTTGTAGTCGAGCTTGAAGCCGGCGACCGAGTCCTTGCCGGCCTGATAGTTCGGCACCATCAGATACATGCGCTTGTAGCCGCGATCCTGCGCGACCTTGCCGAGGACTTCGTGCACCTGGTCGTTCTGATACGAGGTCACATAGAAGAACGGGTTGCAGTCCTTGCCGGCAAAGGTCGACGGGCCTGCATTGGGGCTGATCAGGAAGGTCTTCGACTCCGTGACTGGTCGATGGATCGCCTGGAGGATGTTGGAGAAGATCGGGCCGACCACGAAATCGACCTTGTCGCGCTCCAGAAGGCCTTTGGCTTTCGTCACGGCTGCATCCGGTTTCAGCTCGTCGTCGGCGACGATCACTTCGACATCGCGGCCACCCATCTTGCCGCCGAGATCCTTCACCCCGAGCGCAAATCCGTCGCGAACCTGCTGGCCGAGTGCGGCGGCGGGTCCCGACAGGGTCACGATCACACCCAGCTTGATCTTCTCCTGGGCGAGGGCAGGGCTCACCGCGGTCCCGAGCAGGATGGCGGCTGCGGCCAAAGTCGTTTGCGTCTTCATGATCTGTCCCCCGTGTCGATCGGGCTTGCACTACAAGCCTCGTACTTCAACTCAAGCTTATGCCGATGATGGCTGCGGCGGCAAGCAAAGCCCAAAGGCGCCGTCATCTTGCGGGGAAGCGGCGCATGCAAGCGGCGCGCCAATTACTTGAAGCCTAAAGAAATTGGCGTGCGGTCGATTGTTGCAGCTTTAGGCTTGCAGCCGGCCCGGATTTATTTGAAGCTCAAAATGTTGGGAATCCGTGCCGGCGCCAATGCCGGCCGTGAGTGACTGCATCGAGATGCTCGATTCCGAGACCAAGGCTGTCGAAACTCCGGAAGATCACGCCGAAGAGCTTCGGTTGTGGCTGCGCCTCTTGACCTGCACGACCCTGATCGAGGGCGAGGTCCGCGGCCGGTTGCGGCAGCGCTTCGATGTCACGCTGCCCCGTTTCGATCTGATGGCGCAGCTCGACAAGGCGCCGGAGGGCATGACGCTGTCCGACGTCTCCAAGCGCATGATGGTGTCGAACGGCAATGTGACCGGCCTCGTCGAGCGTCTCGTGGAATCCGGCCATCTCGATCGGCGGACCTCCGACACGGACCGCCGCGTTCAGGTGATCAGGCTGACGAAGCTCGGGCGTGCCGAGTTTCGCAGGATGGCCGCGGAACACGAGACCTGGATCGCCGATCTCTTCGCCGATCTTTCGCCGAAGGACGTCCGCGAATTGATGCGGCTCCTCGCCAAGACCAAGGCATCGGCGCAGAAATCGGCCGGTCGCCGCCGCGCCTGAGGCGCCCGCGGGCCGACGCGCCCGCCGATCCTTCCTTGCCGCAGCAAAATGCACGGGATGCCCAAAATCCGCTATTGCGCCGAATTGTTTTAAGCCTAAAATGTTTCCCAGATAGTGCTGCCGGGTGCTTTCCATGCGCAAAGGAGCGTGCGATGGCCAACGCCGCCAAGGTTCAAGTCTCGGGCTCGTCTGACGGCAACGATGCGACGGCCCATGTCGATACGTTCGCGCGGCAGCATCTTCCGCCGCGCGAGCTCTGGCCGGAATTCATCTTCACCCGTCCGGAGCTGTGTTATCCGCCGCGATTGAACTGCGTCAGCTATTTCCTCGACCGCTGGGTCGAGCAGGGGCATGGCGACGCGCCTTGCGTCATCAGTCCCGCCGTCAGCTACAGCTATCGCGAGCTGCAGGCGCTGGTGAACCGCATCGCCAATGTGCTGGTCGGCAAGCTCGGTCTCGTCACCGGCGGGCGCGTGCTGCTGCGCTCGTCCAACAATCCGATGATGGTCGCGACCTATCTCGCGGTGATCAAGGCCGGCGGCATTGTGGTGGCGACGATGCCGCTGCTGCGCGCCAAGGAGCTGTCCTATCCGATCCAGAAGGCCGAGATCTCGCTGGCGCTCTGCGATGGAAAGCTCGCCGAGGAGATGGAGAAGGCGAAAGCCGCTGCGCCCGGTCTCAGGCACGTCGTCTATTGGGGGAACGGCGCCGGCGATTCGCTCGAAGCGCTGATCGCGGACGCCAGCCCGGAGTTCGGAGCTGTCGACACCGCCTCCGACGACATCTGCCTGATCGCCTTCACGTCGGGCACCACGGGCGATCCCAAGGGCACCATGCACTTCCACCGGGACATGCTGGCGGTCTGCGACGGCTACGCGCACAACATCCTGCGGGCGGAGCAGAAGGATCGCTTCGTCGGCTCGGCGCCGCTCGCCTTCACGTTCGGCTTCGGCGGCGTCCTGTTTCCGATGCACATCGGCGCCTCCTTCGTCGTGCTGGAGAAGACCACGCCCGACGACATCCTGAATGCGATCGAGCAGTACAAGACCACCGTCTGCTTCACCGCACCGACCGCGTATCGCGCCATGCTCGGCAAGCTCGCAGGCCGCGACATTTCCTCGCTGCGCAAATGCGTCTCCGCGGGCGAGACGCTGCCCAGGCCGACATTCGATGCCTGGCTCAAGGCGACCGGCATCAAGCTGATGGACGGGATCGGCTCGACCGAGCTGCTGCACATCTTCATCAGCGCGACCGAGGACGAAATCCGTCCCGGCGCGACGGGCAAGCCGGTGCCGGGCTATGAAGCCAAGATCGTCGACGGTTCCTGCAACGATTTGCCGCCGGGCACGATGGGCTTCCTCGCTGTGCGCGGACCGACCGGCTGTCGCTATCTCGCCGACGAGCGGCAGCGCAAATACGTCCAGAACGGCTGGAACATCACCGGCGACACCTATCTGATGGATGGCGACGGCTATTTCTGGTACCAGTCGCGCTCCGACGACATGATCGTGTCGGCTGGCTACAACATTGCCGGCACGGATGTCGAGACGGCGCTGCTCACGCATGCGGCCGTTGCCGAATGTGGCGTCGTTGGCGCGCCGGACGAGGCGCGCGGGATGATCGTGAAGGCCTATGTCATTGCCGCGCCCGGCGTGACGCCCGACGCTCGGCTGGTCGCCGAGTTGCAGGAGCATGTCAAACGCGAGATCGCGCCGTACAAATATCCGCGCGCGATCGAGTTCGTGACGCAGCTGCCGAAGACCGAAACCGGCAAGTTGAAGCGCTTTGCGCTGAGACAGCTGGCGCAGGCCGCTGTGACATCCTCGGGCGTCGCGGGAATGAAAGGATAGAGATTGTCAGTGACGACGCCGACAGGCCCGCCCCGCGCGGTGTTGCCGACAGCAGGCGGGGACGAAACCCGGTCGGGAGCGCAGGTGCTGCAGCCGTCCGGCTGGCCGCTCCCGAAAGGCTATGCCAACGGCATGGCAGCCGAGGGGCGGATCGTCGTCACCGGCGGGGTGATCGGCTGGGATGCCCAGGAGCGTCTCGCGGACGGCTTCGTCGCGCAGGTCCGCCAGACCCTGAGCAACATCGCTGCGATCCTTGCCGAAGCCGGCGCCCGGCCCGAGCACCTGGTGCGGCTGACCTGGTACGTCGTCGACATGGACGAGTACCTGACCAACCTGAAAGAGCTCGGCAAGGTCTACCGTGCGATCTTTGGCGCGCACTATCCTGCGATGGCGCTGTTGCAGGTCATGCGCCTCGTTGAGAAGGCGGCGCGCGTCGAGATCGAGGCCACCGCCGTGATTCCACGCTGAACCGCGTCAGGTTTCAGCTCGCCTTGGCGAGATCGTCGTCCTCGGGCGAGTTCAGATAGACGCCGGACATGGTGTCGACCCAGCAGAGATGGTCGTGCACCTTCTTCACGCCCTCGACGTTCTCCGCTGCGACGACCGCAGCCTGCCGTGAGCGCTCCTCGGTGATGACGCCGCTGAGGTGAACGATGCCGTCGCGGACGATGACGTTCAGCCCGAACGGACACCAGTCGTTCTTCTCCATGGCGTCGATGATGCGGCCGCGGATGTGATCGTCGTCTGCCGTCGGATCCGGCACCTCGCGGGCGAGCCCCGCCACCGCCTGCAGCAGGTTCCCGCGCGACACGATGCCGACGATCTTGTCGCCGCGGACGACGGGCAATCGCTTCACGTTGTTCCGTTCCATGAGATCGACGATCTCGGCGAGCGCCGTATCCTCGGTGATGGTCACGACGGAGGTGGTCATCACCTCCGAAACCTTGCGGCCGTGCTCGTGGACGAAGTCGCGGGCCGATCCGCCCGGACCAAGGATGAACCTCAGCCAGCGCCCCCGCTTGCGTCCGGTGCCGATTTCGCTGCGTCGGATGAAATCACCTTCCGAGACGACGCCGACCAGCTTGCCGGTATCGTCGACCACAGTGAGGCCGCTGACATGCCTCTTCAGCATGATGTTCGCCGCCTCGACGATGCTGGTGTCGGGGGTGACCGAGATGACCGATCGGGTCATGATCTGGTGGGCGCGCATGGGTAGCTCCGCAGGTTTTGACGAAAGTGGATGAGCGAAGCCTATTTCAAGCATGGAGGCCGGCTTTGACGCAGGTCAAGCAGGTGAGATCGGTCGGTGGCGGTGAAGCAATCGTGATCGGCGGACGAAATTGATGCAGCTCAACGCATCGGAACCCGGGCGACGTATCCTGCCAAGGACCTGAAACCCCAAGAACCTGAAACGGCAAAGTGCGCAGGAATTTTCAGCCATGAGCGTCGTGCAGCTTGTTCCGCGAACCGAAGAGCCGGCAGGGCACCCCTCCGCCGACCCCGTTGTGAGCGTCGACCGTCCGACCGAAAGTCTGCCCGCGCAACCGGCGCCTCCGTCAGAGCCGTACCCTCTGGACCGAGCTTTTCACGCGTCGCTGGCGCGGTTCACGGGCGGGATTTCGCCGCTGGCCCTGTCGCTCGCCTGGCTCGATTGGAGCTCTCATCTCGCTGCGGCGCCGCAGCGCCAGATGGAGATGTCCCGCAAAGCCGTTCGCGACATGGGCCGGTTGCTGGAATCTGTTGCGCACGCACCAACGCAAAAGCCGTGGTCGGTGATAGAGCCGCAGGAACGGGATCGCCGCTTCAGGGGAGCGCAATGGGAAGCCCCGCCGTTCAATCTGTTCGCGCAGGCGTTTCTGCTCACGGAGCGCTGGTGGCACGACGCCACGACCGGTGTACGCGGCGTGTCGCCCGCCAATGAAGCCATCGTCGAATTCTCGATGCGCCAGATGCTTGACATGCTGGCGCCGTCGAATTTCGCTGCGACAAATCCGCTGGTGCTGGAGAAGGCGTTCCAGAGCGGCGGGGAGAATTTCGTGTTCGGCTGGCAGAACTGGTACAGCGATCTGGTGCGCCTGCACTCGACCGCAAAACCAGCCGGTGACGAACAGTTTGTCGTCGGCAAGACGGTCGCGGCTTCACCAGGCAAGGTCGTGTATCGCAACGGTTTGATGGAGCTGATCCAGTACCATCCGACGACCGCGCAGGTGCGGCCCGAGCCGATCCTGATCGTGCCTGCCTGGATCATGAAGTACTACATCCTCGATCTGTCGCCGCAGAATTCGCTGGTGAGGTATCTGACCGGTCAGGGCTTCACCGTATTCGCGATTTCCTGGCGAAATCCGGACGCCCAAGACCGTGATGTCGCCTTCGACGACTATCGCAAGCTTGGCGTCATGGCGGCGCTGGACATGATCGGCCGGATCCTGCCGGACCGGAAGGTCCATGCGCTCGGCTACTGCCTCGGCGGCACGTTGCTATCGATCGCCGCGGCCGCGATGGCGCGCGATGGCGACAAGCGACTGGACACGATCACCCTGCTTGCCGCGCAGACGGATTTCACCGAGGCCGGCGAGCTGACGCTCTTCGTCAACGAGAGCCAGGTCGCCTTCCTCGAAGACATGATGTGGCAGCATGGCTATCTCGACACGACCCAGATGGCCGGTGCGTTCCAGCTCCTGCGCTCCAACGAGTTGATCTGGTCGCGGCTGTCGCATGATTATCTGATGGGCGAGAGCACGGCGCCGATCGACCTGATGGCCTGGAACGCCGACGCCACACGGCTGCCCTATCGCATGCACTCGGAATATCTGCGAAAACTATTCCTGCACAACGACCTGGCCGAGGGCCGCTATCGCGTCGAGGACAGAAGTATCTCGCTTTCCGACATCCATGTGCCGATGTTCGTGGTCGGCACGCTCGCCGATCACGTGGCGCCGTGGCGATCTGTCTACAAGATCCACTATCAGGTCGATGCCGACGTGACGTTCGTGCTGACCAACGGCGGTCACAATGCAGGCGTCGTCGCGCCGCCGGACCAACCCGGCCACAGCTATCAGGTGCTGATCAAGGCCGCGGACGCGCCCTATGTCGGACCGGATGAATGGCTGAAGCAGGCACCGCGACTTGAGGGGTCGTGGTGGCCTGAATGGGCCGGATGGCTGGCGGCGCGCTCCGGCGCGCCCTGCGATCCGCCGCAGATCGGAGCCGGAGGCGTTGACGGTCTGCCGGACGCACCGGGAGACTACGTCCACACCTAATCCTCAGGCTCTGCATTCGGCGCGAGGTCGGACGAGCGGAACGGCTTCGCCTTGTCCAGCTTGCGGTAGGCCTCCGTAGCGGCTCGCAGCAGCTTCTTTTCCCGCTTGCGGTCGAGGAAGCGAAGGCCGGCCTCGGGGATGGCCTCATTCAAGGATGCCGCCAGGGTTTGCCCTCGCGCATCGTCGTTCAATTGTCCGAGGGATTTTTGCGCCTTGCGCAATTGCTTGAGGATCGACTTCTGCTTCGCCAGCGTCTCGTCGGCGAATAAATCCTCGAGAGACTCGATCGAATAGGTCAGCCGCTTGTTGAGAAGCCGCAGCTTGTGTCGTTTCTCGACGTCGAGCCTGCGCAGTTTTCGCGCTTTCCTGAGCAGCGTCGTCTCCCACGCGGTGAGCCTCTCAGTCGCGTGGTCGGCGAGCGGGCTGCGGCGCAGCCTGATGGCTTCCTTGCTGCGCCGGGTCGACCAGGGGCCGCTCTCGATCCAGGTTGTGGTCTGCTCGACCAGGCGGCGATACCGCGCGGATTGCAGCGCGCGGGCCAGCAGGCGATGGCTCTCGGCGCGTTTCTCGTCCCAATGCTGGAGTTCGGCAATGACGACAAGCTCGCCTCCGCTTTCGGCGATGACCCGCTCGATCGCCACGTCGAGATCCCGCACCATCCCGAGCTGGCTGTTCAGCCATTTCAGCTCGGCCCACACCCCCGGCCGCAGCGCGTCGTCGACCATGGGCGAGAAGAAGCGGATGGTGGTGCGCAGATGTGTCAGTGCGATCCGGATCTGATGCAGCGCCTCGGGGTCGCCGCGACACGTACCGTCATGCTGGGCGAGGATGGCGTCGAGGTGACGGCGGGAGATGATCCGGAAGGCCGTGTCGCAGGCCATGCCGGGACTGAGGCGGCCGGGCAGGGCATTGCGCTGCGCCGGCGGCGTGGCGCGAGCGGCCGTCGAGGTCGTGCTGGGTCGCGCCATCCTTGCCCGCGTCACTCAGATTGCCTTATTTGCCTCGGCGATCGCGTCCCGGCAGGTCTGGAGCGTCTGCTCTTGTGTCCCGGATGCATCGATGGTCGCCCAACCGACTTGGCCGATATTATAGTGCTCTTGCTGCGCGGCAACCTCCTGCGTGGCGTCGGATGCGTCGTCCCGGCGGCCTCCGATCCGCGCTTGCCGGGTCGCGAGGTCGGCAACCAGGAATAGGCCGCTCAGCGGCACTTTGCTGTCGCGCGCCAGAGCGGCGACCGCGTCTCGCTCGTCTTCACGGGCGAATACGCCGTCGATGATGGCCGAATGGCCTTGCGCCAGCACCTGCCGGGCCTGCTGAGCCAAAATGTCGTAAACGCGGGCCGTGGCCTCCGGCGTGTATGCGGTTGCCGGCAGCCGGTGCGTGTCCTCGACCCCGGCCAGTCGCTTGCGGACGACGTCGCTGCGCAGCACGACGGCTCCCGGCTCTGGTGCGATGAAACGCGCGAGCGCGCGTGCCAAAACCGTCTTTCCGGCGCCGGACAATCCGCCGACCGCGATCAGCCGGGGAGCGGGAGGGCGGATCAGATCCCGCGCGAGGCTGAAATAGCGTCGTGCGTCGTCGAGAATGCCGGGGTCAACGGAATGCGGCGGCTTCAGCCGTGCCAGCGTCACCTGGGCGCGGATCGCCGCACGGACGGACATGAACAGCGGCAATGCGGAGAGCGCGCCGAGATTTTCGGGCGGCGCCGCGGCGAGATATCGGTTCAGGACGACATTGGCCGCGTACGGTTGATCGTGGTGCAATAGGTCCATCAGCGTGAATGCGAGATCGTAGAGCACATCGACGGTTGCGATCTGCGCGTCGAACTCGATGGCATCGAACAGCACCGGCTGCTCGTCGATCGACACGATGTTCGCAAGATGCAGGTCGCCATGACAGCGGCGCACAAAGCCCAGACGGCCACGCTCCTCGAGCAGAGGCCGGAGACGCAGGAACGTCGCGTGCGAGTCTCTGCCGAGTTGTGCGATCTCTTCAGCGCCCAGATGATTGCCGCTCCGCAGGCCATTGCTGTTGCCGTCGATCAGGCCGGGAATGGAGGAAACCCATACCTTGCCGTCGGCGCGAACAGCCTGCGCATGCGAAGCCACGATCGCGTCAGCGGCAGCCGAGGCAAGCTTTGCATCCAGCGGACCGGCCTTGGCGAGGTGATCCAGCGTCCGGCTCTCGTCGAACCGCGACATGTCGACGGCATACTCGATCGGCCGGCCAGTACCATCGATTTTCACTGATCCATCGGCCTCTTCCGTGATCGCCACGACGCGGTGATAGATCTGCGGCGCCAGCGGCCGATTGATCCTGATCTCCTCCTCGCAGGCGGCCTTCCGCTTCGCGAGGGTCGAATAGTCGAGGAACGGAAACCGGACCGCCCGTTTGATTTTCAGCGCACGCCCGCCGTTGAGAAAGACCGACGCGGCATGTGTATCGATCCGCCTCACGTCGGGATGCCGGTGGGATTCGGTGAGCGCCGCAAAAATCCGGTCCTGGGTCGCAGACTCGTCTGTCATTCCTGCTGGCACATCCAGTTGCGGTGGAAGGCGGTCTGCCCGGCGACCAGCGTAACCCTTAGATGCGGATCGCGGCCAGTCCTTGACGTCGGTCAAGACCTGTCGGCTGACCGGACGGGGTTTCCAGGCTTGACAAAAATCAAGGGGGCCCGGCCACAGCCGGCCTAATCTTGCCACCGAGGAGAATCCCGATGCCCTTCAAGGACGTCTTTCTGCCGCTTGTCGGCCAGCCGCGCGGGCCGGCCCTTGCTGCCATCGAGAAATGCGTGGCCGTTGCCGCCGACCTCGGCGCCAGGATCACCGCACTTGCACTCGAGGAGGATGCCTTCGTGCGGCCGAAGGTGATGCTTCCCGATGAGTCCGGTACCGCAGAGGCAAACGGGTCGCTCGGGACAGGCGACATGCAGCATCTTCTGAATGCGTTCACCACTGCGTCCTCCCACACCGGCATCCGCGCTCAAAGCCGATCGGCCAAGGTACCCGCAGACCAGATCGCGTCGATCCTGGCCGAGCATGCGCGCTTCAGCGATCTCACGCTCCTCCCGGTGAAGTCGCACGACAGCCGAACGGAGCACGTCATCGAGACGCTCCTGTTCGAATCCGGGCGGCCGCTGCTGCTCTGTCCGGAGCATTATGTGGACGCGCTGCGGCCGGAATTCGAGAACGTCATGATCGCCTGGGATCACTCCGCGCGCGCGGCGCGCGCGGTCGGCGATGCGCTGCCGATCCTTCAGGCGGCCGCCTCGGTCCGCGTGGTGACCGTGGCGGACGACAAGTCCGACGCGATCGTGCAATCCGGAGCCGCACTCGTCGATCACTTAAGGGAACACGGGGTCTACGCCTCGTTCGAAACCGCAAGCGGCGGCGGCAGCTCGACCGGCAAGGTGCTCGGAAGCTGGGCGGATTCCCACGCCATCGATGCGATCGTGATGGGGGCCTACCATCATTCGCGTTTGAACGAGATCGTCTGGGGCGGTGTGACAAAGACCGTCATTGGCCAGCCACCGTGCTGGGTTATGATCTCGCACTAGGCGTCCAGCCAGCTTATCGGCCTGATCGTCAACCATCGGAACCGTCACCGACCGGGCGAATTTGCTGTCATGTCAACTTATCGGCTGAAGAATCTGCTGGCGCCCCGCTCGGTTGCGCTCGTCGGCGCCAGCGCCCGCCCGCTCTCCGTGGGACGTGCCATTCTGGAAAACATTCAGAAGGCTGGATTCACGGGTCAGTTCGGCCTCGTCAATCCGCGCCATGCCGAGATTGGCGGCGTCGCCGCGGTGGCCAGCCTCGACAAACTGTCGTTCGTGCCGGAACTCGTGGTCATCACCGCGCCTGCGCGCGAGGTGCCCGGCATCATCGATCAAGCGGGGCGTCGCGGCTCGGCGGGCGCGCTGATCGTCTCGGCCGGACTCGGTCGCGGTCCGGGATCCCTGCTCGAGGCCGCGATTGCCGCGGCCCGCAAATACGGCATGCGGCTGATCGGGCCGAACTGCCTCGGCATCATGATGCCCGGCGTGAGCCTCAATGCGAGTTTTGCCGCGAACATGCCGGGGGCGGGAAACCTCGCGCTGATTTCGCAATCGGGCGCGATCGCAGCCGGCATGGTTGATTGGGCGGCGCAACGCGGCGTCGGCTTCTCCGGCATCGTCTCGATCGGTGATCAGGTCGACGTCGATATTGCCGATCTGCTCGACTATTTCGCGATGGATCACAGGACCCGCGCGATCCTGCTCTACATCGAGGCCATCAAGGACGCGCGCAAGTTCATGTCGGCGGCGCGTGCCGCGGCGCGCGTGAAGCCGGTCGTCGTGGTGAAGTCCGGCCGCATGGCGCAGGGTGCGAAGGCCGCTGCCACGCATACCGGCGCGCTCGCCGGCGCGGACGCGGTCTACGACGCGGCGTTCCGGCGCGCCGGCATCCTGCGGGTCTCTGATCTGCGCGAGCTGTTCGACTGCGCGGAAACGCTCGGCCGCGTCGAATCGCCGACCGGAAAGCGCCTGGCCATCCTGACCAATGGCGGCGGAATCGGCGTCCTCGCCGTCGATCGGCTGGTCGAGCTTGGCGGAATTCCGGCGACGATTTCCGCGGACGCCCGCAAGAAACTCGACGACGTGCTGCCGCCGACCTGGTCCGGCGCAAATCCCGTCGACATCGTGGGCGATGCCAATGCATCGCGCTACGCGGCGGCGCTTGAGGTGCTGCTCGCCGACCCCGACAACGACGCAGTTCTCGTTCTCAATGTGCAGACAGCGATCGCCTCGGCTGCCGACATCGCGACGACCGTGACGGAGCTCGTCGGCAGATATCGCGAGCAGCACCGCAGTTGGGCAAAGCCGGTGCTTGCCGCCTGGATCGGGGCCGATCAAAAGATCATTCAGACGCTCTCCGGCGGAGGCATTCCGAACTATCCGACCGAGGACGACGCGGTGCGCGGCTTCATGCATCTGGTCCGGCACCGCGAAGCGGTGGAGGAGCTGAGCCAGGTTCCGCCGGCGATGCCCGACACCTTCGTGCCTGACGCCCGGGCCGCCAAGCAGATCGTCGCCGCCGCCGTCGCGGACGGCCGCCAATGGCTCGAACCTGTCGAGATCAAGCACCTGCTCGAGGCCTATGACATCGCGATGGTGCCCACATACGCCGCGACCGATGTCGAGCAGGCGGTGGCCTGCGCGAGCGAAATGTTCGCCCAAGGCGCCACCGTCGTCCTGAAGATCATGTCGCGCGACATCGTGCACAAATCCGATGTCGGCGGCGTCGTGCTCAATCTGACAACGCCCGAGGCGGTGCGGGTCGCTGCCACCGACATTCTCGCTCGGGCGAGGAAGCTGCGTCCCGAAGCACGCATCGAGGGCGTCATCGTGCAGGCGATGGTCGTCAAGGCGAAGGCGCGCGAGTTGATCCTGGGCCTTGCCGACGATCCCACCTTCGGCACCGTCGTCGTGTTCGGCCGCGGCGGGACCGCGGTCGAGATCATCAACGACAAGGCGCTTGCGCTGCCGCCGCTGGATCTGCAGCTGGCCCGCGACCTGATCGACCGCACGCGCGTGTCACGTCTGCTTCGTGCCTACCGGGACGTCCCGGCAGTAAAGCCCGACGCCGTCGCCATGGTGCTGGTCAAGCTGGCGCAGATGGCCGCCGACATTCCCGAGATCCGTGAATTCGACATCAACCCGCTGCTGGCTGACGAAACCGGCGTGACCGCAGTCGATGCCCGTGTCGCGGTCGGGCCGCCGCAACGGAAGTTTGCCGGCTCCGGCCCTGTGAACTTCGCCGTTCGGGCCTATCCGTCGCAATGGGAGCGCCGCCTCAAACTCAAGGACGGCTGGCGGATCTTCGCGCGGCCCCTGCGTCCGGAGGACGAGCCGACCATCCACGAATTCCTGCGTCACGTCACGGCGCACGACCTTCGCCTGCGCTTCTTCGCGCCGATGAAGGAGTTCACCCACGAGTTCATCGCGCGCCTGACCCAGCTCGACTATGCGCGCGCGATGGCCTTCATCGCATTCGACGAGGCCACCGGCGAGATGGTCGGCGTGGTCAGGCTCCATTCGGACTCGATCTACGAGAGCGGCGAATACGCCATCCTGCTGCGGTCCGATCTCAAGGGCAGGGGGCTGGGATGGGCCCTGATGCAATTGATCATCGACTACGCGAGATCGGAAGGGCTGAAAGCCATCTCGGGCGACGTACTGCAGGAGAACACCGTGATGCTCGAAATGTGCCGGCAGCTCGGCTTCGAGGTGAAGCCGGATCCGGCCGAGCCGGATATTTGCGACGTCAGGCTGAAGCTCTGAGCGCGCCCGCTAAGGCATGATCGGGAAAATTGCGCAGCGGGTTTCCGAAATGCTGATGCTCAAACAGTGACTCAGAGCGCGATGACGATTTATCCCGATCTCGTCGCGCTTCAGGAACGCGCTTCAGCCGGACTTGCGGCGGCAGAGTCCTTGGCGGTCCTTCGCAAGTTCCTGACGATGATCGCAATCAGCGGCACCAGCACCGGGACCAGCGTGCTGAGCGGATGGTGGACTGCGCCCGACATCTGGGCCTGCAGCGCACGCGCCTCGAGCTGAAGGGCTTCGATGGACGCGCCGTGGATCTCGTTGGCGAGTTCGATGTCACGGCCGGACGGAGGACGGCCGGCAAGAACGAAGAGAATGGCCGCGATGGCAAAATTGGCGGTGCCGAGGATGGCCGCCGCCGCAATCGCACTCCAGATCTGGACCAGCGCGAAATAGGCGGACAGCTCCAGCATCAGAAGCCCGAACGCCGCGATCAGCGCCGCAAAAGCGCGCAGGCCAAGGCCCGTCAGCAGGTGGCGCAGCCGGATGTCGGCGATGATCCTGTCGGTGCGCCAAAGCAGCCGCAGATGTTTGACCACATTCTCGGTATTCACTTAATGTCTCCGCAGCATGAAGCCGACGACCACGCCGAGCGCGAAGGACGAGGCGAGCGACGTGATCGGGCGTTCCGCAATGAGGCCCTGAAGCTGCTCCTGTTCCTCTTCGACGGTCTCGCCGAGCTCGGTGAGCGCAGCCCTGATCTGGTCGGCAAGCGCCTCGGCGCGGTCTTTCGAGCTGTCGAAAATCTCCTCGCCGGCGGTGCTCAGCAGGCGTGTGACGTCAACCTTCAGCGCTTGCAGTTCTTCGCTCATCCTGTTGCTGTCGAACATGGATCGGATATCTCCATTGAATGGAAACAAGACTAGGACCCGCTGACGCGACCGCGCTTGATCTGCGTCAAAAGCCGGCCGCGGGTGCTGCTCTTGAGAAAGGTCAATCCAGGCGCCACATGCTGGCCTAGAAATGCCGGCTGAATGGGGACCGATTGTCCCGATGAGGTGGAAGCGTGAATCTCGAACCGCTGTTGCTCGCAACGCCCTCCGGCGATGCGCTGAAATTGCGCCCGGAAGGGCCATGGACCGCAGCGAACGTGGCGACGCTGGAAACATTGTCCCGGTCGGTCGGGGCGGAGGTCGATCAATCCAGAGCCGTCACGCTGGACATGTCGGGCATCAGCGCGCTCGACACGCTCGGCGCCTGGGTCCTGGAAAAGCTGTCGCGCAGGGCTGCATCAGCCGGCCGACCGGCGGAATTCGTCGGAGTCGCCGATCACTTCAGCGGTCTTTTGGACGAGGTGCGTCAGGTCAACCGCCACACGCCGGTGGCTGCGCCAGCGCCAAATCCGGTGCTGCTGAGGCTGAATAATCTCGGCAAGTCCACGGTCGACGCGCGGGAAGACGTCGCGGTCTTCCTTCAAATGCTCGGTGCATTGTCCATGGCCGTGATCGGCGTATTGCGCCGGCCGAAATCGCTGCGACTGACCTCGCTGGTCTACCAGCTTTATCGCGTCGGCTGGCAGGCCATTCCGATCGTCGTACTCATCACGTTCCTGATCGGTGCCATCATCGCCCAGCAGGGGTTCTTCCATTTCCGCAGGTTCGGTGCCGAGTCCTACACCGTCGACATGGTCGGCATTCTGGTGCTGCGCGAGCTCGGCGTGCTGATCGTCGCCATCATGGTAGCCGGCCGTTCGGGGAGCGCCTACACGGCCGAGCTGGGCTCGATGAAGATGCGCGAGGAGATCGACGCCCTCTCGACCATGGGCCTCGATCCCATCCATGTCCTGATACTGCCGCGCGTCGCAGCCCTGGTCATCGCCCTGCCGATCCTCGCCTTCATCGGATCGGTTGCCGCGCTCTATGGCGGCGGCCTGGTCGCGCAGTTCTACGGCGGCATGGCGCCGGCGATCTACATTGCGCGGCTGCATGACGCCATCTCCGTCACCCATTTCGAGGTTGGCATCCTGAAGGCGCCGTTCATGGCGCTGGTGATCGGAATCGTCGCCTGCAGCGAGGGCTTGCGTGTCAAGGGCAGCGCGGAATCGCTCGGGCGGCAGACCACGACCTCGGTGGTGAAGTCGATCTTCCTGGTGATCGTTCTCGACGGCCTGTTCGCGATCTTCTTCGCCTCGATCGGAATGTGACGATGAGCGAACCGCAGGAAGAGTTTGCGATCCGCGTCCGCGACCTCGTGGTCGGATTCGGCCGTCAGACCGTGCTCGATCATCTGTCGCTCGACGTCCGAAGGGGCGAGATTCTCGGGCTCGTGGGTGCGTCCGGTGGCGGCAAGTCGGTGCTGATGCGCACCATCATCGGACTGATCCCGCGCCAGGGCGGGAGCATCGAAGTCGTCGGACGATCGATCGGCGGGCGCACCGAAGGCGCGGCCACGAGATGGGGCATCCTGTTCCAGCAGGGTGCGCTGTTCTCCTCGCTGACGGTCCGGCAGAACATCCAGTTTCCGTTGCGAGAGAATCTCGTGCTCTCGCAGGAGCTGATGGACGAGATCGCTATCGCCAAGCTCGAAATGGTCGGGCTGCAGGCGCAGGATGCCGACAAATATCCGGCGGAGCTGTCCGGCGGCATGACCAAGCGCGTCGCGCTGGCGCGCGCGCTCGCGCTCGATCCGCCGATTCTTTTCCTGGACGAGCCGACCTCGGGCCTCGATCCGATCGCCGCCGGCGATTTCGACACGCTGATCGGGACATTGCAAAAGACCCTCGGTCTCACCGTGTTCATGGTCACCCATGATCTTGCGAGCCTGACCACGGTCTGCGACCGCGTCGCGGCGCTCGCCGACGGCAAGATCGTCGCGATCGGCCCGATGCACGAACTGCTGCAATCCGAGCATCCCTGGGTGCGCGCCTATTTCCACGGCAAGCGCTCGCAGATGCTGCAACACCAGATGAGATGAGAAGACATGGAAACCCGCGCTCCCTACGTGCTGATCGGCAGCTTCGTGCTGGCCGCGATTGTCGCGGTGTTCGGCTTCGTCTATTGGCTGAACAACACCGGCGGCATCGGGCCGCGCACGAATTACCACGTGCAATTCCAGGGCTCGGTGCCGGGCCTGCTGGTCGGTGCCGGCGTACTGTTCAACGGCATTCGCGTCGGCGAGGTGACGCAGCTTGGCCTAGCGCCCGACAATCCGCGCTTCGTCAACGCGACGATCTCGGTGGCCGCGACGACGCCGGTGCGCACCGACACCAAGGTCGGGCTCGATTTCCAGGGGCTGACCGGCGTGCCGGTGGTGACGCTGGAAGGCGGCGTGATTGTCGCCAAATCCGGCGAGCCCCTGACCTTGGTCGCCGAGGCCGGCGCGGGACAGAGCATGACGCAGGCCGCGCGCGATGCGCTGCGGCGGGTCGATTCCGTGCTGGAGGACAATTCCGGCCCGCTGAAGGACACCATCGCCAATCTCAAGACCTTCTCCGAGGGGCTCGCGCGCAACACCGGCAAGGTCGACGGCATCCTGGCGGGGCTCGAGAAGATGACCGGCGGCGGAACGCCGGCACAGAAGGTCACCTATGACCTGCGCACACCGCAAAACCTCGGACCGGCCGACAAGACGCTCGCGGCGTCGCTTTCCATTCCCGAGCCGACCGCGGTCGCCATGCTCCAGACCCAGCGCATGCTGTTCGCGCCTGGCGGCGACAATCCGGGCTTTGCCGATTTCCTCTGGGCCGACAGCATTCCCAAGCTGGTGCAGGCGCGGCTGATCGACAGCTTCGAGAATTACGACATCGCCCATGCACCATTGCGGGCATCCGATCTCGGTCAGGCGGACTACCAGCTCCTGGTCGATATCAGGCGGTTCCGAATTGCGACGGAAGGCGAGGCCCGGGTGGAGATCGGCCTGTCGGCGCGGATCGTCGACAAGAACGGCAAGGTGGTCGCCTCGCGCCTTGTCGAGACCAGCGAGAAGCTCGACAAGGTCGAGCCGGTCGCGGCAGTCGCAGCGTTCGACAGGGCCTTCGCGCGCATCGCCAAGGAGCTGATCGGCTGGACCGTGCAGGCGGTGTGATGCCGGCTATTCCAGCGTCTTCAGATAGGTCAGGAGATCGTGGATCTGGTCCGGACTGAGCACGAAGGCCGGCATGTCGGCGTGGCCGGTGGAGATGCCTTCGGCCAGCGCCTCACCAAGGTTCTCGATTGGATAGCGCCGGTGCAGGATGCGCAGCGGAGGAGCGATCTTGAGCGGACTTGCGGAAACGCGGTCGATCGCATGGCAGCGCGCGCAATTGGCCCGCGCGAAGGCCTTGCCGCGTTGTTCGGCGGCCGGATCGGCGAATGCAGGTCCAATCAGAAGTAGTCCGATCAGGCCGTGACGCAGCGCGCTTTGCAGCATGGAAAGTGACCCCGGTAGAACCCTGGAGGCAGATTAAGACGGGGATGTCCGCCAAAATTGATCTGGGTCAATCGGCTTTCGTGCGGTGCAGTAAAATGGCCAGCGCGGTGGACGCTGCCTACGGAAGGCAGCCGGCGCTTGGAGCGATGGATGAAGCCTTCCCTGGTCACGATTGGGCCGAACGGGCATTTCTGCAGCGATTGCGCCGTCCGCGAATCGGCGGTGTGTTCGTCGTTGGATGCGGTTGAGCTCAGGGAATTCGAGCATCTCGGACGCCGGGTCCGTTTGGGCTCGGGCGAAACCGTGTTCTCCGAGGAGGACATCTCCACCTCGTTCTACAATCTGCTCGAGGGCGTCATGCGGCTGTACAAGCTGCTGCCCGACGGCCGGCGCCAGATCGTGGGCTTTGCCTTGCCTGGCGATTTCCTGGGCATGAACGTTTCCGGCCGGCACAATTTCTCGGCCGATGCGATCGGCGCGGTAACCGTGTGCCAGTTCGCGAAGACTCCCTTCGGCCGCTTCATCGAGGACCGGGCGCATCTGCTCAGGCGGATCAACGAGCTGGCCATTCGTGAGCTGGACCATGCGCGCGACCACATGGTCCTGCTCGGCCGCCGTTCGGCGGACGAGAAGGTCGCGGCCTTTCTGCTCGGCTGGCGCGAACGGTCGTTCGTGCTCAAGGGGCGGTCCGACACGGTGCCGCTTCCAATGAGCCGCCAGGACATCGCCGACTATCTCGGCCTGACGATCGAAACCGTCAGTCGCACCTTCACCAAGCTGGAGCGTCACGGCGTGATCGAGATCATTCACGGCGGGATCCGCCTGCTCGATCCCGCCCGTGTCGAGGCGCTGGCTGCAGCCTGACGACTTCCCCAACACGCTCCCGGATTTTTGATCCCGATCAATGACGCCGGCCGTCTGTCGCCGATAATGCGCCAAACAACCCGGGAGGACATCATGCCTGCTGACGCAATGCTGGTGACTATAGCCGTCGTGGCGATCTTCGTTGCGTTCGCGGCAGCTCTGGCCTGGGCAGACCGACAAACCAGTGCAGGCGGGTTCGACCCGGATTCCAGGCGCTAAGGCTCGGAGATCATGGCCCGTCCAGCCGGCGAGCCGCCGACGCTCGACCGGCGAGCTTTTGGCCGTTGCGCAGCGCCTCAACGCAATCGCAGACTCCCATCTGCAACTCTGCATCGATCAAAATTCGCCGCGCATCCTTCGGATGCGGCCTTCGGCCCCGGCCAAGGGCGTTTTTGCGGCATTTGCCTAAAACGGCGCGCGTGCTTTCCGGTTGAAATGCCGGGCAACGTTGACTACGCAGGACCTCCAGTGCCTCGCAGTCTTAGGAGCCCCCCGGCGTGCCTCAGGACAAGACCGGCGACCCGCGACAGTCGGCGGGCAACAAACTATCGGTCCTGCGCAAGCATCCGATCTTCGCGGATCTGGAGCCGGAAGCGCTCGATCAGCTCTGCCGCTACGCCAAGCACACCACGGTGAAGCGCGGCGCGACGATCGCCGCCAAGGGCGATCCCGGCAACAACCTGTTCGCAGTGATCACGGGCACGGTGAAGATTTCGTCTTCGTCGCCGGACGGGCGAAACGCCATTCTCAATCTGATCGGTCCCGGAGAAATCTTCGGCGAGATCGCGGTGCTCGACGGCGCACCCAGGTCGGCCGATGCGACCGCGAACACCAATTGCGAGCTCTACATCATCGATCGCCGGGACTTCCTGCCGTTCGTGAAGAGCCAGCCGGCGCTCGCGATGAAATTCATCGAGCTGCTCTGCGCGCGCCTGCGCTGGACCAGCCAGCAGGTCGAGCAGGTGATCCTGCAAAATCTGCCGGGCCGGCTTGCGAGCGCGCTGCTCGGTCTCACCGAAGAGCGCAAGTTCGACTCCGGCAGCGGCACTCTCGCCATCACGCAGCAGGAGATCAGCGAGATGGTGGGGATGACGCGCGAGAGCATCAACAAGCAATTGCGCGCCTGGGCAGGGCGCAACTGGGTTCGCCTCGAGCACGGCGCCATCGTCGTGCTCGACATCGATGCCCTGCGCGAACTCGCCGAAAGCGGCCTCGACGGCAACTAGCCGTCGATGATCGCAACCGCGCGGGTCCAGCCCGCGGAGGCTCGCTCGATCTTCACAGGAAAGCATGAGACCGTGAACCCGGTCGACGGCAGCTGGTCGAGATTGTGCAGCTTCTCGAGATGGCAATAACCGATGTGCCGTCCCGCCTTGTGGCCTTCCCAGATCAGGCCGGCATCTTTCGTCTCGGCATATTTCTTCGCGGTGTAGACGAACGGCGCGTCCCAGCTCCAGCCGTCGGTGCCGGTCAGCCGCACGCCGCGTTCGAGCAGGTACATGGTGGCCTCATAGCCCATGCCGCAACCGGAGTTGACGTAATCGGCGCGGCCGAACCTGGCGCCGGCGCTGGTGTTGACCACGACGATCTCGTGCGGCGACAGCGTGTGCCCGATCCGCTTCAGCTCCGTCTCGACGTCGTCGGCGCTCGCAACGTAGCCGTCGGGCAGATGCCGGAAGTCGAGCTTCACGCCGGGCTGAAAGCACCATTCCAGCGGCACCTCGTCGATCGTCCATGACCGCTCGCCGCGGTTCATGGTCGGATGGAAATGCCAGGGCGCATCCAGATGCGTGCCGTTGTGGGTGGACAGCGAGACCTGCTCGACGGCCCAGCCCTGGCCGTCCGGCAGGTCCTGCGCCTGGAGGCCTTCGAAGAACTGCAGCATCCGCGGCAGGCCCTGCTGGTGATCGATGTACTGGATCGTCGGGTGATTGCCCGGCGGATCGGCCGTCACGTCGTTCCTCAGCGGCACGGAAATATCGATCAGTCTCCGCGACATGGCATTCCCTCGAGACCTTCCGCTTTGTTTCGCGGCATCTTGGCGGGGCTGGACCGGCGCCGTCAAGCGATCCCCAGGGGCGCGTCGCGCGGCAGACAGTCCGGATGGTTTCGGAAAAACGGACCATTCACAGGTCGCCCCGCCAAAGCCGGTTTGATCCATCGATGCAACTCTGGCATTGATCGATGCCGGATTTGGCTTGGACTCAGAATGCCGCGCGCCCTAGGGACGACAATGGCGCTTGACTTCACACCGGAAGTGGAGCGACCCAAGGCGGCCCGCAGCATCTGCCCAACGACATAATCAACTCAGGAGGAAGCCCACATGAAGATACTCACCGGCATCATCGCGGCCGCTCTGCTCGCGGTCTCGGCCCCCTTGGCGACCGCACGCGATTTCCGCTCCGCCGACGTCCACCCCGCCGACTATCCGACCGTCGAGGCCGTCAAGTTCATGGGCAAGCAGCTCGCAGCGGCGAGCGGCGGCAAGCTCGGCGTGAAGGTGTATCCCAATGGCGCCCTGGGCTCCGAGAAGGACACCATCGAGCAGCTCAAGATCGGCGCACTCGACATGATGCGGATCAACGCATCCCCGCTCAACAACTTCGTGCCGGAAACCATTGCGTTGTGCCTGCCCTTCGTCTTCCGGGATACGCAGCACATGCGTACTGTCCTTGACGGGCCGATCGGCGACGAGATTCTGGCGGCGATGGCGCCCGCGGGATTGATCGGTCTGGCCTATTACGACAGCGGCGCCCGGTCCATTTACACCGTCAAGGCGCCGGTCAAGTCGCTGGCGGACCTCAAGGGCCTCAAGATCCGCGTCCAGCAATCCGACCTGTGGGTCGGCATGATCCAGAGCCTCGGGGCCAACCCGACGCCGATGCCGTACGGCGAGGTCTATACTGCCCTCAAGACCGGTCTGGTTGATGCTGCCGAGAACAACTGGCCCTCTTACGAATCCTCGCGCCATTTCGAGGCAGCCAAGTTCTACAATGTCACCGAGCACTCCCTGGCGCCCGAAGTTCTCGTGATGTCCAAGACGGTCTGGGACACGCTGAGCAAGGAAGACCAGGCGATGGTCCGCAAGGCGGCCAAGGAATCGGTTCCCGTCATGCGCAAGCTCTGGGACGAGCGTGAGCAGGCCTCCCGCAAGACCGTCGAGGCCGCCGGCGTTCAGGTCGTCACGATCGCCAACAAGCAGGAATTCGTCGATGCGATGAAGCCGGTCTACGACAAGTTCGCCGGTGACGAGAAGCTGAAGGGTCTCGTCAAGCGCATCCAGGACACCAAGTAGGACCGCAAGCGTCGGGTCCGGCGTCGCCGCGAGGCGATACCGGACCCTCGCAAGGAGACGCGCAAGGAGACCTGGATGACCGACCCACACGTCGCAAGCCACGAGCAGGACGTGGCCGGACGCCCGTCCACCGGCCTGCTGTCGCGGATCAATGCTCCCGTTGCTCGCGCAGGCATGTATCTGTCCGTGACCGGCCTGCTCGTCATCGTCACCATCGTGTTCTACCAGGTGTTCGGACGCTACGTGCTCAATTCCAGCCCGACATGGACGGAGAACCTTGCGCTGGTCCTGATCCTGTATGTCACGCTGATCGGCGCCGCCGTCGGCGTGCGCGATGCCGGTCACATCGGAATGGACAGTCTGCTGGTGATGCTTCCGGATCATGTGCGGGAGAAGATCGAGTTCGTGATCCATGTTCTGGTGGCCGTGTTCGGCATTGCGATGGCCTACAACGGCTGGATCCTCGGGGCCTCGGTCGGAACCGTGAAGATCCCCAATCTCGGCCTGCCTGAAGTCATCCGTTACGTTCCGCTGATCGCCTCCGGCGTCCTGATCGTCTCCTTTTCAATCGAGCACATCATCGCTCTCCTGCGCGGCGAAGAGGTCGTCCCCTCATGGAACTGATCATCCTCGGCGCCTCGTTCTTCGGCTTCCTGGTCATCGGCGTACCTGTCGCCTTCGCGATCGGCCTCTCGGCGATCTGCACCATCCTCTACGAAGGCCTGCCTGTCGCCGTCATCTTCCAGCAGATGATGTCGGGAATGAACATCTTCTCGTTCCTCGCCATCCCGTTCTTCGTCTTCAGCGGTGAGCTGATGCTGCATGGCGGCGTCGCCGACAAGATCGTGCTACTCGCCAAGAATCTCGTCGGGCACATCCGCGGCGGGCTCGGCATGTCGAACGTGGTCGCCTGCACGCTGTTCGGCGGCGTCTCCGGCTCGCCCGTGGCCGACGTGTCGGCGATGGGCGCGGTGATGATCCCGATGATGAAGAAGGAAGGTTTCGACACCGACTACGCCGTCAACGTCACCACCCATGCCTCGCTGGTCGGAGCCTTGATGCCGACCAGCCACAACATGATCATCTATGCGCTCGCCGCCGGCGGCAAGGTCTCGATCGGCGCGCTGATCGCGGCCGGCCTCCTGCCGGCGCTCGTGCTGATGGTGTGCATGCTGGTCGCCGCCTACGCGGTCGCGGTGAAGCGAGGCTATCCGGCCGGCAAGTTCCCGGGCTGGGCCGAGGTGTTCCGATCGTTCGCGGCCGCGCTGCCCGGTCTTTTGATCGTCGGCATCATCCTGACGGGCATCCTCTCCGGCGTCTTTACGGCAACCGAATCCGCAGCCGTCGCGGTCACCTACACGATCCTGCTGACCTTCTTCATCTACCGCACAATGACCCTGCCGAACTTCCTGCGGGCCGCCGCGAAGGCCGTGAAGACGACGGGCGTGGTGCTGTTGCTGATCGGCGTCTCCACCATGTTCCAGTACCTGATGGGGTTGTACGAGGTGGCCGACCTCGCTGGCGAGATGATGAGCAAGGTCTCCTCGCAGCCCTGGATCATCTTCCTGCTCATCAACGTCATCCTGTTCCTGCTCGGCACGTTCATGGACATGGCGGCGACCATCCTGATCTGCACGCCGATTTTCCTGCCGATCGCGATGAAGGCGGGCATGGACCCGGTGCAGTTCGGCATGCTGATGCTGATCAACTGCGCTTTGGGGCTGAACCCCCCGCCGGTCGGAACGACGCAGTTCGTCGGCTGCGCCATCGGCGGCATCTCGGTGGGCGCGGTGATGCGCACCATCCTGCCGTTCTACGCCGCCCTGATCGCAGCTCTGATGTTCGTGACGTACGTCCCCGCCTTCTCGCTGTGGCTGCCCCGCCTGCTGATGGGCTACAAGGGATAGCAGCAACAGGGAGAATTCGTTCGTGACTGACTATCGCAAGCTCTTCGACCTCACCGGCAAGTCGGCCGTGGTGCTAGGTGCCGCCTCGGGCATCGGCAAATCGTCGGCCGAGGCGCTGGCCGGGCTCGGTGCCCGCGTTGTTTGCGCCGATCGCGCCCTTGACGCGGCGGAGGCGACCGCCGCCGGCATTCGTGAGAAGGGCGGCTGGGCCGAGGCCGCTGCGTGCGACGCCGCGAGCGCCACGGAGGTCAATGCGCTGGCCAGGACCGTGATGCAGAAATTCTCGCGGCTCGACATCGCCGTGACGACGCCGGGGCTCAACATCCGCAAGACCATCCTCGACTACACCGAGGAGGATCTCGACCGCGTGCTCAACCTCAACGTCAAGGGCACGGTCTGGTTCTTCCAGGCCTTCGGCCGCATCATGGTCGAGCAGAAGGGCGGCAGCATCATCGCCTGCTCCTCGGTGCGCGCCGTGACCATCGAGCCGGGCCTGGGCGTCTACGGTTCGACCAAGGCGGCGATCGGCCTGCTGGTGAAGGGCTTCGCCTCCGAGGTCGGCCACGCCGGCGTGCGCGTGAATGCGATCGCGCCGAGCATTGCCGAGACCGCGCTGACCGGTCCGTTCAAGCAGCGTCCCGACATCTACAATCTCTACGCCGGCCACACCGTGTTCAACCGCTGGAGCAGCGCCGACGAGGTCGCCACCGCGGTGGCTTATCTCGCTTCGGATGCCGCAAGCTATGTCAGCGGCAGCACGCTGTTCGTCGATGGCGGCTGGACCGCGGTCGACGGTCCGCCGACCGGCCTGACCCAGTTGCACAAATAAGGACTCGGCATCTAGCCGGT
Source organism: Bradyrhizobium sp. Bra64 (assembly GCF_024519875.1). Lineage (NCBI taxonomy): Bacteria > Pseudomonadati > Pseudomonadota > Alphaproteobacteria > Hyphomicrobiales > Nitrobacteraceae > Bradyrhizobium > Bradyrhizobium sp. Bra64. The sequence goes on along the minus strand of NZ_JALJRD010000018.1, from coordinate 51,555 downwards.
GAAGCCTGCGCGCTGGCGTTGCTCCTTCCGGTCTGCGCCTGTCAGCAGCGCGATCAGCGCGGCGGCCTCTTGCGGATGCGCGGCCCGTGTGGTCACGCCGGCCGTGTACATCGTCACGAGTTCGCAGCCCGGCGGCAGCGACCCCGACAGCGCGATGCCCTCGGTCGCGATGATCTCGGTCGCCTGCGTGCAGCCGATCGGACGCATCGCGGCGGACGCCGCAAGCTCGCGCATCGCGGTCGCGCCGTTCGGAAAGATCTTGAGGCGCGAGGCGACCTCATAGGCGATGCCGAGCCTATCCAGCACCTTTGCGACGTGCTGTCCCGCGGTCGAGGCCTTTGTGTCCGGGACGTAGATCGCGTCGGCGCCGCGCAACACCTCGCGCAAATCGCTCTCGGTCTTCGCGTTCACCTTTGGATCGCGGCTGCGGACCGCCAGTGCGGTCTCGACCCTGCCGACATCCGCGATCGCGGAGGGGCTGACGAGCTTCTCCTCGGCGAGCTTTGCGAGCAGCGCCTGCGTCAGGATCACGAGATCGGCCGGCGTTGCCGCGCGCAGCTTGTCCGCCATCACGCCGACCGCGCCGAACTCGCCATCGACGCCGAAGCCGGTTTGTGCCTTGAAGGCCTCCGCGAGCCCACGCACCAGCCCTTGCGCCGCGCCTCCGCTCAGGATGTTCACTGTCGTCACGATGCGAGCTCCATGGCTGCGATGATCCTGTCGCGGGTGATCGGCAGGTCGCGCACGCGCACACCGAGGCAATCGGCGACGGCGTTCGCGATCGCCGCGGTGACCGGGCCGTGGGCGGCTTCGCCGGCGCCGACGGGCTCGATCTCCGGCCGCTGGATGACCTCGACATCCACGGCCGGCACTTCGCTGAAGGTCAGGATCGGATAGTCCGGCCAGGACGTCGATGTGATGCGCGTCCGGTCGAAGCGGACGCGCTCCTTCAGCACCCAGCTCGTCGCCTGGATCGCGCCGCCCTCGATCTGGTTGACGACGCCGTCCGGATTGATGGCCTCGCCGACATCGACCGCAAGCGTCAGCCGATCGACACGGATGTCGCCTGCGCCCTCGACCTCGGCAATCGCGGCGCAATAAGCGCCGGTGTTCTTGTAGCGGGCGAAGCCGACGCCGTGACCGATTCCGGTTCGCTTCTGCGGCTTCCACGCGGCACGTCGCGCCGCGGTCCGGATAACGTCCTTTGCTCTTTCGTCGCGCAGATGGCGCAGGCGGAACGCGATCGGGTCCTCGCCGCGCAGGGCGGCGATCTCGTCGAGCAGGGACTCGATGGCGAACACATTGCCTTGCGCGCCGAGTGTCCGCAGCGCCGACGTGCGCACCGGCATGGTCAGAAGCCGATGGCTCGTGATCGTCCACGCCGGGAGCTCGTAGAGCGGAACGGAATTGCGGTCTCCGCCGCCGCCGTTGGCGGCGGCCGGATTCGTCGATATCATGCGCGGGTAAGGAGGCGCAATCTCGGTTGCGGCAAGCAGCGCAGGCTGGGCAGCACGCCCGGGCCGCGCCGCGTGGCCGTTGCTCCAGATCGCATGGCGCCAGCCGACGATCTCGTTGCCCGCGTCGAGGTCGGCCTCGATCTCGATGGCCATGGCCGCGCCGAACGGCGCGTGGGACATCTCGTCATGGCGCGACCACTGCACCCGGACCGGACGGCCGCCCGCGACTTTCGCCAGCAGCACGGCATCGAGCGCGACGTCATCGGCCGCGTTGTGCCCGTAGCAGCCGGCGCCTTCCATGTGCTCGACGACGATGCTCTCGGCAGGCAGCTTGAGCACGATCGCCAGATCGGCGCGCAGCAAATAGACACCCTGGCTGTGGGTCCAGACATGGACGCGATTCCCGTCCCAGCGCGCCATCGCGCAGGACGGCGCGATCGAGCCATGTGCGATGTAGGGGCGGGTGTATTGTCGGCGGAGGGTGCGGACGTGTTCGGTCGCCGCCGCCGCCCTGGTGTCGATGACGGTCGTCTCGACCGGCTGGCTCTTCAGGAATCCCGCCAGGTCGTCTTCATCCGGCAATGGCTCGCCGGCCGACCAGGTCGCGCCCTTGCGCAGGGCTTTCAGCGCGGCTTCCGCCGCCGGCTCGCTGTCGGCGACCACGCCGGCAAAGCCGCCGTCGCGAGCAACGGCGATGAGGCCGGGGACGGCGCGCACAGCCGCTTCGTCGAGCGCGAGCAGTCTGGCGCCCGAGACGTCCGGCCGCAGCACGCGTCCGTGCAGTTGGTCCGGCAGCGCGCGGTCATGGATGAAGCGCGGCCGCGCGAACACCTTGTCGGGAATGTCGACACGCTGGACCGAATGTCCGGCGACGGCGCGCTTGGCGACGGTCTTCGCCACGGCGCCCGCGATGGCGTCGTGGTCGAGCGAGACGTCGCCGGCCAGCTCCCAATAGCTGGTCCTGACATTGCCGGGGCCCGAGATCGTGCCGTCATCGATACCAAGCAGCGAGGCATCGACGCCGAGACGTTCCGATGCAGCAGTGAGGAAGCGCTGGCGCACCTCGGCGCAGGCGTGGCGCAGGGCGCGGCCGGATTGCTGGACGGAGAGGCTGCCGGAGGTGACGCCCTCGTTCGGACTGGTCGCCGTCGAGGCGCGGATCATCTCGACCCGGGAGATATCGACGTCGAGCTCGTCCGCGGCGATCTGCGCCAGCGCCGTGACGATGCCCTGGCCGATCTCGACCTTGCCGGGCGAGATGGCGACACGGCCTTCGCCGGTGAACCGCACCCAGGACGACAGTCTTGGATTGGCGGCAAGGCTGACCGGCAGTTTCGGGGCAGGGGACGGCGCACTCATGACGTCGCCATCTCCGAGGCCGCGCGCAGCACGGCGCGGACCATGCGGTTGTGCGATCCGCAGCGGCACAGATTACGGTCCAGCGCCGCCTTGACCTCAGCCTCCGTCGGCGACGGACTGCGCTTCAGCAGCGCTGCCGCACTGATCAGGATCCCCGAGACGCAATAGCCGCATTGCATCGCCTGTTCGGTGATGAAGGCGTGTTGCAGCGGATGCGGTTGCCCCGCCGTGCCGAGGCCTTCGACCGTGACGACATCCTTGTCCGCGACCGACCACATCGGCATGTCGCAGGAGGCCATCGCGTGGCCTCCGACCATGACGTAACAGGCGCCGCATTCACCGGCCCCGCAGCCGAAATGCGCGCCTGTGATGCCGAGCCGGCCGCGCAGCACGTCGAGCAGCGTCAGATCCGGATCGCCATCCACGGACGTGGCCGTGCCGTTGAGCTGGAATTGAATCGTGGGCATTGTCGGTCCGCGATCTCAGGACTTGTCGAACTTCTTGACGACGTCGGCCCATTTCTCGATATCGCCGCGCAGGAACTTGTCGAACTCCGTCGGCGTCATCGACATGGGCACGGCACCCTGCTCAGTCCATAGCTTGACGATGTCGGGCCGCTTCACCATTGCGTTCACGGCGGCGTTCAGCTTGTCGATGATTGGCTTCGGCGTGCCGGTCGGTGCCATCAGGCCAAGCCAGATCGTCGCCTCGTAGCCGGGTACGCCGCCCTCGATCGCGGTTGGCACGCTTTGCAGTACCGCAGAGCGCTGCTTGCCGGTGGTGGCGAGGGCGCGGACCTGGTTCTCGGCGATGTTCGGCGCCATCGCCGGCACCGCGTCGATCATCATCTGCACCTGCCCGCCGATCACGCCGCTGCGCGCCTCGCCGCTGTTGCGGTAGGGCACGTGGACCAGGTTGATGCCCGCCATCGCTTTGAACAGCTCGCCGGCCATGTGATAGGGCGTGCCCTGGCCGGAGGAGGCGTAGTTCAGTTTGCCCGGCTGCGCCTTGGCGAGCGCGATGAACTCCTGCAGCGTCTTCGCCGGAACCTGCGGGTTCACCACGATGACGAGATCGGAATAGTTCACCGGCGCGATCGGTGCGAGGTCGCGCATCAGCTCGTATTTGCGTTGGTTCGGCGTCAGCAGCGATTCGTTCGCGGTCTGGGTGTTGGACATCATGAGCAGCGTGTAGCCGTCGGCCGGCGACTTCGCCGCTTCGACCGTGCCGATGACCCCGCCCGCGCCGGTGCGGTTCTCGATCACGAAGGGCTGGCCAAAGCTCTCCTGGAGCACGTTGCCGATCAGCCGGGCGGCGACATCGGCCGGCCCGCCGGCGCCGAAGGGCACGACGATCCGCACCGCGTGGGTGGGATAGTCCTGTGCCAGGGACGGAGCTGCGGGAAATGTGGTGAGCAGACCGGCGGCCAGCGCCAGCATGAGTTGTCGGGCCGTCACACCCACCTCCCTGATATCGTTCTTGTTGGCCGGCACTGTAGCGGCAGGGGATGCGGACTGTCGACGCCTCACTTGGCCGATCGTGCCGGGAATATCGGGCCGGTTTCGGTGTGACCGGGCCGTATTTCGCGGCCGCGGCAGGAACCCGCGTCGCATGTGGTTTGAGCAAATCGCATGGGCATTGCCGGATAAATGCCCTCGGCGGACCGGTATTTTGGTGTTACGAAATCGGGCATGAACCAGCACGCCAAGATCGAAATCCGCCATTCGACCTGTCCGCATGATTGCCCGTCGGCCTGCGCCCTCGATGTCGAGGTGGTCGAAGGCCGCAGCATCGGCCGCGTTCGCGGTTCGAAGAAGCAGACCTATACGGCCGGCGTCGTCTGCGCCAAGGTCGCCCGCTATGCCGAGCGCATCCATCACCCCGAGCGGCTGATCTATCCGATGCGCCGCACCGGGCCGAAGGGCTCCGGGCAGTTCGTGCGGATCTCCTGGGACGAGGCGCTCGACGAGATCGCCAACCGCTTCAATCAGGCAGAGCGCGAGTTCGGCGCGGAATCGATCTGGCCCTATTACTACGCCGGGACGATGGGGCTGGTGATGCGCGACGGCCTCAACCGCCTCACGCATGTGAAGAAATACTCGCGCTTCTATCAGACCATCTGCGCCAATGTCGGGCGCATCGGCTTTGCGATCGGCACCGGCAAGATCGCCGGCGTCGATCCGCGCGAGATGGCAGTGTCCGATCTCGTGGTGATCTGGGGCACCAATCCCGTCAACACGCAGGTCAACGTGATGACGCACGCCGCCCGTGCGCGCAAGGAGCGCGGCGCGAAAATCGCGGCGGTCGACATCTACGACAACGAGACCATGATGCAGGCGGACATCAAGATCCTCCTGCGTCCCGGCACCGACGGTGCCTTTGCCTGCGGCGTGATGCATGTCCTGTTCCGCGACGGCCATGCCGACCGCGCCTACATGGACAAATACACCGATTGCCCCGCCGAGCTCGAGGCGCATCTGAAGACCCGGACGCCGGAATGGGCCTCCGCGATCACAGGCGTGCCGGTGTCCGAGATCGAGGCGTTTGCCAAACTGGTCGGCGAGACCCAGCGGACCTTCTTCCGGCTCGGCTACGGTTTCACCCGCTCGCGCAACGGCGCGACGCAGATGCATGCGGCACTCTGCATTCCCGCGGTGACCGGCGCCTGGCAATATGAAGGCGGCGGCGCCTTCTTCAACAATTACGCGTTGTGGCACTTCGACGAATCGCTCATCGAAGCCCACGACGCGATCGACCAGACCACGCGCGCGCTCGACCAGTCGCAGATCGGCCGCATCCTTACCGGCGATGCCGAGGCCCTGCTCGGAAAGGGGCCGGTCAAGGCGATGCTGATCCAGAACACCAACCCGATGACGGTGGCGCCGGAGCAGGCGCTGGTGCGGCAGGGATTCGCGCGCGAGGATCTGTTCGTCGCGGTGCACGAGCAATTCATGACCGAGACGGCGCAGATGGCCGACATCGTGTTGCCGGCGACGATGTTCATGGAGCATGACGATCTCTATTACGGCGGCGGCCACCAGCACATCTCGGTCGGCCCGAAGCTGATCGACCCGCCCGGCGAGTGCCGCTCCAACCACCAGCTGTTGCAGGCGCTGGCGCCGCGGCTTGACGCGACGCATCCGGGTTTCGAGCTGACGCCGCGCGAATTGATCGACGCGACGCTGAAGCTCAGCGACCACGGCGACATCGCCGGCCTCGAAGCCGATCTCTGGCGCGACCTGCAGCCGGACTTCCGCACCTCGCATTATCTCGACGGTTTTGCCCATGCCGACGGGAAATTCCACTTCAGGGCCGACTGGGCGCATCCGCCGTTCGGCCGGACGATGGGCGATTTCGACAAGATGCCTTCGTTGCCGGACCATTGGGCGGTGATCGAGCACGCCGACCAGGCTCATCCGTTCAGGCTTGCGACCAGCCCTTCGCGCAGCTTCCTCAACACCACCTTCAACGAGACGCCGTCCTCGCAGGCGCGCGAGGGCAGGGCGAGCGTGATGATCCATCCCCTCGATGCAGCCTCCCTCGACATCGCCGACGGCGATGCGGTGACGCTCGGCAACACCCGCGGCGAGACCACGCTGATTGCCACACTGTTCGAGGGCGTGCGGCGCGGCGTGCTGATCGCGGAATCCGTTCATCCCAACAAGAGCCATATCGGGGATCGCGGCATCAACATGCTGACGGGCGCGGACACCATCGCGCCGATCGGCGGGGCCGCGTTCCACGACAACAAGGTGTGGATCAGGAAAGCGGTCGCCGCCTGAGCGGGCCTTGATCGCCCGTATATTTGTGTCGAGGCGCTAAAGCGGCGTCTCGCCGCAGATTGCCCCTTGCACCTTGCGCCCGCGCTGCCGCAAATGGCAGCAAAACGGAAAGCTAAGGAAGCGGCGTCATGACCGACACAACGAGCGTCATCACCGAGAAGCGCGGGCAGGCGTTCTGGATCACCATCAACCGGCCGGAGAAGCGCAATGCGCTGAACGGCGACGTGATCGCCGGCATCGGCAAAGGCTATCGCGACGCGCATGACGACAGGGATGTCCGCGTCATCGTGCTGACGGGCGCGGGCGACAAGGCGTTCTGCGCCGGAGCTGATCTGCAGAACTCCGGCGCGGCCTTCGCGATGGATCATTCCAGGCCCAATGTCGACTATGCCGATCTGCTGCGGTTGTCGCAGAACGCGACCAAGCCGGCGATCGCGCGCGTCGGCGGCGTCTGCATGGCCGGCGGCATGGGCCTGCTGTGCATGACCGACATGGCCGTTGCGGCCGATCACGTCATCTTCGGCCTGCCGGAGGTGAAGGTAGGCGTGTTCCCGATGCAGGTGTTGAGCCTGCTGCAGTCCATCGCTCCGCCGCGGCTCGTCAACGAATGGGCGCTGACCGGCGAGCCGTTCGACGCGAAGGCGGCGCAGGCAGCTGGCCTGCTCAACCACGTCGTCCCCGCAGCCGAGCTGGATGCCAAGGTCGACTGGCTGATCGGCCGCATCGTCGACAAATCCCCGACCGCGATCCGCCGCGGCAAATACGCCATGCGTGCGATCGCCTCGATGTCGTTCGACGAGAGCATCGCCTACACCGAAAGCCAGATCGCGCTGCTCGCGATGACCGAGGACGCCAAGGAAGGGCTGAAGGCCTTCGGCGAGAAGCGCAAGCCGGTCTGGACGGGTCGGTAAGGGGGTTACGACAGGAGCGGCGACCTCAGCCCGCGTTGGCCTTCAGCCCCGCTGCCTGGATGCCGGAGACCGCGCAGGCCTCGTCATTGTCGGACGTGTCGCCGGAAACTCCGACCGCGCCGAGCAAGGTCGTGCCGTCCATGATCAGCACGCCGCCCGGGACCGGCACCAGCGCGCCCCTGGCGATGGTGTTCACCGCGTCGATGAAATAGGCCTGCTCCTGCGCGCGCTGGAACAGGGCGCGCGAACCCATGCCGAGCGCGAGCGCGCCGTAGGCCTTGCCGTGCGCGATCTCGGCGCGCATCAGGCTGGTGCCGTCCTGGGCCGCGGCGATCTTGAGCACGCCGCGGGCGTCGAGGATGGTGACGACGAGCGGCTTCAGCTTGAGTTCGCCGGCCTTCGCAAAGGCGGCATCGAGGATCTTGCGGGCGGTGTCGAGCGTGAGGTCAGCCATGGCTGGTTTCCTTTTCAGCGAGAGAAGTGGAGTTGGTTTCGGCGCGATCGAGGCTCATCGCCAGCACGCGCGCGACGTGAAGCGCCTCGCGCTGCGCGCCGTCGTGGATCTGGTGCCGGCAGGAGGTGCCGTCGGCCACGACCAGCGTCGTCTGGTCCGCGCGCCGCACGGCGGGCAGCAGCGACAGCTCGGCCATCTCGATCGAGGCGTCATACGTGTCGGCGCCATAGCCGAAGGCGCCGGCCATGCCGCAGCAGCTCGATTCGATGGTCTCGACTTTCAGGCCGGGGACGAGGCGCAGCACCTGTTCGACCGGCTTGAACGCGCCGAAGGATTTCTGGTGGCAATGGCCGTGCACAAGTGCCTTGTCGGCGACGGCGCCGAGCGGCAGTCGCAGCCGGCCGGCCTCGGCCTCGCGCACCAGGAACTCCTCGAACGTCAGTGCGTGGGCACCGACGGCCTTGGCGTCATTGTCCTGGCGCAGCGAAGCCAACTCGTCTCGCAGCGTCAACAGGCAGCTCGGCTCGAGGCCGATGATCGGCACGCCGCGCGCGGCAAAGGGCGCGAAGGCGGCGACGATCTGGTCGAGCTCGGACCTCGCTTCGTCGACGAGTCCGGCGGACAGGAAGGTGCGGCCGCAGCACAGCGGCCGGCTGCCGCTCGCGGGCTTCGGCATGTGCACGCGGTAGCCGCCGGCCGTGAGCACGCGCAGCGCGGCGTCGAGATTCTCGCGCTCGTAGATGCGGTTGAACGTGTCGGCGAAAAGCACCACCTCGCGGCCGGCCTCCGGACCAACCGTTTCCGCAGGCGGCACGAACACGTCGCTGCGGAAAGCGGGCAGGGCGCGGCGTGCGCTGATGCCGGCAAAGCGCTCGAACAGCTTTCGCAGCAGCGGACTGCGGTTGCGTAAATTCGCCAGCGGCGCGAAGCGCGCCGCGAGGCCGGCATAACGGGGCAGATAGCCGACCAGCCGGTCGCGCAGCGTCAGGCCGTGGGAGGTGACGCGCGCGGCCAGCACCTCGATCTTCATCTTGGCCATGTCGACGCCGGTCGGGCATTCGTGGCGGCAGGCCTTGCAGGAGACGCAGAGTTTCAGCGTCTCCATCATCTCGTCGGAGGAGAGCGCATCGGGCCCGAGCTGGCCGGAGATCGCAAGGCGTAGCGTATTGGCGCGCCCGCGCGTGACATCCTTCTCGTTGCGCGTCGCGCGGTAGGACGGGCACATCACGCCGCCCTCGAGCTTGCGGCAGGCGCCGTTGTTGTTGCACATCTCGACCGCGCCCTGGAAACCGCCGCCCGCGCCGGGCCATGCGGACCAGTCGAGCTTCGTGTTCAACTCGCCGACGCGATAGTCCGGCCGGTAGCGGAACAGCGAGCGGTCGTCCATCTTCGGGGCATCGACGATCTTGCCGGGGTTGAGCACGCCGTCGGGATCGAAGCGCTGCTTCACTTCCCTGAAGTCGGCGACGAGGCGTTCGCCGAACATCGTCGCATGGAATTCGGAGCGCACCAGGCCGTCGCCATGCTCGCCGGAATGCGAGCCCTTGTACTCGCGCACCAGCGCGAAGGCCTCTTCGGCGATGGCCCGCATCGCCTTGACGTCCTTCTCCAGCTTCAAGTTCAGCACGGGACGCACATGCAGGCAGCCTTCGGAGGCATGGGCGTACATCGTGCCGCTGGTGCCGTGCTTGGCGAAGACTTCGTTCAGCCGCGCGGTGTAGTCGGCCAGATGCGGCAGCGGCACCGCGCAGTCCTCGACGAAGGAAACCGGCTTGCCTGCGTCCTTCATCGACATCATGACGTTGAGGCCGGCGGCGCGGAAATCGGCGATGCCGCCCTGCAGCGCCGGCTCGGTGATCTCGACCACGCCGCCCCATTTGCGCTTGTCTTTGCTCCAGCCGAAGCCGAGATCGCCCATCAGCTCGCCGAGCTGCTTGAGGCGGACGAGGTTGTCCGCCTGGTCCTCCTCCGCGAATTCGACCACCAGCACGGCATCCGGATCGCCCTTGATGGCGGTGGAGATGATGGGCCGGAACATCGCGATGTCGCGGCCGAGCGCGAGCATGGTGCGGTCGACCAGCTCGACCGCGATCGGTTTGAGCTTGACCAGATGCTGGGCCGCGTCCATCGCCTCGTAGAAGCTGCCGAAATGGCAGATGCCGAGCGCCTTGTTGCGGATCACCGGCCACAGCTTCAGCTCGACCTTGGTGGTGAAGGCCAGGGTCCCCTCGGAGCCGACGAGAAGGTGCGCCATGTTGTTGCGCGCATTGCGCGGCACCAGCGCATCGAGATTGTAGCCGCCGACGCGGCGCTGCACTTTTGGAAATCGGGCCGCGATCTCCTCGGCCTCGCGCGTGCCGAGATCGAGCATGTCGCGGAACAGCGCGCGGGCGCCGTTGCCGGGATCGACGTCGGAAAGATCGCGCGACACCTCGCCGTAGTGCGCCAGCGTGCCGTCGGCGAGTGCGGCCTCCATCGACAGCGTGTTGTCGCGCATGGTGCCGTAGCGCAAGCTGCGGCCGCCGCAGGAATTGTTGCCGGCCATGCCGCCGATCGTCGCGCGCGAGGCCGTGGAGACGTCGACCGGAAACCACAGGCCGTGCTTCTTGAGCTGGCGGTTGAGGTCGTCGAGCACGATGCCGGGCTCGACCACGCAGGTGCGGCCCTCGACGTCGAGCGCCAGGATCCGGTTCAGGTGCTTCGAGAGATCGACCACGAGGCCGTCATTGACGGTCTGGCCGCATTGCGAGGTGCCGCCGCCGCGCGGGGTGACCTTCAATCCCTCGTCGCGGGCGATCGCCAGCGCCCGCAGCGCCTCGTCCATGGTCCTGGGCACGGCCACGCCAGCCGGCATGATCTGGTAGAACGAGGCGTCGGTGGCATAGCGGCCGCGGCTGAAGCCGTCGAACAGCACGTCGCCGGTCATGTCCGCGCGCAGGCGTCGTTCGAGCGTGGAGGCGTTTGTCATCCCTGATCCCGGACTGATCCAGCGAGGTGGCTCAGCCTTGCTGAGTTATCCATTATTGTTCACGACCGATTATATTATGAATTCAAAATGAGCAAGCCGGCTGACCCTCAAGGCGAGGCGGGCGCCTCGCCTTGGGGCTCGGTCAGGTGATCGATCGCCGCACTCCGCTTGTTGCGCAGGTGCTGGAACAGGATGTCGCTGAGCTCACTTGCGGCGCGCCGGCGCAACGCATCAAGGATGGCCTCGTGCTCGCGCATCGCTTCCGCCCAGCGCTGCCGCTTGCGGGCGAAATTGGCGGAGTAGCGGACACGGCGGATCCGGCCGGCGAAATTGGCGTAGGCGGTCCTGAGCGTCTCGTTGCGGGCGGCCGCGACGATGCTCTCGTGGATGCGCTGGTTGGTCTGGAAATAGCCGTGCATGTCGCGATGCAGATAGTGGCCGTACATCTCGTAATGCAGCTGCTCGATCGCGGTGATTTCCTCATCCGTGATGGCTTCGCAGGCGAGGCGCCCGGCGAGGCCCTCCAGTCCCGCCATTACGTCGAACAGCTCCTCGAGGTCGCGCTGGCTGAGCTGGCGGATGCGTGCGCCGCGGTTGGGCAATAGCTCGATCAGCCCCTCGGCGGCGAGCACCTTCAAGGCCTCGCGCAAGGGCGTGCGGGAGATGCCGAACATTTCGCAGAGCCGGCGCTCGGGAACGCGCGCGCCCTCGGCGATATTGCCCTCGACCACATAGTCGCGCAGCCGCAGCAGGATCTCGCCATGGAGCGAGGCCTCCTGGCGGTCGCCGCCGTTGCCGGCGGGCGGGGCGATCGGAACCCCGGTGTCGGGAATCGTGGATTTCATTTGCAGCACAGTAGTTTGCCCGTTTGATCGCGTCGACGTCCACAATCGAATACCAAATTTCGATTGAAAGGACAAAAAATGAATGCAAAATAGCTCGCAGGGCCGGCCATAACCCGCCGACAGGGAGGTTTTCATGCATCAGGGACGCCATTTTCTTCAGATTCCGGGCCCAAGCCCCGTCCCCGACCGCGTCCTGCGCGCCATGGACATGCCCGTCATCGATCACCGGAGCGCGGAATTCGGCGAGCTCGGCCGCGCCGTGCTCGAAGGCAGCCAAAAAATCTTCCAGACCGCCGGTCCGGTCGTGATCTTCCCCTCGTCGGGGACCGGCGCCTGGGAGGCGGCGATCGTCAACACGCTGTCGCCGGGCGACAAGGTGCTGATGGTCGAGACCGGCCATTTCGCCACGCTGTGGCGGCAAATGGCGGGCCGCTTCGGTATCGATGTCGATTTCGTGCCCGGCGATTGGCGCCGCGGCGCCGACCCGGCGGTGGTCGAAGCAAAACTCACCGAGGACAAGGCGCACGCGATCAAGGCCGTGATGGTCGTGCACAACGAGACCTCGACCGGCGCGACCAGCCGCATCGGCGAGATCCGTGCTGCGATCGACCGCACGGGCCATCCGGCGCTTCTGATGGTCGACACCATCTCCTCGCTCGGCTCGGTCGACTACCGCCACGACGAGTGGAAGGTCGACGTCAGCGTCAGCTGCTCGCAGAAGGGCTTTATGCTGCCGCCCGGCCTCGGCTTCAACGCGATCTCGGAGAAGGCGCGCGCCGCTGCGAAGACCAACAGGATGCCGCGCTCCTATTTCGATTGGGAGGAGATGCTCAAGCCCAACGCCAACGGCTTCTTCCCCTACACACCCGCGACCAATCTGCTCTACGGCCTGCGTGAGGCGATCGCGATGCTGCTCGAAGAAGGGCTCGAGAACGTGTTCGCGCGCCATCAGCGGCTGGCTGCCGCGACACGCGCCGCCGTCAATCATTGGGGGCTCGAGATCCTTTGCCGGGAGCCGGCGGAATTCTCGCCGGTGCTCACCGCGGTGCTCATGCCACCGGGACATGATGCCGACCAGTTCCGCAAGATCGTGCTCGACAATTACAACATGTCGCTCGGCTCGGGCCTGTCGAAGGTCGCCGGAAAGGTCTTCCGGATCGGCCATCTCGGCGAATGCAATGCGCTGACGCTGCTCGGTGCGCTCACCGGCGTCGAGATGGGCCTGTCGGTCGCGGGCGTGCCGCACCGCTCAGGCGGCGTCGATGTCGCGATGAAGCTGCTGGAGCAGCGTCCGCAGGGCAATGCGTCGCCGCATCTGAAAGTGGTCGGCACTTAAGGCCGCGCGGGACACGCGGCCGAAATCATAGGAAGTGATCAGGGAGGGATGCGGGCCCCATGGCACACGCGGCCGCTCGCCGCTCGCGCGCGGCGGCGACGGAGGCCGAGGAGCCTCTCCCGTCCGGCAAGGTGGTGGCCGCGGAGTAGGGGGCGGCGGAGGTCCGCCGCTTCTGCATGGGAGTCGCCCTTTGGAGAGAGGACAAGCCGGTCAAATGGTGCTATTCGGCGGCCATCAAAACCAAGGCTAGACCGGGAAGGACGCCGATGACCGTGCATACTGGAAGGCATTTCTTACAGATTCCAGGACCGACCAACGTGCCCGACCGGGTGCTGCGGGCGATGGACATGCCGACGCTGGACCATCGCGGTCCGGAGTTCGCCGAGCTCGGTTTCGCCGTCCTCGCCGGCATGCAGCGCGTGTTCCGCACCAAGCAGCCCGTGATCATCTTCCCCTCGTCCGGCACCGGCGCCTGGGAAGCGGCGATGGTCAACGTGCTCTCGGCCGGCGACAAGGTCCTGATGTGCGAGACCGGCCAGTTCGCCGTGCTGTGGCGCGGCATCGCCGACAAGTTCAAGCTCGACGTCGACTTCATCCCGAGCGACTGGCGCCACGGCGCCGATCTCGCCGAGATCGAGAAGCGCCTTGCCGCCGACAAGCAGCACACGATCAAGGCGGTCTGCGTCGTCCACAACGAGACCTCGACCGGCTGTGTGACCCCGCCGCTGGAGGTGCGCAAGCTGCTCGACCGCGTCAAGCATCCGGCCCTCCTCATGGTCGACACCATCTCGGGCCTCGGTTCGATGGAATATGAGCACGATGCCTGGGGCATCGACGTCTCGGTCGCGGGCTCCCAGAAGGGCCTGATGCTGCCGCCGGGTCTCGGTTTCAACGCCGTCTCGGAGAAGGCGCTCGCTGTGGCGAAGGCCAATCCGGGCATGCGCTCCTATTGGGACTGGCAGGAAGTCATCAGCTTCAACAAGCTCGGCACCTTCCCCTATACGCCCGCGACCAATCTGCTCTACGGCCTGCGCGAGGCGGTGAAGATGCTGGAGGAGGAGGGGCTGGAGAACGTCTGGTCCCGGCACAAGCGCCACAGCGCTGCGACCCGCGCCGCGGTCAAGGTCTGGGGCCTGGAGACCCAATGCGCCGATCCCGCCGCGCATTCGCCGGCGCTGACCGGCGTGCGCGTGCCTGACGGACACGATGCCGACGCCTTCCGCAAGGTGGTGCTGGAAAACTTCGACATGTCGCTCGGCACGGGCCTGAACAAGGTCAAGGGCAAGGTGTTCCGCATTGGCCATATCGGCCATTTCAACGATCTGATGCTGATGGGCACGCTCGCCGGCGTCGAGATGGGCCTGGATCTTGCAAAGATTCCGCACCGAAGCGGCGGCGTGTTGGCGGCCATGGACGTCCTCAAGGGACGCGACGTGGTGCCGATGGCCAAGGCCCAGGTGGCTTAAAGGCCCAGGTGGCCCGAAACTAACCTAGAAAGTGAGCGCGCGATGAACGCACCGACGACGACGAACGAAGACCTGCTCTACTCCGTCCAGGACGGCATCGCGCGGATCACCTTCAACCGCCCCCAGGCGCGCAATGCAATGACCTTCGCCATGTATGACCGCATGGCGGAGATCTGCCAGGAGATCAACGCCGACCGCTCGATCAAGGCGTTGATCCTGACCGGCGCCGGGGACAAGGCGTTCGCCTCCGGCACCGACATCTCGCAATTCCGCGCCTTCAAGACCGCGCAGGACGCGCTTGATTACGAGGCCCGCATCGACCGCGTGCTCGGCACGCTCGAGCAGTGCCGCGTGCCTGTGATCGCGGCGATCGCCGGCGCCTGCACCGGCGGCGGCGCCGGCATCGCGGCCTGCTGTGACCTCCGCATCGGGACTGAGACGACGCGCATCGGCTTTCCGATCGCGCGCACGCTCGGCAACTGCCTGTCGATGTCCAACATCAGCCGCGTCGTCTCGCTGGTGGGACCTGCCCGCACCAAGGATATGATCTTCAAGGCGCGGCTGGTCGAGGCGCCGGAGGCGCTGGCGCTCGGCCTGCTCAACGAGGTCGTGCCCGACGTCGAGACGCTTCAGCGCCGCGCCGACGAGACCGCAAAGCTCGTCGCGAGTCACGCGCCGCTCACGCTCGAAGCGACCAAGGAAGCGGTCCGCCGCATCCGCCGCACGCTGTCGCGCGAAGAGGGCGAGGACCTGATCCTCAAGGCCTACATGAGCGAAGATTTCCGCGAGGGCATGGACGCCTTCCTCAACAAGCGCGCGCCGAACTGGAAGGGCAAGTAGCCCGTACCGTCGGCTCTTTCGCCCGCCTTCACAGGCTGCGCGAAAGCCGAAGCGATTGCGGACGCCAATCGTCAGTCGTTTCGCGTAATCCAAATTGTCACAAACCTTTCAATCGGTTCCGGTCCCCGGAACCGCGATTGTGTGCGCCCGCACCTACGCGTTCACGTTGACGGCATGACAAGCTCGGGCATAAGATCGCGAAGGTTGCATTCCACCGTCTCGTTTTTCCGAGCGGCCGATCGCATCGAGTGACGTGATTTGTGTGAAGCGTTCCGGCCGATCGTCCTGCAACCGGACGTCATTGAACTGAAATTGAACTGAAAAAGTAGCGAAGTAAGTTTCGTCGACGCGAACCGCGCCAGAATTCATTGCTGCTCACCATCCCCACGCCAGGCACGGCCTCGCGAACAAGCCAAGCGAATCAAGACTGTTGAGTCACGACTCTTAAGCCACGTCTGATCTCTCGGACCGATTAGTCGCGCCGCCGCGTGCTCGTGCGGTGACGCCTTCATGGCAACGCAGGCAGGGATTTTTCCATGACCAATCACACGCCGATTTTCACCTCGTCATCCGCGGCGGGCAGCTTCACCGAATTCGCCAATCTGGACGACTCGACCACGCTGCACTCGCTCTCCGGAACGATGAGCTTCAAGGACAGCGACAAGACCGACACCCATACGACGTCGTCGACGCTGCAGTCCGCGGTGCTGTCCAATGGGACGATCATTCCTGCGACCTCGCTTGCGCATTTCCAGACTGCGATGCAATCGCAGATCCTGAGCGATTCAAACGGCAACGGCCAGCTCAAATGGAGCTTCAGCGACCAGGACCAGGATTTCGACTTCCTCGCCAAGAACCAGACGCTGGTCCTGACCTACGACGTCAAGGTCTCCGACAACCATGGCGGCTTCGCGATCCAGACCGTCAAGATCACCATCACCGGCACCGACGACAAGCCGGTGATCAACATGACGGCGGCCGCGACCGTCACCGAGCAGACCAACCAGACGCTGTCGCTCTGGCCCGATACGGTTCACGTGGCGCTCACCTTCACCGACGACGATCTCACCAACACCGGGCACACCGCGACCGTGATCGGCGTGTCCGCTTCCGGCGCCACCGCGGGCCTCTTGCCCGGTTCGCTCGGCAACGCCGAGCTGATGGCGTTCTTCCACGTCGACAACGTCGTCAAGACGTCCGGTTCCTCGACCGGCACCATCAACACCACCTTCTCGGCGCCCGATCTCGCCTTCGACTATCTCGCGGCGGGCCAGCATCTCGACATCACCTACACGGTGCAGCTCGACGACCATGCCGGCGGGATCTCGACCCAGACGGTCGCGGTGACCGTGGTCGGCACCAACGACAAGCCGGTGTTCCTGTCGTGCCCGGAATCGGCCGCTCTCGTCGAGGATCAAAATGTCAGTCCGACCGGCGATCTCACCGCGCATGACAGCCTGGTCTTCGCCGACATCGACCTCGCCGACGCGCATACCGTCTCGACGACGGTTACGGCGACCCGCTCGGGCGGCGGTTCGATACCCCTGACCGATGCGCAGCTGCTGGCTGCGTTCGGCACCTCGCTTCAGGATTCGACCGGCCACGTGATCGGCGAGGTCGACTGGAATTTCGCATTTCCCAATTCCTCCGCCAATTTCCTCAACGGCGGCGAGACACTCAAGCTCGTCTATCACGTTGCGGTCGACGACGGTCAAGGCGGCTCCACCACCCAGGACGTCACCATCACGATCCTCGGCACCAACCATCCCGTCGTGATCACAAGCGATCCGGAATCCTCCACCGTGGCCGAGCAGGATGCAACCACGGGCTCGTCCGCGCCCGATACGACGCCGACGATTCCGGCCGGCACGCTCGCTTTCACCGACCAGGACACCAGCGACACGCACACCGTGACCGTCACGCTCGACTCGACCTCGGGGCCGACACCGCCGGCCGCGACGCAGGCACACCTTGCCGCCGCGCTGACGACCACGCTGCACGATTCCACGGGCACCGGCACCGGCAGCATCGATTGGAATTTCGCGATCGCCGACCAGGACCTCGATTATCTTGCGTTCAATGAGACGCTGACGGTGAACTACGACATCAAGGTCGCCGACGGCTCGACCAGCTCGACGCAGACCGTCTCCGTCGTCATCACCGGCGCCAACGATGGGCCCGTCATGACCAGCGGACCGGGATCGGCTTCGCTGTCCGAGCAGCCGGGCGTGACCGGATCGCAATCGCCGGACACCACGAGCCCGGTGCCGACGGGAACGCTGGGCTTCAACGACGTCGATCTGGCGGATACGCATTCGGTCAGCGTGGTGGTGGATTCGGCGGTGTGGTCGGCCAACAGTTTCGCCATCCCCGGCCAGACGCTGGTGGACCTCCAGTCGGCGCTCTCGACGGTGCTGAATGATTCCACCGGGACCGGAATCG
The DNA here is from genome assembly GCF_024519875.1 of Bradyrhizobium sp. Bra64. Classification (NCBI taxonomy): domain Bacteria; kingdom Pseudomonadati; phylum Pseudomonadota; class Alphaproteobacteria; order Hyphomicrobiales; family Nitrobacteraceae; genus Bradyrhizobium; species Bradyrhizobium sp. Bra64. The sequence continues at coordinate 33,695 of NZ_JALJRD010000018.1, read as the reverse complement.
GCGGCATCGACTGGACTTTCAGCATCGCCGACGCCGATCTCGACTTCCTCAGCGTCGGCGAGACGCTGACGGTGCAATATGACGTCAACGTCTGGGACGGCTTCACCAACGCGACCCAGATCGTCACCGTGACCATCGACGGTGCGGCCGATCCGCTGGTCTTGACGCCGGTAGCCGTTGCCATATCCGATACCGACGGCCCCGATGCCGGTGTGGCACTCGCAACCGGCGCCCTCTTCGACGTCAACCAGCCGGTCGACCTGAGCACGCCGCGGACCGTCACCGAGGTCAACGGCAGCGCCGCCAATGTCGGCCATTCGGTGGCCGGCGCGCACGGAACGCTGGTACTCAACGCCGACGGCTCCTACGGCTATGTGGCGGATTCGTCGGTCGACGCGCTGCACGCCGGCGACGACGTCACCGATCAGTTCACCTTCACGGTCGATGACGGCCAGGGCAATCTGGCCTCGACCACCCTGACTTTCGACATCGCGGGAGCCAACGACAAGCCGCTGGTCACATCGGCCAATCTCAGCGGATCGGTCACCGAAGACGCAGGTCCGCCGGTGATCCTGAACGGCGATTTCGAGACCGGCAATCTTGCCGATTGGACGGTGAGCGGCAGCCACATCCACGTGGCGCAGCTGGAGTTCGGCGGCAGCTTCGGCCACTATTCGGCCGAGCTCCTGCCGACGAGCGGCGGCCCGGAGACGCTGTCGCAGAATGTCGCGACCACGCCCGGCCAGCACTATTTCGTCAGCTTCGATCTCGTTGGCGATGCCGAGGGCGTCAACACGCCGTTCTCGATGTCGTGGGACGGCGCGACGATCCTGTCGCTCAGTCAGGTGCCGGCCGGCGTCAACCACTATTCCTTCGATCTCATCGGCGACGCCGCCCTGTCCTCGACGGAGCTGCTGTTTTCCTACGAGGACGATTCCTCCGGCATGATCCTCGATTCCGTCAACGTCAATCCGGCGACGGGACCGGCAACCGAATCCACGGCGGGCTCGCTGTCGTTCTCCGACGCCGAGACGGGGGATACGCACAGCGCGAGCTTCCTGCCGAACGGCAGCGGTTACGTCGGCACGTTCTCGCTCGATCCGGTCAGCGAGGCGGGCGGCACCGGATCCGTGGCCTGGCACTTCACGGTCGACAATTCCGACATCCAGTTCCTGGCGCAGGGGCAGACGCTGACGCAGGATTATTTCGTGACCATTGCCGACGACAATGGCGGGTCGACGACGCAGGACGTCACCGTCACCATCAACGGCACCAACGATGCGCCGACTGCGGTCAGCGAAACGGTGATCACCGATGTCGGAACGAATGCAACGGTGCAGATCCCGAACTGGGCGCTCGCCCTGAACGACACCGACCCCGACACCATCGACCATCTTTCGCTCGGCAGCATCACGACGAGCTCGGGCGGCAGTGCCTTCAAGTTCGGGGATGCCTTCTTCGGCGATGACGCAACGCTCGGCGGCTCGTTCAGCTACACGGCCTCCGACGGGATGACGACCTCGTCCAACACCGCGACCGCCACAATCATGAACAACGCGGCCGGCGCGACCGCGCTGACCGGCACCGGCGGTGACGACATCCTGATCGCCAGCAACGGGACCGAGACGATGAGCGGAGGCGGCGGCAACGACGTGCTGATCGCCACGGCCAGCGGCAATGTCATGACCGGCGGCGGCGGCAACGACACCTTCGCCTTCCTCCAGCCGTCCGGACCGAGCGCGGTCAGCGACTTCAACAACACCACCGAGCAGGACCGTATCGCCGTCTCTGCGAGCGGCTTCGGTGGCGGGTTGACGGCGGGGACGAACGTGACGTTCGAGACCTCCGGTGACGACGTGCTCTCGGGCTTCTCCCAGTTCCATTTCGACACGGCAAACCAGACGCTCTACTACAGCGCCGACGGGACGCAGGGAGCGGCGGTTGCCCTGCTCAGCGTCCAGGCCGGCGTGATGCTCAACCAGCACGACATACTGGTCGTGTAGGCCGCGGCGGGCGAGCTTCCCGAAGCCGAGGCGCGGGTCCCGAAAGGGGCCCGCGCCTTTTGCGTCATGCCCAATCTCATTCCAAAGTCATAAGAGGGATGACATCGGACAGCTTGAACTCGGCCGGATTCGCCAGCACAATGGCGGCGGAATTCACCTTTGAATTTCCAATCCGAACAATAACATAGGGAAGACGCGCTGTGGGACATGGAATGAAGGCCGCGGTCACGCTGGCGGCCGTGCTTTGCGGCGCGCCGGCCTTTGCCGGTTGGGAGCCGGCCAAACCCGTCGAGATCGTGGTTGCGGCGGGCGCCGGCGGCGCCTCCGACCAGATGGCGCGGATGATGCAGGCGGCCATCCAGAAGAACAATCTGATGAAGCAGCCGATCGTGGTCTCGCTCAAGGGCGGCGCATCGGGCGCGGAAGCGCTGATGTACATGAAGTCCAGCGAGGGCGATCCGAACAAGGTGCTGATCGCCTATTCGCTGATCTACATGCTGCCGCTGTCGGCCAAGATCCCGTTCAACTGGCGCGAGCTGACCCCGGTCTCGGTGATCGCGCTCGATCAGTTCGTGCTGTGGGACAACAGCGCGGGTCCGAAGTCGGTGAAGGAATTCGTCGCCGCCGCGAAGGCGGCGAGCGCGCCGTTCAAGATGGGCGGCACCGGCTCCAAGCGAGAGGATCATGTGCTGACCATTTTCCTCGAGCAGAAGACCGGCGCGAAATTCTCCTATCTGCCCTACAAGTCCGGCGGCGAGGCGGCGACCCAGCTCGTCGGCAACCACACCGAATCCAACGTCAACAACCCGTCCGAAAACCTCGAAGTCTGGCGCGCGGGCCAGGTGCGGCCGCTCTGCGTGTTCGACAAGGAGCGGATCTCCTACACCAGCAAGGTGACGGACACCCAGTCCTGGGCCGACATCCCGACCTGCAAGGAGGAGGGCATCGACGTCCAGTACCTGATGCTGCGGGCGATGTTCCTGCCCGGCAAGGTCACGCCGGAGCAGCAGGCATTCTATGTCGAGCTTTTCCACAAGGTGACGCAGACCGCGGAGTACAAGGACTACATGGAGAAGCAGGCGCTTAAGCCGATCTTCATCACCGGCAAGGACATGGTGCAATTCCTCGAGGAAGACGATGCAACCAACAAGGCGCTGATGACGGAAGCCGGGTTCGTCGCGAAGTAAGCGGTCTCTCTTCTCCCTCTCCCCGTTGTTGCGGGGAGAGGGCAGGGGTGAGGGGCTCTCTCCACGAGTCGAGCCTGTGGAGAGAGCCCCTCACCCGGCGCTTCGCGCCGACCTCTCCCCGCAAGAATGGGGAGAGGTAAATAATTCCCAGACTTGCACCAGAGTTCATGTCCCAAACCGATCTTGAAATCGTCGTCGACGATCCGACCGCGCCCGAGGACGATTCGCCATCCGTCGTCAGCTCCGGCACGATCGAGATCGTCGTCTGCCTTGTCTTGTTCGCGCTCGCCGCCACGCTCGGCTACGACAATTGGCGCACCGGCGCGTCCTGGGATTCGACCGGGCCCGAGCCCGGCTATTTCCCGTTCTACCTCTCCGTCATTCTCGGCGGCGGCAGTCTCTATGGCCTGGTCGTGGCGCTCGCCGCGCATCGCAAGGAAGCTGAGACCTTCGTCACGCGCGCGCAGGCCCGCCGCGTCATGGCGGTGTTCGTGCCGACGCTGCTGTTCTGCCTGGTGACGCAGTTCCTCGGCCTCTATGTCGCGAGCTTCCTCCTGATCGCGGGCTTCATGCGCCTGGTCGGCAAGATCGCGCTGTGGAAGTCGCTGCTCACCGCCTTCCTGTTCACGGCGATCATGTTCGTCACCTTCGACGTCGCCTTCGACGTCATCATGCCGAAAGGGCCGCTCGAAGCGGCCTTCGGCCGTTAGGCGGACCCGCGATGGAAGCTTTCGGTCTCCTGCTTCACGGCTTCGCCGTCCTGCTGACGTGGAAGACGCTGCTGCTGATGATGGTCGGGCTGGTGCTCGGCATCTTCGTCGGCGTGCTGCCCGGTCTCGGCGGCCCCAATGGCGTCGCGATCCTGCTGCCGCTCACCTTCACGATGGATCCGACCTCGGCGATCGTGATGCTGTCCTGCATCTACTGGGGGGCGCTGTTCGGCGGCGCGATCACCTCGATCCTGTTCAACATTCCGGGCGAGGCCTGGTCGGTCGCGACCACGTTCGACGGCTATCCGATGGCGCAGCAGGGCAGGGCGGCGGAGGCGCTGACCGCGGCGTTCACGTCGTCCTTCATCGGCTCGCTGGTCGCGGTGCTCCTGATCACCTTCCTCGCGCCGATGATCTCGTCCTTTGCGCTGAAGTTCGGCCCGCCGGAGTTCTTCGCGGTTTATCTGTTGACCTTCTGCTCCTTCGTCGGCCTCGGGCGCGAGGCCAAGCACAAGACGGTCATCTCGATGTCGCTGGGGCTCCTGCTCGCAGGCATCGGCATGGACACCGTGTCGGGCAATCTGCGCATGACCTTCGGCTCGGCCGAGCTGCTCCGCGGCATCAACTTCCTCGTCGCCGTCATCGGCCTGTTCGGCATCAGCGAGATCCTGCTGACGATGGAGGAGCGCCTGGCGCTGCGCGGACATGCCGCCAGCATCTCGCTGCGCGTCGTGCTGAGCGTGTGGAAGGACCTGCCGAAATACTGGGTGACGCTGCTGCGTTCCTCCTTCATCGGCTGCTGGCTCGGCATCACCCCGGGCGGCGCGATCGCGGCGTCCTTCATGGGCTATAACCTCGCCAAGCGCTTCTCGAAGGATCCCGAGAGCTTCGGCAAGGGCCGCATCGAGGGCGTGTTCGCGCCCGAGACCGCGGCGCATGCCTCCGGCACCGCGGCGCTGCTGCCGATGCTGGCGCTCGGCATTCCCGGCTCCGGCACCGCAGCGATCCTGCTCGGCGGCCTGATGGTGTGGGGCCTCAATCCCGGCCCGCTGCTGTTCGTCGAGCACAAGGACTTCGTCTGGGGCCTGATCGCCTCGATGTATCTCGGCAACGTCGTCGGCCTCGTGCTGGTGCTGACGACGGTGCCGATCTTCGCCTCGATCCTGCGCGTGCCGTTCGCCGCGGTGGCGCCGATGATCGTGGTCTCCTGCGCGATCGGCGCCTATGCGATCCAGAACGCGATGTTCGACATCTGGTTGATGCTCGGCTTCGGCGTCGTCGGCTACGTCTTCAAGAAGATCGGCATTCCGCTTGCGCCGTTCACCCTGGCGCTCGTGCTCGGCAACCGGGCCGAGGATGCCTTCCGCCTGTCGATGATCGGCTCCGGCGGCAACCTGAAGGTGTTCTGGTCGAACGGCCTGGTCGGCTCGATCACGACCCTGGCGATTGTGCTGCTGTTCTGGCCTGTGATCGACGCTTTGCTGTCCCGCGTCGGATTGTCGCAGGGGCCCAGGCCGGCGCCGCGGTAGGCGGAAATCCTCTCTGGAGTCAGACCTATAGGCGCCATGTCGTCCTGGTCCTAGGTATGACACACCCAGATTGTTTCCGGTTGTTGCTGCCCCGGCACAGCCCTTGGGCGCCCCCCAGCTTATGTTTTCATCACGAATTTGTGCGGAAAGGGAATTTTCATGAAGCGGATCGTGATTGGACTGGCAGCGGCGATGTCGCTGTTCGCGACGGGTGCAATGGCTGCTGACCTGGCGGCAAGGCCCTATGTGAAGGCTCCGGTCATGGTCGATCCGGTCTGGAGCTGGACCGGGTTCTACGTCGGCGGCAATGGCGGCTATAGCTGGGGCCGTTCAAGCACCGACGTCTCCTATTTCAGCCCGGTAACCGGCCTTCCGATCGCGCCTCCCGCCGGCTCGATCACCAATGCCTCGTTCGACATGAACGGCGGCATCGCGGGCGGCCAGGCCGGCTACAACTGGCAGAGTTCGAACTGGGTGTTCGGCATCGAGGGTGACCTGCAGTGGTCGGGTGAGAAGGGCCGCGCCGGCTACTCCTGCGTCGGCACCGTCGCGCCCGCCGGCGGCGTCTGTCTTCCCGGCCTGACCTTCCTTCCCGCCGGCGGTCTGGCCGGTACGACCCTGACCGTCGATCAGAGCCTCCAGTGGTTCGGTACGCTCCGCGGCCGCGTCGGCATCCTGGCAACCCCGAAGGTGCTGTTCTACGGCACCGGCGGTCTGGCCTTCGGCGAGATCAAGACCACGGGCACGATGACCGGGTTCAACGCCGCCGGCGTGCCGATCGGCTCTGTCGGCTCGAGCTCCACCACGCGCGCCGGCTGGACCGCCGGCGTGGGTATCGAAGGCAAGATCACCCAGAACTGGAGCGCCAAGCTCGAGTACCTCTACATGGATCTTGGCCGCTTCTCCTCCGGCCCGTTCACCTTGTCGCCCGCTTTGCCGATCAGCGCCAACGTGTCCTCGCACTTCACCGACCACATCCTGCGCGCCGGTATCAACTATCAGTTCGCTGGTCCGGTGGTCGCCAGGTACTAAGATCAACAAAGGCGTCTACAAGAAGCAAAGCCCGGCTCGCGCCGGGCTTTGTCGTTTCTGTCCTGATTTCCGGAAATGGCGCAGGGCCGACGATCGGACGACGCGACCGATCTGTTGCGACCCTGCCACGCCCGCAGCTTCATTTGCGCTGATCGGAAGGCCGCAGCTGTCCGGATCGAGCGCCTTGCGGTGGCATCGCGTCATTTCGCAAAATTCATCTCCGCACCAAAACCCGCTGAAACAATGGTGATTTCGCGATCACGCGAATTGCCCGCGCCTGCTTCGCGCAGGCGATCGCGGACCTGCATCCTGCAAACGACTGACCTTCGTTCGCACGACGCGGAGCGATGCGCTCTTCCCTAGTGTCGCCGCACTGAATCGCCGGCGCATCTTGCGCGCAGGCGAACAGGCAACGCCGTTTGTCGAGGGAAGAATTGATGACACGAACTTTGCTGCTTGCGGCCGCGGTCGGAATGCTGCTCGCGCCGCCCGCCCTTGCCGCCGATCTCGCGGTGCCGCACATCCATACCAAGGCGCCGCCGGTGGCCGTCGATCCCGGCTACAATTGGAGCGGCTTCTATGCCGGCCTCAATGTCGGCTATGGCTGGGGCCGCTCGGCCACCAATGCGGACTTCATCGACAGCAGGGGCGGCACGCTGCTGAGCTCCGGCGCCGGCAAGTTCGATCTCAACGGCGTCATTGGCGGCGGACAGATCGGCTATAATTGGCAGCGCGAGATGTTCGTGGTCGGCCTCGAGGCCGATTTCCAGGGTGGCGGCCAGAAGGGCAGTCTCGATGCGCTGTGCGCGGGCGCACCGGCCGGTTTGCAGGACGGCGTCTGCACGCCGGGCCATCGCGGTGACAACACGTTCGATCCCGCGCTGCCTGTTGCGTTCAATCTCGCCCAGAAGCTGGACTGGTTCGGCACCGTCCGAGGCCGGCTTGGCGTCGCGGTGGCGCCGCGCGTGCTGTTCTACGGCACCGGCGGTCTTGCCTATGGCCGCGTCTCCACCTCCGGCAGCGTGAGCGCGATCAATGTCGGCGGCTTCCCGGGCGCAGACGGCGGAACATTCACGCCGGTTTCGGCGAGCTTCAGCAACAGCACGACCAGACTCGGCTGGAGCGCGGGTGCCGGTATCGAAGGCGCCTTCGCCGACAATTGGAGCGCCAGGCTCGAATATCTCCATGTCGATCTCGGAACCGTCTCGGGCTCGTTTGCGACCCCCGTGATCGCGCTCAGCGGCGCGCCTCTGGTGGTCGGTTATCGCTCGCATGTCACCGACAACATCCTGCGCTTCGGCGTGAACTACCGCTTCAGCGGCACGTGAGAGCGGGCGCCGCTCCGCACATCAAAAAGCCCGGCGCAAGCGCCGGGCTCTTTCGTTGGCGGCCTCGAGCGAGCGCTCACACCACTTTGGCGTCCCGGAGCCTGGCAATCTCCTCGGTGCCAAAGCCGAACTCCTTCAGCACCTCGTCGGTCTGCTCGCCGAATTCCGGCGGCCGCGCCACCATCCTGCTCGGCGTGCGCGACAGGGTCACGGGCTGGCCGACCAGGCGAATGTGGCGACCCTCGTCGTTTGGCACGTCCTGCGCGATGCCGAGATGCTTGACCTGCGCGTCCTCGAACATCTGGTCGATGGCATAGATCGGTCCGCAGGGCACGCCGGCCTCGTTGAGCTCGCGGACCCAGGTGTCGGTCGATTTCGTCACGGTGCGCTTTTCGATCTCGGCGTTGAGCGCGTCGCGATTCTTGGAACGGGCAGGGGCCGTCGCGTAGTCGGGATGGCTGTAAAGCTCGGGCGCGCCGATCGCCTGCGCGCAACGTTCCCAGATCCGCCCGCCCGTGGTGGCGATATTGATGTAGCCGTCCGAGGTCCTGAACACGCCGGTCGGGATGCTGGTCGGGTGGTTGTTGCCGGCCTGCTTGGCGACCTCCTTCTCCATCAGCCAGCGCGCGGCCTGGAAGTCGAGCATGAAGATCTGGGCCTGGAGCAGCGAAGTCTGCACCCACTGGCCCTTGCCCGAGACCTCGCGCTCCAGCAGCGCGGTGAGGATGCCCATGGCGCAAAACAGGCCGGCGGTGAGGTCGGCGACGGGAATGCCGACCCGCATCGGACCTTCGCCCGGCGCGCCGGTGATCGACATCAGCCCGCCCATGCCCTGCGCGATCTGATCAAAGCCCGGCCGCTTGTGATAGGGGCCGTCCTGGCCGAAGCCGGAGATGCTGCCATAGACGATGCCGGGGTTGATCTCGCGCAGGCTCTCATAGTCGATGCCGAGCTTCTTCTTCACGTCGGGCCGGAAATTCTCGACCACGACGTCGGCCTTGGCGGCGAGGCGCTTGAACACGGCAAGCCCGCGCTCGTCCTTCAGGTTCAGCGTCATCGCCCGCTTGTTGCGGTGCAGATTCTGGAAGTCGGAACCGCGCCGCGGCCCGCCCGGCTGCTCGCCGCCGGCATCCTCGGTCAGCGCATCGATCTTGATCACGCTGGCGCCCCAGTCCGCGAGCTGCCGCACGCAGGTGGGCCCGGAGCGGACGCGGGTCAAATCGAGCACGGTGAAGCGGGACAGGGCATCCGAGGCATGCGGGAAGGGCATCTTGAAAGGCTCCGGGACAGATTGCGGGCCTACCATAGTGCCGAAAGACCACGCGGCAAGGCATCCTGCGGCAGGTCTGGGCCGACGCGGATGCTGCCTGTCGAATGCAAGGCCTGACCGGGCTGCCGCGATGCGTGGCGGATCAGCGCGACATTCGCTTCAGTTCGGCCCGTGCCTGCTCGGCCAGGGGGGAGTCGCCGTGACGTGCGATGAAGAGTTCGAACGCCTCCCGCGTTCCCTGCCGGCGGGCGGCTTCGTACTCCTCGGCGACGGCTGCGGAAGGATCGCGGGCCCTCGGCATGGAGGCTGCGGGCCCCTGCTTGCCGCGCTCGTCCGCATTGGCTTTCCCCACCATGGCAGGCAGTCCTCCAGAGGATGAATGATCCGGCCCGGCGAGCGCCATCAGGGCGCCCAGCAGACCGGCGGCGAGCCGACATCGTTTCATGATTCTTTTGCAGACCTCGCAGGTTTGCCGCCACCGGCATCCTTGTTTCTTGTCCCGTATGACTACGGGATTTGATGGCTAACAGGACGTTTCGGAAGAACTCCGGACGGCCTCGCCCAATTTAAACCAAACGTTCAACTCTCTAGCTAGAATCATCTGTTTAACGCCCTGAATCGGACGGGGCTTGCTGCTTCGGAGTTCCCTTTGGCAACCGCGGTCACGACCACCAGGACCAACAATGCTGACATCGACGGCCTGCTGTCGGGCATCAAATGGTCGGGCACGATCACCTACAGCTTTCCCGACGCTTCCAGCGATTACGCCAATCCGTATACCGGAGGCAGCAGCGAGCCGACGACATCGGGCTTTGCCTCGGCGCCCACCCAGATGCAGGCGGCGATCAATTACGCGATCGGATTGATCCTCGGCTACACCAACGCCAGCATCCAGTACGCCGGGACGAACGGCGCCGACATCATGATCGCGCAGTCGCCGGCGGCCAACCCGACCTCCTACGCCTATTACCCCGGCAACTACGCCTCCGGCGGCGACATCTGGTTCGGAACCCAGTACAACTATTCGCTTGCCGCGCTCGGCAATTACTATTTCACGACCGCGCTGCACGAGCTTGGACACGCCCTCGGCCTCAAGCACAGCCAGGAAACGGGCGGCGTCGCCAACGTCGCCGTGCCGAGCGCGCACGACGACAGCGAATACACCGTCATGAGCTATCGCAGCTATGTCGGTGCTTCGACGACCAGCGGCTACACCAACGAAGCCTATGGATATCCGCAGACCTACATGGCCAACGATATCCTCGCGCTGCAGACGATGTACGGCGCGAACTACACGACCCAGGGCGGGACCACCGTTTATACCTGGAGCGCGACCACGGGGCAGGAGTTCATCAACGGCGTTGGCCAGCCGGCCGACAATGGCGGTGCCGGTGGCTCGGCCAATCGCATCTACGAGACGATCTGGGACGGCGGCGGCGTCGATACCTACGACCTGTCGAACTACACGACGAACCTGAGCATCAACCTCAATCCGGGTGCGTCGTCCGTGTTCTCGTCGGTTCAACTGGCCAATCTCGGCAATGGCCATTACGCCTCGGGCAACGTCTACAATGCCTATCTCTACAACAGCGACGCGCGTTCCTACATCGACAACGCCATCGGCGGTTCCGGCAACGACACCATCGTCGGCAACGCCATCTCCAACGCGCTGAACGGCGGCAACGGCAACGATACGCTGACCGGCGGCGGTGGCAACGACACGCTGACCGGCGGATCGGGCTCGGACAAGGCGGTGTATTCGGGCAATTACGCGAACTACAGCTTCGCCTACAATTCCGGCTCGCAGACCTTTACGGTCACCGACCAGCGTTCCGGCTCGCCTGATGGCACCGATACCGTCACCGGCATCGAGTCCTTCCAATTTGCAGACCAGACGATGTCGAGCGCGGCTCTGACGAGCCTGCTCAGCCCCGTCGTGGTCGAATCCTTCGGTGCGACCAGCCTGGTGGTGGAGAACAACAACTACCATCTCAATCCCGTTTCGGGTGGGGATGGTCCCGTACTGAAATACGGCGGTCCGGCGGTCACGGTCGGTCAGTTCGGCAGTTGGACATTCATCGGCGCAGAACAGACCGCCAGCGGCTTCGAAGTCGCGCTTCATCTGTCCGGTGCCGACCAGTACACCGTCTGGAACACGGATACGAACGGCAACGTCAACGCGAATGCCGTGGGAGGGATTGTCTCGGGCTCGAGCTTTGCCTTCGAATCCCTCGAGACGAGCTTCCATCAGGATCTCAATGGCGACGGCACGATTGGCGTCCCAGGCACCGTGATCGAATCCTTCGGCGCGACCAGCTTGGTGGTGACGAACAACAATTACTATCTGAATCCCGTTTCGGGTGGGACTGGTCCGGTATTGAAATACGGCGGCCCCGCGGTGACGGTCGGTCAGTTCGGCAGTTGGAGCTTCATTGGTGCAGAGCAGACCGCCGGCGGTTTCGAAGTCGCCCTTCATCTGCCCGGTGCCGACCAGTACACGGTCTGGAACACGGATACGAATGGCAACGTCAATGCCAATGCCGTGGGAGGGGTCGTGTCGGGCGCGAGTTCCGCACTGGAATCCCTCGAGACGAGCTTCCATCAGGATCTCAACGGCGACGGCACGATTGGAGTCCCTCCCAACGTAATCGAAGTCTTCGGCGCGACCAGCTTGGTGGTGGCGAACAACAACTACTATCTGAACCCCGCTTCGGGTGGGACTGGTCCCGTACTGAAATACGGCGGCCCGGCGGTGACGGTCGGTCAGTTCGGCAGTTGGACTTTCATTGGCGCAGAACAGACCGCCAGCGGCTTCGAAGTCGCGCTCCATCTGCCCGGTACCGACCAGTACACGGTCTGGAACACGGATACGAACGGCAACGTCAATGCCAATGCCGTGGGCGGGGTCGTATCGGGCGCGAGCGCCGCCCTCGAAGCTCTCGAGGCGAGTTTCCATCAGGATCTCAACGGCGATTCTTCAATGGGGGCTCCCTCGGCTGGTCTGGATTGGCATCTGATAGCGTGACTGCTTTCCCGGCAGCCAACGGAGTGCAATCCCGCCCCGGCCGTCATGACCGTTTCATGCTCGGCTGACGGCGCGACCCTCCTCGCGTCGAATCGGCGCAGACCTGGCGCGGCCATTTCCGTCACAACTTGGGTGTAACGTCGCGATCAGTGGGACATGGAGGATAATTTTCGTGATCCGCTGATCCTCATTGTCTTCAATGCCGCGCCTGCACTATGCTGACGACGGCGAGGGCAAGTTTAAGAGTAAAAAAAAGCGCGTCAAAATTGAACCTTGTCTGATCCAGTGCGACCACTAGAAAGCCTGCGGTGCATCACGCAACGGTTGCGTGACGAAATGCCGACAAAGTCCGTTTCCGCTTTTCCAAATAGCGTTGCGTATCGAGCCATTTAGACCACGAAAGCCTATTGCGGACGCCGAAAAGGGCGGGGGAAGTTTCAGCGAAATGTGAAAATGATGCCGTGCACGCGCCAAAGCGCGGGCTGCGGCAGCGAAGATTTGTGCATGGCAACAAGCTGATATCTCAGCTTCATCTCGGGAGGACGAAATGCGTCGAATTGCACTCTGGGCGCTGGTGGCGGGATTGTTCATACCAGTGATCGCATCGCAGCCGGCTCACGCGCAAGCCTCAAGAACCTGGGTGTCCGGCGTGGGCGACGACGCCAATCCGTGCAGCCGCACCGCGCCCTGCAAGACCTTTCCCGGCGCGATCTCGAAAACGGCGGCTGGCGGCGAGATCAATTGTCTCGACCCGGGTGGCTTCGGCGTCGTGACCATCACCAAGGCGATCTCGATCTATTGCGAAGGCACCATCGGCGGCATCCTGGCGGCCGGCACCAACGGCGTCATCATCAACGCTGCCGCGACCGACCACATCGTGCTGCGCGGCCTGGACATCGAGGGCTTCGGCACCGGACTGAAGGGCGTCACGGTCCTGCAGGCGGCTTCGGTGGTCATCGAGCATTGCTTCATCAGGGATTTCAACTCCGCGGGTAGCATTGGCGTCTCGTTCACCCCGAGCAACGCCGGAGCATTGTTGATGATCCGGGATAGTATCATCTCGCACAACGGCTCTGGCATCGACGGCACCGGCGTTCTGATCAATCCAAATGGCGGGAGTGCCAAGGTTCTCATCAACAATTCCTCCATCAACAAGAACTTCGTCGGCGTGAATGCCCAGGGATCGGTCAATCTGCAGGTCAACAACAGCAACATCTCCGAGAGCCTCAGTACCGGCGTTGCTCAGGGTGGTGTCGCGAATATCCGCATCGGTCGGTCCATGATCGTGAACAATGCGGGAATTGCGACGGCGGGCACCGTGCTGTCCTATGGCGACAATCAGATTAACGGCAACGGTCCGGACACCACACCAGGGTCGGCGGGCGGCTACAAGTAGTCCATCTCCCCCATTACCGTATGCACAAAGCCCCGGGCGATCTTCGCCCGGGGCTTTTGTCTTATGCGCGCAAAACGTGCACGGTTGGTCCGCCCTTGCCGCAAGCGCGTATAGCACGGCGCCGCGTCTTCCATTAAGTCTGGCCGTTCGTCTAACTCTCGCCACGTGCCCGGATTGCTGCTCCGGCAGGGATTGGGAATTCCAATACTCGTCGATAGGTACTGGCTTTTCGCCTCGAGCCCGGGATGGAATTCACAGAGCGAGACTAGACACCGAAGCAACATCGACACGGTCAGGAACGCTCGATTCCATGATTAGCCTGGACCCGGCGAAAAACGATACCTCCGTCACCTTGAATCTCTTGAGAGCAATCGCGGCGCAAGTGGTTTGTATCGGACATGCTTGGGGTGTTGGAGGGCTTGGGAAGACCTATGTCCCCGCTGATGGTGTCTTGTTGTTCTTTGTTCTGTCCGGCTTCCTGATTGCCTACACCCTCGATAGCAAGTCAGAGTCGCCTTCCTACGGTTTGGTTGACTTCGGCATTGAGCGGTTCGCGAGGATCTATACGGCTTACCTGCCGGCCATATTGGCTATTGGACTCGCGACGCTTGGTCTCCGATGGTCCGACATCGAAATTGTCGCGGATCCGGTCGATTTGAAAACCTACATAGGCAACTTGTTCATGCAGCAGAACGTGCCTTGCTGTCTGAGTGTAGGCACATTCGGGACGGCCGGGCAATTGACTTCGGTTGCACTTGAGTTTCACATCTACTTCTTCGTGGGTGCGATATACTTTCTGCTCTGCGGCAAGAACGTTCTATTGTGCAGCCTCGTTGCTGCGCCGTTTTCTTTCATGCCGCTCGCCTATTTCTCCAACATCCCGGGCACCGATCGCGCGCTGTTCGTGCTGTGGCTTATGGCCTTTGCCTCTTATTACGTCGTAAAAGGCGTGATCGGGTACCGGCCGAATGTCCTGTTCTGGTGTCTGGCATTCGTCGTCACCCTGGCGACCTGGCTGATCCAGCGCACGCCCGGCGATGATGCAAACCTGGGGCAATATCCCATACTGGTTTTGTCGTTCCTCAGCTTGATCCTGGTGTCGCAGCACGTCCGCATCATGCCGCATCGGCTGGCCACGCTGATCAACCTTGCTGCCGACTATTCCTACTCGCTCTTTCTAATCCATCTCACGACGTTGCGGTTGATCTTCAGTGTCTGGCCGAACGTCTCCATCTGGAGATCGCTATTCGCGGTCATCGTGGCGAACGCCCTTGCTTATGTTTTCGCGCTGCTTTTTGAGCGACACTATCATCGCGTGTCGGACTGGATAAAAGCCGCTCTCGGCCGGCCGTCGCGCGAGTGGCGCGGCGGGCCGCCGGCAAGAGCGGCTGCTGGAGACGGGCAATCGTGATCTGGATTCCGTCATCCGGCCGGAATAACCTGTGGCAGCTGCCATCGATGAGAAGCCGGTAATGAGTAGGACACGCCCAGATATGAATTGTCGTCGTCTGGTCCGCTCGCTGCGGCTTGCCGTTCTTGTCCTCGTGATCGCGGCACCCGTGCTCGCGGCGCCGGCCGGTGCCCACGCCCAGTCGTTGCGCCAGGGCGTCTCCGCCTTCCAGCGCCAGGACTATGTGAGGGCCTCGCGCATCTTCATTCCGCTCGCCGAGCGGGGCAATGCGGCGGCGCAGACCTATCTCGGCTTCCAGTTCGAGACCGGCCGCGGCGTGCCGCGGAACTACACGGAAGCTGCGATGTGGTACCGGCGGGCGGCCGAGCAGGGCGACAGCCGCGCGCAATATTCCCTCGGGCTGCTCTACGACCGCGGCCAGGGCGTGCCGCAGGACATCGTCGAGGCCTCGAAATGGCTCAATCTGTCGACGGCCGCCGCGCCGCCGCCGGCGCGGGAGGCGCGGGCCCGGATCCGCGATGCCGTCACGACCAAGATGACCCGGGGAGAGATCGCCCAGGCTCGTCTGCGGGCGCTGGAATGGGCGCCGAGCCGAGAGCACTGATCCGCCGGCCCTGACAAGCGCCACGCCATCGGCCGCGCTCGGCACGGGGGCGGGTGGCGCTATCGCCATGATGACATCATGCCGGTGTTTTGCCCGACGTGTCAAAGGGGATTCGTAAAATCCGCAAAGTGTCCGCGCCGGTCGTCAAGTCATTGACAAGGCTGCACCCCGCTACTGTGCATGGGGTTGTTTTCGGGGTTTTTTGTCTGCCGCCCTGAATGACGATTTGCCGGATCACCCTAACCCGGCCAGCCGCCGAGCCAGTTGGTGTACCAGACCTCGCCCAGCCAGCCGATCCAGATCGCCGGCGCCAGGAAGAGCCCGAACGGCAGGAAGGCCGTGGCGCGGAGCCGCTTTCTTCGCAGCGCGGCATTGGCGACATAGGCGCCGATCGCGACCAGCGCCGCAAGCTCGATCACTGCGGCCACCGTCGTGAGCTCGAGCCAGGCGCCGCAGACCGCGGCGAGCTTGACGTCGCCGAGCCCGAGCCCGTCGCGGCCGCGCCAGCGCCGGTAGAGCAGCATCAGGAGCAGGAGCGGGAGCGCGACCGAAACGGCGCGGACGACTGCCCAGAGCATCGCGTCGGCGCCCGTCTCCAGCGCGAATCCGCCCGCGCGGAGCAAAGCGAGCGCGAAGGCCGCGCCGGTCAGCTCGTTCGGAATGAGATAATGGCGGGCATCGTGCGCCGCAATCGCGAACATCAGCGCGGCGAGGAACGCGCCGTAGAGGCCTTCGGCGCCCGGCGCTGCGACGAGGCTTGCAAGCACACCCAGCAGCAGCGCGAGGCTGAGCGCGAGCGGAGAGCCCGTCCCGTCGTTCGCGACCGGGTCCGTCACGCCACTAGCGCGCCGCCGTGGGCGGGTTCACCGTGACGACCGGATTGCTGGTGCCGACCAGGCGGCTGTTCATCTTGCTGCGCATTTCCTCGGCGATCACATGCGCATCGACGCCGTCCTTGATGACGGTCGGGCGGATGAACAGGATCAGCTCGGTGCGGGCGCGTGTGTTGGTCTGATGCGAGAAGGCGTCGCCCACGCCCGGAATGGAATCCAGGATCGGCAGGCCCTGGCGCTGCCTGTTCTCGGTCTCGCTGATCAGGCCGGCGAGCAGCACGGTCTGACCGCTGGTCACCGCGATCGAGCTCTTGACCCGGCGCTGCGAGATCGTCGGCGTCAGCGAGTTGGCGCTGCCGGCGGCGACGCTCGAGATCTCCTGCTCGATGTCGAGCACGACGTTGCCGTTGGCGTTGGCGCGCGGCAGCACGCGCAGGATGATGCCGGTGTTCTTGTAGTCGATGGTGTTGACCACGGTGTTGTTGGCGGTCAGCACGGTCGCGGTGCCGGTCGAGAACGGAACCTGGTCGCCGACCTGCAGCGTCGCCGCCTGATTGTCCAGCACCACCAGCGACGGGTTCGAAAGCACCTTGACGTTGGTGATGCCGTGCAGCGCGTCGAGCACGACGCGCGGCGAGTTTTCCGCACCGATCAGGAAGTTGAAGCCGGGCAATGCGCGCCCGAGCAGGGCGCCGGCCGCGGCATTGACGGCGTTGCTCGCCGGCTCGGTGTTGCTGCCGACCGTGGCGCTGTTGCTGATGCCGGAGACCGTGTTGGAAATCGAGCCTTTCTGGCTCGCCAGGAAGAACTGCACGCCATAGTTCAACTGGTCGTTCAGCGTGACCTCGGCGATGGTCGCCTCGATCGCAATCTGGCGCTGCGGCCGGTCGATCTGCCGGATCGTCTGCTCGACGACGCGTTGCGATTCCGCGTTGGCATAGACCAGCACGGCGTTGTTGGTGACGTCGGCGGTGATCCGCACGTTCTGGAGCACCGCACCGGCCGGTTTCGCAGCCGTGCCGAGCAGCGAGCCGGAGCCGTTGTCCTGGCCGGGTGCGCCGGCCACGGCAGGGGTGGAACGCGCGGCCAGCGGCGAGCCGGGCGCACCGGTGACCGGGGTTGCCGCACCCGCAGCTGCGGTCGGAAGTGCGCTGAGCGAGGCTACCGGATTGGTCCCGGACGAGGACGTCGCGATGCCCGCGCCCGGCGAAATCTGGCTCGCGGAATTGTCGAGCGACGACGTGCTGGTCGCGCTCTGGCTGAACAGGATCTCGTTCAGCAGCGCCACCACCGCTTTGGAATTGCCGTAGCGCAGCGGATAGGATTTCAGGTTCACGCCGTCGGTGTCGGAGCGGTCGAGCCGCGCGATCCACACCTGCGCGCGCTTGAGATATTCCGGCTTCTGGCTGACGACCAGGATCGAGTTGAGGCGGCTGATCGACTGGAACTTGACCACGCTCTGGCTCAGGCCGCCTTCGCCCGAATCCATGATCTTTTCCATCTCTGTGATGAGCGGCTCCGGCGTGGAGTTGCGCACCGGGAAGATGCCGACCGATTGCCCGCGCATCCAGTCGGCGTCGAAGGAGAGGATGGTGTCGACCGCGGTCGCCCGGTCGGTGCCGCTGCCGCTGACGAGCAGCGTGTTGCGGGCACTGTCGGGACGCATGGTCGAGGCCTTCACGCCGAAGGCGTCGAGCAGCTTGAAGATGTTCTGGGCCGAGACATAGCGCAGCGGCACCACCGTGATGCCCTGGCCGGCGGCGGCGTTGGCGGAGCGATCGATGCCGCCGGGACCGGCTTCCGGCGCCGGCAGCAGGCGGTAGCCGGTGCGGTCGCGCACCAGCGCCACGCCGGACATGCGCAGCGCATTCTCCAGCACATAGACTGCGTCGGCCTTGGGGACGGGGCGCACCGAGGCGAGCGTGACGGTCCCCTGTACGCGCGGGTCGATCGTGTAGCCGACGTTGAGTACGTCACCAAGGATGACCTTTGCGACGGTGGCGACCGGCGCGTTCTCGAAATTGAGGTCGTAACCGCTGCCGCCGCTGTCGTCGCGCTCTGCGATCGCGCCGCCTTGCGGCGTTGCACCATCGCTGAGATAGATCGCAGGCCTTGACGATTTCGCCTGCGCAATGCCGCTTGCCCCCGCATCCGAAGGTTGTCGCGGCTGAAGGTCGAGGGAGCGGACCTTGTCGGCGATGTCCTGCGCGCGCGGATCCTTTGGATCCGCCTCGATCGACTGGTCCGCTGTGACGATGCAGGCCGTGAGCAGGAAGGCGGACGACAACAGAACGAGCGTTCCAGTCAACGCTGAGCGAAGACGCAAGAGCGGCTGGACCACCTCAAACAAAATACGCCTGCCAACGCTGGATGTGACTGGAGATGGCATCCGATCCCCCTTGGTTCGGACGCGCAATAATTTGCGCCACGATTATGTTTTTGCTAAGAAATAAGTCAAGGGCAAAGGGCCTTCCGTAACCCGCCGAAGTTGTTGCATTCAGGTAACAAGGTCAACGCTGTGAGTGCGATGCGCGACCGCTCCGCTGATAGCTTCCGGCAGCACCTCCTGGAAAAATACGCATTGCCGCAGCGGGCGCATGCCCATGCCGACAAATCCGCCAATCCCGCGATCACGCGTCCCTTGCGCGAATTGTGGGAGGCGACCGATCTTTCCGCCGCGGAGTTCGCCGACGAAGTGTCCGATCATTTCGGCCTGACGCGGCTGAGCCTTCCGCAACTGCTCGCGGCGACGCCTCGCCTCGACGGTTTTTCGCGCCGTTTCCTGCGCGAATCCACAATCTTCCCATTCAGTGCGTCGGATGACGTTTTTCGGCTGGCTGTCGCCGACCCCTCCGACACGGCAGCCATTCGCGCCGCCGAAATCGTGTTCGGAACGCCGGTCGATGTCGTCGTGGCGTCATATGAGGACATTACCACGGTCCTCGATCAACGGGCCGAGGCCGACGACGCAAATGCCGATCGAAGCGGCAGGGGCGTTGCGCAGCAGTCCGACGACGACATCGAGAGCCTGCGCGATCTCGCCAGTGGCGCGCCGGTGGTGCGTGCGCTTAACGATCTGCTGGAGCGCGCCATGGACTTGCGCGCAAGCGACATTCACGTCGAACCGTTCCGTGCCGGGCTCACGGTGCGCATGCGCGTGGACGGTCTGTTGCGCGCGCTGCCGTCGCCGCACGGCATCCCGCCGCAGGCACTGATCTCGCGCATCAAGATTCTCGCCAGCCTCAACATCGCAGAACGGCGCCTGCCGCAGGACGGCGCCGCCCGCGTGCGGGTCGGACGCAGCGAGATCGACGTCCGCGTCGCGACCATGCCGACGCAGCATGGGGAGAGTGCCGTCATCCGTCTGTTGCCGCGCGATCGCGGCCTGCTGGAGATGAGCAAGCTCGGGCTCGGTGCGCGCGACGAGAGCGCGATGACGCGCCTCTTGGCGATGCCGCACGGCATGGTCGTCGTCACCGGACCGACCGGCAGCGGCAAGACCACGACGCTTGCGACCATGCTGTCGATCCTGAACGAGCCGACGCGCAAGATCCTCACCATCGAGGATCCCGTCGAATACGAAATTCCCGGCATCAACCAGTCCCAGGTCAAGCCGTCGATCGGGCTGACCTTTGCCTCGGCCATGCGCGCCTTCGTGCGCCAGGACCCCGACGTGATCATGGTCGGCGAGGTTCGCGACGCCGAGACCGCGCATATCGCGATCCATGCGGCGCTGACCGGCCATCTCGTGCTGACGACGCTGCACACCGAGACCGCGGCGGCGGCCGTGCCGCGCCTGATCGATCTCGGCATCGAGGGGTTCCTGCTGAAGTCCACGTTGCGTGCCGTGGTGGCGCAGCGACTGGTGCGCATGCTCTGCGACCGCTGCAAGGTGGCGCACGCGCTGACCGAGGCCGATCTCGCCAGGGATCCGCGGATTGCGGTGATCGGTTTCAAGTGCGGCGAGGTCGTGCACGAGGCCGGCGGCTGCGAACGCTGCGGCGGCACCGGCTATCGCGGCCGCAACGGCGTGTTCGAGATCCTGGAAATGTCCGACGAGGTGCGCACGCTGATCGGCCCGCAGACCGACTCCCATTCGATCGACGCTGCCGCGATGCGGAGTGGCATGACGACGATGCTGGAGGACGCGGTCGCCAAGTGCCGGGCCGGGCTCACCACCGTGCCCGAGGTCTTCCGCGTCACGACGGTGCGCTAGCGCATGCCGAACTATCGCTACCGCGCACTCAATGCCAACGGCGAACTGGTCTCCGGCGCCATCGCCGCGCCCGCGCCCGGCGACGTCGCGCAGCGGATCGAGCGGCTCGGCCTCGTGCTGGTCGACAACGTCACGCCGGAAGAGGGCGGCGCGACCGGCAGTGTGCTCAGCCTGTTCAACAGGCCGAAGCCCGAAGACATCACCATCCTCACCCGCGATCTGGCGCTGCTGCTGCGCGCCGGCGCCCGCATCAATGACGGATTGGAACTGCTGGTGGCCGATCCCGATCTCGGCCGGCTGCGCCCCGTCGTCGCCGACATCCGGTCGCGCGTTGTTGCGGGCGAGAGCTTTGCCGAGGCACTGGCGCGGCATGAGGGGCTGTTTCCGCCGATGTATATCGCGCTGGTGCGTGTCGGCGAGGCCTCGGGCTCGCTGGATCAGGTTCTGGAGGTGCTGGCCGGCGAACGCGCGCGCAGCGAGGCGTTGCGGCGCCGGCTGTCGGATGCGATCCGCTATCCGCTCTTCGTGCTCGGCGCGGCCGGCTGCGTGCTGCTGTTCTTTCTCACCTTCGTGCTGCCGCAGTTCGCCAGCGTGTTGCAGGATTTCGGCGCCAAGGTCGATCCGATCGTCGGTGTCTTCCTCAACATCTCGACCTTCCTGCGCGGCAATTCCGATGCGGTCCTGGCCGGGCTTGCGACCACCATCGCGGCGGCGTGGCTCTTGCTCCGGCGGGAGCGCGTCCGCCGCGGCATCACCAATGCGATCGTGCGGTTGCCCGCGATCCGCAACGTGATGAGGGCGTACCGCACGGCGCTGTTCTGCCGCAATCTCGGCCTGCTGCTCGGCAGCGGGGTCAATCTCACCACCACGATGCGCATCCTGATCGACATGATGGCAACCACCGGCCCGTCTACGGTCTGGAGCGATGCGGCCGACCGGGTCCGCCACGGCTCGAAGCTGTCCGACGCGCTCGCCGAGACGGAGGCGCTGCCGGCGATGGCGGTGCGCATGCTCCGGCTCGGCGACGAGACAGGACAATTGCCGATGCTGTCCGGACGCGTCGCCGAATTCTACGAGGTCAAGTTGCAGCGCACGCTGGACCGTGCCGTCGGCATCGCGGGACCGGCGGCGATCATCGCGATCTCGCTGGTGGTCGGAGGCCTGATCACGTCGGTGATGACCGCGTTGATGTCGGTGAGTCAGATAGTCGGTTAGGCCATGGGAATGGGAGAGGCTTGAAGTGACCAAACATCCATCGTCGAGGCGCGGCCGGCGGCGCGGGGCCTGCGGGGAGGCGGGCTTCACCCTGGTCGAGATGCTGGTCGTCATCACCATCATCGGGATGATCATGGCGTTGGTCGGGCCACGCGTGCTGAACTATCTCAGCGAATCCAAGGCGAAGGCGGCGAAGATCCAGATCGAGAGTTTTTCCAGTGCGCTCGATCTCTATTTTCTCGATCTCGGGCGCTATCCGACATCCAACGAAGGCCTAGCCGCGCTGACCCGCAATACCAATCAGGCCGGCTGGAATGGGCCTTATCTGCGCGGCGGCGTGGTGCCGAGTGATCCCTGGGGGCACATCTATGTCTATCGCTCGCCGGGCCCGAGCGCGCCCTACGAGATCATCTCGCTCGGGTCGGACGGTCAGGAAGGCGGCAGTGGAACGGCGGCCGACATTGTCAGCGGCACGCGCTGATGGCATCTGCGATACGCGCGGCTTCGCGCTGATCGAGATCCTGTGCGTGCTCGCGATCATCGGCCTGCTCGCGGCGATCATCCTCCCGGCGGTCCCCCGCACGACGACGCGCGCCAGGCTGGAGAGCTATGCGGTCGAGACCGCGGCACTGCTGAAAGCCGACCGCAACGCGGCGCTGCGCCGGCAGGTGCGGGTCGCGACCCTGGTGGATGCGGAGGCGCGCGCGATCCGTTCCGGTGTCACCGGGCGGACCATCCGCCTGCCGGCCGACGTGGTCGTGCAGGCGATGCTGGCCGCGCGCTGTGCCGATCGCGCGACCGGGCGATCGATTGATTTCTTTCCCTCGGGCATGTCGTGCGGCGGGACGATCGCGCTGGCGCGTCCGGGCATGGGCTATGAGGTGCGCGTCAACTGGTTGACCGGAGGCGTCGAGATTGTCCCGCAGAAGGTTTTCTGACGCCGCCGGCTTCACCCTGATCGAGGCGCTGGTCGCGCTCGCGATCATCGCGGTCATGCTTGGCTCGATCGGCTCGGTCATCGCCACGACGGCGAAGGGCACGCGTGCGATCGACCAGCATCTGGCCCTCGCCGGGACCGCCGAGACCCTGCTTGCGGACCTGCCGGCGCGCTCCTTGCTGAAGCCCGGCCGTCAGAGCGGCGAACTGGCCGGCAGCCGCTGGCGCGTCGACGTTGCGCCGATGAACGTGGCGGGCGGCAATCCCGCCACCGACCGTTTCGTGCCGTTGGCCGTCAATCTGCGCCTCCAGCGCGCCGACGGCAGCGCGATCCAGATCACGACCGTGAAGCTGGTGCCGAGGACTTCTCAATGAAGGGCCCGGCAATGAAGCGCCTGCGCCGCGCACTGGCAGACGAAGCAGGCTTCACCCTGCTCGAAGTGCTGCTCGCGACACTGCTGATGACCGTCATCCTGGCGGCGCTGGCGACCGTGACGGCGCAATGGCTGCCGAACTGGAATCGCGGCATCGCGCGCGTGCAGCGGGCCGAGCGTCTCGCAACCGGCCTCGATCGCATCATCGCCGACCTGTCGGTCGCCGAGCAGATGACGGTCAACGCCGACGCCAGGGCGCCGCTGTTCGACGGCGCCGAATTGTCGGTGACCTTCCTGCGCACGGCGCTCGGCCCGAGCGCGCGTCCGGGGCTCGAATTCATCCGCCTGGTCGAGAAGGCCGACGCACAGGGGCTCGCGCTGGTGCGCGAGCGCGCGCCGTTCCAGCCGATGCCGGCCGACGGGCAGATCCGCTTCGTCGACCAGGTCGTGTTGATCCGCGCGCCGTTCCGCGTGAGCTTCGCCTATGCCGGGCCGGACGGGCAGTGGCTGCCGACCTGGCGGGGCCAGGCGCAGTTGCCGGATCGGGTCCGCATCACGGTGCGCAACAGCGCCACCGGCCAGATACTCTCGGTCTCGGGTGCGGTGACCCCGCACATCACGGCTCCGGCCGAATGCGCGCGGGCCAAGAATCCGACGACCTGCGTGACGGCGCGGACCCGGCCGCAGCAGGCGGAGAAAGAGGAGCAGCAGCTGTGAGCGGAGCGAGGCACGCGCGTGCGGGAGTTCGCGACGGCCGCGGCTTCATCGTCGTCGTGGTGCTCTGGATGCTTGCGGCGCTGGCCGCGCTCGCGCTGATCTACCTGACTTACGTCACCAACACCGCGGTCACGGTCGCCGTCACCGCCGACCGATTGCAGGCGGATGCACTGGTGAACGCCGGGCTCGAACTCGCGGCTTACCGGCTGACAGCGCAGAACGAGGCCACGCGTCCGACCAGCGGCACCTTCAATGCCCGCGTGGGCGCCGGACGCGTCAGAGTCACCTTCCGCTCGGAGGCCGCGCGCGTCGATCTCAACATGGCACCGAAGCCGATGCTCGCGGGGCTGATGATGGCGCTCGGTGTCCCGGCGACGGACGCGTCCGTTTATGCCGACCGGATCCTCGCCTGGCGCTCGTCGACGGAGCCCGGCCAGGACAATCCGGAGGATTCCTACTATCGCACGCTCGGCGCGCCCTATCTGCCGCGCCACGCGCCGTTTCCGCACAGCGACGAGCTCTGGCTGGTGCGCGGCATTCCGGCCCCGGTCGTGGAGCGCGCGCTGCCCTTCGTCACCGTGTTCAGCAACATGCGGACCGTGAACGTGCTCGACGCCGCACCGCAGGTGGTGGCGGCACTGCCCGGCATGACGCCCGGGATGCTGCAACAGGTGCTGCGCGACCGCGCAGATCCCAATATCGATCCGCGATCCCTGGTCGGGCTCGCCGGCAGCACCAACGCGACGGCCGAGGGTTCGAAGGCGTACCGGCTGACGGTCGCGGTCGAAGCGCCGTCGCATCGGCGGAACTCGGCCGAGATCGTCATCCTGCTTCTCGAGAGCGGCGATGAGCCATATCGTGTATTGTCGTGGCACAACGCCTTTGACGGCTCGGCCGGAAAGCCTCTGTGAGATGAGCTCGCTTAATTCCATTCGCGGCATTCTCGATGCATGGACCGGCACCGTGGCCGGTTCGGTCGTGGCCGGCCTGGAGCGGATGGTATCGCCGCGGGTGATGCGGCTGGTCGAGACGGAGACTGGCACGTTCGCACTGGACGCTGCGAAGGTGGAGAACGTCCCGAAGGAAATCGCATTCGAGGACGGCAAGTTCATCGCCGATCTCGCGCAGATCGTCCGCGGCAGCCGCGTCGAGATCGTGCTGCGGCCCGCGCGTTTCCTGTTCCGTTCGCTGGAGTTGCCGGCGCGCGCGGCCGATTTCCTCGACGGCATCGTGCGGGCGCAGATCGACCGGCTGACGCCCTGGAGCGCGAGCGAAGCCGTATTCGGTTGCAGCGCCCCGGTGGCGCATGGCAGCGAGAGCATCACCACAGTGATCGCGGCTGCACCGCGCCGGCTGGCGACGGGCTATGTCGAGGCGGTGTCCGGCTTCCATCCGACTGCGATCGCGGTCGCGACGGAGGCGCCCGAGGGTGGGCGCATCAAGGTGTTCGAGCAGAAATCGCGCGGCGCGATCGACCCCGTGCGGTTGAGCCGGACGTTGCAGGCGGTGCTCGCTCTCGCCGCGGTCACAGCGGTGGTCGGATCGGTCGCGGCAGGCTATTTGGCCGACAGTCTGAGCGCGCAGGAGGGGGAGCTCGAACGGCAGATCGCCCAGCGCCGCGCCGCACTTCGCGGCAGCGACGGCGGCGAGCGCTCGCCGCTCGCGCTGCTCGAGCGCCGCAAATACGAGACGCCGTCGAGCGTGATCGTGCTGGAATCGCTGAGCCGGCTGTTGCCGGACCACACCTATGTCACAGAGCTGCATCTGGCCGGCAACAAGGTCCAGATCGCCGGCATCACGCGCGATGCGCCGTCGCTGATCCCTTTGATCGAGCAGTCCCAGCATTTCACCCGCGCGACCTTCTCCGCCCCGACGACGCGCAGCCCCTCCGATCCCGGCGAGCGCTTCCACATCGAGGCGCAGATCGAACCGAGGAACGCGCCATGAGCAGCGCCAAGGTCGTAAGCGGAAATGCGGTTGGGCGGACGCTCGCCGGCTCGCCCCTGATCGCGGTCACGCTCTATCTCGCGGTCACAAGCGGGCTGCTGCTGATGGCAGCGCTGTCGATCGCCGACGTCATCGCCCACCGCGAGGCGCTGGCGCAGACCTCCGACCTGCTCGACCAGCTGCGCGGCCGCAAGGGCGGCGCCAAGGGTGCCGCGGCCCTGTCCGCCGAGCATCCCGGCACGCCGTTCCTGGAGGGGCCGACCGTGACGGTCGCGGGCGCCAACCTGTTGCAGCGGGTTGCGGCCGCGGTCGGCGATGTCGGCGGCTCGGTCCAGTCCTCGCAGGTCGACGTCTCCGGCGCGCAGACCAAGGACGGTTTCGTCGGCCTCGTCGTGAGCTGCGAGCTGGAGCAGCCGGCGCTCCAGAAGCTGCTCTACGATCTCGAAGCCGGCATGCCATTCCTGTACGTCGATCAGCTCGACGTCCAGGTGCCGCAGACCACGGCGCTGAGCGACGTCGGCACCGGCCGCGTCAGGGTCATTCTCGGCGTTTCCGGCCAGTGGCAGGCGGCGAAGTAAGGCCGTCCCGTCAGCCTATCGGGGCAGCTTACCAGGCGTACCTGAGTACGCCCTTGCCGGAATAGCTGGTGACGTTGCCGGAGAACTCGCCGTCGAAGGTGCCGGCGACCGAAAAGCCGCCCAGCCATTTCATCTCGGCGCTGGCGCTCACGAGCGCGGAGTCGGCGTCGACGCGGGCGCCGTTCACGACGAAGCTGGTGCCCGGCAGGGTCTGGAACAGCGCGGTGACGGCGCGGCTCGGATTGTAGTCGTGCGCCCAGGCGGCGCGGCCGCGCAGCGTCAGCACGCCGTTCTGCATCGCGTAGGCCTTGTCGGCGCGCAGGCCGAACTCGGAACGGGTGTCGGTCACCGATTGCGCGGCGTAGTTCAGCGCGAACAGCCCGCCGCCATTGAGGCTGAGTTCCGAATAGTTCGGCAGGTTGAAGTTCGTGACCTGCGCCGCCGCATAAGGAGTGATGCCGACCAGTGGCGTTGCGAAGCGGTAGCCGCCCTCGAAGCGGGCCGAGAAGGTGTCGGCCTTGAAGCGACCCTGGAGCTGGTCTGCGCCGGCGAGCGCCACGGTGCGGTTGGTGGTGACGTCGTGCCAGCCATAGGCGAGCGCGGCCGAGATGTAGGCCGGTCCGAAATTGTGCCGTCCGTATACGCCGGCCTGGAACAGGTCCGCCGAGCCCGAGCCCATGGCGTTTGCGAGCGAGTAGCTCAGCCCGCCGCCGCCGAGCGCAAAGCCGACCAGCGTGTCCACCGAGATCCTGTAGTCGGCGCCGGCAGCGCCGCCCCAGACGCTCGCGGAAAGGTCCTGCGAGCCAACCGGCGCATTGCCGCCGACTTGCGCCGAGCCGCCATAGCCGGCGGTCCAGACGCTCCAGCGGCTGCTCGGCAGCGAGGAGAGCAGCGGCGCCTTGGTCGCCATGGCATAGGCCTCGCGCTCGCGCGCATTGGCCGGGCGCATGGACGCGTAGGCGGAAGCATCGTCGCTCTCGGCGAATTGCGCGACGCTGCCCGCCTTGGCGAAGCCGCCAGAGCGGCCGATGACGGTGGGGTCGAGCATCAAATTGAGAAACTGGCCGTCGGCGTTGATCGCCGACTGGATGATGCCTGTGCCGAGCTCGCCCGAGGCGGTCGTCAGTCCCGCGGGCGAGAGCGCGGCGAAGGCCGCAGGGATTCCGCCGGTCGCGTTGAAGAAATTGCTCAGCGTGTTGGCGACGTTCTGCTGGTTGACGTTGAGGCCGCCCGCCTGCGCAAAATTGACGTTGACGTTGAGGAAAACGTTGCTGGTGTCGTAGCTCAGCGTCGCGTTGAGCGTCGGCATGTTGGAGAGGACGGTCGGATTGAAGGTGGTGCCGACGAGGGTGCCGGCCGCAGTCAGGATCGTGTACTGCTTCTTGACCGTCCCCGAGGTGAAGTTCACGCTCACCGTCGCACCGCCGAGCCCGGCCGCGCCCGTCACTTGGGCGAGGCTGGCATTCGTCGAGGAGACCTGCACCAGATAGGTCGAGGCCGCGGTGAAGGTCAGGGATCCGTTGATCGTCAGCGGTCCGAACGGGCTCGCCGCGCTGCCCGGGGCGAGCGTGCCGCCGTTGACCGCGACGCCGGCGACCGTGCCGCTGCCGGCGAGCGTGCCGCCGGTGTTGACGGTGGTCGCGCTCGCGATCGAACCATCGACCACCAGTGTGCCGCCGTTCACGGTGGTCGCGCTGCTATAGGTGTTGGCGCCGGAGAGAGTCTGCGTGCCGCCAGCGATGGTCAGACCGCCGCCCGCGCCGGCATCGTCGATCACGCCCGCGAAATTGCCGTTGCCATTGCTGATCGTCAGCGTGTTGGCGCCGAGATTGAGGTTACCCGAACCCGCCAGCGACTTGATCGAGGTGCCGGCGCTCAGGGCGGAGATGTCGAACACGCCGTTGGCGATGACGTTGCTCGAGGTCGCGATGCTGCCGTCGCTGCCGGCGGCGTTGATGAGATCCAGCTCGCCGCCGGTCGCGATGGTTGTCGTGCCGGTATAGGTGTTGGTGCCGTAGAGCTGCTGCGTTGCGCCGCCTGCGATCACGAGGTTGCCGCCGGTGCCGCCGCCGATGCCGCCGTCCTGGATCACGCCCCCGAAGGAGTTGCCAGCCGTGATCGTCAGCGTCTTCGATCCCAGCGCGACGACGCCGTTGGCGCCGAACGAGAACAGCTGTGTAACCGAAGCCCCGGACGTGGTCTGGGAGATATCGAGCGTTGCACCGGGGCCCGAGAACGCGACATAGAGCGAGTTCGCGATCGAGCCGCTGCCCTTCAACGCCAGCGTCGCGCCCGCGTCGATCTGGGTGACGTTGCTGTAGGTGTTCACGCCGGATAGCGTTTGCGTTCCGGCAAACACCTCCAGGCCGCCGGTGCCCAGGATCACGCCCGCGAACTCGGTCGAGCCGTTGGTGATCACGAGCCCGTTGCCGCCCATGTTGACGATACCGCTGGAACTGCCCGCGAGCGTCGTGATGGCGTTGAACGGCACGGACGAGGCGGAAATGTCGAGCGTGGCATCCACCGTCACGACGCTGGACGAGGAGATGCTGCCGAAGCCGGAAATCGCCAGCGTTCCGGCCGAGATCGTCGTCGCGCCCGTATAGGTGTTGGTGCCGGTCAGCGTCAGCGTGCCGGTGCCGACCTTGGTCAGTCCTCCGCCGGTGCCGGAGATCACGCCGTCGACCTGGGTCGAGGTGTTGAGGCTGCCGGTGGTGAGCGTGTTGGCGCCCAGGACATAATTGCCCGCGCCTTCGATCGAGCCTGACGTCATGCCGCCGCTGGTCAGGCCGGACATGTCGACCGTTCCGCCGGCATTGGTGATGAATTGCGCGCTGTCGCCGGTCGCCGTGCCGGAGAAGTTCGTCGTCGCGCCGTTGTTGGTGGTGATCGTGGCGCTGCCGGCCGTGGCGGAGCCGTCGAAATTCACCGTTCCGTCGTTGACGACGGTCGAAGTGGCGGCTGTGGTGCTGTTGTGGAAGTTCAGCGTGGCCGACGCCAGGTTGTTGATCGTG
The DNA here is from genome assembly GCF_024519875.1 of Bradyrhizobium sp. Bra64. Lineage (NCBI taxonomy): Bacteria > Pseudomonadati > Pseudomonadota > Alphaproteobacteria > Hyphomicrobiales > Nitrobacteraceae > Bradyrhizobium > Bradyrhizobium sp. Bra64. The sequence continues at coordinate 4,370 of NZ_JALJRD010000018.1, read as the reverse complement.
GCGCTGCCCGCCGAAGCGCTGGTGAAGAAATCGATCTGGCCGTTGGCGTTGTTGGTGATCTGGGCGCTCCCCGCAGAGCTGGAATCCTCGAACGTGACGAAGCCGCTGTTGACGAGGCTTGCCGTTCCCGCCGTGCTGTTCTGGAGGAAGCTGACGGTGCCGCCGGTATCGTTCGTGATGATCACGGCTCCGGCGCCGATGCCGCCGCGCGCGGTACTGCTGTTCTGGAACACCAGAGTGTTGCCGGAGGTGACCTGGAAATTCTGCGTCGTGGCGGAATCGTTGATGATGCCTGTCCCGTTGACGATGAACGGGTTGCCGACCGTGATCGAGTAGGCCTGCGCGATGGTCGTGAACCGGATTGTGCCGATCACGACGACGCCGTTGTTGTTGTCGACGGCCGTGCTTCCAGTGCTTGTGAAGGTCGCGGTGCCGTCCGGCACGCTCGGATTGGACGACCAGTTCGTGCCGTCCGTCCAGTCGCTGGTCGCGCCGTTCCAGTCGCCGTCCGCGGCGTGCGCCGCGACGGCGCCGAGCGCCGTGGTCGCCAGCAGGGCCGCCAGGGAGCGGCGCAGGACGGATTGCAGCCCGGATCGCAGCCCGTATCCGATCCGCCCACCTGCCATTGTCGGTCCAGCCATCCGGTATTCTCAAATCAGCAAAGAAATCATCGCAAATGCGCAAATGGGGAGCGGGCGGACCCTGCGCCGCGCGATGATCTCATGGCGTCGCAGCGTGCGGCAATGAACGGATGTCCATGTGGGTCGGGTTCCGCGCTGTTCCGCCTTGCATTTTGGACGATCGTGGCCCTCGGGCAACATATTCACGCATTGCAACATATGGGGGGAATAGGCGTGCCCGTGGGGGCGGCCTGGCGCTTTGGGTTGATGGCGCTACGGATCGGAACTAGTTTGGCTCGGACGCCTAGCCGCCGTCGTGGCGCGGCTGGTGGTCGCAGGGGAATGTCGATGGCCGGGTGGTTGAGGCCGACAGGATTGGCTGTGCTGTGCGTGGTTCTGGGCACCGCCGGGACCATGGCCGCCACCTCGTCGCGCATGGATGTCCTGCCCGACGACGCTGCGCGCAGCCCCGCCGACAATGTCGATGTCGGCGCGACGCGGCCGATCTCGCGCCCCGTGCAGCAGGCTCCGAGCAAGCCCATCCCCCGCGGCAATCCGCTGTGGTCGGTGCCGCTCTCGGCCCTGACCGCGACACAGGAGCGTCCGATCTTCTCTGCCATGCGCCGGCCGCCGCCGCGCGCGGTTGCGGCATCGCCGGTGGAAGAGAGTCCCGCGCCGCCGCCCAAGCCGGTCCAGGCACCGCCGCCGCTATTGCTGGTCGGCGCCGTGGTGGGCGAGGGGGACGCCATCGCGATTCTCGTCAATCGCATGGATCAGAAGGTCGTGCGCCTGAGGCAGGGCGAATCGCTCGACGGCTGGTCGCTGACCTCGGTGCAGCCGCGCGAGGTGACGTTCAAGCAGGGCGAGCGCAGCGAGGTGCTGGCGCTCAAGCCGCAGGACGCTCCCGCTCCGGCGGGCCCGACCACGGATGCCGCCGGCAAGCCGACGATGCCGGGCCCGACCGATTCCTCGTTCGCGCCTTTCGTGCCGCGTTCGACGCCGAAGAACGGCGAGTCGGATGGGCTCTGAGCGCTGCCGCGCGCCGGGGCTGATCGGGAAGGGCGCGGCTTGACCGACACGCAAACTGACGCACCCGGCAAGGCCGGCGGTGCGAGCGGATCCGGCGGCGCCGGCCGCGCCCGCCGGCTGTTGCAGGGCTGGTCCGCGAACCTTGTCCAGATGGTGCTGGGGTTGACCCAGCAGTTGCTGCTGATCCCGGCGTTCCTGCATGTCTGGAGCGGCGACCTGCTCGCGGCCTGGCTCGCGATCTATGCGGCCGGCAGTCTCGTCGTCGTGGCGGACGCAGGGCTTCAGCTTCGTGCGATCAACCGTTTTCTCGCCTTCAAATCCTGCGTCGATTGCGATGGGCGCACGGCGAATTTCTATTCGGCCCTGCTGCGAATCTATCTCGCAATCGTCGCGGTGCCTGGTGTTCTGCTGTGCGCGGCCATCTACCTCGCGCCGCCGTCAGCCGTCCTCGGCTTCCGCCAGGCGCCGACCTTCGATGCTGCGATGCTGGTGATGACGCTCGGCATGCTCCTGACCTTGCCGGCCAATCTCGTCTCCGGCCTCTATCGTGTGCGCGGCCGATATGGCCGGACGGTCTGGCTGCAAAACGGCGCGCTGCTGCTCGGCCAGATCGCGCAGCTTGTCGCGCTGGCGACGTTCGGCAGCCTGCTCGCGGTGGCGATCGCCTTCGTGTCGATGCAGCTGCTTTTCACGATCTTCCTGACCGTGTTCGACGCGCCGCGATTGTTTCCGTTCCTGCGCCGTGCCGGCAGGTTGTCATTCGCATCGCCATCCCTGCGCTGGAGCGTCGGTCAGTTCGGCCGCGCGCTGCCCTTCGCGGTCGCCAACATCACCGAGCTGGCGCTGGTCAACGTCCCGGTGCTGCTCGTCTCCGCGCTGGTCACCAACCGCGTCGCGGTGGCGCAATGGGGCCTGACGCGCGTGATCGCGAGCCTGGTGCGCGGCCTGTGTCTTCAGGTCACGTTGCCGCTTGCCGCCGAACTCGGCCACGACCATGCCGTCGGCGACAAGGAGCGGCTGCGCCGGCTCTACGCCCACGGCTCGGTGTTCGTGACCGGGCTCGCCAGTCTGATCGTCGCGGGCCTGCTGCCGTTCTGGCCTGACTTCTTCGCGTTGTGGACTCATGGCAGCATCCCCTACGACGCGCCGATGACGGTGACGCTGCTGCTCGGCTCGGCGGCCGTCGCGCCGTCGCTGCTGGCGCTGGGCTTTGCCAATCACAGCAATCGCGGCGATCTCCTGATCCGCACCAAGGGACTTCAGCTCGTCGTCTTCCTGGTGCTGTCCTTCGCCCTGATCCCGCAACTTGGACCGCTGGGCGCCGCGCTCGCCGTGGTCGCAAGCGACATCCTCGTTCAGTTCGGCCTGCTCGCGCTGATGGTCATGCGGCAGACCCTGCACCATCCCTCCAGGCACATCGCCTTCGTGATGCTCATGGCCGCAGGCATCGTGACGTCGGGCTGGCTGATCGGGCTTGCGATAATTCGGCTGCTGCCGGGAAGCGGGCTCGTGCACTTCGTCGTCGAATGCGCGATCTGGCTGGCCGCGGCCGGCGTGCTCGCAAGCCCGCTACTGAGCAAGTGCCTGCGCGAGCGTTTACGAGCTCTGATTCCGGCGTAGCACTCTAGCCGTGAAGTTGCGGGTTGAGCCCGTCCCAATTTGCTGTGCGACTGTTTGCTTCAAGAGCGCCGCTCTGGGAGTTGCGTCTAAATAAGATCCCGTTTTGACCCGAGAGCTTGCTAGCCTTCACGACTCGACCATCTTCCAAAAGGATGCGGGCGCCTGCTGTGACGTAACATCCTGCTTCAACCACACAATCATCACCGAGTGAAATGCCAATGCCGGCGTTGGCTCCGATCAGGCAGCGTTCGCCAACTCTGATCTTCTCTTTCCCTCCTCCCGAGAGCGTCCCCATGATCGACGCTCCGCCACCAATGTCGCTGCCGCTCCCCACCACCACGCCGGCGCTTATCCGACCTTCGACCATGCAATGACCAAGGGTGCCTGCGTTAAAATTGCAAAAGCCTTCATGCATGACGGTCGTGCCTGGCGCAAGGTGGGCCCCAGCCTCACACGGTCCGCATCTGCAATTCTCACGTCCGCGAGCGTCACATAGTCTGTCATGCGCGGAAACTTGTCCACGCCGGTCACCTCGAAAGCCAAGCCACGCTTTCGTGCCTCCATTCGCGCCTCTGGTACACGAGAGCATTCGCACGGACCGAGGGTGGTCCAGGCAACGTTGGGTAACAGGCTGAAGATCCCTTCAAGGTTTAGGCGATTGGGTTCGACAAGCCGATGGCTAAGCAGGTGGAGGCGAAGGTACGCGTCGTGCACGTCAACGGGCGCGGACGCTAGCGACCCAATCTCGGTACGGATCGGAACGATGTCGACGTTGCGAATATCGTCGCGCCGCGCATATCCGGCTGCCGGCTCACCCAATGATCCTTTGATCTCTTGTTCCGTCAATCGAGTCGTCGCTGCCCCAGCAGCCGCCGCACTCAAGCGCAACTGAAGAAACCACGCATCCAGGACGCGGCCATCAGTAGAAATGGTTGCAAATCCCTCGCCTTTCGCACCGCTTTGCTCGATAGCCATTTGAATTGCTCGCGCCCTGATCCGCCGAATACTTACAGTCTAGGAAATATCGTGGACGCCGACTAGACCAGCGCGGTCTCAAAGCGATATTCGGTCGGTAGTCTCGCTTGGCGATCAGAAGACGAC
>NZ_JALJRD010000017.1:0-114275 GCF_024519875.1 Bradyrhizobium sp. Bra64 | reverse complement strand
AACCGCACAGCAGCATACAGGTGTAGCCAATCACTCGGCCTTCCCTGCGCGATGGTCGGACGGCTTATGCCGTGCTCTCCCGGGAGCCGAGTTCGTTCTGGCCTCCCTCGCCCCGCGAATTGACGATGCCGTCCGCCCGGTTGGGCTCGCGCGCATCTCCGCGAAAGCTTGACCGTAGCAACGACGGTCAGGACCACACGGTTTTGCCGTACGCATCAGCGTCGCTCGTCCGCACGTGGCCACGGGCTCGCAGGGACTACCCGCCCTGCCCGCACCTCTCGCGCACGACGCTGCCGCGTCCACCGCAACCCGGCTCGCATATCGTGACGACGTACGATCGCCCCTCAAGGATGAGCCGGGATAGGCAACATCTACGATAAATCCGAATTTCGGTAAAGTGGAATATTTTGCCAGAGAGGATTGACAGCCTCGCAGGTGTATTGCCCGTCGGGTCGCGAGGGCTCGCAGGCCGAGTGCCTACGCGTCCTCGACGCCCGCTTCATCCGGCGTGAATTCGTACACCGACGAGCAAAATTCGCAGGTCACGACGACCTTGTCGTCCTTGACCATCGCGGCGCGGTCGTCCGGCGAAAAACTCTTCAGCATCGAGGCGACCGCCTCGCGCGAGCAGGAGCATTGCGCCTTCAAGGACAGCGGATTGAACACGCGCACGCCGCGCTCATGGAAGAGACGGTAGAGCAGCCGCTCGCCGGACAGCTCGGGATCGATCAACTCGACGTCCTCGACGGTCTCGATCAGCGAACGCGCTTCGACCCACGCGTCGTCCTCAGCGACGCTGTGCACCTCGACGCCTTCGGGCGCATCGCCGGGATGCAAATCGGCCTGCCGCGCGCGCTCCGGGGCCTTCGGCAGGAACTGCATCAGCATGCCGCCGGCGCGCCAGCGATGCTTGCCGCCGTCGTTCGAGCGCCACTCCTCGCCGACGGCGAGACGCACGCGCGTCGGGATCTGCTCGGAGCGCAGGAAATATTCGTGAGCCGCGTCCTCCAGGCTGCCGCCGTCGAGCGCGACCAGGCCCTGGTAGCGGCTCATGTCGGGGCCCTGGTCGATGGTCATGGCGAGATGACCGTGGCCCAGCAGGGCGCCGGACTGCATGCCGGAATCCCTGGCCTCGCCGAGGCGCGCGGCATCAAAGCGCGCGTACGCACGCAGGCGATCCGGCGCCATGTAGTCGACGACCAGGAACGAGACCGGACCGTCGGTCTGGGCCTGGAGGATGAAGCGGCCCTCGAATTTCAGCGCCGAGCCGAGCAGCGTGGTCAGCACGATGGCCTCGCCGAGCAGCTTGCCGACCGGCGCAGGATAATCGTGCTTGGTCAGGATCTCGTCGAGTGCCGGACCGAGCCGCACCAGGCGCCCACGCACGTCGAGTGCGTCGACCTCGTAGGGCAGCACGGCGTCATCGATCGAAACCGCCGATGGTGCGCGAACCGGGCCTTCGGGCCCGGTTTTCATGTCAGGGGATTGGGAAACCATGGCGCTTTATCTGGGGTCGGAGGAGAAAAATGGAAGGGGGTAGCGTGCGCGGGAGCCGTTTGAACCGTACCAAGCAACCTCGAAATCGCTGTCGTCCCGGACAAGCGCTTCGGTCCCGGCAACGCTATGCATTGCCATGAGCTACGCTTGTCAGGGACGACAGCGCCATGTGAGGCGACGGCAACGCGACACGCGTTCAGATCATTTCACCGCGTCGAAGCACCAGGCCAGAATGCCCTTCTGCGCATGCAGGCGGTTCTCGGCCTCGTCGAACACGACGGATTGCGGGCCGTCGATCACCTCATCCGTGACCTCCTCGCCGCGATGGGCCGGCAGGCAGTGCATGAACAGCGCGTCGGGCTTGGCCAGCGACATCAGCTTCGAATTGACCTGATAGGGCTTGAGCACGTTGTGGCGGTGCTCGCCTTCCTTGTCGCCCATCGACACCCAGGTATCGGTGACGACGCAGTCGGCCCCCTTCACGGCGGCTTCGGGATCGGTGCCGAGCACGATCGACGCGCCGGTCGCCTTGATGAAGTCGCGCATGACTTTCTTCGGCGCCAGCTCCGGCGGGGTCGCGACATTGAGCTGGAACTTGAAGCGCTCGGCGGCGTGCGCCCAGGAGGCGAGCACGTTGTTGTCGTCGCCGGTCCAGGCCACCGTCCTGCCCTCGATCGGGCCGCGATGTTCTTCGTAGGTCATGAGGTCGGCCATCACCTGGCATGGGTGCGACCGGCGCGTCAGGCCGTTGATGACGGGCACCGTCGCATATTCCGCAAGCTCCAGCAGCGCATCGTGATTGAGGATGCGAATCATGATGGCGTCGACATAGCGCGACAGCACACGCGCGGTGTCGGCGATGGTCTCGCCGCGGCCGAGCTGCATCTCGGCACCGGTGAGCATGATGGGCTCGCCGCCGAGCTGGCGCATCGCGACGTCGAACGAGACGCGGGTGCGCGTGGAGGGCCGCTCGAAGATCATCGCAAGCGTCTTGCCTTCGAGCGGCCTGACCGGCTGATGCACCTTCTGCTTCGCCTTCATGGCGGAGGAGGCGGCGAGCATGCTCTTGAGCTCCGACAACGGCAGCTCGTTGATATCGAGGAAGTGCTTCGGCGACTTGCTCATCAGCTTGCCGCCCGCTTGGTCTGACTGGACGAGATCGCGGTGCAGGCGCGCTCGAGCCGCCCGACGCTGTCCTCGATCTCGGCTTCGGTGACGATTAAAGGCGGCAGGAAACGCACGACATTGTCGCCGGCGCCGACCGTGAGCAATTTTTCGTTGCGCAAAGCTGCGACCAAATCGCCCGAGGGCACCACGGCCTTGATGCCGATCAGGAGGCCCTCGCCGCGCACTTCGCTGACGATATCGGGATGACGGTCGATCACGGAGGCGAGCTTCTGCTTGAGCAGCAGCGACATCCTCTGGACGTGATCGAAGAAGCCGGGCTTGAGCATGACGTCGAGCACGGCGTTCGCGGCCGCGATCGCGAGCGGATTGCCGCCGAAGGTCGAGCCGTGCGAGCCGGGCCCCATGCCGGAAGCCGCGTCCGCGGTCGCCAGGATCGCGCCGATCGGGAAGCCGCCGCCGAGCGCCTTGGCCAGCGACATCACGTCAGGCGTGACGCCGGTGCGCTTATAGGCGAAGAGATCGCCAGTGCGGCCCATGCCGGTCTGCACCTCGTCGAACGCGAGCAGCAGGCCTTTCTCGTCACAGAGCTGGCGCAACGCCTTGAGGAAGCCGGGAGGCGCCGAACGCACGCCACCCTCGCCCTGGATCGGCTCGATCAGGATGCCGGCGGTCTGCGGACCGATCGCCTTCTTCACGGCCTCGATGTCACCATGCGCCACCTGGTCGAAACCATCCATCGGCGGACCGAAACCTTCGAGATATTTCGCAGAACCCGTCGCGGCCAGCGTCGCCAGCGTGCGGCCGTGGAACGCGCCTTCGAAGGTGATGATGCGATAGCGTTCCGGATGCCCCTTGGAGAAGTGATGATGGCGGACCAGCTTGATCACACCTTCCAGCGCCTCGGCGCCGGAATTGCAGAAGAACACGAAGTCCGCAAAGCTCTCGTTGCAGAGGCGGTTCGCAAGCTTCTCGCCGTCCGGGCTCTGGAACAGGTTCGACATGTGCCAGAGCTTGGTCGCCTGCTCCTGCAACGCTGCGACCAGCGCGGGATGAGCATGACCGAGCGCATTCACGGCGACGCCCGAAGTGAAATCGAGATAGCGCTCGCCATTGGTCGCGATCAGCCAGCAGCCCTCGCCGCGCTCGAAGCCGAGGTCGGCCCTGGCGAAAACAGGGAGCAAATGCGGCGCGGCGCTGTTGGTCATGACGATCACTTGAATGTTGTGGACGGCCTGAATGTGCATTGCGCAACGCACCATTGACCGGTCCGGAAAACGAAACGTGCCGCCTTTTAAGGGCGGCACGCGGCACTATCTTATGCCTGGCAAGACGGGTGTCAATGCCGCCCGGAAAGCCTCGCGAAACGCAGAATCCGTAGTCTTGCGGTGCCGATTTTGCGGGTTTTTCACCACGGAACATGTGGAAGCGAGTCGGCGGACTCTTGCGCGGGAGTCACGCCATATTGTAGCGTTTGGATTGTCAGATACGACATCTCGTGCAGCGGTTCTGATCTCTAAGTCCTTATGTACCGGCGTAAACGTTCGGGCGTCATTGGCGCGCCCGGCGAGCCTTAAGGGATTCTGACGGCACGGGTTTTTAAGGCTTAGGCATTCGCTGCGAGGCCCCAGGATGGCTGGCGCGCAGCGAGGGAAAGGGTGCAATGACGGTTTTGACCTGGTCCGATGATCGCGTCGAGCAGCTGAAAAAGCTCTGGGAGGCCGGACTTTCGGCCAGCCAGATCGCGGCTGAGCTCGGCAATGTGACCCGCAATGCCGTGATCGGCAAAGTGCACAGGCTCGGCCTGTCGGGCCGCGCCAAGAGCCCATCTTCCGCAGCGCCCCGGCCGCGCAAGGCGCGTCCCGCGCAGCACATGATGCGGGTGACCCGTCCGATCTCGCGCGGCAACACCGCGCTGGCGCAGGCCTTCGAGGTCGAGGTGGAGGCTGAGCCGGTCACCTACGACAACGTGGTGCCGATGAGCCAGCGGCTGTCGCTGCTGGAGCTGAACGAGGCGACCTGCCACTGGCCGGTCGGCGATCCCTCGAGCCCGGACTTCTTCTTCTGCGGCGGCAAGGCCCTCTCCGGCCTGCCCTATTGCGCCCAGCACTCGCGCGTGGCGTATCAGCCCGCGGCGGATCGCCGGCGCGCACCGGCGAAGCCGGGGCCGCGCTGAAGCCCGGCTCCAAACGACATCGTCCCGGCCTAACTAGCTAGCGCGCAATTGCGCAGTAGGGACCGGAACGATCGAAAAATGGAAATGCGCGCCGCCCGGCGCGCTTTTTACTTGCCTGTTCGCGGCTGAACTTACGCCTGCTCCGCCTTCGCGAAACGGTCGTCCAGCGCATAGCCGGCGCCGCGGACGGTGCGGATCGGGTCCTGCTCGCGGCCGAGATTGAGCAGCTTGCGCAGGCGGCCGATATGCACGTCGACCGTGCGCTCGTCGATGTAGATGTCGCGGCCCCAGACGCTGTCGAGCAGCTGCTCGCGCGAGAACACCCGGCCCGGATGCTCCAGGAAGAACTCCAGGAGGCGATATTCGGTCGGGCCGAGGTCGATCGGCCGGCCGGAGCGCGCCACGCGGCGCTTGTCGCGATCGAGCTCGATGTCGCCATAGGCGAGCACGGTGGCGAGCCGCTCCGGGCTTGCGCGCCGCAAGAGGCCCTTCACCCGCGCCAGCAGCTCCGGCACCGAAAACGGCTTGACGATGTAATCGTCGGCGCCGGTCGCAAGACCCCGCACCCGCTCGCTCTCCTCGCCGCGCGCGGTGAGCATGATGATCGGGAGCTGCTTGGTCTCGGGCCGGGTGCGCAGCCGTCGGCACAGCTCGATGCCGGACAGACCCGGCAGCATCCAGTCGAGCACGATGAGATCGGGGATGTGCTCCTTGAGCCGGGTGTCGGCGTCGTCGCCGCGCATCACCGTCTCGACGTCATAGCCGTCGCCTTCGAGGTTGTAGCGAAGAAGCTCGGTGAGAGCTTCCTCGTCCTCAACCACCATAATGCGTGCGCCCATGGTGTCGTCGCTCCTTGCGTGATCAGGTATTCGGAACCGTCGTGGCGAAGTTCGTCATGTCGCCCTTCGGCCGCTTGTCGGTGATCGCCTGGCCCTCGATCATGTAGAACACGGTCTCGGCGATATTGGTGGCGTGGTCGCCGATGCGCTCGATATTCTTGGCGCAGAACATCAAATGGATGCAGAACGAGATGTTGCGCGGATCCTCCATCATGTAGGTGAGAAGCTCGCGGAACAGCGAGGTGCAGATGGCATCGACTTCCTCGTCGCCCTTCCACACCGCCATCGCCGCCGGCAGATCGTGCGCGGCATAGGCGTCCAGCACCGACTTGACCTGCTGCTGCACGAGGTCGGTCATGTGCTCGAGGCCGCGGAACAGCTTGAGCGGATGAAAATCCGTTTCCAGCGCCGCGACGCGCTTGCCCATGTTCTTGGCGAGGTCGCCGATACGCTCCAGATCGGTCGCGACGCGCATGGCGCCGACGATCTCGCGCAGATCGACCGCCATCGGCTGGCGGCGCGCAATGGTGAGGACGGCGCGCTCCTCGATCTTCTTCTGGAGCGCGTCGAGCTCGACGTCGATGGCGACGACGCGCTGGCCGAGCGCGACGTCGCGGCGGATCAGCGCATCGACGGAATCGACGATCATGCGCTCTGCGATTCCGCCCATCTCGGCGACCAGGCGAGTGAGCTCCTGGAGGTCGGTGTCGAAGGCCTTTGCGGTATGTTCGGAACCCATGTCCTGTCTCCTCAGCCGAACCGGCCGGTGATGTAGTCCTGCGTGCGCCGATCGGTCGGCGACGTGAATATCTTGCTGGTCTCGTCGAACTCGATCAACTCGCCGAGATACATGAAGGCGGTCTTGTCGGAGACGCGCGCCGCCTGCTGCATGTTGTGGGTGACGATCGCGATCGTGTAGTTCTCGGACAGCTCCTGGATCAGCTCCTCGACCTTGGCGGTCGAGATCGGATCGAGCGCCGAGCAGGGCTCGTCGAACAGGATCACTTCGGGCCGCACCGCGACCGTGCGGGCGATGCAGAGGCGCTGCTGCTGGCCGCCGGACAGCGACAGGCCCGACGCGTTGAGCTTGTCCTTGACCTCGTTCCAGAGCGCGCCGCCGCGCAGCGCCTTCTCGACCCGGCCGTCCATCTCGGACTTCGGGATTTTCTCGTAAAGACGGATGCCGAAAGCGATGTTCTCGTAGATCGTCATCGGGAACGGCGTCGGCTTCTGGAACACCATGCCGACGCGGGCGCGCAGCAGATTGAGGTCGAGCTTGCCGTCGAGGATGTTGGTCTGGTCGAGCATCACCTGACCGGTCGCGCGCTGGCCCGGATAGAGGTCGTACATCCGGTTGAAGATGCGCAGCAGGGTCGACTTGCCGCAGCCCGACGGGCCGATGAACGCCGTGACGCGGTTGGTGCCGAGCGTCAGGTTGATGTTCTTCAGCGCGTGGTGCTCGCCGTAATAGAAATTGAGGTTGCGCACCGTCACCTTGGGGGGAGCCTCGGGCAATGCTGCCGTCTGGGGCAGGCCACCGGCCGCGCTCATCGACGATACTGAAAGTTCACTCATTTTGCGGTCCTCTCGGCGCCAAGTATGCGCGCGCCAATGTTCAGGGCAAGCACGGTCAGGGTGATGAGCAGCGCCCCGCTCCATGCCAGCTGCTTCCAGTAGGCGTAGGGGCTCTGCACGAAGTTGTTGATGGTGACCGGCAGGTTGGCCATCGTCTTGGTCAGGTCCAGGCTGAAGAACTGGTTCGACAGCGCGGTGAACAGCAGCGGCGCGGTCTCGCCGGCGACGCGGGCGGTGGCGAGCAGCACGCCGGTGATGAGGCCGGCGCGCGCCGAACGGTAGGCGATCCGCTTGATCACCAGCGAGCGCGGCAGCCCGAGCGCCGAGGCCGCCTCGCGCAGCGCGTTCGGTACCAAGAGCAGCATGTCCTCGGTCGTGCGCAGCACCACCGGAATGACGATGACGGCGAGCGCGAGACAGCCGGCGACCGCCGAGAACCCGCGCATCGGCACCACCACGGCGCCATAGATGAACAGGCCGATGATGATCGATGGCGCCGAGAGCAGGATGTCGTTGATGAAGCGGATCACCGACGTCAGCTTGTCGTTGCGGCCGTATTCGGCGAGATAGGTGCCGGCGAACATGCCGAGCGGCGCACCGATACCGACGCCGATCACGGTCATCATCAGCGAACCGACGATGGCGTTGAGCAGGCCGCCCTCGTTGGATCCGGGCGGCGGCGTGTTCTCGGTGAACAGCTGAACATTCAGGCCCGCAAGGCCGTTGTACAGCAGCGTGATCAGGATCAGCGCGAGCCAGGTGACGCCGAAGGCGGCAGCCGCGAAGCAAAGACCGCGGATGATGAGGTCCTTGCGGCGGCGACGTGCATAGATCGGGTTCATCGCGTTAGTTCCCCGCCTTCTTTTCCAGCCGCATCAGCATCAGCCGCGCCGCGGCCAGCACGAAGAACGTCAGTACGAACAGCAAGAGGCCGAGCAGGATCAGGCCGGACTGGTGCAGACCGTCGCTTTCGGCGAATTCGGATGCGATCGCCGCCGAGATCGTGGTGCCCGGCGCGAAGATCGACCCCGAGATGCGGAACGAATTGCCGATGATGAAGGTCACCGCCATGGTCTCGCCCAGCGCGCGTCCGAGCGCCAGCATGACGCCGCCGATGACGCCGACGCGGGTGTAGGGGATCACCACGCTGCGGACGACTTCCCAGGTGGTGCAGCCGACGCCGTAGGCGGCCTCTTTCAGCACCGGCGGCACCGTCTTGAACACGTCGACCGAGATCGAGGTGATGAAGGGCAGCACCATGATCGCGAGGATCAGCGCCGCGTTGAACAGGCTGAGATAGGACGGCGGTCCCGCGAAGATTGTGCCCAGCACGGGGATGCCGTCGAAGATCTTGATCATGAAGGGCTGGAAGGTGTTGGCCAGGAACGGGCCCAGCACGAAGAAGCCCCACATGCCGTAGATGATCGAGGGAATGCCGGCGAGCAGCTCGATCGCCATGCCGATCGGGCGGCGCAGCCATTGCGGGCAGAGCTCGGTCAGGAAGATCGCAATGCCGATACCGACCGGAATGGCGATCAGCATCGCGATGAAGGAGGTGACGAGCGTGCCGTACATCGGCCCGAGCGCGCCGAGCACGGGCGGATCGGCCGACGGTGCCCAGCGCTGCGTCCACAGGAACGAGAGGCCGAACTCCTTCATCGCCGGGAAGGCGCCGACGACCAGCGACATGATGATGCCGCCGAGGATCAGCAGCACCGAGATCGCGCTCAGCCGGGTGATCCAGTAGAAGGTGACATCGCCGAGCTTGAACGCGCTCAACGCCTTGGCGCGATCATACGGTCCGGCGGCATCAACTACATTGCTCTCGACAGCCATCTCAGCCACGCCGATCCCCTGTGCCCGTTTTATATACGCTTATTGTCGGTCTTGCGCTCCGGATGCGGCGCAAAGCCGATCCGGAGCGGACGTCTTGCAGATCCCGGCACTGCGTCCGGGACCAGAGCACTCAGCTCTTGATGTCGGCGGACCAGGTCTTCTCGATCAGCTTCACAACGCTGTCGGGCATCGGAATGTAGTCGAGCTCCTCAGCCATCTTGTCGCCGTTCTTGAACGCCCAGGTGAAGAACTTGAGGGCCTCCTTCGCGGCCGCCTTGTCGGTCGCATCCTTGTGCATGAGGATGAAGGTCGCCGCGGTGATCGGCCAGGACTTGTCGCCGGGCTGGTCGGTCAGGATGACGTAATAGCCGGGAGCCTTGGCCCAGTCGGCGTTGGAGGCGGCCGCCTGGAAGGCCTCGGTGGTCGGCTCGACGGTCTTGCCGCCCTTGTTGACCATCTTGGTGTAGGTCAGCTTGTTCTGCTTGGCATAGGCATACTCGACGTAGCCGATCGAGTTCTTGGTCTGGCCGATATTCCCGGAGACGCCCTCGTTGCCCTTGGCGCCGACGCCGACCGGCCACTCGACCGCGGTGCCCTCGCCCACCTTGCTCTTCCAGTCCGGGCTGACCTTGGAGAGGTAGTTGGTGAAGTTGAAGGTCGTGCCCGAACCGTCCGAGCGGCGGACCACGGTAATCGCGTCCGAAGGCAGCTTCACATTGGGATTGAGCTTCTTGATCGCGGCGTCGTCCCACTTGGTGATCTTGCCGAGATAGATGCTGGCCAGCGTCTCGCCGTCGAACACCATCTCACCCGGCTTCACGCCCTCGAGGTTGACGACGGGAACGATCGAGCCCATCACCATCGGCCACTGGACGAGGCCATCCTTCTCGAGCTGCTCGGCCTTGAGCGGCATGTCGGTCGCGCCGAAGGTCACGGTCTTGGCCTGGATCTGCTTGATGCCGCCGCCGGAACCGATCGACTGGTAGTTCAGACCGTTGCCGGTCTCCTTCTTGTAGGCGTCAGCCCATTTGGAATAGATCGGGAACGGGAAGGTCGCCCCGGCACCGGTGATATCGGCAGCAAAGGCCACCGTCGTCGATGCGGCGACCAAGCCGGCAGCGACGATCGTTTTGATGAAATTCATGCTGGTCTCCATACAGGGGAGCGAAGCGCCATCAGCGCCCGATCGCGCTCCCCGTGCCGTCCCTTTAGGAGCGGTCGGCTGTGCTTTTACGAAGGTTTCGTGACACTCGGATGACACGCGCAACCAGCTGAAATCACTTGGATTTCAGACTGAAGCCGCAGTCCTGACCTGGGGAAAACAGGCGGTGAAAGTGGCGCCCTGCTTGGGCACGCTTTCGATCAGAAGCCGGCCGCGATGGCGGTTAAGAATATGTTTCACCAGCGATAATCCGAGCCCGGTCCCGCCCTGCGAGCGGCTGTCGCCGACGTCCACCCGGTAGAACCGCTCGGTCAGCCGCGGCAGGTGCTCGGGCGCGATGCCGGGGCCGAAATCGCGGACTAGGACCCGGATTTCCGGAGTTCCATCAGGGGCCGCAGCCGAATTGAGCGACACGATGATCCGTCCGCCCGAGGCACCGTATTTGAGCGCGTTCTCGATCAGGTTCTCGAACAGGCGCAGCAGCTCCTCGCGGTCGCCGGCGATCATCACCGGCGCTTCCGGCAGGTTGGTCTCGACCTCGACCTGGCGTTCCCGCGCCAGCGGCTCGAGCCCGTCGGCGACCTGGAAGATGATCGGCAGCAGGTCGACCAGGGTGTCGGGCCGCACATGGGCGGACAGCTCGACCCGCGACAGCGACAGCAGGTCGTCGATCAGGCGCGCCATGCGGGTGGCCTGGTTGTGCATGATGCCGAGGAAGCGCTCGCGTGCCCTGGGATCGTCCTTGGCCTGGCCCTGCAGCGTGTCGATGAAGCCGGACAGCGCGGCCAGCGGCGTGCGCAGCTCGTGGCTGGCATTGGCGACGAAGTCGGCGCGCATCTCCTCGACCCGGCGCAGCGGCGTCTGGTCGTGGAAGGTCATCAGCATGCATTTGTCGGCGCCGCCGAACGAGGTCGGCACCGGCACCGGCGTGATCGTCAGCTCCATCCAGCGGTCGACCGGGACATGGTCGAGATAGGTCGTGCGCCGCGGCTCGGTGGTCGCGATCGACTCGCGCAGCGCCGTGATGATCTCCGGCGAGCGCAGCGCGAACTGGGCGAGCTCGTTCCGCCGCAGCGCCGGGGCGAGCTGGGCGGCAGCGGCGTTGAGGTGGATGACGCGGCCGGCACGGTCGAGCAGAACCGCCGGATCTGGCATGCCGGCGACGACTGCGGCCACCGCCGCGCTCTCGACCGGATTGATCCGGCGGGTATCCTCGCGCGAGGCCGCGTTATCGTGCAGCCGCCAGGGGATCAGCGCCGCAGCCGCGATGCAGAGGAACACCGTCGCCGCCCGCATCACCGACAATTCGTCGAGCGAGACCACCACCGACAGCGCCAGCGCTGCGGCGATCAGGATGATGGTCGAGTGCCGCAGCCGGTCGGACCAGGGCTGGGCGGTGGGAGAAGATGGGGCGTCGATCGCCATCGGGGCGGGCTTCTCCTGGGGGCTCTGGACTCAAGACTTGAGACTCAAGACTTGAGACTCATGACTTGCGCCGGTCAGGCGCCGCTGTCGCTACGCTCTCTCACATAGGCGGCTTCACGCGCCGGGCCGGGGTCGAGCTTGAGCGCCGCCTGCTGCAGGCGCTTCGATCGTGCGCCGATGATAACTTCGCGAAACGTCAGCAAGATTACAGATATGACGAAGGGGGAAAGATAATAGAGGACGCGGAACAGCAGCATCCCGCCCAGAAGTTCCTCGCGATCCATCTGCCAGAGGCCGACCAGCATGGCGGCGTCGAACACGCCGAGGCCTCCGGGCGAATGGCTGGCAAAGCCGAGCAGGGTGGCCGAGACGAAGATCACCGCGACCACCACGAAGCCGAGATTGGGCTCGTCCGGGACCAGCACGTACATCGCGAGCGCGCAGAAGCCGAGGTCGATGATGCCGATGGCGATCTGGAGCAGGGTCAACGGGCCGCCCGGCAGCATCACGGTCCACGGCCCGCGGCCGACCACCCGCGGCTGGGTCCAGACCCAGACCACATAGGCGACCAGCCCGACGATGATCATCATCGCCACCGCCCGGTTCAGCCACGGCGGCAACTGGTCGATCGAGGCGGCGGCCTCCGGATGATAGGAGATGCCGAGGCCGAGCACGGCGGCATTGCCGAGCCAGAAGGTCAGGCCGGCGAGGAAGCAGATTTTCGCGACGTCGATCGCGTTCAGGCCGTAGGCCGAATAGATGCGGTAGCGCACCGCGCCGCCGGTGAAGACGCTGGCGCCGACATTGTGGCCGATCGAATAGCTGGTAAAGGCCGCGAGCGCATTGATGCGATAGGGCACATGGGAGTGGCCGATGGCCCGCACCGCGAACAGGTCGTAGAAGGTCAGGGTGAAATAGCCCGCAGCGACGAACAGCCCCGCCATCGCAATCTGGCTCGGCTCGGTGCTCTTGATCGCTTCGACGACCTCGTTGAAATCGATGCCTCGCAGCATGTGATAGAGCACATAGCAAGCGATGCCGATGACCGCGACGCTGATCACAACTCCAAGCTTATGCAGGATTTGCTTCTGGCGCAGAAACGATATCGCCCTGCGGATGGCTTCCAGCATCTAGACCTCGAACAACGCTTCAGCGGCCGGGGTGGCCGGCGAACAGGCGGACGACATGCAGGTACCCAACGACCCCTCGCCGCCGGCCCCGGCATCGCGCATGCCCGCTCCCCTTCCACTAGCGCGTTTCCGGGCGGAGTGGAATTCGGCAATTCGAACAAAAACTCGTGCCTTCAATATTTTAGGCAGGGTTGCGGGCTCCTGATGCACGGTTTGGCGCTTTCGGCGGCAAGACTGGCGCGAATCTCCACGGCAATCCTGCGCAGTCGCCATGAAGTTTTGATGATTTCGACCGTACAATGTTCCGTCACGACTTAAGCCGACGTCAATCTATGGGCCGCACCCGCCTGTTGAAAGAGGGGGGGACCCGACTTGCCGGCTGCCCGCCCCCTGCCGCACCCGGGCCGGTGCAACGAGACGATCGGCCGGGCCGTTGAGCGCTCCCGCCGCAACTACCTGTGGTTATCTCTCCGCTGCCTCTGGCGAGCGAACGGACAATCGGCGAGGTTCTCGGCAGCAAGATAGCCGGCCGCCGGTCTCGGCAGCGGTCGCTTCAAACAAGAATTTGCATGAGAGGGGGGAGAAACCATGAGGTTTCAGCTCGGCGCCGTCATCGCGGTGGTCGTTATGGCCGCCGCTCCAGCCGGCGCCAGAGAGCGCAACGACAGTCCGCATTCGCAGGCGTGCATGGCCAAGAACGGTTTCAATCTCGACATGTGGCGCGCGCACGCCGCGGGCACTGACGCGCAAGTGTTGCGGTATATCCAGTGCCGGGATGGCGTGTCTGCTGCGCAGGCCAAGGCCATCGGAATTCGCGACCGCAACTTGAGCGCCGGCTTTCACTGAGCGCATCGCAGCACGAGTTTTCCCGGCCGCAAGGTCAGTGACGTTTCGCCAGCACGATATGGACTCGGTCAGCCCGCCGGCGCGGTACGCGAGACCACCCGATCGCGGAGCCAGGCGCCAATGGTGCAGCCGACGAGGTAGCAGGCGAACATGATCAGGCCGAGGTCGAGCCAGTAGCCGAAGCGGCCGGGGACCACATGCGAAAGCGAAGCGCCGACCAGAGCGATCGCGAGCACCGCGAGCCAGCGCGCGGTCACTTTCGAGGTGCCATTGCCGCGCTGGACCACCGAGATCCAGCCCATGCAAAAGCCGAGCAGCAGCGAGCCGATCAGCCAGCCCAGATGGAATGAGACGAGATAGGGCATCGTCACCTCACCAGAAATTCGATACGGCGATTCTGCGCCTTGCCGTCGTCGGTGTCGTTGCCGGCGACCGGCCGCGTGCTGCCATAGCCGACTGCGGTGAAGCGGCTGGCCGGCAGCCCGGCCTTGACCAGATAGTCGATCACCGCCTGCGCGCGCTTCTCCGAGAGCGCCTGGTTGAAGGCGTCCTCGCCATCGGCATCGGTGTGGCCGGCGACCTCGATATTGGTGGTGGGGCAGCGCAGTGCATTCTCGATCAGATGATCGAGAATGCCGACGGAATCCGGATCTATGTCGGCGCGCTTGGGTCCGAAGCGGATCTTGGCCTTGCTCAGGAGCTCCGAGAACAGTTGCTGGCACACCGTGCCGTCGACCGGGCCGGCCGCCGGCTTGACCGTGATTTCCGGCTTGTATTGCCAGTTTTTCGGGAAGTCCTTGCCGAGGCCCGCGCGGATGTCGTTGGCCGCACCTTCATAGAGCGCATCGCCCGACAGCTTCACCTCGCGGTCGGATACGACGAGCGTGCCGGTCGACAGCCGCGACAGCGCGCCGAGCGCTGCAATCACGGCGATGTTGAAGGAGCCGGGCGCGCCGACGCTGGCCTTGAGATTGTCGACGACCTTTTCGTTGAAGAACTTTCGCGACGCGCTTGTGGCGATGGCTGCGTGGACATTGTTGTCGGGAACGTAGCCGGTGAGCGTCACCGTCGCGGCCACCGGATCCTTGTAGGCCTGGAAGACGTAGGGCGGCGCCTTGACGTCGTTGGCGGCGATCGAAAAGCCTTCAGGCAGGTTCTTGAGCGCGGCTGCGACCGCTTCGCGGCCGCCGAGTTCGCGCGCCATGCCCGACAGGTTGACCTTGGTGTCCGTTATCGTGATCTTGCCGTCCTTGAGCTTGCCGATCTGGTCGAGCAGCAGCATCGCAGCCGCCTCGAACCGCGGCGGCGCGCCCCGCGCCAGCCCCATCTGATCGGCCACCTCGACACCGCCACCCCCCTTGCGGGCCGCCTCGGTCAGGCGGCCCTTGATCGACGGCAAGGGCGCGGAGCCCGACAGCGTCACCCGCACCACGTCACGCTCGGCGTTCCAGACGAAGGGCTTGGCCTCGGCAACGAGGCGGGTCTGGTCGTCGACCAGGCGCACGCCCGGGACGATCTCCACCGCCATCACGGCGTCCCGGCGCCCTTCCTCGGAAAAGGCGTCCGCGGCCAGGCGGACGTCGCGGCCGTCCACCGCGATCCGGGTCTTGTCCAGAACGGTATCCTTGAGCGCCGCCGAGCTGCGGGCGGACAGGTCCGCCTCGACCGGTAAGGTGTTCTTCCAGGCCGCAAATCCCCACATGACGGCCAGGGGGATCAGCCCCGGCCACCATTTGCTGGCCCACCTGAAAAGCTTCTGCATTCGACGACCCGAACTCTGGAACCGGAGACAAAACAAACCCTTGTCAGGCTGTCAAACCGGAAATGGCGGCCCTCCCAAGGCCTTTGCATGGACAATTGGAATAACTTTTTCTTCAAGGGTTCTTCCGTAAGTTGAGGGTGGAATGCCAGAGTCCGCCAGCCGGTCATGAAACAACTTCGTAACAACGTCATCCGCGCCGGGCTGGAAGCACTCTATTTCAGCGGGGCGCACCACCTGTTGCGCCCGCTTTTGTCGGGCGTCGGCGCCATTTTCATGCTGCATCACGTGCGGCCGGCCCGCGAGGCCGCATTCCAGCCGAACCGGCATCTCGAGGTCACCCCCGAATTCCTGCGCGCCGCCCTGAGCCATTTGCGCTCGCGCGAGATCGACATCGTCAGCATGGACGAGCTGCACGAGCGGCTGGTGCGGGGCCGGTTCTCCCGCCGCTTCGCCGCTTTCACGCTCGATGACGGCTATCGCGACAATCTCGACCATGCGCTGCCCGTTCTGCGCGAATTTGACGCGCCACTGGCGGTCTATGTCGCCAGCGACTTCGCCGAGGGCACCGGACGGCTGTGGTGGGCGGCACTGGAGGCCGTGATCGCCAAGATCGAGCAGATCGAGGTGAAGATCGGCACTTCGGCGCTGCGGCTCGATGCGACCACGCCCGCGGCCAAGCAGGTCGCATTCGACCGTCTGCACGACTGGCTGCGCGCGCTGCCGGGTGAGCACGATCTCAAGCGCGAGATCGAGGCGCTCTGCACGAGATACGGCGTCGACATCGCCGCGCTGTGCCGCGACCTCTGCCTGTCCTGGGACGAGGTGAAGACGTTTGCCGCCGATCCCCTCGTCACGATCGGCGCCCACACCGTCAGCCATTGCAACCTGGCCAGGCAAAGCGAAGAGATCGCCACGCAGGAGATGGCGGCGAGCCGCGCGCGGATCGAGCAGGCGCTCGGCCGCACGGTGCAGCATTTCGCCTATCCCTATGGCGACCGTGGAGCGGCGGGCGCGCGCGAATTCACCCTTGCTGCGGCCGCCGGATTCAAGACCGCGGTGACGACGCGGCCCGGCATGCTGTTCGCCGAGAACGCCGGCCACATGACCGCGCTGCCGCGCGTCTCGCTCAACGGCAATTACCAGGACGCGCGAATTCTGCCGGTGTTGACCTCGGGCGCCGCGACCGCGATGTGGAACGGCTTCCGCCGGATCGCGGCGGCCTGATCCTTCACACTCGGACCTCATCCTGAGGGCGCTCCGAAGGAGCGCGTCTCGAAGGATGGGCCGCCCGCATCCTTCGAGACGCGCTGACGCGCTCCTCAGGATGAGGGCGGAGCGCGCGACCGTTCCTTGACTCCCCTCCCTGCCGCGCTCAAAACGTCGCCAAACCAAAGGGAGGCACCATGTTCGACGATCTGTTCTCGCTCAAAGGCCGCATCGCACTCGTGACCGGCGGCTCGCGCGGCATCGGCAAGATGATCGCGGCGGGCTTCCTCGCGCAAGGCGCTGCGAAGGTCTACATCACCGCGCGCAAGGCGGGACCTTGCGAGGCTACGGCGAAAGAGCTGTCAGGCCAATATCACGGCGAGTGCATCGCGCTGCCGATCGACATCTCGACCGTCGAAGGCTGCGACAAGCTCGCCGGCGAAATCATCAAGCTGGAGCCGAAGCTCGACATCCTCGTCAACAATGCGGGCGCCGCCTGGGGCGCGGAGTTCGACGAATTCCCGGAAAGCGGCTGGGACAAGGTCATGGACCTCAACGTCAAGTCGCTGTTCTTCCTGACCAAGGCGCTGGCGAAACCGCTGCGCGCGGCTGCAAGCGCAGAACGTCCGGCCAAGGTCATCAACATCGCCTCGGTCGACGGCATCTTCGTCAATCCGAGCGAGACCTATTCCTACGCCGCCAGCAAAGCCGCCGTGATCCATCTGACGCGGCGCATGGCGACGAAACTGATCAAGGACAACATCAATGTCACCGCGATCGCGCCCGGCGCGTTCAAGTCCGACATGAACCGGGCCGCGCGCGACCATGCGGACGACGTCGCAAAGCGTATTCCGGCGCGGCGCATCGGAACCGACGAGGACATGGCGGGAGTGGCGATCTATCTCGCCTCGCGGGCCGGCGACTACGTGGTCGGCAACACCATCGCCGTCGACGGCGGCGTGGTCTACGCCAATGCCGGGCTCGAGATCGCGGGGTAGGCGGCGCGAGCCCGCGGCGCGGACGGTGTGCTCCCTCGCCCCGTTCTTACGGGGAGAGGGTTGGGGTGAGGGGCTCTCTCCTCACGTGAGATTGTCGCCGCACCTGTACCCCCTCACCCGGATCGCAAGAGCGATCCGACCTCTCCCCGCAAGCGGGGAGAGGTGAAGAAGTCGCCTACGACTCGATCTTCACGTACTCGAAATCGCCGGGCTTGTTGTCGATGCCGACTTTCGGCGGCGAGATCCAGGAGGCGAACTGGCCGGTTTCGGTCACGGGCTGCATCAGCGAGGAGATGAAGTCGCCGTCGGCCGTCGAAGGCAGCCATTCGTCCTTGCGCTTCGCCCAGGTGGCATCGTCGATCAAGAGACCGTCCGGGGTCGCATGCACGTCCTTGAACTCGCCGATGTGGCGGTGGAAGGCGACATTCGGCAGCTTGAGCTGGAACTGATAGCCAGCGGTCGAGATCACCTTGTTCCAGCGCAGCATGCCCTTGACGCAATCCTGGCTGTAATCATCGCGCAGGCGCATGTTGAGCGCGGTCAGCGCCGGCTCATCGACCAGCTTGATCTCGCCGTCGATGAACTTGAGCACCGGATAGGTCGCGTTCTTGAGCTGGTGATCGTCGTCGATCTGGGTCTCGTGATAGCGGCCCTTGATGCCGGTGTTGAAGGCATTCGCCGCGTTGGTCGAGACTTCCGAGCCAAACAGGTCGAGCGACAACGTGTAGTGCAGGTTCAGCTTCTTCTGGATCGTCGGCAGGTCGATCACGCCGAGCGCGCGGACCTTGGCGATGTCGGTGGGATCGGTGATGCCGGCTTCGCGCATTGCATCGCAGGTGCGCTGCACCACGCGGGTGATGCCGGTCTCGCCGACGAACATGTGGTGCGCTTCTTCCGTCAGCATGAAGCGGCAGGTCCGCGAGAGCGGATCGAAGCCCGACTGGGCGAGGCTGTGCAGCTGCATCTTGCCGTCGCGGTCGGTGAAATAGGTGAACATGAAGAAGGACAACCAGTCCGGCGTCGCCTCGTTGAAGGCGCCCAGCATGCGCGGCGCGTCGGCATCGCCTGAGCGACGACGCAGCAGATCATCGGCCTCCTCGCGGCCGTCGCGGCCGAAATATTTCTGGAGCAGATAGACCATCGCCCAGAGGTGACGACCCTCCTCGACATTGACCTGGAACAGATTGCGCATGTCGTAGAGCGAGGGCGCGGTCTTGCCGAGATGGCGCTGCTGCTCGACGGAGGCCGGCTCGGTGTCGCCCTGGATCACGATCAGGCGGCGCAGCATGGCGCGATACTCGCCCGGGACTTCCTGCCAGGCCGGCTCGCCAAAATGCTCGCCGAACGGGACGACGCGATTTTCCTCCTGCGGCGCGAGCAGGATGCCCCAGCGATAGTCGGGCATGCGCACATAGTCGAACTTGGCCCAGCCGCGCGGATCGACTGAATAGGCCGTGCGCAGATACACCAGCGATTCCTGGAAGCCCTCGGGGCCCATGTCGCTCCACCAATCCATGTAGCCGGGATGCCAGCCTTCCAGCGCTTTGAGCACCTGGCGGTCTTCGGCGAGATTCACGTTGTTCGGAATCTTGGTCGAGTAGTCGACGTTCATGATGTTCATGTTCATGGCCGCATCTCCTTGCTCCGTCTCTTGTCCCGGACGCAGTGCGGCGCGAAGTGCTGCACTGCCGAGCCGGGACCTATTGTCTGGTTCGTTCCGGGTCCCGGTTCTGCGCAGCGGCACCATAGCGCGTTGAAGACGCGCGTTGCGCTTTTGGTGCCGCAGCGCGCCCGGAACACGAAAACTACACTCTCGTCATATCGAATTTCGGCTTCTGGCCGCTGCCGTAGCGGCGCAGCGCGCCTTCCTCGCCGACCGCGTTGGGACGCTGGAAGATCCAGTTCTGCCAGGCGGTGAGGCGCGAGAAGATCTTCGATTCCATCGTCTCGGGACCGACGAAGCGCAGGTTCGCTTCCATGCCGGTGAGGCTGTCGGGCGAGAAGCTGGCGCGCTCCTCCAGAAACACGCGAACCTCGTCGTCCCAGTCGATGTCGTCGAGCGCGAAGGTGACGAGGCCGAACTCCTCGGCTTGCTCGGCGTCGAGCGCGGTACCCATCGTGGCTTCCGCGCGCTCCACATCGGACGGATCGGCCTGGAAGCGCGACGAAAGCCGCGTCAGGCCATGGCTCATCGGATACGGACCGAAATTCATCGCCGACAGCTCGATCGAGGGCGGCGGACGATTGTCGCCCTGGCGGGTGCCGATCAGCATGTAGGAGCGGTCGGCGGCGAAGACGAGCTCGGCGA
Organism: Bradyrhizobium sp. Bra64; assembly: GCF_024519875.1. Lineage (NCBI taxonomy): Bacteria > Pseudomonadati > Pseudomonadota > Alphaproteobacteria > Hyphomicrobiales > Nitrobacteraceae > Bradyrhizobium > Bradyrhizobium sp. Bra64. The sequence goes on along the minus strand of NZ_JALJRD010000017.1, from coordinate 94,390 downwards.
GCGTGCCGGCAAAGCAGGAGCCGGGCTCGACCAGCGTCACCAGTGTACGCGAGGTGACGTCGATGCGTTTGAGCACGCGCTTCCAGTAGTGCCGGATTTCGTTGACCAGCCAGTGCGCCTTGTTGGCTTCGAGGAAGGCATCGCTGGCGAGCACGTGGGCGCGGTCACCATGGCTCTTGAACACCAGCATCGCGATCTCGAGCTCGTTGATGCGCAGGTGCAGGATCGCGTCGTCGATCTCGCGCGCGACCTGAAGCGGCCAGAACGACGCCCCCTGCGCCATCATGCCGTCAATGTCGGCCGGCGGCGGCGCCTCCGGCGCCTTGATCGAGATCGTGGCGATGCGGGCCGTGCGGTCGATATCGACCGTGACGAAGCCGTAGCGGATGCTGGTTTCGTCGATGATGCGCTTGAGCGGGGTGAGCGCGATGCCCTTGCCGCTGCCCTTGCGTTTCGAGGCGGCTGCGAATTCCCTGGCGCGCTCGGCGACCTTGGCTTCGAGTTTTGAGTTCGGCGCGATCTCGTCGACCAATCGCCACTGCACGGCGCGCTTGCCCTTCACGCCCTCCTCAATGGTGCAGAAGAAATCGGCGTGGTCGCGGCGCACCTTGCGCTTGTCGACGACGCGGGTGAGGCCGCCGGTGCCAGGCAGCACCGCGAGCAGCGGCACTTCGGGCAGAGCGACGGCAGACGAGCCGTCGTCGGCGAGGATGATGTGGTCGGTGGCGAGCGCCAGCTCATAACCGCCGCCGGCGGCCGAGCCGTTCACCACGGTGATGAAACGCTGGCCGGAATTCTCCGACGAATCCTCCATGCCGTTACGGGTCTCGTTGGTGAACTTGCAGAAATTGACCTTGTGGGCATGGGTGGAGCCCGCGAGCATGCGGATGTTGGCGCCGGCGCAGAACACGCGGTTCTTGGCCGAGCGCATGACCACGACCTTCACCTCGGGGTGCTCGAAGCGCAGCCGCTGCACGGCGTCCGCGAGTTCGATGTCGACGCCGAGATCGTAGGAATTGAGCTTGAGCAGATAGCCTTCGAACAGACCGCCGTTCTCGTCGACATCCATGGTCAGCGTCGCGACGTCACCTTCGACCGCAACCTTCCAGTGCCGATAGCGGGACGGCTCGGTCTGGAAATCGATGAATGTCGCGCCGCCTGCGAGGCGCCGATCTTCCCCGGCCATGGGCCACCCTTGAGCTTGATTATGCGTTCTGAGCTTTAGCGTTAGATGCACAATAGTGCATCTTTTTACAGCCGTCTACCCCTTAGCGGGATGGACATGCATTTTGTTTCATGCGCGCAATTCAGGACCGCACGATCGCGCCGAGGGCGATCCAGTCTGCCTTGGAAAGCTCAGACCGGCCGAGCTTGGCTTGCAACAGCGCGACCAGGGCCGGAACAGGGAAGGTCTCGACGAAGCCATCGCCGGCCGCAGCCGCCTTGCGGGAATTCAGCGGCCGCAGTTCGCCGAGCGCCTCGCCGAACAGCCGGGCGGCCGAATGCAGCCGCTGCATGCGCAGCCGCAGATTCGCATTGGCGATGTGGATGCAGGCGCGCAGCAGAATGCGCTCGCGGCCGCCTTGCGGCGCTGCGGCCCACACCGCTTCCAGCACCTCCTGCGATTCCCAGAAATAGCCGCGGTCGTTGAGAGCGAGCCCGTAACGCAGCGCCGGATGGCGCGCCGGCACATGGCCGCGAAAGGCCGAAGGCACCAGCGCCTTGGCCAGGTCGAGCGTCTCGTGGTCCGCATCGACCGCACCGGTCTCGCCCGGCACGTGGGCCCATTGCGGCCACGGCAGCGGGCCGCTCGCGTTCGAAGGCACACTCATTGAGGGCGTGCCTCCGCAACATCATGCGGCGCGTCCCTGGAGTCCCTGATCGTCGCGCAGGGCCGCACTTGCAAATTGCTCAATCGCGTCAAGCGTCGCCCCCGGCGCTTCACGATGCGGGGAATGGCCCGCGTCTGAAATGATTTTCAAATCTACCGGACAATAACACTCTTCCTGCGCGATTTCGACCTGAAGCAGTGTCCCATATTGGTCATTCGCGCCTTGCAGGATCATGACAGGGACACGGATATAGGCGAGATATTCGGAAATATCCCAGTCGCGGAACTTGGGGTCGAGCCAGGCGCCGTTCCAGCCATGGAAGGCGTTGTCGACGTCCTTGTGCCAGCGCGCAAGCTTTGCCTTGAGATCGGTGGTCTCGAAGGCCGTCTTGATTTCGGCAATCGACTTCACCGAGACGTCCTCGACGATGAAGTGCGGCGCGATCAGCACGAGGCCGCTCAGCCGGTGGTCCTGATGCGCGCCGGCATAGATCGTCGCAATCGAAGCGCCGTCGGAATGGCCGAGCAGGAGGCCGCGCTTGAACCCGATCGCATCGAGGATTTTCGGCAGCACGTCGAGCGCCTCGCGATGCATGTAGTCGAGCCGTCGCGGCAGCGTCACCGGGCTCGACTGACCATAGCCCGCGCGCGAATAGACGAAGACGCCGGCGGAGGTTGCCTGCCGGAGTTTTTCAGGGAAGTCGCCCCAGAGGCCGACGGAGCCGAGCCCTTCATGCAGCAACACGATGGTCGGCGCGTCAGCCGATTGCGGCGCGAGCCATTTGTATTCGAGGCTGGCGCCATCGATGCTGAGGAAGCCGGTGGGGGTGAGGTTTGTCATGCTGTCACTCAATCTTCGGGCGATGAGAACGAGACGTGGCCAAGCGCTCTGTCGTTCCCTCCCCCCTTGCGGGGGAGGGCTAGGGAGAGGGGTGACACACGGGGACTCCCGGTGTGGCGGAGACCATCTGGCGCGCGAAAATGAAAACCGTTTGCTGGGCTACCCCTCTCCCCCGCCCTCCCTCCTTGCGGGGGAGGGAGCGCAGTGGAGTCCGCTGCGACAGTGTCAGTCACGTTCGACATGCGCTCACTCAATTCGTCCCGTCCCGCAGCTTGAACCGCTGGATCTTTCCCGTCGCGGTCTTCGGCAACGACTCCACCACGTCGATCCAGCGCGGGTATTTCCAGGGGCCGATCTTCTGCTTGACGTGCTCCTTCAGCATTTCCTGCAAGTCGGTCGTCTTCACACCCGGACGCAGCACGACGAAGGCCTTCGGCTTCAGCAGGCCCTCCGGATCGGCCTCGGGCACGACGGCAGCTTCCAGCACGGCGGGATGCGTGATCAGCGCGCTCTCGACCTCGAACGGCGAGACCCAGATGCCGGAAACCTTGAACATGTCGTCGGCGCGGCCGCAGAAGGTGTAGCGGCCCTCGCCGTCGCGGACATATTTGTCGCCGGTGCGGGTCCACGGTCCTTCAAAGGTGCGGCGGCTCTTGTGGCGCTGATTCCAGTAGCCTTCGCCGGCGGAAGGCGCATCGACCAGGAGCTCACCGACTTCGCCGTCGGCGACGTCCTGGCCGGATTCGTTGACGAGCCGCACGGCATAACCCGGCACCGGCTTGCCGGAAGAGCCGTATTTGATGTCGCCGGGCGCGTTCGACAGGAAGATGTGCAACAGCTCGGTCGAGCCGACGCCGTCGAGGATGTCGACGCCGAAGCGCGCCTTCCAGCTGAGGCCGACGGATTCCGGCAACGCCTCGCCGGCCGAGGTACAGATGCGCAGGGCGCCGCCGCCGCGCTCGCTCTTCATGGTTTCGTCGTTGAGCATCGCCGCGAACAGCGTCGGCACGCCGTAGAAGATCGACGGCTTGTAGCGGTTCATCAGGTCGAACATGCGCGCCGGCGTCGGCCGCTCGCTGTTGAGGATGACGCTGGCGCCGACCGACATCGGGAAGGTCAACGCGTTGCCGAGGCCATAGGCGAAGAACAGCTTGGCGGCGGAGAGGCAGACATCGCTCTCGCGGATGCCCAAGACCTGGCTCGCATAAGTGTCGGCGGTCGCCTGCATGTTCGAATGGATGTGACGCACGCCCTTGGGCATGCCGGTCGAGCCGGACGAATAGAGCCAGAACGCCGGCTCGTCGGGATGCGTGGCGGCGGTGGTGAATTTGTCGCTCTCGTCCGCGAGCTCCTCGGCGAGTTGCTTGTGACCGTTCTGCTTGGCGCCGGAGACGACGACATGCTCCAGATCGGGCATGCGGCCGACGACGTCCCTGATGACGGGGTAGAGCGCTTCCGACACGAACAACACGCGCGCGCGGCAATCGGCGAGGATGTAGGCGTATTGGTCCGCCGTCAGCAGCGTGTTGAGCGGCACCGGCACGATGCCGGCGCGGATCGCACCCAGGAACACGATCGGGAAATCGACCGTGTCCAGCATGATCATCGCCACGCGTTCCTCGCGGCGGACGCCGAGCCGGCGCAGCATGTTGGCGGCGCGCCGCGTCTCGCGCTGAAGCTCGCCATAGGTGAGCCGCGAGACGGTGTCGTCGAAAGCCAGCTTCCCGCCGCGGCCCGCCTCGACGTTACGGTCGAGCAGCCAGGTCACCGCGTTATAGGATCCCTCGCTCACGGACTTCTCCCTCGATTTTAGAATTATAATTCATACAAAGACACTGTGGCGGCTTGCTGTCAATGCTAGCAGGCACTATGTTTCATTAAAGCACGCCGCGGGACATCCCCTAAAGAAGGCTCTGATCTGTAGTCCATGACCGACAGTCCCGACGCCGAATCCCGCTTCCTCGAACAGCTCGGCCAGCGCGTGCGCACCATGCGCGCGCTGCGCGGCATGTCGCGCAAAGTGCTCGCCAAGGTATCAGGGATTTCGGAGCGCTACATCGCGCAGCTCGAGAGCGGCAAGGGGAACGTCTCGATCGTGCTGCTGCGCCGCGTCTCGGACGCGATGGGCGCGCATCTCGAGGACCTGCTCCCCTCGACCGATCCGACGCCCGACTGGCAGATGTTTCGCGATCTGCTGCGCAAGGCGACGCCGGCACAGATCGCTCAGGCCAAGGATGTCCTCGCCGGCGGCAGCGCATCCGCGCCGCGGCGCGCGCCGTTCTGCGGCATTGCTCTGATCGGCCTGCGCGGCGCCGGCAAATCCACGCTCGGCCGGATGCTGGCGAAGAAGATCGGCTGGAGCTTCGTCGAGCTCAACAAGGAGGTCGAGCAGCAGAACGGCCTCTCGGTCGCCGAGATCATCGCGCTCTACGGCCAGGAAGGCTTTCGCCGCATGGAGCAGGCGGCGCTGCAACAGCTGCTCGCGCGCAACGAGCTGATGGTGCTGGCGACCGGCGGCGGCATCGTCTCGGAACCGCTGACCTTCGACCAGATCCTGTCGTCGTTCTACACGATCTGGCTGAAGGCCGAGCCGGAGGAGCACATGGCCCGTGTCCGCCGCCAGGGCGATCTCCGCCCGATGGCCGACGACCGCTCCGCCATGGCCGAGCTGCGCAACATCCTGCTGAGCCGCGAGCCGTTGTACGCACGCGCGACGGCGGTGGTGGATACGGCGGGATTGTCGGTCGACGCCGCGGCCGCGCGGCTGATCGATGCGGTGCGTCCGGTGCTCCAGAACGAAGCCCGCAGCTTCGGGCTGCGCAGCGTGGCGCTGTAGGTCGGGACTTGATATGGCCGACAGCGACGTCGCAACGTCCATGTTCGAGCGGATCGGGGGCAGTGCCACGATCGACCGGCTGGTCGACCGCTTCTACGAGCGGATGGACACCCTGCCGGAAGCAAACGCCATTCGCGCGATGCATGCCGCCGATCTCGGCCTGATCAGGGACGTGCTGAAGCGCTATCTCACCGAATGGACCGGCGGGCCAAAACTTTACTCCGTCGAAAAAGGCCATCCACGGCTGCGCCAGCGCCATATCGGCTTTGCCATCGGCGATGCCGAGCGCGATGCGTGGCTACTCTGCATGCGCGGCGCGCTGGAGGAGACGGTGACTGATGCGGACGCGCGGCAAGACCTCGACCGCGCGCTGTCCGGTCTCGCCGACTGGATGCGCAACCGGCCGTAAGCGCGTCGATCAAGCCAACGTGTAGCGCTCTCGGCTATCGGTCCGCTGACCCGGGCTGCAAGTCTTCCGACGCGACTAGACCGACCAGTAATTCGGATGCGGGTAGGACCGCGAGCGGTCGCCCCAATCGAACTCATCGCCATCGAACTCGCATGGACCGCCGCTGAACTCGTCCATCGTCAGTTCGACCTGGAAGGCCTGACGGCCGCGATCGTATTTCAGGGCGCTCCACTGCACCGGATAATGATGATGAGTACCGAGCAGCCCGCCGGTCTTGATCACGGCATAGGTGACCATTCCGCTGACCTTGTCGAGCATCAGTCGCTCAATCGTGCCAAGCTTCGTGCCGTCGCGCCCGTAGACGGCGACGTGCTCCACGCGATCACTGGGAACCATGGTATGGTGCATGGCATCCTCCCTGTTCTCTTGTGCCGCGCATTATAGCCTGCCAGGCAGCCCGAGCGAAGTGCGCTGTAGCTACAGCAACTGCGAACGGACCGCGTCGGCGCCCTCGCGCAGCAGCGGCAGGAAGCGGTCGATCAGCTCCTGAGCCGGCACGCGGTCGACATGGGCGCCCATGTTGATCGCGGCGACGATCACATCGTCGTAACGGCGGACGGGAACCGAGATTGAACGGAAATGCGGCTCGGCCTCGCGGTCGACCAGCGAATAGCCCTGCCCGCGGTCGGCGACGATCCGTGCCAGCAGCGCCCCGGGATCGGTCACCGTCTGCGGCGTCAGCGCTTCGCGCGTCATTGTTTTCAGGCGCGCGGCGAGTTCGGCATCGCCGAGCTGACCCAGCATGGCGCGGCCGACCGAGGTGCAGAACGCCGGCAGCCGGTAGCCGATCTCCAGCCCGCCTGAAAACATCCGCGCCGGACTGCTCCGCGCCACGAACACGACGTCGTCACCGTCGAGCACCGCGAGTGACGCGATTTCATTTGCCGCAGTCGCGGTGCGATCGAGCACCGGTTGCAGCACCGTGACGAGCTGGTTGGAGCGCAGAAACGAGGCGGCAAGGGTCAGCACGTGCGGCGTCAACGTGAACAGCTTGCCGTCACCACCGACGAAGCCGCCACGCTGGAGCGTGAACAGCATGCGCCGGGCGGTGGCGCGCGGAAGATCGGCGGCGCGGGCGAGATCGCTCAAGGTCATCGGGCCTACCGTCGTGCCGAAGGACTGAAGCAGGCGCAGGCCGCGATCGAGGCTTTCGACGAAATCCGTCGCGCGCTCGTCGGTCTCGCTTCGCTTCAGCTTGGGCATGGCGTCGGACATTCCTGCAAAATAGTGCTTGCTGCCGGTCCAAGGCATGTCATAATTCGCCCATTCGTTCAATAGGCGAACAAACGCCACTCCGAGATTGAAGGATGCACTCGCCATGATGAGCCAGGAGCAGAACGACCTGATCACCCGCAGCGGGCCGAAGGATCCCTGCGGCAGACTGATGCGGAGCTACTGGCAACCGGCGGCGCTGGTGGATGAGCTGGAGGGCGAGCGGCCGATCCGGCCGGTCAGGCTGCTCGGCGAAAACCTGGTTCTGTTCCGCGACGAGACCGGACGCTACGGCCTGATCGACCGTCACTGCGCGCATCGCGGCGCCGACCTCGCCTTCGGGCGGCTCGAGCACGGCGGCCTGCGCTGCGCCTTCCATGGCTGGCTGTTCGACGCCACCGGCCAGTGCATCGAGACCCCGGCTGAGCCGAAGGACTCGAAGCTCTGCCAGAACATCCGTCAGCGCTCCTATCCCGTGGTGGAGAAGAGCGGGATCCTCTGGGCCTATCTCGGCGAGGGCGAGCCGCCGGCATTTCCGGAGCTCGACTGCTTCGTCGCGCCCGGCACGCACACTTTTGCGTTCAAAGGCCATATGGCCTGCAACTGGCTCCAGGCACTCGAAGTCGGCATCGATCCCGCCCACGCATCGTACCTGCATCGCTTCTTCGAGGACGAGGACACCTCCACGGCCTACGGCAAGCAGTTCCGCGGCGCCTCCGCCGGCTCCGACCTTCCGATGACAAAAATCCTGCGCGAATACGACCGTCCGATCATCAATGTCGAGCATACCGAATACGGATTGCGGCTGATCGCACTGCGCGAGATCGACGAGGAGCGCACCCATGTGCGCGTCACCAACCAGCTCTTCCCGCACGGCTTCGTCATCCCCATGAGCACGGAGATGACGATCACGCAATGGCACGTGCCGGTCGACGACGAGAATTGCTACTGGTATGCGATCTTCACCAGCTACGCGAACCCGGTCGACAAGCAGAAGATGCGCGACCAGCGGCTCGAGCTGTACGAGCTGCCCGACTACAAGTCGCGGAAAAACCGCAGCAACGATTACGGTTTCGATCCGCACGAGCAGCAGACCGCGACCTATACCGGCATGGGCAGCGACATCAACGTCCACGACCAGTGGGCGGTGGAGTCGATGGGCGCGATCCAGGATCGCACCAAGGAGCATCTCGGCTCGAGCGACAAGGCGATCGTGCAGTATCGCCGCCTGCTGCGGCAGGAGATCGAGAAGGTTCTGGGCGGCGAGAAGCCGATGCTGTTTCTGGACGAGGCCAATGCGCGCAGCATCCAGGGACCCGCGACCATGGACGGCATCGGGCCGACGCGGGGCTGGGAGACCTACTGGATGGAAGTCGACGTCAAGCGCCGCCGCGGCGCACCGTGGACCGCACCGGTGCCGAAGGAGATCGCGGATAACGTGCATCGGTTGACGGCGGCGGAATAGTGCGGAATGCAGGTCCCTCCTTCGTCATTGCGAGCGCAGCGAAGCAATCCAGAATCCCACCGCGGAGACAATCTGGATTGCTTCGCTGCGTTCGCAATGACGGAGTATGTGGGACCAGCTTCGCGTCCAACGACTAGAGGAGCGGCAAAGTGACTTTCGTCGCGCGTCATGCGCTGTGGTCGGATGAGCAGAAGGACGCGGCGACGCGCATGCGGCGCCTCGTCGAGGAAAAGAACCTCGAGGTCATCCGCCTCGCCTTTCCCGACCAGCACGGCATCCTGCGCGGCAAGACCATCATCGCGTCGGAGGCGATCGCCTCGCTGGAAAGCGGCTGCTCCATCACCACCACCATGCTCGCCAAGGACACCTCGCACCGCACGGTATTCCCGGTGTTCACCTCGGGCGGCGGCTTCGGCATGAAGGAGATGGAGGGGGCGGCCGACGTGCTGATGGTCGCTGATCCCACCACTTTTCGCGTGCTGCCATGGGCGCCGGCCACGGGCTGGGTGCTGTGCGATCTCCATTTCAATGACGGCCGCCCGGTGCCGTTCGCAACGCGCGGGCTCTACCGCAAGGTGCTCGACGATCTCGCAAGCCGCGGCCATGATTTCGTCGCCGGGCTCGAGGTCGAATTCCATATCTTCAAGCTCGACGATCCGCATATGCGCGCCGAGGACGCAGGCCAGCCCGGCACGCCACCTTCGGTGAGCCTGCTCAGCCATGGCTATCAATATCTCACCGAGCAGCGCTTCGATCAGATGGAGCCGGTGCTGGAGATCCTGCGCCGCGACGTCGTCGCGCTCGGGCTGCCCCTGCGCTCGGTCGAGGTCGAGTTCGGGCCTAGCCAGTGCGAATTCACCTTCGCGCCGAAGAAAGGGCTGGAGCCCGCCGACAACATGGTGCTGTTCCGCTCGGCGGTGAAGCAGATCGCGCGGCGCCACGGTTATCACGCCACCTTCATGTGCCGGCCAAAACTGCCGAACCTGTTCGCGAGCGGCTGGCACCTGCATCAGTCGATCGTCTCGCGCACGAGCGGCGAGAACCAGTTCATGGCGAAGGACGGCGGCGAGCCGCTCAGCGCGTTCGGCCGCGCGTACCTGGCCGGCCTGCTCGATCACGCCCGCGCCTCCACCGTGTTCACCACGCCGACCCTCAACGGCTACAAGCGCTACCGCTCCTATTCGCTGGCGCCGGACCGCGCGATCTGGGGCCGGGACAATCGCGGCGTCATGATCCGCGTGCTTGGGGCGGCCGGCGATCCCGCCACACGGCTCGAGAACCGCATCGGCGAGCCCGCGGCCAATCCCTATCTCTACATGGCCTCGCAGATACTCTCAGGCCTCGACGGCGTCGACCGCAAGCTCGACCCCGGCCCGTCGGCCGACACGCCCTACGAGACCAAGGCGCCGCTCTTGCCGAAATCGCTGCGCGATGCCGTCGGTGCGCTGAAGGACGATCCATTCTTCCGGGAGAAGCTCGGGCCTGAGTTCGTCGACTATTACACCCACATCAAGAACGCCGAGATCGACCGTTTCCTGTCCGAGGTGACCGACTGGGAACACCGCGAATATTTCGAGATGTTCTGACCTCCTCACTCTGACATCCTCCCTCTGACCACCTCCCTTGGAGGTCAGGGAGCTCACACCCCCGTGAGGTGACTTCGTCCCACCTGTTCCAACGACATCACATCGCGGTGCGACGAAGCCATTTTCCTCATGCCCCGAAAACCGCCGGAAAAACACCGGGGTTAGGCTTTGATTCGTGATCAACAATGGAGTTCGGTCATGTGGGGTCAATTGTTCAGCCTGATCTATCGTCTGTCCTGCCGGACCACTCTGATCGAAATCGGCACGCATCGGTTTGCGCGCTAGCCCCGGGTGGATGCGAATTAGGTAAGACGGATTGACCAGATAGCGGGGTTGCCATGCGCAAGCTGATCCTGATAGCAGCGATGTCGCTGCTCGCAACACAAGCCCATGCGGGTGGTCCGCGTAGTCTGAGCCTCGCGGCGACCAGCGCAAGCCAGCCGGCCGCCGAGCAACCGGCCTCGCCGACGGCCACGCCGCAGACGACGCAAGCCCCGGCGGCAACGCAGGCGCCGAATGTCCAGACGGCGACCACCGCCCCGACTTCAACCGCTGCCACCGCGCCGCCGACCGCGACAGCGCCCACCGCAACAACGCCGGCGCAACCCTCGGCCACAGCGGTGACCAGCACAACCGGGACAACCAAGCCGAAGCGCCGCCAGCCGTCCACGGAAGCGCGCGTGATCCGCGAACTGCATCGGCACGGTATTTATTGGTAAAGAGCGGACAGATCTCCCCCCCGGTCATTGCGAGCGCAGCGAAGCAATCCTGATTGCCGCCGTGGAAAGATGAGATCCGACCCTCAAATCCCCAGATATTTGTGCTGCAAATCCGGCTCGGCCATCAGCTCGTCGGAGGTGCCGCTCCACACCGTCTTGCCGCGTTCGATGATGGTGTGACGGTCACAGATGCGGGCGAGATGGTCGACGTTCTTGTCGACGACAAGGATCGACTGTCCCCGGCTCTTGAGCAGCGACAGGCAATGCCAGATCTCTTCGCGGATCAATGGCGCAAGGCCCTCGGTCGCTTCGTCGAGGATCAGCAGTTTTGGATTGGTCATCAGCGCGCGGCCGATCGCCAGCATCTGCTGCTCGCCGCCGGAGAGCTGGTTGCCCATGTTGGAGGCTCGTTCGGCGAGGCGCGGAAACATCACGTAGATCGACGCCAGCGTCCAGGGATTGGCGCTGTTGAAGCGGTCGGCAGCGGCGGCGACCAGGTTCTCGCGCACGGTGAGGTTCGGGAAGATCTGGCGCCCCTCGGGCACGAGGCCGATGCCGAGTTTTGCGATCCTGTAGGACGGCTGCGTCCGCACCTCCGCGCCCGCAAAGCGGATGCTGCCTGCACGTGCCGGCGTCAGGCCCATGATGGAGCGGATGGTGGTGGTCTTGCCCATGCCGTTGCGACCCATCAGCGAGACCATCTCGCCCGGCTTGATCGACAGCGACAGGCCGAACAGCACTTGGCTGAGGCCGTAGCAGGTCTCGATGCCTTCGACGTCGAGCAGCGTGTCAACCATCACCTTTTCAGACATGGTGCGTCACCACATGCGCTTCGCCGAGATAGGCGCGCTTGACGTCCTCGTTGGCCCGGATCGCGGCCGGATCGCCGGAAGCGATGACGCGGCCATAGACCAGCACCGAGATGCGGTCGGCCAGCGCGAACACCGCGGGCATGTCGTGCTCGACCAGCACGATCGAGACTTCCTTCCGCAGCTCCTGGAGCAGTTGCACCATGCGCTGGGATTCGGTGACGCCGAGGCCGGCCATGGGCTCGTCGAGCAGCAAGAGCTTGGGCTTGCTGGCCAGCGCGACCGCAAGCTCGATCTGGCGACGCTCGCCATGGCTGAGCCTGGACACCAGGACATCGGCACGGTGCAACAGGCCGACGCGATCGAGCGCGGCGTGCGCGGCATCGCGCAGGCCCTTTTCCTTGCGCGCACGCGCGAAGAAGCGGAACGAGGTGCCGGCATGCGCCTGCGCCGCGAGTGCGACATTGTCCGCGGCGGTGAAATCGAGCAGCAGCGAGGTGATCTGGAACGATCGTGCCAGGCCAAGCGCACAGCGGCGATAGGCCGGCAGGTAAGTGATGTCGCGACCGCCGAGCGAGACGCTGCCGGAATGCGGTTCGAGATGTCCGGTGAGCTGGCTGATCAGCGTGGTCTTGCCGGCGCCGTTCGGGCCGATGATGGCGTGCAGTTCGCCGGCCGCAACGTCGAGCGAGACGTTGTCGGTCGCAATGATACCGCCGAAGCGGCGCACCAGCTTCTCGACGCGGAGCAAGGGCTCAGCCACGATTGAGCCTCCCGAGCAGTCCCATGATGCCGCCGCGCCCGAACAGCACGATCAGCAGCAGCAGCGGCCCCATGATCAGCGCCCAATATTCGGTGAGCTGCGACAGGAATTCTTCCAGCAGCAGAAAGACCACCGCGCCCATGACCGGGCCGAACAGCGTGCCCATGCCGCCGAGGATGACCATCACCATGAGGTCGCCGGAGCGGGTCCAGTACATCACGGCCGGACTGACGAAATCGGTGTTGTTGGCGAGCAGCGCGCCGGCAAGACCGCACATGGTGCCGGAGATGACGAAGCAGACGAGCTGATAGCGCTTGGCCGGGAAGCCGATCGCCTGCATGCGCTGCTCGTTGGAGCGCAGCCCCTGCACGACGAGGCCGAAACGCGAATTGACGATGCGCCAGATCAGGAAGATCACCGCGAACAGGCAGGCAAGGCAGAGATAATAGAACTGCGTGCGGTTCGACAGGTTGACCAGGCCGGAGAAATCGCTGCGCTTGTAGACGGTGAGGCCGTCATCGCCGCCGTAACGCGCCAGCCCCGAAGCGACGTAATAGGCCATCTGTGCGAAGGCGAGCGTGATCATGATGAAATAGACGCCGCGGGTGCGAAGCGAGAGCGCGCCGATCACCAGTGCGTAGATCGCGGACGCCGCGAGCGCGACCGGAAACTGGATGAAGCCGCTTCCGACGCCTTCCTGCGCCAGCATGCCGACCGCGTAACCGCCGATGCCGAGATAGGCAGCGTGACCAAAGCTCATCATGCCGCCAAAACCCATGATGAGGTTGAGGCTCGCCGCCGCCAGTGCCAGGATGACGATGCGGGTGAACAGCGTCAGGATGAAGATGTTGCCCGATGCTTGCGAATAGAGCGGCAGCAGCACGAGCCCCGCCAGCATCAGGGCCGTCACGGCCTTGGCTACAGTGAAAGACTTCATCGACGGTTGGCCGGAAACAGCCCCTCCGGCCGCACCACCAGCACGATCGCCATCAGCAGGTAGATCAGCATGGAGGACAGGGCGGGCGCGGCGGTGGAGGCGGCGGCGCCGCTCAAGACCTGCCGCAACAGGTTCGGCAGGAAGGCGCGGCCGAGCGTGTCGATCATGCCGACGAAGATCGCAGCGAGGAACGCGCCGCGGATCGAGCCGATGCCGCCGATCACGATGATGACGAAGGCGAGGATCAGGATGTTCTCGCCCATGCCGATCTGCACGGTGAGGATCGGCGCCTGCATCATGCCGGCGAGCCCGGCGAGCGCCGCGCCGAGCCCGAACACCAGTGTGTAGAGCAGCTTGATGTTGATGCCGAGCGCGCCGATCATTTCGCGGTTGGAGGCGCCGGCCCGGATCAGCATGCCGATGCGGGTGCGCATAACGCCGAGATAGAGCAGGAGCGCAACCAGCAGCGCCACGACGATGATGGCGAGGCGATAGGCGGGATAGTGGATGCCGGGCAGGATCGGCACCGGCACCGTGAGCCAGGCCGGCAGCGGCAGCGCAAGGCCGGCCGGCCCCCAGATCAGCCGCACGGCTTCGTTGAAGAACAGGATCAGGCCGAAGGTCGCGAGCACGTGGTCGAGATGGTCACGTCCATAGAGATGCCGCAGCGCGCCCATCTCGAGCACGATGCCGAGCACCAGAGTCGCGCCGAGCGCCAGCAGCGCGCCGAGCAGGAAGCTGCCGGTCCAGGCCGCGAAAGTCGCGGCGAAATAGGCGCCCATCATGTAGAGCGAGCCGTGCGCGAGGTTGACGAGATCCATGATCCCGAACACCAGCGTCAGGCCGGCGGCCAGCAGGAACAGCAGCAGGCCGAACTGCAATCCGTTCAAGAACTGTTCGACGACGAGCAGCATCAAAACTCTTTCAGGCGCACGCAGGTTCGCGCCGATGTTCGAACACGGTCGCCATCAGTGAAAGAGCTCCCCCTGCCTCTACAAGGCAGAAAAATGGGTAATGGCAGTATCGTTCCGAGGCAAGAGCGATTTGACACCAGACATGCACTTTGTTGCATGCCGGTGCGTCAGATCGAAATCTCCTTGTGCGCCCGTGCAAGAAAGCTGCCGTGCAGGATGGGTCAACCTGCCGCACCCAAAACGATCACCCTCTCCCCGTTGCCGGGGAGAGGGTGTGAAATCCGTCGCCGTGTCGAGATGCGCCTAGTGTGACGTCATCTGCCGGGGAAGGTCATCCGGCTCGGCAACCACGCTGTTGGCCGTCGAGGCCTCCAGCGCCGCCATCCGGAACAGATAGGCGAGCGTCGCCAATCCGGTGTCTTCCGCCATCTGCGCCAGTTCGAGCGCCATGTCAGACATGTAGCCGAGATTCTCGTCCTTGGTCTGCGCCATGATCTGGCTGTCCCGCATCATATTCGACATCTCAGGCGCTCTTTCGTTGCGCGGCAGCGAGGCCGCAGAGGTTGGCACGGGCGACGGCGTCCAGACGCGGGCCGTCCTGTTGCACGATCGAAGCCGTGCCGATGCGATCATGCAGGGCATCGAGCGTCTCCCGACGAATGTCGATCGTCGCCGCCATGGTCCACGCATCCTCCACCAGCGCCGGCAGACCGAGCGGGGTCACGACGAAGCCGGCCTCATGGAAGCGCGGCAACCACCAGGTCTCCATGATCGCGCTGACCTGCGCGATGCCCTGGTCGAGGCAGAACTCCTGCACCGCCGCCATAAGTTGCAGGTTGAGCGCGCCGTCGCGGCGATCACGCACGACGAAATAGCGCGACCATTCCCAGACCAGCGGATTCGCGGGGCAGCCGCGCACCACCGCCAGATGCGGGAAGACCTCGCTCATCATCGAAGGCTTGGTCGTTGGATAGAGCCGGTGACCGCCGACGACGCGGCGCCCCTCCAGCGCAAGCAGATAGACAGTGTCCTCGTCGTCATAGGAATCGATCTCGCGGCCATCCGGCCTGCGTAGCGCCTCCCAGCGCCGCTCCTCGACGAAGATGTCATGGCGCAGCCGGAAATGCTGCTCGATTACGTCTTCGTATAAGTGGCGATTAACGGCTGAAATTGCGTGAATCATGAAAGCCCCCATCCATTCTCAATGGGGGCAGAGTCTGCGAAAAGAGGCAGCTTCGATATTGGGAAATTTCCCAGTACGTCGCTTAGGGATTGATGATCTTGCTGCGAATCGCCAAGGCAACCGCATGCGTACGGTTGACGGCACCGAGCTTGCGCGCAGCGGTTGCAAGATGTTCTTCTGCGGTCCGCTGGGTGATATGCAGTATCTCGCCGATTTCCCAGGCCGACTTGCCCTGCGAGGCCCAGGAGATCACCTCGCGCTCGCGCGGGGTGAGACGCGTCGACCGATACGGCGCCGGATCCAGCAGACGACGAATGTGGTCGAAGCCGTACATCGCCATCAGGTGCAGCGCCGGCTTGCTGCGGGGGTTGAGGTCGAGATGGACACCGCCGAGCGACACCGCGGCCTCATAGCCGGTGAGCCCGTGGATCGGCACGATGAAGCCGCGCGACATGCGAAAATCGCTGGCGCGGTTCATCACCTCGGCCGCGTTCGGCTCGAGTTCGGCATCGTATGGCGCTTCCGACCATTCGAACGGGTTGACCGACTGTCGGCACAACCGCACCACGGGATCGAAGCGATCGTAGTTGTTCTGAGTGTAGAGGTTGAACCATCCCGCCGGCCAGCGCTTGGCGAGCACCATCTGCGCAAATCGCTGGTCGGGATTGGGCAACCCCGTCACGATGATGGTTTCAAAGCCGAAGCGACCGAAGGCCGATTCGAGCGCAAGCATGGCATCGGGCACCTTGCGATAGGTCCCCAGGCCCTCGATGAAGTCGAGCGCCTCCCGGCCATAATCCACGGCGGACATCGGTGCGTTTCCTGACCCTCGCCGTCAAGTATAGCACGTCTTCGGTGACTGCCTCAATTCACGGTTTCCGTAGTTTCCCGGTATGTCATTGACCTCGAAGATTAATCTACTTGTGGAAGAAGTGACGTCAAGTTACACCTATGACGTCTGAAGCGGGAAAACCACGATGGAAGACGAGGACATTGCCCTCAACAGCGTGCTCGGCCTGGAACTGAACCGCGTGTTTTTTGCCGTCTGCGAAACGGCGAACAAGCAGAAGATCATCGAGTTCGCACGCGAGGTGCTGCAAAGCGAGCGCACCAAGCCGGCAGACAGCGCATCGCCCGAGGGCCCGGCGAGCTAGAACGCAGTTGCAGCAAACGACGCCGATGAAACGAGTCGCGCGACGATGCCATCCGTTCGAACGCGCTGATTTTCGTCCTGACAATCTGACAGGGTAAAGCGCAGCCCTCTCCATCCGCATCGACACACTTGCCGCTGGATGACATCACGGCTCCCGTGAGATGATCGCCGCCACGATCCTCTTTCGGATGCCCACGACATGATGACGCTGCGCCAGGTTGAAGTGATCCGTGCCGTGATGGTGACGGGCACCATCGGCGGCGCGGCGAAGCTGCTCAACGTGTCCGCGCCGGGCATCAGCCGTCTCGTCAAATACACCGAGCGCTCGCTCGGCATCCGCTTCTTCCAGCGTCAGAACGGCCGCTACTTCCCGACGCCGGAAGCGGAGAACATCTTCGAGCAGATCAACGGCGTCTACAAGAAGGTCGACGATCTCTCCGAACTCATCTCCAAGATCGGCCGCGGCGGATTGTCGGAGCTGCGCATCGGCTCGGTGCCGAGCATCTCGCAGGTGATGGTGCCGCGCGCGATCGAGCGCGTCCGCCGCCGCTATCCCGATCTCGGCATCGACATCAATATCCTCAAGCTCGAGGAAGCCATCGACTACCTCATGCTCGGCCGCGGCGAGTGCGTCGCGATGAGCTACCGGCTGGAACATTCCGGGCTCGACTTCATGCCGCTCGCCTCGGGCGAGCTCTATTGCATCGTGCCGCCGGGCCACGAGCTCGCCGGCCGCAAGCAGGTCTCCGCGGCCGAGATCACCCGCTATCCGCTGATCGGCATCGACCCGAACGACCCTTACGGCCGCATCATGGCCGAGATCTTTGCGCGCAACCGGCTCGACTACAACATCACGATCCGCGCGCGGTTCGGCACCACGGTCTGCGCGCTGGTGAAGGCGGGGCTCGGCATCGCCATCATCGACCAGTTCACGGTCGCCCATGGCGGCTATCCCGGCATCGAGCTGTTGAAGATCACCGAGCCGACGCGGTTCGACACCTATATCGCGGTGAAGCGCGGCGCGCCGCTGTCGCTCCATGTCGAGTACTTCATCGAGTCGCTGCGCGCCGAGATGCGCGCGGTGGAGCCGTCCCGGGGCCACGGCAAGGCCGCCCCGGCGCGCGGGCGAAAGAAATAACATTATGTTAGGTTTGTCCGATAAATGGGTAATTGTGTTAGGCGGGGGAAAGGCTATCGTCTTATCCGGAAGCCCTCTTGGAATTGCGCGGATTTCCACGCTAATGGCCGGGACCGAACGCTCCCAACGAGACGATAGCGAACCATGTCCAAGCGCGGATACGCCGCCAGCAAAAAGCTCCTCACCGGCCTGATCGGCGCGCCGATTGCGCATTCCGCATCACCCGCCATGCATGAGCGCGCCGCCGAGGCGCTTGGCCTGCGCGGCCATTACCAGCTCATCGAGGTCGCCGGCGCCGACGCGGCCGGGCTGCGCATGATGCTCGAAGGGGTGCGCCGGCTCGGCTTTGCCGGCGTCAACGTCACCTACCCCTACAAGGAAGCCGTGGTCCCGTTGCTCGACGATCTGGCGCCTGGCGCCGCCGCCATGGGCGCGGTCAACACGGTCGTCGCCAGGGACGGTCGGCTGACCGGCCACAACACCGATACGACCGGCTTTGCGCGCGCGGTGGCACCGCTGCTGGCGCCATCCGGCAATGCCGTCGCCGTGATCGGCGCAGGCGGCGTCGGCAAGGCGATCGCGTTTGCGCTGGCGAGCCTGAAGGTGACCGACATCCGCATCTTCGACAGCGAGCCGGCGCGCGCGCAGACGGTGGTTTCTCTGCTGGCCGCGCAGGGCTCCGCAAGGGTGGCGTCGAGCATCGAGGACGCACTGCAGGGCGCGACCGGCCTCGTCAACGGCACGCCGGTCGGCATGCTGCCGAACCGCGGCCTGCCTGTCCCCGCCACGCTGCTGCACGACGAATTATGGGTTGCGGATGCGGTCTACTCGCCACTGATCACTCCGCTGCTGGCGGCCGCGCAGGCCAATGGCGCGCGGATCATGACCGGGCGGGAGCTGGCGATCTATCAGGCCGCCGACGCTTTCGAACTGTTCACCGGCCTTGCCCCATCGACCGAAGTCATGGGAGAGGCTTTCGACGAGGTGATGGCGGCACGAAGTTCTGCCTATCACGCGGCGTGACGGAAGCGGCCGGATACAAGGCCGCGGACAACATCAAACATCAACGAAAAATGGGAGGAGAGATCATGAAATCGACCATTCTGGCAGGCGCCCTGCTTGCCTTCGCGACTGCAACCAGCGTCCACGCCCAGGCGATCAAGCTCGCCGACGTCGCCGAGCTTTCCGGCGGCGGCGCCACCGTCGGCACCAATTGGAAGAACGGCATCGACCTCGCGATCGAGGAAATCAACGCCAAGGGCGGCGTGCTCGGCCGCAAGCTCGAGGTCACCCATGCCGATTCGCAGTCCAACCCGGGCGTCGCGCGCGCCCAGGTGCAGAAGGCGCTCGACGCCGAACCCTATGTGCTGCTCGGACCCGGCTATTCCGGTTCGGTCAAGGTCACCGCGCCGCTGGCGGCCGAAGCGGGCATCGCGCAGATCATGGGCGGCGAAGCCGCCGAGCTGACGCAAGCCGGAAACAAATTCCTGTTCCGCACCTCGTTCGGCCAGCAATCCTCGATGCCGAAGGTCGCCAAATACATCCACGACGACATGAAGGCCAAGTCGGTCGCTGTGGTCTGGGTCAACAACGATTTTGGCCGCGGCGGCCGCGACGTCGTCGTCAAGGAGCTCGACCGGCTCGGCTCGAAGGTCGTCGCCGATCTCTCCACCGAAGCGGGCCAGGCCGACTTCGCCGCCGACGTCGGCAAGATCAAGGCCGCCAATCCCGATGCCGTATTCGTCTATCTCAATGAAGAAGAGAGCGCGCGCATCCTCAAGGAGCTGAAGCGTCAGGGCGTCACCGCGCCGCTGATGGGCGAGACCACCTTGATCGGCCAGAAGGTGATCGAGCTTGCGGGCGATGCCGCCAACGGCGCGCGCGGCCATGTCGGCCTCACCACCGATGCGCCGGTAGACCTGATCAAGGCGTTCCGCGACAAGTTCGTCAAGAAGTACAATTACGTGCCGGACCATAACGGCCTGAAGGGCTACCTCGCCATCTACATGGTGAAGGCCACCACCGAGAAGATGGGCAAGGTCGATTCCAAGGCGTTCGCCGACACGCTGCACGGCCTGACCATCAAGGCCGCGGACGAGCCGGGCATCCTGATGGACGTCACCTTCAGCGAGACCGGCGACATCGACCGCCAGAGCTTTCTGGTCGAGGTGGTCGCAGGCAAGCAGGTCGTGAAGCAGGTGCTGCCGAAGGTGAAGTGACCTCCTCGCTCACCCCGCCCTCTCCCCGTAAGAACGGGGAGAGGGAGCGATGGACCTGAATTCGCGTCGAACCAGTTTACCCGGGCTCTAGCGATCAAAGAGAACCCATGTCCAATCTGTTCGATCTTCTGGTCGCCGGACTTGCCACTGGCGCGATCTATGCGCTGGTCGCGGTCGGCTTCACGCTGCTGTGGCAGACCTCGCAGACCATCAACTTCGCGCAAGGCGAATTCGTGATGCTGCCGGCGTTCCTGATGCTGGCGGCGATGCATGCCGGTGCGCCGTTCTGGCTCGCGATCATCCTCGGCATCCTGCTGTCGATGATCCTGCTCGGCCTCGCCTTCAAGATGCTGCTGGTCGACCCGATGATGCGTCATGGCGTGCTGCCGCTGGCGATCGCCACCATGGCGCTGGCGATCGGCATCAAGGAAGCCGTAAAACAGTTCTTCAGCGCCGAAGCCTCGCCGTTCCCGTCGATCGTGCCGACCGGCGACATCTCCATTCTCGGCCATGTCGTATCGCTGCAAAGCATCGGCGTTCTCGTCCTCGCCATCCTCGCTGTCTTCGGCCTGACCGCCCTTCTCAACCGCACCTCGCTCGGCCACCAGATGCAGGCGGCGGCGCAGAACCCGACGGTGGCCCGCATCATCGGCGTTCCGGTCGAGCGCATGATCCTGCTGACGTTCCTGATCAACGCATTCCTGGTGGCGCTGGCGTCACTGCTGATCACGCCGATCTACCTCGCGAAATTCTCCTCCGGCGAGGTGCTGGGACAGGCCGCCTTCATCGCGGCGATCGTCGGCGGCTTCAACCAGGTACGCGGCGCGATCGCCGGCGGCCTGCTGATCGGCGTGCTGGACAACCTGGCGGCATCCTATGTCTCCACGCAATACCGCGCCGCGGTGCCGCTGATCTTCCTGATCCTCGTCATTCTGTTCCGGCCGCAGGGATTGCTCGGCCGCGCCGAGGAGCGCACGGTATGAGCGCTTTCGCCAAACCCCTGAAGATCGCGCTCGGCCTTGCCGTCATCGCCGGCCTGATCATCGTCCCCATGAATTTCAACCGCTACGGCCTGTTCATCCTGAGCCAATGGGCGGTGATGGCCATCGCCGCGATGGGGCTCAATCTTACGCTCGGCTACGCCGGGCAGGTCTCGCTGGCGCAGGGCGCCTTCGTCGGCATCGGCGCCTATGCCGCGGCGATCATGACCACGCATGGCTGGCCGCTGCCGGTAGCGGTCGTCGTCGCGATCGCGTTGAGCTTCGCGGTCGGCTGGGTGCTCGGCTATCCCGCGCTGCGGGTGCAGCACCACTACCTCGCCTTCGTCACGCTCGCATTCTCCACCCTGGCCTTCCTGGTGTTCCGCAACGAGAGCTGGCTCACCGGCGGCATCTACGGCATCTCCAACATTCCGCGTCCGCACATCCTCGGCATCGCGACCAGCAAGCCGCTGCCCTTCTACTATGTCTGCCTCGGCTCGCTCGCGATCGTCTCGCTGGCGGTGTGGTGGCTGATCCGCTCGCCCTGGGGCCGCGCCTTCATGGCGCTGCGCGAAAACCCGCTGCGCGCGCAGTCGCTCGGGATCGATACCAAACGCTACACGTTGATGGCGTTCGCGATCGGCTCGGCACTCGGCGGCGTCGCCGGTGCGCTCTATGCGCCACTGACGCAATATATCGATCCGGTGCCGTTCAACCTGTCGCTCTCGCTCGACCTCCTGATGATGGTGATCGTCGGCGGCGCGGGCTTTTACTTCGGCCCCTTCCTCGGCGCGATGATCGCGGTGCTGCTGCCGGAATGGCTGCGCTTCACCGAAGGCTACTATCTGATGCTCTACGCCGTCGCGGTGATGCTGCTGCTGATCTGGTCGCCGACCGGAATTCTGGGAATTCTCGACCGCTATCTCGCCGAGCGGCGCACCAAGGCGGCTTCCGCGTTGCGCGCAGTTGCGAAATCGCGGCTGGAGACGGTGCAATGAACGCGGTCCTCGAAGTCACCGGCATCAAGAAGAATTTTGGCGGCATCAGCGCCGTCGACGGCGTCTCCTTCGACGTTCGCGAAGGCGAGATCCTCGGCCTGATCGGGCCGAACGGCTGCGGCAAGTCGACCCTGTTCAACTGCATCCTCGGCCAGCTCACGCCATCAGGCGGCGAGGTGAAGCTGGACGGCAAGCTCGTCACGGGCCTGCGCCCCGCGGAGCTCAACAAGCTCGGCGTCAGCCGCACCTTCCAGCTGTTGCAGGTGTTTCCAAAGCTCTCGGTGCGCGAGAACCTGATCCTCGCCGGACAGGAGCACCAGGGCAACATGGCCTCGCGCCTGGTCGGCCGCTCCGATGCCGGACTGACCGAGGCCGCCAACCAGATGATCGGCTTCTTCAAGCTCGATCATCTCGCCGACGAGCCGGCCGGCGGATTGTCCTATGGCCAGCAGAAGCTGCTCGACGCCGCCATGGCCTTCATGGGCGGCCCGCGCCTGGTGTTGCTCGACGAGCCCGCCGGCGGCGTCAACCCGTCGATGCTGGCCGACCTGAAGGATCGCCTGGTCGCGATCAACCGCGAGAAGAACGCCACCTTCGTCGTGATCGAGCACAACATGGAATTCGTGATGTCGCTGTGCTCGCGCGTGATGGTGATGGCGGAAGGCAAGGTGCTGGCGATGGGACGGCCGGACGAGGTCCGCAAGAATCCCGCCGTGATCGAAGCCTATCTGGGACATTAGGGAGAGCGAGCCATGAGCGACCCGATCCTCTCGGTTCACAATCTCGTCGGCGGCTACGGCAAGATGACGATCCTGAACGGCACGACCTTTTCCGTGCCGCAGGCGACCATCACCACGATCATCGGTCCGAACGGGGCCGGCAAGTCGACGGTGTTCAAGGCGATCTTCGGGCTGCTCAAGCTGCGCGAGGGCAAGATCAGCTTCGCCGGCCGCGATGTCACGAATTTGAGCCAGCGCGCGCTGCTCAATGCCGGCATCTGCTACGTGCCCCAGGGTCGCAACATCTTTCCCGAGCTGTCGGTGCGCCACAATATCGAGCTCGGCGGCGTCGCCGCCGGGAAGGGTCTCGATCTGCCCAAGCGGATCGAGGCGGCACTCGACTTGTTTCCGGCGCTGCGCCGCAAATCCGCGCAGCAGGCCTCAACGCTCTCGGGCGGCGAGCAGAAGCAGCTCGAGATCGCCCGCTCGCTGCTGCTCGAACCAAAGCTCGTGTTGATCGACGAGCCCTCGATCGGGCTGTCGCCGCTGATGGTGCAGCAGACCTTCGACATCCTGAAATCCCTGCGCGACCGCGGCGTCACCATCCTGATGATCGAGCAGAACGCGCGCTCGGCGCTGGAGATTTCCGACATCGGCATCGTGCTAGAGCTCGGCCAGACCCGCATGATCGACAAGGCCGAGCGGATATTGAACGATCCTCGCATCGGGCAACTCTTCCTCGGGGGTGCCATGGAGGAGACAGCAGCATGAGCGCGCGAATGCGCGTCGCCGTCGCCGGTGCCGGCCTGATCGGCCGCCGCCATATGGAACTGATCGCGGCGTCGCCGGACTGCGAGCTCGCCGGCATCGCGGATCCCTCGCCTGCCGCGAAGGAATATGCGCAAGCCCGCGCCACGCGCTGGTATGCCGATCACCGCGCATTGCTGGAGCATGAAAAGCCCGACGGCATCGTCATCGCCTCGCCCAACACGCTGCACCTGCCGATGGCGCTCGATTGCGCGGCCGCACGCGTGTCTGCGCTGATCGAGAAGCCGGTGACGGATACGGTTGCCACCGCGCAGCGCCTCTGCGCGGCAATCAAGCGAACCGGCGTTCCGATGCTGGTGGGCCACCACCGCCGGCACAATCCGATCATCAAGGCCGCACGCGAGGCGGTCGCAGCCGGCCGGCTCGGCCGGCTTACCGCCGTGGTCGGGTTGTGGCTGCTCAAAAAGCCCGACGAATATTTCGAGATGGCTTGGCGGCGCGAGCAGGGTGGCGGGCCGCTGCTCATCAACCTCGTCCACGACATCGACAACCTCCGCTTCATCTGCGGCGAGATCGCCGAGGTGCAGGCGCTGACCTCGAACAAGGTGCGCGGCTTCGCCGTCGAGGACACCGCGGCGCTGCTGTTGCGCTTCGCGAGTGGCGCGCTGGGGACGGTGACCGTGTCGGACGCGACGCCGGCGCCGTGGAGCTGGGAACTGACATCGGGCGAGAACCCCGCTTATCCCAAACAGGACCAGCCCTGCTACATATTCTCCGGCACGGAGGGATCACTGTCCGTGCCAAACATGGAGCTGTGGTCCTACGCGCAGCAACCCGGCTGGTACACGCCGCTGTCGCGCGCAACCGTTGCACCGGCCGCCTTCGATCCGCTGGCCGAGCAACTCCGGCATTTCTGCGCGGTCATCAGGGGCCTCGAACAGCCGCTGATTTCCGCCGAAGACGCAATGGGAACGCTCGCCGTCGTCGAAGCCGTCAGCGAGGCCGCGCGCACGGGCCAGACAATCTCACCGGGGCGAATCATGGAGCAGGCAGCATGAACAAGCGCTCGATCGCCACCGTCTCCCTCTCAGGCGCCCTCGACGAAAAGCTCCGCGCCATCGCGTCAGCCGGCTTCGACGCGGTCGAGATCTTCGAGAACGATTTGCTGTCGTTCGGCGCGAGCCCGCGCGAGGTAGGGCAGCTTTGCAGGGACCTCAAGCTCGAGATCTGCGCGTTCCAGCCGTTCCGTGATTTCGAGGGCATGCCGGAGCCGCAGCGCGCGCGCAACTTTGCCCGCGCCGAGCGGAAATTCGATCTGATGCAGGAGCTCGGCACCGATCTGCTACTGATCTGCTCCAACGTCTCCCCCAGTTCGCTCGGCGGCATCGACCGTGCGGCAGACGATTTTCGCGAGCTCGGCGAGCGCGCAGGAAAGCGCGGCTTGCGCGTCGGCTACGAGGCGCTGGCCTGGGGCCGCCATGTCCACGACTACCGCGATGCCTGGGAGATCGTGCGGCGCGCCGATCACCCCGCGATCGGCGTCATCCTCGACAGCTTTCACGCGCTGGCGCCGGGCTTTCCGGTTCGCGCGATGGCCTCGATCCCAGGCGACAAGATTTTCCTCGTGCAGCTCGCGGACGCGCCCAGGCTCGAGCTCGATATCCTCTCGTGGAGCAGGCACTTCCGCTCCTTCCCCGGCCAGGGCGATCTGCCGGTCGGCGAGTTCATGGCGGCGATCGCGGCGACCGGCTATGCCGGACCGCTGTCGCTGGAGATCTTCAACGACCAGTTCCGGGCCGGCTCGGCCGCTCAGACCGCCGTCGACGGCCTGCGCTCGCTGATCCTGCTGGAGGACCAGCTTGCGCCGGACTGGCCAAAGCTCGTCAGCGAGCCCTTGGCGCCGAAGGCCAGGAGCCGCGGCACGGGGTTTATCGAGTTTGCCGTCAACGAGACCAAGGCGACCGACCTCGCCCGCCTGCTGTCGCAGCTCGGTTTCCGCAAAAGCGGCAAGCATCGCAGCAAGGCGGTGGAGCGCTGGTCGCAAGGCAAGGTCGAGCTCGTCATCAACTCCGAGACCGACGGCTTTGCGCATTCGCACTATGTCACGCACGGCCCGGGCGTCTGCGCGATTGCGCTCGATGTCGACAATGCCGGCCTCGCCATGCAGCGCGCCGAAACACTGAAGACGCGCACCTTTTATCAGCCGGTCGGGCCGGACGAGCTGGAAATCCCCGCGATCCACGGCGTCGGCGGCAGCCTGCTGTATTTCCTGGATCAGGCCGGCAAGAACTGGGACACCGATTTCGAACCGGTCACAAGTAACACGAACGGAGACGCGCTGCTGGCAGTGGATCACATCGCGCAGTCGATGCCCTATGACGAGATGCTGTCCTGGCTGCTGTTCTACACCGGCATTCTCGACCTGACGCGACTGCCGCAGATGGAGATCGCCGATCCCAGGGGCCTCGTGCAGAGCCAGGCCGTCATCAACGGCGACCAGAGCCTGCGCTTCGTGCTCAACGGCTCCTCCGCCAACCGCACGCTGCCGGCGCGCTTCATCTCGGAGTTCTTCGGCTCCGGCGTGCAGCACGTCGCGTTTTCGTGCCGGGACATCTTTGCGACGGTCGCCGCGATGCGCGAGCGCGGCGCTGATTTCCTGGATATCCCCGATAATTACTACGACGACATCGAAGCCAAATACGACCTTGCGCCCGAGCTGATGGCGCAGCTTCGCGCCAACCACATCCTCTACGACCGCGAGGGCGACGGCGAGTTCTTCCAGGTCTACACGCACATTTTCGACGAGCGGTTTTTCTTCGAGATCGTCGAGCGAAGGAACTACCAGGGATTTGGCGCAGCCAACGCCGGCATCAGGCTGGCGGCGCAAGCCCGCGAGGTGCGTCCTGTCAGTATGCCAAGGGTTTAAGCTCCATCCACGCCGTTATTGCGAGGAGCGAAGCGACGAAGCAATCCAGAGTCTTTCCAAGGGGAGATTCTGGATTGCTTCGCTCCGCTCGCAATGACGATCTGGAGAGAGAATAGAGTACGACAAGGGAATCGCCCGAGGAGAGAGCCCCTCACCCCAACCCTCCCCCCGCAAGAACGGGGCGAGGGAGAGGAGAGAGATCAGCTCACTTCATCGCGCACTTGTCGTGGAAGCGGTCCTGGTCGTTCTCGACGATGGTGGCGACCGTCTTCAGCGAGAGCTGGCCTTCGCCGTCCTTGACCACGTCCTGAAGGTAGAAGTTCTGCACCGGGATGTGGTTCTTGCCGTACTTGAAGGAGCCGCGCAGCGACTTGAAGTTGGCCTTCTCCATCTCGGCCTTGATCGCGTCCTTCTTGCTGGTGTCGCCCTTCACCGCGACCACAGCGCTGTTGATGAGCTGGGCGGCGTCATAGGCCTGCGCGCCGTAATAGGTCGGGCGGAGGCCGGGGTACTTCTTGCGGTAGTCGGCGACGAAGCGCTTGTTCTGCTCGTTGGGCAAATCATTCACCCATTCCTGCGCGCCGGGCACCCCGAGTGCGTTCTCCTTCTG
This sequence comes from Bradyrhizobium sp. Bra64, assembly GCF_024519875.1. Lineage (NCBI taxonomy): Bacteria > Pseudomonadati > Pseudomonadota > Alphaproteobacteria > Hyphomicrobiales > Nitrobacteraceae > Bradyrhizobium > Bradyrhizobium sp. Bra64. The sequence continues at coordinate 67,314 of NZ_JALJRD010000017.1, read as the reverse complement.
CAGCGGCAGCGAGAGCTCGTCGACGGTGAACGCCGTATAGAGCGGCATCGTGCTCTTGAGGCCAGCCTGCGCATATTGATTGAGGAACTGCACGCCGGCAGCACCCGGATAGAACACGAAGATCGATTCGGCGCCCGAGGCACGCGCCTTGGACAGCTCGGCGGAGAAGTCGAGCTGGCTCGGCCAGACCGTGTATTCCTCGCCCTTGACCTCGCCCTTGAACGTGCTCTTCACGCCCGCGAGCATGTCCTTGCCGGCCGCATAGTTCGGCCCGATCAGGAAGACGCTCTTGACCCCCTTCTGGTTCATGTAGAGGCCCATCGCGGCCGGCGTCTGGTCGTTCTGCCAGGAGGTCGAGAACACGTAAGGCGAGCAGAGCTCGCCCGCAAGCTGCGACGGGCCGGCATTGGCCGAGATCAGGAAGGTCTGCGAGTCCACCGCGGTCTTGAGGGAGGCGAGCAGCACGTTCGACCAGATGTAGCCGACGATGAAATCGACCTTGTCGGACTGCACCAGCTTCTCGGTCTTCTGCTTGCCGACATCGGGCTTCTGCCCGTCGTCCTCATAGATCACCTCGACCGGCTTGCCGTCCATCTTGCGGCCGATGTGATCCAGCGCGAGCTCGAACGAATTGCGCATGTCGTTGCCGATCACGGCGGTCGGGCCGCTGAAGGTCGAAACGAAACCGATCTTGATGGTGTCGCCGGCGGATGCCGGGCTTGCCAGCACAAGCGCAGCCGCGCCCGCCAACCAGAATGCCGTCCTCATAACCACTCCCCTCCTTATTATTGATCCCGGAAACGAGGTGATCGCCGCCCCGGGTCGTCTCCATTGAACGCAAAATTCATCGCGCCGCCAATGGCTCAGCTCCTGCCCCTGCACCATATTTCGCCCCAATCGAGGATAGCAAGAAATATAATTCTACTCACTTCGGCCAAGGACTGCCCAAGCCTGCGGCGCTTTTTCGCAGTATATCGATACATTCGCCCTATCCGTCGATTGATGACGGCTATTGGACCGCGGCGCCCAATCCGCACTTAAATGAATAAGTAGAGCAGCGAGATTCGAGGGCCATCATGACCACGACACCGCATCGCGTCGTCATCGTCGGAGCCGGCTTCGGCGGGCTGGAGGCGACCTACCGGCTCGCGGGCGCGCCGGTCGCGATCACGCTGATCGACCGCCGCAATCATCATTTATTCCAGCCGCTGCTGTACCAGGTCGCGACCGCCTCGCTCGCGACCAGCGAGATCGCCTGGCCGGTCCGGCACCTGATGCGCGACCGGCGTGACGTGACGACGCTGTTTGCCACCGTGAGCGGCGTCGATGCGGCGAGGCGCAGCGTGCTGATCGACGACGGCAGCGAGGTGCCGTACGACACCCTCGTGCTCGCGACCGGAGCGCGGCACGCCTATTTCGGCCATGACGAATGGGAGCAGTTCGCGCCGGGCCTGAAGACGCTGGAGGACGGGACCACGCTGCGCCGTCACATACTGGTGGCGTTCGAGCGCGCCGAGCGCGAGACCGATCCGGCAAAGCGCGCAGCGCGGCTGACTTTCGTCATCGTCGGCGCCGGCCCGACCGGCGTCGAGCTCGCCGGCACCATCGCCGAGATGGCGCACCACACGCTGCCCGGCGACTTCCGCAACATCGATACGACCAAGGCCCGCGTGGTGCTGATCGAGGCGGGTCCGCGCGTGCTCGCGGGCTTCCCCGACGACCTCTCGGCCTATGCCCAGGCGTCGCTGGAAAAGATCGGCGTGGAGGTCGTGCTGGGACAAGCCGTCACCGAGATCAACCGCGAGGGCGTCGTGTTCGGCGGCAAGCTGCTCGAAGCGAAGACCCGGATCTGGGCCGCCGGCGTCCGCGCTTCGCCCGCGGCCGAGTGGCTGGGCGCACCAAGCGATCGCGCCGGGCGCGTGCAGGTCGAGGGCGACCTGACCATTCCCGGCCATCCCGAGATCTTTGCGATCGGCGACACCGTTTTGATCAACGCCTGGGAGGGCAAGCCGGTGCCCGGCATCGCGCCGGCCGCCAAGCAGCAGGGAAAGCATGTCGCCGAGACCATCAAGGCACGCCTGCGCGGCGCGCCGACCGGCCCGTTCCGCTACAAGCACGCCGGCAGCCTCGCGCAGATCGGCAAGCGGCTCGCGGTGATCGATTTCGGCCGCATCAAGCTGCGCGGCACCATTGCATGGTGGATCTGGGGCATCGCCCACATCTACTTCCTGATCGGGCTGCGCCACCGCCTCAGCGTCGCCCTGAGCTGGCTTTGGATCTACGCCCGCGACCAGCGGGCGGCGAGGTTAATCACGCAGGGCAGCAGCAAGGTGGTGTAGGGAGGCTCTTCCCTTCGTGGGACGAGACAAGAGGCACCGTATCGACACCGCGAGATCGCGACGTCGTGATGCGACCGTCAAGTGGTTGATGACGAAAAATATCCGCAACGGCGAACAGCCTGTGGCCTTGAAAGCCGGGATCGCCGTCACTTAATCCGCCGCGCAATGGATAACAGGAGGCATCCATGTTCATCATGGAGCTTTTCGCCGCGCATCCCTATCTGACCATCATCGCTCTTGCAGCATTCGCCTACCTCATCGGAAGCATCCGCGTCGCCAATCAATATGAACGGAGCGTCGTGTTCCGGCTCGGCAAATTCAATCGCACCGCCGGCCCGGGCCTCTACCTCGTCTGGCTGTTTCTCGAATGGCAGACCAAGCTCGATCTGCGCACCATCACAGCCAATGTCGAGCAGCAGGAGGGCATCACGCGGGACAACGTGCCGATCAAGGTCGACGCCGTGGTCTGGTATCGCATCGTCGATCCCGAACGCGCCGTGATCGAGGTGAAGGCGGTCTCGAATGCGGTTGTGCAGGTCTCCTTGACGACACTGCGCGCCGTACTCGGCCAGCATACGCTGGACGAGATACTGAAGGCGCAGGACACCATAGCCGAGGTCATGCAGAAGTCGATCGACTCGATTACCGAGCCCTGGGGCGTGAAGGTAGAACTCGTACAGATGAAGAATGTCGAGATACCGCCGAGCATGCAGCGCGCAATGGCCCAGGAAGCCGAGGCGCTACGCGAGAAGCGAGCCCGCCTGATCAAGGCAGAAGCCGAGCTCGACGCCGCGGAACAACTCCGTCAAGCCGCCGAGGTCATCATGCAAAACCCCGCCGGCCTCGAACTGCGGCGCATGCAGATGATCACCGAGGTCGGCGCCGAGCAGAACACGATGACCATCATCATGATGCCGAGCGAGTTCGTCGCGATGGCAAGGGGCATTGCGGATGCGGCTAAGGTCGTGGCGAGCAAGGGTTGAAGACGAGCCGATGCGCCTGCCCCTTTCTTCCCGGTCCTTACTAAACTAGGGAAGGGTCGGAGTGACGGGGTTGTTTCCGCAAATCCCGGCCTCTCCCCGCATGCGGGGAGAGGCGAATGAAACAACGCCCGCAGCAGCTACTTCACCAGTTCGCACCCGCCCTCCGCCAGCGGCCGGAACGCCTGGTCCGCCGGGATCGTCGAGACCAGCTTGTAATAGTCGTACGGATATTTCGACTCCTCCGGCTTCTTCACCTCGAACAGATACATCGGATGCACGACACGGCCGTCCTGGCGGATCGTGGTGTCGCCGAACAGCTTGTCCTTGCCCTTGAACTTCTTCATCTCGGGAACGGCGTCCCTGGCATTGTCGCTGCCGGTCGCGGCGACCGCGTTGAGATAAGCGAGCGTGGAGGCATAGACGCCGGCCTGGTTGCCGCTCGGCATCTTGCCGTTCATGCCGGGCCGCGCAGCGAACCGCTTGGCGAAGGCGCGGGTGTCGTCGTTCATGTCCCAATAGAAAGCTTCCATCAGCTGGAGGCCCTGCGCGACCTTGATGCCCATGCCGTGGACGTCGTTGATGAAGAGCAGGAAGGCGACGAGCCTCTGCCCGCCCTGCTGGATGCCGAACTCGGCGGCCTGCTTCACCGCGTTGATGGTGTCGCCGCCGGCATTGGCAAGCCCGATCACCTGGGCCTTCGAACCCTGCGCCTGCAACAGATAGGACGCGAAGTCGGAGGTGCCGAGCGGATGCTTTGAGGAGCCGAGCACCTTGCCGCCGTGCCCCTCGATATATTTCTGCGCTTCTGCCTCGATGCCCTTGCCGAGCGCGAAGTCGACCGTGAGGAAGTACCAGTCCTTGCCGCCGCGCGACATCATCGCGGCCGCCGTGGCGTTGCCGGTCGCCCAGGTGTCGTTGACCCACTGGATGGTGTTGGGCGAGCAGGCCTTGCCGGTGAGGTCGGAGCTTGCGGTCGAGGACGCCAGGAAGGTCATGCGGCTGCCGCGCAGCAGCGTGTTGATGGAGAGGCCGACGGCCGAATTCGGCACGTCGACGATGGCATCGACGCCTTCGACATCCAGCCATTTGCGCGCAATCGCGCTGCCGACGTCGGCCTTGTTCTGGTGGTCGGCATACACGATCTCGACCTTGATGCCTTTGCCGCCGCCATTGAAATCTTCGGCCGCCATGCGCGCGGCCTCGACCGAACCCATGCCGTTGGTGTCCTGGAAGATGCCGGAGATGTCGTTGAGCACGCCGACGCGCACGACGTTGTCCGAGATCTCGGCGCTTGCGGCGCCGCCGATCAGGCTCGCGGCCAGCGCAAGCGTCCACTTCAGATGTTTCATGATTCCCTCCCCGGTTGATGTGATGCCGCGCCGGTCGTTGCCGGCGCGGTCGAGACGTCAAATCTGCCGCTCCGGCAGTCTCAGAACGAGCCCGTCCAGCGCGGGCGTGACGTGGATCTGGCAGGACAGCCGGCTGTTCGGCTGCCGTTCGGTCGCGGTGCCGTCGAGCAGCGCGTCCTCGTCGGCGCCAATCGCAGGTAGCCGCGCGAGCCAGCCCTCGTCGACAAGGACGTGGCAGGTTGCGCACATCGCGTTGCCGCCGCATTCGGCCAGGATGCCGTCGAGGCCGTGACGGGTCGCGGCCTGCATGGCGCTCTCGCCCTCGCCGGTCTCGACGCGGTCCGACTTGCCGTCGGGAAGGATGAAAATGATGGCGGGCATGAAGCTCCTCGTCAGGCCGGAGTGATGGTGACGGGCAGGCTGTCGAGCCCGCGCAGCGTATTGTTGAAGCGGCGCTTTGGTTCGCCGGTGATCTCGATCCTGGCAATGCGCTTCGCCAGCGCGGTCAGCATCACCTCGCCTTCGAGGCGCGCGACGAGCTGGCCGACGCACATGTGGATGCCGGAGCCGAAGCCGACATGGCCGGAGGAGCGGCGGGTGATGTCGTAACTGTCGGGCTGGTCCCATCGCCGCGGATCCCGATTGGCCGCGGCGAGAAACATCAGGACCTTCTCGCCCTCGCCGATCCTCGCGCCGGACAGCTCGACTTCGCGGGTCGTCGTCCGGAAGAAGGTCTGCACCGGACTCTCGAAGCGGACGGCTTCCTCGAAGGCGTTGCGCGCGAGGGTGAGATCGTTGCGCAGGCGCTGCCATTGATCGGGGAAGCGGGCGAGGCAGTACACTGCGGCGCCGATGCCGTTGACGGTGGTGTCGAGGCCGGCCGACAGCAGCGACCGCACCAGGAGCGGCGCTTCGGTCGCGGTGATCTCGCCGTCGTCGACGCGGGCGTGGATGCAGGCGCCGAAGCCGCCCGGCGCGAGATTGTCACGCTGGCACTGTTCGGTGACATAGGCCTGGTGCGGCGCCGAGCGCTCGATCGCGTCCTGGCGCAGCTGGTTCGGCGGACCGAAGGCGTTGAACACCAGGCTCGCATAGGGAATCAGATGCTCGCGGCCTTCCGGCTTCAAGCCAAGCGCATCCGGGAAGATCGACAGCGGATAAGCCTCGGCAAGATCGGCGATCGCGTCGAAGCTGCGCTTCTCCAGCAGCGCATCGACCCGCTCCTCGGCTGCGGCGGCGAAGCGGTCCCGCACCTGCTTCATCACGGTCGGCGACAGCACTTTTGACAACACGGCGCGGGTGCGGGTGTGCGCGGGTGGATCGGCTTCCAAAATCAGGCTCGGCGGCCGCCACGGCGTCTCCTTCTTGAAATCGGAGAGGCCGACGCCGCGGCTGGAGCAGAACGTCGAAGGATCGTTCAGGACGGCATGGACCTCGGCATAGCGCGCCACGCCGTAAACGTTCCACTTGTCGAGATAGACGACCGGCCCCGCCTCCCGCAGCAGCTCATGCGTGGGATAGGGATCGGCAAAGAAATTCATGTCGAAGGGATCGACGTCGAGATGCGGGACGCCAATTGCCGAAGATCCGGATGCGCTCATGGACGCCCTCCCTCATTTTGATCTTGTGAAAGGGCGGCGCATGCCCTTAGGTCTTCGGGCCCGCCGCGATCAAGAAGCCCGATATGCCGCCGTCTCCGACCAGATCCCGCCACAAGCCTGCGCCCGCTGACATGGGACCGATGCTCGATCTCGACCGCTACGTCCCGGCGTTCATCACCTTCATCGCCAACAAGCTCTCGAACAGTGCGACCGCATTCTATCAGCGGCAGTTCGGCGTCAACGTCACGGAATGGCGGATCATGTCGCTGCTGGCGATCGAGCCCGGCATTCCCGCCTCGCGCATCTGCCACGTCATCGGTTTCGACAAGGGCCCGGTCAGCCGGACATTGGCCGGACTCGAGAAGCGCGGGCTGGTCTCGATCCGCACCGACCCGAACGACGGCCGCACCCATTCGATCTCGCTGACCGCGAAGGGCCGCGCCACCCATGACAAGGTGATCGTCGCAGCGTTCGAGCGCGAACGGCGTCTGCTGTCCTGCCTCAGCAAGGACGAGCGCGAGGTGCTGATCGATCTGTTGCGCCGGCTGCACGAGAATCTCGGCGCAGTGACGGGCGGCACCGGGACCTGACAGGCCTCGCGCCGGGCGCGGGACCATGTCTGTTTCAGGCATGCCTTTTCCAGGCATGTCATTTCCAGACCTATCATGTCCGGGCATGCGCCGGCGGTTGCCGACGGCACCGTTCCTGCCGAGCATTGTCTCCTCCGATATCCGACGCGGCGGTTCCCCCGCCGTCATCCTTGCCCAAACGGTTCGCATAAATTAGTTGCTTAGGCAACAAAAGAATCAGCGAGATAATACGGCAGAATGGCTGGCATATTTGGCGAGCTGCTTCACTCCCTCCGTCATTGCGAGCGTAGCAAAGCAATCCAGGATCCCTCCGCGGAGAGACTCTGGATTGGATTGCTTCGCTGCGCTCGTAATAACGATGTGGAGAAAAGGTACTTGCCGCCGCCACACCGACGCGGAGGGTTGCCGGCTCAATCGCCGCAACCGATCCACTCAACCGACGCATCGTCGTTGAGCCGGGCCAGCGCATCGACGCGCCGCGTCAGCACCGCGCGCTGGTTGATGTAGCCCTTGTCGGTGATCTCGCCGCCATCGACCGATGGCGGCTCGGCAAGCAGCAGCGCGCGGGTGGCGTGGCCGGAGGAATTGGCGGTTTGCTGCTTGAGGCTGGCCAGTCCCTGCGCGATCGCGGCTCTGACCTTGCCATGTGCGAGCACATCGTTCACCCCGGCCGTCTCGGGCAAACCGGCTTGGGCACGGCAGGCAACCACGTTCGGAAACACCAGGAAGCGAACCTCGTCGCCGCCATGGCCGGTGACGACGATGTCCTGTGCGAGCGGCGCCAGCGCGGCGATGCCGGCGACGCGCAGCGTTCCGACGCTGACCCAGGTGCCCGAATTGAGCTTGAAGTCCTCGGCGACGCGGCCGTCAAAGAACAGGCCGCGCTCGGGCCGTTCGGCATCGGCAAGCTTCACGGCATCGCCGATCAGATAAAAGCCGTCGTCGTCGAACGCCTGCCTGGTCAGCTCCGGCGCTTTCCAATAGCCCGGTGTGACGTTCGGCCCGCGCACGCGCACCTCCAGCTTGTCGCCGGAGGTGACAAGCTTCAATTCAGTGCCAGGTATAGGCACACCGATATTGCCCGAACGTTCCGCGAGGAAATGGCAATCGGTCGCGAGCGGCGAGGTCTCGGTCGAACCCCAGGCCGAAACCATGGGTATCGCGCGCCCGACGGTCGCGACCGAAAGCTGTTCGAGCGCGTCCCAGAGATTCTGCGGCAGCGCGGCGCCTGCGTAGAAGGCGAACTTCACCTCGCTGAAGAAGCGGCGGCGCAATTCCTCGTCACCGCGCAGAGCCGCGATCAGCATGTCGAATCCGCGCGGCACGTTGAAATAGACCGTCGGCATCACGCTTTTCAAATTGGCGAGCGACGTTGCAAACAGACCGGGCGCGGGCTTGCCGCCGTCGATATAGAGCGAGCCGCCATTGCGCAGCACGAGATTGAAATTGTGGTTGGCGCCGAAGGTATGACTCCAGGGCAGCCAGTCCAGAATGACGAGATCGTCGCGTCCCTGTTCGAGAAACGTCCAGGTCTGCGCCTTGGCCTGCTGGCTCGAGGTCAGCATGCGCTGGGTGTTGACGACCGCTTTCGGCGTGCCGGTCGAGCCCGAGGTGAACAGGAATTTCGCGATCGTGTCCTGCGTCACCGCGGCGAAGGCCTTTGCGACATCGGAACTCTCGGGCGTTGCCGCGATGCTGTGGAAAGCCAGCGCATCGCTGTCATCGCCATTGCCGCTGATGAGTTGCGCCTGGTGCAGCGGCCTGATCGCAGCCAGCGCCGCCGCAAACGGTTTTGTCGCGGACACATAGATCGCGCCGGGCTCGAGCAGCGCGATCATGCTCTTGAGCTTGTCGAAGTCCTTCGACATCAACGAATAGGCCGGCGAGATCGCGGCCGAGGGCACTCCGACATGCTGGGCGGCAAGCGCGAGCAGCGCATGATCGATGCTGTTGTCGGACAGGATCGCGAGCGGATGCTCTGCGCTGAGACCCTGCGCCAGGATCCAGGACGCGGCCGCCCGCACCCGGCGCAGCGCCTGCGCATAGGTGACGGTGGTCCAGGGCGCTTCGGTATCGCTGCGCTCTGCGAGGAAAATCGCGTCAGGCCTCTGCCGCGCCCATTGCTCCAGCCAGTCGCCGATGCAGCGCGCACTCTCGCGCAGGGGCTCGGGCGACCGCAGCACGATGCTGCCGTCGGAGCGATGCTCGACAACGGTCCTCGGTGTCGCGAACAGGCTTGAAGCATCACCGCGTGGGGCGGCTGTCATGGTTTCCTCCTCGCCCGGAAGCCGGGATCGGCCGCAGCCTCGTAGCGGGCCGCGTTGGCTATAATGTTGGGCACGACAATTGTTGTCGTCAACAACAATCTTTCGCGCGGCCGTCCGAGGCGCTACAAGGGACGCTTGGCAGGAGACGCGACGTGACCGCAGCCCAGTCGTCCCCACGCAAACGCGCCGGCAACGGCGCCGTGCGTCCGATCGACGCGGAGGAGATCGGCCTCGACGCGCTGGTCGGGCACGCCGGCTACGCCGTGCGGCGCTTCCAGATCTGGATCTTTCAGGACTTCATCAGGACGCTCGGCGAGGTCGATATCCGGCCGACGCAATATTCGGTGCTGACGGTGATTGGTGCCAATCCGGGCCTCAGCCAGATGGCCGTGGCCAAACGCCTCGGTATCGAGCGCGCGCGGCTGGTGCATCTGCTCGACAGCCTCGAACAGCGCAAGCTGGTGAAGCGGGTCAAGTCGAAGACGGACCGGCGCTCCCACGCGCTGCACCTCACGACGCAGGGCGAGACGGCGCTGGCAAAGTTCAAGCGGCTCGCCGCCGAGCATGAAAGGCATGTCGAGGAAAAGATCGGCAGGGACAACCGGGAACGCCTGCTCCGAATCCTCGCGGACTTCACCTGATCCTGCCTGCCCAATATTTGCGCAAATGCCCGGAACGGGGCGCTGGCGCGATGATCCGCAGGGCCACCGAAATATCCCCCAACCTACTGATCTCGCGATAGTATCCTGATCATCCGCCCTGCCCGGATTCTGTACACAATGGCACATCGCTTGCTTCAAACCGGGTAAGGGGACCTGTTGCCGGAGTTTTGTCGCCATGGGGGCTGAAATGGGGGCTGATCAGCCTGAAACGATCGCCGCGATAGTGGCCGCGCATCGCGCGGGCACGGTCACGCCGGCGCAGACGATCGCGCGGACCTATCAGCGCATCCGCGACCACAACGATCCCGCCGTGTTCATCAGCCTGCGTGACGAGAAGGACACGATTGCAGAAGCCGAAAAGCTGGCCGCGAAGGACGCCGCCAGCCTGCCGCTGTACGGCGTCCCGGTCGCGGTGAAGGACAATATCGACGCGCTGGGCTTTCCGACCACCGCGGCCTGCCCCGCCTTCTCCTATGCGCCAGCGCACGATTCGACCGCGGTGGAGCGGCTGCGCGCGGCCGGTGCGATCATCGTCGGCAAGACTAACCTGGACCAGTTCGCGACCGGCCTCGTCGGCGTGCGCTCGCCCTATGGCATCCCCAGGAATTCGATCCGCGAGGATCTCATTCCCGGCGGATCGAGTTCGGGATCGGCCACCGCCGTCGGCGCCGGGCTGGTGCCGCTGTCGCTGGGCACCGACACCGCCGGCTCGGGCCGCGTGCCGGCGATGCTCAACAACATCGTCGGGCTGAAGCCGAGTCTCGGCATGATCTCGACCGCGGGCCTCGTGCCGGCCTGCCGCACACTGGACTGCATCTCGGTGTTCGCGCTGACGGTCGATGACGCCGCGCTCGCGCTCTCCGTGATGGCCGGCCCCGACCAGGCCGATCCGTTCTCGCGCGACCGGCCGCTTGGCGCGCTTACGCCGCTCCCGGCAAACCTGCGCCTCGGTGTGCCGCGCAACGGACAGCTGATCTTCTTCGGCGACAAGAAGGCGGAAGCCGCTTACGCCGATGCACTGAAGCGCTGGACTGCGCTTGGCGCGACGCTGGTCGAATTCGACCTCGAGCCGTTCTACGAGACGGCGCGGCTGCTCTACGAGGGACCCTGGGTCGCCGAGCGCTACCTCGTGATCAAGAATCTGCTCGCCTCTGCGCCCGACTCGATCCATCCGGTGACGCGCGAGATCACCGCCGCCGGTGCGCGACTGACCGCGGCCGACACTTTCTCCGCGCTCTATCGCCTGCAGGGCCTGCGCAAGATCGCCGAGCGCACCTTCGCCAATATCGACGCGCTGGTGCTGCCGACGGCGCCGACGGCCTATACGACCGCCCAGGTGCTGGCCAATCCGGTCGAGCTCAACAGCCGGCTCGGCACCTACACCAATTTCGTCAATCTGCTCGACCTCTGTGGCCTCGCCGTGCCGGCGTCGATGCGCGCGGACGGCATTCCGTTCGGGATCACGTTGCTCGCTCCCGCGGGACGCGATGCGCTGCTCGCGAGCATCGGCCGCGTGTTTCACGCCGATACCAGGCTGACGGTTGGAGCCAAGGGCGCGGCGCAGGCTACACTCGTGCCGCTTCCCGCTGACAGCAGCGATGAGATTCCGATCGCCGTCGTTGGCGCGCATCTGTCTGGCATGGCGCTGAACGGCGAATTGAAGGCGCTGAACGGAAAGCTGATCGAAGCGACCAAGACGGCACCGGACTACAAGCTCTACGCATTGAACACCACGCCGCCGAAGCCGGGCATGCTGCGCGTCGAAGCCGGCAAGGGCGCGTCGATCGAGCTGGAAATCTGGTCGCTGTCATCCTCCGCCTTCGGCAAGTTCGTCAACGCGATCCCTTCGCCGATGGCGATCGGCACTGTTCGCTTGGCGGATGGCCGCAGCGTAAAAGGCTTTCTCGTCGAGCCGGAAGTGCTGAGCGAAGCCCGCGAGATCACCGCGTATGGCGGCTGGCGCGCGTATATGGCGGAAGCTGCGACGACGTAGGACAACCCTGCGGGCCCAACAAATGCTGTCGTCCCGGCGAAGGCCGGGAACCATACCCACAGGATTGGAATTGGCGAAGACTCGGAGTTATCAGCTTCGCGTCACAACTAAGCCCCGGGATTATGGGTCCCGGCCTTCGCCGGGACGACACGGAGTTCGTTGAAGCGCCGTCACTACACCGACACCGCGTAGATCTCGTACTCCCCGCGCACCAGTTCGATATGCGCGCGCATGGCGGCGGCGGCGCCCTGCTTGTCGCCGCGCATGATGGCGACGACGACGCGGTCGTGCTCGGCTTGCGATTTGGCGAGACGGCCGAGGTTGCGGAACTGGGCGCGGCGGAACGGCTGCACGCGCACGCGCGTCGCCAGCGTGATCTCGGCGATGTAGCCGTTCTGCGAGCCCGCATAAATCGCGTTGTGGAAACGCTCGTTGACCTCGTGGAAGCGATCGGGATTGCCGGCATAGCTCAACACCCGCAACTCTTCGTGGATGGCTTCCAGGCCGTGGCGCTCGGCCGCGGACATGCGCTCGGCGGCGAGGCCGGCGCACAGCGCCTCGAGTTCCGCCATCGCTTCGAACATGCCCGTCAGCCGTTCGAATGAAGGCTGCGCCACCACCGCGCCGCGATGGGCCCGCGCTTCGACGAGACCGCTTGCCACGAGCTGACGCAGCGCTTCGCGCACCGGGGTCCGCGACACGTTGAAGCGCCGCGCGATATCGGTCTCGTCCAGCGGCGCGCCGGGGGCGAGGGTCCCGCGCACGATCTCGTCGGCGAGCTGAAGGCGCAGCTCCTCGGCGCGCGTGACCTTGTGCACGCTGGGTTGCGCCCGGTCGACGCGCGGCACCACCGGCTCGGCCGGCAATGCTCCGGGCGGAAGATCGTCAAGCGTCATACGGTCAGGTCTCTTTCGACTCGTCGATGATGCTGACATGGGCGGCGACGACGCGCCAGCCCTCCGGGAAACGAATCCAGGTCTGCATCTGCCGGCCGACCTTGCCGGGAGCCGTGTCGCGATAAAACAGGGTGGAGGCCACGGCCGCGTCGCGACCGTAGCTGGAGATGACGGTTTTTGCAGTGCGGCGGTTGAGCCCGACCGGCGAGCGGCCCGCGCGAAAACCGGAGATCGCCTCATAGCCATAGAGGTTCTCGCCGATGCCGTAACGCAGCGTGCGGGGGTCGTTGCGGAACAGCTCGCCGAGCACGGCGACGTCGTTGGTGATGAGGGCCTGCTCGTAACGATCGAACGCGGCCTTCACTTCCGCGATCACCTCGGGGAGATCGATCTCCATTTTAAATTCCTCTCGGCGACGGCGCGGACGCAACGCCCATCTTCTCCAATGCGTACGCGACGCGCAGCGCGATGTCCTCGCGCCATGGCGCGGCGATGATCTGCACGCCGATCGGCAGCGGCTCGAGCGGCACCGGCACGGCGACGACGGGCAGGCCGATGAACGAGATCGGCTGGGTGTGAATGCCGATATTGGCGCGCACCGGCAATTCGACGCCGTCGAGCGTGAAATTCACCTGGCCGAGTTTTGGCGCGGTGCAGGGCGTTGCCGGCGCGATCAGCACGTCCACCGACTTGAAAATCTCGGCGAATTGCGCACGGTACCAGCGGCGGAACTTTTGCGCGCGGTCGACCAGCGGTGCCGGCACCATCGCGCCCGCAATCAGCCGGTCGCGCACGGCGGGATCGAAATCGTTCGGGCGCTTGCGCAGCCGGTCGAGATGCAGCGAGGCGCCTTCGGTGGTGGAGATGACGTAAGCCGCTGCACGGGCGCGCGCGGCTTCGGGCACCTCGACGACCTGCGTCGCACCGAGCGCCTTGGCGACACGGCTGACGGCTTCGACCGCTTCCGGGAAAACGTTCTTCTGGAAGTAACCGCCGGCGACGGCGATGCGCAGGTCCGAAACCGGATTGGCGAGCAGCGGCGTCGTCGGTTCCAGACCGCGTGTGGCCGTGCAGGCGGCATCGTCGGCATCCGGCCCCTGCATCGCGTCATAGGCGAGCGCGAGATCGGTGACGGAGCGTGCGAACGGGCCGAGATGATCGAAGCTCGCGACGAACGGAAACGACCGCGCGCGCGACAGCCGGCCATAGGTCGGCTTCAGGCCGAAGATGCCGCAGAAGGAGGACGGCACGCGGATCGAGCCGTTGGTGTCCGAGCCGAGCGCGATCGGCACCAGCGCGCCGCCGACAGCGCTTCCCGAACCGCCGGAGGAGCCGCCGCTCATCCGCGTGGTGTCATGCGGGTTGCGCGAGGGGCCGTCATGGACGTTCTCGCCGGTGAAGTCGTAGGCGTATTCGCCCATGTTGAGTGCGCCGACCAGCACGGCGCCGGCGGCTTCCATGCGTTCGATCAGCGTGGCATCGCGCTTGGCGGGTGCAAGATCGCGGTTGATCTTCGAGCCTGCGCGCGTGGGCAGGCCCGCGACGTCGAACAGGTTCTTCACCGCGAAAGGCACGCCGGCGAGCGGGCCGACGGTCTTGCCGGCGGCAATGTCCGCATCGATCGCGCGCGCCTTGGCGCGGGCGCGATCGGCGGTGACGTCGGTGAAGGAATTGAGGATGGTGTCGTGCTGCTTGATGCGCGCGAGCGCGGCTTCGGTGGCATCGAGCGCGGACAATTTGCCGCCGGCCACCGCCTTGGCGATGTCGGCAGCCGTCATCTCTGGCTTGGTCGTCATGGCGGCGTCAGACGGTGAATACGGGCGCCGGCTCGGTCTCGTCCGGCAGCGCGAATTCGTCGACGAGGCGGCCGAGCCGCAGCGACACTTCGAGGTTGGCGCGAACCGCCGGCCTCCAGGCCTGCTCGACCGGCAGTGCCAGCGCCTTGGATACGGCGTCGATATAGTCGTCCAGCGGCTCGGCCATCACGCTCCCAAACAATCAGTGCACTCTCAGTGTACTGGCAACGGCGGATGCGGGATCGCCGTCAACAGCTCCTTGGTGTAGTCGTCCTGCGGATCGCTCAAAACCCTCTCGGAAGAGCCTTCCTCGACGATTCGACCCGTCCGCATCACAATGACACGATCGCACAACAAGCGCACTACGTTCAAATCATGCGAGACGAACAGATAGCTCATACCTAGCCGCGCCTTGAGGTCCTGGAGCAGGTTCAGGACCACGGCCTGGACCGAGACATCGAGCGCCGCCGTCGGCTCGTCGAGAATGACGAGCTTGGGATGCAGGGCGATGGCGCGGGCGATGCCGACACGGGCCTTCTGGCCGCCGGACAATTGGTGCGGAAACCGATCCAGCAGGTTGAGCGGCAATCCGACCATGGTGGCCAGCTCCTCGCAGCGGGCGCGGAGCGCGTCGCGCCCCCTGACGTCGCCGAGCTGCATGATCGGATCGGCGATGGCGCGCACGGCGGTGAAGCGCGGGTTGAGGCTGTCGGTCGGGTCCTGGAACACCATCTGGATGCGGCTGCGTTGCGGCAGCCGGGCAAACGAGGCGGGCGGCATGGCGCCGATGTCCTCGCCGTCGAACTGGATCAGGCCGGAGGTCTGGTCGAGCAGCCGCATCACCATCATCGAGGTGGTCGATTTGCCGCAGCCGGATTCCCCGACGAGGCCGACGCTCTCGCCGTGGCCGATCGAGAAGCTGATGCCGTCGACGGCGCGGAAAACATCCGGCTCGACCGGCGGCTTGCGACCGAACAATTTGCCGAGCGTCGCAGTGGCGCCCTGGCGGGGATATTCCTTGACCAGCTTTTCGATCAGGAGAAGGGGCGTCTTCTCCCTCTCCCCGTCCTTCACGGAGAGAGGGTTGGGGTGAGGGGCTGTTTCCGCGAGCACGGCGCTGGGAGAGCCCCCCTCACCCGCCGCACTTCGTGCATCGGCCTCTCCCCGCGCGCGGGGAGAGGCAAGAGCCTCTTCCTCCGGCAACAGATCGCGCAACGACACGCCAAGTCGGGGCGTCGCGCGCATCAGCTTCTTGGTGTAGGGGTGCTGCGGATTGGCGAAGATATCGGCGGCCTTGGCGGTCTCGACCACGCGGCCCTTCTCCATCACCACGACGCGGTCGCAATAGGCCGCCGCAAGACCTAGGTCATGCGTGATCAGGATGGTCGACATCGACTTGCGCTTGGTCAGCTCGACGATCAAATCCATCACCGCCTTCTGCGTGGTGACGTCGAGGCCGGTGGTCGGCTCGTCCGCGATCAGCAGCTGCGGATTGCAGGCGAGCGCGAGCGCGATGACGACGCGCTGGCACATGCCGCCTGACAGCTCGAACGGATAGGCGTGATAGCGCTCGCGCGGACGGGCGATCTTGACCTGCTCCAGCGCCTCGATCGCCTTCTCGCCGTGATCCGAAACCATGGCCTGCTGCACATGGGTGCGCAGCACGTCCTCGATCTGGTCGCCGACTTTCCGGATCGGATTGAGCGCGGCGCGCGGGTTCTGGAAGATCATCGAGACCTCGCGGCCGCGCAGGTCGCGCATCTGGTCTTCGGTCGCGGCCTTGACGTCGATGCCGGAGAACATCACCGAGCCCTCGGCGATCCGCCCCGCGCGGTCGAGGATGCGCATCACCGCATAGGACGTCACCGACTTGCCGGAGCCGGACTCGCCGACGATGGCGAGCGTCTCGCCCTTGGCGACGGAGATGTTGACGTGCTGCACGGCTTTGACGATACCGCGGCGGGTGGTGAATTCGACCGTGAGGTCCTGGACGTCGAGGAGCGGCTGGGCGGTCATGGCTGGCTCCCACTCAAAAATGTCGAAAACAACCCCATGCACAGTAGAATGGCATTGGAATCATTGGGGATTTTCCGCCGGAGAATGCGTAAGGGCGGGCACTGCTCTCTCATTCCGCCCGGGGCCACCCTCTCCCCCGCCCTCCCCCGCAAAGGGGGAGGGAGCGCACCGGTGAACGAGGAAGCAATCATCACGTCCTCCGCTGGGGATCGACGATGTCGCGCAGGCCGTCGCCGAGGAGGTTGAAGCAGAACACGGCGATCATCAGGGCAAGGCCCGGGAACAGCGCGATCCACCATTCGCCCGACACCATGAAGCCCGCGCCCTCGGCGACCATGATGCCCCATTCGGCGGTCGGCGGGCGGACGCCGAGGCCGATAAAGGACAGGCCCGCGGCATTGAGGATGGCGTAGCCCATGGTCAGCGACATCTGCACGATCATGATCGGCATGATGTTCGGCAGAATGTGCACCAGCAGGATGCGGAATTCGCCATTGCCCGACAGTCGCGCAGCCTGCACGAAGCCGGCATTGCGGCGGACGTTGGCCTCCGCGCGCGCCACGCGGGCGTAGAGCGGGAAGTTCACGATGGCGGTCGCCAGGATAATGTTCTGCACGGTGTTGCCGAGGGCTGCGACGATGCCCATCGCCAGCACGAACAGCGGGAACGCCATGATGGTGTCGGCGATGCGGCCGACGATGCGGTCGGTCCAGCCGCCGAAATAGCCGGCGGCGATGCCGGCGAGCCCGCCCATCAGGAACACCAGCACGACCGAGGCCACCGCGATGAACGTGTCGAGCCGCGTCGCCACCACGACGCGGCTGAAGATGTCGCGGCCGAGCTGGTCGGTGCCGAACCAATGCGCGGCCGAGGGTGCTTTCAACGCCGCCGCGGTATCGGAGGCGAGCGGATCATACGGCACCACATAGGGACCGAAGATCGCGGCAAGCAGGATCACGATCAGCAGTGCGAAGGAAAATCCCGTGACCTTGTTCTCGCCGAGAACGTAGCGGGTCTGTTCGAGGATCGCGACCAGTCCCGAGGTGCGTGCGGGGCCGGCGGGTTCAACAGCAGGTGCAACGGAGCTCATGGTTCAGCCCTCCAACCTGACACGCGGATCGATCACGCCATAGAGAATGTCGATCACGAGATTGAGCAGCACGTACATCACCGCCATGGTCAGCACGAAACCCTGCACCGGCGCGAAGTCCGACGAGATCAGCGCTTCCACGGCGTAGGAGCCGATGCCGGGCCAGGCGAACACTTTCTCCACCAGCACGTTGGCGCCCAGCAGGAACGAGAACACCATGCTGAGCGTGGTGATGACAGGCAGCATCGCGTTGCGGAATGCGTAGGTGACGATGACGGTTGCCGGCGACAGGCCGCTGGCGCGCGCGGTGCGAACGAACTCCGACGACAGCACCGCCAGCATCGAGGCGCGGGTCATGCGCGCGATCGGCGCCAGCGAGAAGATCGCAAGCGTCGTCGCCGGCAGGATCAGCTGGCTCAGCGCCGAACGGAACGCCTCGAAGTCGCGCGCGATCAGGGTGTCGATCAGGTAGAAGCCGGTTACCGTCGGCGGTGCGCTGTAGAACACATCGAGACGCCCGAGCGGTGCGGGCGACCAGCCGAGCCGGAAATAGAAAACGTAAACGAGAACGAGGCCGGTGAAGAACACCGGCAGCGAGACGCCGGCCGTCGTCGTGACCCGGCAGAGATGATCGACCCATGATCCCGGCCGCGTCGCCGCCAGCACACCGAGTGGAATCGCGATCACGATCGAGACGACGAGACCGAGCAGCGTCAGCTCGGCGGAGGCCGGCAGGCGGTTGCGGATCTCGGCTGCGACCGGCTGGCCCGTGGTGAGCGAGTTGCCGAAATCGCCATGGGCGAGATCGTTGGTGTAGCGGAAGAACTGCTCGATCAGCGGCCTGTCGAGGCCGAGCTTCTTGCGGATCTGCTCGACGGCTTCCTTGGTCGCGGCGGGGCCGGCGAAATAAGCGGCGGGATCACCCGGCAGAGCGCGCGTCAGCAGGAAGGTGACGATGACGACGCCGATCAGCGAGGGGATCGCGAACATCAGGCGCTTGCCGATCATGGTCAGCATAAGAGCGCTCTCCTTTTGCCTTGCAATTGGGAGCAAATTCGCACGGCTTGCGCCGCTGCGTTCCCTCCCCCCTTGCGGGGGGGGGCTAGGGAGAGGGGTGGCACCAAGCGAGGTCTGAGTTCGTGGCTACCCCTCTCTCCAACCCTCCCCCGCAAGGGGGGAGGGAGCCTGAAGAGCGAGCTCACCTCACCCATGACACGTCACGCCTTTGCCATCGCGCGATAATCCAAGCGGCGGTGGAACCAGTATTGGTAGCCGCTGATGTTCTTCTGCATCGCGACGTTGACGAAGGGCTGGTACAGCGGGATGCGCGGGATGTCGGTAAAGGCGAGATCGACAAAGCCCTTCACGTCGGCATCGTAGGTCGCCTTGTCGGCGATGGCGGCGGCGGTGCGCGCGCCGTCGATCAGCTTGTCCATCTCCGCCGACTTGTAGCTCATGGTGTTGAAGACGGAATTGTTGCCGTGATAGCACCAGTAGAAGAAGTACTCGGGGTAATCGAGCCAGCCCGAGAACACGTTGGTGAAGAGCGGCATTTCCTTCTTGTTCAGCTCGGTGCGCCAGTTGGCGCCGGGCACCTTGTTGATGGTGGTCTTGATGCCGATCTGCGCGAGCGATTCCTGCACCAGCACGCAGAGCGGCTCGTTGACGCCGGCGAAATTCAGGTCGAACGAGATCGTGGTCTCGAAGCCGTTGGCGTGGCCGGCCTCGGCCATCAGCGCCTTCGCCTTCTCCATGTCGGTGTTGTACTTGTGCGGTTGCGGCCAGGCCACTTCGGTCGGCTTGTCCTTGGGTGCGCCGAACATCGGGTTCGCCAGACCGAACATCACGGCGTCCATGATCTTCTGATAGGGAAGCGCATAGGCGACCGCCTGACGGACCTTGGGATTGTCGAACGGCGGCTTGGTGACGTTCATGCCGATATACTGGATGCCGTTGGAGAACGGCAGCGACACGACGTTGAGCTTGCCGTTCGCCTTCATCTCCTGGAAATCCTTGTTCGGCAGCTCGTAGGAGATGTCGGCGTCGCCGCGCTCCAGGAGCGCGCGGCGGTTTCCGGCCTGCGGCACCATGCGCCAGATCACGCGCTTGATCTTCGGCAGGGGACCCCCGACCCAATCCTCGTTGCGCTCCATCACCACTTCGGTGCCGGCAGTCCACTTCGTCACCTTGTAGGCGCCGGAACCCGCGGTCTGCTGCTTGGTGTATTCGAGGCCCCAGGGATCCTTCTCGCTGGCGTTCTTCTTCACCAGCTCGGAATTGATGATGCAGGGCACGATGACGGCGAGATCGGGAATCGTCAGCCTGTCCTTCTTGAGGAAATCCACGCGCACGGTGTGGTCGTCAATCACGACGAACTGCTCCGGCTTGGTCAGCGACCCCGCGCTCATCTGGAAGGTCGGGAAGCCGCCGACGCTGACGGCGCGATCGAGCGACCACTTCACGTCTTTCGCGGTGACAGGCGCACCGTCGTGGAATTTGGCGTTCTTCTTCAGCTTGAAGGTGACCGACATGTCGTCGATCTTCATGTCCTCGGCGAGTTCGCCCTTGAACTTGTCGCGGTCGTAATAGGGCACGCCGCCAGGACCGCTCTTCATCTCGTGGCTGATCAGCCGGTCATAGCAATTCCAGGACACTTCATAGCCGGGCACGTTGGTGCCGACGCCGTGGATGTCGAGATTGTTGGGCCCGCCCTCCGAGACGATCAGCAGCGTCTCCGAACGCGCGTCCGCCTGGGCGGACGAAATCACCGACGGCATGGCCGGAAGCGCCGCGCCTGCGGCCAATCCGGTGGCGGACTTGAGGAAATCGCGGCGTTTCATGAAACGGCTCCAACTCAAAAAGTTTCTGGTTGGAACTGGATTCGCAAAGTTCGTGCCAAAACTTAGCGGGGCGCTAATCCGGCCATTAACGCGCTGATATATAAAGAATTATCGGCTTTTTGCCACGCAGGTCATATTTTGAGCAGCCCCTTCAATTGCATACAAAGAGACGATTTTGCTCTCAAATTAGGCGGCAAAATGGGGCGCTTTCGAATTAAGCAAACCGGGACCTGCTTCACCCCGGCCAGATCAACTCCTGAAGCTCGATCAGATCACGCGCCTGCTCCTGCCAGCCCTCGATGCAGACGTGGCTGTTGAGGTCGCTGGCGCGGTGCAGCAGCATCAGGGCCATCAGCCGGCGCTTGAGTGCGAAATCCAGCTTCGCATAGCCAAAACCTTCAAGCAGGCTGCGGACCCTCCCCGGCCGGCCGGCCGCCATGAAGGCGCTGGGGCCGAGCAGATCGTAGTCGCGCCATCCCGCCAAAACGTCGCCGAAGTCGAACAGTCCGGCCAGCGACCATTGGCCGTCATCGCAGGCGAGCAGAAAGTTCTCCGGAATGTATTCGCCGATCAAAATCACCGGCGGCGCATCCATCGGGATCAGCGCGGCCGCGTCGCGCAGGAGATCGTCGAGGCCGGCAAGGAATTGGGGCGCAAGGCCGAGACGCGTGTGCCGCGCCTTGCATCCCTGCATCTGGGCGCGCATGAAGTCGTGCCAGCGTGGTTCGATGTGCGCGAGCGGGCCGAGCGGCGCGCACTGCACGGCCGCGATGATCTCGCCGATCTGGCGCAGCAGGCGCTCCTTCTGCGCTTCGGCGAGTTGCGGCCAGATTTCCGAGCCGAGCGTGCCGGCAAGACGGGTGATGATCAGATAGGGCCAGCCGTCGCGTGTCCCACCCGCGACGATCTCGGGGATTGGCAGAGGAAGGCGGCCGGCAAGCTGCGTCAGCGATCCGCGCTCGGAGACGAATTGCGCGCGCAGCAGCGGCGGGAAAATCTTCAGGATCAGCCTTTCGCCGAGGCCGACGACGAGATTGGTGCCGGTCGAGAATACGTGCGGCGCACTGGTATTAAGACCGTGGCTACGCGCGATGTCGAGTGCGATGGGGAGCCATTGCTGCGGGTCGGAGCGAAAGGCGCGAAAGCTGGCTGCATCGTCGAGCTGAGGGAGCTCGTGCAAAGTGGCTTTGGTCACGGGCGCCCGCTCAGCCAGGCGGGTTTTGATTGATTCCATGCAAACCAGGCAGACGGTGCACCTCTCGCGCTTGCGGGGGAGGTCGGCGCGAAGCGCCGGGTCGGGGTTCTCTCCTCCTGGCGATTATCCCGTTGCGGAGACACCCTCTCCCCAACCCTTCCCCGCAAGCGGGGGAGGGAGCGCACCGCGTTCGCGGCGGCAGCGACATCCAATCGCGACATGCTACCGGTCCGGGCTGGCGCGCTCGAACTGGCGCAGCAGCTTGTTGCCGCGCTCGACCGCGGAATCGAGCGCTTCCTGCGCGCTCTTGTGGCCGGCAAAGGCCTGCTCCAGCTCGTCCTCGATGGCGCCGCGGATCAGCACGAAGGAGCCGAGCCGGATGCCCTTCGAATTCTCGGTCGGCGGATGCAGCGTGATCTCCTCGAACGAAATCGCGGAGCCCGGGGTACGCTCGTAAAAACCCTGCGCGCGCGTCAGCTCGAAGGCGGCGCGGGTGACCGGCAGATAGCCGGTGTTCTGGTGCCAGGCGGCCTGCACGCCGGGCTGCGACAGATAGGCGAAGAATCGCGCCACGCCCTTGTATTCCTCGCGCGGGCGGTCGCGCAGCACCCACAGCGTGGCGCCGCCGATGATCGAGTTCTGCGGCGCGCCCTTCACGTCGGGCCAGTACGGCATCATGCCGTAGCCGATCTCGAATTTCGAGTTCGCCTTGATGTCGGCGCGCGTCGCCGAGGAACCGATGAAGATGCCGCATTCGCCGTTCTGGAAGCGCGGCTCGGCCGACTGGCCGCGGCCGCTGTAGTCGAACAGTTTTGTCTTCTGCCATTCGGCGAGCTGGGCAACGTGTTTGACGACGACCGGATTGTTGATCGTCAGCTCGGCATCCAACCCGGCAAAGCCGTTCGTGCGGGTTGCGAGCGGCAGATTGTGAAATGCCGAAAAGTTCTCGACATGGATCCATGACGGCCAGGACGTGGTGAAGCCGCATACGGCGCCGCGGTCGCGCAGGCGCTTTGCAGCCGCACCGAGCTCCGGCCAGGTCTTCGGCGGCGTCTCCGGGTCGAGGCCCGCATCGCGGAACATGGTCTTGTTGTAGTAGAGGATCGGCGTCGACGAGTTGAACGGGAACGACAACAGATTGCCGGCCGCATCGGTGTAATAGCCGGATACGGCGGGAAGGTAATCGTTGAGCGAGAACGGCTCGCCCTGGTCGCGCATCAGGCTGAACACCGGATAGATCGCGCCCTTGGCCGCGGTCATGGTGGCGGTGGCAACCTCGTTGACCTGCACGATCGCGGGCTGGCTGCGCGAGCGGAAGGCGAAGATCGCCGCCGTCACCGTTTCGGTGTAGTTGCCCTTGTAGCTCGGCACGATGCGGTAGTCGGACTGCGAGGCATTGAAGTCGGAGGTGAGCTTGTCGAGCTGCTTGCCGAGTTCGCCCGACATGGCGTGCCACAGTGCGATGTCGGTGGCGGCGTTTGCCTGCGCGGAGAACGTAAAGGCCGCGGCGGCGGCAACGACCTGCAAAAAGCGCAATGCTGAAATCACGATGGCTGTTTCCGTGTCGCGCGGCAAAAGGCGACGCATCCTGCTTACGGCGCGGCATTTCCAGTTTCAACCGGGAATGCGCGCCGGCCGCGCCGCACAATTACGCCGTGGCGCCCGGCGGGATGGCCTTCCCTTAACCATCTGCTAGATTGCATTGAACCTTTTGCTCCCGCCATAGACTCCACCACTGAGGGGTTGAGTGTGCCAGTGTTGAACCGTGCCGAATTTTCGCGGACCGGGGTGGTTTTCGTCGCGCTTCTGATCGCCATCTGCGCGACGGGCGCCGTTGCGCGCGAATTCCGCGCTGCCGACACCCAGACCGAGGATTACCCCACCGTGCAGGCGCTGCGCTACATGGGCGCCCTGATCGCCGAGCGCACCGGAGGCCGGCACGAGATCAAGGTATTTCATTCCCGCCAGCTCGGCGAGGAGAAGGAGACCATCGAGCAGACCCGGGCCGGCGCGATCGACCTCAACCGGACCAATGTCGCGCTGATCGGCAACTTCGTTCCGGCGATGAACGTGCTTGCGATGCCGTTCCTGTTCCGGTCCATCGAGCACATGCAGAAGGTGCTGGACGGGCCGATCGGCAGCGAGATCCTGAACAGCTTCGAGCCCTACGGCTTCGTCGGGCTCGCCTTCTACGATTCCGGCGCGCGGTCGATCTACAACGGCGTCCGCCCGGTCAGGAGCATCGCGGACCTCAAGGGATTGCGGATCCGGGTGCAGCAGTCGGAGTTGATGAGCCAGATGATCCGCTCGCTCGGCGCGGAGCCGGTCGAGATGCCCTATGGGCAGGTGCTCGCCGGGCTTGCCAACCACCTGATCGACGGCGCCGAAAACAACTGGCCATCCTTCGTGACGACAGACCATTACAAACATGCCGGCTACCTCGCGCTCACCGAGCACACGATGAGCCCCGAAGTGCTGGTGATCTCGCTGAAGGCCTGGAAGAGCCTGTCGGCCGACGACCAGACCATCTTCAGGGAGGCCGCCCAGCGCTCCAGCCGCTTCATGCGCGAGAAATGGCGCGACCTCGAGGAGCAGTCGCAGCGCACGGCGCAGGAGGCGGGCGTCACCATCGTCAGGGACATCGACCGCAAGCCGTTCGAGGACGCGATGGTCAGGATCTATGTCGGGGCCGAGCGCGATCCCGCCGCCGCCGCTTTGATCGAACGCATCCGCAAGGTGGAGTGAGGCCTCTTGCCCGGGCTTGGACACAGCGAGCACGCAGACAGGCCGCCCGGCCCGATCGGGCGGCTGCGCGCGCGGCTCGTCGGCGTGCTCCGCGCGGTGCCGATCCGCTGGCGCATCCTGTCGATCGCGGCGCTGAATTCCGCCGTGGTGGTGGTGCTGGTCGCGCTGATCTGGAACGGCTCGCAGGTGCTGGGCTCGGCCTGGGACGACGTGCGCCAGGTGCGTGAATCCGACCGGATTCTGGCGCTGCTCGAAAGCGAGACCGGGCGGCTGCACAATCTGATCCACCGCTACATCAACCAGCCGAGCCCGGACCTGTTCGCCGAAATCCTGCTGCTGCGCGAGGCGGTGCTGGGCACGCTGACCAACCGCGCCGCCAAGGACCCGATGCTGTCGGGCTCGGTCGAGGAGCTGGAGCGCACCACCGACCGCTTCCTCAACGGCTTTGGCGAGCTGCGCAGCGTCCAGGCCACCATCGCCAAGACCTATGAGGAGCAGGTGCAGGGACCGGCCAAGGACATGGCCGGCCTCTACTCCATCATCGAAGGCGCCACCGGCCATCGCGACGCGCTGATCTGGCCGTCGCTCGGCAAGTCGCGCGAGGCCTTCACCGCGATGCTGGTCGCGGCCAATTCCTATTATCTGTCGCTGTCATCGGGCGCGGCAGACGACGCGCGCCGCAACACCGAGACGATCGAGAAGACCGTCCCCGTGATGATCGATCTCGCCGACAACGACCTGCAGAGGATGGCGCTGCAACGGCTCGGGACCCGCACCGCCGCGCTGCGCGAGGGCTTCGCAAAGCTCTCCGAGCAGCTCACGAGCCGCACCGAGCTGTTGCGCAACACGATCGACGCCAACCAGGCCGAGGCCATCGGCGCCATCGACGATCTCTCGACCAAGATGCGCCAGCGCGAGCAGAAGGCGCAGGCGACGTTCGACCGCGCGCTCGCCGATATTTCGCGGCGGGTGCTGTCGATCGCGGTGATCTTCCTCGGCATCATCCTCAGCGCCGGCGTGCTGATCGCGCTGTCGATCCGGCTGCCGCTGCAGCAGATCATGGCGGCGATGCGCGCGATCACGCTCGGCGACCTCGACCGCGAGGTACAGGGCATCACGGCGCGCGACGAGGTCGGCGCCATGGCGCGCGCGGTGGAAGTGTTCCGCGAGAACGCGATCGCCAAGCGCCAGACCGAGGACGAGTTGCGCGCGTCCAAGGAGAAGGCCGAGAGCGCGCTGCTCGAGCTCAACGCCGCGCAGCAAAATCTGATCGACGCCGAGCGGCTCGCGGCGCTCGGCGGCCTCGTCGCCGGCGTCGCGCACGAGGTCAACAACCCGATCGGCATCAGCCTCACGGTGGCGTCCAGCCTTGCCCGGCGCACCGAGATGTTCGAGGCCCAGCTCAAGGGCGAAGGCGGCCTGCGCCGCTCGCAGCTGGAGGAATTCGTGCAGTCCTCGCGCGACGCCTCGCAGCAGCTGGTCGGCAACCTCCAGCGCGCCGGCGAACTGATCCAGTCGTTCAAGCAGGTCGCGGTCGACCGCTCGCATGCCGAGCGGCGGCAGTTTTCCTTGAGCGAAGCCACCGACCAGATCATCGCGAGCCTGCGCCCGGTGCTGAAGCGCTCGCCGACCACGCTCCAGGTCGACATGCCGGAGGGGCTGCTGCTCGACGGCTACCCCGGCTCCTACGGCCAGATCCTGACCAACCTCTTCCTCAACGCCGCCAACCACGCCTTTGCCGACGGCCGGGCCGGTACCATCACGATCTCGGCGCGGCCGCGGGGGGCCGACGACGTCGAGATCATCTTCAGCGATGACGGGGCCGGCATGACCCCCGACGTGCAGCGCCAGGCCTTTGACCCATTCTTTACCACCCGGCGCAATGAAGGTGGCACGGGACTTGGCCTGCATATCGTCTATAACCTCGTCACCCAGCAGCTCGGCGGCCGCATGATGCTGGAATCCAAGCTGGGACAAGGCACTACTTTTCGCATTATCATGCCGCGGGTCGCCAAGGGCGGCACGCAAAGCACAGAGACCGACGGGACTTCTCAATGGCCGAACAGGACGATGTCCTCCACCTGATCGACGACACCGGTAGCGCGTCGGAGGATACGGACGCCCGGAAATGGAAGATCGCCGTCATCGACGACGATCAGGCCGTGCACGACGGCACCCGCTTCGCGCTGTCCGACTACAGCCTCAACGGCCAGGGCCTGGAGATCCTGTCGGCCCATTCCGCGGCGGAAGGTCGCAAGCTGATGGCCGCGCATAGCGACATCGCCGCCGTGCTGCTCGACGTCATCATGGAGACCGATGTCGCCGGCCTCGATCTCGTCGAGTTCATCCGCAACGAGCTCAAGAACGAGACAGTGCGCATCATCCTGCGCACCGGCCAGCCGGGCCAGGCGCCCGAGCGGCGCGTGATCGTGCAGTACGACATCAACGACTACAAGGCCAAGACCGAGCTCACCGCCGACAAGCTGTTCACGTCGCTGACCGCGGCACTGCGCTCCTACCAGCAGCTCGAGCGCATGTTGCAGACTCGGCGCGGGCTCGAGATCATCATCGACGCCGCCTCGACGCTGTACGACTTCAAGTCGATGCAGCGGCTCGCCGAGGGCGTGCTGACCCAGCTCGCCTCGCTGCTCAACGTCGATTGCGCCGGCATACTGGTCCTGCGCGACAATGGCGGCGTCGACCCCGAGCTCTCGGTGCTCGCCGGGAGCGGCTGCTACAGCCGCTTCATCGGCATGACCACGTCGAAGACGCTCGACCCGGAGCTGCGCCAGATGGTGGAGGACGCCTTCCAGCGCCGCAAGAACGAATTCGCCGACCATCGCAGCGTGATCTATCTGCGCACCGGAAGCGGCCGCGAGGTGGTGGTGCTGCTCCAGGCCGAGCGCGAGCTGTCCGAGACCGACCGCTCGCTGGTCGAGATCTTCTCCAGCCGGCTCTCGATCGCGTTCGACAACGTCATCCTCTACCAGCAGCTCCAGGCTGCCAACACGCAGCTCGAGGACCGCGTCGCCCAGCGCACCCGCGCCCTGATGCAGGCCAACCGCCGCCTCTCGGCGCAATGGCTGCGGCTGCAGCGTGCCAATGGCTTCAAGAACGAGATTCTGGGCACCGTCGCGCACGACCTGAAGAACCCGCTCGGCGTCATCCTCGGCCGCACCGAGATGTTGAAGGAGCTGATCTCGACCGGCGCGTC
Organism: Bradyrhizobium sp. Bra64; assembly: GCF_024519875.1. Lineage (NCBI taxonomy): Bacteria > Pseudomonadati > Pseudomonadota > Alphaproteobacteria > Hyphomicrobiales > Nitrobacteraceae > Bradyrhizobium > Bradyrhizobium sp. Bra64. The sequence goes on along the minus strand of NZ_JALJRD010000017.1, from coordinate 39,738 downwards.
GGAAGGCGGAGTGGTCGCCCAGGTCGACCACATCCGCGACGCCACCAAGCGCCTGACCACGATGGTCGATCACCTGATCTCGGACGCGATGGCCGATGCCTTCGACATCACCATCCGCCGCGAGCCGGTCGACGTCGCAGCCCTGGTCAAGGAGGTCGCCGAGGCCAACCAGCCGCTCGCCGTCAACAAGCAGCAGGCGATCAGCGTCACCGCGCCGTCCAACATCGTCACCATGTGCGACACCGACCGCATCCGCGAGGCGATCGACAACCTCATCAGCAACGCCATCAAATACTCGCCGATCGGCGGCAAGATCGGCGTCGTCGTCAGCCATGAGGGCGGCGACACCGTCATCCGCGTCAGCGACGAGGGCGCCGGCCTGTCGCCGGAAGACCTCGGCCGCCTGTTCGGCCGGTTCCAGCGGCTGTCGGCAAAACCGACCGCGGGCGAGAGCTCGACGGGGCTTGGGTTGTCGATCGTCAAGCGTATTATCGACATGCATGGCGGCGAAGTGACCGCCGACAGCGAGGGCCCCGGCAAGGGCTCGACCTTCACCATCGCCCTTCCCGCGACCGAAATGCCGTGATGTTGAGACCATGACCCAAAGCCAGCACATCATGATCGTCGACGACGAGGCCCCGGCCCGGGAGATGGTCGGCGATTACCTCAAGATGCACGGCTTCACCGTGACGCTGTGCGACGGCGGCAAGAGCTTGCGCACCGCGATCCAGGGCGGCATGCCCGATCTGGTCGTGCTCGACCTCAACATGCCCGAGGAAGACGGGCTCTCGATCATCCGCGACCTCAAGAGCCGCATCAACGTGCCGGTGATCATGCTCACCGCGACGGCGAGCCCGATCGACCGCGTCGTCGGCCTCGAGCTCGGCGCCGACGATTACGTGGCAAAGCCGTGCGAGCTGCGCGAACTGATGGCGCGCATCCGCTCGGTGCTGCGCCGGAGCGCACCGGTGAAGGCGGCGGCGACGGAAACGGCGGCTGCGAAATCGGACAAGGATCAATTGGTACGGTTCGGGACAAAGTGGCTCGATCTCGAAGCCCAGGCCTTGCGCGACGACGAAGGCAACGAGCACCCGCTGACCGCATCCGAATTCGGGCTCTTGAAGGTGTTCGCGGCCAATCCGAAGCGCGTGCTGTCGCGCGAGCGCCTGCTGGAATTAGCCAACGCGCGCGACGCCGAAGCCTTCGACCGCGCCGTGGATCTGCGCATCATGCGCATCCGCCGCAAGATCGAGCCCGATCCCGCAAAACCCGCCGTGATCCGCACCATCCGCGGCGGCGGCTATCTGTTCTCGCCCGGAGGCGAGAAGGCGTAGCGGCGATAACAACAGCCTTCGCCGGGACGACATCGAGATTGAGGCAGCAACCGAACGCAACAGACGGAAATTCGTTCCCGGCGCCTCGGACGGCCTCCAAATCTCGACCCCCGTATTTTCCGCACATTGAAATTACACGCTTTTTTACCCCGAATGTTTCGTCGCGCCCTGTCCCACGAAACAATTTGGCGGCGCACGAAACCATTTTCCGCTTTTCGTGCAGACGTCCCGAAACGTTGGCTCATTAACACTTTGGTCCAAGGAAACGCCGCTCGGTTGCGGCGCTACGGGGAGCCAAGTCAATGCCGAACGTCATCGCCATCAACGCCCAAGCCAGCCAGAGCATCATTGCCGCTCAGGCGACCTCGGACGACATGCTTCTTGAAAGCATTGCCGACGGCAACCGGACGTCGATGCACATCCTTTATTGCCGTCACAATGTGCGCGTCTACCGCTTCATCCTGCGCATCGTGCGCGATGCCACCACGGCGGAAGACCTCGTCAGCCAGGTGTTTCTGGACGTGTGGCGGACCGCCGGTCAATTCCAGGGCCGCTCGCAGGTTTCGACCTGGCTGCTCTCGATCGCCCGCTTCAAGGCGCTGACCGCGATGCGCCAGCGCCGCTTCGAGGACATCGACCAGGAAGACGTGCGCCAGATCGCGGATGATTGCGACACGCCGGAGACCTCGCTCGACCGCAGCGACACCAGCGCCATCCTGCGCGCCTGCGTGCAAAAACTGTCACCCGCACATCGCGAGATCATCACCCTCGTCTACTATCACGAGAAGTCGGTGGAGGAGGTCGGCCAGATCATCGGCATCCCCCAGAGCACGGTGAAGACCCGGATGTTCTACGCCCGCAAGCAATTGGCCGAGTTGCTTAAGGTCGCCGGCGTCGACCGTTTCGCCGCCTAAGGCCAAGGATTTCAACGGGATAGGACCGCCCATTCGGCCCTGTCCCCGGACACGGAAGTGTTACCGCCGACGAAACAATTGAAACAAAGCACAACATCAGGCGGAAAAACTTCCCTCCTATAAAGCTCACACACGGTTTCGCTTAAACCTCCCAAGACCTCCAACGACCCGGACGGGATGCCCCCCTCCGGGTCGTTTTGTATCTGGGGCTTACCTGTCGGCTACTAGCTCCGGCGTCGGTGGCCCACTTGAGTGAGGCGGCCACCACTTTCTCATTCCCTCCCCCCTTGCGGGGGAGGGGCAGGGAGGGGGGTGCCACGAACTCCGACCTCGCTTGGGGCTACCCCCCTCCCCTGCCCTCCCCCGCAAGGGGGGAGGGAGCGCACCACCGTCGTCGCCGGCACAGTTGCCTCGCGACGCAGCCACACGTCACGAACGTGTGACGCCACGTAACGACCGGCACATCCGGCCCGAACTGCCCTCGTGACTCCCTCCACGAGTGCCCCATGCTCGAGCTGACCTTCGCCGTCCTTGCCGGCATCCTCACCATCGCCGCGCCCTGCACGTTGCCCATGCTGCCGATCCTGCTCGGTGCTTCGATCGGGCGCGCGGGGCATCTGCGGCCCGCGATGATCGCGCTCGGCTTCGTCGTCTCGTTCTCGGCGGCCGCGCTGCTGCTGGGTGCGATCACGCAGGCATTCGATTTCGATCCGAACGTGCTGCGCGAGGCCGCCTCGATCCTGCTGCTCGGCTTCGGCCTGTTGATGCTGTGGCCGGCGCCGTTCGAATGGCTGTCGATCCGCCTCAATGGCTGGCTCGATCTCGGCAATGCGAGCACGACGCAACGCGAGGGCGCGCTCGGCGGGCTGGTGCTCGGCACCACGCTCGGCCTGGTCTGGACGCCCTGCGCCGGCCCGGTGCTCGGCTCGATCCTGACGCTGGTTGCGACGTCGAAAAATCTTGCCTGGGCCGGCACGCTGCTGATCGCCTACGCCATCGGCGCGGCGATCCCGATGCTGGCGATCGCCTATGGCGGACAGGCCGCGACCACGCGGGTGCGCAGTCTTTCGCGCATCTCGCCGCGGCTCCAGCAGGGTTTTGGACTCGTCGTGATCGCCTTCGCGGTCGCCGCCTACTTCCAATACGACACGCTGATCGTGGCGTGGCTCACCGGCTTCTATCCCACCGGCCAGATCGGCCTGTGATCACCCTGCATCTCAACCGGAGGACGCTTCAATGACCCTGAAATTGCTCGCCGTGTCTGCCTCGCTGATCGGCTTCGCCCTGACCGGCGCCGCCATTCCGGGCATCTGCGACGAGGCCACGCCCGCGGCGCCGATCCAGGTCGCGGCCGCGAGCCTACAGACCGCGCCCGACTTCACCGGGATCAGCACCTGGTTCAACTCGAAGCCGCTCAACATTGCCGATCTCCGCGGCAAGGTCGTGCTGGTCGACTTCTGGACCTATGGCTGCGTCAACTGCGTCAACACACTGCCGCACGTCACCGACCTCTATGCAAAATACAAGGACAAGGGCCTCGTCGTGGTCGGCGTGCACACGCCGGAATTCCCGTTCGAGCGCTCGGCCTCCAACGTGCAGGCCGCGCTGAAGCGCCATGGCATCACTTATCCGGTGGCGCAGGACAATGATTCCAAGACCTGGAACGCCTACAGCAACCAGTATTGGCCGGCGCAATACATCATCGACCAGAACGGCAAGATCGTGTTCCAGCACGCCGGCGAAGGCCGCTACGACGAGATCGACCGCACCGTGGCAAAGCTGCTGAACGCCAGCAGCTGATTTCGTGGAGGTAGACAAAGAGTCCTATAGGATGCGAGCACGGCATGGGTCATCAATGCACTGGCCGGGGCGCGATGGCTTAGCTGAGCCGCCAGATCGGCGCCCGCATCGCCACGACTTGTCGTGTTGGACGGGAGCGCCGATGTTATCGAACCTTGATCCGATCGTGCTCGCACGCGCGCAGTTTGCCTTCACGATGTCGTTTCACATCGTGTTTCCGGCGTTCTCGATCGGGCTTGCCAGCTACCTGGCGGTGCTCGAAGCGCTCTGGCTATGGACCGGCCGCGAGGTCTTCATCAACCTGTTCCACTACTGGCTGAAGATCTTCGCGATCGCTTTCGGCATGGGCGTGGTGTCCGGCATCGTGATGTCCTACCAGTTCGGCACCAACTGGTCGGTCTTCGCCGACAAGACCGGGCCGGTGATCGGTCCCTTGATGGCCTACGAGGTGCTGACCGCGTTCTTCCTCGAGGCGGGCTTCCTCGGCGTCATGCTGTTCGGTCTCGAACGCGTCGGCCCGCGGCTGCACTTCGTCGCGACGCTGATGGTCGCGATCGGCACCCTGATCTCGGCGTTCTGGATCCTCTCGGCCAATTCGTGGATGCAAACCCCGGCCGGCTACGCCGTGAATGCCGACGGCCAGTTCGTGGTCGCCGACTGGTTCAAGGTGATCTTCAATCCGTCCTTTCCCTACCGTCTCGTGCACATGGTGCTCGCTGCCTATCTGACGACGTCGCTCGTGGTCGGCGCCGTCGGCGCCTATCACCTGCTGCGCGACCCGCATCTTGCCGGTCCGCGGGTGATGTTCTCGATGGCGATGTGGATGGCGGCGATCGTCGCGCCGATCCAGATCCTGGCGGGCGACCAGCACGGCCTCAACACGCTGGAGCATCAGCCGGCCAAGGTGATGGCGATGGAAGGGCATTACCAGAGCCATCCCGACGGCGCGCCGCTGGTCCTGTTCGGCTTGCCCGATCAGGCGGCCGGCAGGGTCGACTATCAGATCGCCATCCCGAAACTGTCGTCGCTGATTCTGAAGCACTCTCTCGACGCGCCGCTCGCGGGACTCGATACCGTACCGCGCGAAAACTGGCCGCCGGTGCCGATCACATTCTGGTCGTTCCGCATCATGATCGCGCTCGGCTTCCTGATCTTCGCGCTGGGGCTGTTCAGCCTGTGGACGCGCTGGCGCGGCACCCTGTTTGTCTCCCGGCCGCTGCATATTTTCGCGCTGACGATGGGGCCGGCGGGGTTTATCGCGGTGCTCGCTGGCTGGATCACCACCGAGACCGGCCGGCAGCCCTTCACGGTCTACGGCCTGTTGCGAACCGCCGACGCCGTCTCGCCGCTGGCCGCGCCCGCGGTCGGCTCGTCGTTGCTGGCTTTCGTAGCCGTCTATTTCATCGTGTTCGCGGCGGGCGCCATCTACATTCTGCGTCTGATGGCGGCCTCGCCGCATCACGGCGAGCAGGGGCCAGGCGGCGACATGCCGACGCGCGCCGCCGGAATCACGCCGGCGTCGGGCGTCGCGGGACAAGGGGCGCTGTCATGATCGCCGTCATTGACCTCGCTACAGTCTGGGCATTCATCATCGCCTTCGCGGTGTTCGTCTATGTCGTGATGGATGGATTCGATCTCGGCCTCGGAATGCTGTTCCCCCTATTTCCCGCCAAGGCCGACCGCGACGTCATTATGAACACGGTGGCGCCGGTCTGGGACGGCAACGAGACCTGGCTGGTGCTGGGCGGCGGCGGCCTGATGGCGGCCTTTCCGCTCGCCTATGCGGTGCTGATGCCGGCGCTCTACACACCCATGATCGCGATGCTGATCGGTCTGGTGTTCCGCGGCGTTGCCTTCGAATTCCGCTGGCGCACCACGGCCACACGAAACCGCTGGGACATTGCCTTTGCCGGCGGATCGCTGCTGGCGACGCTGGCGCAGGGCGTCGCGCTCGGCGCCATCCTGCAAGGCGTGCACGTCGAGGCGCGACACTATGCCGGCGGCTGGTGGGATTGGCTGACGCCGTTCAGCATATTGACGGGCGTCGCCCTGATCATCGGCTATTCCCTGCTGGGCGCCACCTGGCTCATCCTGAAGACCGAGGGCGCCCTGCGCGACAAGGCCTATCGGCTGAGCTGGTATCTGCTGTTCGGGATGCTCGCGGCGATTGCTCTGGTCAGCATCGCCACGCCGTTTCTCAGCATCCAGTACGCGCAGCGCTGGTTCGCCTGGCCAAGCGTCGTCCTGGCCGCGCCGGTTCCGATCGCGGTCGCCGGGGTCACCGCGCTTCTGATGCGCAGCCTCGCGCAAAAGCAGGACTCGCGACCGTTCCTGCTCTCGCTGATGTTGTTCGCCCTGTCCTATGCCGGGCTCGGTATCAGCATGTATCCCTACATCGTGCCGCAGAGCATCACGATCTGGCAGGCAGCCGCGCCGCAGAACAGTCAGATCTTCATGCTGGTCGGCGTGGCTGGACTGGTGCCGCTGATTCTCGGCTACACCGGCTGGGCCTATTGGGTGTTCCGCGGCAAGGTCCGGGCCGGGAGCGGTTATCACTGATGCCGCGCAGGGCAGAGCCAGGGCAGCTCGGGCGGCGGCTGATGTGGTTCGCCATCCTCTGGCTCGGCGGGGTGGGCGCCGTGACCGCGATTTCGTTCGGTCTCAGACTGTGGCTTGCGCCGAAATGATCGGCCCGGCCGCTGAACCCCAATAGCTGACGCGGCAGGCCCCGATGCGGCTTGACTCCACGGACCCGTCCGTGGAGTTTCGCGGCCTTGAAATCAGCCGCCCGCAATGGACGACGCGACCACCAGCAACGACATCCGCCTTCGTGAAGGCTCCTCGATCGCGCAGCGGCTAGTGATGGCCGGCTCCGCGGCCGCCGTCGCGCTGTGCTTCACGCCGGGCCTTTTCACCCACGACGCCATGGAGGTGACCATCTCCGTGGCGGCGCTCCTGCTGGGAGCGGCGTTCGTCACCGGCATCATGCTGGCGCCCGCGGTGGTGTGGATCATCACGCCGACCGAGATCCTGATCGGGCAACAACGTCCGTTCGGAAAGCTCCGCACGCGGATCGTCGCCAAGGACGACATCAGCGGATTGCAGGTCCCAGGCAGCAAGAGGGCGAAAGCCCGCTTCCAATTGGCCTTCACGCTGGCTTCGGGCGAGCGCCTGACCTCCCCGCCGATCTCCGACGTCACGCATGTGCGCGACACGGTGGCGCGGATCGCGGCGCAGTTCGACGTCCCCGACGTCGAGGCACCGCTCAATCCGCTCGATGCCAGCAATCCCGAGATGCGTCTCGGCGATCCGCTCGAGCCGTTTCCCGCAAGGGATATCAGGATCGTCGCGCTGATCGTCGTCGCATTGTGTGCCGTTCCCTACGCCTACAAGCTCTGGCGCGGCCTGCCGCCCGGCCCGGTCGACATCATGCTGCTGCCGGTTGGTGCGATCGCCGCTTTCGCCGTGCACAGATATGCCAATCTCGTGACCGGCGCCTTCTGGATCATTCGGCCGGAGGACATTCGCGTCGAGCGCCTGTGGGGCGACGGCAGCTTGCGCGCCGACCATATCGCGGGGCGCGAGGTGAAGACGATCACGGTCGAGCGCCGTGGCCGGTCCGAGGACGAGCATTGCATCGTGGTGATCCGATTGCAGTCCGGACAGCGGTTTCGCAGTCCGCGCATCGGCTCGCGGCTCGAGGCGCGCGCCGTGGGGACCGAAATCGTCCGGCGGCTCGGGATCGCGCCGGAGAGCAACAAGATTTAGCTGGCATCCAGCGCGAATTGGCGAAGTTGATCTCACCGCGGCGGAGGGAGCGCACCGCCATCGTGGGCAGCAATCTGGGCTTTTCGCGCCATCCCCTGTTTGTGGCATTGCCCGATACCGTCAAAAAAGCAAAGCATTCTCGTGACATACCAGCCGGGCGCGCCATCAACTTGCCATGAACATGGCCCTGAGATTTGATGGTTCCGAATGATTTGCGCTGTGGCAGCGGGGAGAGCTTGAAATGACGGATTTTCGTCGCCTGACCGGGGCGTTTGTGGCTGCGATCGGCCTGATCTTGTCCGCACCCCAAGCCTTCGCACAGCAGCCCGACCGCGGCGACGAGCCCGGCCTGGTCGCCGACGATTCCTACCAGCTCGATCCGGAATGGCAGAAGCAGGTCGTCTACTACCGCACGACCGAAGCGCCGGGCACCATCATCATTTCGACCTCCGAGCGTCACCTCTATCTGGTGCAGCCCGGCGGGCGCGCGATCCGCTACGGCATCGGCGTCGGCCGCGACGGCTTCCAGTGGCAGGGGCTGGTGAACATCACCAACAAGAAGGAATGGCCGGACTGGACGCCGCCGGCGGAAATGATCCAGCGCCAGCCCTATCTGCCGCGCTTCATGGCCGGCGGCCCCGGCAATCCGCTCGGCGCCCGCGCCATGTATCTCGGCACCACCGTCTACCGCATCCATGGCACCAACCGCCCCGATACGATCGGGACCAAGGTGTCCTCGGGCTGCTTCCGTCTCGTCAACAATGACGTCGCCGATCTTTACGATCGCGTCCCTGTTGGCACCAAGGTGGTCATCCGGCAGAAGCCCGAAATCTAAGTCTTGTAATTTGAGCATGATCTTTCCGGAAAGGCGCTTCGCACTTTGCGCTAGCGCGGCCCTCCGGGCCCGGATCATGCTCTCAGCCTTCCTTCGGACTCCTTTTCCCGATTATTTCGAGAGAGCAACATGATGCGCACATTTCGAGGCGGCCTGCTGATCGGGCTCGCGGTTGCCGTGCTGGTCGCGGTTCTGGCCATCATCTATGAGTTCTACGACACCCGCACCCTGAAGCGCACGGTTCGCCGCGGCGAGGTTCTGTGCGGCGTCAACAAGGGCCTGCCGGGCTTCTCGATCCCGGACGACAAGGGCAACTGGACCGGCTTCGACGTGGATTTCTGCCGCGCGGTGGCGTCTGCGATCTTCGACGATCCGGGCAAGGCGAAGTTCGTTCCGCTCGACGCCAGCGAGCGCTTCAAGGAATTGCAGAGCCGGAAAGTCGACATCCTCTCGCGCAACTCGACCTGGAGCATGGCGCGCGAGCTCGACTACGACCTCTATTTCCCCGCGGTCGCCTATTACGACGGCGCCGGCTTCATGCTGCCGCGCGCACGCAACAAGGAGACGTCGCTGGACCTGACCGGAAGCAAGGTCTGCGTCCAGTCCGGCACCACCACGCTGCTCAACGTCGCCGACTACTTCCGTGCCAACAACATGAAGTACGAAGAGATGAAGTTCGACAAGCTCGACGACGTCGTGAAGGCCTACGACACCGGCAAGTGCGACACGCTCTCCGCGGACGTCTCCCAGCTCTACGCGCTGCGGCTGAACCTGTCGAAGCCCGGCGACCACATGATCCTGCCGGACATGATCTCCAAGGAGCCGCTCGCCCCCGTGGTGCGCCAGCGTGACGACGACTGGATGATGATCGTGAAGTGGACGCTCTACGCGATGATCAACGCGGAAGAGCTGGGTGTCAGTTCCGAGAACATCGACGAGGCCCTGAAGTCGAAGAAGCCGGAAGTGATGCGCCTCGTCGGCACCGAGGGCAATTACGGCGAGCAACTTGGCCTCACCAAGGACTGGGTCGTCCGCATCATCCGCCACGTCGGCAATTACGGCGAGATGTACGAGCGCAATATCGGCGCGAAGTCCAAGCTGAAGATTCCGCGCGGCATGAACCAGCTGTGGAATGCCGGCGGCGTGCAGTACGCGCCGCCGATGCGGTAAGGGCGGTCTAACCGCCGTCATTGCGTTGACGGTGTTGCCAAAGCGTACGCTGCGTTCCCTCCCCCCTTGCGGGGGAGGGTTAGGGAGAGGGGTGCCACACGGCACACTCTATCCTTCGCGCTCTACGTGAGGCGTGCGGCTCTGTCGCGACGGACGCACCTTTTCCTGGGCTACCCCTCTCCCCCGCCCTCCCCCGCAAGGGGGGAGGGAGCGCAGGGTGCCGTGTTGCCCCGCCCCCGCCTCAATACCCCCGCGCCCGGGCCAGCTGCTCGGTGTGGTAATTGGCGTCGCCGAACAATTCCTCGCACACCCGCGCGCGCTTCATGAAGAAGCCGATGTCGAACTGGTCGGTCATGCCCATGCCGCCATGCATCTGCACGCCTTCCTGCACCGCGCGGGTGGCGGTGGTGCCGGCGCGCGCCTTTGCGACTGCGACGGCTGACGTGGCCTTGGCAACGTCAGTATCCAGCGCCTGCAGCGCCTTCATCACGGCGGCGCGGGTGATCTCGATGTCGACATAGAGCTCGGCGGCGCGGTGCTGCAGCGCCTGGAATTCGCCGATCAGCTTGCCGAACTGCTTGCGGCTCTTCAGATACTCGACGGTGCGGCCGAACACCTCTTCGCTGAGGCCCACCATTTCGGAGGCGACCGCGCCGCGCCCGATGTCGAGCACGCCATCGAGCAGGCCGGCGCCCTGATCGATTTCGCCGAGCACGCTGTCGGCATTGACCTCGACATTGGCAAGCTCGATCCGTGCCGCGTTGTGCGCGTCCACCATGATGGTGCGCTCGATTGCAACGCCCTTGGCCTTGGGGTTGACCAGGAACAGCGTCAGCCCCTCGCGCTCGCCGGCCGAACCCGCGGTGCGCGCGGCGACGATGAAGAGGTCGGCGACGTGGCCGTCGACGACCAGTGCCTTGGCACCGCTCAGCCTGAAACCGTTGCCGGCGCGCACTGCCTGGAGGCTGGTCTGGAGCGGGCGATGCTTTGCGCCCTCGTCGATCGCGAGCGTCGCCAGCAGCGAGCCGTTGGAGATTTTTGGCAGGTACTCGGATTTCTGCGCGGCATTGCCGCCGCGGTTCAGCGCCGAGGCCGCGACCACGCTGGTGGCGAGGAACGGCGACGGCATCAAGGTGCGGCCGATCTCCTCCATCACCACGCCGGCCTCGACGAAGCCGAGACCGGAGCCGCCGAACTCTTCCGGCACCAGCAAGCCGGCAAAGCCCATCTCGGCGAAGGAATGCCAGAACTCCTTGGAGAAGCCGGTGGGATCCTTGCTATCGCGCAATTGGCGCAGATGCGGCACCGGCGCCTTGTCGCTGATCAGTCCACGCGCTGAATCGCGGAGCATCGATTGTTCTTCGGTGAGGACGAGGGCCATGTGCGTGGTTCCGATTCGAAATCTGTTTTTGCTTCGTCATTCCGGGATGGCCCGAAGGGCCAGACCCGGAATCCATTGAGCGGCAGAGTTGGTGGATGAATGGATTCCGGGTTCGCGCTTCGCGCGCCCCGGAATGACGCAAAGCCTCACGCCCCCGGCAGATCGAGGATACGCTTGGCGACGATGCCAAGCATCACCTCGCTCGTACCGCCCTCGATCGAGTTGGCCTTGGTGCGCAGCCAGGCGCGCGGACGGGCGCCTTGCCTGGAGCGCTCGCTCTCCCATTCCAGCGCATCGACGCCGCCGGCCGACATCAGGATCTCGTAGCGGCGCTTGTTGAGCTCGGTGCCGTAATATTTCATCGCCGAGGAGAACGCCGGATGCGCCTGCCCCGCCTTGGCCAGATCGACCGCGCGCTCGGCGCAGGCCGCAAGCGCGGCTTCATCGACATCGAAGGTGGCGATCCGTCCGCGCAGCATCGCATCGTCGAGCCGCCCTTGCGCGTCGGCGCCGACGGAATCGGCCGCGATCTGGCCGAGCGGACGACCGACGCCGCGCTCGCCCATGCCCGAGATCATCGCGCGCTCGTGCTGAAGCAGGTATTTCGCGACGTCCCAGCCGCGGTTGACGGTGCCGACCACATGCGACTTCGGCACGCGGACGCCGTCGAAGAAGGTCTCGCAGAACGGCGAGTAGCCCGAGATCAACAGAATCGGCTTGGTCGTCACGCCCTTCGAGGTCATGTCGAACAGGATGAAGCTGATGCCGTCGTGCTTCTTCGCCGTGGAATCGGTACGGACGAGACAGAATATCCAGTCGGCGTAATTGGCGTAGGAGGTCCAGATCTTCGACCCCGTGATGACGAAGTCGTCGCCGTCGCTCTCGGCGCGGGTCTGGAGCGACGCGAGATCGGAGCCGGCGTTCGGCTCGGAATAGCCCTGGCACCAGCGGATCAGGCCCGCCGCGATCTTCGGCAGATGTTCCTGCTTCTGCGCCTCGTTGCCGTATTTGAGCAGCGCCGGCCCGAGCATCCAGATGCCGAAGCTCGACAGCGGCGGACGCGCGCCGATCTTCGCCATCTCCGCGCGCAGCACCTTGTGCTCGGCCGCGCTCAGACCGCCGCCGCCATATTCCCTAGGCCAGTCCGGCACGGTCCAGCCCTTGTCGCGCATGCGCTCGAACCAGATGCGCTGCGGCTCGGAGGAGAACTTCGTATTGCGTCCGCCCCAGAACACGTCTGCGTCGGAGGTCGCGGGCTTGCGCATCTCCGGCGGGCAATTGGCTTCGAGCCAGGCGCGCGTCTCGCTGCGGAATTGTTCGAGATCAGCCGTTTCAGAATCTGTCATGGGTCGTTTCCATCAGGCAAAATCGACTTATTGGTCGCGACTCTGGGCCATCGTCTCGTGGAATTCAACCACTTCCGTGCCGCTGCATTCGGCTATAGTCGCGGCCACGGCGAGGCTTGAAAACAAAGAGGAAACAACAATGCGCCTGAAACTTCTTTCGCCTGGCGAAATGAACGAGAGCCAGCGGCAGACCTATGACGAGTCGATTGCCGGCAAGCGCGGCAAGCCGCCGGCGCCGATGATGGCCTGGCTCAACAGTCCCGACATGGCGCGTCATGCCACGCGGCTCGGCGAGGTCCTGCGCTACGACACGATATTCCCGGCAAAGCTTTCGGAGATCGCGATCCTGGTGACGGCGCGGCACTGGACCGCTCATTACGAATGGTATGCGCACAAGCGCCTCGCGCTTGCAGGCGGCATGAAGCCCGAGATCATCGACGCCATCCGCGACCGCCGCACGCCTGAGTTCGACGACCCCAAGGGCAGGATGATCTACGACGTGGCAAAGTCGCTGCATGAGGGCCACGGCGTCGAGAAGGGCCTCTATCATGAGGCCGTGAAGCTGCTCGGCGAGCGCGGCGTGGTCGAGGTGATCGGGCTGTGTGGCTATTACACGCTGGTGTCGATGACGCTGAACACGTTCGAGTTCGGCCTGCCCGAGGGTGAGGTGTCGGAGCTGGCTTGATTGCCCAACTGGAAACGCTGGGTTTCGGGATAGGCCGGTAGCACTGTCCCGAGGTCCGCCTTATGTGAGGTGATCAACGGAGCAGCACGATGTCGCAAAACCAAGCCGTCCATGCCGGCACCAGGATCGGCCACGTCCACCTCAAGGTCGCCGATCTCGATCGCGCGCTCGGCTTCTATTGCGGCGTGCTCGGTTTCGAGCTGATGCAGCGCATGGGGTCGGGCGCGGCCTTCATCTCGGCCGGCGGCTATCACCACCACATCGGGCTCAACACCTGGGAGAGCAAGGGCGGCTCGCCGCCACCGCCAGGCACCACCGGGCTCTATCACACCGCGATCCTCTATCCGACGCGCCCCGCGCTGGCGGACGCGCTGCACCGCGTGCTGTCGGCGGGCATTGCGTTGGATGGGGCGAGCGACCATGGCGTGTCCGAAGCGCTGTATCTGCGCGATCCGGACCAGAATGGCGTGGAGCTGTATCGGGACCGGCCGAAGGAGCAGTGGCCGTTCGGGCCGGACGGCAAGCTTGCGATGATCACCAAGCGGCTGGACGTCGAGGAGCTGCTGCGACAGCGGGAGGCGTGACGTCGCTTTCGCCTCTCGTCATTGCGAGCGCAGCGAAGCAATGACGGAGTGTGTCGAGGCGCCGCGTCTCTACGAAGTCTTCGCGTGTGGCGCACCCCGCACCATGATCAGCGCCGCGGCCGCCACCTCCAGCGCGATGCAGAGATAAAACGGCAGCGAATAGCCGCCGGAGAGATCGCGCAGGAAGCCGACGACGCCGGGACCGAAGGCATAGGTCACCTGGTTGATCGCGGTGTTGAGGCTGATCAGCACGCCGAACGAGGCGGAATCGAACTCCTGCTGGACGATCAGCGACGGCAGGGTGATGAGGTTGCCGACCGAGAAGCCGAACACCGCGCAGGCCGCGATCAGCACGTAGTCGTTGTGCAGGTTGATGACGACCAGAAGCGCCGCCGCCTGGCTCAGGAACGACAGCGCGGAGGCGAGGCGCTGGTTGATCCGGTCGATCACCAGCGAGAACAGCACCCGGCCGACCACGGCCATCGCCGTCAGCACCGCGACAGCCACGGCGGCGCGCTCGCGCCCGATCACGGGATCGAGGAACGAGATCAGGTGGACGATGAAGCCGACCTGCGCGAACAGCACCAGCGCGAAGGCGATCGTCACCGTGAGGAAGCCAACGTCGCGCAGCGCGGCCTTGCGGATCTGCGCCGACGATTGCGGCTTCGCATTCGTCGCCGCGTGCCAACCATCCAGATCAGGCGGCCGGCCGACGACGATCAGGATCACCGGCACGAGCAGCATCAGCATGGCGCCGGCGACGCTAAACATCGCACTGGCGAAGCCGGTATGGCCGATCAAGGTCACCAGCAGCGGCACGCCGACGATGCCGCCGAAGCTTGCGCCGTTCAGCGCGAGGCTGATGGCCATGCCGCGCTTGTGGTCGAACCACAGGCTGATGGTGTTGGTGATCATGGCCAGACTGGTGCCGGCCCAGCCGAAGGCGAGCACGGCATCGGCGAGATAGAGCTGCCAGGGCTCGCGCACCGCGCCGATCGCGACCGCGGCGGCCGCCATCGCCAGCGTGCCCGCGATCAGGCAGAGCCGCGGACCATATTTCCGGACGGCTTCGCCGACGAACACGACGAGCAGCGCGCCGAACAGATAGAAGAACGTCGTGCCCGAGGAGATCAGCGAGGCCGACCAGCCGTGCGCACGCTGGAGCTCGGCGACGTAGACGCTCTGGCCGTAGAAGCCGAGCCCCCAGCCGAAGGTCGCGAGCAGGAAGCAGACCGCGACGATGCGCCAGCCTTCGTAACGGAGGGAGGATTCGTCGATCGGTGCGCCGTGACGGGGATTGTCGAGCATTTGCGCTTCTCCTTCGCATCCCCCGCGTTGTGATTTTCCGTCCATGACGACCATCATGTATCGACGTGGGAGCAGAAAATCACTTCGACCGCGATCGAAGTATCAACGCTGCTGACAGCCTCCTGCCAACTCAGATCGCATCCGGGAACTCGCCCATCGCCGCTTCCAGCCGCGCCTTGCGGCGGCGCGCCCTGGAGACCAGCAAGAGCACGACGAGGCCGAGCACCACCGGCGGGAACACCACCATGTTCACCGCGGACCAGCCGTAATTGGCGAGCAACTGGCCGGACGAGAACGAGCCGATCGCCATCATGCCGAACACCAGGAAATCGTTGAAGGCCTGCACCTTGTTGCGCTCCTGCGGCCGGTGCGTCTCCAGCACCAGCGCGGAGGCGCCGATGAAGGAGAAATTCCAGCCGATACCGAGCACGATCAGCGTGGCCCAGAAGTGCATCGCGGTGATGCCGGAAAGACCGATGGTGGCCGCTCCGGCTTCCAGCAACAGGCCAATCGCGACGGTCTTGGGCGCGCCGAGGCGGCTTATCAGCGCGCCCGTAAAGAAGCTCGGCCCGTACATGGCGACGATGTGCCATTGAATGCCGAAATTGGAATCGCTGACGCTCAGCCCGCACAGCTTCATGGCGAGCGGCGCCGAAGTCATCACCAGGTTCATCATGGGATAGGAGATGACGCCGCACAAAGCGGCCGCGATGAAGCGCGGTTGGGTCACGATCGTCATGAGCGGACGGCCGCCATGCAGATCGGCCGGGGCCGGCTTCGGCATGTCGACGCCGGCGACGATGCCCATGGCGACCAACGCCACCGCCGCCTGCACCAGGAAGCTGAAGGCGAACAGATAGGGCGACCAGACGTCCATGGTCCATTGCACGAGCTGCGGACCGAGCACGCCGGCAAACACGCCGCCCGCCATCACCCACGACACCGCCTTGGGCCGGTAAGCTGCGCTGGCGCCGTCGGCGGCGGCGAAGCGATAGGATTGCGCCACCGCGCCGTAGAGACCGCCGAGGAAGGTCGCCAGACAGAACAGCGCGAACGAGCCGCGCAGGATCGCGAAGGAGCCGCACAGGCCGGTGAGCGTGCCCAGACCCGTGCCGACGATGAAGGCGGCGCGGCGGCCGAAGCGGCGCGAGATCGCACCGGTCGGCAGCGTGCCAGCGGCGAGCCCAAGCACATACATCGAGATCGGCACGGTCGCGAACGACATGTCCGGCGCGAGCGTGGCGCCGACGATCGAGCCCGTCGCGAAGATCACCGCCGAGTTGGCGCCGGTCAGCGCCTGCGCGGCGGCAAGGCGCACCACGTTGGCGCGCACGCGGACGTCGTCGACGATCTCGTTGGCTGAAGTCACGTCTAGCATCGGCATTTCCGCCCCAAAGGGCCTTCAAGGGGCTCTGTTGATTCCCGGCACTATGGAGGGGCGCGGGAGGGCGGGCAACCGGCGCAAACGGGCGCAGGCCATGCCTCTGACGCAATCAAACGGATGATAGCGGGCCGCGCTCTTGACGGCTTGCGCTCGATCAAATCCTATCCGCCGCAATCTTCCGGGAGTTTCGTTCATGACCGTCGACGACAGGCCCACGCTCAGCGCTCCCGACGACGATCCCTGGCTCTGGCTGGAGGAGATCGAAGGCAAGCAGGCGCTCGATTTCGTCGCGCGGCAGAACAGCCTGACGCTCGACGCGTTCGGCGGCGCGGCCTTCGCGCGCGACCGCGACATTCTCGCGGCGATCTACGATCGCCCGGATAACATTCCCTATGTCAGCCGGCGCGGCGACGATCTGCACAACCTCTGGAAGGACGCCACCAATCCGCGCGGCCTGTGGCGGCGGACCACGCTGGCGGAATTTCGCAAGGCCGATCCGGCGTGGGAGATCATGCTGGATGTCGACCGGCTCGCGGCGAAGGAAGGCGAAGACTGGCTGCTGAGCGGCATCGCCACGATGCCGGGAAGCTCGCGCGCCATTCTGAGCCTGTCGCGCGGCGGCAGCGACGCCGTGACCTTGCGCGAATTCGACCTCGATACGAAGAGCTTCGTTGCGGACGGTTTTGCGTTGCCGGAAGCGAAAGGCGGCGTGGACTGGCTCGATGCCGACGCGCTGCTGCTGGCGAGCGCCCATGGCGAGGGCATGGCGACGACATCCGGCTATGCACGAACCGTGCGGCTGTGGCGGCGCGGCCAACCGGTCGAACAGGCCACGGTGCTGTTCGAAGCCTCGGCGAGCGATATGGCGGCGTATTGCCATGTCGATCGCATGACATCAAACCGAACGATATGGTTCGGCCGCATGCTGGATTTCTTCAACTTCAGCGTCTCGATCGGAGACCAGACCGGTCCGCTCTCGAAGATGGACCTTCCCACCAACATAGAACTGCAAGCCCAGGGCGACTGGCTCACGGTCAAGCCGCGCGCGGATTGGCCGGTGGACGGACGGACGTACAAGGCCGATGCCGTGCTCGGCATCTCGCTTTCGGTCTTTCTGGCCGGCGGCCGCGAATTCACGGTGCTGTTCGAGCCGGCGCCGCGCCGCGCCGTCCAGGGCTTCTTCTGGGCGGCAGACAGGCTGGTGCTCTCGATCCTCGACGAGCTCAGGCCGCGCTTCGAGATCTGCACGCCATCAGCCACCGGCTGGAGCCGCGAGACGCTTCCCGGCCTGCCGCAGATCGGCGTCGTCGACATCTGGCCGCTCGACCGCCATCCCTCCGAAAGCAATGGCGATTTGCTCGCCAATGTGCAGGACCCGCTGACGCCGCCGTCGCTGCTGCTGATGGAACGCGGCGTTGCAGGTCCGACCGTGCTGAAACAGGCGCCGAAGACGTTCACCGCCGACGGTCTGGTGGTGACGCAGCACGAGGCGATCTCGATCGACGGCGAGCGCATTCCCTATGTTCAGACCGGTCCCGCCGGCGAGACCGGGGATGCGCCGGTCTATATGAGCGCCTATGGCGGCTTCGCCCATTCGGTGAAGCCCTATTACAACGCCTCGCTCGGCAAGCTGTGGCTGGAGCGCGGCGGCACGACGGTGCAGGCGAATTTGCGCGGCGGCGGCGAATTCGGCACGCGCTGGCACGATGCCGGCCGGCTCGCCGGCAAGAAGCTGTCGCATGATGATTTCGCGGCCGTTGCCGCCGATCTGGTCCGCCGTGGCGTGACGCGCGCAAAGCGCATCGCCGCGCAAGGCGGATCGAACGGCGGAATCCTCATCACCAACATGCTGGTGCGCTACCCCGAACGGTTCGGCGCGCTGTTCTGCACCATCCCGCTGATCGACATGCGCCGCTACACCAGGCTGCTCGCCGGCGCGAGCTGGATCGCGGAATATGGCGACCCAGACAAGCCGGAGGAGTGGGACTGGCTGAAGACCTACTCGGCCTATCACAACGTCAAAGCCGGCCAAACCTATCCGCCGATCCTGATCGCCACCACGCGGCGCGACGACCGCGTCCATCCCGGCCATGCGCGCAAGATGACGGCAAAACTCCAGGCGATGGGTTATGAGGCCTGGTTCTACGAGCCGGAAGCCGGCGGCCACGGCTACGGCAAGGACAACAGGGAGCGCGCCGGCTTCGAGGTGCTCGGCTTCCGGTTCCTGAAGGACAAGATCGGCTGGCGGGACGGCGAGGCGTGACGGGCTAGTGTTCTGAGATGCAGGAGCTTCGCGGCCATCCTTCGAGACGTCGCTCCGCGACTCCTCAGGATGAGGTCTCGTTTCGCGGCGAAGTCCTAGACCCTCATGGTGAGGAGCGCCGCCTTACGGCGCGTCTCGAACCATAGAGGCCGAGCGGCTTCGCAGCAACGCCGCGCCTCAAGCCCGCGCAAACACCAGCGTGAGATTATTGGCGGGCATGTCGATCGTATCGACGAGACGGAGGCCAACCCCGCGAGCGAGCGTCTCGACATCGCTGATGTCGCGCACGCCCCAATCGGGATTGCCTTCGCGCAAGGACGTGTCGAACACCGCATTGCTGAGCGCAGTGTGCTTGCCGTCGCGCTTGAACGGGCCGTAGAGGAACAGCTTGCCGTCCGCCCGCAGGTGGCGGCCGGCGCCGGCGAACAGGCCCTCGGCCACGCTCCATGGCGCGATGTGGATGACATTGGCGCAGAACAATGCGGCAAGGCTTGTCGGCGCCTGTCCGCTTTTCATCTCAGGACACCAGTCCGGATCGGTGAGATCGATCCGCAGCGGCGAGCGGATGTTTTGCAGGCCCGAATGAACGCGCCAGGCCTCGATGCTCTTGAGGTGGCGCTGGTTGAGGTCGCTGGGCCACCAGATCAGGCCCGGCGAATGGCGGGCAAAATGGACCACATGCTGGCCGGTTCCGCTGCCGAGCTCGACGACGTTGCCGGTGCAGCCCGCAAGATGCTTCTGCAGTGCTGCCCAGAGCGGTTCGTGATTGCGATGAAATGCCGGCGCATCGAGCCGGCCGTCCGGCTCGACCCGTCCGCCATCCCTGCCAAATTCGACGACATAGTCCGCCAAGTGAGGTCCCCTTGAAAAAACGAGAACGCGATGAAAACAGGATGAGCGCCCAAACGCCTAGGAAACACGTCGAGGAAACACGTCCAGGAAATACGCCGAGAAAACAGCCGCCCCCCGCGCCAGTGACCTTACTCTCGGGGCCAAACCCGCCGAACAGACAATCTCTTTAGTTGCAATGCGGAAGATATTAACTCCATTTTGCCCCGTGCATAGTCTTGATTGTCAGGCGATGCCCTTTGTGCTTTGGAACGCTTCTATTTCCGCGATCGAGACCAACGACATAACGCCTCGGAATGACGCCTTGACCGCTTTTTCCCGGACGCCTGCCCTGCTCCTCCTGCTGGCCTTCGCCGCCGGCCTCGCCGGCCCGGCGCTGGCGCAATCCGCCGTGGCCGAGGGCCAGAAGCTCGCCTTCGACCGCGGCAAGGGCAATTGCCTGACCTGCCACGTCATCAAGGGCGGCGACCTGCCGGGCACGATCGGGCCGGAACTGAAGGACCTCAAGGCGAAGTACCCCGACCGCAACGAGCTGAGCGCGATCATCTTCGACGAGACCAAGCGCAATCCGCAGACCATGATGCCGCCGTTCGGCCGGAACAGGATTTTGACCGAGCAGGAAATCAGCGCGATCGTTGATTTCCTGCAAACACTGTGACCGCCGGCACGCCAAGAGATTGTCCAGGAGACCTCTGATGACCACGACCACCGGCCCTCATCCGACGCGGCGCCTGCTCCTTCAGGGCGCGGCCTCGGTCGCGCTGCTCGGCCTTGGCAATCTGCCGTTCGCTCCCGCCCGCGCCGCGGCCAACGACAAATATCCGGAAGACGCCTTCAAGCAGAAGAACGAGGCCGATGCGATCAAGGCGCTCTATGGCAAGACCGCCGAGCCGTCCGACAAGGTCAAGCTCGATGCCCCCGAGATCGCCGAAAACGGCGGCGTCGTGCCGATCTCGGTGACGACGACGCTCGACAAGGTCACCTCGATCTCGTTCTTCGTGGCCGAGAATCCGAACGCGCTCGCGGCAAGCTACAGGATTCCCGACGGCACCATGCCGAGTGTCGCCAACCGCCTGAAGATGGCAAAGACCACCAAATTGACCGCGATCGTGGAAGCCGACGGCAAGCTCTACAGCGCGACCAAAGAGGTCAAGGTCACCGTCGGCGGCTGCGGCGGCTAGGGAGAACCGAGATGGCATCCAGCATTCGCGTCCGCGCCACCGCCAACGGCGACACCACCGAGGTGCAGGCGCTGATCCAGCATCCCATGGACTCCGGCTTCGTCAAGGATTCCAAGGGCGAACTGATCCCGGCGCATTTCATCCAGGAGCTGAAGTTCGAATGTAACGGCAAGGACGTCTTCATCGCCGATTGGGGCACCGCGGTCTCCAAGGACCCCTACGTCAAGTTCAGCTTCAAGGGCGCCAGGAAGGGCGACGACCTCAAGGTATCCTGGACCGACAACAAGGGTGCGTCGGATACGACCACCGCGAAGATCTCGTGATGAAGGCCCGGTCCGCCCTCCTGCTTGGCTCGCTCGGCGCCGCGCTCGTCGCGTTCGCCCTCACCTCTCCGCGCGTGGTGGCCGCCGACAAGGTCGATCCCGTGGCCGACGCGAAAGCGTTCCAGAACTTCTTCTTCCAGAAATTCCCCAACGTGAAGCACGAGGATTTCGTCAACGGTCCCTATTCGATGAATGCCGACATGAAGCGGCAGTGGCAGGAGAAAGAGGAATTCCCGCCTTACGAGTTCGCGCTCGACGCCGGCAAGGACATGTTCACGACGCCGTTCAAGAACGGCAAGACCTATGCCGACTGCTTCCCGAACGGCGGCATCGGCATCCGCCAGAACTATCCTTACTTCGACACGAAGGAAGGCAAGGTCGTCACGCTGGAGCTCGCGCTCAACCGCTGCCGCGAAGCCAATGGCGAGGCGCCCTATTCCTACGTCAAGGACGAGATGGCCTCGCTCACCGCCTACATGGCGTTCACCTCGCGCGGCAAGCCGATGGACATCAAGATTCCCGATGATCCGCGCGCACTGGCGGCATTCGAGAACGGCAAGCGTTATTTCTACACCCGCCGCGGCCAGATGAATTTTTCCTGCGCGAGCTGCCATGTGCAGAGCCCGGGCGAACGTATCCGCGCCGAGATCCTGGCGCCGGCGCTCGGCATCCTGAACGCGATGCCGATCTACCGCTCCGAATGGAGCGGCATGGGCACGACCAGCCGCCGCTTCGTCACCTGCAACAGCCAGACTCGCGCGGTTCCGCTGGAGCCGCAGGCGGATGAATATCGCGACGTCGAATATTTCCTCTCCTACGTCGCCAACGGCCTGCCGATATCGGGCCCGGGAGCGCGGCCATGAAGTGGTCATTTGTCCTGGCCATGCTGCTCGCCCCCATGCTCGCCCTGGGCCTCGCGCCGGCGGCGCGCGCGGCAAATGAGGCGGATTACAAGGCGGCCTACGCTGCCGCGGACGCCGCATCGAAGGAGGCTGCCGGCTTGCGTCACCAATGGACCGTGACCGTCTCGGCGCTGGCCGCGGCGAAGAAGGCGGGGGACGGCGGCGATTTCGACCGTGCCGTGGCCGCAGCCAGGGAGGCCGAGGCGCTGGCCAAGGCGTCGATCTTCCAGGCCACGTCCGAAAAAGAAGCCTGGAAGGCGATGGAAATCCGCTAGACTGTTCGCCAGTGGAACAGCCTTGCGACCATTGAGGGGCGCGGAGAATTTCTGGATGGCGATCCGCCGCCGCGATTTCCTGAAGGGTGCAGGCCTTGCGGCCGCATCGCTCGGCCTGCCGCAGCTCGCGCGCGGCGCCGAGACCGCCGGCATCTACGACCTCGAACGGTTCGGCAATGCGCGGGTCCTGCACCTCACCGACACCCATGCGCAGCTCAATCCGGTCTATTTCCGCGAGCCCAGCGTCAATATCGGCATCGGCGAGATGGCGGGCCGGCCGCCGCACCTGGTCGGCCGCGCCTTCCTCGAGCGATTCGGCATCCGGCCCAACAGTGCCGATGCCTACGCCTTCACCTGCCTGGAGTTCGAGAAGTCCGCGGGCCGCTTCGGCAAGCTCGGCGGCTTCGCTCATCTGAAGACACTGGTCGATCGTCTGCGCAGCGATGTCGGCGAGGCCCGTTCGCTGCTCGTCGACGGCGGCGATCTCTGGCAGGGCACCGGGCTTGCCAATGTCATGCAGGGCCGCGACATGGTCGAGGTCGCCAATCTGCTCGGCATCGAGGCGATGACCGGGCATTGGGAATTCACCTATGGCGAGCAGGTGCTGCGCGACAATCTCGAGCGCTTCAAGGGCGAGTTTCTGGCGCAGAACGTCTTCCTGACCGAGGAAGCCGCCTTCAACGACGCGATCGCCTTCGACAAGGCCACGGGGCGCGTGTTCAAGCCGTCTGTGATCAAGGATCTCGGCGGCCATCGCGTCGCGATCGTCGGCCAGGCTTTCCCTTACGTGCCGATCGCACATCCAAAACGGTTCACGCCGGACTGGACCTTCGGCATCCGCGAGGAGGAATTGCAGAAGCACGTCGACGCGTTGCGCGGCCACGACAAGGTCGATGCCGTGATCCTGCTGTCCCATAACGGCATGGATGTCGACCTCAAGCTCGCGAGCCGGGTCACCGGCATCGACGTCATCCTCGGCGGTCACACCCATGACGCCGTGCCGCAGCCCATCCCCGTGAAGAATGCCGGCGGCACGACGCTCGTCACCAATGCCGGCTCCAACGGGAAGTTTTTGGGCGTGCTCGATCTCACGCTCGAAAAAGGCAAGGTCGGCGACGTCCGATATCATCTGCTGCCGGTCTATTCCGAGCTGCTCAAGCCCGACCCCGCCATGGCCGAGCTGATCGGGCGACTGCGCGCCCCGCACGTCACCGACTGGTCGGAGAAGGTCGCAACGCTCGACCGCCTGCTCTATCGCCGCGGCAATTTCTCCGGCCCCGTCGACGAATTGATCTGCACCGCGCTGCGCACCGAGCTCGACGCCGAGATCGCGCTGTCGCCGGGCTTTCGCTGGGGCGTCACCGCGCTGTCCGGCCAGGCGCTGACCATGGAGGATGTGCTCGCGGAAACCGCGATCACCTATCCCGAGACCTATGTGCAGGCGATGACCGGCGGCCAGATCAAGGACGTGCTGGAAGACATCTGCGACAATCTCTTCAATGCCGATCCATACTACCAGCAGGGCGGCGACATGGTGCGCGCCGGCGGGCTCAGCTACACCTGCACGCCGACGGCCGCGATCGGCAGCCGCATCTCCGATCTCAAGCTCGGCAACGGCAAAGCCCTCAGCGCGAACCACCGCTACAAGGTCGCCGGCTGGGCCTCGATCAACGGCCAGCAAGGAGCGCCGGTGTGGGACGTCGTCGGCAAATATCTGCGCTCGGGCCGGACGTTGCCGGAACGGCTTGGGTACGGCGTCACGTTGAAAGGCGTCGAGGACAACCCCGGCATTGCGGAATAGTAATAATGCAGTCGCTCGTCTTTCGCGCGCTGGCGCTTGTGCTGCTCACCTGCGCCGCGACACCGCTCGCTTTTGCGCAACAGGTGCCGCTGCAGGACAAGCCGTTCGCCGAGCACAGGATCGTGCTGCAGCTCTCCGACGGCGACGCGAAGAAGCAGGCGCTGGTGCTCAGCGTCGCCAACAATTTGCTGAAGGCCTACGATCCCGACAAGGTCGCGATCGAGGTGGTGGCGTTCGGCCCCGGCATCGCTCTGCTGCTGTCCGGCAGCGAGCGCCGCAAGCAGGTGGAAAGCCTGATCGCGCAGGGCGTGCGCTTCGATATCTGCCTCAACACGGTCGATACGATGGAGCGGGAGACGGGCAAGCGGCCTGAGTTC
Organism: Bradyrhizobium sp. Bra64; assembly: GCF_024519875.1. Classification (NCBI taxonomy): domain Bacteria; kingdom Pseudomonadati; phylum Pseudomonadota; class Alphaproteobacteria; order Hyphomicrobiales; family Nitrobacteraceae; genus Bradyrhizobium; species Bradyrhizobium sp. Bra64. The sequence goes on along the minus strand of NZ_JALJRD010000017.1, from coordinate 15,258 downwards.
ATTCCCGCTGCCACGCCGGTGCAGGTCGGGGTCGGGCAGATCCTGTTCCTCAGCGAGAACGGGTATACGCTGGTGCGGCCGTAGGGCCCTCCCCCGTCGAGTTTGAGGGCAGGACAGGAGCTCGTCACCGCAATAAGAATCTTCTAAATTTTCTTGTTTACACAGTGAATTGCTTCTCTTTATAGCCCTCGGCATAGTAGAATCTTGGAAATCAGTTCCATTGCCGGACTCCCTGCCATGATCTTCCGCCAACTCTTCGACAGCGTTTCGGGCACCTACAGCTACGTCCTCGCGAGCCGCCCCGGCGGCGAGGCGCTGATCCTCGATCCCGTGCTGGAGAAGGTCGACCGCTACTGCCAGCTGCTGCGCGAGCTCGACCTCAAGCTGGTCAAGGCGGTGGACACGCATCTCCACGCCGACCACGTCACTGGCCTCGGCGAGTTGCGCGACCGCACCCATTGCATGACCGTGATGGGCGACCAGACCAAGGCCGACGTTGTGGCGATGCGGGTCGCCGACGGCGACAAGGTGACGATCGAGGGCCTGTCGCTCGACGTGATGTACACGCCCGGCCACACCGACGATTCCTATTCCTATCTGATGGGCGACCGCGTCTTCACCGGCGACACGCTGCTGATCCGCGGCACCGGCCGCACCGACTTTCAGAACGGCTCGTCGCGTGCGCAGTACGAGTCGATCTTCAACCGCCTGCTCAAGCTGCCCGACGAGACGATGGTGTTCCCGGCGCACGACTACAAGGGCGACACCGTCTCCACCATCGGCGAGGAGAAGCGCTACAATCCGCGGCTCCAGGTGCGCTCGGTCGACGAATATATCGAGCTGATGGCCAATCTGAAGCTGCCCAATCCGAAGATGATGGACGTCGCGGTGCCCGCCAACATGCATGTCGGCCTGCATCAGGAGGAGCTGGAGAAGGAGGGCCGCGCGCTGAGCGCGGTCGAGGCGATCCGCGTCCTCGGGCGACCCGATATCCTGCTGGTCGATCTGCGCGAGACCAACGAGCGGATGAAGCACGGCATGCTCGAAGGCGCACTGCACACGCCCTATCCGTCCGTCGAGGAGAGCCTGAAGCCCGGCGGCATGCTGCGCGAGGTTGCGGCCGCGACGGGCCGCCGCGTCGTGTTCTTCTGCGCCTTCGGCGAACGCTCGGCGATGGCGGTGGCCGCCGCCAAGGAGGCCGGGCTCACCAACACCGCGCATATCGCCGGTGGCATCGACGCCTGGAAGAAGGCCGGCGGGCCGGTGGTGCACGGCTGACGTCTTTGCCGCGATCCTTGAGATAGGTCAGGCTCCCCACATGTTTTCGGGATAGGGTCGGATGACGCATCACCATCCGGGATCAGCCATGGCCAAGATCGGCAAGCCGAGCGCGCCGCCCAAAATTGCGGACGACAAGCCAGCGGAAGACAAGGCGAAGAAGCCCCCGCCTACGCGCGACACCGACGACGATGATTACGAAGACGGCGACATCGCGACGCCGAAGCGCGACCGCTACGGGCCGGATGACGAGCCCCTGTAAGCAGCGATCGGCGGCGGACGTTCTAAACACCTGCTCGCGCTGCAAACTCCGCCTTCGCCCCGACCCGCGCTAGCTGCCATGCGCCCGCGTTCATGGACAAATAACCGCTGTGCCCGATAGTTTGCGCGTCCCCAAGGAACGTAAAACGGAACTGCAATGGTCGACGTTCTCGCTGCACCGCAGCAAGGCAAGGCGGACAGTGCACTGCGCACGCTGACCGGAATCTCGATCGCGCATTGGGTCAGCCATTTCCATCTGCTGGTCCTGCCGATGCTGTTTCCGTTCCTCAAAGGCCAGCTCGGCGTTGGCTATATCGAGCTCGGCTTCGCGCTCACCGTGTCCGCGGTGGTGTCGGGGCTGACGCAGGCGCCGACCGGCTATCTCGTCGACCATTTTGGCGCGCGAAGGATCCTGCTGGGCGGCCTCACGCTCGGCGGCGTCGCGCTGATCCTGCTTGGCCTGCACCTCAGCTACGCCTCGCTGATCGCCTGCGCCGTGCTGCTCGGGCTCGCCAACAGCGTCTACCATCCCGCCGATTACGCCATCCTCGCCGAGCACATGGACGAGGCGCGGATGGGCCGCGCCTTCTCGATCCACACCTTTGCCGGCTATTTCGGCGGCGCGGTGGCGCCGGCGATTGTCGCCGCGCTGGTTGTCGTGTCCGGCGGTGTCGGGGCTTTGATCGCAGCGGGTGCGATCGGCGTTGCGGTGGCGTTGCTGCTGGTCGTCATGAACATTCCCGATGCCGGTGCCCACAAGGCAAAGCCGGGCGCAGCGAACGCGCCGAAGCAGGCCGTGATCACCCCGGCGCTGATCACGCTCACGGCGCTGTTCATGCTGCTCAGCCTGTCGGTCGCCGGCATCAACAATTTCGGCGTGGTGGCGCTGATGAGTGGCTATGGCACGTCCTATTCGGCCGCCAATATCGCGCTCACCGCATTTCTCGGCGCCAGCGCCGCGGGCGTGCTCGCGGGCGGCTTCCTCGCCGACCATACCGAGCGTCACGGATACGTCGCCGCGGCCTGCTTTGCCGCGAACGCGGGAATCGTGCTGCTGATCGCTTTGGTGACGCTGCCGGGCTGGGCTTTGACCGCGACGATGACGGCCGCGGGCTTCCTCTCCGGCGTGATCGCGCCCTCGCGCGACATGCTGGTGCGTAATGCCGCGCCGCCCGGTGCCGCCGGCCGCGCCTTCGGCATCGTCTCCACCGGCTTCAATCTCGGCGGCATCGTCAGCCCGCTGCTGTTCGGCTGGATCATGGACCAGAGCGCGCCGCACTGGGTATTCGGGGCGTCCGTGATCTTCATGCTCGCAACGGTGGTGCTGTCGCCGTTCACCGAACGGCGGGCGAAAACCGGTTCGTGAGCGGCGAAGGTCGCTACAAATTCAATCGTCGTCCCGCATCAACACACTGGATGTCGTCCCGACCTTTGCCGGGACGAAGCTATTGATTGGAGCGGGCGAAACACCGACCCTACATCGGCGACACCGCGCCCTTCAACGCGCCGGCCTGCGGCGCGGCGGCGCCGGTCAGCCGGGCCTTTTCAGTGTTCGGCCAGAGCAGGAGCAGCCCGAGCAGACCGGAGCCGACCATGATCGCGGCGTTGATGGTGAAGCCGGTCATGTAGCCGTCGAGCATGCTGCCGGCCCGCTGGATCACGGTGCCCATCACGGCGGGCGCGATGATGCCCGAAAGCGTGTAGAGCGCGCCGTAGATTGCGAGGATCGCGCCGCGTTGCGAGGTCGGCGTGAACTCGCCGAGCATCGGCGGGCAGACCACGTAGATGGCGCCGCACAGGCCCGTTCCGACCACGAGCAAGGTGAGCTGAAGGGCCGCGCCTTGGACATGCGGCATCGTGGCCAGGATCAGGCCGCCGATGACCAGCGGCACGGAGCCGAGCACGCCGCGGGCGATGCGCGTGGTCGAGCCGCGGGCCATCATCAGCTGCGAGATCCAGCCGGTCAGGATCACGATGGTGGCGCCGAACAGCCATGGCAGGGTCGAGATCCAGCCGGCCTGGCTCTGCGAGAAGCCGAGGCCCTTGATGATGAACGGCGTGAACCAGGTCAGCCCGAGCGACAGCGCCCAGTAAGCGCCGAACGTCGCCGCGACGCAGCCGAGGAACGTGCGGGAGGTGAGCAGCTGAATGTAGGGAATCTTCGTCTCGGCCGCCGCCAGTGCCTGGGTATCCTCGAGCGGGCCTTCCTTGCCGAACGCGAGCCAGGCACAGACCCACATCAGGCCGACGACACCGAGCGCGCCGAAGGCGTAGTGCCAGGAATGATTGACGATGACCCAGTTCAGCGCCGGCACCGCGAGGATGACGCCGAAGGCCGAGCCCTGCGACAGGATCGCGGTCGGCAGCGTCCGCTTCTCGTCGGGAAACCATTTGTAGATCGCGTGCGCGGCGACCGAGAAGGCCGGGCCTTCGCCCGCGCCCAGCACGATGCGGCAGATCAAGAGCGTGGTGAAGGAGACGGTGCCGACCATCGGAAACTGCGCCAGCGCCCAGACCACCGCGAGCGCGAGCAGCACCCAGCGCGTCGGCACCTTGTTGACGATGAAGCCGACAACGATCGCGGAGATCGAGAACAGGAAGAAGAACGAGGAGCCGAGCAGGCCAAACTGCTCCGGCTCGAGCTTCAGGTCCGACATGATCGGCACGCCGGCGAGGCCGACGACGATCTTGTCGGCGAAGTTTACCAGCATGAACAGAAACAGCAGAAAGGTGACGGTCCAGGCTCCCTTTGGCGTCCCGGTCGTCTCGCTCGCCACCTTGGGCGTTCCTTGAGCGCTCATGATTCTCCCCGTCGTCTTTTTGGCACTTTTTTGATTTGGTCGTTTTGCGAGCTAACAACGGCTTCGAGACCAACGCAACCCGGCATTTCCGCAGCAGGTGTGCTACGCAGCAATTCCGTTAATTCCGTCCGGCGCCATCCATCGTGCTGAGTATCCGAAACCTCTCCAAGACATTCTCTTCGGCCGGCGAGCCGGTCCATGTGCTGCGCGGTGTCGATCTCGATCTCAAGGCCGGCGAACGCGTCGCGCTGACCGGCGAGTCCGGCAGCGGCAAGAGCACGCTGCTGCACCTCGTCGCGGGGCTCGATGCCGCCGATGGCGGCACGATCCGGCTGGAAGACACGGAGGTCACCAAGCTTTCCGATGCCGGGCGCGCGCAGCTGCGCCGCGACCGGATCGGCCTGGTTTTTCAGCAGTTCAATCTGATCCCGAGCCTTTCCGTCGCGGACAATCTCGCTTTCCAGGCGCGGATCGCCGGCCGCCACGATGCGGCCTGGTCCAGGGAATTGATCGAGCGGCTCGGGCTCGGCGGCCTGCTCAAGCGTTATCCGGAACAATTATCAGGCGGACAGCAGCAACGGGTCGCGATCGGCCGGGCGCTGGCGACAAGGCCATCGTTGCTGCTCGCGGACGAGCCGACCGGCAATCTGGATGAGTCGACCGCCGAGGACGTGCTGGCCCTGACGCGCGATCTCGTCATCCGCAACGGCTGCGGCTTCCTGATGGTGACGCACAGCCTGCATCTGGCCGCAACGCTCGACCGCCACGTCACCTTGCACGCGGGGCGGATCGCATGAAGCGCGCGCTGTGGATCCTCGCGGTGCTGCTCAGCCATTGGCGGCGCCACAAGATGCAGTTCGCGACGCTCCTAATCGGGCTGATCGCGGCGACCGCGCTGTGGAGCGGCGTGCAGGCGATCAACCAGCAGGCCCGCAACGCCTATGACCGCGCGGCGGCAACGTTCGGCGGCACTCGCACGGCGATGCTGGTCGCACCTGATACCGCGACTTTCTCGCAGGACCTTTTCGTCAAGCTCCGCCGCGCCGGCTGGCCGGTCTCGCCGATGCTGGAGGGACGCGTCCAGATCAACGGACGCGCAGTGCGATTGCTCGGCATCGAGCCGGTGACGCTGCCGGCCGATGTCGGCAACGCGCCGCGCCTTGGTGCTTCGGATCTGGGCAGTTTTGTTGCCGCGCCGGGCCAGACATTGGTCGCGCAAGAGACGCTTGCCGATCTGCAGGAACAGCAAGGCGCGGCACCCGCGATCAGCAGCGGCGCAAAACTGCCGCCGCTGCGCGTATTGCCCCAGCTCGTGCCCGATGTGCTGGTGGTCGACATCGGCGTGGCGCAGCGGCTGCTGAACAAGCCGGACCAGGTCTCGCGGCTGCTGATCGGCAAGCCCAGGGGCAAGCTCGCACCGCTGGCAAGCGTCGTCGGCGAGCAATTGCAGCGGGTCGAGCCGAATGCGGAGACCGAGCTGGAACGCCTCACCGACAGCTTCCATCTCAATCTCACGGCCTTCGGCCTGCTGTCGTTCTTCGTCGGCCTCTTCATCGTCAACTCCGCCGTCGGCCTCGCTTTCGAACAACGGCTCCCGATGCTGCGGACGTTGCGAGCCTGCGGTGCCTCGGCGCGTCTGGTCAACACCGTGCTGGTGGTCGAGCTGGTGGCATTGGCACTGATCGCCGGACTGATCGGGCTCGCCTGCGGCTATTTCATCGCGGCTGCGCTCTTGCCCGACGTTGCGGCGTCGCTGCGCGGGCTCTACGGCGCGCAGATCCCGGGACAGCTCAGCTTGCGACCTGAATGGTGGCTCGCCGGCATTGGCATCAGCATTGCCGGCGCGCTTGTTGCGGCGGCGACCAGCCTGATCAAGGCGATCAGGATGCCGGTGCTGGCCACCGCGCAGCCGCATGCCTGGCAGCAGCGACAGCGCCGCTGGCTGATCCTGCAAAGTGCTGCGGCGTGCGCCGTGTTCGCGGTCGCACTGTTGCTGCTTCACTACGGACAATCGCTGATCGCGGGCTTCGGCGTGCTGGCAGCGCTGATGCTCGGTGCGGCACTGATCCTGCCGGCCTTCCTCGAGATCCTCCTGCTCGCGGGCCAGCGTTTCGCACGGGGCCCGCTGGCGCTGTGGTTCTGGGCGGACAGCCGCCAGCAGCTTTCCGGATTGTCGCTGGCACTGATGGCGCTGCTGCTCGCGCTCGCCGTCAACGTCGGGGTCTCCACCATGGTGGAAACGTTCAGCCGCACCTTCATCGGCTGGCTCAACGGACGGCTCGCGGCCGACGTCTACATCAGCGCCTCCGACAATGCGCAAGGCGTCGCGATCCGGAGCTGGCTGAAGGAGCGTAGCGACGTGCAGGCGATCCTCTCGGGCGGGCGCGCCGAGACGCAGGTTCAGGGCCAGCCGGTCGAATTGCTCGGCCTACCCGATCACCCGCTCTATCGCGAGCGCTGGCCGCTGCTGGAAGCCGCGCCGCGCGCCTGGACCCTGCTCGTGCCGGGCAACGCCGCCTTCATCAGCGAGCAGCTGAGCCGGCGCCTGAACGTCCGGGTCGGCGATGTCATCGACGTCCCGGCGCCGGGCGGGAGCTGGGAGCTCGACATCGCCGGGATCTATGCCGATTACGGCAACCCCAAGGGGCAGCTCGCCGTCAACGTCGCCGCGCTCATTCGACAGTTTCCGCAGACGCCACAGACGCGGATCGGCCTCATCGTCGCGAAGCAGAACATCCCAGGCCTGATCGCGACGTTGCAGAAGCAGTTTGCGCTCGACGACCGCAGCGTCGCCGACCAGGCGACGGTGAAGGCGGAATCGATCCGCATCTTCAACCGCACCTTTGCGGTGACGTCGGCGTTGAACGCCTTCACGCTCGGCGTCGCGGGCATCGCGCTGCTGACCAGCCTGCTGACGCTGGCGAATTCCCGCCTGCCGCAGCTCGCGCCGCTGTGGGCGATCGGCATCACGCGGCCGCGCCTCGCCGCGATCGAGCTGACCAAGACGCTGTCGGTCGCGCTGTTCACATCGCTCCTTGCCGTGCCGCTCGGACTGCTCGTGGCGTGGTGCCTGATCGCGATCGTCAACGTGAAGGCGTTCGGCTGGCGGCTGCCGTTCCACGTGTTTCCGCTGCAACTGGTGGGGCTGGTCGCGGTGGCGCTGGTCGCGTCGCTGCTTGCTGCACTGCTCCCGATGATAAGGCTGGCGCGGATGCAACCGGCGGACCTCGTCAAGGTGTTTGCCAATGAGCGCTGACATAATCTCGCGGCGCGCTTTGTTCGGCGGCATCGCTGCGCTCGCGCTTGCACGCCGTGCGGGCGCGCAAGGCTATGCCGGGCTCGGCGAGACGGCCGACGGCTTTGCGAAGGTCACGCCGGGAAAGACGTTCGCCTTTCCCGCCGATCACGGGCCGCATCCTGATTTTCGCATCGAGTGGTGGTATCTCACGGCAAATCTCGTCGACGCGAGCGGCGCGGCTTGCGGCCTGCAATGGACGCTGTTCCGTCAGGCGGCGCAGCCGGGACCGCAGGGCGAAGGCTGGGCCAATCAGCAGATCTGGATGGCGCACGCCGCAGTGACGCGCGCGGACAACCACCGCTTCAACGAGGTATTTTCCCGCGGCGGGATCGGACAGGCCGGCGTCACGGCAAAACCGTTTGCGGCCTGGATCGACGATTGGGAGATGAAGGGTTTCGAGCGCAGCGACGATCGCACCCTGGCGCCGCTGACGCTGAAGGCCGCGGGTACCGACTTCAGCTACGCGCTGACACTGGAGGCCGATCGTCCCGTGGTGCTGCAGGGCGATGGCGGCTACAGCCGCAAGTCGGAGCGCGGGCAAGCGTCGTACTATTACAGCCAGCCGTTCTACCGCGCGCGGGGCACGCTCACCATCGACGACAAGCCGGCCGATGTCTCCGGCCAGGCCTGGATGGACCGCGAATGGAGCAGCCAGCCGCTCGACGCCGACCAGACCGGCTGGGACTGGCTGTCGCTGCACCTGTCATCCGGCGACAAGCTGATGCTGTACCGGCTGCGGCAGAAGGACGGTCGGAATTATCCGTTCGGCAACTGGATCACCGCCGCAGGCGGCACGCAGATGATTGCAGGCAACGACATCCAGATGTTTCCGAGCGCAACAGCGGAGGTTGCGGGACGCAAGCTGCCGGTGGAATGGCAGATCGCGATTCCCTCGCGGTCGTTCTCGATCCGCTGCAAGCCGCTCAATCCCAAAGCCTGGATGGGGACCGGCTTCTCCTATTGGGAAGGACCGATCAGCTTCGCCGGCACGCATGACGGCGTTGGCTATCTCGAGCTGACCGGGTATTGAACCGCGACCTCTTCAAAGGGATTCGCCATGTATCATCTCACCGCCCTCGTCACGCTGCTGGCGATCGCATTCTATTTCTTCACCTGCATCAATGTCTCGCGGTCGCGGACCAAAACGGGCGTCAGGGTGCCGGCGATGACAGGCCATCCCGATTTCGAGCGCGCCTTCCGCATCCAGATGAACACGCTGGAATGGATGCCGATCTTCCTGCCGGCACTCTGGCTGTTTGCGATCCATATCGGCGATGCCGTCGCAGCCGGAATCGGCGCGGTCTGGATCATCGGCCGCATCGTCTATTTCATCGGCTATTCGAAGGCCGCCGCAAAGCGCGGCCCCGGCTTTGCGATCCAGGGCATCGCCGCGATTGCGTTGTGGGCAGGCGCTCTGGGGGCAGTGGTGCTGCGGCTGGTGTGAGGCTCGAGCAACCTCAACACACTCAGTGTCGTCCCGGCGCGAAGGCCGGGACGACGGCGGAGCTATTAGCGCGGTCCCCGCGTCACTTGGTCAGCGGGCAGCCGCTTTCCTTGGCGGTAAGGAAAGCCTGGTCGCCGGGGACCACGGCGAGCTGCTTGTAGTAGTCCCACGGCTTCTTCGATTCCGAGGGCTTCTTGACCTCGAACAGATACATGTCGTGGACCATGCGACCGTTCTGCAGCACCTTGCCCTTGGCAAAGGCGTCGTCGACCGGCAGCTCCTTCAGCTTCTTGGCGACCGCTTCGGTGTCCTTGGTGCCGGCGGCCTTCACCGCCTTCAGGTAGCTGAGCGTCGCCGAATAGGTCCCGGCGTGGATCATGCTCGGCATTCTCCCGGTGCGCTTGAAGAAGCGCTCGGAGAATGCCCGCGACGCATCGTCATGATCCCAATAGAAGCCTTCGGTCAGGACTAGGCCTTGCGCCGCCTGCAACCCGAGGCCGTTCACCTCCGCAAGCGTCATCAACAGACCGGCGAGCTTCTGGCCGCCGGAGACGATGCCGAACTCGGCCGCCTGCTTGATCGAGTTGGTGGTGTCCTGGCCCGCATTGGCGAGGCCGACGATCTTCGCCTTCGAGCTCTGCGCCTGCAGCAGGAAGGAGGAGAAGTCCGACGAGTTGAGCGGAACGCGGACCGAGCCGAGCACCTTGCCGCCATTGTGGGTGACGATCTCGCTGGTGTCCTTCTCCAGCGCGTAGCCGAAGGCGTAGTCCGCGGTGAGGAAGAACCAGGTATCGCCGCCGGCCTTGGTCAGCGCACCGCCGGTACCGACCGCGAGTGCATGGGTATCGAACGCCCAGTGGAAGCCATAGGGCGAGCAGGCGCTGCCGGTGATGCTCGAGGTCGCCGCGCCGACCACGATGTCGATCTTCTTCTTTTCCTTCGACAGGTCCTGCACGGCCAGCGCCACCGACGACGTCGTGAGTTCCGTGATCATGTCGACATTGTCGGCGTCGTACCAGCGGCGTGCAATGGAGGTGGCGAGGTCAGGCTTGTTCTGGTGATCGGCGGTGATCATCTCGACCTTCTGGCCGAGCACTTCGCCGCCAAAATCCTCGATCGCCATCTTGGCGGCTTCGACCGAGTACTTGCCGCCGTAGTCGGCATAGACGCCGGACTGGTCGTTGAGGATGCCGATCTTGACGCCCTGCGCGGAGGCTGGCGCCGCCAGCAACAGGGCAGAGGTTGCGACAGCGGCCAAAAGTGCTGATTTCATTCGTTGGCTCCCAGCAGTTTTCTGTTTTGAAATCGCGCGGATACTAATGAAGAACCCCGGGCCTGCCCATCCATTTCATGTTGGTCGTTAGTTGGAGGACGCGCCAAGCAAACGGCGTCGTCCCGACACCGAGGTGGTCGATACGCCAGTGGTCAACCCCGGCCCTATGGAGCCACGACCTCCGGCTTCTTGTCGTTCCGCCCCTCGGCCAGGTTCCGCACCACCACATAGAAGATCGGTGTGAACAGAAGACCGAACAGGGTGACGCCGATCATGCCGAAGAACACGGCGACGCCGACAGCCTGACGCATTTCCGAGCCCGAGCCGGACGATATCACCAGCGGCAGCACGCCGAGGATGAAGGCGAAGGAGGTCATCAGGATCGGCCGCAAGCGCAGGCGGCAGGCGTCGATCACGGCCTCCAGCCGCGGCTTGCCTTCTTTTTCGATGTCGCGCGCAAACTCAACGATCAGGATCGCATTCTTCGCCGCGAGCCCCACGAGAACGACAAATCCGATCTGGGTGAGGATGTTGACGTCCTGCCCCATGATGCGCACACCGATGGTCGCAGCGAGCAGGCACATCGGCACGATCAGGATCACCGCGAACGGCAGCGTCCAGCTGCCATATTGCGCGGCGAGCACGAGATAGACGAACAGCACGCAGATCGGGAACACCAGCAGGCCGGCATTGCCGCCGGTGATTTGCTGGTAGGAAAGGTCGGTCCATTCGAAAGTGAAGCCGCTCGGCAAGGTATCGTCCGCAAGCTTCTTGATGGTGTTGAGCGCCGTGGTCGAGCTCACGCCCGGCGCTGGCTCACCCTGGAGCTCGGATGCTGCATAGAGATTGTAGCGGGCGACGCGGTCGGGGCCGGAGACATCCCTGAAGTCGACCACGCTGCCGAGCATCACCATGTCGCCGGAGGCGTTGCGCGTGCGCAGCCGCGCGAGGTCGGTCGGCTCTTTGCGGAACGGAAAATCGGCCTGCGCGGTGACGTGATAGGTCCGGCCGAACAGGTTGAAGTCGTTGACATAGGTCGATCCGAAATAGGTCTGGATCGTGTCGTTGATGTTGGCGATCGGCACCCCGAGCTTCTGCGCCTTGGTGCGGTCGATGTCGACGAAGAGCTGCGGAGTGTTGGCCGAGAACGGCGAGAACACCGTCGGAGCGAGCAGCAAGGGCGATTTGCGCGCCGCGGCGACGAGCTCGTCGGTGGCTGCGGCGAGCAGTTCAGGCCCGCGACCCTGGCGGTCCTGGATGCGGATGGTGAAGCCGCCGCCAGTGCCGATGCCGGGCACAGCCGGCGGCGGAATCACGATGATGAAGGCGCCCTGGATCGCTGCCAGGCGCTTGCGCAGCTCGACCGTGATGGCATTTGCGGTAAGCCCCTTCTTGATTCGTGCCTCGGGCTCCTCGAATACCGGGAACAGCGCCGCAGCGTTGCCGGCCTGCGTGCGCGTGGCGCCGGAGAAGCCGGCGAACGCCGCGACGCGGACGATGCCCGGCGTATCCAGCGAGATCCGCTCGATCTCGCGCACGACCTCGGTGGTGCGCGCCAGCGAGGCCGCGCCCGGCAATTGCACGGAGATGATGACGTAGCCGCGGTCCTGCGCCGGAATAAAGCCCTGCGGCGTGGTCCCGATCAGCCAGCCGGCACTGCCGATCAGGACCACATAGATCAGGATCATCACCACAGAATGCCGGATGACGAAATTGGCGACACCGGCATAGCCGTGCGCCAGCCGGTCGAACACGCGGTTGAAGGCACCCGTGAACGCGCTCCAGCCGCGGGCGAGGATATTCCAGCGCGCCGGCGGCCGCTTCTCCTCGTGCGGAACGAGGAGAAGCGAGGCCAGCGCCGGCGACAGCGTCAGCGAGCAGAAGCAGGAGATCGCGGTCGCGACCGCGATGGTGACGGCGAATTGCTGGAAGAATTGCCCGGATATGCCCCCTAAGAACGCGGTCGGGACGAACACGGCACACAGCACCAGCGCGATCGAGACCAGCGCGCCGCCGACCTCCTCCATGGTCTTGAGCGCGGCATCGCGCCTGCTCATGCCGTGCTCGAGATGTCGCTCGACATTCTCGACCACCACGATGGCGTCGTCGACCACGATGCCGACGGCGAGCACGAGGCCGAACAGGGTAAGGTTGTTGATGGAGAAGCCCAGCGCCGCCATCACTGCAAATGTGCCGACCAGCGAGACCGGGATCGCGATGATCGGAATGATCGCCGGCCGCCAGCCTTGCAGGAACACCAGCACGACGACCACCACGAGCAGCATGGCCTCGTAGATGGTCTTGATCAGCTCGTGGACCGACTGTGCGATGAACTCGGTCGGGTTGTAGCCGATATTGTAGTCGAGCCCCTTCGGAAAGCTCTCCTTGAGCTTCGTCATGGTGTCGGAGATGTTCTTTGCCGTGGCGAGCGCGTTCGATCCCGGCCGCTGCGTCACCAGCATGGCGACCGCCGATTTGCGCAGCAGGAAGCTGTTGGTGGAATACGCCAGCGCCCCGAGCTCGATGCGCGCGACGTCGCGCAGGCGCACCGTGCGGCCATCAGAGCCGGCCTTGATCAGGATATCCTCGAACTGCTTCTGGTCTTTCAAGCGCCCGGTGAAGGTGAGATTGGGCTGGAAGGCGCGGTCGGCGATCGGAGGTTCGGCGATCTGGCCGCCCGCGATCTGCACGTTCTGCGCCCGGATCGCGGCGAGCACTTCGGCCGAGGTCAGGCCGAGATTGGCGATCCGGTCGGGATCGAGCCAGAGCCGCATCGAATAGTCGCGTGCGCCGAAGATCTGGATGTCGCCGACGCCGTCGATCCGCAGCAGCTGGTCGCGGACCTGGAGCAGCGCGTAGTTGGAGATGTAGAGCTGGTCGAAGGTGTCGTCCGGCGACAGCATGAACACGACCATCAGGATGTCGGGCGAGTTCTTGCGGGTGACGACGCCGTTGCGCTGCACCTCGTCGGGCAGTTGCGGCTGCGCGATCGCGACGCGGTTCTGCACCAGCACCTGCGCCTTGTCGAGGTCGGTGCCGAGCTTGAAGGTGACGGTGATGGTGAGCTGGCCGTTCGAGGTCGCCTGGCTGTAGAGATACAGCATGTCCTCGACGCCGTTGATCTGTTGCTCTATCGGAGCGGCGACGGTGTCGGACACGGTTTGCGCCGACGCGCCCGGATATTGCGTGGTGACCACGACGGTCGGCGGCACCACCTGCGGATATTCGGAGACCGGCAGCGTGGTGTAGGCGAGCGCGCCGACGATCAGCAGCACGATCGACAGCACCATCGCCAGGATGGGCTGGTTGATGGAGAGACGGCCCAGGTTCATGATTTGCCACCGCCCGGCGCTGGCGCGGTCTGCGGGGCGACCTTGGCGCCGACGCGGGCGCGCTGAATGCCGTTGACGATGACGCGGTCGTCCGGCTTCAGGCCTTCGCGGATCACGCGCAAACCTTCGTCCAGCGGTCCGAGCACCACGGCACGCGCTTCCACGGTATCGTCAGGCTTGACCACGAACACGATCTTGCGGGACTGGTCGGTCGCGACCGCCACGTCCGGAATCAGCAGCGCCTCGTAGGGCGCGCTGCCGATCAGCCTGATACGGCCGAACTGGCCGGGCAGGATCGAGAGATCGGTGTTCTTGACCACGGCGCGGCTGCGCAGCGTGCCGGTCGAGACGTCGAGGCGGTTATCGAGGAAGTTGATCGAGCCGTCATGCGACGGCTTGGTCTCGCCGGCCAGCGTCACCTGCACGGGGTTCGCGGTATCGCGCGAGCTCGGGCGCTTACCCTCGAACCACAGCTTGCTGTACTTCATGAACGTGGTCTCATCCATGTCGAAATAGACGTAGATCGGATCGAGCGTGACGATCGACGTCAGCAGCGTCGACGAGCCGTTGTCACTGCCCTGCACGAGATTGCCGGGACTGACGAGATGGCGGCTGACGCGGCCGGTGATCGGCGCGGTCACATGCGTGAACTCGATATTGAGCCGGGCGGCCTTCAGCGCACCTTCGGCCTGCGACACCGCGGCGTGTGCGGCCTGCAGGGCCTGGCGGCGCTGGTCGACGACCTGCTCCGAGACCGCGCTGGTCTGAACCAGGTTCAGGCCGCGGTCGAGCTCGCGCTTGGCAAGCTCCACCTTGGCGCGCGCATCGGACAGCTGGCCGTCGGCCTGTTCGGCCACCGCCTCGAACGGACGCGGGTCGATCACGTAGAGCAGATCGCCCTGGTGCACGATGGCGCCGTCCTGGAACTCGACGGAGTTGACGAAGCCGCCGACGCGGGGGCGCACCTGCACCTCCTCGACCGCCTCGAAACGGCCGGTGAACTCATCCCAATCGGTGACGGTGCGCTTGACCGGCTGAGCGACGGTGACCGGCGCTGGCGGCGGGGCGCCCGCCTGCGAAGTCGGCTGTCCGCAACCGGTGAGCGCGAACGCCGCGGCGAGAAGCCCGGCAATTGTGTAAGGCCGAGGCGAAACGAAATCGTGCTTTTTGACAAACTGCTCGCTTCCGTCCGGTCCAGCCATCCCAGGTCCTCGCATAAAAGCCGCGGAAAAAGCAGGGTACTCTTCCCCCCGCGGGCGCCACAAGATGGGTGGCAATGATGAACTCTTCAAGACCAAAGCGCGCGCATTGCTTTGAGCGACGCCCTGGCCGGATGGCGGGTTGACAGATGGATGGTCGACTGCGCCCGAGCCGCATTGAAGGTGTCACCCTCCCCTGGAGGGCAGGGGAATCGCATATGAAGAAAAGCGTGGCGGGCAGCTTGCCTGCGGCCCATCCTTCGAGACGCCCGCCTACGGCGGGCCCTCAGGATGAGGTCGCGTTTTGCGGTGAGATATCAGACCCTCATGGTGAGGAGCCCGCCAAAGCGGGCGTCTCGAACCATGCAGGCC
>NZ_JALJRD010000016.1:92383-120360 GCF_024519875.1 Bradyrhizobium sp. Bra64 | reverse complement strand
GCCTGCGTCCACCGCCGTCCGGCCCGCGTTCGTGACGATCGCGATACGCCCCTCTCCCTTGGGCCGGAGTGAGACGACAGATACGTCGTTTCCGAATTTCGGTAAAGTGGAATATTTTTGCCGGCCGGCATCGACCCACGGATGGCGTGTTTTGCCCGACGGGCAACCCGATATCTTGTACCCCGGATGAGCGCGGCGATATCCGGCGCTTGCCAGCGCCGTCCCGGGTGTCGCTTCGCTCACCCGGGCTGCGGGTCTGTGTTGATTTGCCCTACCAGAGGCGACGTTGGTATGGTTCATGCAAGCACCTCAGCTTCCATATCCCTGACAAGACTGTGAAAATGCCAAGCTCAAGACCCGACCGCATTCGCAAGCTCCTCGCCGACCTCGTCGCCTTCGATACTGTCAGCGACCGCAGCAACCTGCCTCTGATCGCGCACATCGAAAGCTATCTCGCCGGGCTCGGCGTCAGGAGCGAGCGCATCGTCGACGAGACCGGACAGAAGGCCTCGCTGTGGGTCACCGTGGGACCTGAGGATCGCCCGGGCCTGGTGCTGTCGGGCCATACCGACGTCGTGCCGGTGGTGGGCCAGGACTGGAGCCACGATCCGTTCAAGCTGGGCGAGCGCGACGGCAAGCTCTACGGCCGCGGCACCACCGACATGAAGGGCTTCGTCGCGGTGTGCCTTGCCATGGTGCCGGAGATGGTCGAGGCCAAGCTCACGACGCCGATCCATCTCGCCATCTCCTATGACGAGGAGATCGGCTGCGTCGGCGTCCGGCCGATGCTCGGCGAGGTCGCGAAGAAACGGATCAAACCGCTCGGCGCCTTCATCGGCGAGCCGACCGAGATGAAGGTCATCATCGGCCACAAGGGCAAGCACGGCGTGCGCGCGACCTTTCACGGGCTCGCCCGCCATTCCTCGATTGCGCCCGACGGCGTCAACGCGATCGAATACGCGGCCGAGCTGATCGTCGAGATCCGCCGCCGCGCCGTGGCGCTTGCGGCCGTGCGCGCAACCGACAGCCTCTACGACGTTCCGCACTCGACGCTGCTCACCAGCATCGTGCATGGCGGCGCCGCACTGAACATCGTGCCCGATACCTGCACGGTGGATTTCGAATGCCGCGGCATCGGCATCACCGAGTCGCGGGAGGTGACGGATGCGATCGTGGCCTGGGCCAAGGCCGAGCTTGAGCCGGCGATGAAGGCGCGACATCCGGACTGCGGCATCGATTTCGAGGAGATCCTCGACTACCCCGCGCTCGACACCGCGGCCGACGCGGCGATCGTCACGCTCGCCAAGAGCCTCGCGGGGCGCAACGACCACGCCAAGGTCGCGTTCGGCACCGAAGCGAGCTTGTTTGCCAGCATGGCCGATGTGCCGTCAGTGGTGATCGGCCCGGGCTCGATCGCGCAGGCGCATACGCCGGATGAGTTCGTGGAGATGGCGGAGCTGGAGAAGTGCGCGGGGTTCGTGGAGAAGCTGATCGCGCATTGTGTGAAGGGTTAGTTGGCAACCGGTAAGCCCATGGCAGTGAAAGTCCGACCGCAACTAAGATCACTCTTCAGTCCGGACGCTGATCCGATTGAACAATTCATGCCGGACGGACCGTTCGGGATTTTGGTCATGGCGATGATTGGACCTGCGGACAGCTTGGGTGAAGAGTCGTTCGACTTCATGCTCTGCACTCCCGATTGGTTCGCTTCGCATATGAAGAGCAACATCGTCGAAGGAAGGCACTACCTCTTCGTCAAGGATTTCAACTACGAGCAACTAAAAACTTTTATCGAAGACTATTGCGCCAAATGCTCGGCGAACTCATGGTCTGAGGTTGCCGAGAGGCTGGCTCGCCTCGGGAAATGGGAGTTTGAGGACTACACGGAATACAAGCCGCCCCCAGCAGCGTGGTGAAGGAGGCGCGGCAGGGTGTGAGCATCCGCAGTGTCTGAACGGGCGGCTGTCCCGGGTATCGCTGAGCTCACCCGGGCTACGACGTTAAACCGCGCCCGCCTTTTGCGCGTATTCCCATGACGCCTTCGACAGCGGCACGGTGCGCTTGGCTGATTCCAGCGCCTTGGCGTTCGCCGCGGTGCCGTCACGGACGCGGCCGGCGATGCCTTGGGTGATGCCGGCGAGGCGGAACAGATTGTAGGCGAAGTACCAGTTCAGATCGGGCACCGTCATCTTGGTAACGTTGCAATAGATCTGCGCCGCTTCTTCCACGCTCGGAATGTTGAGCGTCTTGAGGTCGGCACCGTCGAGGCCCGGCATGACCCACTGCATCAGCAGATAGGTGAAGTCGGCCATGGGATCGCCGAGCGTCGACAGCTCCCAGTCCAGCACGGCCAGCACGCGCGGTTCCGTCGGATGGAAAATCATGTTGTCGAGGCGATAGTCGCCGTGCACCACGGAGACGCGGGCCTGCTCCGGCACCGTGCGCGGCAGCCATTCGGCGACCTTCTCGAACTCGGGAATGTGCTGGGTCTCGGACGCCCGATATTGCTTGGTCCAGCGGTCGATCTGGCGCGCGAAATAATTGCCGGGCTTGCCGAACTCGCCGAGGCCGATCGCCGTGGGGTCGTACATGTGGAGTTTCGCCAGCGTCTCGATCTTGCTGGTGAAGATCTTGCGGCGATCTTCCGGAGTCTGGCTCGGCAACGTCGGATCCCAGAACACCCGGCCCTCCTCCATCGACATGATGTAGAAGGCAGCGCCGATGACACCGTCGTCCTGGCACAGCGCATAGGCGTGCGCGACCGGGAAACCCTGCTTGCCGAGCGCTGCGATCACGCGATATTCGCGATCGACCGCGTGCGCCGAGGGCAGCAATTTGCCGAACGGCTTCCTGCGCATCACGTAGGAACGCTTCGGCGTGTTCAGCCGGTAGGTCGGATTGGACTGGCCGCCCTTGAACTGGAGCACGACCAGCGGCCCCTCGAAGCCTTCGACGTTGTCGCGCATCCAGGCTTCGAGCCGCATCTCGTCGATACGATGACGCTCCTCGACCGGCTTGGTGCCCGAGAATTCCTCGTCTTTCCTGACGCCGTCAGCCACGGTGACGCTCCCTCTTCAGTCCTGACCATTTCAGGTCGGGCATGATCCTAATCGGTAACCGCTGACGCACTTGCGTCAAGCGGTCATTCCGAATGCGGATCATGCCCTGTCGTTTCTTCAAGACGGGAGCGCGCTTTCGCCCTCCCCCTTAGCGATTGGGAGAGTTGGCATACTTCCGAACCTCGAGCCTGGCAATGGCGCGATTGTGCACCTCATCCGGACCGTCGGCGAGCCGCAGCGTGCGGATGCCCGCATAGTCCTTGGCCAGACCCGCCTCGTCGGAAACGCCAGCGCCGCCGAAAGCCTGGATCGCCTCGTCGATGATCTTCAGAGCCATGTTGGGCGCTGCGACCTTGATCATGGCGATCTCGGCCTGCGCGGTCTTGTTGCCGACCTTGTCCATCATGTCGGCGGCCTTGAGGCACAGCAGCCGCGTCATCTCGATATTGGTGCGGGCCTCGCCGATGCGCTGCTCCCACACCGAATGCTCGACGATCTTTTTGCCGAAGGCGGTGCGCGACATCAGCCGCTTCACCATCTTCTCCAGCGCCTCCTCGGCCTTGCCGATGGTGCGCATGCAGTGATGGATGCGGCCCGGACCAAGGCGGCCCTGCGCAATCTCGAAGCCGCGGCCCTCACCGAGCAGGATGTTCTCCTTCGGCACCCGCACGTTCTCGAGCAGCACCTGGGCGTGGCCGTGCGGCGCGTCGTCGAAGCCGAACACGGGGAGCATCTTCTCGACCTTGATGCCGGGGGTGTCGAGCGGAACCAGTATCTGCGACTGCTGCTGATGCTTGGCCGCCTTGAAATCGGTCTTGCCCATCAGGATCGCGATCTTGCAGCGGGGATCGCCGACGCCGGACGACCACCATTTGCGGCCGTTGATGACGTAGTGATCGCCGTCCTTCTCGATGCGGGTCTCGATGTTGGTGGCATCGGACGAGGCCACCGCCGGTTCCGTCATCAGGAAGGCGGAGCGGATCTCGCCGTCCATCAGCGGCCGCAGCCATTTGCGCTTCTGCTCCTTGGAGCCGTAGCGCATGAACACTTCCATGTTGCCGGTGTCGGGCGCGGAACAATTGAAGACTTCCGAGGCCCAGGAGATGTGGCCCATCTGCTCCGACAGCAGCGCGTATTCGAGATTGGACAATCCCGCACCGCGGAATTCATCATCCTCATGCTCGTTCGGCGGCATGAACATGTTCCAGAGACCTTCGGCCTTGGCCTTCTTCTTCAGGTCTTCCAGCACCGGGATCACCTTCCAGCGCTCGCCGGCCTTGTCCTGCTCGTTGTAGATCGGCACCGCCGGACGCACGTGCTTGGTCATGAACGACTGCACGCGGTCGAGCCATTCCTTCTGCTTGGGCGACAGATCGAAATCCATGGGACGCTCCTCGGTCTCTCTTTGAAAGCCTGCTTTGCGCCGGACTGTCCTCCCGCCCCGCGCGCCCCGCAAGCGTGAATGCGCAAGCTGGCGAGCTTCCGGGAACCGACCGCGTGTTGCGAACGAGTCCCGATTGCGGATTGACTTTTCCCGGCCTTCAAACGATAGTTTCATACAAGTGTTTGAAATGCAACTCCCTCCCTGAGGGGCACCCATGGCCAGCGATCATACCCGGACGTCCATTCTCGCCGCCGCCGAACGGCTCTACGCCGATCGCGGGTTCGGCGACGTGACGCTGCGCGACATCGTCGCGGAGGCCAATGTCAATCTGGCTGCGGTGAACTATCATTTCGGCTCGAAGGACGAGCTGATCGCGGAATTATTTGTCACACGCTCGATCGCCACCAATCGCGAGCGACTGCGCGAGTTGAAGGCGGCGGAAGAAGAAGGCGGCGGCCGTGCGCCGATCGAGGTGATCCTGCATGCGCTGGTCGGCCCGACGCTGCGCGGCTGCCTCGGCCCCGAGAACCAGCGCTCGACCGCGGCGCGCTTCATGATCCGCGCCTCGATCGAATCCGTGCCGCCGATCCGCCGGATCAAGAACCGCGAGATCGACCATTTGCGCAAGTTCGCCGGCGCGATGCGCCGGGCCCTGCCCGACCGCAGCGACGTCGATATCTACTGGGGCCTGAATTTCGCGCTCGCCATGGCGCACCACACCATCCGCGAGAGCGAACGGCTGACGAAACTGTCGGAAGGCAAATGCGATCTCGACGACGTCGAGGACGTGGTCGCCCGCGTGGTCAGCGTGGCGACGATGGCGCTGACGGCGCCACGGACGGAGGCTAAGGCGCCGGCGCGCGCGCTCGCGAGAGACGCGCGCTAGCCCCTCACATCATCGCGATGCAGTCGATCTCGACATCGAAGGGGCCGAACCATTCCGGCGTGCAGACGAATATCCTCGCCGGCGGATCTAGCGGGAAATAGCGCGCATAGACCGTGTTGAACGCGGCGAAGTGTTTCGTCGAGGTGCAGTAGACGTTGCACTTCATGACGTTGTCCAGCGAAGCACCGGCCGCCCGAAGGCACAGCTTCAACTGCTCCATGACGATCTCGCTCTGCCGCTCGATCGGCATCTCCTTGAGCTCGCCCGTCTCCGGGTCGAACGGCGGCAGCCCGGCGACGAAGATCATGCTGCCGGCGCGCGTGACCGGCGAGGTCGGCGCCTTCCAGCGGTCGAGAAACGTCGAGATCGGTTCGACGCGGAGCGCTTCGCGTTTCATGGCGGCCACCTTCGGTTCGAGCGGGACTGACGGCTGACTACATCA
This sequence comes from Bradyrhizobium sp. Bra64, assembly GCF_024519875.1. NCBI lineage: Bacteria > Pseudomonadati > Pseudomonadota > Alphaproteobacteria > Hyphomicrobiales > Nitrobacteraceae > Bradyrhizobium > Bradyrhizobium sp. Bra64. The sequence continues at coordinate 114,589 of NZ_JALJRD010000016.1, read as the reverse complement.
TCCTGCAGCCGTCATGTTTCGCTTCTGATCGAAGTGTAGTCGTGGAAGCGCTTTACGCTCCCTGCGGCATCTCCTCGGCCTCTTCCTTGGCGAGCAGCAGCAGCATCTCGATGCCCATCTCGCCTTCCTGCGGCGAGCGGATGAACTTTATTTCGTCCGCGCTTTGCCGCAGCGCGGCAATGATGGCCACGGCCTGATTGGCCGTTGCCGCCTCGGTCGCCAGAATGGCCTTCTGGTTCTTGGCTTGAAACCCGATCGTGTACGACATGCACGTCCCTCCCGAAGTCAGTGAAGAGATCGAATCTGAGTCGCGCGCGAAGCGAAAGCCTGTGTGTTTACGGACCGGGTTTATCTGGGGATTGCGCGCAAGCCTCGCGCAAGGCCGCGCGAGCGTCACACTGCTGCCATCAACGCTTATGCCAGCCCGAGCATCGCGCGCGCGTCGGCAGCGGTCGCAACGCTCGCACCCAGGCTCTTCAGGATGCCTGCCGCATGGGCGACCAGCTCGGCATTGGTCTGCGCCAGCACACCCTTCGACATATAGAGATTGTCCTCCATGCCGACGCGGACATGGCCGCCGAGCAGATACGCCTGCGCCACCATCGGGAATTCGGCGCGGCCGATGCCGAAGCCGGACCAGATCGCGCCCGGCGGCAGCAGGCTGCGGGCGTAGAACATCGTCTCGGGCGTCGCGGAGAAGCCGTACTTCACCCCCAGGACCAGCGAGAACAGCCCCGGGCCCTTCAGCGTGCCGTCGGCGAACAGGTCGCGCGCCAGGTGGCAGTCGCCGGAATCGAACAGCTCGATCTCCGGCAGCACGCCGGCCGCCGTCATCCGGCCGGCCATGATGCGGACGTTGCGCGGAGTGTTGATCACGACCTCGCCGCCGGAATTCATGGTGTTGAGATCGAGCGTGCAGATGTCGGGCTTGAGCAGCTCGATATGCTCCACGCGCTTTTCGGGTTGCAGCAGCGTGGTGCCTGCAGCGGCGATGCGGGGGTCTTCGACCGAAGGCACGAAGCGACCGCCGGGGCCGGTGGTGAGATTGATGACGAGGCTGGTGTTGCGGGCGCGGATCTTCGCCATCACCTCGCGGTAGAGATCGATCTCCATCGAAGGCCGCCCCGTGGCGGGATCGCGCACGTGGATGTGGACAATGGCAGCGCCTGCTTCGCCGGCTTCCAGCGCCGAGGTCGCGATCTGCTCGGGCGTGATGGGCAGATATGGCGACTGCTCGGGCTTGGTCAGATTGCCCGTGATCGCGCAGGTGATGATGGTTTTGCCGGTCATGCGATCAGATGATCCCCTGCTTCTTCAGATCCTCGATCTTCCCCGCATCATAGCCGAGCTTGTCGCCGAGCACTTCCTGCGTATGCTCGCCGAGCAGCGGCGGGGCGCGGTAATTCTTGATCGGGGTCTCCGAGAGGGTCAGCGCGTTGCGGATCAGCGAAAGATCGGGCTCGAAGGGATGGTTGACCTTCACCCGCATGCCGCGCGACTGGACGTGCGGATCGGAAAACACCTGCTCGAAATTGTTGATCGGACCAGAGGGCACGCCGGCCTCCTCCAGCTTGTCCAGCCAATAGGATACCTTCTGCTTCAGGAACAGGCCGGCGAAGATCGCCATGATCTCCCTGCCGTGGACGACGCGGTCGTTGTTCTTGACGAAGCGCTTGTCGCTGGCGAGCTCGGGCTCGCCGAGCACGGCGCAGGTGCGCTGGAACTGGCCGTCATTGCCCACCACCAGCATCAGCTCGCCGTCGGTGCAGCGGAACACGCCGGCCGGCATGCCGCCATTGCCCCAGGTGCCGCGGCGCGGTGGGGTCTTGCCGTTGACGAGGTAGATCTGCAGCCAGTGCGACAATGACGCGATGACCGTGTCGAACAGGCAGACGTCGATGTGCTGTCCGACACCCCCATTGACGTCGCGATGGTAGAGCGCCGAGAGAATTCCGATCGAGGTGTTCATGCCGGTCATGTAGTCGACGATCGACGGTCCGACCTTCATCGGGCCCTCGCCGGGCTCGCCGTCGATATGGCCGGTGACGCTCATCAGGCCGCCCATGGCCTGCAGGATGGCGTCATAGCCGGCGCGCGGCGCGTAGGGGCCGGTCTGGCCGAAGCCGGTCACCGAGCAGTAGATGATGCCGGGATTGATCGCCTTGATCGTCTCGTAGTCGAGGCCGTAGCGCTTGAGATCGCCGACCTTGTAGTTCTCCATGAAGACGTCGACGTCCTTGGCGAGCTCGCGGATGATCGCCTGCCCCTCGGGCTTGGCGATGTTGACGGTGACGGACTTCTTGTTGCGGTTGGCGCAAAGGTAGAACGAATTGTTGTTGTTCGCCTTGCCCTCGGGGTCGGTGAGGTAAGGCGGCCCGAAGGCGCGCGCGTCGTCGCCGGTGCCCGGCCGCTCGATCTTGATCACCTCCGCACCTAAGTCGCCCAGCATCTGGGCCGACAGCGGCCCGGCAAGCACGCGGGTGAGGTCAAGGATCTTGATGCCTGAAAGCGGCAGGGCCGACATGTCGATTTCCTCCGGGAACGGGATATTGGCGCGGCGGCCTTCAGCCGTGGCTGCGCTCCCTGCGGATACACTATTTTGGTGCCCTGAGCACTGCACTCCGGGCATACGGCTATCCCCGCCCCGGCGGCCCGGATAGGCGGCGGAGTGAATTTCCGCAGCGCGAATATTCTCAGGTCGCGGCCGCAGCGGCGACTTGCGGGCGCCGGCGGCCGAGCAGGACCAGGATCAGCACCGTCGCGCAGGAGCAGACGAAGGTGAGCCCCAGCGCGCCGCGGCTCCCGAACTGGGTGAGCAGACCGACGAGCAGCGGCGGTGAGAGCGCGGATGCCAGATTGAGCGGCAGCGCGATCATCGACATCGCCTTGGCGAACTCGGCCTGGTCGTAGAACACGAGCGGGATCGTCGCCCGCGCCACCGCCATCGCGCCGCTGCCGGCGCCATAGAGCAGGACGAAGACCGCGACCGCCCAGGTCGCGCCTTCGTTCGTCATCAGGAGCATCATGGCCACCGGCAATGCCGTGCCCGCGACGAGCCCGGTCGTGATCCCGTCCCATCGTCCGCCGCCGAGGAGATCCAGCCCGCGGGCGCTGACCTGGATCACGCCCAGCATCGAGCCGAACGCAAGCGCCTGCGCCGGCGCCAGACCTTCCGCCCGGAGCAGCTCGATCATAATGGCGCCGATGCCGAAATTGACGAAAGCATTGAGGGTGATCGCGCAGACCACGAGGCCGAAGGTGCTCCTTGGGATCGCGGGCGGCGGCGACGCCTTGACCGGCGCACCACCATGATCCTTTGCAATTTTCCGGCGCGGCGCGAAGAACGTGTAGAGCGGAAGGCTGATGACGAGCAGCATCGCCGCATAGACCAGGCAGGTCCCGCGCCAGCCGAAATAACCGCTTAGAAAGGAGGTGGTCGGCCAGAAGATGCTGCTGGAGAGACCCGTCACCAGCATGAGCGCGCCGATGGCATTCTTGGCCTGCCGCCCGGCGACTTCGTTGAGCATGATATAGGCGCCGGTCGACAGCGTGGCGCTGCCGCCCATGCCGAGAATGACCCAGGCCACCAAATAGAGCATCGGCTCGCGCGCGAAATACAGGACGACGTAGCCCGGCACGGCAACAACCGTGCCCGCCATCATCACCTTGCGTGCACCGTGCCGCGCAAAGGCCCTGGCGAGCCAGGGCGCGCACAGCCCCATCGTGACGTAAAGCACCGAGCTGCCCGCGAACACCATCGGCAGGCTCATGCCGAGATCGGCCGCAAGGTCGCGGCCGACAACGGCCGGAAGGCCGATCGTGCCCCATCCGATCAGTTGGGTGATCGCCAGCACCAGCAGGACGCCGACGAGCCTGCCGTCAGATTTCAGAAACCGCATTCCAAACGTCGCCTGCCCGGAAGGCGCGGATCACGCCTGTCAGCATGTCTTAGCCTGAGACTCGGCCAGCGGGAATATAGGTTCCGAGTAGCATAGCAGCGCTGCCCGCAGAGCGGCCCTGCCGAACCAGCAGCAAGCAGGGTCGATATTCTCGCCTAGCTGCCGAGCGCGCTCTCGCCCGCCTCACGGCCGGGTACGCTGACATGGACCTCATGTCCCTCGCGAAGGGCCAGGGATGCCGCGGCGACCGCCGATTCGAACGCGGCTTCCTTGGTGGCGTATCTACTCTTGACGTCGCCGTCGTGCAGCACGCCCCATGCGTCCTGCACCGGCACGATGGCATATTGAGCAAGGCCCATTGTTCAACTCCTCCCGTTCTCAGGTCTATCGCTCCGTGAGCTGCGGATGCGCCGCCGTCACGCGCCACACGGTGTTGCCGCTGTCGTCGGCGACCAGCAGCGCGCCGGTCTTGTCGATGGCGACGCCGACGGGCCGCCCGCGCGCCTGGTTGTCATCGTTGAGGAAGCCGGTGACGACGTCCTGCGGCGGGCCGCTCGGCTTGCCGTCCGTGAACGGCACGAACACGACCTTGTAGCCGTTCAAGACCAGCCTGTTCCAACTGCCGTGCTCGCCGACGAAGGCACCGCCCCGATAGGCGGCCGGCAGGCTCGTGCCGGTGTTGAAAACCATCCCGAGCGGCGCGACATGCGAGCTCAGCGCATAGTCCGGCACGATTGCCTTGGCGACGAGGTCAGGCCGCTGCGGCATGACGCGGGGATCGACGTGCTGGCCGTAATAGCTGTAGGGCCAGCCGTAAAACCCGCCGTCCTTCACCGAGGTCATGTAATCGGGGACGAGATCGGGACCGAGCTCGTCGCGCTCGTTCACCACCGTCCAAAGCGCGCCCGTCTGCGGCTCGAAGCTGAAGCCGTTGGGATTGCGCAGGCCACTCGCAAACATGCGCCAGCGGCCGCTTTCACGGTCGACCTCGAGGATGGCGGCGCGATTGTGCTCGGCCTCCATGCCGTTCTCGGTGATGTTGCTGTTGGAGCCGACGCCGGCATAGAGCCTTGAACCGTCGGGGCTCGCGACCAGGCTCTTGGTCCAGTGATGGTCGATCGGCCCGCCCGGCAACTGGGTCAGCACCGTGCCCGGCGCGGTGATTTTCGTATCCCCCTCGGCGTACGGATATTTCACGATCGCATCGGTGTTGGCGACATAGAGGTCGTTGCCGACCAGCGCGACGCCGAAGGGCGAGTTGAGATGGTCGAGGAAGACGCTTTTCGTGTCCGGCACGCCGTCGCCGTTGCTGTCGCGCAGCAGCGTAATGCGGTTGCTCTCGCCGGTGTCGCCGCCCGACGTCGCCCAGGACTCGATGTAACCCATCACGATTTCCTTGGGCCGCTTGATCGGGGCGCCCTTCGGCGCCTTCGATTCCACGACCAGCACGTCACCGTTGGGAAGCACGTAGAGGAATCGCGGATGCTGCAAACCGGTCGCGAAGGCCTTGGCCTGCAAGCCCTGCGCGACGGCCGGCGTCTCGTCCTTCTTCCAGCCGACGATGCGGGCGATGTGCATCGGCGGCAGGAGGTATTGCTGGATGTCAGGGAGCGTCGGGTTGGCGCCGGTTTGCGCCTTGGGATCGCCGCTGCCGTCGTTGCATGCGGCCAGACACAGCAGCGAAGAGCACAACAATGCGCGAGCGATTGGAGATTTCATCGCGCAACTCCGACGCCGTGGCGATACACCATGGCCCAGCCGAGCCAGCCGGTGACCGGCACGATCAATACGGTGACCGCTGAAAGAATGAGCCCGGTCGGCCACACCGAGGTCCAGGCGTCGCGCGTGTGGATCAACGTATTGACGATCGCAAGGATCAGCGCCACCGCATTTCCGACCAGGTGGGGCCAGGCCGGCGCCTGCGCCCGCACCAGACGGTTGCCGAGGAAATCGGTCAGGCCGGCGATGGCCGCCAGCACGCCGAAGATGACGCCGACGACCAGAAGCCAGGCGGAAAAATCCGCCCACATGATCTCGGCGCTGACGACATAGGAGATGTCGGTGAGCAGGGCCCCGACGAAGCACGCGATCGGTATCGACACCAGCATCGGATGAATCGGATGACCCGCGATCTGCGCGGTGGTGCGCACGCGCACGTCTTCCTGCACGGTTGGCCTCGTGTGTCTTTCGCCCTGCCCGACGGCCAACTCGTGCTGGCGGTGATGGTTCCTACGCGGAGACCGGCATGCCGGCCTGATACGCCGCATATGCGCGCTTCAAGCCGTCCTCGAGCGAGGTCGTCGCGTGCCAGCCGAGTCTGGCGAGGCGGCTGACGTCGAGTAGCTTGCGCGGCGTGCCGTCAGGACGCGAGGCGTCGAAGGCGATCTCGCCGCTGTAACCGACGACGGCGGCCACGACGCGTGCGAACTCGGCGATGGTGATGTCCTCGCCGGTGCCGATGTTGACCAGCTCCGCGCTCGAATAGGTCTTCATCAGGTGGACGCAAGCATCCGCCATGTCGTCGACATAAAGGAACTCGCGCCGCGGCGTGCCAGTGCCCCAGACCACGACGCTCTTCGCGCCCGAAACTTTCGCCTCGTGGAAGCGGCGGATCAGGGCGGCGACCACGTGGCTCAGCTCGGGGTGATAATTGTCGCCGGGGCCGTAGAGATTGGTCGGCATCACGCTGATGAAGTCGCTGCCATATTGGGCCCGATAGGCCTCCGCCATCTTGATGCCGGCGATCTTGGCGATCGCATAGGGCTCGTTGGTCGGCTCCAGCGGACCGGTCAACACGGAATCCTCGCGCAGCGGCTGAGGCGCCAGCTTCGGGTAGATGCAGGACGAGCCGAGGAACATCAGCTTCTCGGCGCCGTTTTGATGCGCGGCCTGGATCACATTGGCCGCGATCGCGATGTTGTCGTAGATGAACTCGGCGCGCAGCGTGTTGTTGGCGACGATGCCGCCGACCTTGGCCGCGGCGAGGAACACCACCTGCGGCCGCGTCCTCGCAAACCAGTCGAACACGGCGGCCTGGTTGCAGAGATCGACCTCGCGCCGATCCACCGTGACGAGCCTGACGTCCTCCCGCGCCAGCCGGCGCGCAAGGGCGCTGCCGACCATGCCGCGATGGCCGGCGACGTAGACGGACTTGCCCTTGAGCTCAAACGCTGCGTTTGCCACTGCCGGCGTCCCGCTTTGCCTCGGCCAGATCGCTCGCCATCATCTCCTCGACGAGCTGGGCGAAGGTGCGCTTCGGCTTCCAGCCGAGAACCTGATGCGCCTTGCTGGCGTCGCCGACGAGAAGATCGACCTCGGTTGGCCGGAAATAGGTCGGATCGATCTTCACCACCGTCTTGCCGCTGGCCTCATCGACGCCGGTCTCCTCGACGCCCACTCCGCGCCAGGCGATGCGGCGGCCGACATGGGCGAACGACAGCTCGACCATCTCCCGAACCGAACGGGTCTCGCCGGTGGCGAGCACGAAATCGTCGGGCTTGTCGGCTTGCAGGATCTTGTGCATGCCCTCGACATAGTCGCGCGCATGGCCCCAGTCGCGCTTGGCTTCGAGATTGCCGAGATAGAGCGTCTGTTCGAGGCCGACCTCGATGCGGGCGACGCCACGGGTGATCTTGCGGGTGACGAACGTCTCGCCGCGGATCGGGCTCTCGTGGTTGAACAGGATGCCGTTGCTGGCGAACATGCCGTAGGCTTCGCGGTAGTTCACCGTGATCCAGTAGCCGTAGAGTTTTGCGACGCCGTAGGGCGAGCGCGGATAGAACGGCGTCGTCTCCTTCTGCGGGATCTCCTGCACTAGGCCGTAGAGCTCGGAGGTCGAGGCCTGGTAGAACCGCGTCTCCTTCTCCATGCCGAGGATGCGGACCGCTTCCAGCAGCCGCAGCACGCCGACGGCGTCGGCGTTCGCGGTGTATTCCGGGCTCTCGAAGCTGACGGCGACGTGGCTCTGGGCGGCGAGATTGTAGATCTCGGTCGGGCGGATCTGCTGCACCAGGCGGATCAGATTGGTCGAATCCGTCATGTCGCCGTAGTGCATCAGGAACGGCACGTTGCCGGCATGCGGATCTTGGTAGAGATGATCGACCCGCGCGGTGTTGAATGAGGACGAGCGCCGCTTGATGCCGTGCACGACATAGCCGAGCGACAGCAGATATTCGGCGAGATAGGCGCCGTCCTGCCCGGTAATGCCGGTGATCAGAGCGATCCGCTCAGCCATATGTGCACCTGCTCCTAACTGTATCCCAAGAGGACAGCGGCGTTCCGTTCCAGCCGCCGTCCTTCTCTGACATATCGACCGTCGGGGTCAACCCAATACGGCGATGCAACGCCAGGAGACGTCCGCCTCGAGGTCCGCCCAGCCGAAGCCCTTCCGGCCTACAAACCGGCACGAGGTTTTTGTGCATAAGTCGCGGCCCCAGGGGCCCGGAACCTCGCTGGCGAAGCCTGTTGCACGTACCATCTTAGGTAGATTTTTGAGCTTTGCCCTGCCGGCGTTCGCCATTTTCGAGGAGGGATCCTTGTTCGATTTCGCGCAAGCTGCCGTGGCGCAAATTGGAAGCAGCTGCCGCGCTTCTGATTCCCTGAATGGGATACGCGCAATTCTGTTCGCTTCTGCCCTGCTGGCTGCCCCCTGCCTTGCCCAGCAGGCAGGCGATCCCGCCAGTCCGGCGGCGGAGACGAAAGCCGTCCAGCCCGCTGCCAAGGATGGGACTGCCAACCCGAAAAAAGCCAACGTGAAGGACGCTGCCGCGGCGCGGACGGAAATTTCCGACTGCGCCGGCGGCGAGATTTTCCAGGCGCTCGCCAATACGGCCAACAGCGCTGCGATCATCTACAACAGCAATCTCGTGCCCGCCGGAAGCAATGTCGAATTCGGGATCGCGAGCTCTCTCGATCCGGAGGCGCATTATTTCGCGGTCTTCCTGGAGAACAAGGAAGTCCCGCGGGACGAGGTCAGGCACGGCGCCCGCGCGCGAAGAGCGGGCGAAACCGACGACCTCGTCGTGAAGCGCTTGCTGAAGTCCGGCGACACGATCGTTTCGATCGACGTTCCCAATGATGTCGCGGGATGGTGGACCCGGCGGAACCTCTACATCTACCAGTGCGACAGCACGCGAAGGCCGCTCAACGTTTCCTACCTGCCGGTCTATCTCAGCCCCTACTCCCTAAGCATCGGGCTGGCACTCGCGATCGTGCTCGCCGCCTATTTTCTCTCCGCGAAGGCCTTTGCGCGTTTGAGCGGGACGTCGTCGAAAGGCGTTCAAGCCTGGAACCCAATCCGGATCACGGCCGGCTCCGACAATCGCGGCAGTCTCTCGGCCTTCCAGGTATTCTTCTTCACGATCCTGGTTTTTGCGATGCTCGCCTATATCCTGCTTCGCACGGGCGTGCTCTCCGACCTGTCAACCACGATCCTGCAATTGCTCGGCATCGCAGGCATCGGGGCCGCGGCCGCCAAGGGAGCGGAGTCCTCAAAGATAGCGCTCGAGCCCACAAATCAGGCCTGGCTCATGAACAAGGGCTGGTTCGACAAGGACTCGACCCGCGCCACACCGGAGCCGAGCTTCTACGACCTTATCTCGAGCGACGGCGGTTTCGACGTTTACCGCTTTCAGAGCCTGATATTCACAGGCGCGGTAGGGCTCGCACTTTTCGCCGGCGGCGTGTTTCAGCTTGCGTCCTTCACGGTACCGCAGAACATCCTCGGTATTCTGGGTCTCAGCCAGGTGGTGTATATCGCAGGGAAGCTCGTGACCTCGAACAACGCAACGCAGTTGAACGCGGTCGTCACCGATCTGCGCAACGCCGAAACCGCTTATCGCGAAGCCGCTCAGGCCACCAGCGATACCCAGGAGGCAAGAGACAAGGTCGCCCGTGCGAGAGCCGCCTTCGTCGACAAGGCGGGAGGGGCGGCAAAGCTTTTCACCGACGTCACCAACCGTCCTGTCGACGCTGCCAAGCTCCAGCCGTCACCGGGACCGACTTGATCTCCGGGTTCGGGAGTCGGGACTCATCAATCGATGGGGGCTGGAGCCGGTGAAGCGCCCGGTTCGAAATGGCGATCGTCCTCTGATTCAGCGAGAATGAGGATCCGCTGAATTTCCGTCACCCTCGTCTCGGCGGAGCTTCCTGATGAATGCCGCGATGGCATCATAAGCTTGCAGCAATGGTGGGGTCAGAGAAAAGAAGGAGCCGAGCGCGATTGCAATGATGGCGTGCCGAAGCGAAAAACCCTCATCCGCCTCCACCAGCCGGCTGTTGGGATTGATCAATGCCGGCGACAGGTCGCTCTGTCCACTCTCAGCATTAGACCTCCGCGGCTTTCGCGGCGGGATCATGATCACGACGAAGAGAGCATTAATCAGCAGCCAAATGCCGAGGATAATGAACAGGGTGCGCATCGGAAATCCAAAAAAATACAATTGGAAAAATCAGTCACGTCGCTTCTAGGTATGTTCGTTCACGCTTCCGTCACAATCATCCAGGTACTCGTGACAAGCTAGTTGATGGCCGGCCTATCGAGTTGCCTTCCCGACTCCAAGTTCAAGATCTGGGTGTGCGCTATCTTGTGTCTTGCGGTAAGTCCGAGAGCAATCGTTTGATCTCGGCTCCATCCGGGTTCGCCGCGCGCCCGCCGCTCTCGATAATCGATCAACCAGACAGTTTCTTCATGAGTGAGGCCCGCGAAGACGTCACGCCGCTCGGAATCAGTCTCTATTTCGCTCAGGTAGGTGACGTGTGTCCGCAGCTTCTCTGCCGTCATGTTGGTTTCTTCGCTTGCCGATTTGCTATGATTGCGGTCTTCGCAGGGGAATGACCTGTCCCGAGCTCACCGGCTCTGGAGGTTCGGGTGAAGTTGATTCCGGTCTTTTTCCGGCCTTGAACCTCGTCCAGCGAAGCTTGGTCGTGTAGCCGTAGAGCACGTTGAGCCAGGTCTCAGACAGCGTCGCGCTCGTGAAAGGCAGTTCGGGCATGTTCCAGTCTGCGTCGTCCTCGATGCCAGGATCCATAGGCACCGGAACCGCCGACCCGGCCCATACGATGCCGCCCCCAGGAAGTTGGACATATTCGCAGAGATCCCCGTCCGTCCAGTCCTGGACCAAAAGGGCAAGACCTCTGGGATGATCGGCGAAGAAAAAGCCGACGATCTGGTGAGTGTCGATTGAGCGGACGAGATAAGCGGGCATTGGCAATCCAAAAATTGTAGATTGCCTCTTTTTCCCGAACTTGCCAAGCCCCCCGCCCGCTGGGATTTGAGCTTACTTGCCCGATGATTTGTTCAGGTCGTAGCTCGCGGCAGCTCGAAAGAAGGGTCTTCCCAACAGGGGTCCGATTGACGTTGTTCCTGTTTTTCCCGAGTTCTCAACCGAACGGTTGATGTTTTGCAGTGCGGAGCAGGTACATTCGGCGTGATTCACCAATCGAGCGGTTTTGGTTTGACCGCGGTCAACGAAAGCGCAGACTCGAAAAACCGGGATTTTGCATCACCCTCCCGGGGCTGGAGCAGCGCCGTCCGCCGTTACATTTCAAGCGGACGGCGCTGTTGGAAACATACGGATTGCCCCCGGAGCAGCAAACGACACCGGACAACGGCGGTTCGCCGTCGGCTGGTCATGAAGTAGGGTCGACTATCCGTCTTCAGGGTGAAGCGCAGCCTTCATGCTCCGCAGCCTGGCTATTCTCCACATGATTTGTTCCACCAGGCCCGTATCGAAATCGGACAGCTGAACGACGAGTTCCTTGAATCTCTGAATCTTCCTATCGAAGATCGAGCAACGCTCACACATCGTATGCAATGGCCCTGGCAAAAAGGCTGCTCCCGATACTCACACGGGCAAAGCGTATCGAACCAAAATTAACGCTCGCAGCATGTGGCGTAAAGGACGCACTCCGACGCATCACGATTGCGCGGCCCGCGGCCGCGTCCCGACCAGCAGGGCGCTTCTGTCAAAGTGCGGACGGCGGCGATCTTTTCGGGTCGACATAAAGGTCTATAATGAATTTTTTAATCGACAGGTATTGCCTTGCCATCATCCATTGAACTGATCGTTGCTTCTCTGGTGGAATTGAAGGACCGGCCGGGGCTGGCAGAACTGCGAGAGCATCGGTGCCAGTTGCTCGAGCAACTCCGCACCGTATCCGGTATTGATCCGACCCGGACCATCGAGCGGATTGAGGAAGACATTCGGACGATTGATGAGGGGCTCGAGCAACTCAAGCCCCCGCCAGGAACGTTGCCCGACAACGACTGGCGCTGACTCAGATCTGCGCCTTCAAAAGCAGCCTTGTCTGCCGCTCCATTTGAAGCGCGAGCTGTTTGCGCTCAAACTTGAGGGCGGCTTGTTCGTCGAGCGTGATGTGCCCTTCTCGCTCGAGAACGTTGATCAGAAAAACCTGGTCTTCAATATGCCTTTGGCGCTTTTGGATATCTTCCATGAGGCCTTCGAGCTCGGTTCGGAGGTCTGTATCCATAGTTGATGCCCTTCAATCGCATGCTGAAATGCATTCACTATGTGTCCGAGACCTTAAGCAAGGTTTGCCGTTCGAATTGCTGCCGTATCGGCCACCATAAATAATGTAAATAAAAAGCGCGTGCCGTTAACTCCGGAAGCGTGTTGCCCGAGGTACTATGAGGATGATCCCCGGCCGGACCGTTCGGTAGGCCGCCCGTCTGCCCTGCCGCCCAAACATCGAAACGCTCAGAGGTTGCGTTGATGGCCGGCGACCGAGAAGGCAGGCCGTACATTCCGACCTTCCGGCCATTGACGCGCCCCGGGATCCGAATCGACGACAGCAGGATCATGCTGGCTGACCTGATGCGGTCCTCAGCGCCCGGCGCCGACGCGCGCGTCGAAGTCCTCGGCAAAGCTCCCTGGGCTACCCCTGCCCCGGTTCGCGGACCCTCATGCACCTCGCCTTATCGGAAGAGGCGATACCTGAGGTTGCCACATCGCAGCACAGCAATAATCCAATTCAGCAGTAAAATCAGATTGCTAAGGAGCAGAAAATGCGCAGACTTTGTGCGGCGCGGCAAACGCCCCGGTGTCGAGGATTGGGAAAGGGCTAAGCTGCCTCAGTTGCACGCCTATTGGGCGCGAAAGTCGAAGCCTTGAGCGATTACTGCAAGCTGTGTCTGAAATGTCATAGGTAAGATCACAGCATTTTGCTAACTCTTCCCGGTCAATACTATTTGTTAAATGCCTTTTATGGTGGGGACGATGAAGCCGGCGTATTTTGCCTTCGCAACGATCATCCTGGCGGCCGCCCCGGCACAAGCGGAGCAGTTCTCAATCAATGACGCCCTGCGTCAGGCGATGCAGACCAACCCGGGTGTGGGTGAGGCATCGGCAAACCGTCGTGCAACCGAGAGCGAACTCCGCCAGACCCAGAGTACGCTCTTACCGCAAGTGCGGATTGACGCCAGCTATGGGCCGGAAAAGTTCGACCAGCCCCCTGGCTTTGTAGCTCCAAGCATTGCGGTCCCGACGACGGGATCGGGGCCGTGGCGGAACGGGAGCCAGGAATCGGTCGTCGTCCGGCAGCTTCTTTTTGATGGTTTCACCTCGATCCACGAGGTGTGGCGCCAAAATGCGCGCGTGAACGCCGCCGCAGCACGCGTCAAGGAACGAACCGAGCTCATCGCCCTTGATGCCGCCGAGGCTTACGTTGACGTCGTGCGGTACATGCGTTTGGTCGGCCTGGCCGAGCAGAACGTTGCCAATCATGACAAGATCTTCTCGAACGTAAACTCGCGGTTTTCGGGCGGACGGGCCGGCGAAGGCGACCTTGAGCAGTCAAGGGAACGCGTCGAAAGTGCCCGCGCGGCCTTGGCCGAGTTTCGCCGTAGCCTCGAGGATGCACGGGCAAAGTTCCGCAAGGTCGTTGGCGTAGAGCCCTACAATGTGCGCTTCCCCGGCCCGTTGCGGGGGCTTCCGGCCAGCCGGGATGAAGCACTCGCGGTCACGCTGCGGTTCAACTCCACGATTGCGGCGGCTCAATCGGATGCCGATGCCGCCAAGCATGCCTTCAAGTCCACGGACGGTCTGTTCACCCCCAAATTCTATCTTGAGGGTCGGGCGACGCATTACGACAACTCCTTCCCCTACGTTGCGGCCGCCGGCTCGCCCGCCGTTACCCATGAGGACTACAGCGGCAAAGTCGTGATGTCCTGGGACATCTTCCGCGGCGGACAGGATGCCTGGAATCGCTCGGAAAAGGCCGAACGGTTCACGGAAGCCACGGCACGGCACGCCCGCTTGCAGCGGGACGCATATGAGTCCATCGACAAGGCCTGGAACGCTCGCACGATAACACAGACCCGCATTTCGGCGCTGACCGGCCAGCTGGAGGCGGATCGCAAAACCATCGCCGCGTTCCAGAAGGAGTATGAGCTGGGCCAACGCTCGCTCATCGACCTTCTGAATGCCCAAAACCAGTTCTTCAATGCGCAGGTTTCGCTGACGTCGGCGCGAGCAGTCGTGGTGTTTGCCGATTATCAGTTGCTCGCCGCGACTGGAACCCTGATCGAATATCTGAAGGCTCCCCCCCCGGTCGACGCGGCTCCAACCGATCTCAACCTGTTCGGCCTGCCGGATTACAAGGCGCCCACGTTCCGCTGGACGCTTCCGCAGAGCGGTTCTGAGCCGCTGCGGGTTGCTGTCCCGGCGCCGACGGCCGCTCCGGTTCGGCTGTCATATGCTGCGACCGAGCCCACCACGTCGGGTTTCGGCGATCGCTGGTCGGGCGAGCCCGACAAGACCGCCGCCTCGGCCAAGGTCGCTGGCGTGTCCGCCTGGTTTGCACAGCGTGCAGGCTCCAGTGGGCCGATCGTGCTCGATGGCTCGACGGGCCAGCGCAGCTCATATGCCCCGACCGAGAAGCCCCATTGGCTCCTGACCGCATTCTCGCCAACTGCAAAGTAGCGACATCGATCGACCGACCAACTAAAAGCCCGCACAGATGTGCGGGCTTTCTTAGTTCCGGGCCTGCCCCCGATAACGCACGGATAGCTTTCCTGCCTGCGATCGTTAATCCTTAATCGCGCCCGTCCAAATAAGTAAATGAATTAACTGGCAGTTTGTCGTATTCTGCGACGACTTTGCCAAGCTCGTTTCATCGCTTTTCATTTAAGGCTTATCAGCTTGTTGTTTCGTCAAACAAAGAAGTCCTCGGCAGAAGGCGCACGCCCGCATAACATCGGCGAAGAGTCCACGGCATCGGTTCGGGCCGAGAAGGTCGAAGCGAAACAAGGCGATCCCTTGCTGGACTCGCTGATCTTCCTGGCCGGGCATCACGGCAGAGCCGTGACCCGCGATGGCTTGCTCGGCGGCCTGCCGATCCTCGATGGACGCCTGACGGTTTCTCTCTATGAGCGGGCGGCGCGCCGTGCCGGCCTGGAGACTGAGGCCACCAAACGCAAGCTGCTGGACATCCCCTCTCTCGTTCTTCCCGTCGTGCTGATCATGAAGAACGGAGCGACGCTGATCTTGCTGAGCATTGACGAGGGCAAGCGTACCGCCAGGGTGATTGACCCAAGCGACCGGCCGTATGTGCCGCAGATATTGACGTTGGACGTCATCGCCGCCGGTTATACGGGGTATGCTTTTCTGGTCCGGGCGGCCGCCGAGTCGGACGCGCGAGCCGTCGCGGCCGGCAGCCTTCCCCGGCAGCACTGGTTCTGGTCCGTCGTAAAGGCCCATTGGCGCAACTACGGGCATATCGCGCTGGCGGCCCTGCTGATCAATGTTCTGGCCCTGGCCATGCCGCTCTTCACAATGAGCGTCTATGACCGGGTCATCCCGAACGGAGCTATCCCCTCGCTCATTGCTCTTTCGATCGGCATGGGCCTCGCAATCGTCTTTGATCTGATCCTGCGGATGGTCCGGAGCAAGATGATCGACGTGACGGGCAAGACGATCGATGTCGTCCTTGCAGCCAACATTTTCGAGCATGTTATGGCTGTGAAGTTGTCGCAACGGCCGACATCCGTCGGCATTATTGCCAACCAGCTTCGGGATTTCGATTCCGTTCGCGAATTCTTCACCTCGGGCAGCGTGGTCTCGGCAACCGATCTGCTCTTTGCCATCCTGTTTGTAGCGGTTCTCTTCGTGGTCGCGGGACCCTTGGCTTGGGTGCCGTTGCTGATGCTGCCGGTCATGATCTTAATTGGACTGGTCTTACAACGCCCGCTCAATCGGGCGATGAAACGCTTGCAAGCCGAGTCGGCAGCTCGCCACGGCGTGCTCGTCGAATCGCTCGCCGGTCTGGAAACTGTGCGCGCGTCCGGCGGTGAAGCACGGATGCAGACGGCTTGGGAGCGTTCGGTTGCAGCGACAGCAAGGTCCGGCGAGGCCGTACACTTCTGGTCATCCCTGGCGCTGACCGCGGCCAACTCGGCACAGATGCTGACAAGTCTGCTCCTGGTCGTAATTGGCGTATTCCTGATCCAGAACGGCACCCTGACAGTCGGTGCGCTGGTCGCAGCCAACATGCTCGCCGGCCGCGTTTTGGCGCCGATTGCAGGCATCGCGTCCGTGATCACCCGTGGCACCCAAACTTTTTCGTCGCTCAAATCCATCGACCGAATCATGAGCTTGGAACGGGAACGTTCACCGGAACGGACCTATGTCGCCAGAAAAATCGAGCGAGGCACCATCAGTTTCGAAAACGTCTCCTTCACTTACCCCAATGCTCCCGGAAAGGCGCTGGAGAAGGTCACATTCAAGATTCAGAGCGGTGAGCGCGTTGGAATCATTGGTCGAGTTGGTTCGGGGAAGACGACTGTCGGGCGACTTTTGCTCTCGTTCTACGAGGCGCAAGATGGCCGCATCCTGATCGATAGCGTCGACTCGCGCCAGTATGATCCCGCCGACTTGCGCGCCGGCATCGGCTTTGCCATGCAGGACACCGATCTGTTCTTCGGGAAGCTGCGCGACAACATAACCTTGGGCTATCCGGCCGCGACGGACGAAGAAGTGCTTGCGGCTTCGCGCCTGGCCGGAGTGGAAAGCTTCATCGCAGGTCACCCCATGGGCTACGACATGCCCATAGCAGAGGGCGGACGCAGCCTGTCGGGCGGTCAAAAGCAAGCCATCGGCTTGGCGCGCGTCTTGATCCGCAAACCCAAGATCCTGTTTCTGGACGAGCCAACCGCCCATTTCGACGTCCGCAGCGAAAGCGAGTTCCTCGAACGACTCAAGACGCTCGATAATGCGCAAATGACCATCATCATCTCCACTCATCGTCTTTCACTGCTGTCGATGGTCGATCGCCTGCTGCTGTTCGACAACGGGCGGCTGGTCGCCGATGGACCGCGCGACCACGTCTTGAGCTTGTTGCAAGGAAAGGCTCCGTCGACCGAGTCTGTCGCCAATCCCAGAGTGGTTCAACCCGTCCCCCCGGCGCAGAAATCCAATGTCAGCTGATTTCACTTACGCCAACGACATCCGTGCAGCCGTCAAGCTGAGGACGCCGAAAACCTCGCGAATGTTGCTGTGGGCCTTCTTCGGCCTGTTTGCGACATTCCTGACGTGGGCTCATTTCGCTGTGCTCGAAGAGGTCAAGCGCGGCAATGGCAAGGTCGTTCCCTCGCGGCAAATTCAGGTTGTCCAGTCGCTGGAAGGCGGGATCGTCGGCGACATTCTCGTCCAGGAAGGCGCCACGGTTCAGCAAGGCCAGTCGTTGATGCGGATCGAGGACACCAAGTTCGCGTCCGAATTCGGCGAGATACGGGAACGCCGCGCCGCGATGGCGGCCCGCGTTGCGCGCCTGGATGCCGAAGCGAGGGGGCGCAACGAGATCGTATTTCCGGACCAGATCGAGGGGGTTGTACCTGCGACCGTGGCGACGGAACGAAGCGTGTTCAAGGCCCGCGCGCAGAAGATCGCGCAAGACATCGACGTTCTCACCCAGCAGATCACGAGGCTGAGCCAATCGTCCGCGCTGCTCGATCGCGAGCTGACGCTGACCCGGAAGCTGTACGAACAGAAGGTCGTCCCCGAGATCGAGATGCTCCGGCTGGAGCGTCAGTCCGCGGAGGTCAGGGGTCAGATGGCCGAAGCCAAATCGAAGATCGCGACCACGATCTCGACATTTCGCGCGCAAGCCGACGAGGACCTCGCCAAGTCCAGGGGCGATCTCGCCGTCCTCGACGAGAATATCAAGTCGGCGCAGGACAGGGTTCGCAGGACGGATCTGCGTTCGCCGGTTCGCGGCATCGTCAATAAACTGAACGTAACCACGATCGGTGCCGTCGTTCAGCCCGGTGCGAACCTCATGGACATCGTTCCGCTCGACGATACCTTGCTGGTCGAAGGCAAGATCAGGCCGCAGGATATTGCCTTCATCCGCCCGGGCCAGGATGCCGTCGTCAAGATATCCGCCTATGACTCCTCGGTTTACGGCCATCTGGCCGGCAAGGTCGAGCGGATCAGCGCTGACACGATCCTCGACGACAAGAGCGAGTCGGCGCAGCGACCGGAGACCTACTACCGGGTGATGGTTCGAACCGACAAGAACCATTTGGGCACTGAAGAGGCTCCGCTCCCGATCATCCCGGGCATGATCTCGACGGTCGAGATCCTGACCGGCAAGAAGAGCGTTCTGGATTATATCCTGAAGCCGGCTCGCACCTTGCGGGATGAGGCTTTGCGCGAGCACTAGGCCGGGCGGCGCTCGCCTTGCTTAATGCGTCCTTAACCCGCGCCTGCAAGCTTTAGCGTTGCTGGAGGTGCGCGTTCATCGCGCCGGCTCATTCCTGGCCCCCCTTCCCCGGCTTTAACCCGACTTAAGCGCGCCCGAGCGCACGCTGGCTCCCGATAAACAGGTCGGGATGACGATCAGGCGCGCAAAGACGCCGGCGACGTCCCGAAATATGGGGACGGTCAATGAAGTCGCGTTTTGGACAGCGGCGGCAGGACTTTCTGGCGCTCGCAGCAGCCATGGTGGTCTCGCTCAACGGTTTTTCGACCTCGGCCGCGCTCGCCGCCGATGTCGGGCCGGCCGATTCGACTGAAATCGCGCCATCCGGCGCGGACACCATTCAGGCTCCCGCGACGTTCTTCACGATCAACGCGGTGCTGGCAAAGCTGGACCGCGAGCGCGGCCGGGGACCAAATGCCGTGCGCCTGGCGGCGCTGACGCCGCCCTCCCCCACGGCGACGGACGCTCAACCTGAAGCGGCCCCTCTTTCAGGCATTGCCCCGCTCGGCAATGAACCGTTCGGCCTCTTCACCTTCCGGGCGCCTGACAGCGAGGTCTGGCGCAAATGGCGTGCGGTCGAAGGAGAGATCGCCCGCGAGCAAGCCGTGCTCGAGCGCTGCAGGTCCGAGGCCGCGAGCTGCCCGCCTAACGCCGCGCAGTTCCTCAGGCTTGTCGGTGCAGTCAAGGCAAAGTCCGGGCGCGCCCGGCTCGAGGAAGCCAATCTGGGTGTCAACACCGCGATCCGCTATGTCAGCGATCTCGCCCAATATCGTGAGCTCGACCGCTGGAGCTCGCCACTGGCGAGCTTTGCGACGGGCAAAGGCGATTGCGAAGACTACGCGATCGCCAAATACGCCGCGTTGCGCGAAGCCGGTTTCCCGGACGCCGACATGCGCCTGCTCCTCGTCCGTGACCGGACCGTGCGGCAGGACCACGCGGTGCTTGCGGCTCGTCTCGACGGCCGCTGGCTGATCCTGGACAACCGGTGGGCGGGCTTGCGGGAGGACAACGGCGAGCTGAATTTCGCCCCGCTGTTCGCGATCAATCACGACGGCGTGCATCTGTTCGCCAAGCCTTATGCGAAGGCTCAGCCGCTCACGGCCGAAGCTGCGCCGGCGGCGGCGGGATCGGAATGGGCGGGCTCGGGGCCGGCGGACACCGGTGGCGGCGGGTCACTGAGCACGCTGCCGGTGCTTCTCTGACACATTGCTTGGACTAGCCTGGGCAGCTCAGCACCATAGGCGCCGATCAGCACTCTCTCGCTGCTGGCCGTGTAGTTTCGCAGCTCAGCCGAGAGAAAGCAATGCGGCGACAAGGCTGGTCGCCTTGCCGCCGCATATCGGCTCATCCAACGTCAACCGGCAGAGCGCATGTCTGCCACGGCAGTTGCGTCAGAAGGTATGAACGGTCGCTGCCGCAGGAATTCCGGTAGAGACATGCGCCAGGTCGAGCTTGTCCGTACCGGTACCGCTTGCAGAGTACCAGAGTTCGTGCGTGGTGTTGTTGAAGAAGAAGCTATTCGCCGCTCCGTTCCATGCTCCGGCAGATGCTTCGTTCGGGACCCCCGCGCTCGACGAGACAAATTGAGCGGCAGAGATCGACGCTGCTGTTCCAATCGTCAAAGCCTGGCTGGCAACGTCGACAAAGATCCCGTCGGTGCTCTGCAGATCCGCGATCGTATCGTGGCCGTTGAGCGCCGCCGTGGCTTCAAGAACGAACTTGTCGTTGCCCGCACCACCAATCAGGACGTCATCGCCCCCCAACCCACGGATGGTATCGTCACCGATACCGCCCGACAGAACGTTCGCGGCCGAATTCCCGGTCAAGGTATCATTGAAGTCGGATCCCTTGATGTTGGCTTGCGGATCGAGCGGATCGCCCACGGTGGCCGTAACCCCCGTCCCGGAAGCGGAGTAGTCGTTGAACAGCGTCCCCGGCGACACCAAAGTCATCCCGAGACTGCTCGTCGAACTGTCACCGTCCGCGTCCGTCAATGCCACGTCGAACGACATGCTGACAGAGGGAATGGTTGTTGCGGTCGTCACATAAGAGAACGTGCCGATGTCGAACGATTCGCCATTGAGCGCAGGGTTATTGAAGGTCGGAGTCTGCAGTGCGTTCTCGATCTCGATCCGGTCGTAACCGGTGCCCGACGCGTGCACCAGGACGGTATCGTGAAGGTCCAGCCCCGTGACCAGGTAGCCTCCATTCCCGTCCGTGATCAGTGACGCCAGATTGACGCTGACCCCATTCACCTCGATTGACGTGATCGTGTTGAGCTGAGGATCATCGGCGAGATGCGCGGAATCCGTGGCCGTCGTGTTGCCCGACGTGTCGTTATTCGCATTGTAGATTCGCACCCATACTTCGATCGAATCTGCGGGCGGACTGCCGTTCACTTGAACGATACCGAACTGGAAGTCGTTGATGTTGTAGTGCGTCGAGTAGCTGTACTCGTTGTTATTCCCGCTCGTGACCGTTGCACTGTTGACGAAATCAATTCGCAGATTGTCGCCGTCGTTCATCGAGTTGTTGGCAACGCCGATGCCGGTCGTACTTGCGGACACGGAACTTCCGCCCGACGCGTTCGACGTTCCGTTGGGTTGCTGCACATAGCCCGAGAACAGCAGATCCTGAGTCGTGTTGGCAACGTCCAACGCCTTGAACTGCTGCGTGTTCTGGCCAAGAGACGAGAAGTCGTTGACCGTTCGGGTCTCGGTCGCTCCGATCTGAGCGAACAGCTGCATCGTGTACTGATCGTTGCTGGTGGCAAGGCTGCCATCCGGGTTCAACGTAACGGCAAACACCTCGGTGCCGCCTCCGCCAGGAGCGCTCCCGATCCAGCCCTGCAGCTGGAGGGGGGTGGCCGGGTTGGAATCGTTGTCCACGAGGTAGAGGTGGATGTTCTGCCCGCCGGAGGTGAGAGTTGCGGTGCTGCCGTTTACAACGCCAACCGCCAATTCGCCGTTCGTGATGTTTGCGAACGAAATCGTTCCAGGCTGATCGGCCCCGACGTTGTTGTCGATGTTGTGGTCGAAGTCGAGGTATGCGGTAAAGCTCGCGCCGATACTGTTGTTCAGAATGGCGTAGTCCGGAGAAATCGTGCTCGGGCCATCGTCATGGAACGTCAGCGCCTGGCCGATATTGATGCTCGACGAGCTGTTGGTGGAATCGCCGTCCTTGTCCGTGATCGTGTCGGCCCGGGTCAGCGTGATCAGGTCCGCCGCCGACAGCGTCACCGTATCGTCCGGATTGGTCGCATTCGGATGCTGCAGCGCGCGGATCTGGTCCAGCGTCACGACGCCGGCAGCATCCACGGTGACCGTGAAGGCCAACGTCGCCGTCGCGCCGACATGCCCCTCGACCGTATTGCCGTTCAGCACCAGCAGGATGTGCTGCCCGGTCGCAACGTCGATCAGGCCGGAATCCACGCTCGCGCTCTTGACGCCGAGCGCATAGGCCGATGCGATCGTGCCGGCACCGTCCGCACCGTAATTGCTCACCACCGAGAAGTTGTCGGCAAAGTTCGCCGTCGCGTTGATCGCAAGGTTGGTCTCGTCGACCACCAGGGCATCCGCCGGCGCCGTCG
>NZ_JALJRD010000016.1:90399-92289 GCF_024519875.1 Bradyrhizobium sp. Bra64 | reverse complement strand
GTCCGTGATCGTGTCGGCCCGGGTCAGCGTGATCAGGTCCGCCGCCGACAGCGTCACCGTATCGTCCGGATTGGTCGCATCCGGATGCTGCAGCGCGCGGATCTGGTCCAGCGTTACGACGCCGATAGCATCCACGGTGACCGTAAAGGCCAACGTCGCCGTCGCGCCGACATGCCCCTCGACCGTATTGCCGTTCAGCACCAGCAGGATGTGCTGCCCGGTCGCAACGTCGATCAGGCCGGAATCCACGCTCGCGCTCTTGACACTGAGCGTATAGGTCGACGCGATCAAGCCGATGCCATCTGCACCGTAACTGCCGCTCACAGCGAAGTTGTTGGCAAAGTCGGCCGTCGCGTTGATCGCAAGGTTGGTCTCGTCGACCACCAAGGCGTCCGCCGGCTCCGCCGTCGTCAGCGTGATGCTCGGACCGTCGTCATGGAAGGTCAGCGCCTGGCCGATATTGATGCTCGACGAGCTGGTGGCGGTATCGCCATCGCCGTCCGTGATCGTGTCGGCCCGGGTCAGCGTGATCAGGTCCGCCGCCGACAGCGTCACCGTGTCGTCCGGATTGGTCGCATCCGGATGCTGCAGCGCCCGCAGCTGGTCCAGCGTCACGACGCCGGCAGCATCCACGGTGACCGTGAAGGCCAGAATCGCCGTCGGCCCGACATGGCCCTCAACCGTATTGCCGTTCAGCACCAGCAGGACGTGCAGTCCGGTGTCAACGTCAATCAGGCCGGAATCCACGCTCGCGCTCTTGACGCCGAGCGCATAGGCCGATGCGATCGTGCCGGCACCGTCCGCACCGTAATTGCTCACCACCGAGAAGTTGTCGGCAAAGTTCGCCGTCGCGTTGATCGCAAGGTTGGTCTCGTCGACCACCAGGGCATCCGCCGGCGCCGCCGTCGTCGTCACCGTGATGCTCGGGCCGTCATCCAGGAAGGTCAGCGACTGCCCGATGTTCAGCGTCGCCTGGTTGGTGTCGAGGTCGCCGTCGGTCACCGTCGCCGTCAGCGTGATCAGATTCGCCGCCGACAGCGTCGTGCTGTCGTCCGGATTGGTGGCGTCGGGATGAACCACAGACCGCAGCTGGTCCAGTGTCACATTGCCCGTCGCATCCACGGTGACCGTGAACACCAGATCGCTGCTCACGGCCGTACGGCCTTCCACCTGGCCGCCCACGAGCGACAGGATGACGTCCTGGCCGGTCAGCGTATCGACCAGACCGGACGCGCCCGCAACCACGCCCAGCGTATAGGTCACCGCTCCCGCATCGGCCACACCGTCATGATTCGCATCCAGCGGGCCGTCCGTGCCGAACACAGGCGTGAACGCGCCCGCGAAGCTCGCCGTCGCGTTGGTCGCCAGCACCGTCTCGTCGACCGTCAGCGTCGGCGCCTCTTCGTTCACCGAGATGCTCGGACCGTCGTCGAGGAAGGTCAGCGACTGCCCGATGTTCAGCGTCGCCTGGTTGGTGTCGAGGTCGCCGTCGGTCACCGTCGCCGTCAGCGTGATCAGATTCGCCGCCGACAGCGTAGTGCTGTCGTCCGGATTGGTGGCGTCGGGATGAACCACAGACCGCAGCTGGTCCAGTGTCACATTGCCCGTCGCATCCACGGTGACCGTGAACACCAGATCGCTGCTCACGGCCGTACGGCCTTCCACCTGGCCGCCCACGAGCGACAGGATGACATCCTGGCCGGTCAGCGTATCGACCAGACCGGACGCGCCCGCAACCACGCCCAGCGTATAGGTCACCGCTCCCGCATCGGCCACGCCGTCATGATTCGCATCCAGTGGGCCGTCCGCGCCGAACACAGGCGTGAACGCGCCCGCGAAGCTCGCCGTCGCGTTGGTCGCCAGCACCGTCTCGTCGACCGTCAGCGTCGG